>NZ_JACFSQ010000017.1:0-413 GCF_016100335.1 Bartonella sp. W8167
AAACTTTCAGGTTACACTTCATGTTGAACACGCCAAGGTTGCTTGTGCTGCCTCGGTGTCTTGCTGCTCGGTATTTCCGTGCTCAAGAGATATGTTAAGCTTGATCATTGATACATTCGCTGTGAATACTTATGACTCCCGAACAGCTATACGGATTTTCATTTGGTCGGCTTGGCCTTGGCATAAAGTGCTTGACTTTGACAAAAACCTGTTATGGTCGATGATGGAAGAATAGGACTTTTCGCCATGAAAAAACAATCCTCTTAGAGGAATGTACCAGTTTATGCTTATGCATAATTGCTGTAGCGTCTATGTTTGACATAAGTTGCGTTGTGACCATGAATATAAACTTTCAGGTTACACTTCATGTTGAACACGCCAAGGTTGCTTGTGCTGCCTCGGTGTCTTGCTGC
>NZ_JACFSQ010000018.1:0-342 GCF_016100335.1 Bartonella sp. W8167
ATAAAAGTGGCGTACTATCGTTCAGATAACCGCCATTCCTGACCGCAAGCAAATTTTTCGGGTCATTATTGTTTACAACAAAATAGGTCGGTGCTGCCGGCGGCGTTTTATCAACAACCGGTTCGTCATGGTCATCATCATCACTTGACACTGCAGCAGCAATGCCGCCCGCTCCGGCAGCTGCCCCTAAAATCCCCAATAGAACATTCTGCGAAAAACCGCTTTTGTCTTTTATCTCTTCATAATAAACATTGGTATCAAGAATGCCGTCGCCATTATCTGTAAGCGCCTGACTGAAGTCGGTCAGCCATGTCGTGCCATCATCAATGAAAATCAGATTGC
>NZ_JACFSQ010000004.1:0-133350 GCF_016100335.1 Bartonella sp. W8167
CCTTGGCGCGGGGTGGAGCAGCCCGGTAGCTCGTCAGGCTCATAACCTGAAGGCCGCAGGTTCAAATCCTGCCCCCGCAACCAATCCTTATCTTCCTATCTTTTTACTTACCTATTGATATCCGCTTTCTATAACCGGCAGGGGTGTTTTTGTTGGTTATGATTAAATGATAAGTTCAATGGTATCGATATTACCATCTTGAAACTTTAGCACCAAAAAAACACTGATAACGGTTAAAAGCTTTGTTAAAAAGATGGAGACATTTGATCTGCTGCTCTTATTGAATCAGCAATCAGTTTGTCGCTCTGATAGCATCCAAATGTTCGTTGTTTGGCGTTTGTGTAATGTAGAGCAGAAATAACGGCCGACTTGATGCTATCGCCCAAATATCAGTATGTCAAAACCGAAATCTAACTTCGGGAAAAAAGCTTCGTCACTTTCTATCGAAACGCACGTCAAAAAAATCCTGCTGAAACACCTCACATGACCATGAGGTAATTAAATTGCCTCCTTCAAAATGGCCGCGGATCGTTGGGGGCAAATGACACCAAGTCACCCGTTGTTGCTCGATAAATCGTGGTCTGGAAAAGCACGTCATCGCTAACGGCGTTTAAACTGGTCATCTCTGGTTTAAATGAGAGCTCTCTAGTGAGTCATTGGTCTCTTTGCCAACCGCTAAAATTGATTTGACACTTGGCGGTAAACAGAACGGTTTTAAGTGTCACCAAATTGGAATAGATAGCGGCTCATTGCCCGCCGGCTCCGTTTAACGCGTTCCCTGAGCGTCTCAGAGACAGTAAAAATTGCTAGCGGTTGCAATAGCAGCTTCTTTCTCGTCAATCGTTGCCGGCATGGTTTAATGATCGGGAAATATTGTCTCTAACACTATCCGATATTAATATGCGACAATAACCGCTCGCCATAGGAAATGAAGAGAGTTTCTAGACTTACTCAACGGAATTTCTAGGGAAATTGTTATCTGTTAAAGCCTCTCATAGAACTATGTTTTGCTAGATGCCTGAGTTAAACTATCTGCTGACCATTGGACGCGAAGTGAATCCAAGTGAATTTGCCCGAGTTAACAATCAGCGAACATGCGGTAATACGCGGTGAATCTTTGGGTAATTTCCATAATCGAAGGTTGTCCGTAGGGATATGTTGGATCATTTTACGTTTGAAATTATTGAGGCCGCTAATTGGAAAAAATAGATGAAAAAGAAGGCCCGTTCCTAAGAGTAGAACAATCGAGATATTAGCAGGTGGTTCCTTTAAAATAGGCTACGACGAAATGATATCGAAAACCGGAGTATTGGAAATTGAGAGAACAACTTATCGAGTATGTGAAATCAAAATACGATACGAAAGAAGAACATCCGTGGAGAAAATATCCTGATTACGTGGTCTTACGCCATAGAGATAATAAAAAATGGTATGCTCTCATAATGAATGTTCCAAAATACCGCTTGGGTCTGACGGGAAACGATGAAGTGGATGTTATCAACGTGAAATGCCCATCAGTCATGATAGGTAATTTACGTCAGTCAGCCGGCTATTTGCCCGCTTATCACATGAACAAGGATAGTTGGATCAGTATTGTTCTTGATGGAACCGTACCTATGAAAGAAATTTGCGATCTCATAGACCAAAGTTATTCTCTCACTCATTAAGTCGGATTTTACGGTAAAAATAGGGAAATTATTCCTGAGCTTTTTAAACCCTTCGGCCGTAATTGGTGCTTAAAAATATACTTTGAGCCCACCTCAAAAACTGTCTGAATTGAGAACAATAGAGACCAACCCTTTCCATTGAAATCTTTTCAATTCATTATATGCTTCAAATCTCCTGCTTGGAAACCCGCTCTCGTCTCGCCAAAGTAAGCTGATGGATGAACAAAAAGTTTTTTATGGCAGTCTTGTTGAGCAATTGTACAAAATGAAGGATTAGGAGCCACCTTTTGATTGCAGAATTCTGGTTGAAGGCTCGATGGCATTAGGCCATAATGAAGCTGTGAACCGCCTTTTGCGAAAGGAGCCTAACCGGCCAAATCCTTTTGCTACTTATCTCAAATTACTCTTCCAAAAATAAATTCCTTGAAAGGTTGGACCACCGCGATGTTCTATACCATTGTCCATTTAAGCACTGTCATTGTGCTTTTTTTGATTGCCTTGACACATTACTATTGGGTATTGAAACCCGATGCTGAACCATCATCAAAAGTAATTCCCTATATTGAGGGTGTCCCGGCTTTCCATGCAAGCAAATTAGGTACTTTTCTAGTTGCCTCGGCACTGTTGCTTGTTACATTGTTCGTAATGGAATTGGGAGCAGGGATTATCGGCTTGCTGCCAACTTATATATTAAAAATAGGTGGGACTTTGCTTGCAGCCGTTTTTATTGTCAGGGCAATTGGCGATTTTCGGCTTGTCGGTTTTACCAAGAAAATAAAAGATAGCACATTTGCTTACTATGACACGCGCTACTGGTCTCCACTATGTGCATTGATCGGCCTATCGCTGCTTTATATAACGTGGGGTTCCTGACAAAAGATGGCACGGTTTTTAAGCTGCAATCTGTTAGAAGATTGCAGGCTACATGCTTAAGCAGAAGAACAGTGATTTTGAAAAGTAGTTTATTGCCGGCTTATCACATGAACAAGGATAGTTGGATCACTATTGTTCTTGATGAAACAGTATCTATAAAAGAAATCTACGATCTCATAGACCAAAGTTATTCTCTCACTCATTAAGTCGGATTTTACGGTAAAAATAAGGAAACTTATTCCTCACGTTTTTAAACCCTTCAGGCGTAATTGGTGCTTAAAAATAAATCTTGAGCTTACTTAGGAGATTGGCTGAATTGAGAGCAGAATTATGGAAAACAAACGTTTTCAATGGCATATTGTCGGTCCATTGCATGGCTCAAATCTCTCGCCCAAAGAAAATTTAGCCGCTTTCGTCTCGCAAAAGTAGGCTTGTTGGTGAGACACGGAAAATTCCTAACTTAACAAATTGGCTGTGTCTGTTCGTTAGATTGACATTCGATAACTCATTTCGTTTTATAAGCTGCGTTCGAGCCAATGGCTGACAGAAAATGTGGGAGCAACGAGTGTTCGGCATTTAGAGGTCACCAAAAACATTTTATTGTTATTTTTAAAAAAGGCTTACGGCTCAATAAGATGGAATATTGTGGCAATCGAAATCAAGAGAACAGATTATCGAATATTTCAGATCAAAATATTGGACAAAACGTGAGGCTTGCAAATAAAGAGAGGGAAAAAGATTCCCATTAAAGGTGCGAGGATGAATGCGTTTCATATAAAAATTCCGGAGCCACAATAGTGCAATTGAAATCGATTTGGTTTGTGAAGCTGAAAAAAGCGTATCTTTTTATATAAAAAACAGATGATCAGCGATAATTAGCCGATGAGACAATTCAAAAGCGTCAGAACGATTGGAACGCTTTTCTATTCTCTTACTCAAGAGAATAATTAATAAAAACATTATGATAAAAAGGTGAAAAGTTGAGATGGTGCCCAGACGCGGAATTGAACCACGGACACGCGGATTTTCAGTCCGCTGCTCTACCAACTGAGCTATCTGGGCACGTCCGGTTTTTTAACCGGAGCGGTTGGGTTTATAACATTAAAATTTTGAGTGTCTAGCCTTCAAAACAAAAATATTCAAAATTTGCCCTGTTAAGTTCATTTTTTTGGGGATTTGGCATTGCTCTTTGAGTAAACAAGGCTTATTAGCGGCTCTACACCGTGCGCCTATCGTCTAGCGGTTAGGACGCCGCCCTCTCACGGCGGAAACAGGGGTTCAAGTCCCCTTAGGCGTACCAATTAATTTTCCCGAACATATTTCTCAGTGAAACTTTATAGAGAAATTCTGGCAAATATCTTTTTATCTTTGCAGAAGCTCTTTGACGCCATCAGCTTTGTTCATGTGAGAGTAAAATTTTTTAAGACGTGAAAAACGTTTTTCATGTGGGCGTTTGCTTATTTACCGGTTGAAGCCGCCCGCCTGTTCGATAAATCGAATAATGTCCTGAAGCCCTTCGCGGCGCAACATATCGGTGAATACAAAAGGCTTTTCGCCGCGCTGGATTTCGGCGTCATGTTTCATGATATCAAGATCGGCGTAAACATATGGGGCTAGATCTTTCTTGTTAATGATAAGCAAGTCGGAGCGGGTAATCGCCGGACCGCCTTTACGCGGAATTTTTTCGCCTTCTGCGACCGAAATGACATAAAGTGTCAAATCGGCAAGGTCGGGAGAAAATGTTGCTGCGAGATTGTCTCCGCCCGATTCGATAAATACCATATCAAGGTCAGGATGACGTTTAACCAGCTCGTCAATTGCTTGCAGATTGATCGTTGCATCCTCGCGAATAGCAGTGTGAGGGCAACCGCCTGTTTCCACGCCGATGATGCGGTCTTCCGGCAGTGCCTGAACGCGATTGAGAAACAGGGCATCTTCTTTTGTATAAATGTCGTTGGTAACAACGGCGACCGAGTAACGATCGCGCAAGGCCTTGCAAAGCATTTCCGTCAAAGTTGTTTTTCCGGACCCGACGGGGCCACCTATGCCGATACGTAATGGGCCGTTTGGTGAATATGAAGATGTCATGAGCGGAAAATCCTTGAATAGAGTGTTTCGTGGCGCATTGCCATGATGTCGGATATGAAACAGCTTGAACCGAGATCATCAAGTGTAAGCTTATCGCTGTTACCGGTGATAGCAAGAATTGTATTTTCGAGCTTTGCCATTATTTTGACCCCGTCGCTTTGACCAAGCGGAACAAGTCTGATTGCTGCCTGCACCAGATTTGACAGGAATGTGTGGAGATAGGCTGTCAGGACAGATGACAATGAAATTTCCAATTGGTGCCCGAGAATACCCACAGCAACCGGATAGGGAAGAGCTTTATAAATTTCTTTTGAAAAACTGGTTTGGGCAACTGCCCTACAAAAAGCACGGCCTTGTAAATCAATTTCCAGAAAGCGCTCTTTCGAGGCAGCGTTGGCATTGGCGATTTCAACTAAGTCAACAATGTTTTGTCCTTGATTGCTTGATCTCCAAGCTTCGGCGATCAAAACCACGTCATTATGGAGTGATCCGTGATTGGCAAGAGCATCAAGCCAATTAAACAAATCGTCGGCATTTTGAATAAAATTTTCATGGACTGCCTGTTCGAGACCATGGCTATAGGCAAAGCCTCCGACCGGAAAGACGGGTGAAAAAAGCGTCATCAAACGCAGTAAAGAGGCATCACCCTGCAACATTAATGATGGTGCCCCGCATGGTCGTGATAAGCTCCGTGGAGAGGTTGAAAAGGAGCTTCGATCTCTTTTATAGTTGCTCCTAAACCTTCAAGCATAGCGCGAATAACCGGATCGCGAGATAGAAGAATCGTATTTTCTTTAATTTCGACTGCTTGATGACGATTGCCCAAATGCCAGGCAAGTTGTGTAAGCTCCAGCGGTGTGTTCGCCGTTACAGAATAAAGCGGTTCGTTGGCTGCATGGATGAGAAAATATTCGCCGTTTTCTGCTTCAAGAACATCCCCTTCCAAGAGATGGACGGGTTCTTTCAGATCCACCATTATCATATCGCCATTCACAAAATGAAGTAATTTTCGGCGGATATGGCGCTCGTCATGGGAAAGTGACAACGCGCCTGAAGACGGCAAACCTTTGGCATTGGACGCCGGTATATATTTTGTTGATCGAAAAGTTTTATAGGACATTTAAACCTCAATAAAGGAAATAGCGTTGTGCCATCGGAAGTATTTTTGCCGGTTCGCATGTTAATAATTCACCATCTGCGCGCACTTCGTAGGTTTCAGGGTCGACGTCGATATGCGGCGTTGCAGAATTGAGTTTCATGGATTTTTTGGAAATAGTGCGGGTGTTTTTGACGGCAACAAGTTCCTTTTCAAGCCCGAGCTTTTCAGTGAGCCCATTGTTAATGGCGGCGATGCTGGTAAAGGTGACAGAGGTGTGTTTGACAGCCTTTCCGAAAGCGCCGAACATTGGCCGGAAGTGAACCGGTTGCGGTGTTGCAATTGATGCATTGGGGTCCCCCATTGGTGCCGCAACGATCATTCCGCCAAGCAAAACCATCTCCGGTTTTACACCGAAAAAGACTGGCGACCAGATGACAATATCGGCACGTTTGCCTGTCTCGATCGAACCGGTGACATGACCGATTCCTTGTGCAATGGCAGGATTGATTGTGTATTTTGCAATATAGCGTTTCACCCGCTCATTATCGTTGAACCCGCTATCTTTCCCCAAATAACCCCGTTGTTTTTTCATTTTATCGGCTGTTTGCCATGTGCGGATAATGACTTCGCCGACGCGTCCCATTGCCTGACTATCCGACGCGATAATAGAAAAGGCACCAATATCATGCAGGATATCTTCTGCGGCAATTGTTTCCTTACGTATACGGCTTTCGGCAAAAGCAACATCTTCTGGTATTTTTGCCGATAAGTGATGACAAACCATGAGCATATCGAGGTGCTCGGCAATGGTGTTTTCCGTATAGGGGCGTGTGGGGTTGGTGGAGGCAGGCAATACATTTTCAAACCCGCAAACACGGATAATATCGGGAGCATGGCCACCGCCGGCACCTTCTGTATGAAAGGCGTGGATTGTCCGGCCTTTGAATGCCGCGATTGTATCTTCGACAAACCCCGCTTCATTCAAGGTATCGGTGTGGATCATCACCTGCACATCATAATCATCGGCAACGCTCAAGCAATTGTCGATTGCCGCCGGAGTCGACCCCCAATCTTCATGAAGTTTGAGCGAAGAAGCACCGGCATTGACCATTTCGATCAAAGCATCCGGTGAGGATGAATTGCCTTTACCGGCAAGACCGATATTCATTGGTAAACTGTCTACCGCCTGTATCATCCGTGCCAAATGCCAAGGTCCCGGTGTGCAGGTGGTCGCAAGCGTCCCGTGCGCGGGCCCTGTGCCACCGCCAAACATTGTTGTAACGCCGGAATAGAGCGCTTCGTTAACCTGTTGGGGGCATATGAAATGGATATGTGAATCAATTCCGCCGGCGGTTACAATTTTTCCCTCCGCTGCAATAATTTCGGTTGCAGGGCCAATGATGATGTCGACATTCGGCTGAATATCGGGATTGCCGGCTTTACCGATTTTTTCGATAATCCCGTCTTTCAAACCGATATCGGCTTTATAGATGCCGGTATAATCAACAATAAGGGCATTGGTGATAACTGTATCCATAGCCCCTTTTTCCCGTGAACACTGGCTTTGCCCCATGCCATCGCGGATAACTTTACCGCCACCGAATTTGACTTCCTCGCCATAAGTTGTCTTGTCATCTTCGACAGTTACGAAAAGGTCTGTATCGGCAAGGCGGATATGGTCGCCTGTTGTAGGCCCGAACATTTGCGCATAAGCCGCACGTGAAATTTTGTGGGTCATCAAAGATCCCCCTGAATTTTTGCACGAAAACCGAAGACACGCCGTTTTCCCGCTAATGGTATGAGGAAAACATCTTTTTCTTGTCCCGGTTCAAACCGGATAGCGGTACCAGCCGGAATATCAAGGCGCATTCCACGGGCTTTTTCACGGTCGAATTGAAGGGCAGAATTGGCTTCATAAAAATGATAATGCGAGCCCACTTGAATAGGGCGGTCACCACTATTGCCTACTTTAAGCTTTATTGCAGGACGGCCGGCATTCATTTCAATGTCGCCTTCTTTTGTGATGATTTCACCGGGAACCATAATGTTTCTTTCCGATTGTTAGAGCGGTTACTTTTGTCAGCATTATTTACGCAGAAAACGCCATATAAACGCCGACAAGAAGGGTAGCGATGCCTCCGATGCGGATGGCTTTTTTGCCGTTCAAGCGGCCAAAAATTTTACCGGCTCCCAAGCCGATTGCGATGCCTGTTGCATGAAGAAGTGCGGTTGCAAGAGAAAATCCGGCGGCGTAAGCATAAGCGCTAGCGCTTTCGAGTTCGCTGCCATGTGCATATCCGTGGAAAATTGCAAAGGCACCAACAACCAACATTGCCGGCATAACGGGAAGATGAATAGCCATAGCTGCAAAGAGCCCCATTGCAACGACCGAGGCAAGAATGACGGGTTCAACAAAAGGCAGTTCGACACCATTCAAAGCAAGCAAAAAGCCGAAAGCCATAAAGAGAACGAAACTTGCCGGAACTGCAACAATCGATTTTCCACCGAGTTGAGCTGCCCATAGGCCAACTGCAACCATCACCAGAATATGATCGAAACCGGTTAACGGGTGTAAAAAGCCGCTTGTAAAAGAGCTATGGTCATGTGGAACACCTGTAAGGTGGGCAAAAGCCGGTGTGGATGTAAAAATCATCAAACCTGAGATAAGTGTTGATCTTGACACGAGTTTCATGAGAGTTCCCCTCTTTATAGTTTTATTTTTCCAACTGTTGGGCTTAACGTATCGGATTGTGGACAGTGACAAGTTTTGTACCGTCGGGAAATGTTGCTTCAACCTGAATATCTTCAATCATTTCAGGGATGCCTTCCATGACCTGGTCGCGGCGCAATACATAAGCGCCTTGTTCCATGAGATCGGCAACGGTCCGACCATCGCGAGCGCCTTCGACAACAAAATCGCTGATGATGGCAACCGCTTCCGGATGATTGAGTTTGACACCCCGTTCGAGCCGTTTTCTTGCGACTATTGCAGCCATAGAGATCAACAATTTGTCTTTCTCTCTTTCGGTAAGTATCATTGTTCACCTTTACCTAAATTGACCAAAATTTCGGCACACCTGCCCCTTTTGTCAGCAGATTTACCAAAGGAACCAACCTTTTCTTCAGAAAATAGGAGTCCTTTTCTATAATCCTTGCAAGAAGCTTGCCATTCCACGCAGAGACCCCTCCGGATTGCCCGATAATCTCTCTCGCTGCCTCTTCTTTGCTTTGATAATCATCAGCAATGTAAAGAACACTGGCAATGGCCTGATTGCCGTTAAAAATTGCAGGACGGGCGAATTGTTGCACGATATCGCCAGCGATTTTAAAAGCTTCGAAATGGATAAGTTTATTGCCAAGGCGGATTTGCCAACGATCGTCAAGAGAACCGCTGTTGACCGTTTCACCCATCAATTTCCTACCGAAAACAAAACTTTCAACCATGAGGAGTTTTGCATTTTCTTCCATCTTGACAGTGATGTTGCGTTGGAGTGCGCCTTGATCAAAGAAAATCGTTTCCTGAGGCAGCCAGAAAAGCGTAGCGCCTGTCTTCAATTCGAGTGAAACGTCTATTTCAACGGGTTGTCCATCAAGCGAGCGGTATATTTTTTCCGCGGCTTGGGTGGTGATTGTTGCTTGTGTTTTTTCGCCGAGCTCGCATTTCCAGAAAAGCTTGTCTCCGCCGGTTGCGCCGCCGGCTGTATTGATTTGCACAGCCTCGAAATGTTTGTCCGGATAAAGCGGGAACCGCAGTTTTAATGATCCCGATTGATAAAGCTTTTCCAATGATGACCGTTGATCTTTATAGACCGTGCTGAACGAAGCGCAGCCTTCCATGCGCTGCATCACGGCTTTTTTTAAAGACGAATTTTGCAAATTATTTCCGCCCCCTAGTTTTTAAAAAACTAATGGTTTCTCTAACCGCTATATGACAGCAGTTTTTCTGTAAAACGCAATTTTTATCTTGAACTTGAAGTGACCAACTTGTTGAAAACAGCTATTTGGAAATAACCTCGGTTACATCATAAACTTTGGTCGCTTGTGCTTCGGGCGTATGCATCATGGTGACAACCCAATGGATGCGGCGCGTATTCAACGGTAAATCCATTGAAATTCCACCTCCTGTACTGTCGGCGCCAGGGTCGGAAAAACCATAAGGATCGCGTCCGTAATTAATGCCGAAAGTTGGTATTTTTGAAGTCTGGGCACCTTCGGATGTGTCATTGATTGTAAAATAACGATAGCCGCGGCGTTCTGCCGTAAAAGCGGCACGCCTCAGGACATCGGCCGGAATGCCAACTTCATTTGTCGGGCGGGTGTTAAACTCGTAAACATTATCCGGTGATTTGAGCTTGGGAACCGATTGGCAACCACTTAAAAACAAAAGCGGAATTATCATAAGGCTTAAGCTTTTTATCCAATGCAATTGTTTCATCCTGCACCTGTCCCGTTTTAAAGCTCATCATAGTTTCATTAGTTCTTCCCGACAAGAATGATTATCGTCATTTGATGGCTAACGGCTTTCGAAAGAAAGGTGAATCATGTTTGTCGTGATGGGCGGAACCTGCCATATCGATTCCGAACTCACAAAAAATCTGCTTCTTTCGAGGAGGGATGTGACAGTGGTGACCCGTTCTGGAAAACGTGCTGAAAACCTTGTCAAGCTTGGTGCGCAACTGGCGGAAATCGATAGTTCTGACCACCGCTCGTTAAATAAGGTTTTGAAACAGGCAAGCGGTGTTCATATCCTTAATCCCCCTGCCAATCCTGTTCATGATGTCGATGTTGAAGAGCGCCGAACAATCGCAGCGATTACGCGCGCGCTCGAAAACACGAATCTTAAAAAAGTCATTGTGCAGTCGACTTATAGTGCTCAGGAAGGTGACCATATCGGAGATTTAGGAAGCCTTTATTTATTGGAGGTGAAGGTTAAAGAGATTTATCCGGAAGCGCTTATTGTTCGGGCAGCGTTTATATGTCCAATTGGGATTTTGCACTTAATGGGATTGCCGAAAAAGGATGTCTGACCATCATTTATCTCTCGCATTCTATCATTCCGATGGTCGCTCCCCGCGATATTGCCGATTATTTGACAGGGCTTGTTGAACGCGGAAAGGCCGGCATTCATTATATTGAAGGGCCGGAACGTTACACGGTTCAAGATGTCGCGTCCGCCTTTGAAGCGGCACTCGGAAAGCCCATAAAGCTCGAAGGAGTGAACAGGGAAGATATTGAAAAATATTATCTTTCTTTGAGATTGTTCGAAAACAAGTGCAATGTCTTTTACTCGAATGGCGCTAAAGACAATAAGAGGTAATTGGCCGCCTTTGAATAAAACGCTGAGAGGAAAAATAACACTTCAACAATACATTGAAAAACTTTGTCTAAAACCCACTTAGGCTAAATAATTTGTGATAATCTATTTTTTTACTTGTATTGATAGAAGCTTTCGGATAACCACGTGAGCGGGCCACCTCTTCCCAACGAGAGGCGAGCTATCTGAAAGGGTAGATTAATATGACAAATTTAGACGAGCCGGGCGTGCGCCCGAACAATCCCAATTTCTCTTCTGGTCCCTGTGCAAAGCGTCCCGGTTGGACGGTTGAAGCGCTTGCTGATGCGCCGGTTGGCCGTTCACATCGTGCAAAAATTGGTAAAGCCAAGCTGGCAGAGGCAATCAATCTTACCCGCGAAGTGCTGGAAGTTCCTGCAAATTATCGTATCGGCATTGTTCCCGCATCCGATACCGGTGCTGTTGAAATGGCACTGTGGTCGCTCCTTGGAGCACGCGGGGTTGACATGCTCGCATGGGAAAGCTTCGGTTCCGGCTGGGTTACAGATGTTGTCAAACAATTGAAATTGACCGATGTGCGCAAGTTGGAAGCGCCTTACGGTGAATTACCGGATTTGACCAAAGTCGATTTTGATCGTGATGTTGTTTTTACATGGAATGGAACAACCTCCGGTGTGCGCGTTCCTAATGCCGATTTTATTCCGGCTGATCGTAAGGGACTTACGATTTGCGACGCAACATCCGCAGCATTTGCACAAAATCTCGATTTCTCGAAACTCGATGTTGTAACATTCTCCTGGCAAAAAGTGCTGGGTGGCGAGGGTGCCCACGGTGTGCTTATTCTTGGGCCACGCGCGGTGGAACGTCTTGAAACCTACACGCCGGCATGGCCGTTGCCAAAAATTTTCCGCATGACAAAAGGTGGAAAACTCAATGAAGGTATTTTCGAGGGCGCAACAATCAATACGCCGTCTATGCTTTGTGTTGAAGATTACCTTGATGCATTGAAATGGGCAAAGTCGATTGGTGGCTTGAAAACACTCATGAAACGGGCTGACGAGAACTTTGCTGTTCTGGACAAATTCGTTGCAAAAACTTCGTGGATCGAATTTTTGGCCACAGATCCGGCAACCCGCTCGAATACTTCCGTCTGCTTCAGAATTGTTGATCCTGCAGTGGTTAAACTCGATGCCGACAAGCAGGCAGCATTTGCCAAGGCTATTGTCAATCGTCTGGAAAAAGCCGGTGTCGCCCATGACATAGGGGCCTATCGCGATGCACCGTCAGGTTTGCGCATCTGGGCAGGTGCCACGATTGAAGCTCGCGACCTTCAGGCATTGACGGAATGGCTCGACTGGGCTTTCAAGGCTGAAAAAGCAGCTCTTTAAAAATTAAGATTCCCTTGTAGCGGCTTGTTTCAAGGCCGCTCATTCCCCCATTTTACAAAATTTTTGGAGGCCATAATGGCACCTCGTGTACTTGTATCTGATAAACTATCCCCGACGGCTGTCCAGATTTTCAAAGATCGCGGCGTTGAGGTCGATTTCAAACCGGAACTCGGTAAAGACAAAGAAAAGCTTCTCGAAGTTATTGGTCAATATGATGGTTTGGCAATCCGTTCCGCAACCAAGGTAACGGAAAAACTAATTGCTGCCGCGAAAAACCTGAAAGTTGTCGGTCGTGCCGGTATCGGTGTTGACAATGTTGATATTCCGGCCGCTTCACGGCGCGGTATTATTGTCATGAATACGCCATTCGGCAATTCGATAACAACCGCAGAACATGCCATTGCATTGATGTTTGCTGTTGCTCGCGAATTGCCAGCTGCCGATAAATCGACCAAGGCTGGCAAATGGGAAAAAAGCCGCTTTATGGGTGTTGAAATCACCGGCAAAACTCTTGGTATTATCGGCTGTGGCAATATCGGTTCGATTGTCGCAACCCGCGGTGTCGGATTGAAAATGAAAGTGATTGCTTATGACCCGTTCCTCTCGGATGCCCGAGCCAAAGAACTTGGTGTCGAAAAGGTCGAATTGGACGATCTGTTGAAGCGCGCCGATTTCATTACTTTGCATACACCGCTTACCGATAAGACCCGCCATATCATCAATGCAGAAACGATTGCCAAGATGAAAAATGGCGTAAGACTTATCAATTGTGCACGCGGTGCGCTGGTTGTCGAAAAAGACCTCGTTGACGCTTTGAAGTCGGGCAAAATTGCAGGTGCAGCGGTCGACGTTTATGAAGTCGAGCCACCGGCTGCCGATGATCCGCTCTTTAGCCTTGATAATGTTGTTTGCACACCGCACCTTGGTGCCTCGACAACCGAGGCGCAGGAAAAC
Source organism: Bartonella sp. W8167 (assembly GCF_016100335.1). NCBI lineage: Bacteria > Pseudomonadati > Pseudomonadota > Alphaproteobacteria > Hyphomicrobiales > Bartonellaceae > Bartonella > Bartonella sp. W8167. Next base: position 13,363 of record NZ_JACFSQ010000004.1, read on the forward strand.
GTTGCCATTCAGGTTGCCGAACAGATGTCGGATTATCTCATCAACGGTGCTGTCAGCAATGCAATCAATATGCCGTCGATTACGGCAGAAGAAGCACCGCGCTTGAAGCCGTTTGTCAAACTTGCCGAAGTTCTCGGTGCATTTGTTGGCCAATCGACCGAGGAAGACATCAAGGAAGTCGAAATTCTGTTTGATGGTTCAACGGCTGCCATGAATACGCGCGCGCTTATCAGTGCCGCATTGGCCGGTCTCATTCGCCCACAACTTGCCGATGTCAACATGGTATCGGCACCGGTTCTCGTTAAAGAGCGCGGTATTATTCTTTCTGAAGTCAAGCGCGATAAATCCGGTATTTTTGACGGTTATATCAAACTGACGGTCAAAACATCGAAGCGCACCCGTTCCATTGCCGGAACCTGCTTTGTTGACGGCAAACCGCGCTTTATCCAGATCAAGGGTATCAATCTTGATGCCGAGGTCGGCCCGCATATGCTTTATATCACCAACACCGACACACCGGGAATTATCGGTACAATCGGTACGATTTGCGGAAAATCCGGCGTGAATATTGCAAACTTCGCTTTGGGACGTAATGAACCGGGTGGTGACGCAATCGCGCTTCTTTATCTTGATGCACGTATTCCCGATCAAGTGCTTGATGAATTGCGCAAGATAAAGGGTATCAAACACACTCAACCTCTGGAATTCGATGTCGCTAACGGTTGATCGAACCGTGAAATATTGGCGTCCAATGAAACAAAGCGATCTGGCAGATGTCTGCCGGATCGCTTCACTTTGTCATCCGGATTTTCCGGAAGAGGATGCAGTGCTCGAAGAAAAGTTTAATCTTTCTCCTTCGTCCTGCTTTGTATTTTCCGACGGAAATCCTGCCTCCGGAAACATTTCAGATAAAAGTTCAGTCTCCGGAACAAGCGCAATCTATGGTTATTGCCTTGCCCATCCGTTCAGAGTGAATTCCATTCCTGCTCTTGATCGCCTGCTGCATAAACTTCCGGAAAAATGTGATACGCTCTACATTCACGATCTTGCTTTATTGCCTGAAGCGCAAGGCGGGGGAAATGGCAAAAAAGCGGTGGAGCTGCTGTTCAATGTAGCCAAGCGGAAAAAACTCGAAACACTTTCTCTTGTTTCTGTTCATGGATCACAACCTTTTTGGCAAAAGAACGGATTTAAACCGGCGGAAGTTTCAGAAATATTGAAACAGAAATTGCTGACTTATAGCGAAGACGCCCGCTACATGGTGCATCGACGCTGAAGTTGCAAATGATGCCGATTTTCAGCTTTATCAGTCCCGTCTCGTCGGTCCTGTCAACCAAGTCCATTCTTTCAAATCAATATCATTTTTTACCGATGTTCTTGTATTAAAATTTTAAAAATAATTATTTGTCGAGTTCTTTATATATCGGAATGAAATGGAATTTCTGATTTATTTTAACCGTGTCCTGTTTCGGCTTTTTATTTTTAAAAATTCAATTTTGATTATATTTTAAAATAATCTATTTAACTGTCCGAAAATTTCAAAATATCATAGGGTTCATCCATCCATTCTTTGAGCTTTCTTTTTGCGGAAAACGATTGGTCGTTACTAATTGCGTTTTCGCTCGCTAACAAAGAAAAATGATGAGTTCACACATGGAAACAGCATGCGTTGTTCGCATTTTCGATAACATATTTGATTTTTTGAAGAGTAAAATTATCTTAATTCTTGATAGAGAAAAAATAAAAGAAATATCGCTTTTAAAGCATCTTTTATCTGAAGTTATCTGATCGATGTAAGAAATCACGAATTGAAATTTTTGTAGCGTAAAAGGTTATTGTTTATGAAACGCTTTGAAATGACAAAAGCGCGTGCACCCGCACGACCGTCCATTTCAGGATTGGTGTTAAGAAAAGTGTGATAGATTTAACAAACGCTCCAACGGTTATGCAACAACCGTTATCCGGAACAGTGGAGCTAGATGAAACGCGTGTAAGAGAATTCAAAATCAGGAACAAATGGGATGGGCGTTTCAAATCTTTTGATAATCATAACAAAAAGATATTTGATTAAGTGAGGATTTCCCATAGTTTTACGGGAAATCCTTTCTTTTATAAACATCACGGATGTGAATGGAGATAGCTTACCGCTTTATCAGGAAAGTCGGTGAACAATCCGTCGACATCGGCTTGCCGATACAACGCATCGTAAAGCTCGTTTACATCTTTTGCGTAAGGTGGCAACTGGTCGGCTCTTACTGTGAAAGGATGAACTTCTAGTTGATGCTCATGCGCTTCCTTGACCATTCCGTTTATGATTATATGTCCGTTGGTAGAACTATCGGCTATCAACATATGATAATCGGGGCCAATACCATCGGCATATTGCGCAATTTTCTCCATGGCACCGGGTTCCAACATCCAGTCATAGCTGTAGTTTACCCATTTACCATCGGGCTGTTGCTCTTCGGTCTCATTCCATTTTGTGTAGGCGATGAGCTGCACCAGCTTCAAATCCATGCCCATTTTTGGCTCAAGTTCGTTGCGAATACGTTTCAACTCGTTGGCATCAAAACATTGGAGATAAATTTTGTCAGATTTTTTGGCATAACCGTATTTTTTTAAAACTTCCAAAACGCGCGTGGCTATATCCTTGCCTTCCTGATGATGAAACCAGGGCGCTTTGATTTCGGGATAGAGACCGATGTTTTTTCCGGTAGAATGATTAAGTCCCTGAATGAATTCGATTTCTTCCTCGAAAGTGTGAACCCGAAAATCGGATTTTCCCATCGGAAAACGGCCCGGAAAAGTTTGCACTTTCTTGCCGTTTTCGACCGTGAAACCTTCGCTGAATTTCAGTGATTTGATTTCAGCCAATGTGAAATCGATCGCATAATAACGTCCATCCTTACGGGCGCGGTCGGGAAAACGGTCCGCAACGTCTGTTACGCGATCAAGGTAATGATCATGTAAGACCACCAACTGGTCATCCTTTGTCATGACCAGATCCTGCTCAAGATAATCTGCACCTTGCGCAAAAGCCATTGCTTTTGCCGGCAGCGTATGTTCGGGCAGGTAACCGCTGGCTCCGCGGTGTGCAATAACAACTTTGTCATCGGCGTTGGCGGTGGTGCTGAAGGTTGCCCCCATCAGCACCAGTCCGGCCATCAACATGCCTAATAGTGTTTTCATAATGCACTTACTTTCTGTGACAGACGCCACTTTATCGGATTAACGCCGATCAGTGTGCCTGCTCTTTAGCATGCTGCTTGCGTTCGCCAATCATTTCGATTGCAAGAAGGATGACAGCTACGACACCACCACCGATCATGAGAAGGAAACCACCGTTCCAGCCGAAATAGTCGACGGTGTAGCCAACGATTGCGCTTGCAGCAACCGAACCACCGAGGTAACCGAAAAGACCGGTAAAGCCGGCCGCAGTACCGGCCGCTTTCTTTGGTGCCAATTCGAGAGCATGAAGACCGATCAGCATAACAGGACCGTAGATCAAAAAGCCGATAACGATCATGCAGATCATGTCGATATTGGGGTGGCCTTGCGGGTTAAGCCAGTAAATAACAGTGGCAATGGTCACCAATGTCATGAAGAAAACGCCGGTTGCACCACGATTGCCCTTGAATACCTTATCGGACATCCAGCCGCACAGAAGAGTGCCGGGGATACCTGCATATTCATAGAAGAAATAAGCCCATGACGATTGGTCGACTGCAAAGTGCTTGACTTCTTTCAAGTAAGTCGGTGACCAATCAAGAACGCCATAGCGCAGCAGATAAACAAAAACATTGGCAAAAGCGATATACCAGAGCAGCTTGTTCGGCAAAACATATTGGGTGAAGATCTGCTTGGTCGTAAGCTCGACTTCGTTCTTTTCCGAATAGTTTTCAGGATAATCGTTTTTATATTCTTCAATTGGCGGCAAACCGCAAGATTGCGGTGTATCGCGCATCATTGCAAAGGCAAAAATGGCAACCAGAATGGCGGCAAAAGCCGGCATATAAAAGGCTGCATGCCAATCGTTAAACCATGCCATACCAAGCATGAACAGGATCGGAGGCAGACCACCACCGACATTGTGGGCGCAGTTCCACAAAGAAACGATACTGCCACGTTCTTTTTGTGACCACCAGTGCACCATTGTGCGCCCGCATGGAGGCCACCCCATTCCCTGGAACCAGCCGCAAATGAACAGCAGCACGAACATGACAGCAATGCTGGATGTTGCCCACGGAACAAAGCCCATAATCAGCATGACAACTGCCGCAAGAATCAAACCGACAGGCAGGAAAACACGCGGATTAGAACGGTCGGATACCGCCCCCATAATGAATTTTGAAAAACCGTAAGCGATAGAGACAGCCGATAAGGCAAACCCCAAATCACCACGGGTAAAGCCTTGCTCGACCAGAGAAGGCATTGCCAAAGCAAAGTTTTTACGTACGAGATAATAGGCGGCGTAACCGAAGAATATCCCTAGGAAAATCTGCCAACGCAGACGACGATAAAGCGGGTCGATTTCCGCTTCGGGGACACGCGGCTTATTCGGCGCGTGTTTAAAAATGTTTAGCATGAACTGCCTCCCATAGATATCGACAGAACGCAACCTGAAAAACTATGGCGTCTCATGTTCACGCAGGCAAATCCCCCACCGGATGGACAGGAAAACGTCGCACAGATGTTACATTCCAATGACAATGTGATCCAATTTGTGCACAGTAACACGTTATATTTTCTTTGTGAGTTCAATTAATTTCAATATTGAACAATCCACAATTAATTATGAATAAATGGTTAAGACCGAAAAGACAATCTTAATTAGCCGGTTTATTTTTTAAAACCGGATAAACCACAGGGCCGAATTGATCGGGTAATGTTTAATAAGTCATTGTTTTATATATATATAATTAATTTAAAAAATTTATGAATTGATACCGTAATTTTTAAAAGCCAACGACAAATTTTGTGGAGTTACCGCACTTTTGCTGTTTTTAATTTTGACTTTTATCAAGGCTAGAAATTCACCTTTTAGAATCAGAAAAATAAAATGTTTTCAAGAGGATAACTTTAAAAATTGCACATATCCTACAATCTTTTAAAATTGTTGAACAATGCAAAATATGGCTCGCGTCGAAACAAGGGGAAAAGTGTCTTTTCAAAAATTTTTGATAATAAAATCGCACTTTCAGAAAATAATGTACCAATACGAAACAAGTGAAGAGAGAATCACGCAAGTTTCCGCAGGGTGGATTTAAATCGATTTAAAAAGAATGAAAGAATAGTTCATATTTTAAATGCAAAACTTCTTTATCGGTTTTAAATCCGATAAAATGCAAATAAGCCTGTTAACCGTTGTTCCATGGCGGCAAAATCAGAGTCGAAATTTTTAAGGTGTGCAGGGCACTTGGCAACTTTGGTCTAAATGGCCATCGCCTATTTTTTTAAAATCGCAATGTTTAATCTGCTTGTTGCGGTTGTAGAAAAGCACTTTATCGTTCAGGAGATAGAAAAAGGGAGATCGTTCGAAAAATGTTGAGGAGGGTGACCATTTTTTTAAGCTTTTTCCCATTGCTCGGCCTTTTTGATTGATTGTTTTCGAGCTTGTTTTTGGTGTAAAAGTTCAAAAATTTCGGCGTAAAAGGCTAAAAGAAGAGTCGCACTCGAAACTATAGTTGGGTATAAGAAAGCCGTTTATTTCTGAAGGAAGGTTAAAAACCTTCAAATAGGACGGAGAAGATTATGGCCAATGTAGTGGTTGTCGGCGCACAATGGGGCGACGAAGGAAAAGGCAAGATTGTTGACTGGTTATCCGAGCGTGCAGATGTTGTTGTACGTTATCAAGGCGGACACAACGCCGGACATACATTGGTTATAGATGGAACAAGCTACAAATTGTCACTTTTGCCATCCGGCGTTGTTCGGGGTAAACTTTCTGTCATCGGCAATGGTGTTGTTGTTGATCCGCACCACTTTGTGGAAGAGCTGAAAAAGCTCAGAGGGCAAGGAATTACTATTACACCGGAAAATTTGCGTATAGCAGAAAACGCACCGCTTATTCTTTCTCTTCATCGGGATCTTGATGCAGCCCGGGAAGATGCCACATCAAGTCTTAAAATCGGCACGACCAAGCGGGGAATAGGGCCGGCCTATGAAGACAAAGTCGGCCGTCGTTCAATCCGTGTCATGGATCTTGCGGAACCCGATACTTTGATGGCGAAAATTGAACGTTTGCTTGCCCACCACAATCCGCTCCGTCGCGGTATGGGGAAGCCGGAGATTGATCCAAAAACACTTTATGACGAGCTCATGGAAGTTGCAGGCGATATTCTTCCCTTTATGGACCGCACATGGAAATTGCTCGATGAACAGCGCCGTGCCGGTTCTCGAATTCTTTTTGAAGGTGCACAAGGTGCACTTCTTGATAATGATTTCGGCACTTATCCTTATGTCACCTCTTCCAATACAATTGCCGGTCAGGCTGCGACAGGATCAGGTATGGGGCCGGGTGCAATCAATTATGTTCTGGGTATCGCCAAGGCTTACACAACACGCGTTGGTGAGGGACCGTTTCCGACCGAACAGAAAAACGAAGCGGGTGAATATCTTGGCACACATGGACACGAATATGGCGTTGTAACCGGACGCAAACGCCGTTGTGGTTGGTTTGATGCGGTTTTGCTGCGCCAGATGATTGCTGTTTGCGGCATTAACGGTATTGCTTTAACCAAACTTGATGTTCTTGACGGACTGGATGAAATCAAATTGTGTGTCGGCTATGAACTTGACGGTAAAAAGATCGACTATATGCCGTCATCCATGGGGGCTCAGGCACGCTTGAAGCCGATTTATGAAACCATGGAAGGCTGGAAAGCAACCACCGCGGGTGCCAGAAGCTGGGCTGATTTGCCGGCCAAGGCGGTTAAATATGTCCGTCATATCGAAGAATTGATCGGCGCACCTGTGGCGCTTCTTTCAACCAGCCCCGAGCGTCTCGACACTATTCTTGTAACCGACCCGTTTGAAGACAGATAAGACAGGTTTGAAGTGTGTGGCGGCAAATGGCCGCCAACTTATCCCGGGATAGAGTAAAATTTGACGATTGTTTTGTTAGACTATATCTATTTTTTATGAGGGATAAACTTACCGGAAAAGGTTGTTCAAGAACAATATCGGTCAACAATCTGAAGTAACCGGCAGAATAAAGGCCTGCCGGTTGTTGTGGATATTTAGAAAGTAAAGAAACCGATGGCGAATTTCGCAGGGTTATTAAAAAAAACTATCGATGCCCAGAATAATCCGACACCACAATTGCGGGCACGGGTTTATGCTCGCGCGCGTGAAACTGTCGAGCGGAAACTTGCCGAAACCAATGTTCCCGAAAATGTGGCAGCGGCACAATTGAACGCGCTTGATGAGGCGATCAAAAGTGTTGAAGCCGACTATGTCGCGGTTGAACAGGAATTGCTTTCTACCATTATGGTAAGAAAACCGGCTGAAGAAAAACCGGCGCCTGCTGGCGAAGCATTTCGTCCATTTGCCTCTCCACAAAATCATCAGGAATCGGAGCATATCGAGGCCCGGACACCATCTTCTATTCATCCGCAAGATAACGCCGACGACGTGCAAAGAAAAGCTGGTGAACAGCATGACGGGCAGCAAACTTCACCAACAGACTATCAGGGTGTTGCAAGCGGTCTTGGAGAAAATAGAAGTTTGCTTTCTGGAGAAACGAAACGAGATGACTCAACTCCAAGCAATGATCTAGGCAAAAGGGCAACGGCTTCTTCCCGTAATTTTTTAGGCGAGAATAAAACATTTGCCACTACCAGTAATGGTGATGAAGCAACGCTCAAGTCGGACGATGCTTTTTCGACCAATTCTACGAATGTAAAAAAAGTGCCGGACGCCGAGCCGGTCAATATGGAAGACATTATCGCTGCGGAAAAGGAAGCCGAGAAAGAACAAGCTGAAAAAGAACAGCAGTCGGCAAAGGCCTTGGGAAACAACCAGCAAACCGGCGATTATGACATCGTTTCCGATATTTTTGTGCAGGCTGCCAAACGGACAGAACGCCGTGCTGCGAGAAAACGGGCAATTGTAATCGGTTTATCAAGTGCGGTCGTGGTCATCGTTGTAGTGGGTGTTTTGTTGACAGCCTGGAGTTTTCTTTCAGGAAAAAACAAGTCGCATGAAGCGGAAAACCACATTGCGGAGAGCAATGCAAACGAGCAACCGAAAGAAAAATTTACCCAGCGCCTTCTGGCTGATGGTAGCGAAGTTGACGAAGGGCCTGCAAAAACGGCAATCAAACCCGGTGAAGGGACGTCAACTTCAGCCGGAACAACCGGAGCTGCAAATCCCCAAGAACAACCGGGAGAAGCAACATTCTATCAGGCACGCACCGATCAACAGGATGAAAAAGTCGAAACCGGTTCGGTTCAATGGTCGGTGGTTAAAGATAAAGCCACTGCACAGCATCCGGAAGAAATTGCGGTGCGTGGTAACGTGACAATTCCTGACGAAAAATTGTCGCTGAGGTTGACACTTCGACGCAATACCGATCCATCATTGCCGGCAGCCTATCTTATCGAGGCAATTTTTATTGTTCCCGACGATTTTGAAGGTAAAGCGATTGATAATGTTCACGAGCTGACATTCAAGGATAGCGAGCAGGCTCCCGGTCAACAGTTGACCGGAACAGTCGAAGCGAAAATTGATGATGATTTCTTCCTCTTTGCATTAAGTGGAGCCAATCCTTTCCGTGATCGTAATCTTCAGCTCATGAAACAATTGGGATGGATCCGTCTTGTCATCACCGATAAAAATAAACGTGTTTCGGAATTGACCTTTTCAAAAGGCCCGAATGGTGAGGCTATCTTCAATCAAGTGATCGATAGTTGGCTCAATCAAAACAACAAACCGACGCTCTATGATGAGAAGCAGAGTTCCGATGGTAGCAATGCAAATAATCCGACAGCACAAAGCAACGAAAATGGCGTTACAACTGATAATCCGCAAGCTCAGGGGCAAAGCGAAGATAATGCTGAAGTAAACGGCATAAATCAGTCCCCGACAACAGGTGCCCAACCGGATTCCGATGCCGCGGAACCAAGTACTGGTGAATCGGGAGCCGCTGACGCGCCGAAAGGTGATGGACAAACAGCGCCCGATGGCGATCAATCAACTGATACAGGTGAAGAAGATACCGAATAACAGTTTGATCGCAAAAATTAGATTGCCGAATTCGAAATAACGCTGTTGGACTTTTCCATATTTATTATTAATGAGTGCGGAAAGCGTGGCATGTGAAGCCGTATCCGGTAAGAACAACCTTGCCGTAAAAGGGAACGCCTAACTCCTTTTTTATCTCGTTGACGGAGGAAGGGTGGAAAATATATGCATGAAAAACGGTAGCGGTTAAAATGCTACCTGATTGAAATTTCCGCTCATTGTTTACTCAAAAAACCACCAAATGCCGGAATGCAAATTGACCAGGCTACTGATCCAATCTGTGAAAAAGAAGGTCGGAATAATTGCGTTACCAATATGCGAGAGATCAAAATATCAGTCAATCAAACGCGTTGAACAAATACCGGCATTTCAGGGAATTCCGGAAATTGCATGAAAGAAGCAGGCTTTCATATCAACGTCCAAACTTTCGTATAAATTCCCGAATATTCATATAAATTCATTGTGTCGGGTAAAATTTTCAACAAGCCGGAGCGGAACAATGAAAAATAAAAAAGGCCCTTTCGAGCCTTTTGCTTTTTTTGGGTTTTGTTCGGAGTTTTTCCGCTGCATCAAGAAAAATCTTCGTTATCCGATAAACTGTCGCCAATAACCGGAATGCTTTCCGGTTATGTTTATTTGGTTGCCGCAGGTGCAAGTTTCTTGGGCGTTGTCGGAAGCAATGCACGCTTTTGCGCGATTGCAGCAGCTTTCACGGCATTCTGTACTTTTTCGAATGCGCGCACTTCAATTTGGCGAACACGTTCACGACTGATGCCGAATTCGGTTGAAAGTTCTTCAAGTGTCACCGGATCTTCCGAGAGACGGCGTGCTTTGAAAATGCGTTTTTCGCGATCATTTAAACCTTCCATTGCCTGTTCAAGCATGGCACGGCGATTTTCAAGCTCGTCTTCTTCAATCAGTAGCTGTTCCTGACTGCTTGAATCATCAACCAGCCAATCTTGCCATTCACCACTTTCACCTTCACTCGCACGGATCGGCGCATTGAGTGATGTGTCGCCCGATAAGCGCCGGTTCATCGAAATGACGTCTTCTTCACTGACATTAAGACGGGTCGCAATTTCCTTGACCTGTTCGGGGTTAAGGTCGCCGTCATCCAAAGCCTGAATTTTGCTTTTGACTTTTCTCAAGTTAAAAAACAGCCGCTTCTGATTGGCAGTGGTGCCCATTTTTACAAGGCTCCACGAGCGCAAAACATATTCCTGAATGGACGCTTTGATCCACCACATGGCATAAGTTGCAAGCCTGAAGCCGCGTTCCGGTTCAAAACGTTTGACAGCCTGCATCAGGCCGACATTTCCCTCGGAAATAACTTCACCGATCGGCAGACCATAGCCACGATAACCCATTGCAATTTTTGCAACGAGCCTTAAATGACTTGTAACGAGTTTATGTGCTGCCTTCGGGTCATTATGCTCGCGATAACGTTTTGCAAGCATATATTCTTCCTGTGGCTCCAGCATAGGAAACCGGCGTATCTCTTCCAGATAGCGGGTAAGTCCCCCATCACCGTTAGCAACTGATGGTAAATTTGTCTGGGCCATAAAGCACCCTCCTTTAGCGCGTTCTCCCATTAAAGGCGAAAACGAAAAATATCCTTTTCGTACAGGATGTAACAAGCATATTACACCGTCTATATGGCCTTTTTAAGAAACAAGCATCCGTCCGGTTGACGTTCAATCAAACAAACCCGCCAAAGCCAAAATAGTTTCACCTAAATTTCCGAAATGCCCCGATAAGATTGAGCATATCAGTTGGCAGGCTACTCGTAAAGCGCATGATTTTTCCGGTAGACGGATGTTCAAAGACAAGTGTCGCAGCATGAAGAGCTTGATGCGGAAATGCACTGACAATTGCTTTTAAGTCATCGGGTAACATATTGGCTTTTGTTTTAAAAGCATTGCCATAGACCTGATCGCCGACAAGCGGATGACCGATGTGAGCCATATGCACACGGATCTGGTGTGTACGTCCTGTTTCCAATCGGCATTCAATCAGACTTGCAATCGCTTCCTTTTCATTCGTTTCCCCGAAAGATTCCAATAGTCGGTAATGTGTCACGGCATGGCGCGCATCCATCTGGGTGGGCGAAACAACGGATCTTTTTGTACGATCACGCGAAGAACGTCCCAGATAGGTGTCAACCACACCAGCCTTTTGCGCAAAGGCACCCCACACCACAGCCTGATAGCTGCGTTCGAGAGGACCTTGTCGACCGTGATCAGCAAATTGTCGGCTTAAAACATTATGTGCATGGTCATTTTTTGCAACAACCATAACCCCGCTTGTATCTTTGTCGAGACGGTGCACAATTCCCGGACGCTTTACGCCCCCTATGCCCGAAAGCGAAGAACCGCAGTGGTAGATCAGGGCATTGACCATTGTACCCGTTTCGTTGCCATTGCCGGGGTGGACAACAAGGCCTACCGGTTTGTTGATAACTATAAGATCATCATCTTCATAGAGAATTTCAAGGTCTATTGCTTCCCCTTCGGGGCGTGCAGCAACCGGTTCCGGCAGAAAAACTTCAATTGAATCGCCAATTTTCAAGCGGGTTTTTGGTTCGCGTATAACAAGTTGATTTATTTTCAACTGCCCTTCACGAATGAGTGCCTGAAGACGCGAGCGCGACATTTCGGGACAATTCTTTGCCAGCCATTGATCGACGCGTTGACCTTTAGCCGTGTCATCACTTACCAGTCTGATCAAATGAAGCCCTATTGAAGTTTAAAGTTTACGAAATTGAGCCGCTTCGGCAAAGGGAATGTTCCCCTTGCCGGAGACGGATAATCATTATCTTACCATTCGGAGATGGCTTTTGTATCAAGAAATTGCTTGATTCCCCAGATACTACCTTCACGGGCATGGCCGGAATATTTGACACCACCGAAGAAGCTTTCCTTCGGCAAGCTCTTACCGTTAACTTCGACCATACCGGAACGCAAGGCCGTTGCAACGCGGTGGCATTTTTCCTTGTCTCCGGATTGGACATAGTTGGTCAGTCCATAATCCGTGTCATTGGCCATTGCAATGGCTTCTTCTTCACTGTCAAAAGGAATCATCGACAGAACCGGCCCGAAAATTTCCTGACGGAAAATTCTCATATCCGGTTTGACATCGGCAAAAACGGTCGGGCGGACAAAATAGCCGCGCTTGAAACCGTCAGCCAAGCCGGTACCACCGGCAACAAGTGTTGCGCCTTCGTCGATACCCGATTGGATAAGGCCTTGGATCTTGTCAAATTGGGCTTTTGATACAACCGGTCCCAAATGGTTTCCGTGTTCGCTCGCAACAGCAAGTTTGACATTATTTGCTACGTCTTTCGCAATTTTCTTGGCTTTTTCATAAATTGAACGCTCGACAAACATGCGGGTCGGTGCATTGCAACTCTGGCCGCTATTGTTGAAGCAGGCCAGAACGCTCCATTTGATAGCATCTTCACGGGCATCGGCGAAAACCAGATTGGCTCCTTTACCACCAAGCTCCAGATCAACATGTTTTAATGTGTCCGAAGCATTTTTGGAAATTGCTTTGCCAACGCCGGTAGAACCGGTAAAACTTATCATTGCAATATCGGGATGGCCGGAAAGACATGTTCCAACACCGGCGCCATCACCATTGACAAGGTTGAACACCCCCTTGGGAAGACCCGCCTCATCAATAATATCGGCATATAAGAGACCGGAAAGCGGAGCAATTTCAGAAGGCTTCAAAACCATCGTGCAACCGGTAAGCAATGCCGGAATAACCTTCAGGTTGATCAGGTTCATTGGCCAGTTCCATGGCGTAATGAGACCGACGACGCCGACCGGTTCATATTGTAGCGCACTATCCTTGCGACCTTTGACAAGTTCTGTCTTAAAAGAAAAATGTTTAAAGCTATCAATAAAGCCTTCGATAAAGTAAGCACCACCTCCGACTTGTTGTTCCAAGGCCATATCAATGGGGGCACCCATTTCTGTTGAAATAGCTTTTGCCATTTCACCTCTGCGCTGGTTATAGATGTCCAATATTTTTTCAACAAAGATTAAACGCTTTTGCGGGTCGGTATGCTTCCATCCCTCAAAGGCTGCTTTTGCAGCTGCAACGGCGCGATCGACATCTTTTGACGTGCCATTGCTGATGACAGCACAAGCTTCTTCCGTCGACGGATCAATTACTTTGAGGTCATGTGCCTCGACTGGCTCAACCCAGGCACCATTTATATAGAATTTGCGTTTATCTAACATATTTATCCCTTTAAGCCCACGCAGGGCAATTTTATATCGGTTTTCCTTTTTCCCGAAGCCATAGACATCCATATTGGAAAAACTTTTTGTCGTTCAAAAAGTTGGAAGAACCGGAATTTCCGTGCAAACGGCTTTTTTAAAAATACGATTGCCCCTCTTATTTAAAAAGTGATCCTAGGTATTAAAGTGTTGTCGTTTATTTTTTTAAAAAAAGTCGCAATAAGGTAAGACACACGAAAGCCGTGTTGAAACAATAAAAATCCGGCAAGCTTTCAATATTCTTATAAGCCAAAGGTCTTTCAAAGAGGCCAATATCGGGAGGAAAAAACGGAGGAGCAGATCACGGCGTTGACTGAACCGTCTCGTTATCATTGCCGGAATAGACCACAAGGCCTGCCGGTTTGTTGATAACTATAAAATCATCATTTTTATAAAGGATATCAAGGCCTATTGCATACCCTTCGGGGCGTGCTGCAACCGGTTCCGGCAAAAAACTTTAATTGAACAGCCAATTTTCAACCGCGTTTTCGGTTTGCGTATAACAAGTTGATTTATTTTCAACTGGCCTTCACAAATGAAATCCTCAAGAGCCTGAAGACGCGAACACGACATTTCCGGACAATTCTTTGCCAGCCCTTAATCGACGCGTTGACCTTTGGCTGTGTCATCACTTACCAGTCTGATCAACTTCCATCCTGCCTATTTGCAAAAGTCGGAAATTTGCATTTCCGGCAAAAAGTAAATGGCTTTTTGCCGGAAAGGGTAACCTTATTTTATCATTCGGATTTTACCATTCGGAAATGGCTTTTGTATCAAGAAATTCCTTGATTCCCCAGATACCACCTTCACGGGCATGGCCTGAATATTTGACGCCACCGAAATAGCTTCCCTTCGGCAAGCTTAAACCGTTGACTTCAACCATGCCGGAACGCAATGCCGTTGCAACGCGGTGGCACTTTTCCTTGTCTTCGGATTGGACATAGTTGGTCAAGCCATAGTTCGTGTCATTGGCCATTGCTATGGCTTCTTCTTCACTATCAAAAGGAATCATCGACAGAACCGGTCCGAAAATTTCCTCGCGGAAAATTCTCATGCCCGGTTTGACATCGGCAAAAACAGTCGGCCGGACAAAATAGCCATGATTGATACCTTCTGGCAGACCCGTTCCACCGGCAAGAAGTGTTGCACCTTCGTCGATGCCCGATTGGATAAGGCCCTCAATTTTATCGAATTGGGCTTTTGATACAACGGGGCCGAGATGGTTTCCATGTTCGTTTGCCACAGCGAGTTTGACATTATTGGCAACTTCTTTTGCTATTTTTTTGGCTTTTTCATAAATCGAACGCTCGACAAACATGCGGGTTGGTGCATTGCAACTCTGGCCGCTATTATTGAAGCATCTTAAAACACTCCATTTGACAGCATCTTCACGGGCATCGGCGAAAACCAGATTGGCTCCTTTGCCTCCAAGCTCGAGCCCCACACGTTTTAGTGTTTCTGCTGCATTTTTGGAAATTGCCTTACCTGCGCGGGTGGAGCCGGTAAAGCTTATCATGGCAATGTCCGGATGACCGGAAAGACATGTTCCAACACCCGCACCATCACCATTGACAAGGTTGAACACACCCTTCGGCAGACCAGCCTGATCAATAATATCGGCGAATAAAGATGCAGAAAGCGGAGCAATTTCGGAAGGCTTCAAAACCATGGTACAACCGGCAAGCAATGCCGGAATGACCTTCAATGTAATCTGGTTCATCGGCCAGTTCCATGGCGTAATGAGACCTACAACTCCAATCGGCTCATATTGAAGCGCACTATCTTTATGACCTTTGACAAGTTCGCTCTGGAAAGAAAAATGCAAAAAGCTATCAATGAAAGTTTCAATATGGCGTCCACCAGCGGCAGCCTGTTGTTCTACAGCCATATCAATCGGGGCGCCCATTTCGGTTGAAATAGCCTTCGCAATTTCACCCCTGCGCTGATTGTAGATGGCCAATATTTTTTCAACAAAGGTTAAACGCTTTTGCGGGTCGGTATGCTTCCATCCCTCAAAGGCTGCTTTTGCAGCTGCAACTGCATGATCGACGTCTTTTGACGTGCCATTGCTGATAACACCACAAACTTCTTCAGTTGATGGATCAATCACATTAAGGTCGTGTGCCTCGACAGGCGCAACCCAGGCGCCATTTATATAGAATTTGCGTTTATCTAACATAGTTTATCCCTTTAAGTCCTCGCTTGGGTATTTTATACCTGTTTTCACCCTATCCAAAGTCATAAGACGTTTTTATTGGCAAAACTTTTTGTCATTGGAAAAATATTAGAACCGGACTTTGGTGCAAAAAGGTTTTTCAAAATTACGATCGTCTCAATTATTTAAAGAGCGATCACATCTGTTAAAAGTATCATTGTCCGGTTTTTCAAGCTAGCGTACGACAAAATCAGCAAAAGCGGTATTGCAGTAACAAAAATCAGGCAAGCTCCAAACAGTCTGATAAGTCGGGCGGTTTTCTAAAGAGGTCCGTTTTGCAAAGCCCGTTTTTCGACTTTTATCGGCGATAGTTTTGCAAAAGTTTTTTATTTATCTGGTTCCACGCTTTCAGATTTATCGGGTTCAGGACTTTCAGATTTATCGGGTTCGGAGTTTTTAACCGGTTTATCCTCGCAGCTTGATACGGGAATTTCCATTTTGGCCTTTTTATCCCCATCAATAAAGGTGATGTAATAGGATTTGATCGTCAAATCAAAATATTGCTGATTGGTTTTGCGATAAGGCAACGCTTGTTCGGCCTTGAGTATTCCACAATATTTTACGAGATTTTTATTCAGATAAGAATTGGCATAAGCCTCGAGATCGTCTTTTGTGGATCCTTCGGCCAATGGAGTGTTGTTTTTCACGTTAAGTGTAAGTGAATGGGCACGTACCTTGACACTGGTGAGTGTCACATTTTCGAATTTCAATGGTGTTTGTTCGAATTGCCGGTCAAGTTGTTTTTGACGTTGAGCGAGATTTATCAGGGGTTGGACCGGACTGGGGCCATCAGTCTGGAACGCCATATAAGCAGCCATTGCAAGAGCACCGGTGGCGATCACCATAAGTTTTTGCGGAACTTTCAAAAGCCGCATGACAATAGAAAACAAGACCAGTGCTACAATAAGAATTGTAACGACGATCTCGATCCCGTGCAGATCGAATGGCAATATATAGATCAGTTCTTCCATGGCTCAATCATCATTAAAATCAACTGCGTTAAAGTATAAAACAAAATTCTTAATCATAAGATGACGACCGACAGAGATTGCTTTTTTACAGCTTCAAGTTGAAAAGACATATCCACATCATAAGTTCCATCTTAATGCTCGACTTGTTATTTTTGATTAAATTATCTATACTGAACCCCTCATATATGTGATTTTGGTTGACGGTTATTGATCTGGCCCTAATTTTCAAGATGGTCATTATCGTTGTTGTGGGCAATTATTCAACCGTCTTTAGCCCTTTATCTAATTTCCGGTTATGTTTACCGCGGGATTTGATGGAAGCAAGACTTGATTGTCTTTTTTAAAGAAAGGGCAAACCTCGGCATCGTGAGAATTTGGTATGAAACGACCTTCATCGTCGCGTCTTAACGCGCTTCAATGAAGGGGTATGTCTTTGGCTCGAAAAGGAGCTTTTGCTCAAAAAGAACGGGGGCGCGAAAAGGGTGGGCCTTTTTATTCAAAAGACATATCAGGAATAAGGAAGAACATATGTCAGAAACGACACAACAACCACTTACTGTCAAAGATATTCCGATTGTCGGAAACAAAGAGTTGCGAAAAGTTATCTGCGCAGCCGGTCTTGGAAATGCCATAGAGTGGTTTGATTTCAGTGTCTACGGTTTTCTGGCAGTCATTATCGGACACACGTTTTTTGCTTCCGCTCCCCAATCGGTTCAATTGATTGCATCCCTCGCCACTTTTTCCATCCCGTTTTTGTTCAGGCCGATGGGCGGCGCCATTTTCGGTTATCTCGGCGACAAATATGGTCGCAAAAACATTCTTTCCTTTACAATCATTTTGATGTCGGCAAGCACATTTGCTATTGGCCTCATTCCCTCTTACTCGACAATCGGGATATTCGCGCCACTTTTGCTGCTTCTCGCTAAAATCATTCAGGGACTTTCCGTTGGTGGTGAATATGCCGGTGCGGTGGTTTTCGTCAGCGAATATTCACCGGACAGGAAGCGCGGCTTTATGGCAAGCTGGCTCGATTTCGGTTCTATTGCCGGTTTTCTTGTCGGTGCTTTGGTGGTGTCGACGATTTCTCTTGTGATCGGGCAGGATGCAATGGGCAATTGGGGCTGGCGTATCCCCTTCTTTATTTCACTGCCGCTGGGGTTGGTCGGCCTTTATTTAAGAAAATCGTTAGATGAATCGCCCACTTACGAGGCACAAAACAACAATTCGGCCGAGGAGGAAGCACAGGAAAAAGTCGAGACGACATCTGTCGGTACCATCATCAAGGAAAACCTCAACGGCATTGTTATCAGTTGTCTGTTGGTGATTGCGGTGAATTCGACCTATTATATGTTGCTCACTTATATGCCGAACTTTTTATCCGTCAATCTCGGCTATAGTTATGACCATGGTGTTCTTATTATCATTGTTGTCATGGCTTTCATGCTTCTGGTGCAACCACTTGTCGGTTTTTTAAGCGATAAAATCGGTCGCAAACCGTTTTTGTTCATCGGTTCTGTCGGTCAATTCTTTCTCGCTATTCCCGCTTTTTATATGGTCATGCACCACAATGTATTTATGATCGCAGGGGGAATTGCCATTCTCGCTGTTCTTCTTTGTTGTTTCATCGGTGTTATGGCCTCTATCCTTCCGGCACTTTTCCCGACTGATGTACGTTTCAGAACACTTGCGATCTGCTTTAATATTGCAGTGTTGATTGCCGGTCTTACACCGCCTATTGCAGCCTGGCTTGTTGAAACTTTGCAATCTCTTTATATGCCGGCCTATTATCTCATGGTGGTTGCTATTTTCGGCTTTATCGCAGCCGTCAAAATGCCGGAAACGGCCAATCGTCCGCTAAAAGACGCAACACCGGTTGCTTCGTCCAAAACCGAAGCAAAAGAAGTGTTGCAGGAACATTTCGATTATATTGAAGATCAGGTCAACGAGATTGAAAACAAAATCTCCGATCTCGAGGAACAACGGCAAAATCTTGTTGACCAGCATCCGAAGTTGAATTGATTGAGAAATATGGCCGTTTCGCTTTATGGTCAATTGACCGGCTTTTGAGCTCCAAACCTCATATTGAAGAAGCTGACGTATAAAGGGCAGGTGCTAAAGGTTTCCGGTATATCGATTAACGCCTGAAACCGGCATCTACAACATTTTGCATAACTACGAAGGTCGATGTACTCGCGACATAGGGCAAGGTCGAAATTTTTTCGCCAAGAACGATACGGTAACGCTTGATGTCACTGGTTCGCACTTTCAAAAGATAGTCGAACGAGCTTGCAATCATGTGGCATTCTTCCACTTCCCGTATTTTTTTCACGGCAGCATTGAAAGCCCGCAAAGCTTCTTCTCTTGTGTCGGAAAGTTTCACTTCCGCAAAAGCGATATGTTCAAGTCCCATTTTTGCAGGGTTGAGCACGGCACGAAAACCGGTGATATAGCCTTCATTGACAAGCTTTTTTAAACGTAATTGGCAAGGTGTTTTTGAAAGGCCGACTTTCTCGGAAAGCTCGGTAATAGACATACGGCCATTTTCAACAAGTGCATCAATAATACGATTATCGATGCGGTCGATTTCGCTATTTTTTTCTTCCATTGATGTAAAAAATCCTAATACTCAGGCTTAAAACAAGAAAAAACACTAGAAAATACATTTTTTTGTGCAAGAAGTAAACTATAGCCGGTGCTATGATCGCTGCATAACAAGCTTTAAAAGCATTTTTTCAAAATTTTCCAAGTTCAATAAATCTTATCCAGAGTGGAATGAAATCATGACCAGAACACAAAAGCCGTTTGCCGAATTTGCGCCTCCCATCTCCAAGCAGAGCGAACTTCGCAAAAAAATCACCGCAGCCTATCGCCGTACGGAAACCGAATGTCTGAAGCCGCTTCTCGAGGCAGCAACAATTGACGAGAAAACCAAAAAAGACATTGCAGCTACTGCGCGCCATCTCATTGAAACGATGCGGGCAAAATATAAGGGTAATGGCGTTGAAGGTCTGGTTCATGAATATTCTTTGTCGTCGCATGAAGGTGTGGCACTTATGTGTCTGGCAGAAGCACTGTTGCGCATACCCGACAAAGCAACCCGTGATGCCCTCATTCGCGACAAAGTGGCGGGTGGTGACTGGAAAGCGCATTTGGGCGGTGGAAAATCGCTTTTCGTCAATGCCGCAACCTGGGGACTTGTGGTGACCGGCAAATTATCAGCGAGTGTCAGGGAAGGAGAACTGTCTTCCTCTTTGACTGGTCTTATCGCGCGCTGTGGCGAGCCGGTTATCCGCAAAGGAATGGATATGGCCATGCGCATGATGGGCGAGCAATTTGTGCGCGGCGAAACCATTGAAGAAGCGCTCGAGCGCTCGAAACCACTGGAAGCACGCGGGTTTCGTTATTCCTATGACATGTTGGGGGAAGCCGCTACAACGGCTGACGATGCCGATCGCTATTATCGTGACTACGAGATGGCAATTCATGCCATCGGTAAAGCCTCGAATGGACGTGGCGTCTATGAGGGGCCCGGTATTTCCATTAAGCTTTCTGCACTTCATCCCCGTTATTTCCGTTCTCAGGCCGACCGTGTCATGGGCGAACTCATGCCGCGCGTCAAACAATTGGCTTTGCTTTGTAAAAATTACAATATCGGGCTTAATATAGATGCCGAGGAAGCCGACCGGCTCGAGCTTTCACTTGATATCATGGATAGCCTTTGTTTCGATCCTGATCTTGACGGGTGGAACGGTATCGGCTTTGTTGTGCAAGCTTACGGTCGTCGCTGCCCCTTTGTGCTTGATTATCTCATTGATCTTGCCCGCCGCAGTCACCATCGTTTGATGGTGCGCCTTGTCAAAGGTGCCTATTGGGATGCTGAAATCAAGCGCGCACAGGTTGACGGGCTTGAAAGTTTCCCCGTCTATACGCGTAAAGTTTATACAGATGTTTCCTATGTTGCCAATGCCCGAAAACTTCTTTCGGCTCCTGATGCCGTTTTCCCGCAATTTGCAACGCATAACGCGCAAACCATGGCAACGATCTATCATCTGGCAGGGCCTGATAAGTACACTGTCGAACAATTCGAGTTCCAGTGTCTCCACGGCATGGGCGAACCACTTTATGACGAGGTTGTAGGCAAAGATAAAATGCAGCGTCCGGCACGCCTTTATGCACCGGTCGGAACACATGAAACCTTGCTTGCTTATCTGGTACGGCGGTTGTTGGAAAACGGTGCCAATTCTTCTTTTGTCAATCGCATTACCGACAAGTCTATATCGGTTGATGAACTTGTTGTTGATCCGGTTGATGTGGTGCGTAATATGCCCGTTCCCGGTGCCCAACATGATAAAATTGCTTCACCTGCCGATCTTTTCGGAAAAGACCGTCGCAATTCCGATGGATATGATTTATCGAACGAAACAGTGCTTGCGGAACTCACTGAAGATTTTCAAAAAAGTTCGGCAACAGACTGGAAAGCAGCACCGGCGAATGTTGGAAAGGGCGCAAAATCACGTCAAATTTTAAATCCCGGAGACCATCGCGACAAAGTGGGCGAAGTTATCGAGATTGATGAAAGTGAAACGCGCAAAATGGTTGCGACCGCTGAAAAAGCGTTTTCATCATGGGCAAAGACTTCACATCAGTCGCGCTCGGAGATTCTTGAAAAAGCGGCCGATCTTATGCAAGCGCGCATGCCTTTACTTCTAGCACTTGCGGCACGGGAAGCCGGAAAATCCATTCCGAATTCTATTGCCGAAGTGAGGGAGGCCATTGATTTCTTGCGCTTTTATGCCGGAGAGGTGCGTAAGACTTTTAAAGGCAATGAAGAACCGTTGGGACCGATTGTTTGTATCAGCCCGTGGAATTTCCCGTTGTCGATTTTTATCGGTCAATTATCGGCTGCATTGGCGGCGGGCAATACCGTTTTGGCAAAACCGGCAGAACAAACACCGCTTATTGCTGCTGAAGGCGTGCGCATATTGCATGAAGCGGGAATCCCGGAGGACGTTTTACAATTGTGTCCGGGAGATGGACAAATCGGTGCGGCACTCATTGGCGAGAAAGCGACTTCAGGTGTTATGTTTACCGGCTCGACCGAAGTTGCGCGGCTCATCCAGAAAGAGCTTTCAACCCGCCTCAACAAGAATAAGAAACCCATTCCGATCATTGCCGAAACCGGCGGGCAGAATGCGATGATTGTCGATTCGTCAGCACTTGCCGAACAGGTTGTAGGCGATGTTATTGCCTCGGCTTTTGATAGTGCAGGCCAGCGTTGTTCGGCTTTGCGGGTTTTGTGTTTACAGGAAGAGGTGGCTGACCGCATTCTGGACATGCTTAAAGGCGCAATGCAGGAATTGCGTATCGGGCGCACAGATTTCATCGATACCGATATTGGTGCGGTTATTACCGAAGAAACCAAGGATAATATCGAAACGCATATCGAAACAATGCGCGCTATGGGGCATAAAGTAACACAAACTCCGCTTCCCGATATTGCAAAAGAGGGAACATATGTAAGCCCCACTCTTATCGAGATCGATTCGATTGGCGAATTGAAGCGTGAAGTCTTCGGCCCGGTTTTGCATGTTGTGCGTTATAAACGCAAAGATATTGAAAAGCTTATCAACGAAATCAATGCAACCGGATATGGTCTCACCTTCGGGCTTCATACAAGACTGGATGATTTTGTCGATTATGTTTCAAGCCATATTCGGGTTGGCAATATCTATATCAACCGCAATATTATCGGCGCGGTTGTCGGCTCCCAACCATTTGGCGGAAGGGGATTATCCGGAACAGGTCCCAAAGCCGGTGGGCCTTTATATATCGGCCGCCTCGTCAAACAGGCTCCCGACCTGCAATTTTCTGTTGGGCCAAGAAAAAATGAGCTTATCGACAGTTTTTTGAATTGGCTTCAAAAAAACGGAGAATTATCCGATGCAGCCTTTGCAAAATCATTAAACGGCAAGTCATCGCTTGGCGTCGCCATCAATTTGCCGGGGCCGGTGGGGGAAAGCAATGTTTATTCCCTTCACAGCCGTGGAAAAATTCTCCTTTTTCCGCAAACGAAAAGCGGGCTTTACCGGCAGCTTGCCGCGACATTTGCAACCGGCAATATTGCCGTGATTGACGCAACTTGCAAATTGCAAAATTCGCTTTCGGATTTGCCAAAACAGCTTGCTCGGAACGTCAAATGGTCAGAAAATCTGAACGCCGATGGTCCTTATGCGGGTGCGCTCATAGAAGGCGATGAAAACAGCATTATCGAAAAACAGAAAATTATAGCAGCCCTTTCAGGGCCTATCATTCTCACACAAGCGGCAGCAAGCGAGGAGCTTACATCAGCAGAATTGCCCTATAACCTCGGTTATCTTAGCGAAGAAGTTTCAACTTCGGTGAATACCGCCGCAGCCGGCGGCAATGCAAGCCTGATGACAATCGGCTGAAAGCCGGCAATTATTGTTATTTATAGCAGATCTATTCATCACCACCGGAATATCCGTTCCGGTGGTTTTTTTGTTGATAAAGCGACTTTGGCAAAAGGTTATTAACTTTCGCACTTTAACGTTGAAAAGATGAGTTTTGTTAAGAGGCAATCTTTAAAAATTGCCGCAATCTAGTTTGAGTGCCATGCGTAATCTGAAAACAAATCCGGTCTCTTTAAATCCTGTTGCCAAGCCCGTTTCCGGCGCCACTGCAAAGCCAGAAGAAGCGGTGGCTAGCGCACAATCACAAACGCAATATCCCACCATATGGAAAAAAGCTTTTGCCCTCGGACAGAATGTACGTTTTACACGCACGCCGGAAGTCGAACTTGTGCGCAAACGGGTTGAAAATGATCCCGATTTTGCGGAGAAATTGAAAGCTTTCGAGCTCGAACAAAAGCAAAAGCGTGAAAACGTGGCCTTGAAAGAAAATGCTCCGGAAAATAAAGAACTGGTGACACTTGCTGGAACCACGCCCTTGCCGCAAGGACAGGCACAAGTTCGCTCCTTGCAAGACGAGGTGATTGCTTCTGTCAAACGCAAAAATATCGAACAGAATTATAGCGTCAAATCTGTTTACACACGCCCTCAAAATAGTGGCGCTCCTCAAATCCGGAATGAAACTTCTATGCAAGAAGCGGCGGTCGAGGTGGAAAAACCGGCATCTGAAATTAATAAGCCTGCCGATATCAAGCCGTTTTATCTTTCCGATTCGGCATTTTTTGAATGCGGGCCGGACATTCTTGAAAATCTGGCAAAACTTACGCCGCAAAATGAAAGCGAGCCGCAGCCGGTTGAAACGCCGCTTGCAAGTGCAAACACTATTGTTCCGGAAACAAGCTTGAACATGACTGCGCCCGAAACAGATGCAAACTCTGTAGCAGTCGAAAAGAAGCCCGTTGTGACTGTACAAAAAATGTCACTTGATGGGTCGCTCACGTCGGGTGCGTCCCAATTACCGCCAGTCGCTTCGACTTTGATGACGGGTAATACAACCGAAGAAAAAAGCGCCGCCAAGGTTGAAGAAAAATCTATTGCCGATCTTTATCGGGTGCTGGAATGCCGTTTCCCGAAAAAGAGTGGAAATGGTCCGGAAAAGCCAACGGAAAAGGTTGAAGAAAAAATTGAACAGCAAGTGGCGACACCGGACATAGTTCAACCGACAAGTACTGAATCAGGGGCTTCAGCTCCGGTAGCAAATGATGCGACGGTTCAAGCACCGGAAACATCGGAAGCGGCGGGCGTGGAAAATACCAATGCCGTTATTGTTGACGCGGCACCTCAATCAATCATCAATCAGACAGCGGTAACAGAAAGTGTATCGTTATCAAGTGTTAGTCCGGCAATCACTCCCCGACTGACTGAAACGCCTGTTCTGCAAGTGATAACACCATTGCCTGACAATTCTGTTGTCACTACCTTCAATAATCAGGGGCAAGTGGTGATTGAAAATGCCGGTGCCGAGAAGAATACCGAAAATACGGCCGGTGACGCACAAACGAGTAAATCCGTTGGCGGCACAGTGTCTCAAGCGGCATCGCAAAATTCGGTTTCTGTTTCCTCTGCGGGACAGGAAAATTCGGTTGCTCCATCTGCCGGAATTATCGAGGATATAGAACCGGTAAAAACAGCCGACATCCAGTCCGCTGCAGCACTTCCACAGGCCATAGCACCTCAACATAGCGGAGAAGAAAAGGCTCCTGAACAAAAGGAAAAAACGCAAGCTGTTGCACCAATTGCAACAACTGCGCAAACCGCAACAACCGCGCAAAATGCAACAATTACGCCAACTGCAACAAAAGCGACGATTTCTGCACCATTTCGCACGCTCAATCCGGCTTTTATTCCGAGCCCCAAATCCCAAAGCGACGATTCATACATTTTTCCTTCAATCGACCTTTTGCAGGAGCCGGAACATAAAGATGGTGCGGTGATTTCTCAGGAAACACTTGAACGCAGTGCCGGACTTCTTGAAAGTGTGCTGGAAGATTTCGGTATCAAAGGCGAAATCATTCATGTCCGTCCGGGGCCGGTTGTCACCATGTATGAGTTCGAGCCGGCAGCCGGTGTCAAATCATCGCGCGTTATCGGTCTTTCTGACGATATTGCCCGTTCGATGTCGGCGATTTCCGCACGTGTAGCGGTTATTCCGGGTCGCAATGTTATCGGCATAGAATTGCCGAATAAAGTGCGCGAGACCGTTTATTTACGCGAGATTATCCAGTCGAAGACATTTCAGGATAGCAATTACAAGCTGCCGCTTGCATTAGGTAAAAATATTGGTGGTGAACCGGTTATCGCAGAACTTGCAAAAATGCCGCATCTGCTTGTTGCCGGTACTACGGGTTCGGGTAAATCGGTGGCAATCAACGCCATGATTTTGTCTTTGCTTTATCGTTTGAAGCCGGAGCAATGCCGCCTCATCATGGTTGATCCCAAGATGCTTGAACTGTCTATCTATGACGGCATACCGCATCTTCTAACCCCGGTTGTTACCGATCCCAAAAAGGCTGTGACGGCATTGAAATGGGCGGTGCGTGAAATGGAAGATCGTTATCGCAAAATGGCAAAACTCGGCGTGCGCAATATTGACGGCTTCAACCAGCGTGTCAGTGCGGCAGCAGAAAAAGGCGAAACAATTACCTGTCGTGTCCAATCCGGTTTTGACAAGGAAACCGGCGAAATGCTTTATCATGAAGAGGCAATGGATCTTACGCGTCTTCCTTATATCGTCATTATTGTTGACGAAATGGCCGACCTGATGATGGTTGCAGGCAAAGAAATCGAAGGTGCAATCCAGCGCTTGGCACAAATGGCGCGTGCTGCGGGAATTCACCTTATCATGGCAACACAACGCCCTTCGGTTGATGTGATTACCGGCACAATCAAGGCGAATTTTCCAACCCGCATTTCATTTCAGGTTACCTCCAAGATTGATAGCCGCACGATACTTGGCGAACAAGGTGCAGAGACATTGCTGGGGCAGGGCGATATGCTCCACATGGTGGGTGGTGGCCGGATTGTCCGTGTTCACGGCCCCTTTGTTTCCGATGAGGAAGTCGAACATGTTGTGGCTCATCTGAAGACACAAGGCACGCCCGACTATCTTGCAACAGTGACGGATGGTGAAGACGAAGAAGAAACCATCGAGGACGCCGATTCCATTGCGGACATTGTGGCTGCCGGCAGCGCCGGAGAAAATATGGAAGAACTTTACTTGCAAGCTGTCAAAGTGGTTATGCGCGACAAGAAATGTTCAACATCTTACATCCAGCGCCGTTTGAGTATCGGCTATAACAAGGCAGCAACACTGGTTGAACGCATGGAAGCTGAAGGCATAGTCGGTCCGGCCAACCATGTGGGAAAACGTGAAATTCTTTTAAACCATGGCCATGAACTTTGATAATCGGTTGAGTTAACCAATTCGCGAGAAGGCGTAGACGGTTATGTCTGCGCCTTTTTGCTATAGATAGACAAAAACGTTATTTTCTAAAAGGTAGAAACGCTTTATCTATAAAAAGAACTGAAGAAATGACGGTCAATCCATTGAAGTGATTGACGAGTTTCGAGCATATTTGAAAGATATCTTTCAACCGAAGTTTCAAAAAATTTATAGCGGCCGACAAGGATGTTTCCTGATTCCTTTTGAAACTTTTTGCTCTTTCCTGTAAAAGATCGAATTAACATTTCTTTAACCGGTGGAGCTATCCTTGGCATTTCTGGATTTTCTATCTCAAAGTACAATCAGAAACGCTTTTTTGAGCGGCAAGTGTTCTTTCGTGCTTGACCGCAACGCATCGGTTTTATTGTGGCTTGATGGTGCTGCTCTCTCGTTTTTCGGCTTTTCATCACTTACCGATGCACTTGATCGGGAAGAAATTTTCGATAGTGCTGTTAAACGTCAGATCGAAAATGGCATCAAAAGCGGGCGTCCGGTTCATTTGCGTGGAAAAAACGGAGCGCGGTCTTTCAATCTGTCACTTATATCCGGTGGTTATGCATCAAATGAAACATATGGGGAAAATGCGCCGGACGAACAGAAAGAATTTATCTTTGCCTCCGAGATCAATTCGGCAAAAACAACAAACGGGGCAGGCAAAGCAGCAAATGATACAAATCGGAATCTTTCAAGCTCTCATCCGGAAGCACTTCTTGTGGGGCTTGAAGGTAAGAATATTTCGGCGGCTATTTTTGACGACGAAAACAAAATTCTTGCGAAAACAGGAAATTTTCAGCCGCTTGGCGATGCACTCCAAATTTTTCTTTCTTCTATTGACGGTTTTTCACCCATTAAAACATTGATGAAAAATGACGGGGGAAAAGTACAGGTCAATGCCATTCGCCTTGGCGAAATGCCACAACGTTTTCTCGTTCTTTGCTTCAATGTCACGGCAATAGAAGAAAACGCGGACGATCGGAACAACTTGAAGACACATGCAAAGCCGGAGCGTTTTACATGGCAAATGGACAAAAACAGTGCGTTCATCAATTTTTCCCGCGAGTTTTATGATCTTGGGGGTGACGCTGAAAAATTGCTTGGGCGTTCGCTTGCCTATCTTTCCGGTGAATACAAAAATTCCGGTTTTTTAAACCTTGAAAAAAACATTTCGCAATGCACTGCCTTTCAAGACGTGGCGGTTTTTTTCCCGGCCAAAGGGGAACGTGCGAATTTGGAAGTCCATTTATCCGGCCTCCCCATTTTGTCGCTTGATGGAAAGCTTGACGGGTTTCGCGGTTTCGGCACGGTGAAGGATCTGATGAACGGGCAGCCAAATCCGGAGAGTGGAAATCGGGTTGCCGATTCTGTCGCAACTGTCGGGAAGGACTTGACTCCAGTGCCGGAAAAGCCGGTTGTAGACGAAATAATTCAATCGCAATTGTTGTCAGATCATATTGAGCCGGAGGACGCAGCAAAACCGGCGTTTCCGGTGGAAGAAAACCAATCTCATCAAACTTTGCAAGAGCGCGATAAGGACACGAGCTTGAACAGTTCGGAACGTTCGGCTTTTCGTGAAATTGCGGAGCGTTTGCGCAGCGAATTACAATTGCCTGCCGTTTCACGGCCGCTTTCAAAGGCTGCAAATACAGATAAAACAGTTCATGACGACACATTGTCCGGCGACAGCAAGTTTACCCCCGAACGGTCTTCCCTTCTCAATTTGCTGGATACAGCAACTGATGGTGTTGTCTTTCTTGATAATGACGGCTCAATAGAAGGTGTTAGCGCAGCCGCGTCGGCTCTTACCGGTTACGAAAGACAGGACGTGACCGGTAAACCTTTTAAAAGCTTGTTCCGCCCGACATCCGAAGAAGCGATCGATAATTATCTTGCCGCACTTAAAAGCGGTGGAGCAAAACGCTTATTCAACCGTGGTCAATCGGCCGATATTCAAACTAAGGGTGGTGATGACATTCGGGTTTTCGTCACTCTCGTACCGCTTTCCAACCAAAAAGGATATGCAGGGCTTTTGCGCGATATGACGAATGTGTCAGCTCAAAGCCAGCCTATCTATGATAACGAGGTTTTTGCACAAACCATCCACGAGATCAGGACGCCGCTTAATGCCATGATCGGTTTTGCCGATATCATGCGGGAAGAACGTTTCGGCCGAATAGAAAACGAGCGTTACCGTGGCTATTTGCGCGACATTATTTCTTCGGGCAAACATATATTGTCACTCGTTAACTCTTTTCTTGAAAAGGCAAAATCGCGTTACGAAGAAAGATCGCATTCCGGTGGACAGACTAGCGCGCAGATAATCGACAACCGTCAATCTGCAGTGCCGGGTTTCGACGTTATCCAGCAGTTGAGGAAATCGGTTGCGTTGTTTGAAAATCAGGCAAACGAAAACGGCATTATTATTCGCATCATTATGCCGCCAAAAATACCGGCAATCAGGATTGATGCGCAGGAATTCAGGCAGATTATTTTCAATCTTTTGTCAAATGCTATCCGTTTTACCCAAAGTGGCGGTCAAATTGTGGTGCATCTTTCTTCAACAGATAAGAATTTGGTGAAATTGTCGGTAAGCGACAATGGTATCGGTATGAACGAGGAAGAAATGGCACGCGCCCTTCAGCCCTATGGACAGGTTGCAAGAAAGGACGGGCGCGCGGGGGACGCTGTGTTTACCGGTACCGGTCTTGGCCTTCCGACAACAAAAGGGATTGTCGAAAAAATTGGCGGGCGGCTCGTTCTCTTATCAAAACCGGGACAGGGAACAACAGTGGAAGTGTTTTTTCCCATTAACCGCTCGTGAAAAAGCGTACTTTTGGAAAAACGCTATCGAGAAGGCCAGCCCGAAAAGGTTGTGTAAATAAAGCCGATTTATGAAAACACAACTTTTGAAAACACATAATTTACAGGGACCTCAATTATAAGCGCATCGGAAAAAATTGAGCTCTCTTGAAATAGGGCAAAAAATCGGACGCCGCATTAATATCACTGGTGTGTCGAGAACCATATTTCTTATCGAAAATTTTGTTTTTCTTGCAGGTGCATTAAACTCGTCACGCACTTCGACATTACCGGCTTTGCGGAACATTCTGCGGCAAATCTCACGGGCTGATTGTTACATTTGTTTTAAATATTGTCATACTTTGCCCCGCATGGCCTTTCGCTTTTTTGAGCTTATTTTTTCGCGGCCAACAGATCGCGTATTTCGGTTAGCAATACCTCGTCACGCGGAACCGGCTTTGGTGCAGGTGTTTGTTGCTCTTTACGATGCATTGCATTGATTGCTTTAACAACAATGAACAATACCCATGCAATGATAAGAAAATTGATGAACAAAGTAATGAAGTGGCCGTAGGCTATTGTGGCACCGGCTTCACGCGCTGCCGCAAGGGTTGTCTGTTTTTCACCGGCAAGCTGGATAAACATATTGGAGAAATCTATGCCACCGGTGATGAGCCCGATGACCGGCATGAGTAAATCATTGACAATCGAATTGACAAGTCCGCCAAAGGCACCGCCAATAATAACACCAATGGCCAGATCAATCATATTGCCTTTAAGTGCAAATTCCCGAAACTCTTTTAGCATCAGCCTCTTCCTCGCTTGTCGTTGATCGTTCTTAACTCTGGCAATAATCGTTGACGATTATGCTCTGACCGTAAAATATGGCACGATTACCATAAGAAAAGACTTTTATTATTATTTCCTGCGCGACCTAAAAACATCGCGGAATTTTCAGGATTTAAAGTTTATCAGCGCCATTATCAGGGGCAGTTTCGTTATTTTTGAAGTCGTTTTTAAACTTGTCGAAGAAATATTTCATTGTGTCATAAGCCTGATCCATATCCTGTTTGCTGGGCAGGCTCGTTTTGGCTTTATTTTGTTGAAGCTCGGCAATTTTATCTTTCAACGTCTTGATTTCCTGTTCATAGCGCGCGCGTTCGTCACCGGAAATAGCACAGATTATTTTCCCGTCCTTATCAAGACATTTGTCGATGCTGCCGGTATCGCCATCAAAACGCAAATAACCACCATCGACTTTTTGAAATTCGAAACGATGATCGGATGCGGATCCGATTGTTGTCAAACCGATGGTGCAGAAGGATGCCAGAACAAGTGTTTTTAGAAAAGTCGACATTTTTATTCCTTGGTTGAAACTCTCACATCTTTTATATAGGGATGAATAAGAATATTTCCCGTCTCATGGGCGCTTACGTCTGGCGGGGTAAGAATGTTAGGCTCGAAAGATATGGCCTTGATTTATAAGATTGTGTCGAAAGACGAATGGAAAAAAGCCGAGGAAACGGGTGTTTTTTCCGGTGCTGCAGTTGATATTGCCGACGGTTTTATACACTTTTCAACTGGCGAACAGGTGGCAGAAACGGCAAATAAACATTTCAAAGAGCAAAAAAATCTCTTGCTTGTAGCTATTGATGAAGATGAGCTTGATGAAGAGGCACTGCGTTATGAGGTGTCTCGCGGGGACGCGTTTTTCCCTCATCTTTATGGTGAATTATCACTTGAAGCTATTGTCGGTGTCAGTCCTTTTGAAGCCGACGAGAAAGGCACATTCCATTTCAGCGAGGTTTTGCCATGAACCTCTATCGTTCTTTATTACGCCCGTTGGTTTTTTGCCTATCACCGGAAAATGCCCACAGGCTTTCTATTCTTGCTTTGAAAGCTGGCCTCGGTTCAGGGAGTGAGTTCCGTGACCAACGTTTGGGTGTGAATATTGCCGGTCTGGAATTCCCGAATTTTTTAGGCTTGGCTGCCGGATATGATAAAAATGCGGAAGTTCCCGATCAAATATTGCACTTGGGCTTCGGCTTTAGCGAAGTTGGCACGATCACGCCGCGCCCGCAGGCGGGCAACCCGCAACCCCGTCTTTTTCGTCTCTGTGAAGACGAGGCGGTGATCAATCGCATGGGGTTTAACAATGAGGGGCATGAGGCCGCTCACAAACGTCTCGCCATGCGCAAAAAGCAAGGCATTGTCGGGGTCAATATCGGAGCCAACAAGGATTCCGACGATCGTATTCTCGACTATTCGCGCGGTGTTCATTGTTTCTATGATGTTGCAAGCTTTTTTACTATCAATATCTCTTCACCGAACACACCGGGTTTGCGGAATTTGCAAGCCCGTGACAGTTTGAGAGAATTGCTTTTGTCGGTAAGCGGTGCAAGAGCGGAAGAAAAGCAGAAGACGGGCGTTCATGTTCCGGTCTTTTTAAAGATAGCACCTGATTTGACTGAAGAAGGGCTTGATGATGTTGCCGCCGAGCTTCTCGACTCCGATGTTGACGGGCTTATTGTTTCCAATACAACTCTTTCAAGAACCGGTCTTGAAAATAAAAGCTTCAGGAGCGAATCGGGCGGGCTTTCCGGAAAGCCGTTATTTGAACGCTCGACAATTGTTCTTGCCAAGATGCGCAAGAGATTACAGCAGAAAAAAGCAATTATCGGTGTTGGCGGCGTTTATGACGAGAAAACAGCACTCGAAAAAATCAAAGCCGGTGCCGATCTTGTCGAACTTTATAGTGCGATGGTTTTTGAGGGTGCAGGACTTGCGAGACGCATCCTGAAAAATGTGATTGGAATCATGAAAAATGATGGTGCGAAAAAGATAGGGGAGTATCGCGACCTGTCTTTGGATGAATGGGCCAACCGTAAAATCCCTGATTAAGCGCGTTTACTAAAAACTTAGGTTCTCCAAAAGTGCCCAAGCAGTGCCTAAAAAGTGCGAAGCGGTTTTTAGCATAAGCACTGCGACAAGGAAAGAGTACGGTTTTGGGATAAGAACCGCGTTTACTCAAAACTTGGTTCCCCAAAAGTACCCAAGCAGTGCCTGAAAAGTGCGAAGCGGTTTTCTTCAATAACGCTGCGACAAGGAAAGAGTACGGTTTTAAAAAACCTTTGATTGAAAGTTTTCTATAAA
This sequence comes from Bartonella sp. W8167, assembly GCF_016100335.1. NCBI lineage: Bacteria > Pseudomonadati > Pseudomonadota > Alphaproteobacteria > Hyphomicrobiales > Bartonellaceae > Bartonella > Bartonella sp. W8167. The sequence goes on from NZ_JACFSQ010000004.1 coordinate 45,957, forward strand.
AAAGAAGAGACGCATTTTGCGTGTGTTTTAACCCGCATGCATTGTCGATTTTGTAAGTCTCGCCACATAGACAAGCAAAAATTTCAGGACTTTTGAAGTTTGGCAAAACAAAAACGACTGAAAATGCCAATAAATAGAGTTTAAATGCGCTAAGGCACTTGCAAAATTGTTCGATCTTCCGTATGTCACCCGTCAGAATGTTTAATTCTAACGATGCGGTTGTAGCTCAGTTGGTTAGAGCGCTGGTTTGTGGCACCAGAGGTCGTAGGTTCGACTCCCACCAACCGTACCATTCCCTTCAAGCTTTATTATTTCTCCAGTCGAATTGAAGCTTTACGGCTTTTTGTATCTCCTCATATTTTTATCGGAATAATGGAAAGACGTTGCTTTTATGCGTCGAATTTTTTTGATTGGTCGGAAACGAAAACTCTGTTTAAAAAGCCCGAATACGTTTTTGGTCGCAACGAGCGCCTTTAAACGAACAGTGAAAATGAAAATGTGAAGGCCGGTTTTTGATCTGTCCTGAGATAACCTCTTCGACGAATAATGATATTTCGGGAATCTCCCAATTTTCGACAACCGCAATTCATACAAGCGAGAAAGTGCGGGATAACGGTTTGCCGCCAGGAGAATGGAAAAAAGTCAGGATTTTTGAATAGGCAAGCGGGCGTTGGAACAGTTGAACGCCTATTAACGAGTCGTTTTAAAGGTCCTTTGCTTCAAGAAAAAGTATTTTTCTCGCCAGATTGCACAGAGCGCAAGTTTACACAAAGCGCCGGATTGCCGGTGGCAATTGGAAAGTGAAGGGCAATGTTGACAGGATCAGCTTCAGGCAAGACCGCAACAATAAATTATAGTAGGTTATAATTGGTCCTCATGGTTCGATGCAAAGCGGTTGAAAGGCAAAAGCGATTGAAAGGCAATTGTCAGGTTGACAAACGATTGTGCCCGTCACAATTTTTCAGAATTGATTGTTAATATTGATAGACGATACACATTTCAATTTGGTGTTTTATGACTGTGGAAAAAACAAAAAAGACAAAAGACAAAAATACAAAAATACAGCACGCTTATCTCAAGAATATTTATGGCGTGAAAAATTGGAAAGAAGCGTCGGAGTGGCTGGCCTTTCGCGGTATTGAAGACATTGAATGTATCACACCCGATCAGGCAGGTGTCGCACGCGGCAAAATGATGCCGTCAAACAAGTTTACTTCCGATACGTCGCTTGCTCTGCCATCAGCTGTGTTTATGGCGACGATTTCCGGCGATTATCCCGAGGATGGCAACGGTTTCCATTATCCTGCCGATGATGGCGATTTGCGGCTGGAGCCCGATCTTGCAACTTTAAGCGTTGTCCCTTGGGAAGATGATCCGACCGCGCAGGTTATTTGTGATATTGTCTACCAGACAGGCAAAAGGGTGGAATTTACGCCGCGCAATGTTTTGCGCAATGTGGTGGAAGCATACACAAAGTTGGGGTTGAAGCCGGTGGTGGCACCGGAAATCGAATTTTATCTTGTCCAGAAAAATCCTGATCCAGATTATCCGTTGACACCGCCCGTTGGCCGCTCCGGTCGCGCAATCGGTGGAGGGCAGGGGTATTCTATTGCCGGTGTTAACGAATTCGACGAACTGATCGACGACATGTACCATTTTTCCGAAGCGCAAGGCTTGGAAATCGACACATTGATCCATGAAGAAGGGGCAGGCCAGCTCGAGATCAATTTGCGTCACGGTGATCCGATCGAACTCGCCGATCAGGTTTTTCTGTTCAAGCGCACCATTCGGGAGGCGGCATTCAAGCATGATATGTATGCAACCTTTATGGCCAAACCCATAGAGGGTCAGCCGGGTTCAGCCATGCATATCCATCAATCTATTGTCGACGTGAAGACGGGAAACAATATTTTCACCCGCGCAGATGGAAGTGAAAGTGAAGCCTTCCGGTATTTTCTGGGGGGCTTACAAAAACATATGGCAAGTGCAATGGTTATGCTTGCGCCTTATGTCAATTCCTATCGCCGTTTGGTGCCGGATCTTTCGGCGCCGGTCAATCTCCATTGGGGGTACGACAATCGCACAACGGCATTTCGTGTTCCCCGTTCGGCACCTCAGGCACGACGGGTAGAAAATCGTCTTCCGTCTTCCGATGCCAATCCTTATCTCGCACTTGCGGCATCACTCGCCTGCGGTCTTATCGGGCTAATCGACAAACTCGAACCTGATGAACCGTCGTCAAAGACTGTTAATGCCGATCGGGTCGATTTGCCACGCGGACTTGTAGAAGCTGTTGCGTTGTTTGACGAAAACAAGCGGTTGCGGTCGGTGTTGGGGGACGCATTTGTCAACACCTATGCTGCGATCAAACGACAGGAATTCGAGACGTTCATGGAAGTTATCAGTCCTTGGGAGCGGGAATATTTGCTGCTTAATGTTTAGGATATCAGTTGATGTTTCACGAGAATTCCATTTCGCCGGGTATATCATGGTATGAATTCAGCGTTGCCAACCGTCCGTCGTACCCCTCTCTTCACGAGAAAAAGGATTGTGACGTGGCAATTATCGGAGGTGGCTTCACCGGACTTTCGGCAAGCTATCATCTGGCAAAAGCTGGACTTCGTGTTGTGCTTGTCGACGGTGCACGATTTGGCGATGGAGCCTCCGGCCGCAATGGCGGGCAACTCGGGACCGGTCAACGGCAATGGGTAGAAAAGCTTGAAAAAAATCTTGGATACGAGCGGACAAAGGCTTTGCTCGATTTGGCGGAAGAAGCCAAAAAAGACATCATTAACCTCGACAGCCAAATAGGCCTCGACTATTTTCCCGGACAATTATCGCTTATCCATAAAAAGCGCGAGATTGCGGCTTATCAGGCGCATGTCGAAAATATGGCGCGCTATGGCTATGAGCAATTGTCGTTCATGGACGGGAAAGAGACTAAAGAACGTTTGGGTTCAAATTTCTATTATGGCGGCATCCGCGATACCGGCACCGGCCACATCAATCCGTTAAAACTGGTTGTCGGACTTGCGTCTCTTGCTTCGGAAGCCGGTGCGGAACTTTATGAAAAAACGCCCGCTACGTCACTTGAAAAGAGGAATGATGATTGTATCGTCACAACGCCGGATGGATATATCAAATCGAAATACGTCCTGCTTGCCACCAATGGTTACAATCAAGGGCTAAAAGGTTTTGTAGATCGCACCATTGTTCCGATACGTTCCTATATCGGCGCGACAGCTCCGTTGCCGATTGATAGTGAAATTTTACGTGGTAGAGAGTCCGTAGACGACTCGCGCTTCGTCGTCCGCTATTTCAGAAAAAGCATTGATAATCGCCTGCTTTTTGGCGGTGTCGAGAGCTATGATAATGCGGTGGCTGACCATCTTGGCGATCGCATTCGTGCGCAAATGGTGGAAATTTTCCCGAAATTAAAGGAAATCGAAATAACCCATTGCTGGGGCGGAACCGTGGCGATAACGGTCGAACGCATGCCTTATATTCGTGACATTATGCCAAATGTTACTTATTGCGGCGGCTATTCGGGCCACGGTGTTATGCTTGCTCCGTTTATGGGAAAACTTTATGCGGAAAGTATAACAGAAAAAGGCGATCGTATTCGCTGTTTCAAAAATTTGAAAATTTCGCCTTTTCCGGGGGGCGAAACTTTAAGAAAACCGTTGCTTTGGCTTGCAATGCGCTTTTTCGCATTGATGGACAGATTTTGATGTTTTTTAAAGTTCTATCGGCCTGAATATTATCGCGTTGCCGGTCGATACGCGGCGGAAAGTGGCAAAACGAGCGAAACGAAAAATGTTAAGCCACCCAAAATCGGCAAGAAAAAAGCCGATTGTTTGTGCGACGCCTTTAAAAAAAGCGTTTCTGATAAAATTTAATGACTTGAAACACAAAATTAATGGTGAAGTCATTACCAAATTAACAGCTTATTCAGCACCTCAAGGCATATATAATATGATATGAGTGAAAATTAAGACTTAAGGTAAAGCGTCTAAGGACTTTGGTATTTTCATGGTAAGTAAAATAATTCCTATACCCCCGTTTGATTGCATCGTGTTTGGCGGTGCAGGCGATCTTGCCGAAAGAAAACTCTTTCCTGCGCTCTATCATCGCCAATGTTCGGGACAATTCAGTGAACCGACACGTATTATCGGTACATCACGGTCAAAACTGACCGATGAGGAATATCGCAATTTTGCACGTCAAGCGATCGAGAAACACGTTTCTGCCGCTGATATCGACAAGGGTGAAGTCGACCGTTTTCTCAAACGGCTGAGTTACGTTCCGGTCGATGCTACAACCGATGACGGTTGGGATAAGTTGAAAAAAGCAATCGAGATCCCCTCGGCTAGCACGATCAGAGCCTTTTATCTGGCGGTCAGTCCGGCACTTTTCGGTAGCATTGCCGAACATTTGGGCAAAAATGGTCTGGTCACCGACGAAACCCGCATTATCGTCGAAAAACCGATTGGACGGGATCGTGAAACAGCAACCAAGCTTAACGATACATTGGCGCGGGTTTTCCACGAGAATCAGATTTTCAGAATCGACCATTATCTTGGCAAGGAAACTGTCCAGAATTTGATGGCATTGCGCTTTGCCAATGCTCTTTATGAACCATTGTGGAATTCCGCCCACATCGACCATGTCCAGATAACAGTGGCTGAATCGGTGGGGCTTGAGGGACGTGCCGGTTATTATGACAATGCAGGCGCCCTTCGCGACATGGTGCAAAACCATATGCTGCAACTTTTGTGTCTGGTCGCGATGGAACCTCCTTCAGCCAACACAGCCGATGTTGTCCGCGACGAGAAACTTAAAGTTCTGCATTCGCTTTCGCGCATTGACAGCCATAATGTAACAACCCACACGGTACGCGGGCAATATATGGCTGGTGCTTCGACAAGCGGACCTGTCGGTTCCTATCTCGATGATCTAAAAAAAGATAAAAGCAATACCGAAACATTTGTTGCTTTGAAAGTTGATATCAACAATTGGCGTTGGGCGGGGGCACCCTTCTATTTACGCACCGGCAAACGTCTTGCTACAAGAATGTCGGAAATTGTCGTCACTTTCAAACCCATTCCGTACAACATTTTCGGCAGCGAGGCTGGTGAAATCGTACCGAACCGGCTGGTCATCCGTTTGCAGCCTGATGAAGGTGTCAAACAATGGTTGATGATCAAGGATCCGGGGCCTGGTGGAATGCGGCTTCATCATGTGCCGCTTGATATGACATTTGCCGATTCATTTCCGGTTCGCAATCCCGATGCTTATGAACGCTTGTTGATGGATGCTGTACGCGGCAACCAGACGCTGTTCATGCGACGTGACGAAGTCGAAGCTGCCTGGGGATTTGTCGACCCTATCGAAGAAGGATGGGAAGCGACAAAAATGCCGGTGCAAGGCTATACCGCGGGAACATGGGGGCCATCAAAATCGATTGCCCTGATCGAGCGGGATGGTCGTACATGGAACGATACAGTTTAGGGTATTTGTTATGAGCTTGATGGATACAAACCGGCTGAATTTCGATACGCCTTCGGCATTGGCTTCAGCTTTGGCTGATCGTGTTGCAGCGGAATTGAGTGTTGCCATAGTTGAACGCAAACAGGCAGTGCTGGCAGTGTCAGGTGGTAAAACGCCGGAACTTTTTTTCCATTATCTCGCCAAGGCAGATATCGACTGGAAAAATATTCTCGTCACTTTGGTGGACGAACGTTTTGTACCGGTGACAGATGATCGTTCCAACGAGCGTCTTGTGCGTTCAAGCCTATTACAAAATTTTGCCTCGAAAGCGCGCTTTTATGGCCTCTATAACCCGTCCATTACTGCAGAGCTTGCGGCATTTTCCGCAGCAAGTCGCATCAACAGCCTGCCAAGGCCTTTTGATGTGATTGTGCTTGGTATGGGAACCGACGGGCATACAGCTTCGTTCTTCCCGGGCGGCGACCGATTGAAACAGGCCATTGACACCGAGTCACGTGCACTGGTCTTGCCAATTCATGCACGTGGCTTGAAGGAAGCCCGCCTGACACTTACATTGCCGGTGATCGTTGAAGCACGCTTTATTGCTCTTCATATTGAAGGTCAGACGAAACTGGATGTTTTTGAACGGGCTTTGCAAGATGGGCCGGTTGAAGAACTGCCTATTCGCGCTGTATTGAAAAATACGCGCCATCCTGTTCAGGTTTACTGGGCGCCGAATGAAGAGGAAAAGCAGATCACGGATGGAACCCATTCGTTATTTGATACAGTTTCAGTTTAGGAGAAATAGAGAAGATGTCTCTTTCAGGCACAATTGCTGCCGTGACAGACCGGATTCGTGAACGGTCCAAAAAAAGTCGCGAAATCTATCTTGACCGCATCACCCATGCAGCACGAAATCGCCCGCGTCGCAGCTTTTTTGCCTGTGCCAATCAGGCGCATAGCTTTGCCGCCTGCGCACCGCTTGATAAAGAACGGTTGAAAGAAGATGTCGTCGGTAATATCGGCATCATTACAGCCTATAATGACATGTTGTCTGCGCATCAGCCCTTTGAAGCTTTTCCGAAAATTATCAGGGAAGCAGCACGTGAAGCTGGCGGTGTAGCCGAAGTTGCAAGCGGTGTTCCGGCGATGTGCGATGGTATTACCCAAGGTTATACCGGCATGGAACTATCGCTTTTTTCACGTGATGTGATTGCTATGGCAGCAGCCGTCGGTCTTTCGCATGATGTGTTTGATGCTGCACTTTATCTCGGCATCTGCGACAAGATTGTACCGGGACTTTTGATAGCCGCGTTGACGTTCGGGCATATCCCCGCAATTTTTGTGCCGTCGGGCCCGATGACAACCGGTCAGGGCAATGACAAGAAAGCGGAAATCCGCCAGCTTTATGCCGAAGGCAAGGTCGACCGCAAAGCGTTGCTGCAATCGGAAGCGACATCCTATCATGGGCCGGGAACGTGCACTTTCTATGGAACGGCCAATTCCAACCAGATGATGATGGAAATGATGGGGCTTCATATGCCGGGAGCCGCATTCATCAACCCCAATACGCCGTTACGCGATGCATTAACGCGCGAAGCCACCAGACGCGCCCTCAAGATTACCGCCCTTGGCAATGAATATACGCCGGTCGGTGCGATGATCGACGAAAGGTCTTTTGTTAACGCCATTGTCGGATTGAATGCGACTGGTGGTTCAACGAACCATACAATCCATTTGATCGCTATGGCTCATGCCGCGGGTATTGATCTTACCTGGGGCGATATTGCCGAAATTTCGTCGGTCGTTCCGCTTATCGCAAGGGTTTATCCTAACGGTCTTGCCGATGTGAACTATTTTCATGCCGCTGGTGGAATGGGGTTTGTTATCAAACAATTGATTGAAGCGGGTCTCGTTCATGAAGATGTCCGCACAGTCGTCGGCGAGGGCTTGAGTGCCTATGCAACCGAACCGAAACTGGGAAGTGACGGACAAGTGGTGCGCGAACCGGCGCCGGAAAAAAGTGGCGATGAAAAGGTGCTTGCCGGCTGGCGGAAACCCTTCCAACCGGATGGAGGTATTCGTGTGCTTTCCGGCAATATGGGGGCGGCTATTATCAAAGTGTCGGCAGTCAAACCCGAACGCTGGTTGATTGAAGCACCGGCGCTGGTTTTCAATGACCAGTTGGAACTTCAAGAGGCTTTCAAAGCCGGCAAACTTGATGGCAAGGATTTTGTTGCCGTTGTGCGCTATCAGGGGCCAAAAGCCAACGGCATGCCGGAATTGCATAAACTCACAACAGTTCTCGGCGTGTTGCAGGATCGCGGACAAAAGATTGCTCTTGTTACCGATGGTCGTATGTCCGGCGCATCCGGCAAAATTCCGGCTGCAATCCATGTCACTCCCGAGGCACTGGACAACGGGCCGATTGCACGGTTGAAAGACGGAGATATGATCCGGCTTGATGCCAATGACGGAACATTGACAATTCTTGTTGATGAAAAGGAATTCAACAATAGACCGATCAAACACCCTGATCTTTCAGCCAATGAATTCGGAACCGGACGCGAACTTTTCCGTGTCTTCCGTGAATTTGTCGGGCGGGCCGATCAAGGAGCAAGTGTTGTCGTCGGGCCTTTGAGCAAATAGCTGGTTCAAACTTTTCTATTCATAAAAAACGCTCCGGATTTGAACATTCCGGAGCGTTTTTCGTTTATTTCATGAAATGACATCTATCCAACAAATGTTGGAAAGGAAATGTTGCAATCACATCAGAACTTTGGCAATGGCAAATTGTTTGCTTTGCACGCAGCCTTCAACGTATTTGCCATTAACATTGCAATTGTCATCGGACCAACACCGCCCGGAACAGGGGTGATGAAGCCCGCCACTTTTTCTGCGGTTTTATATTCGACATCACCGACGAGACGGGTTTTCCCCTGACCTTTTTCAGGTGCGGGAATGCGGTTGATGCCGACATCAATGACAGTTGCACCGGGTTTTATCCAGTCACCTTTGATCATTTCCGGTTTACCGACAGCGGCCACAAGAATATCGGCGCTACGGCAGACATCATCAATCTCGCGGGTGCGGCTATGGGCAATCGTTACTGTCGCATTGGCAGCAAGAAGGAGCGCTGCAACAGGTTTTCCAACAATATTCGAGCGGCCGACAACTACGGCATCAAGGCCTGAAAGATCTTTACCCAGTCCATGTTCAACCATCAGCATGATACCGGCGGGAGTGCAGGGAACGAATGCATCTTCGATTGCACCGGTCATAACTTTACCGGCATTGATATAGTGAAAACCGTCAACATCCTTATCCGGAGAAATTGTCTGTATCACATGATCGGCATTGATATGCGCGGGCAATGGCAATTGCACCAGAATACCGTGAATATTTTTGTCGGCATTCAATTCCTTGACGAGGGCAAGCAAATCCGCTTCGCTGGTTTTTTCATCCAGTTCATATTTGTTGGATAAAAAACCACATTCTTCAGCGCGCTTTTCCTTGGACGCGACATAAACTTTACTGGCAGAATCTTCCCCCACAATAATAACCGCAATTCCCGGTTGGATATCGTGTTGTTCACGTAAAACAGCTGTTTCCTGTTTTACCTTGGCAAGGATATCTTCAGAAAGCTTTTTCCCGTCAATCACATTGGCCATAAAGGAATCCTTTCACTAGGCTTTTTGTTCTGCTTTAGAGCATTTTCCTGAACTAGAACAGGTCATTGTGTCAAGATTGTACATGTTTGGCACAAAGGAAGTGAAAAATAACCACTTCAAGCACAAGTGCAGCGCAAGTGCGGGGAAAAACCGGTTCAGCTTTACCTGATGTCGTTCATTATCCGGAAGGCATAAAGGGTACCGGTTGCAATTTGAAAGAGTGGTCAAATTTTTAAGGAGCAAAAAATCCGTTTTTTTATACAGGAAAATTTCCGGAATTGATTTGAAAGGAACAAACCTTGCTGGCTCGATAGAAATAAAGCAAAGGCTGAATAGGAAGACAGCAACGGCTATTTTTAATGCAAATTGGCGTTATGGGAGATCTGTGTGAAAACGAATATCACTCAACAAACGAAGATATGCGGTTTTTATAAAGAACCGCATATCTTTTGTTCTATTTCAAAAGCCACCCGAGAATCGGTGCCAACAAGACGTTGACAATACCGACCATCACCATAACGAGGCCGGCAATCGAACCTTCCTCGCGTCCCATCTGGTGGGCGCGGGCGACGCCTGCACCATGCGCGCCCATGCCGAAAAGGGCACCGCGAGCAATTGAAGAGCGCAGCGGCAAATATTTGACAATAACCTCGCCTAACGCTGCTCCGAGAACGCCGGTCAACACAACAAATACTGCTGTCAAATCCGGAATGCCGCCAATGTCGCCCGAAACTTCCATGGCAAAAGGTGTACTGATCGAGCGCGGCATCAAACTTAGCCGCAAAGCAGGGTCCAATTGCATAAGTGTTGCAAGTCCCCATGCCGACATCATCGAGGCAAAAGAACCGACGATAATGCCAATAGCGAGAATGAACCAGTTTCTGGCAATGATGCGGCGTTGCTGCCAGATCGGAACTGCAAAGGCAACGGTAACCGGCCCCAGAATTGCAACCAACCAATGCGTTGCTTTGATGTAGTGGGCGTAATCGCCTTTAAGCAGAACAACAACAATCATCAGCAGCAGTGGCGTTACTGCCAATGGTGTCAGCCACCAGTAAGAAAAACGACGGTAAAAAGCTTTAGCCGCCATATAGAGGAGAATCGTAACGAGTGACCAGAAAACAGTTTTGAAAACCGGACTCGTATAAAGCTCGATATCCGCCATATAGCGTTCAAGGTCGGTTTCAATGTTTGACATGGCGCATTAACATCCAACGGTAACAAAGGTCTATGGTCAAGGCGGTAATGCTCATAACAACAAAGGTACCGCCCAAAATAACGACCAGAATTTTGATACCCAATAATCCGATAAATTCTTTGTGATTGAGAAGAGCCAGAACAGCCGGAACGAAAAACAAAAGCATTTCTGCAATAAGCCAATCGGCAGCACGTTTCATGCTTAATATGCTAAGTTTCCCGCTAGCCAGTGCAACGAGTGCCAGCACCATGCCGATAATTGCCCCCGGAATCGGTAGGTTAAATGCCCAGGTAATAATTTCGCCAATAACCCAGAACACGCAAATGAGCCCGATCTGGGCAAATATGTTGTGATGAAAAAGATGGCGCGTTTGAATTGCTAGACGATGTATCATTTTGTACTCCTGACGGAGCGTTAGATAAGTGATGAAGTGCCATTCGTAAAATGAATTGAATTCATGTTAACTATTCCTATATAGCATAGTCATGCAGATCAGAACCCTTGAAGCTTTTATAGAAATTATTCGGCAAAACGGCTTTTCCGCTGCGGCGAAAGTTTTGAATGCCACTCAATCAACAATTAGCAAATCTTTGGCCCAGCTTGAAAACCAGTATGGAACCAAATTAATCAATCGCAACAAGGGAAAAATGCAACTTACGGCTGCGGGTGAATATGTCTTTCGGCATGCCCAGCGGATACTTGCCGAAGAAACGGCAATAGAACGCGAAATTGCCGAATTGAAGGGCTTGAAACGCGGTGTGTTGAAAATCGGACTTCCGCCTATTGGCAGTTCGGAGCTTTTTGCTCCCGTTCTTGCCCGCTATACGTCTTCACACCCGCAGATTGATATCAATATTGTCGAACACGGGAGCAAAAAACTGGAAGAGCTGGTGCGGCAGGGCGAAATCGAACTTGCCGGTTCTCTGGTGCCAATTGCGAGCGGCTTTGATTATCAAGATGTTCGTAATGATCCTGTTGTTGCGTTAATGCCGGCCAGTCTTGCCGGAGAGCGAACCACAATCACGGCCAAAGAGCTTGCCGAATATCCGTTTGTGCTTTTTGCCAGCCAATTCGCTTTGACACCGCTTGTTATTGAAACATTCCGTAAAAAAGGACTGTCGCCGATCGTTTCGGCACGCTCGAGCCAGATCGACTTTTTGTTTGGCCTTGTTGCAGCCGGTATGGGAGTGGGGTTTTTGCCAAGGATGATTGCAGAAAAACGCAATGTCAAAAATGTTAAAACCGTCGAAATCACCGATACAGCGATCGAATGGCATATGGCATTGATCTGGCGCAGTAACGATCACCTTTCCTATGCGGCTCGTGAATGGTTGCGTCTATCACGGCAATATCACGGCACGCCGTGATCAATATGCTCGAACGAAGTTTGTGCGAAAATTCGACAAAAAGTGGGCTGTTTAATTACAAATATCGGGAAGTTGCTTTTAAAAATTTTTTAGAAAAGCTGTTATTATTTTGTTTTCTTTTAATAAAAATGCCGTAATCCTTTGTTCTTTCCATGAAAAACGGTCACTATAAGCATTGATATCAATGCACAAAAAAAGAACGGGCGAAAACGTCATAATTGGGATCAGGCGTATGAAAACTCAAAAACGACGGTTTATTGTTGTAGGAAATGCCGATTTACCGCGAGATCTTTCTCGAGAAATAGACAGTGCCGACTATGTTTTACGCTTCAATCAGCCACGTTTGCTTGATGGTTGGAGCGGTTCTAAGACAAGTTGTTTGATGATGTGTAATTCTGGCAAACCGATGCAGGAAAAGCTGGAAGACCCGACTTTCCTTGAATGCAAGTTTTTCAAACAGGCAGAATTGATTACATTTGTCTACCATCCTTATATCATGAAAACTTATTTTTCCCGTCCGCGTTTGCTGTCGCAATTATTCAAACATCGTCGGGTCGATTGGACAAAGCAGGCAATTAAAGTCCTCGGTGAAGCGGGTAAGGATATTCTGATAAAATCTGCACAATTCTACCTTGATGCCTGTGCCGAAATTGGCATTAAAGACGAAAAGCTGAAGGAATGGTTTCCTTCAACCGGCTATCTCGGAATCTGGGATTTCCTACACCACTACGATTTGACCGAGTGGGAAATTTACATATGTGGCTTCACCTGGAAAGGTTGGAAACATCACGCCTGGTCAGCAGAAGAAAGATGGGTTCGCGACCGTGTCAATGAAGGAACATGCCATTTCCTTGAATGAGCAATTTTAAGAGCAAGCGGTATAATTCACATTGTTTTCCTTTCCATTCGTCCCTAGTATGGAAGCCGGGCTTTAACCGCCCGCTTTTAAAACTTTCGGGTCGAATATGAACGGTTCAGAGAAAACCATCAAAGCGCTGATTATCCATCTCGATCGTGCGGATGAGCGACAGATACAAGTTGAATTGCTCGAAAGAATGCTGCCTTGTCCTGCAATGGTTTTGAATGCTGTTGATAGTCTTGACCTTGATGACAAGACGATTTTCCAATTTTACAGAAAACAGCTTTATCGTCCTTTTTATCCCTTTGCTTTGTCAAAAAACGAAATTGCGTGTTTTTTGTCGCATAGACGCGCCTGGCAAAAAATCGTCGACGAGGGAATGGATGCAGGATTTATCATTGAAGACGATGTTGCTCTGGACGAGCGATTTGACGAAGTTTTCCGGTTTGCTGTCGAGGAAGCCAATGAAGAAAGTTTCATCCGTTTTCCTTTTCGGGTGCGCGAAACAGGAAAAATAATCGCTGAAAAAGGCGATATTAAACTTATCAGGCCGACAGAAATCGGTTTGGGGCAGGTTGCCCAACTGGTGGGCCGTAGTGCTGCCCGAAAACTACTTGATGCGACAGCCACATTCGATCGTCCGGTTGATACGACCGAACAATTATATTGGAAAACCGGCGTCCATCCACAGGTTATTCTACCTCCTGTGGTTCGCGAGATTTCTGCCGAACTTGGCGGCTCGACGATCAAAAGCAAACATTCTCTTTTTGCCCGCCTTTATCGAGAACTGGCCCGCCCGCTTTATCGGCATCGCATAAAGGTTCTATCGAAACGTCAGGAAGGTTAATATGGCTGTTCCCATACTTCTTTATCATCATTTAGGTACGCCGCCCAAGGCAGGTATTCCGGGGCGCTCCAATTATGTTACGGTTGAAAAATTTATAAGGCAAATGCATGTCTTGAAACGTATCGGCTTTCAAGGATTGTCACTCAAAGAAGCAATGCCTTATATTCGCGGCAGCAAAAAGGGAAAAGTGGCGGCGATAACTTTCGACGACGGTTTTTTATCTGTTTATCAGGATGCTATGCCTGTTCTTGATGAATTGGGGTTCAGTGCAACCGATTTTTTTGTCTCTTCGCGTATGGGGCTCGACAATTCATGGGATAATGAACGTTCACAGCGCGACAAGATAATGACATTCGACCAAATGAGAGATTGGGCGGCGCATGGGCATGAAGTCGGTGGCCATACAAATGACCATCCGCATTTAAAAGATATTCCGATTGAGGAAGCAGAACGCCAGATAATCGAAAACAAGGCAAAACTTGAAGAAGAACTCGGCTCGCCCATTATATCTTTTGCCTATCCCTTTGGTGACGAAAATGAAGCCATCCAAAAAATCGTAAAAAATGCCGGTTATCGTTATGCTGTTACAACAGTCAAATCGCGTGCACGGGGAAACGAAGGGGATTTTGAATTGCCTAGACACAGTATTCGCCGCAATGACACGATTTTACATTTTTTAGCCAAGTGTCTTCTGCGCTAGCGGGGCATAAGTTACGCTTTCACAGCATTTTCATTGTTGTTGGAATAAAATTCGATTAAAAAAATGCCGGGCAATAAAACCCGGCAAAAATTTAAACAAGGGCATTTCAGAAACAAGCTTTCACTGGAAGCCGAAATGTAATTCGGTTTTAATCATTTATGGTTAATAAAAGGTAAAGGGACGAGGTGCACAGAAAAAACATAAAATATGTCGGCGCGCTGGTTGTGCTGTTGGGACTTATCGTTGTGGCGATTTTCCTGCTGTTGCCGGCTCTCGTTTCGACCGATGCGATCCGCATCCGCCTTGCACAGGATTTAAGTGCATGGACGGGTTATAATGTGCAATTGCGAGAAGCGCCGAAACTTGATCTTTTCCCTTATCCTAAAGCATCGTTGGCCGGTGTGATACTCACGCCGACAAATGATGATACAGCACCACTTATGGAAGCGGAGCGCATTGAAGTCGATTTATCACTCATTGATGCTTTGTTCGGGCACATCACATTTTCGCAAACCCGCATTATCAATCCACATTTTGTTATGGAAGAGCCGGTCAAAACAGTTACCGATTTTTTTGACGCAGTTTCAAGGTCGCAAGGCAGTTTCGGAGCAGCCGTTCGTGAAGCCCGCGAAATTGTTAACAAGAATCCTGATCATCCTGATATAACCCGCCTTCTTAATCAACCATTCGGGCGGATAGTGATTGACAATGGAGAGCTGCTCTATCGCAAAAACCTCGGAGGGATGGCAGAAAAAATTACGGCACTTAACGCTGTGCTTGAATGGCCGGAATCAACAAGAGCGGCAAGTTTTCGTGCCAATGCCATGTGGCACGGAAAAGCAACCGATTTGCGTATTGATGCGATGCAGGCGCTGATATTTTTTTCCGGCGGTACCAGCGAACTTAGAGCCAGCCTTAATTCTTTAAGCGGCGGTATCACTTTTGAAGGGAAAGGGCGCCTTTCCGAAAGCTATATTTTTGACGGACGAATTGCAGCCCGTTCTCCGGGCTGGAACAAGACCATGGATTGGCTCGGTTACCGTCAGGTGCTGGGTCAAGGATTGAAAGCGCCGGTTGTCTGGGAATCGGATTTTTCTGCCCAACCCGGTCATATGCAATTTAACAATGTCAATTTCAAACTAGGAAATGATAATGCCCGCGGCGCACTCGCCACCGGTTATCAGGATCATCTGCCTGTCATCAGCGGGTCGCTTGCTTTTGACAAGCTCAATCTTGACACATTGGTTGCAACATTTTTCCCGGATGAAGAAAAAAACGAATTTCTTGATCTTTCGGTTCTTGACCTGATTGGTCTTGATATCCGCATGTCGGCACCAGAGGCGCGGCTTGGAACAATAACCCTCAATAATCTTGCAGCTGCCATACAGATCAGAAGCGGGCGGGGAATTTTCGATCTCGGCAATGCCAATGCATTTGGCGGAGCCATCCAATCCAATATCCAGATCAGTCGCGATAATGATAAAGCCAGCATTGAAGGCCGCGTTTCAGGAAATTCTCTCGACCTCCAATCAATAGCGCAGGCTTTCGGTCATCCTTCCTTTGTCAATGCAAAAACCGGTCTTATCCTGACAATGCATGCCCCGTTCAGCCGGTGGTCGGAAGTTGTTTCCAAAATGCAAGGCCATCTGACATTGAATATGTCGCAGGGCAATATTAAAGGCTATGATATTGAAAAGCTGCGGACAGCGATAGGCGGCGGTGATGAAGCGCAGATTGAAAACTCAGCGGATGCGTCGACGGATTTTGATAGATGGGATATCGAAACAACGATTACTGACGAAAATCTTGTTATTGATAAATCGGTCATTCAAATGGGCAATTGGCAACTTTTGACCAAAGGAACGGCAGATATTCAAACTGAAGACAATAAAAACAATGGTTACGAAATTAAACTTGATGCGGTCTTGAAAAAAGTGCCACGCTCCGACAAAGCCTGCGCCGATGTTACCTGTCTGATGAACAGTCTTGTCAAACCATTAGGTTTTTCAATGTCTGGCAGACGATTTCCATATGGCATCGTCGATCTTCAGCGCGATAATGCGTCAGAAAGGAAACTGGACTAAAAGCAGTTTCGAGGCATAACCACCAGCACCTATTATTATCGGTTTTAAAAAAATGGTAAAACTTTTAGCACTGTCAGTTGGTCCGATAAAAGCAATAGGACCAGAAAAGTTGCAAAGCGGGATTGACAAAAAACCGGTTGATCGACCTCTGTTTCTCACCAAAACCGGTTTTATTGGTGACGAACAGGCAGACAAGAAACATCATGGTGGAATGGAAAAGGCCGTTCATCACTATGATTTTGACCATTATGCTTTCTGGAAAAACGAGCTTGGGCATAAAGCGGTCTTTGATACGCCGACTGCCTTCGGGGAAAATCTGTCAACCTCTGGTTTGAGCGAGAAAGATATTGCTGTCGGGGATGTTTATCGTCTAGGGAAAGCTATCATAGAAGTTTCGCAAGGAAGACAGCCCTGTTTCCGGCTCAATGTAAGGTTCGGTGTCACCGATATGTCACTGCGCACGCAAAAAAGCGGGCGAACAGGCTGGTATTATCGTGTTTTACAGGAGGGGGAGGTAACTCTGCAAGACGAGCTTGAACTTCTCGAACGGTTGCACGAAGAGTGGACGATTTATCGTTTATGGAAGGCTTTTTATGTGACCAGAACCGATTATGAAGAATTGTCGCATATTGCTTCATTGAACGAATTATCACCAAGCTGGCGCTCTCTTGCCCAAAAGCGGTTGGATAATCACGAGATAGAAGACTGGACAAAGAGATTATATGGAGCAGCGAAATAATAATCCGGAATGCGCTTTTTCGCTTCAGTGCTTTATTGGTGATCATAGCTTTTACCTGTCTATATCTTCGGCCTTATTGACGTGAAAAACAACAAGAGTTTTATATTTCCTTGCGGGTTTTGATGTTTCTATCCACACGATAACGCGTTGCGGGTAAATTGGAATTTGATTCAGCGTTTATCACCTGTTCGTCACATAAACATCGTGAAAAGCTGAGGGATCAAGGCATTTTGTTGGACGACTGAATAAACCGGTTTTCCAAAAAAATGCGAACCAGAAATAACATGTCAGGCGAAGCACCTGAATATCCAAAGGAGTCTGAAGGACGCATAATTTTAAGATTTTTCGAAAAATTAAAAATATAAAAGAATATTTTTTGAAGATATTTTTATAAAATATAAAATTCATTTAATTTAATCGAGATGAAAAATATTCATGGAAAATAAAATATTCCGATTTGAATTTTAACGTTTAATTGTTGATTTTAATCGAAATAATATATTTTAACTAAGTTATGTGATACACATCACTTTTTATTTTTGAATTCTGTTTTTACCTTACTGTCAATTCAGGTGATTATGCATTATGATCTACTCCAATGAAAAATCCATGAACGTCGTTGACGGGATGGAGTGTGGTTCATATTGAATAAGATAATCAAGGAGAATAGATGTCAGAACTTTCACAAAATAAATCGGTTCCCTTGCTTAAGATGAATGATGGCTTGTTCATTCCACAACTGGGCTTCGGGGTTTTTAAAATTCCCGAACGCGATACCAGAGACGCTGTTAAACAGGCAATAAAGACAGGCTACCGGCACATTGATACAGCCAAAGCTTATGATAACGAAGAAGGTGTCGGGCTTGGTGTTGCCGATTCAGGTATCGAACGCAAAAATATTTTTATTGCCACCAAAGTCTGGAATAGTGACCAAGGCTATGACAATACGATGCGCGCTTTTGAAGAAAGTACAAAGCGGCTCCGCATGAACGCGGTTGATCTTTATCTTATCCATTGGCCCTTGCCAGCGCGTGATCTGTTTGTGGAAACGTGGAAAGCTTTGATCAGACTCAAACAGGAAAATCGTGTCCGGTCTATCGGCGTTTGCAATTTCCGTATTGTCGATCTTGAACGGATTATCAAGGAAACAGGTGTTGCCCCCGCAGTCAATCAGGTGGAACTGCATCCGCATTTTCAACAAAAGCAATTACGCATTTTCCATGATAAAAACAATATATTGACCGAAGCATGGGCACCTCTCGGACGCGGCCAATTTTTTGATGATCCTGTGCTGAAAAAAATTGCCGGTGAACATCATAAAACTGTCGCGCAAATCATTTTGCGCTGGCATATGGAAATGGGCACGATTGCAATTCCAAAGTCCAGCTCTGCGGAACGTATGGCCGAGAATTTCAATATATTCGATTTTTCGCTTACCGCCGCAAATCATGACGCTATTGCCGCGCTTGATAAATTGGATGGGCGTATGGGGCCGGACCCTTCCGAATTTCAGGCATAAATCTTATGAAAAATTCAGGTTGAAAGGTTTGAGAAAAACAGAATTTTAAAAGCGGAAGCTGTTTCAAGCTTTCGCTTTTTGTTTAGACATCAAATGTCCGATTTTCGGCGTGCTTGCTCATATTTTATTGCCAAATGATTTCCTCAATTTTTACAATCTTGTTTGATGAGAATGCCGTTGCCGATTGGTGATATGGTTATCTAAAATCCGATAATTGATGGCTTTGTTCCGATCACTGTAATAGGAGTGTGCCCCCGCGGAATTTGAAAATGCTTGGCGATAACAAAAGCAGCCATATTCGACTTTTTAATTCAGGAAAAATCGGGCTTTTCACATTTGTGAAGTTCGATTTGTTTACCGACAAAACGGATAATCAAAATTTAAGAAATTCCGCAAGCCGCCTTCAATCGGCGGAAAGAAGATTCCACAAAATTCAGCCGGTAAATTGAAACGGGAACAAACAGACTTATCGGAAACGGACGGAGAAATCATAAAAAGAAGGGGCCTGAAGGCCCCTTTTAAAGTTATGACTGCCGGCTTTCGTTTGACAAGGGAATCCGGTCAGATAGTTCAGATATTAACGCATCGAGCTATGAACACCATAACCGTCTTTGCTCATAAACTCGTTATTTCCAGCACCGACCGAACCAATTCCGGCAGCAACTAGAATAAATGTGAAAAGAGCAGCAACAGTCACCAAGGTGGCTCTCTTGGCTGACATTTTATCTCTCCGATCAAATGTGATTATCAAGTTTTAATTTGTGTGTTGTCATATAGCGAAGTTTCTTTTTCGACAATGAATGAACAGCGCTTTATTCGGAGTTTTTGCCGATTAAAGTAAAAAAAAGTTAAATCTGTTGCACTTAAGTGACGAAAAAATCTTGACGAAAATCAACCGGTTATTTCTTGTGTTCTTCGATTGCGACACTGACAGTGCGTCCCGAAACAAGGTGGATATTGTCAGGTACCGGATCAAGTTTGATACGCACCGGTATACGTTGTGCAAGGCGAACCCAGTTGAATGTCGGCGCAACATTGGCAAGCAGGCTTGTGGTTTGCGTGCGTTCGCGATCTTCAATGCCTGCAGCAAAACCTTCAACAACGCCGGTCAACACAGTGCTTGATCCCATAATGTGGATGGTTGCACGACTGCCGATATGAATGCGGTCGAGTTTGTTTTCTTCAAAATAGCCGGACGCATAAAACGAATCGGTATCGACAAGCGCGGTAACCGGTTTGCCTTGCGTAACATATTCACCAGGTTCCAGAGAAAAATTGGTCAGTTTACCATTTACAGCAGCACGCACTGTCGAACGTTCAAGATCGAGTTTCGCCGTATCAAGCTGGACGATTGCCTTGCGCAATGTCGCTGCGGTTTGCAATTCCTGCATAGCGGCCGTCTCCAATTGTTGGCGGGTGATGGTTTTATCATCCAGTTTCTGGTCACGCTCGAGATCGCGTTTTGCCTGATCGTGAGCAGCTTTTGCGTTGTCAACCATGGCTTGTGCATCTTCAAAAGCTAAAGAAAAACGTGCCTGATCAATCTTGAAAAGAACATCGCCCTTTTTGACATGTTGGTTATCGACGACATTGACCTCGGTTACAAAACCGGAAACATCAGGCGCGACACGAACAACATCGGCACTTATTTTACCGTCTCTTGTCCATGGGTCATTCATGTAATAGTTCCATAACTGCCAGAGGAGGAGGCCGGCCACCAGAGCCATGACAAGGGTGAAAAATATACGACCGGAATTGGCTATAAGCTTGTTCATATCCGTTAAATCCGAGTTACAATGAAAGAAAGAATACTCAAAATGATGAAATAGGTTGCCGCTGCAAAAAGCGCGTGGTGCCAGATGAAGCGTTCCAACCCTTTGCGCAAGATGAACCGCTGGAGAGCAACATTCAAAAAATAGCTGACAAGTGCCAGAATTCCGATTGTCGGAATATAGACACCATAAATATCAACCTCGGGGTTCATGAGTCATGTCCTTTGAAAATCGGAGGCAAGACCGCTTTGTAAGGCTTTGCATCACCAAACAAATTTTGCCGCAATCCGGTTAATGCAAACGAGATCTTCTGATGATCTTCCGAATCCGGAAGTGCAAGAGTCCAGTTGAGTGTTGTATCAATTGCTTCCAACAATTCTTTGCCTTCGGGCACGTCGGTGCTATTTACTTTTATGCGATAGTAGAACGCGAGTTCCTCCAAAACATTGGCAAGATTTTGTCGATTGGTTGGCCCTTGTGAATCCTTCAAATGTTGCAATTCGATTGTATCAAGCCCCACACGGACATCTTTGAGAATATCGGTCTGGCGAACGCGTGAATGGATCGGGATCAAGGCATAACGTGGCGCAATCAAGCCATAGCGGTAAAGCATACGGTGTAACAATTCGTTATAGGCTTTGGTATTTGTCGGCCTTTCGGCAACTTCGATAATATCAAGCCAGCTTGCACGGATGAGGCGAAAAGCGCTCCATTCCGCACCGACGGAGCGTACGATGGAAGCCGTTGCTGCTGCAACAATAATTCCCAAAATCATTGCTGTATTGATATTGATGAAATTATAAAAATCACCACTCAATCGTGATTGCAGCAATAACAGATTGGGCAGGTTGACTGTCATTGTCATGCCCATGGCAAATTTTGAAGGGATGGCCATCATGATGCCGGCCGGTATCAGGACGAGTGCCAAACAAAGCATGAGCGGCAAATAGCCGTCCACAAGTGGTAAAATGCCAAATTGCAGGACAAAGGCAATAACAAGAACCAAAAGAATTTGTTTCAGCATCCCGCGAATTGCCGGAACAGGGTCGTCTTTCGTTGCAAAAAGGCTACTAAAAATACCGGTCATCATTGCAGCGGTAGCGCCTTGTGTCCATTCGGTCATACGCCACAAAGTCACAATAATGAAAATGGCAAGGATTGCAGAAAAGGCTGAAAGAAAGGCAATGCCGAAGTCATAGTGGATAGACCGGACTTCGCCCAGAAAATCGAAACGGTGCCAACGCAATTTGTGTTGGGTGCCGTTGACGATATCATTACGCAAATGCAGACAGTCGGAATAGATTTCCATAATATCAACAAGGCGTAATGTCAGATTGCGCGAAACAAGATCAAGCCACACTTTCGAACGGCCAATATCATCCAATATGGATTGCTTCAAAGCCTTGATGCGGGCGATGCCTTCCGGCTTCATCGGCTCGTGGGTTTTTAGCCAGGCAGCGGTTTCTTCAATCAATTCGTCAAGTTTGGTGCTGTTGCTTTTGCCATCACATTGCTCTGTAATCAATTTGTTGCGCCGGTTGATAAGATCGTTACAGCTTGCAACCATCGGCAATAAAGAAACCATGCGGCTTTGCAAAACGCGCATGGCATTGACAGTGGATGGCAATGTCGAAGAGTCATAAGTGACATGCGTGGTAAAGGCGCGCAAATCAACGGCATCAATTGCGAGTTTTTGGCGTCTTTTTAATGCGTCTTCGCTTTTGCCTTGTCCTCTAATGTACATAATTGCAAGATCGGCACTGTTTCTGAGCCATTTATCAATACGCTCTGCCAGAACCGGCCCTGCATGACGGGGAAAAACAAGGCGGCCAACTAGCGCGGCAGAAATGATGCCAACGCCGATTTCTTCCACACGACTTGCCGAATAATCAAAGACTGTTTCCGGCGCGTCGACGATCATAAATCCGATAATGCAGATGCTATAGCCGGCAAGCATCGAGACGTAAGCGCGCGGTGACCGGTCCAATACGCTGATGAACAAACAACAGCCGAGCCATAAGGCAAGTCCCAAAGTTGTAAGCTCGGGTGAGGGGATAAGCATGGGCAACATGATAACGGTTGCCATGCCGCCGATTACCGTTCCAAGAAGTCGATAAAATGCTTTGGAAGTCAAAGCCCCGGATAGCGGATTGGCAACAATATAAACGGCTGTCATCGTCCAATAAGGGTTGGGAAGATCGCATAAAAAGGCGATATAAAGAGCCAAAGCCGCGGCTGCAAAAGTTTTCAGGGAAAAGACAACATCCCAAACAGTCGGTTGTTTAACGCTAACAGTCATAAATTTTCAAACAAACACAATAAGCGGGCAAAAAGACAATTCCCCTTTGTCCGGAATAACACAATAAAGCTGCTTTCCTACGAGATCACTAATCTGACAGCGTTGAGAGAAGGTAGTTTCTTCTCATATTTAGTTTTATTTTTTTAAAGTTTCTAGTCACCTTTATGTAAAAAGTAACTACGAATTTTGAAACACTCACTATATTGTTGATCTTGATTTTTTTAAAAGGCTGGAAAACCGGCCTTAAGAGCCTCTATCGACCGGCATTTTGAAAAATTCCCGACGGGTGGATAAGTTGGTGGGTGATGGGGCATTCGGAAATTTTAAAAGCTTTTTTAAAAAAGCACGGGCAGAAAAGTGAGAAGCAATGCGCGCCAATTATAAATTACAGAGACTTTTTGTCGAAGAACCGTTGTCAGCCTGCGGGAAACTGGATCTTGATGAAACCCGTTCGCATTATCTTAAAAATGTACTGCGGATGAACGAAGGAAGCGAGCTTCTGCTTTTCAATGGAAAAGATGGCGAATGGCGTGCAAAAATTTATGAAATCAAAAAGAAAATTGTAGTGCTGGAGCTCGTTTCAAAAGAGCGTGGGCAGGCCGCACCTGCCGATCTCGTCTATTGTTTTGCGCCGCTTAAACACGCCCGCCTTGATTATATGGTGCAGAAGGCGGTGGAAATGGGGGCATCGGTTTTGCAACCGGTTATCACCCGTTTCACACAAGTGACGCGGCTGAACGAAGAGCGTATGCGAGCTAACATCATTGAAGCATGTGAACAATGTGGTGTTCTTTCTATCAGTTCTTGCCGTAGTCCGGTTTCACTCGGAGAGCTTTTGAAAAATTGGCAGCAGGAACGGCATCTTATTTTTTGTGATGAAGCTGCTGATACGCAAAATCCGCTTGAAATATTGAAAAAGATGCCGCGAGCTCCACTTGGTGTGCTTATCGGGCCGGAAGGTGGTTTCAGTGATGAAGAGCGCTCTCGACTCAAACAATTTCCGTTTGTTCACGCAATCCCTCTGGGGCCCAGAATTTTGCGAGCGGATACCGCTGCGGTTGCGGCCCTTGCAGTTATCGATGCAACTTTGGGTGATTGGCGCGACGACGAGCGGTCTCTGATATGAGGGCAGTGGGACTTGAAATTGTGGTACTTGAAAGAGTGATGAAAACGATTAAAAGATAAGATAAATTACAAAAAATTGGAAATTGTGAGTTATGGCGCGCGACATTGAAGATGAAACAGCAATCAACGGTTTTGATGATCTGGTAAACTATCTTGCGGGTGGCGCGAAAACTTCCGATAAATGGCGAATTGGTACCGAACACGAAAAATTTCCGTTTTTTGTCGAGGGGAATAGGCCTGTCCCCTATGAAGGTAAAAGGAGCATTCGTGCCTTGCTTGAAGGCATGCAAGCCATGCTCGGCTGGGAACCGATCCTTGATGAAGGAAAAATTATCGGATTGTTAGAGCCGACGGGTGCTGGCGCCATTTCTCTTGAACCGGGTGGGCAATTCGAACTTTCGGGTGCACCAGTCAAAACAATTCACCAGACTTGCCGCGAAGTAAATGCCCATCTTGCACAAGTCAAGGAAATTGCAGCACCTCTTGGTATCGGCTTTCTGGGACTCGGCGGTAGCCCCAAATGGCGTCTTGACGAAACGCCCCAAATGCCCAAGTCACGTTACCATATTATGACTAACTATATGCCGAAAGTGGGCAAGCACGGTCTTGATATGATGTATCGGACCTGCACAATTCAGGTTAATCTAGACTTTTCATCGGAAACAGATATGCGCCGTAAAATGCAAGTTTCGATGAAATTGCAATCAATTGCCACAGCACTTTTTGCCACTTCGCCATTCACAGAAGGAAAGCCGAACGGCTTCATGTCATGGCGTTCGGAAATATGGCGTGATACCGATAACCGTCGCGCCGGCGTTCTGCCTTTTGTTTTTAACGAAAATTTCGGTTTTGCCGATTATGCCGCATGGGCCCTTGATGTGCCTATGTATTTTGTTGTTCGTGACGGACATTATCATGATTGCACCGACATCACATTCCGCCAATTCATGGAAGGTGCTTTAAAGGGAAAAGTTGACGATTATCGCGCCAATATGGGCGATTGGATCAACCATCTTTCAACATTGTTTCCGGAAGTTCGGCTCAAACGTTTTCTGGAAATGCGTGGTGCCGATGGTGGCCCGTGGCGTCGTATCTGTGCACTGCCGGCTTTCTGGGTTGGCTTACTCTATGATGAAGAGGCACTCGATAGCGCCTATGAGATGACAAAAGATTGGGGCTATGAGGAAGTTCTTGCTATGCGCAACCTTGTTCCCGTTGAAGGGGTGAAAACACCTTTCCGCAATACAACTATTCTGGAAATTGCCCGTCAGGCCCTTGATATTTCCCGAAAAGGTCTCGCCAACCGTAAAAAATTGAATGCCGATGGTGACGATGAAACATGTTTTCTCGATCCCCTCTTCGAGGTGGCAATGACCGGAAAATGCGATTCGGAAAGACTGATATCCAAATTCCATTCGGTTTGGGGTGGTTCGGTTGATCCGGTCTTTTTGGAATATGCATATTAAGCTTTCGGGTAAAGACTAAGCGGGCGGCATCAATCTATCTGGCACTCGCTTTTGAACTGTGCTCGGTTTTGGTACTGCATCCGCTTTTTGAACTGTCTTCGCGTAATTTTAAAAGCCGGAACGGGGAAATTAGGCATTTTATCACCTCTATTTTGCGGTTTGTTGAAGGCAAAGCCGGCTTTAATCAACAGAGAATGTTGATTGTCCCGATTTATGAAGAAACGCTTTTCCGTTCCTGTAAAGTTTGCGGATTTTGAAAGTGATTAAAAGCATTATTATAGAAGTTATTTTTTAAAAAAATCCGGATTATTGCATTTTTAAGAAAAATAAAATCCGGATTGTCTTGTTTTTGGACATATCGAATGCCCATATCAATATTGAGTAAACAAGAGAGGAAAGGGATTTCTCAATGCAGCATGTCGATATTCCATCAATGACGGATTTTAACAAATTGCGAGAGGTGAGAGCTGATGCATGTGTATCAATATACTTGCCGACTACACCGATTACATCCGAAATTGGTGCCAGTAAAATTGAATATGCAAATCAGGTGAAGGAAGCGTTGGCGCAATCCCAGTCTTTGACTGACAAAAGACGTCTGTCAGCGATGGAAAACCTGTTGACCGGTCTTTCCGATTATGAGGAATTCTGGTTGAAGCAGGCACGCAGTCTTGCAGTTTTGGCAACCCCCGATCACATCTGGACTTTCCGCCTGGCAAACCGGTTGAAGTCTTTTGTCGAAGTGGCTGACCGTTTTATGCTGAGCCCGCTTCTTCGTTCGATTACTTTTGCCCATACGGCTCATGTCGTAGTTATTTCTGAAGCAACCGCGCGTCTTATTGAAATAGCAAATGATATCGAACCATTCGAAGTCAAGGTGCCGGATATGCCGAAAAATATGAATAGCGCAACCGGTACGGGAAACGAAAAAATCAGTTCCAATACGGCTGGCCGTTTGACCCAATATTGCCGTCTTGTTGATTCTGCTTTGCGTCGTTATTTGACACGGTCGGACATTCCTTTGATTGTTGCCGGAAGTGATGCGGCAATCAATGCTTTCCGTTCCGTTTATAGCGGCAGCAACCTGATCGGAGAGATTGTGAATGCAGGGCTTGACCGCGCAAATCCGACAGAAATCGGTGATCTTGCCCGTCCGGTTCTTGATCGCTATTATGAACGGCAAGTTGCCGATATCCGCTCGCGTTTTGAACATTTGACGAACGAGGGGCGTACCACAACCGATATTGCACTTGCTGCACGTGCAGCAACATTCGGCCAGATTGATACTCTGCTTGCCGATATGGATGAAATGGTTCACGGCACTGTTGACGAAAAAACCGGTGCGGTTACTTTCGGTAAGGAAGGGCCGGATACCTATAATGTGGTGGACGAGATAGCAAGCCGCGTTCTTGCCAATGGAGGGCATGTGCTTGCTGTGCGCAAGAGTGATATTCCGAATAACCAATCACTTGCAGCGATTTTCCGTTTCAGAATGTAGGAAACACAATTTTTCTGGTGCCGCTCTTTGGTTGAAGGAGCGGCTTTTTCACAGTTGGTAATTTTTTTAACACGCATAACAATCAAAGCCTGAAACAAATTTTTGTTTCAGGCTTTCTGTTTTTTCAACCGGAATATCTATGTGGCCATAGACCAATCGAATAGCGGTGATGGATAGTATAGGGGAAACGGACTTGCTAACGAAGTCGGATAATCACCCGCGCGTACGGCGTTGTCCTTCCTTTGCCGGCTTGAAATTCGGATCAAGAGTGACTGCCTTTGTGTAGGAAGCGTAGGCTTTCTTCTTCTCGCCGCGATGTTCATAAACCATTGCCTGGTTTGACCAACTTTCGGCAATGTTGCTATCAAGACGTATTGCAGCATTGAAATCATCAAAGGCATTATCCCAGTCGCCAAGTGCGGCATATGAAAGTCCGCGTCCGTTATAAGGGGCGGGAGCATTCGGTTGGCGCGACATGGCTGCACCAAAATCCGAGATTGCCTGCTGCTGATCACCACGAGCCTGCTCGATGAGCGCACGGTTGTGCCAAGCACGTCCATCGGTTGTGCCAGCCTGAATGGCACTGTTGAAATCGTTATAGGCAAGATCAAGCTTACCGCTTAAACGGTAGACATTTCCGCGTCCGATCAATGCAAC
Organism: Bartonella sp. W8167; assembly: GCF_016100335.1. NCBI lineage: Bacteria > Pseudomonadati > Pseudomonadota > Alphaproteobacteria > Hyphomicrobiales > Bartonellaceae > Bartonella > Bartonella sp. W8167. The sequence goes on from NZ_JACFSQ010000004.1 coordinate 73,248, forward strand.
GTCATAATTCGGATTGATTGCCAAAGCACGGTTATAATCGGCAATTGCAGCCGACATATTTCCCATATTGCGATAGATCAAAGCACGATTGGCATAGGCGTTATAGAAATTCGGGTTAAGTGAAATGGCCGAGGTAAAGTCGGCAATTGCTTCCTTGTTACGGCCGGCACGCCCATAAGCCGAACCACGAACGTTATAGCCTGCAGGGTCACGCGGATTGGCCTTGATAACAGCAGTGAGCGAAGAAATATTCTCGTGCGAGCCTTGAGCAACATCATCAGGATCGAGGACGTTATTGGTCGAGCTGCATCCCGCAAAAACGACAGCACCTAAAAGAAAGAAAGCAGAAAGTTTCAATTTTTTCATCGGGTACGATCCTGTTCAAGACAAATTCACGGTTGCTAAATCACCCAAATTCGACAACTAAGATACAACAAAAAAGTGGAAATGCGTTCTGCATCTCCACTCGTATGAGGCGAAAATTCAACTTCGCAGAATCCATCTTTTGCCAAAACATTTTACACACCGCGAGAGAAACCCCACACGTTCGATAGAATATTTCAGCAAATTCTGAATATCAGTGGGCAGAACCGTGGCCGCTCACCAAGCCTTCACGCTGTGCGCGTTTGCGTGCCAACTTACGGGCACGACGGATAGCTTCAGCCTTTTCACGGGCGCGCTTTTCCGACGGCTTTTCATAATGGCCGCGCATCTTCATTTCACGGAAGATACCTTCACGTTGCATTTTCTTTTTCAGCGCACGGAGCGCCTGGTCAACATTGTTATCGCGAACGAGTACTTGCACGTTTAATCCTGCTTTGTTTTCAATATCTCAGTTAAATGGGTAAACCCCAGACGTACCAAGCCAGCAAAGGCATGGTTTCAAATGATTGCGGTGCAAATACCACAAAAAAGGCGTGCTTGTCTATATTGCTTTTCCAAAAGCTGTGTTTTTTAAAAAATTTATTGGTCTTTATTCGCTTTGAGTGATGAAAACACGAAAAAAGAGCCAAAACAATCGCTTATTTTACTCGAATTTCTACAGAAACGACCTCGTTTCAAAAAACTTCAGACAAAAATATCGCAAAAATTGTTCCCGATAGAAAGGAAACATCAAAGAGCGACTCGCTTTTTAACAATCGCGATTTCGATGATATTTCCTGAAAAGAGGCGATGAAAAGTGACCATTTTGATGAAATTCCGGAACCAGAATTAAACAGAATGAAATAACAAAAAGAAGAGTTGAAAAAAATCGAATAAAAGTCGGATAAAACTTGTAAACGCAATGCGACAAGTGTTGCATGAAAATGTCGCTTTTATCGGGAAATGATATTGCCTTTACCAGCAATATATAAACGGAGTTTTATCGGCAGTAGTGCGGAATTTTGAAGCGATACTGCCGATCTATCAAATATTGAAAAGCTCCGACCTCAAAACAATTTCCGATATCTCGTCTTTTTCAGACAATTCTCGAAAAAGCGGTCTTTAGCAAAAATTTCCGAATGACATGAAAATTATGAATTCCGGATGAGCTCACCCCGATCTTCAATAATTGTGAAGCTTGTTGGGGGAGCCCCATAAAATCGGCTAAAACTCAGGAAGCTTTTGGGGGAACCATAGCGATTGTAATCCAGTCGGCAGTCAAAGCCGGTTTTTTCACATTTTCGATTTCAAGGGTTACGCCATAATGAAAAACGATTCGTCCGGAAGGGCGAATTTCCGCATTGGTCAAAACAAAATGGGCACGAACCTTTGCACCGGTCTTGACGGGGCTCATCAACCGCACTTTATCAAAACCGTAATTGATACCCATTGTTGTCCCCTCAAGCTCGGGAAGGGCCTCGTAGGCCAATGTCGACAACAGCGAAAGGGTTAGAAAGCCGTGGGCAATTGTACCGCCAAAGGGCGTTTCTTTGGCTCGTTTTTCATCAACGTGGATCCATTGATGGTCATCGGTTGCATCGGCAAACTGGTTAATCATTTCCTGCGTGACAGTACGCCAATTCGAAACGCCTACTTCTTTGCCGATTGAAGCGGGAATATCATCAACAGTCACTTTGCCGGGCATGAATGTTTTCCTTATCAATATTTTGTCGCGGTCGCCTCTCATCGGCGAAAGACCGCTTATTTATGAGCTCAAGCTGCTTATACAGGCCAAATAATTTTCGCGCAAATTTTTGTTTGGAAAATGTGTGGGGGGTTATTCTGCTCTCTGCTCTCTGGATTTGGCATCGACCAATCACGAGTCTTGCAATTTTTAACCGTTGTTATTAGACCTTTGAGGAAAAGATTATGCGCTGAACGAGTGGCAAAACCCGATGATAGAAATATTTTATCGGGCTGATGAATGACCGTTTTTTACCGGAGAATTTTTTGAAATGACAAGCAATGTAGCCCTTATCGGTTTGGCCCGCGACCTTAAAAAACGCGAAGAAAGTGGCAAGCCCATCCGTATAGGGCTTGTCGGTTGCGGGGAAATGGGAACCGATCTGTTGACAGGTGTCGCCCATATGGATGGCATCGAGGTTGCAGCGGTTTCGACAAGGACACCTGAACGTGTGCTTGATGCGGCAAAAATTGCTTATGACGAAACGGGGCATGCAAAGGAAGTTTCCAATTCGTCGGAAATGACAGCAGCAATCGAAGAAGGAAAAATTGCCGCCACCGACGATCTTGATATGTTGCTAAAAAACGAGCTTGTCGATGTTATCGTCGATGCGACTGGCTATCCCGAAGCAGGCGCGGAAATCGGTTATAAAACGCTGCAAAACAACAAACACATTGTTATGATGAATGTCGAGGCCGATGTCACAATCGGCCCTTATCTTAAACATGAAGCCGAAAAACGTGGCCTTATCTACACACTTGGTGCCGGTGACGAGCCATCTTCCTGCATGGAGCTTATCGAATTTGTTTCGGCACTCGGACACAATGTTGTTGCTGCAGGCAAGGGCAAAAACAATCCGCTCGATTTTGATGCAATTCCCGATCATTATGAAGAAGAGGCAAAGAAACGCAATATGAATGTGCGTATGCTTGTCGAATTCATTGACGGTTCAAAAACAATGGTCGAAATGACGGCCATTGCCAACGCAACCGGCCTTGTTCCCGATTGTCCTGGTATGCATGGCCCGAAAGCCGATATCGACCGGCTAAACAAAGTGCTTATTCCGGAAAAAGATGGTGGCGTTTTGTCAAAATCCGGCGTTGTCGATTATTCGATCGGGCGGGGTGTTTCACCGGGAGTTTTTGTGGTTGCAGAAATGCGTCATCCCCGTGTTTGGGAACGTATGGAAGATTTGAAAATCGGTGAAGGACCTTATTTTACATTCCATCGTCCTTATCATCTCACAGCAATGGAAGTGCCGCTCACCTGTGCACGCGTCATGCTTTATGGAAAGGCCGATATGGTGCCACTTGATCGGCCGGTTGCAGAAGTTTGCGCCGTTGCCAAGAAAGATTTGAAACCCGGGGACAAGCTCGATTTTATCGGACTTTATACCTATCGCGCATGGAATATGACAGTCGGGGATGCAAGGAAGCACCAGGCAATTCCTTGTGGTTTGCTTGAAGGGGCAACCGTTACCGCACCGATCAAGAAGAACGAACTCATCACTGTAAAAAATGCTGCAATCAATGAGAACCAGTGGATTGCACGCTTGCGTAAAAAACAGGATAAACTTATTTACGGCTGATCGGGAGTTTTAAAACATCGCGGCTGATAAACGATAAAAATACGATTATAGCCACCATTGGATAAGGCTTTGTATTTGGCAAACAGGAAAGCTGATTTTTTGCCAAATGTGAAGCCAAGAGTTTGTTTTTTGCGTCAGACAACGTCTCTCGTCAAAAGGGGCCTATGCTATTGTAATTTTTAAAGCCCTTGATGCGTGACGTTGCCGGATAGCAACCGTCCAAAAGGGGAAACGGAAAGGCATAACCCGTCATCTACTTTCTGAAGTTCTCATGTGCCTTGGTCAACAAGACGGACTTCTCTTTATCAACGACACGCAACATCAAAGACCGGCAATTTTCCGTTTGTCCGCTTTACCTTCGATGATTCATGCGGCCGAGATTCCCATAGGTTCAAATTCTCGTTGGAATGAAAAAGGCCAAGAAGGAAGAAAAGGCAAACGAAGCGGGGCGTTCGAGAATAAGTGTAATTTGTTCTTCACGCCACAAGTTTATCACGCTGAGAGGTTATAGCTGCTACTGCGGTTTTTAAAGTGGAATTACGCGGCGGTTTAAGAACCGGATAAACAGAAATTCCGTCAACATGACTCAAACGAAAAGGCATTCTTCAACAAGCGCGCTCACGAAAATCACGGCGAGAAGATGCCCTACATAATCGTTTTATGAAATATCTATAGGACCCCGTCTCTTCGCATTGCGGAGCCAAAAATAGAGACAGACCGTTATTTGGGCTGTGAAAGCTTTTGAAATTCAATCAGGCAAACCCTTTAAAGGGAAATTGCGTTTTGCTTATCCCGATAATGACCTTCAATTCGGAACGCGTGGTTTGCGTGGTTTGGTGAGGATATTCCAGTAAAGCACAACGAAACCCAAAAAAGCCAGAATCCATAAAGTTCCGGCAATGTGAAGCGTTGGCAGATTGTTATTGGCAATGCCGGCAAAAAGCCGCAGCCAGACCGATAGAAACAGCGCAAGGTAAACCAGTACGACCGGCCAGGAAACTGTAAGTGGCCGACCGGCGTGACCAAGGCTTGCACGCGTCATAACGGCCATTGTCATCATGCCGATGCCACCGGCCATCCATAAATGTTGCACCGGTGCGCGTCCCCCCGGAATAATTCCGAACGCGCCAAGCGCCAAAGCGATAAACCCTAGCGGAATAAACAGAAAGCCGACATGAAGCACAAAAACCAGCGGTTCTTTTAAAGTTGCCAAACCACGCCAACGTTGAAGCCGGTAAAGATTGGCAATGCCACAAAGGCCGCACAATAGGGCGGTCAATTTTGTGTCGGGAAAGAGAATCCACAGAACGAGGCAAATAGCCGTAAAAACCATGATGGTTTGGTCAACGCGCCCGTGTGGAGCCGGCAGTTTTGTGTTCCCGCGTTTGGCAAGCCAATTGCGTGTGAAACTTGGCACAATACGGCCACCAATAATGGCAATGAGGAAAACCGCAATGGCAAGGGCAAGGCGAGCTCCATAACCGTCGGCAGCATAACCATCATTAAAGGCTTCACAATCGAAAATCAGATTGGCGCAGAAAAGCAGAACAAGCAAAATAAGCACTTTGAGATTACGCCAGTTTTTTCCATATATAATTTCACGCCCGATAGCGATGGTGAAAAGTAGCGGAAACAGCAAATCAAGGCCGACTGTCACAGTCGCTGGCAAATCGGATGAAAGCACCATGGCAATGCGCCCGATAAGCCAAATGGATACGAGGCCCAAAAGCGGCCAGCCGACAATTGGCATACGACCGGTCCAATTGGGAACGGCAGTCATCAAAAAACCGGCAATGACGGCCCATAAATAACCGAAAAGAAAGCTGTGTGCGTGCCAGGAAAACGGATCAATTCCGATTGCCAGCACATCTTTGCCGGAAAAAAGGAAAATCCAGATAAACAGACTGAATACAGCCCAGATACTTGCGAACAAAAAAAATGGCCGATAGCCATAACTCAAAAGTGCCGGACCTTGCCACGCTCTCATCTGTTCGGCCGAACTTGCCATGATTGTTCCTCTAAAAAAAATGCCGCCTTGTTGGCGGCATCTTAAGGATTATTCCATGGCTTTGACAATGCTTTCGACCATTTTTTTGGCATCGCCAAAAAGCATCATGGTGTTGTCACGGAAAAACAGCTCGTTTTCAACGCCCGAATAGCCTGTTCCCATACCACGTTTCAGGAACAGAACTGTTCCCGCTTTCGATACATCGAGAATCGGCATGCCATAAATAGGGGAAGATGGATCCGATTTGGCGGCAGGGTTGGTTACGTCGTTGGCACCAATGACAAAAGCAACATCTGCTTCGGCAAATTCGGAATTGATATCGTCAAGCTCGAAAACTTCGTCATAGGGCACATTGGCTTCGGCAAGCAGCACATTCATGTGGCCGGGCATACGGCCGGCAACCGGATGAATGGCATATTTGACTTCGACTCCGTTTTCCTTGAGCTTGTCAGCCATTTCACGCAGTGCGTGCTGTGCCTGTGCAACAGCCATGCCATATCCCGGTACGATAATGACCTTATTGGCATTTTTCATAATGAATGCCGCGTCGTCAGCCGAACCCTGTTTGACCGGACGGCGTTCGACTTCGTTATGTCCGGCAGGACCGGCACTTTCACCACCGAATCCGCCAAGGATCACGGAAATGAACGAGCGGTTCATGCCTTTACACATAATGTAGGAAAGGATGGCACCGGACGATCCGACCAGTGCACCGGTGATGATCAAAGCCATATTTCCGAGAGTAAAACCGATACCCGCGGCTGCCCATCCCGAATAGGAATTGAGCATGGAAACAACAACCGGCATATCAGCGCCACCGATCGGCACAATCAGTGTGACACCGATAACAAGCGACAAAAGAACAATAAGCCAGAAAACCAGATGGCTTTCGGTTCCGACAAGTGCGGCGATGAGAACAACGATTGCCGCTGCAAGAACAATGTTGATCAAGTGCCGGTTCGGCAAAATGATCGGTTTACCGGACATACGTCCATCAAGTTTCAGGAACGCAATGATGGAACCGGTAAAGGTTATCGCACCGATTGCGACACCGATTGCCATTTCAACAAGTGCCCGCCCGTGGATAGAGCCGATTTCGCCAATGCCGAATGAATGCGGCGAATAAAGTGCACCGGCGGCCACCATAACGGCAGCAAGACCGACGAGCGAATGGAAAGAGGCAACAAGTTGCGGCATTGCCGTCATGGCAATGCGGCGGGCAATGATAGCACCGATAGCGCCACCGATGGCAAGACCTATAATGATGAGGACAAGGCCACCGAAGCTTGGACGGGCAAGCAATAGTGTTGTGATGATGGCAACAGCCATGCCGACCATGCCATAGGCATTGCCCTTGCGGCTTGTTGTCGGATGGGAAAGCCCGCGCAGCGCCATGATGAACAGGACACCGGAAACGAGATAAAGAAAGGCGGCAAAATTAACACTCATAGTTTCAAGCCTCACTTATCTTTTTTCTTGTACATGGCAAGCATGCGTTGGGTAACGAGAAAGCCGCCGAAAATATTGACGCTTGCAAGTACCAGTGCGATGAAGCCGAAAGTGCTTGCAAGGCCTGAAGACGAAAGACCGACAGCAAGCAGCGCACCAACGACGATAACTGAAGAAATCGCATTGGTAACAGCCATCAGCGGTGTGTGGAGAGCCGGCGTGACTGCCCAAACAACATAATAGCCGACAAAAATCGCCAGTACGAAGATCGCAAACTGGAAAATGAACGGGTCAATAACACCGCCGGTCACATTGTGGACGGCATCAACGGCATTACTGGAGATTTGGCCGCCTGCTTCGCGCACAGCGGCAATGGCCTGATCCAGACCTTGAAGGGCTTTGTCGAGAGCCTCGTTAGACATTATCTGGCTCCTTTTTCATCTGTTTTTTATCCGCTTTGGCGGCTGGTTCTTTATGTTTCGAGGATGTATGGTTTGCCGGTTTTTCAGCCTTTTCATCGGCTTTTTTTGCCGGAGCCGGTTTTTTATCGGCGGCTTTTTTCTCCGATTCGTCTGCAAAGCGGGGATGAACAACATGACCGTCGAAAGTGAGCAATGTTGCTTTGACGAGCTCGTCATTCCGGTCGATAGTAAACGCTTTTGTCTCCTTGTTTGTCATGATATCGACAAAGGCATAAAGATTGCGCGCATAAAGCTTTGAAGCAGTAGCGGCAATGCGACCCGGAACATTGGTGAAGCCGATAATCTTCACCCCTTCAACTTCGACAATCTTATTAGCAACAGCGCCTTCGACATTGCCACCTCTTTCAACGGCAAGATCAACCACGACCGAACCCTGACGCATGGTTTTAAGCATCGCTTTAGTGATAAGGCGCGGTGCCGGACGACCGGGAATCAATGCGGTTGTAATGACAATATCCTGTTTGGCAATATGCTCGGCAGTCAAGGCCGCCTGTTTTTGCTGGTATTCCTTAGACATTTCCTTGGCATAGCCACCAGCCGTTTCAGCCGCTTTGAATTCATCATCCTCGACGGCGATAAATTTTGCACCAAGGGAAGCGACCTGCTCCTTGGCAGCAGGGCGCACGTCATTTGCTGTGACCGATGCACCGAGACGCCGTGCGGTGGCAATGGCCTGAAGACCGGCGACACCCGCCCCCATGATGAAAACCTTGGCAGCCGGAACGGTTCCTGCCGCTGTCATCATCATGGGAAGGGCGCGATCGTAATATTCGGCTGCATCAATCACTGCCTGATAACCGGCAAGATTTGCCTGTGATGACAGAACATCCATGACTTGCGCACGCGTAATGCGCGGCATGAATTCCATTGAAAAGGCATTCAATCCGGCTTTGGCCATGGCCTTGACATCATTCTCGTGGCCGAATGGATCGAGAATGCCGATAAGACTTGCACCCTTTTTATATTGCGACAATTCCTTGGCACTCGGACGGCGCAATTTTAAAATGATGTCGGCTTTGCTTGCCTCGTTTGCACCAACGATTTTTGCACCGGCTTCCTTGTAGTCCTCGTCACTTATCAAGGACTGGAGACCGGCACCTTTCTCGACCGACACATCATAGCCGAGATTGATAAGCTTTTTGACAGTTTCAGGAGACGCGGCAACGCGTGTTTCCCCTTCGGCTGTTTCTTTGGCAACAAAAACTGTTTGACCCAAATGTTATCTCCTTGAGTTTCAGGGAAGACAAACTGTCTAACGACAGTCTCTTCTCCCCACCTATTCACAATGCCGGATTATTTCAGAAAAATTGAAACGATTTAGTAGTAACGATAAAACCACATCATTTCCAGTGGTTTTGCTAAAATTTCATTTTTCAAGATTTCTGATCGTGAAAAGTTCAGGGAAAATATTTTTAAAAACACCAGTCTGAATGGAAATAGGGCATTTGACAAACCCCCGTTTTCTTTGAATATTGACCGGATAATATATAAAGGGAACACAAATGGCTGATCGTTTAAAGCCGCTTGTTGCGGTACCCTCCGATTGCCCCTCCTTTGACGGTTATGTCTGGAATGGCGCGCCCGTACAATATCTTGAGGCCGCGTCAAAGGTCGCTGATGTTGCGCCTCTTATCGTGCCGTCACTTGGGCGAGATGCCGATATACAATCCATACTTGCGGTTGTGGACGGTGTTCTTATCACCGGAGCGAAATCCAATGTAAATCCCGCGCGCTATGGCGAAGCCGCCACGACAGATCATGAGCCGTTCGATTTTGCCCGAGACGAAACATCTTTTTTCCTTATCCATGCGGCAATCAGGCTAGGTTTGCCACTTCTTGCCATTTGCCGCGGTATACAGGAACTCAACGTCGCTCTTGGGGGGACATTGTCACCGGCGCTACAAAAAATACCGGGGAAACTCGATCATAGAGCCAATGATAAAAGTGACAGTGATAAAAAGTTCGCCATAAGACAACCGGTGCATGTGAGCGAGAATACGTCGCTCGCAGAAATTGTAGGAACCGGCGAAATCATGGTGAACTCAGTTCACCAGCAGGGAATCAACAAGCTCGCGCCACGTCTTGTTGCCGAAGCGATAGCCGCCGATGGCACGATTGAAGCAGTCAGTGTGAAGGATGCGAAAGATTTTGCCCTCGGGGTACAATGGCATCCCGAATATTGGGCAACAAGCGATATACCATCAAACAAGATATTTAAAGCATTTGGCGAAGCAGTTCATCATCATTATGATAAGCGGCTCGAGAAAACGGGTGCCGTGGAAAAATAATCACCTTGAAAAAAGGCAAGCCGTGAAAAAATAGGAAACACTTATTCCAAAAAATATCGGCTTTCGTAAAAGTACGCTATTCGGAAAAATTATGAAACCTTTTTCAAGTTTATGCGCAAGATCCATTTTGTTATGGTTTTTGAATGCAAGATTTTTTTGTTTTTGTTGCAGCATTTTCAAAAATTGTTTTGATGAAGCCGGAGCAACCATTCCTGCTTTTTGAAACAGAGTGGTATCCGTTACTGTGTCCGAAGAGAATTGACGCACCAACCGGAAAAAGGTTTTGCTGTTTTTACACTCGAATTCCGCCCCATATTCTGTTTTAAAATTATGTATGGAACTGTTGGAAACGCGAAAAAACAACCACATTTTATCATAAAGCGAAAGTCACTTTATGATGTCAGAATCATAGATTATCGGAAACGGATATCAGAAAATTAAAGTTTTCAGTCTTTTCGCGGAACCATGCGACCGGTTGATTGGCGAATGTGCAATTCCGGTTTGATAAGGTCGTGACCATTTTTCACTTCGGTACCGTTCAAAAGGTCAAGAAGAGCACGCGCTGCACGCCTTCCCACTTCCCTTTGACCATTCCAGACTGTGGTGAGTGCGGGTGTGGCAATTGCCGCTTCCTCGAGATCATCATAACCGGTGACAGAAATATCCCGCCCTGCAACGAGGCCGGCACGGGCAATTCCGTTCATCAAACCGATAGCGGCAAGGTCATTGAAACAGACAGCGGCTGTCGGTTTATCTTTGAGTGCCAGAAATTGTGGTGCAATTTCGAAGCCTGCCTGTTTTGTTCGCGGTCCTTCAAGGCGCCATTCGGGTTTTGCTTCAAGGCCTGCAAGCTGCATGGCGTGACGATAACCTTCATAACGGTCATGGCCTGTCGATGTGTAATCGGTGCCGCCAACCATAGCGATGCATTTATGCCCGAGCGAAATAAGATGGTTGGTAGCAAGAGAAATACCATAAGTATCATCGCCACAAAAAACCGGAACATTTACCCCTTCGACATGACGAGCGACAAACACAACAGGCAAACCGTTATTTTGCGCCATCTCGATGTCTTTTGCGGGAGTTCCGATTGCCGGTGACATGATGACGCCATCAGCTCCGAGCTGGAGTAACGTTTCCAGAAAATTGCGTTGCTTATCCAACTGGTCATAATGGTTGGAAAGAATGAAGGTTTGCCGCGACCGGTCGAGTTCAGTTTCGATCGAGCGCAATATTTCGGCAAAAAACGGATTCATAATGTCGTGAACAACGACACCGACAATGCCCGAGCGTGATGTGCGCAAGCTTGCTGCGCGGCGGTTATAAATATAACCGATATCACGAGCATAATCCTTGATTCTGTCACGCGTGTCATCTGCTACAAGCGGACTGTCACGTAGCGCAAGTGAAACCGTAGCTGTAGATACATTCAATGCATCGGCAATGGTAGAAAGCTTGATTTTTTGTGACAATGCCCCTCATCCTATCAAAGATAAAACAACAGCAAGCTTCTGTTACCTTCAAGAGGATTGAATGAATACCCCATTGGGAGGTTCTGGAAAAGCGTGAAACGTTATTTTCACCTGACAGGTGATAATAAATTTAAAGGCTTGTCCAAACAAAACTGTGTTATTTCCGGTACCAGACCGCAAACATAGACAAGTCGCAAAACATCATTGCACTTGAAAGAGCTCACGCCGAATGAAACAAATACGGAAAGCTTGATCGGATGGTAAAACCGGTCATTTGATAAGCCGGTGGCTATGTTCTTTCCTGTTTTAGGAGTTTGGCTCCATTGTCAGACTAGAGCACGTCGTTTTCGCCATCAATATAAACGTTAGAAAATTCCACTTGTTGTTCCTGAACATTTTTTTGAATGCGCCCCAGCAAGGCAAGCAACATCAAATGTTCCCCCTCATCAAGGCCATTTGTGATATCTTTTTCAGTATCGGCAATGGCCGACTCGATAAGCTTGACAATTTTATGGCCATCTTTGGTCAGAAAAACGTGAAGTTGGCGCTGATCTTTATGGGAACTGCGTTTTGTGACAAAGCCTTGTTCTTGAAGCCGCGCAATTGTTTTGGTGATTGTGGGAGGTTTGACGCCCAGCTGTTTTGCAAGATTCCCGGGCGATTGCCCGTCTTTTAATGCCAACGAAAGAATGATTCTGTCCTGGCCTGCGTATAAGCCGAATTCATAGAGTCGGCGTGCCAATAATGTTTTCATCATTCTTGCAGTGGATTGAACAATATCCAATGCAGGTATCTGGTTTTTTTCGACCATTTAAGTTATGTCTCCCCGAAGACGTTTTAAATGAATTATCTGGTTTCTTGTAGTATTCCTGTATGATTCGTATTTTCACTTAGAATTTCATATTCTTCTATAGTGAAGAAAGATAACAAATTCTTGCATAGCGAAGATAGATAACAAAACTCTGTATAAAAAAGAAGAAAATATTTTATCGGGAATTTTAGCATTGAAAGAAAAAGATAAAATTATAGCCATTTTGCCTCTCGGATCGTATGAATATCATGGGCAGCATCTGCCTCTTTCCACGGATGCTGTCATTGCAACAGCATTTTCGAAAAAACTTGAAAACAAAACTTGTATTGGAAAAAAGGTTGTTGTTCTCGATAGCGAAGATATTGGTTATTCTATTGAACATGGCGGTCGGGGGGGGACAAAAACACTTGGATATTCTCAAGCAATAGACAGGTGGATCGAAATCGGCGCTGACTGTTACAGAAATGGAATAGACAGATTTCTTATTCTCAATGCTCATGGCGGCAATTCACCATTGATGAACATTGTCATCACCGAATTGCGCAATCGCTTCAAAATGCTTGCTGTCGCAACAAGCTGGGGACGCTTCGGTCTTCCCGAAGGGATGATGACAGTTGAAGAAAAAGAGCTTGATATTCATGCCGGCTTTATCGAAACTTCGCTCATGCTTTACCTTGCACCTGAAGAAGTAAAAATGGGCAAAGCACAAAATTTTGCCAATTGGCAGAAAGAGCTCAAAGAAAAATTCAAATATTTGAGAGCCTATGGACCATTTCCTTTTGGCTGGCAAATGGCAGATCTCAACAGAAAGGGTGTTGCGGGAAATGCGCTTGCCGCGAATAAAGAGGCAGGAAAGGCAATTTTCGATCACGCCCTGAAAGGTTTTCGCGAGTTACTCGAAGATATGTTTGCGTTTGACGTTGATGATCTTTCCTAGAAAGCACCGGTTCAAAAGGTAGAAATCGGTATTGAGAAAGCCTATATCGACAACAGTAAAAATTCCCGTCATTTGAAAGGTCATGCTATGAGCGAGACTGAAAAAACACCCCGTAAAATTCCGGTAACTGTTCTGACCGGTTATCTGGGGGCTGGTAAAACCACGCTTCTTAACCGGATTTTGACAGAAAATCATGGCAAGCATTATGCTGTCATTGTTAATGAATTCGGCGAGATCGGTATTGACAATGATCTGATTGTCGAATCCGACGAAGAAATTTACGAGATGAATAATGGTTGTATCTGCTGCACAGTGCGCGGCGACCTGGTCCGTGTTGTCGACGGTTTGATGCGTCGTCCGGGCCGGTTTGACGGTATCATTATCGAAACAACCGGTCTTGCCGATCCGGTTCCGGTTGCACAGACATTTTTTATGGATGATGATGTCAGGGCAAAATCGCAACTTGATGCTGTTGTCGCGCTGGTTGACGCAAAACATTTGCCGTTGGAGTTGAAAGATAGCAGAGAAGCAGAAGACCAGATTGCTTTTGCCGACGTGGTCCTTTTGAACAAGACCGATCTTGTCAGCCCGCAGGAACTTGCCGATGTCGAAGCAACAATACGTGCAATCAATCCTTCTGCTGTTATCTTTCGCACCCAACGTTCCAATGTCGATTTGAACGAAGTGCTTGATCGCGGTGCGTTCGATTTGAGCCGTGCTCTAGAAAATGACCCTCATTTTCTTGATCATGACGAAGAAGAGGAAGAACATGTTTGTGGGCCAGAATGCGATCACGATCATGATCATCACCACCATCATCATGACCACGACCACGAACATCACCACCATGACGGGGAGGAGCATGTCCATGGGGCAGCGCTTCACGATGTAACAGTGAAATCCGTTTCCTTACGGGCGGGCGAGCTTGATCCGGGCAAGTTTTTCCCTTGGATCCAGCAAATCACCCAGACTCAAGGGCCGGATATTTTAAGACTGAAAGGCATTATCGCTTTCAAAGGTGATAAGGACCGTTATGTCGTACAAGGTGTCCATATGATTTTGGAAGGCGACAGCCAGAGACCGTGGAAAGAAGGCGAAAAGCATGAAAGCCGTCTGGTCTTTATCGGCCGCAAACTTGATGCCGAAAAGCTCAAAGCCGGCTTCGAAAATTGTGCCTGATTTTTGAGAGGATTCTATGCCGACAATTGCACATTGTGACCTCGACAGCTATTGCCTGTTGGCGGGGTTTTTAGATGACCAGCCGGTCTTTGTGACGGCAAGTGGTGAAATCACCCTGCTTGGCGACAAGCAAAAGGTAGTCGAGGCGCATGAAGGGATTGCCTCTGTTGCTTTATCGAGAGACAAGAAATCTGTTATTACCGGCGGTGAAGACGGCCGGATTTGCCGCACGAAGAGTGATCTTCAATGCAGCGAACTTGCCCATCACGAAAAAAAGTGGATCACTTCGGTTGCAGCCGGTCCCGACAATTCTTACGCCTTTGCTTTTTCACGCACTGCATGGGCCGATGGCGGCAAGGGGGCCGATGGAGGCAAGGGGCTTCAGGAGTTTGATCACGAGCGCAGCGTTGAAGATCTTGCTTTTGCACCAAAAGGCCTAAGATTTGCGGTGGCACGATATAATGGCGTGACATTGCATTGGCTTGGTGCTGACACCAAGCCTACCGACCTTACATGGAAAGGCGCACATTTTGCTGTTACATTTTCGCCCGATGGCCGCTATGTCATTTCGTCGATGCAGGAAAATGCCTTGCATGGCTGGCGGTTGAGTGATGACCAGCATTTGCGCATGAGCGGCTATCCGGCAAAGGTCAAAAGTTGGTCATGGAGTGCCAAAGGTAAGTGGCTTGCCACGTCCGGCGCTCCGGCTGCCATTGTCTGGCCATTTCAGGCCAAAGATGGTCCGATGGGAAAAGCCCCCCTTGAACTCGGCACTCGTGCTGATGCCATGGTCACATGTGTGTGCTGCCATCCGGAAGAAGACATTGTTGCTGCCGGATTTAATGACGGCATGATTTTGTTCATCCGCTTTGCCGATGCGAAAGAAGTGCTTTTGCGCCGTCCAGGAAAAGGTGCCATTTCAACTATGGCCTGGGATGATAAAGGCTATCGGCTGGCATTCGGCTCAGAAAGTGGTGAAGCAGGCATTATCGATATTTCTGCCTGAGAGCGGAATCGGAATTTTTTCGAATAAAATAAAACCACCTGCTTTACGCAGGTGGTTTTTTATTGGAAATCTAAAACCGGCTAGCCCAAAGTCGGGTAATCGGTATAGCCTTTTTCGTTACCGCCATAGAGCGTTGTCTGATCAACCTCGTTCCATGGAGCATGCTCCTTGATACGACGGACAAGATCGGGATTGGCAATAAACGGACGGCCGAAAGACACAATATCGGCATAGCCCGACCCAACAGCTTTTTCAGCCATTTCGGCGGTATAGCCATTATTGACCATCCATGCACCATTGCCACCGGCATCGCGATAGACGTGTTTCAAACGCTTATAGTCGAATGCATAATCGGCTTCGGTATAATTGCGGTCACCGCCTGTTGCGCCTTCAATCAGGTGGATGAAGGAAAGCTCATAGGCAGCCAAAGCATCGACATAAAAATCGAAAAGCGGCTGCGGGTCCGGATCATGGGCATCATTGGCGGGGGTCACCGGAGAAATGCGGATACCTGTTCGACCACCACCAATTTCTTTTGCAACGGCTTCAGCAACAAGCAGCGGAAAACGGCAACGATTTTCAATCGACCCGCCAAATTCGTCGGTGCGGTGGTTGGAGTCCGAGCGCAAGAACTGGTCAAGCAAATAGCCATTGGCCGAGTGAATTTCCACGCCGTCAAAACCGGCAATATCGACAGCATTGCGTGCGGCTTTACGATAATCGTCGATAATGCCGGGAATCTCGGATGCGTCCAATGCACGTGGTGTCGATGTTTGTACAAATTCACCCTGACCATTCTTATCTTTGATATAGGTTCGGGCTTTTGCCTGAAGGGCGGAAGGGGCAACAGGCGGTTTACCTGCAGGTTGCAATGAACTGTGGGAAATACGTCCCGTGTGCCAAAGCTGGGCAACAATTTTGCCGCCTGCTTCATGAACAGCATCAGTCACTTTTTTCCAACCGGCAAGCTGCGCTTTTTCATAAAGCCCCGGAACGTCGATATTGCCTTGTCCCTGTTGTGAAATGGCCGTACCTTCAGAGACGATAAGGCCGGCGGTCGAGCGTTGGCGATAATAGATAACATTCAAATCATTGGGTGTTGCATTGGGAGAGCGAGCGCGTGTCAACGGTGCCATGGCAATGCGGTTTTTTAGAACAAGGTCTCCTGCCTTGATCGGGTCAAAAAGTGATGTCATGAAAAGTCCCTTTCATATTGGCTGCAAATTTAAACATAAGGTGAATAAGCCCGATTAAAAAGGGCTTGATTATTTTTTATGAGGGGAAGAATTACGGTTGCGTTCTTGGTTCGCGATCCGTAATCTCTCCTTAAAATTGAAAGAATCTGGTAAATAGAATGACGACAATTGCGCAATCAATCTGCCAAACAATTGCTGGTGATATCAAGGCAAGTCAATCTCAGGTTGCTGCCGCAATCGCCCTCATTGACGAGGGGGCAACCATTCCCTTCATTGCCCGCTATCGCAAGGAAGTAACCGGCGGCCTTGATGATGGACAATTGCGCCTGTTGTCGGAACGGCTCATTTATCTTCGTGAAATGGAAGCACGCCGCGAAGCGATTATTCAAGCTATTCGCGAACAGAACAAACTTACGCCGGAACTGGAAGAATCGTTAAGGAAAGCAAGCTCGAAGGCTGAATTGGAAGACCTTTATCTCCCGTTCAAACCAAAGCGGCGCACCCGTGCCGAGATTGCCAAAGAAAACGGATTATTGCCGCTTGCCGAAGAAATTTTGAAAAATCGCAAGGAAGAGCCGGAACTTCTTGCCAAAGATTATATCAATGACAAAATTGCCGATGTTAAAGCTGCTCTTGACGGTGCTCGCGATATTATTGCGGAAACCATGGCGGAAAATGCCGAACTCATCGGAAATTTACGCCACTATATGCAATCACATGCCTTTATTCATGCCAAGGTTATTGCCGGTAAAGAGCAGGAAGGTGCGAAATTTTCCGATTATTTCGACCATAGAGAAAAATGGTCGACCGTGCCGAGCCATCGTGCATTGGCAATGTTTCGTGGGCGTAATGAAGAAATCCTGAATATCGATATCGAAGTCGACGAGGATATTCCAAATGGCGAAAAACCGGTTATAAAGCTGATCAAACAGGCCTATCAAATCGGCAATCAACTTCCCGGCGATATTTTTCTTGTTAATGTCGCTTTATGGGCATGGCGTGTAAAACTGTCTTTGCACCTTTCACTTGATTTGATGCGCGATTTGCATGAGCGCGCCGATGAAGAAGCAATTTCAGTCTTTGCCCGTAACCTGAAAGCACTTTTATTGGCTGCACCGGCGGGTGAAAGGGCAACAATGGGACTTGATCCGGGCATTCGCACTGGTGTCAAGGTTGCAGTGGTCGATAAAACCGGAAAACTCAAGGAAACCGCAACCATCTATCCATTCCCGCCGAAAAATGATGTTCGCGGTGCAGAGGCGGTACTTGCCACCCTCATTAAAAAACATCAGGTTGACCTCATCGCTATCGGTAACGGCACAGCAAGCCGCGAGACAGAAAAGCTTGTTGGCGATTTATTGAAATATATGCCAGCGCCGCGGCCGACAAAGGTTATTGTTTCGGAAGCCGGTGCTTCTGTCTATTCGGCTTCCGAACTTGCGGCAAACGAATTTCCCGATCTTGATGTGTCACTGCGCGGGGCCGTGTCGATTGCACGGCGTTTGCAGGACCCACTTGCCGAATTGGTTAAAATCGAACCGAAATCTATCGGTGTCGGGCAGTATCAGCATGATGTCGACCAGTTCGAGTTGATGAGAGCGTTGGACGGTGTTGTCGAAGATGCGGTGAATGCCGTGGGGGTTGACCTCAACACCGCTTCGCCATCTCTGCTTGCCCGTGTTTCGGGGGTGGGGGCATCATTGGCCGATGCAATTGTTGCTTATCGTGATGAAAATGGCCCATTCAAAAATCGTAACGGGTTGAAGTCGGTACCACGACTCGGTGCAAAAACATTCGAGCAATGTGCAGGCTTTTTGCGTATCCGGAATGGCGACGAACCGCTTGATGCTTCGGCAGTACATCCGGAGGCCTATAGCGTTGCACGTAAAATTGTTGCTGCATGTGGCCGTGACTTGCGGTCATTGATGGGTGATAGTGCTGCTTTGAAAAAACTCGACCCGAAAACATTTATTGACGAGCGGTTCGGCTTGCCGACTGTTAAAGATATTTTGAGCGAATTGGAAAAACCCGGTCGTGATCCGCGGCCGGAATTCAAAACAGCAACTTTTGCCGAAGGTGTTGACGAAATTTCCGACCTCAAACCGGGGATGAAGCTTGAAGGAACCGTGACCAATGTCGCCAATTTTGGGGCATTTGTCGATATAGGCGTGCATCAGGATGGACTTGTCCATATTTCGCAACTTGCCGACACTTATGTGAGTGATCCGCATAAAGTGGTAAAAGCCGGAGATATTGTTTCTGTCACAGTGCTTGATGTTGATCCAGCACGTAAACGCATCTCGTTGAGTATGAAAAAACATCCTGATAATCCGGATAGTCGCACAAAAGCCGCTTCGCCGGAAAATTCGGGACGCAATCATTCGCGTAATATGAAAAATAAAAAGCCGGTTTCCCAAGAGGGCAGTTTCGGTTCGGCTCTTGCAGAAGCATTGCGCAAACGCTATTAAAAAATACCGCCACGACTATTAAACTTCGAGGGGAAAACCGGATTTTTTAACATGCGCGCTTTGTTGAAGATAGAATAACAGCGTCTGATTTGCCGAACGAAGAATGATTGTGTTTTAAAAGACAAAAATTGCCTGTTTTAAAAACAGCAATGAAACATTATCGGGCAAGGCTTTTTATGATCGGACAAGGCCTTGCACTCAATCATCACAGGGAAAGGGTGACTTCCGGTTTTTATGCCGAACGGCATTTGTCTTGTTTATCAGGGCTTGTGAAGGTCTCCGTTAATCAAAACGTTCATGTTAAAGAGTTGCAAGCGCCAATCGGGATAAGTGCGAGAAAAACCGGAAACGCGGATAGGCGCGCGCTTAAGCGTGTCTCCGGCGCTTGTGCGCGCCCGCGAAAGTTTTAAAACCATGATGAAAACGGACATAGTTTCAGGAAAGAGTGAATTTCTATTTATAAAGCCGATGTTTGTTCTTTTGCCCGTTTTGTTGCATTCCGATAGCAAGCCATTATGGGCAATCATGAATAAATATGAGCGCAATAAAAACAAAAAGCCGGTTTAACCGGCCTTTTATTATAATCGATTCGTTTTTCGTTTATTTCTTTTGGGGCTTAGCCGCTTTTTGACTGTCAAGCTGTTTATAGGCTTCCGTCAATTCCGATTGCATGGGAGCACAATGTTTGGTGCGTGCAATGTCCTGCAATACGCCATTACGATTGCGCAATGCATCAATTTCTACTCTTTCCGGCGATTTCGGGTCCATAAAAAACCACGCAGGAAAGAAGAAAATACCGGCTGCCCCCAATGCAACATTCTTTCCTTGTGCATTTGTGCGCTCATGAACAACCGATTGAATCTGGCGTTCATTGGCGTGGAATTCACGCGAAATACCCGCACAATCCATGACGCTGTCGTTCGGATTGGTCAAAGCGACCGGATGGGCGTCGCGTCCACCACAGCCGGAAAGCAGCATGGAAGCGGCAATTAAAGTGGCAATCGGAGCCACAGACACGAAATTTGTTATTCGGCTTTTAGTATCTTTCATCATTCTTCCTCCCCTTTTCCAAGTGAAATGGCTAACGTTTCGAGTGGTCAAGCTTGCGGGCCAACCGGTCACCGCAGGATTGCACAACCAGATTCATGATAATCAGAACACCGATAACAATGTTCATAATCTCCGGATTATAGCGCTGGTAACCATAGCGGATCGCCATGTCACCAAGACCGCCCCCCCCCAGAAAACCGGCAAGCGACGTTGCACTGATAATTGAAATAACCATCACAGTAAAGCCGGTCACGAGGCTTGAAAATGATTCCGGTACAATGACATTGGTAACAATTTGCATGCGTGACGCGCCCATTGAGCGGATAGCTTCGACAAGTCCCTTGTCAACCCCACGAAATGACAGTTCTGCCAAACGCGCATAAAGTGGTGTCGCCGATAATATCAGCACAAAGATAACAGATTTGATCCCGACACCGGTGCCGACAACAACGCGCGTCACGGGAAGAAGGTAAAAAGCGAAAATGATAAACGGAATGGCGCGCACACAATTGACAAGGAAGCTTAATAACCGGTTAAGATTTTCCTTGGGAAACAGGCTTCCCTTTGCCGTCATATAAAGGATGAGCCCGATCGGCAAACCCAGAATGAGCGCCATCAGCGAAGAACTCACCGTCATGATGATGGTGTCTATAATCGCTTTCGGCAATTCTTTTGAAAGTACATCATACATAACCGAGAACCTCGCAATAACGGCCATGCTTGATAAGCCAGGAAACCGCCTTGTCAAGTTTGTCTTTGTCTTTCGCCGGAAGGCCTAGAAAGAAACGGCCGACCGGTTCTCCCTGAATCGTATCAATGCCGCCATGAAGAATGCGCGGGATCAATCCGCTTTCATATTCTATCAAATGCAGGAACGGTTCTCTTGCTACGTCACCGGCAATATTGAGCTCGATAACAGCTTCATCGCCTTCCGGCTTCAACCTTTTGGCAAATTCGGCCGGTAATTGTGGTGTCACAATGCGCAGCATCGCAATAGTGGTATCATCTTGGGGAGAAGCAAAAATATCTCTTACCAACCCCTCTTCAACAATTTTACCCTTGTTCAGCACGACAACGCGGTTGGCAATGGAACTTACGACTTCCATTTCATGCGTAATCAGAACCACTGTGAGATTGAGCCTTTTATTGATATCGGCAATCAATTCAAGGATGGATTGGGTTGTTTCCGGATCAAGTGCCGAAGTTGCCTCGTCGGATAGGAGTACTTTCGGATTTGCAGCCAATGCTCTCGCAATGCCGACGCGCTGTTTTTGCCCGCCGGAGAGCTCGGCCGGAAAATGTTGTTCTTTCCCTTTGAGGCTCACAAGTTCGATAAGTTCCATAGCCCGTTCACGACGTTTTTCTTTCGGCACACCAGCAAGCTTTAATGGCAATGCAACATTGTCGATCACACGTTTCGATGACAACAGGTTGAAATGCTGGAAAATCATACTGATGCGTTGACGGTAGGGCGCCCATTCGCTTTCGCTCAAATGCGAAACGTCATGGCCTTCAAAGAAGATTTGTCCTTCATCAACACGTTCAAGACCATTGAGACAGCGAATAAGCGTGGATTTACCGGCGCCGCTGCGCCCGATAATTCCAAGAATTTCGCCTTTTTCAATATCAAGTGACAAATGGTCAACGGCCGCCGTTTGGGAAAAACGGCGGCTGATATTTTTAAGTGATATGATTGGTTCGGATGCTGAACCCATGTTTGAATTTACCATAATGGCTGGGCAGTTACGCCAAACACTTCCTTGATTTTTGCGCGAACCGGTTCCGAATTATAGGCAGCAACGAGTTTTTTCACCCATGGTTCGTCTTTATCGGCGGTGCGCACGACAATAATATTGTTATAGGGATTATTTTCGGACTTTTCCCAAGCAATCGCATCTTTATCGGGTTTGAGGCCAGTGGTCAAAGCCCAGTTGGTATTGACAACAGCAATGTCGAAATCATCAATGGCACGACCGAGCATACCGGCATCAAGCTCGCGAATTTCAAGTTTTTTAGGGTTTTCGACAATATCAAGCTTGGAAGCGAGAACATTGTTCGGGTCTTTGAGTTTGATCAATCCCATATCATTTAATAGACGGAGCGCGCGGCCACCATTTGACGGGTCGTTGGGAACGCCGACAACAGCACCGTCACGAAGCTCTTTCAAGTCTTTGATTTTGTGGGAATAGACGCCCATCGGGAAAAGCACAGTATAGCCGACGACGGAAAGTTTGTAACCGCGCTGTTCGATTTGCGCGTCGAGGTAGGGTTTATGTTGAAATGAATTTGCGTCAATATCACCGGCATTGACGGCTTCATTCGGCAAGGCGTAATCGGAGAAAAAAACAAGATCAATGTTGAGGCCTTGTTTTTTGGCTTCCTGAACAGCAACCTTCCAAACTTCCGATTCTTCACCTTCCATCGTTCCAAGCTTGATGCTGGTTTTATCTTCGGCATAAGCGAGAACCGGTGCCAAAGCTGAAACACTTGCAAAAGTGGCAAAAGAAAAAGCAAGCCCGAGAACTGTACGTCTTTTGATCTTATCAAGAAACATTATTGAAACCCTTCATATTCTTTTCAGGATGTTTCATCTCAAAACATAGGCTGAAAAATTTCCGTTCATTCATTGGTTTTAAAAATTCTGAATGCCGGTTCTAACAGGGCCCAAGATTTTCTAACCAATATGCCGATCAGTTTTACCGGAAGTGGTATAAAAACCAAGCAACATTTTCAATAGACATTAGTCATGTGACAGGATGATTTTTTTATAAATAATCAAATAAAGGAAAATATTTTTTCGTGTATCAGTGAGAGTGCTTGCCATTGTGAAAAAGTTGAGGAAGCAGCCAACACAAAATCGAGAAAAAAATCAACATCATTAGTGCGACGCCCATGCGGATGAAGTCAAAATTCGTTGCGTCTTCAGGAATAAAAAGTGCGGTGATATAACCGGCACAATCTAATATAACCTGTGCAACAGCACGTATCATTTTTGCCTCCACATATTACCGGAAGATTGACCGGTATTTCTGCATGGTTTTCTTCATTTAGTTTTATATACAATCATGAATGTTGCAAAGATAAAAAACTATCTTTTGGTAAAAAAGGCCGATTTGCAGCATTTTTGTTATTTAAAACGGTTTTAAAATTATCTTTCAGATGCTATTGACTCTCGAAAAACGCAGTTTCTCTGCAATTATCTCTCCAACTTCGTCAATCTTCATGAGTCGCTGGAATTTTCTCCGTTTGCCTTTTTGTTCGAAATCTATCATTCAATACTGAAAATGGTCAGAGTGTTTTAGAGAAAATTCAAAGCCTTTTAAGGGGGAAGAATTTACGGCGTTAGCCCCGTCGCTAAAGCCTGATCAAACTTTTCTGTAACTTATCCCTGTTTTGTTTTGCATATGTTTTCTTGCCAGACAGCCACGTTGTTATTTTAAAAATTCCGGTTTTAAAAAATCGCGCGGGAAAATAAAAGTTTTCGGAATTGAAATCTTTATTTCGCTTGAGGACCGACAGAAAAGCGGGAAGGCCGACAAAATGGGGAAAAGCCTACAAAAATGAGGGAATGCCGGAAAGGTAGGGGATGTTCGGAAAGGCGCGGCGAAAATAAGCTTAATTAAAACCGCCGCGTTTTTTTAAGGCTGGAAAAGCATATTTTCTTCTAAAAAAACTTGCAAAGAAAGAGTTTCCATTATCAACCCCGTTGCGGGTTTTGAACTTAGCTGTGATGGAGAGCAACTATAGAGAATAAAACTCTCCCATAAATATCGGAAGCACTTATCGGAAAGTGTTTCATTGGCTTTATAGGAATTGTGCACCAGCATTGATTCATGATGCGGTTTATTCCCGTTTTTTGTTCAAGATTGGAATAAAGCTGCCGTCATTAACGAATGATATTTTCGAGATTAAAAAATACCCCTGCGAGAAAATCCCGTCAGGGGTATTTTTATCTTTTCAAAACGGCGTTGAAGCTCGTAAAGTCAAAATATGCTTTGACTAAGTTTTTATGCTTGGGCTTTTTTAGGTGTAATCAGATTACGGGCGATCAGAAGTTCGGCAATCTGCACCGCATTCAAAGCTGCACCTTTGCGCAAATTATCGGCAACAACCCAGAAAGACAGGCCGTTTTCAACAGTGATATCCTCGCGGATACGGCTGACAAAGGTATCGTCTTCTCCGGCTGATTCATAAGGTGTCATATAGCCGCCGTCCTCATGCTTGTCGACAACCTGACAGCCTGGAGCATTGCGCAGAATTTCACGGGCTTCATCGGCTGTGATGGGCTTTTCAAACTCGACATTGACTGCCTCGCCATGACCGATGAAAACCGGAACACGAACAGCAGTAGCAGTAAGCTTGATTTTTGGATCAAGCATTTTTTTGGTTTCGGCAACCATTTTCCATTCTTCTTTGGTGTAGCCGTCTTCCATGAATACGTCGATATGGGGAATAACGTTGAAAGCAATACGCTTGGTAAATTTACGTACTGTAATAGGATCTGCCACAAAAACGGCGCGTGATTGCTCGAATAGCTCGTCCATTCCTGCCTTGCCGGCACCGGAAACAGATTGATAGGTTGAAACCACAACGCGCTTGATGGTTGCGGCATCATGCAGAGGTTTTAGAGCAACCAGAAGCTGGGCTGTCGAACAGTTCGGATTGGCAATGATATTATGTGTTTTGAAACCTTCGATTGCATCCGGATTGACTTCCGGAACAATGAGCGGAACATCAATATCATAACGCCAGGCCGAAGAATTATCGATAACGACAGCACCCGCAGCGCCGATCTTTGGTGCCCATTGTTTGGAAACATCGCCACCGGCAGACATCAGGCAAATATCGGTATCGGAAAAATCGTAATTATCAAGAACTTTGGTCTTCAATGTTTTGTCACCGAAGGAAACTTCTGTTCCCAATGACCGATGCGAAGCGAGTGGTACAACTTCATCAGCCGGAAAACCACGCTCTTCAAGGATGTTGAGCATTTCTCGTCCAACATTTCCCGTAGCACCTACAACAGCAACCTTAAAACCCATTTAATCAGAACTCCTGTCTCTCTCCGTGTTTTGTGAAGAAGCCCGGCGGCCGTCAGGCTTACCCCCCGGGCCGCACCCGGGAGAGAGCAGGTTGGCCAAGGGACGTCAGATAATTTTCTTTGTCGTTTTTTTGTGGCCAATAATTTTCAAGGATGCGCAGCAGTCATCAAAGCCGCGATGGCAGCTCGGAAACCGATTGATATGGAACCCGTAAAAGCCCATTTCTAAACTCCTTGATTGCATTGGTTTTAGCGTATTTTCAACCTCTGTCAAGAAACACGATAATAATCGGTTATTTTTCATGTTGAATTCTTTTGGTCTTAACAGGTTGCATAAGAAAATCTTGCCATTTTATCAGAGGTCGAGACGAAGATTTGCACATCAACAAAGCTTGAATTTCAAGCAATAAAAAGCAGAAGCAGTTAGCAGCAAAAATTTTTGGAAGTTTCAAGGCTGATGAAACCGGTTCCGAATATCTAAAAGCAATAAAGCTATTGAAAAACAGTCTAAAAATCGCAGCTTCCCGGCGTTTTCGGGGTTTATCTTTATTCAAAAAACAAAATTGATGAATGTTTTCGAGCAGTATTTCAACTTGACCGGCGTTAATCCGGTCAAGTTTTCTTCATGAAAATCTATTCATCAATCCGGTCAGGAAAGCCGGTTTTATGCAACCATCGTTTTGAATTTTTGCAAAATGGCGTCCCCCATCTCACTGGTTGAAACCTTTTTCATGCCTTCCGAATAAATGTCGGCTGTACGCACGCCATCATCAAGAACGGCAGATATCGCTTTTTCCAGCCGGTCGGCTTCAGCCCCCATGAGGAAAGAATAGCGCAGGCACATAGCAAGTGACGCGATCATTGCGATAGGATTGGCAATACCTTTTCCGGCAATGTCGGGAGCAGAGCCATGAACCGGTTCATAAAGCGCATGGCGCTTGCCGGTTTTCTTGTCTTCCTCGCCGAGAGACGCAGAAGGCAACATGCCGAGCGAGCCTGTAAGCATAGCTGCAATATCGGAGAAAATATCGCCGAAAAGATTGTCGGTCACAATAACATCGAACTGCTTGGGCGCGCGCACCAATTGCATGCCGCCGGAATCGGCCAGCATATGTTCGAGCGTTACATCCTTATAGTCCTTGTCATGGACCTCTGTAACGACTTCGTTCCAGAGAATGCCGGTTTTCATGACATTGTGTTTTTCAAGAGAAGTCACTTTATTTTTGCGGGTGCGGGCAAGGTCGAAAGCAACCCTTGCAATGCGGTCGATCTCGTAGGTGTCATAAATCTGGGTATCAATTGCGCGTTTTTGCCCATGGTCGAGTTCGATAATTTCTTTCGGCTCGCCGAAATAGACGCCGCCTGTCAATTCGCGTACAATCAATATATCAAGCCCGTCAACAAGTTCGCGCTTAAGCGATGAGGCAGAAGCAAGCGAGGGGTAGCAAATGGCCGGTCTCAAATTTGCAAACAGACCGAGATCTTTGCGCAGCCGCAACAACCCCGCTTCGGGTCTTACCTCATAAGGGACTTTTGCCCATTTCGGGCCACCAACAGCACCAAAAAGCACCGCATCGGCTGCCAAAGCCCGTTTCATATCGTCTTCTGAAATTGCTGTGCCATAAGCATCATATGCGGCACCCCCGACAAGCCCTTCTTCACACTCGAAATCAAGCCCGAGTTCTTTATCCATATAAGTAATGATTTTTTTAACTTCGGCCATCGACTCAACGCCGATACCATCTCCGGGAAGAAGAAAGAGTTTTCTGGAAGCCATAATGATTGTGCCCTCTCAAATAATCAAAACGATTGGACAACAAAATCCCAAGCAATCTCTAACAATATCGTTCTCTATAATAATAGAAAGGCTCAACCGCCTTGATTGGAATAATGCGACCACAATCTACGTTATAGCATGGTCTTTCGAAAGCGAAACAAGGTTTTAGAAAAATTATATTTCGTTTTCTTCCAATGGGCGCGCCTCCGAGGCGAGCATAATCGGTATGCCGTCACGAATAGGAAAAGCAAGCCTCGCTTTTTTGGAAATAAGTTCCTGTCGTTCTTTGTCGTAATGAAGTTCTCCGCCTGTTACCGGACAGACCAGAAGTTCGAGCATTTTCGGGTCGGTTGCATATTTGACCATCAGATCATATCCAATCCTTCGAACCGCTAACGGCTAACGGCATTCAATTGAGCGGTTTATCATCACCACTATGTTCCATAAGCGAGCGTTCTGTCAAAGCAACGAGGGTTGCAGCTCGGGCAACAATATCGGGTGCTTCAAGAAGCGCCTGTTTTTCGGCAGTTCCGAAAGGCGCCATGATAGCAAGCGCATTGACAAGCGATTCTGTCGGTGCCTGCATGATCGAATCCCAATCGGCTTCCATTTCATGGGCATCAAGAAATTTTTCAAAAGTATCAAGAAGCTCTTCGCGATTGATTTTATCGCCCGCATCCGGTTGTTCGACGAGGTCACTTTCATCAATCGTAATTTTTGCAATCCGGTAGGGTTTGTCACTTGTAATTTCTTTTTGAAGTTTGAAACGACAAACACCTTGTAAGCCGATCATCAGCCGGCCATCTCCGGTTTCGGCAAAACTTGTGATGCGCCCGATACAGCCGGTTTTATAAAGCTCCGGCTTTTCGGCATTGTTTGATTCCGGCTCCGGCTGGATAATGCCGATCAACCGGTTTCCTTTTATTGCATCTTCAACAAGTTCAAGATAACGCGGCTCGAAAACATTAAGCGGCAAATAGCCATTCGGTAAAAGCAGAACCCCTTCGAGCGGAAACAGGCCGATTTCGTCGGGCAGGTCTTTCACCTGAATATAGTGGGCATTTCCAGCTTTCATTGTTTTTTATCGTCCAGAGCCATAAAGGTTTTTAAAAATTTGAACGAGATATTTTTTAACATCCCGATAATGATAAAGTCTTCAAGGTTTTAGGCAGACAAGCCATCAAGAAAACAACAAAGATGACAGTTTTCTACGCGCGGTCAATGTTGCCGGATCCATTGCGCCCCAGGCTTCAAAAAACTGTAATAATTGTTTTCTTGCGCCGTCATCATTCCACGTTCTATCCGCTTTCATGATACCGAGCAGCAAATCAGCCGCTTCATCCCGCTTGTTTTCAGCATTATATACAAGAGCAAGGTCATAGGCCGCCTGATAATCTTTCGGATTTTCGGCAATGCGTTTTTTCAATGCTGTCGGGTCGCCCAATTTGGCGGTTTCTTCTTTAAGAGCAATTTTCGCTTCGACAGCACGAATAGCTGGGTCTGACTTTTTGGCATCCGGCACAGCTTTGAGAATGCCTTTGGCCTGATCAAGTTCGCCATGTTCGACAAGCATATCGGCAAAAGCGGCAATAACGGTGACATTATCAGGTGCCTGTTTCAGAATTTGCGCATAAAAAGTAGCAGCACCTGTCACATCGCCACTTTTGCGCAATTCATTGGCTGTCTCCAAAGCCTCGTCAATTGCTGCTTCTTTTTCGTTACCCGTTAGTTTTGCAACAAATTTTTTGACTTCGCTTTCCGGTACCGCCCCCATAAAACCGTCAACAGGGTGGCCATCAACAAAAGCAATGACGGCAGGTACGGAACGTATTCCCATCTGGCCGGGAATGGCCGGATGTTTATCAATATCGAGTTTAACGAGTTTGACAGCACCTTTTGCTGCCTTGACTACTTTTTCAAGAACAGGCCCCAATTGCTTGCACGGGTTACACCATGTTGCCCAAAAATCGACAATAACAGGTTGCTTTTTTGATTCGACAAGGACATCCTTTGAAAAATCGGCCGTTGTTGTATCCTTGATGACAGAATTATCTGCCCCACCTGTTTGATTGGCCAAATTTACATTTGCATTCATTTGCCCGCCTTGTGGCGCAAAAGGATTGTCACTCATTATCAAGTCCTGTTTCTTACGAAATGTCTATTCGTTTCTATTCTCAAAATCGTGCCTTTGGATACGAATTTCAACCCTCTTCCTCTGAAACCTGAATAATAAGCGGCTCGTGATTTGTGGCGCGAACAAATTTTACAAGATCCTCGCGTGAAATCGACGTGGTTGCCTCGTTGGTCATCGGGTGGCAATTGATAATAGGGTGATTGTAAAGCGCCTTATCAAGAATGAATGTCACATGATTTCCCTTGTCATTAATCAGACCGAAAACGCTGACAGCGCCCGGATAAAGGCCGAGATATTCGGAAAGTTTTTCAGGGCTACCAAAGGAAAGGCGCCCCGATGCACCGATTTTGTCATGAAGATGTTTAAGATCGACAACCGAATAAGCTCCCAGTGTCACCAGAAAATAATGCCCCTTCTTGTCCTTCAGAAACAGATTCTTGGTATGGGCACCGGCGATATTTTGTTTAATATCTTCGCCGTCTTTGACGGTAAAGATAGCCGGATGGGTTGTTGTTTTGACATGAATGCCAAGTGTTTTTAGAAAATCCAATAATTCCTGTTTTCCCGCTGGCATTTTTAGTCCTTTATTTTGTTTTTTTGGGCATTCTGTTTTAAATCGTCATGCTAATTTACTGCATTTAATTTCCAATTCGGCATTTTATTTGATGCTGGAGTTGAAATATTTTTCCTTCCTTTAAGGAGATTATCCGATGACTGCAACATTATGGGTGGCTTTTGGCGGTGCACTGGGCACGGTTTTACGTTACTGGTTATCGCTCCTCATGGTTCCGGTCAGTAAAAATTTGCCATGGGGAACAATTCTTATCAATATTGTCGGGTCTTTTGTGATCGCATTTTTTGGCGTTATCACTCTTGCAGAGGCAAAATGGCCGGTGAGCGAGAATATCCGGCTCTTTGTCATGGTGGGGATTTGTGGTGGCTTTACGACCTTTTCTTCTTTCAGCTTGCAGAGCTTCGAACTTTTGAAAAAAGGTGCAGTCGGTGAGGCTTTTTTCAATATTATTATTTCTGTCGTCTTTTGTCTTTTCGCGACAGCTTTGGGATTTTACCTTGGCAGCAAGATCAATCATTAAGAGTTTGAAGAAAACTAAATTATTTTAGCTTTATTATCACAATAAATTGTCATGAACATATGGGGAATTGTTATGAACATATGGGTTAAATATCCCGACTTAGTCGGGGGAAATGATTTTTTGAGGATGACTTCACTTTGAAGATCGGCTAGAACCGGCTTTATGTCAGGGAGGGGTAAATTTAACCCTTTCTCATCTTTTTGCGGGAGAGTGTAAAAATACAGTCAACCGTGTTTTGGCCGCCGAAGGGGAAAACAGCCCGTAATCTCTCAGGCACAAGGAACCGTAAAAAGATCAAGACAGCTCTGGAAAGTCGGGTTTGTCCCGCGCCGAAGGTGTAAGTGGAGGGGAGAGCTTTCCACAAGTCTCTCAGGCTCAAGACAGAGGGGTGTGAAATAGATGCATTGTGTATCTATTGGCGCAACCTCGGAGCAATTTATGGGCAACTCTCAAGAAGACCTTAAAACTTTGCCGCTTTTTCATATGCATGAAAAAGCCGGAGCCAAATTCGGCAATTTTGCCGGATGGAACATGCCGCTCACTTACCCGCTCGGCGTTATGAAAGAGCATTTGCATACACGTGCCCATGCGGGTCTGTTCGATATTTCTCATATGAAACTGATACTGGTTGAAGGAAATGATGCAGCCGACTTTTTGTCAAAAGCCCTGCCACTTGACGCCGAAGCACTGCAAATCGGCCAGTCACGTTATAACTACCTTTTGAATGAAGAGGCGGGCATCCTTGACGATCTCATTGTCACCCGTCTTGGCGAGAAACGTTTCATGGTTGTTGCCAATGCCGGCAATGCGCACGCCGATATTGCCGAACTTCAAAAACGCGCGCACGGGTTTGACTGCACAATCGAACCGCTTGAACGCGTGTTTCTGGCACTTCAGGGGCCGGAGGCTGCCGATGTTATCAAAAAAGCAGGCTTACCGGGAAATGAACTTCATTTCATGCATGGTTTCGAGCCGAAGAAAAACTGGTTTATGACACGTTCGGGCTATACCGGCGAGGATGGATTTGAAATCGGTCTGCCCGTCGGTGAAGCTGAAGCACTAGCCGAAAAATTGTTGAGCGACCCGCGCGTAACATGGATCGGCCTTGCCGCACGCGACAGTCTGCGACTTGAAGCGGGCTTGTGCCTTCATGGCAACGACATCACCGCAAAAACCAATCCGGTTGAAGCGGCAATTACCTGGGCGGTTACCAAACCGGTACGTGAGAAGGGCGATTTTTTCGGTGCCAAGGCTTTTCTCGAAGCATTGAAAAATGGTGCAACACGTCGCCGCGTTGGTTTGATGCCTGAAACACGCCAACCGGTGCGCGCCGGTGCAGAAATTTTTGACAAGACGGGCAAACTCGTCGGTCATGTTACATCAGGCGGTTTCGGCCCGTCATTCAATGGTCCGGTTGCAATGGGTTATGTTGTAATCGACCTAGCAAAAGCCGGAACCGAGCTTGAAACTGAAGTTCGCGGTAAGAAAATACCGCTTGTTGTCCACACACTTCCCTTTGTCGAACATCGTTATTTTAAAGGATAAAACACATGGTTAAACTGTATTTCACCGAAGATCATGAATGGATCAGTCTTGATGGTGATCTTGCAACGGTCGGCATCACAAACCATGCTCAGGAGCAGCTTGGCGACCTTGTTTTCGTCGAATTGCCGGAAGTCGGCAGCACGGTCAAAAAGGGCGATTCTGTCGCTGTTGTCGAATCGGTCAAGGCTGCATCAGACGTTTTTTCACCGGTTGATGGCACAATTAGCGAAGTCAATGAAGCTTTGAGCGACGACCCGGCACTCGTTAACCAGAAGGCAGAAAAAGAAGGCTGGTTGTGGAAGATGAAAATTTCTGACGCAAGCCAGCTCGACAGCTTGATGGATGCGGCAGGTTATGTCGCAATGATTGGATAATAAAATGCAGGAACTTCCATTTTCATCACGCCATATCGGGCCGAGGCCCGAAGAGGCAAAGGCAATGCTGCATAAATTGGGACTCGGTTCTCTTGAAGAACTGGTCGAGCAGGCAGTGCCTAGCGCAATCCGTCTTCACCACCCGCTTCAATTGCCAAAAGCTGTGAGTGAGGGCGCTGCTCTTCACGAGCTTCACGCTATGATGGAACAGAACCGTCTCCATAAAAGCTTTATCGGACAGGGCTATTATGGCACTTTTGTTCCCTCGGTTATTTTACGCAATCTTTTTGAAAATCCGGCCTGGTACACCGCCTATACTCCCTATCAGGCAGAAATCAGTCAGGGGCGGCTTGAAATGTTGTTTAATTTCCAGACTCTTGTCTGCGAATTGACAGGCTTGCCGATTGCGGCAGCCTCGCTTCTTGATGAGGCAACATCGCTTGCCGAAGCGAACGCCGTTGCGGTGCGCTTTTCACGCAATAAAAAAACCGCGATTTCGGTGTTTGGCGAACTTCACCGGCAAACTTTGGCGGTAGCTCAAACAAGGGCTGAAACACAAGGTTACGAGATCGGGTTAGAGAGCGAGATTACCGATAAGACAGCGGCAATCGTTTTGCCATGGCCCGACACAAAGGGGCGTTTTATCGATTACAGCGATATCATCAAAAAGGCCAAAGCCAAAGGTGCATTGGTTATCGTTGTGGCTGATCCCCTGGCTTTGACAATCATGGAAGCGCCTGCCCTTTGGGGAGCCGATATGGTCGTGGGCTCTATGCAGCGTTTCGGCGTGCCAATGGGATTTGGTGGTCCGCATGCCGGTTATCTGGCGGTATCCGAAGCCCTGACACGTATGATTCCCGGACGCATTGTCGGACAATCGATTGATACCAAAGGGCGGGTTGCCTATCGTCTTGCTTTGCAAACGCGTGAACAACATATCCGCCGCGACAAAGCAACGTCGAATATTTGTACCGCTCAGGCACTCCTTGCCAATATGGCAACAGCTTTTGCAGTCTGGCATGGTCCGGAAGGGCTACAAGCGATTTCCAATCGCGTTCATGATCTTGCAAGCCGGTTTGGTGACAGTGTCAAAGATGCGGGCTTTACTCTTTCCGGCGACCATTATTTCGATTGTGTAACCGTGAATGTTTCCGGCAAAGCTCATGAACTGCAACAAAAAGCGGAAAGTGATGGCCGTCTCATACGCGTTATCGACAAGGATACTGTTTCCATCAATTTTGATGAACTTTCGGATGAAGAAGACGCAAAAGCACTTGCCAAGCTTTTCGGTGCAACGCTCAGTGATAAAGCCCCGTCGAAACTTTTCGGCAAAAAACGCGATGGTTCCTTTTTAAGCCAGCCGTTTTTCCATGCAGTGCAATCGGAAACCGAAATGATGCGCTTTTTGCGCCGCCTTTCCGATAAAGATCTGGCACTTGACCGCGCTATGATTCCGCTCGGCTCCTGCACCATGAAATTGAACGCTGCCGCCGAGATGATGCCTTTGAGCTGGCCGAAGGTTGCAAATCTTCATCCCTTTGCACCGAAGACCGATAGTCGCGGCTATCAGCAGCTTATTTCCGAACTTGAAAAATGGTTGTGTGAAATTACCGGCTTCAGCGCCATTTCATTCCAGCCCAATTCCGGCGCACAAGGTGAATATACCGGTCTTCTTGCTATTCGCCGCTATCATGACAAAAATGGCGAACATAACCGCAATATCTGTCTCATTCCGGCTTCTGCCCATGGCACAAATCCGGCTTCGGCGCATATGGCCGGTATGGAAGTGGTTGTGGTCGATTGTCTTGGCGACGGAGACGTCGATGTCGAAGACTTGCGCAAAAAAGCAGTCGAACACAAAGACAATCTTGCCGCTTTGATGATTACCTATCCGTCAACCCACGGGGTCTATGAAGAAAGTATCAAAGAGATTTGCAAGATTATTCATGAGAATGGCGGGCAAGTCTATTTTGACGGTGCAAATCTCAATGCGCTGGTCGCTCTCGCCCGTCCGGCTGATGTCGGCGCGGATGTCTGCCACATGAATTTGCATAAAACTTTTGCTATTCCTCATGGCGGCGGTGGTCCGGGTGTCGGGCCGATCGGTGTTTCAAAGCATCTTCAACCATTCGTTCCCGGTCACGCGCTTTTTTCAACAAGCCATGCTGTTTCGGCAGCACCTTTCGGCAGCGCTTCAATCCTCACCATCACATGGATGTATATCCGTATGATGGGCGCCGAGGGGCTGAAACTTGCTACCGAAAATGCAATTTTGAATGCAAACTACATTGCAGAACAGCTTTCTGCGGCCTATCCGATTCTTTATAAAGGAAAAAGAGGGCGTGTTGCGCATGAATGTATTGTCGATACGCGTGTCCTTAAAGATAATTACGGCATCACCGTCGACGATGTGGCCAAACGTCTGATCGATTATGGCTTTCATGCTCCGACCATGTCGTTTCCGGTTCCCGGAACATTGATGATCGAACCGACCGAATCCGAACCCAAATCGGAAATAGACAGGTTGTGCAATGCCCTTCTTGCCATTTCCGAAGAAGCCAAAAAAGTAGGTGAGGGTGTCTGGCCGAAAGATGATAATCCACTCGTCAATGCGCCGCATGTTCTGGCCGATACCATCGATGACAATTGGTCACATGCTTATTCGCGCAAAATTGCGGCACTTCCTGACCCCGCTCAGGATCCGGCAGATAAATATTGGCCGCCGGTTTCACGCATTGATAATGTAGCCGGTGACAGACACCTTATTTGTTCCTGTCCGCCACTTTCCAATTATCGTTAAAAAAAAACCGGCTTCGGCCGGTTTTTTATTTAGTTTATTCGGTTTTTTATTTAGATTTTTATTCTTTTTGGTTTTGGGGGCGCCTTCTTTGGCGCTGCCGCAATGATGTAGAACTATTGGTGACATGGCCAAAACGGAAAGATGAAAACGGTCAGCTTTTCGCCTTTGCTGTGTCTGTTTATTTTTCATAAAATTTCCGGACATTCCGGAAGCGACGAAGAGTAAACTTTTAAAAGATAACGGGCAGGTCGAGCACTAAAATAACGGACAGGTCGAGCACTGAAAAAGTGTAAGCAAGCGGAATGAAAATCAAACGGACGGTCAGGCACAGAAAAGCGCATGACCGGCCGGAACAGAAAACCGAACGAACAATGAGCCCTCTAAAGACGTAACGAATAATCCGCAAAATGCAATTCATGGACTAGAAAAGGCAAACCGGATAGAGCGCACATAAAAAGCCGCAACAGTTTCCTCTTTTGGACGAAACTGTTGCAGCGGATAAGCTTTTCTATCGTCTTTTAGTTGCTCGAAAAATTATTGATACCGGCTGATGTCCAGTCCTGTCGGGTCAATTTCGGGCTTATTGCCGCTGATAATATCGGCAATCAAATGACCGCTTCCGGTCGACATTGTCCAACCCAAAGTACCATGTCCGGAATTAATAAACAGGTTTTCATATTTTGTTTTGCCGATAATGGGCACACTATCGGGCGTCACCGGCCGTAACCCTGACCAGAGCTGAGGCTTGAAATCTCTATCATAGGAGCCGGAAAACATCATTTCCAAAGCTTCTTGCAAGGTTTTCAGGCGCGGTTCGCTGAGCTTTATTTCGTAACCTGAAACTTCTGCCATGCCGCCGACGCGGATACGTTTTCCCAGTCTTGTAACAGCAACTTTGTAAATATCGTCAATAACAGTTGAAACCGGTGCTTTCGCCTCATTGGTAATCGGCACGGTGATGGAATAGCCTTTCACCGGATAGATTGGCGCATGAAGTCCGAGATCACGAATAAGAAATGGCGTAAAAGACCCCATCGAGACGAGATAGGCATCGGCATGCATCACACCGCGTGACGTTTCAACGCCGGTAATTTTACCGCCTTCAACATCAAGTTTATTGATTATTGTATTATAGGAAAATTCAACCCCTTTATCGGCCGCGAGCTTTGCGAGTTTGGTTGTAAACATCTGGCAATCGCCGGTTTCATCTTCAGGGGTTTGCAATCCACCAACGATTTTATCTTTTAACGGTGCCAATCCGGGTTCGGCGGCAACGCAACCGGCACTATCAAGCATCTTATAGGCAATACCATCGGCTTTGAGCACTTCGACATCCTTATTGGCCGCTTCAAGCTGATGAGGATCGCGGAAAAGCTGGATCGTGCCCTTCATGCGTTCATCGTAATGGATAGATGTTTCTTCGCGTAAGTCCTGAAGGCATTTGGCGGCATAGTCCGATACGCGCACCATCAGGGCTTTGTTTTTCTTGTACCGGTTTTCATTGCAATTGATAAACATTGCAAAGAGCCACTTCATCTGGTCGAGGCTGAAAGTCGGATGAATAATAAGCGGCGGATTGGCCTGCCGCATCATTTTCAATGCTTTGAGGGTCAGCCCCGGTTGTGCCCATGGGGTTGTATATCCGAAAGAAACCTGACCTGCATTGGCAAAGCTTGTTTCCAATGCTGGCCCTTCTTCACGATCAATGACCGTAACTTCATGGCCTAATTTATTGAGATACCAAGCTGAAGTTACACCAACGACACCACTTCCCAGAACAAGCACTTTCATTTTTTGTTTCCCTCGCGATTTTTCACATAGATGCGTTCGTAACGATGACTAAGCGACGTTAGAATTTCATAAGGAATTGTGCCTGCATCGCGCGCAACGTCGTTAAGCGATTGGTGTTTGCCGATGAGTTCTACAAGATCGCCGGCTTTTGGTGCATTTTCACCAAGATGCGTTGTATCAAGTGTGATGGAATCCATCGAAACGCGGCCAACAATCGGCACGCGCTCTCCTTTGAAAAAAACCGAACCTTTATTGCCGAGTGCCCTTAACCAACCATCCGCATAGCCCACCGATATTGTTGTGATTGTGCCTGGCCTTTCAGTTATAAATGTTCCGCCATAGCCGATTGCCGAACCAGCGGGAACATGGCGTGTCTGGATAACATGGGCGTCAAGGCTGACGACGGGTTTGATTGCTGTCGGGCTTTTGCCGAGCGGGTCTACACCGTAAAGGGCAATGCCCGGGCGCACCATGTCAAAATGATAGTCGGTCTTCAAAAAAATCCCGCCGGAAGCAGCAAATGCAACTTTGGAAGCGGGAAGTTTGGCAAGTGCCTTTTTCATGGCTTCAAGCTGGGCAGGATTGGCAGGGCTATTTTCCTCGTCACTTTTGGCCAAATGGCTGATGACCAGTTTTATATCGGCGTCATTAAAAATCGACGGGTCGGCGACAAGGCGGTAAAGCTCGCTATGATCAAGCCCCAAGCGGCACATGCCGGTATCAATCTGGATGATTGCGGGTAAACGCTTTGCTTCATTCAAGCAAAGTTTTTGCCAGTCAAGAATAGCCTCCCAGGAATTGAGAACCGGAATTATACCGGCCGCTGCCGTTATTTTTTCCGCACCCGGTAAAATGCCATTCAAAACAGCAATGGAAGCATCGGCCGGCAACTCGTCTTTGAGTCGGAATGCCTCGATAAGTTCTGCTACAAAGAAAAACCGGCATCCTGCTTCATAAAGCACAGGGGCTATTTTTTCTGCACCAAGGCCATAAGCATCCGCTTTGACAATGGCGGAACTTTGTGCCGGAGCAACCATTTTTTTTATGGTGTTATAATTTTCGACAATGGCATCAAGGTTGATTGTGAGAATTGCCCCATAGGCTAATGTCGGAATTTTAGTGTCGTTTTGAATTTCACCCATTTCATTATTTCCCAGATAAATCCGGTTAAAAATCCGGATGTCCATTTGTTCCCCTAGCATTGTTCCCGTGGCTTTTTTGCCATTTAATCTTCGCTATCATATGTGAAGAGCATTCGAATGTTGTATCTATTTTTGAAATATTATAGATATTTGTCGACGAATATTGAGCATAAATCCGAAAAATTGAAATAATATGCAAAATCTTGATGCGATAGACCGTAATATCATCCGCCTGTTGCGCCGTGACGGGCGCATGAGCAATGCAAATCTCGCTGCCGAAGTGGGGCTTTCCCCCTCGGCATGTTTGCGTCGTGTAAAATTACTGGAAGAAAGCGGCGTTATTCGCGGGTTTACCGCTATATTGGGAAGTGGTGAGGGAGAAGACCGGCTGATTGCCATTATCCAGATTACACTTGAAAAACAAACCGAAGAATATTTGAACCGTTTCGAGGCAGCTGTGCGTCGCCATCCGGAAATCAAAGAATGCTATTTGATGACGGGGGATGCTGATTACTGGCTTCGCGCGGAGGCAGAAAATGCCGCCACTTATGAAACCATTCATAAGGAGATATTGTCACGCCTGCCCGGTGTCGCGCGCATTCATTCGGCCTTTTCCATCCGCTCTATTTTGATGCAGCGATGAATAAATTATGTGAATTATTCTTCTCGCCCGAGTTTCAGGCAGAGCTCTTCATTATGTGAGCCGTTCGGGTATTTTGAAAGCAGCATTTGTTCGCTTCATTCGGGCTTTATTGTTGCTATACGTTTTGGTTCATCAAAATCAGCTTTATCAATCTTTGGACTGAAAACCGGTTCATGAAAAGCAGAAGAAGAGCTATTTTAAGCTGGCATTTCATTCCGCTTCCACTGTTAAAACAGGGTGTCATAAAAGAGGCGCTGAAAGATGCCGTGACATCTCGAACATTTTGGCAAACCCGTGTGCCATTAACGCGATCAAGAAATCGGCATTCTTTAACGCTCATCAATGATAAAATCGGATTAATTGCAAAATCAGGTAAAATAAAGAGTAAGCCTTTATACCAGAATTCAATGTGGATTTTTTTCACTGAAAAAAGTGGGATAACAGGCAGCTTTGCTGCTGTTTGAAGGTTCGTTTCGATTATGTATTGCGTGGAAGCCGGCCGTTTCAGTGCCGGATTTTAAATAATTTTCATTGTTGGCTTTTCATCGTTTTTAGTGTTCCAAGAAAAATCGCTTTTTAACAAAACCACCGTTAAAAAAGTAAAAGCATTGAAAAAAGCCGGGCATTTTGCCCGGCTTATCCAATATCGAATTAAGCTCTTCGTTCAGCGTTTTGGCTTTGAAGGCCTGAAATCATAAAGGACATCATGGGTGAGATCGGCAATTTTCTTCTTGCCGCAAAGTGCCATGGAAACATCAAGCTCGTTACGGATAATTTCCAAGGCTTTTGTGACACCCGGTTTGCCCATGGCGCCAAGCCCGTAAAGAAATGGACGGCCAATAAAGGTGCCTTTGGCACCAAGCGCCAAGGCCTTCAACACATCCTGACCGGAGCGGATACCACCATCAAGATGGATTTCTATTTTATCTCCGACAGCATCGACGATTTCAGGCAAAACCGAAATGGTTGAAGGTGCGCCGTCAAGCTGGCGGCCACCATGGTTTGAAACCAGAATGGCATCGGCACCGGTTTTGACAGCCATTTTGGCGTCTTCGACATCAAGAATGCCTTTCAGGATAAGTTTACCACCCCAGATCTTCTTGATCCATTCGACATCGTTCCAGTTAAGCTTCGGGTCAAATTGCGAGGCTGTCCATAAACTCAAGGATGAAAGATCGGTAACGTTTTTGGCATGACCGGCAATATTACGCAAAGTCCGTTTATCAGTCTGCAGCATATCCATGCACCATTTCGGGCATGTCATCATCTGCCAGAGATTTCTTAATGTAAATTTTGGCGGGGCAGACAGATTGTTGCGCAAATCCTTGTGCCGTTGCCCCATAATTTGCAGATCAAGTGTCAATACCAAAGCACCGCATTTGGCAGCCTTGGCACGATTGATAAGATCGGCAATAAAGTCGCGGTCTTTCATCACATAAAGCTGGAACCAGAACGGTTTCTTGGTTACCGAGGCGACATCTTCAATCGAGCAAATGCTCATTGTCGACAATGTAAACGGCACGCCGAATTCTTC
The DNA here is from genome assembly GCF_016100335.1 of Bartonella sp. W8167. Taxonomy (NCBI): domain Bacteria; kingdom Pseudomonadati; phylum Pseudomonadota; class Alphaproteobacteria; order Hyphomicrobiales; family Bartonellaceae; genus Bartonella; species Bartonella sp. W8167. The sequence continues at coordinate 113,164 of NZ_JACFSQ010000004.1, forward strand.
AGCAGCCTGAGCGGCCAGCATTTCACCATTGGCATGTTGCATTCCCGCCAAACCGGTTGGCGACAAAGCAACAGGCATGGCAACCTTCTGGCCGATCATTTCGCTTTCAAGCGAGCGATTGGTCATGTCGACCAGAACGCGCTGGCGCAGTTTTATTTTTTTAAAGTCTTCTTCATTGGCGCGATAAGTGCTTTCTGTCCATGCTCCGGAATCGGCATAATCAAAAAACATTTTTGGAACGCGTCGTTTGGCAAGTTTTTTAAGATCGTTGATCTCGAGTATTTTACGCATGTCAGATCTCGTTCAATTTTTAGTGTGTCATGTGTAATATTCTTCACGCACAATAAAAAGTCTTTTCTTTCAAATCGCTAATTTTTGACGAAAGAGCCTTGAATGTCTTTTAACTTTGCGTAAGTCTGAAGATGTGAAAATTATTTAAAACCAAAAACCAAAAACCATTTCCGGGCAATGAGCAGTGCAGCAAGCAAACCGACGTTCCGGTTTTACAACTTTTTATATTTTGATTTTTCGCGGCTTTTTGGGGATGCTCTGCCAAACGCTTGTTGCACGACGCTAAAAACGCGAAAACTTTGATAAAAGTCGGGGCAAATTGCGTCCCACTCAAAAAAGCTAACATGCGTTCAATCAATGGCAATGATGGCTTGATCCAGCAAGATCTTCCAGAATGGGGCAATCGGGTCTGTCATCGCCATGGCAGTGATGGACAAGGTGGTCGAGTGTATTAATCATTACCTGTAGGGAATCCATTTTTTCCTGCAAAGCTTTGATATGGGAAAGTGCGAGTTTTTTAACTTCGCTTGAAGCGCGGCTACGATCTTTCCATAATCCGAGGAGAACGCGGATATCTTCGGAAGAAAAGCCGAGCAGTCTTGAGCGGCGGATGAAACGCAAGGTTTGAATATCGTCATCGGTATAAACGCGATAACCATTGCTGCTACGATGAATTGGTGAAATAAGCCCTGTTTCTTCATAATGACGGATCATTTTTGCGCTAAGACCCGATTGTTTTGCTGCTTCGCCAATATTCATTTTTCTCGTCCAATCCGGATTTTGATCAAATAGCATTCCGGTTTTTTATTTAATGCCGTTATTGCATATAATTGTTGTTTTAAAGCCAACAAGATGTTTTCTTGCGAGAACTACACCAGACAATCTTCCTGTTTTAAAATTGTATCATCAAGGGATCAATGAGTGCTCTTATCGGTCAAAAAGCTTGCTTGCTGGTGGATAAATGCTATTCCCCGCCAATTAGGCTTGACCTTTCTTCATCAATCCTCAACTAAAACGCTAACATGAAGATGTCCTTCAATGTTCACGCATCATTTATGCTGACGGAGAAAGCCGATGGAGAACCGGAAAACGCATAAAAAATCGGGTGATCTCGTTTTTGAAATGAATGACCATCCTCACGCGCCTGTCGCGTTTTTGGCTGCTCTCCAGCATTTATTGGCAATTATTGTGCCAATCATTACGCCGGGCTTTATCATTTGCAGTGCTGCCGGTGTGTCGCCGGAAGATACGGCCATGGTTTTATCCATGTCGCTTATTATTTCGGGCATTGCAACTTTTGTGCAATGCAAAAAAATTGGTCCCTTCGGTGCCGGTTTGCTGATCGTGCAAGGAACCAGTTTCAATTTTGTCGGGCCGCTTTCAGCAGGCTCCGCTGCCATGGTTGCAAGTGGTATTCCGGCAAACGAAGTCATGTCGGCGGTCTTCGGTGTGGTCATTGCCGGTTCTTTTATCGAAATGTCGGTTTCGCGCATTCTCCCCTTTATCAGCCGCATGATTACGCCGCTTGTCACCGGTATTGTGGTTCTATTGATCGGCCTTACCCTGATTAAAGAGGGGCTTGTCAGTATGGGGGGTGGTTATGCGTCACTAGGCGAGGGGGGAAGTTTTGCAAGCTTACAAAATCTCGCTTTGTCATGCACGGTCTTTGCACTCATTATTCTTTTAAACCGTGTGACGATTACATGGGTGCGCTCCAGTGCCATTATTCTTGCCCTTGCTGTCGGCTATGCAATGGCAGGCTTTATGGGCAGGCTTGATTTTTCCGGTTTTGAACATTCCGCACTTTTCGCCTTGCCAAGGCCGCTTCATTTCGGACTATCTTTTTCATGGTCGCTCTTTATTCCGCTCATCATGATCTATCTTGTTACCTCTCTTGAAGCGGTTGGCGACATTACAGCGACAAGCAAAATTTCAAGCGAACCGGTTTCGGGGCCATTATGGATGAAGAGGATAAAGGGTGGTGTGCTCGTCAATGGTGCCAATTCTCTTCTTGCCGGTTTCTTCAATACATTTCCAAGTTCGGTCTTTGCGCAAAATAACGGTATTATCCAGTTGACCGGCGTTGCAAGCCGCTATGTCGGCTTGTGGATTGCGGCCATTCTTGTTGTTCTCGGCCTTTTTCCGAAAATTGCCGCCCTTATACAAGCAATGCCCGAACCGGTTCTGGGAGGTGCTGCCATGATCATGTTCGGCTCGGTTGCCGCTTCCGGAATTAACATCCTTTCGTCAATCAAGCTCGACCGGCGGGCGCTTCTCATTATTGCAATTGCCTTGAGCGTTGGCGTCGGTGTGCCGCAAGTACCGGCTTTTGTGAGCCATCTTCCGACATTTATTGCCGATATTATGAAATCCGGCCTTGCTGCCGGCGGGATTACGGCAATCATCCTCAATCTGCTCTTGCCCGAACAGCAACCGGATGATGAATAGAATTCTTCTTTCGTTAAACCGTCATGTTAAAAGCCGATTTGAAGAGAGAATAGTTTCCGCCCGAATGCGGGGTGGAGCCACGTGATGAAAGGTTGAAACAATTTTCAATTGACCGTGCATTGGCTACATCCGGTTACCGGGCATTGACTAAATATCGCGTAAGCGCCTAAAGCAGAACAACCTCATAAACAGCAAAATAAGAAACTAACAAAAAATATCGTTTTGACGCGCGTGTTGATGATAAAGATAAGCGAATTGTTTAAAAACAACGCGTCGTTTCCGTTCTGGAACTTGAAAGGAAAACAGTGCTTTTTGAAGCACATAAAGGCGCGGATAATATTAAAAAAGCAGCATCGGATGAAACCGGATACCGCTTTAACTGTAAAGAAATAAAATTGTAAAAAAATGGACATTAAGGGACGTCAAAGCTTCTGTGTCATGACGGTGACGACCGCTTCCTTGTAGCTCATCTTTGTTAATTCATCGATAATGCGAACAAAATGTTCGGTTTTGCTATGTGCGTCCAGGGCGCCTTTGTCTTTCCATGTTTCAATGAAAACCATGTGTCCTGTATCGCCTTCGACTTCAAACAGTTCGTAGGAAATACAGCCTTTGTCTTTACGGGATTTTTCTACGAGTTCTTTGAAAAGAGCGTCGGTCTTTTCAACCAATTCGGGCTTGATATAAAAATGCGCAATAACCTTTATCATGATGCTTTCTCCAAGGTTCGAGCAATGTTTTCAAGCCCCCATTCGAGAAGCTTGTCGGCCTGTTCTTGCGAGGCCGCCTCGCTATAACACCGCAATTCCGGAGCATTACCGGAAAGGCGGAAATGCACAATATCACCATTGTCCATGATGACACGTAAACCGTCAATCACATCCCAATGTTTGATGTTACCGAGCGGATGGAAAAAATGTACGCATGTTGCAGCATCTTCAAGGTCATGCAAAACTTGTTTTGCTTTTTCTGTGTCAATATTTGACAGCCGGTTGCTGGCTGTGAAGCGCCGTGGAAGACAACCCTGAAGCGCCTGAACGGAAGAGCCGCGCAATTGTGCAAATCCTAATAAAGCCAGAATAGGAAGCATTGCATCGCGTGTTGCCAATTTCTTCAATTCGCAGGTTTCGCTTGAAATATCGCTTCCTAAAAGAACGCCGCCATTGGCTTCAAAACCGACAATTGTATGATAACCGTCGCTTAATGCCTGTTTCATACCGGCAATAACATAAGGCGAGCCGACAGAGGTGCGGTAAACATGCTCGAAAAAATGGCTTGTCTCGACCGCCGACGTAGAGGTGACAGGGGTGACCACCGCATCGGCAAAAAGATATTTTGCGGTGAGCATTCCAACCACATCGCCTTTCAGAAATATCCCGTCGGAACCGGCAATTAATGGCCGGTCTGCGTCGCCATCGGTCGACACCAGTGCGTCAAGCCCGTATTGGCGAACGGCATCAAGAGCAAGCTTGCGGTCAAAATCGCGTAATGCTTCGGTATCAACCGGAACAAAATGGTCGGCCCGCCCGATTGCAACAGTTTTTGCGCCAAGAGCTGATAAAACTTCAACGAGAAAATCGCGCACAATGGAACTGTGCTGATAGACACCGATTTTCATATCCTGAAGTGCGGATTTTGGCAAAATGGAAAGACAGCGTTTCCGGTAAAGTTCAAGAACATCCGGAACAACGGTAGGGGATTGATAGTTTTCGGCAAGGTGATAGGGCGTGTTATTTTCTGAAAGCCCGCCTTTACCGGATTTATCAAGTTCATTGACAATGCCCCGCTCGTCCTGCTTGGTTATTTCTCCATCGGGACGATAAAATTTCAACCCGTTGCGGTCGTCGGGAATGTGGCTTCCTGTAACCATAATTGCCGGATAGCGAGAGTTGAGTGAATAAAGCGCAAGGGCGGGGGTCGGCACTTGACCGGCATTGATAACAGAAAAACCCTGATCTTCGATTGTTTTAATGACAACGTTTTTGATATGCGGACTCGACGAGCGCAGATCATAGCCGACAATCACGCTAGCATCCTTGCTCATCTTGCCGATTTTTTCCAAATGTCGCAAGAAGGCTGAAGTGTAGCTCATGATAATATCATCGGTTAAATCGCTTACCAGACCGCGCAAGCCACTTGTTCCGAATTTGAGTTGTTCTGTCATAATGTGGTTTATTCCAAAACGGCCATTTCCGCTTTTCTATATGTGGTTACAATAGCCGTTTTGTCTATCGGCTTTGAAGCAATTATTTTGCATAAACAACAGACTATCTACAACTGTCATTTGACGAAAACAATTTTGTTATTATAAAGAAACTTCGCTTTATGATGTTGGCAGATAATCCATTTAGCATTATATCATGCCTAAATTTGTCAAGTTTATCTGCTAAAGTTTATTAAGGAAGAATTCCGATGACTACGCCTGTCGACAATGCAGCCTCGAATGTGACTGCCACGCCGTCTTCATTTCCGATACCGGCAAATGTTTTTGCTTTAACTGTACAGGATGTCAAACATTATACTGATAGGCTTTTCCGTTTCCGATTGAACCGTCCCAACAGTTTCCGTTTCCGTTCGGGCGAGTTTGTGATGATCGGCTTACCCAATGCCGAAAAGCCGGTTTTTCGTGCCTATTCCATTGCAAGCCCATTCTGGAGCGAACAATTGGAGTTTTTCTCGATCAAGGTTCCTAATGGCCCTTTGACCGAGCATTTGCAAAAAATCAAAGTGGGCGATACCGTGCTGATGCGCAAAAAAGCCACCGGCACTCTGGTATTGGACGCGCTTTTACCGGGTAAACGGCTTTATCTTTTTTCGACAGGCACAGGTGTTGCACCTTTTGCAAGCCTCATTCGTGATCCGGAAACTTATGAAAAATTCGAAGAAGTTATTCTTATCCAGACAACGCGGCTTGTTGCCGAACTCGACTATGCGCGCGAACTTGTTGCGGACCTAAGAAATGATCCTCTTATTGGCGAATTTTCTAACCAGTTGAAATTTTATCCGATGACAACGCGTGAGCATTCCGACCATATGGGGCGAATTACCGACACAATGCGCAGTGGCGAATTTTTCAAGCGTACCGGTTTGAAAAAGCTTGATCCGGAAACCGATCGCGCAATGATTTGCGGTTCCATGGCAATGCTGAAAGACTGTGCTGCGATGTGTAGGGAGTTCGGCCTTGTCGAAGGTGCGAATAATGCACCCGCTACTTATGTGGTTGAACGCGCTTTTGTTGATTGACAGAAGGGAAAGACTGCTTTTGGACAGGCTCCAAGGCTCCAAGGCTCCAAGGCTCCAAGGCTCCAAGGCTCCAAGGCTCCAAGGCTCCAAGGCTCCAAGGCTCCAAGGCTGCCTGTTTGTCCGCAAGTCCGGTTATTTTTGCCAAGCTCTTATATTTCAATGAGCTTGGCTGTTTCTTCCCACCGGCTCTTCAGGCCGTCAATTTTGTTGCGTTTCTCGCAAGTTCGGTAATGGCTTTAAAATCGCCAGCATCAATTAATTTTTTCGGTGCCACCCACGAGCCGCCAATACAAACGACATTGGGCAATTTCAGCCAATCGGCGGCATTATTTTGCGAAATACCGCCCGTCGGGCAAAATTTTACCTCGGCAAAAGGTGAAGCCAGCGATTTGACAAAATCAATGCCGCCCGCTGCCGTTGCAGGGAAAAATTTTAAACATTGATAGCCTTCTTCAAGTGCTCCCATCAATTCGCTTGGTGTGACTGCTCCGGGAAGAAGCGGAATATCGCTATCCTCGGCAGCGTCGATGAGTTCGCCGGTCAATCCGGGGCTCACAATAAATTTTGCTCCCGAACTTTCAGCCGATGCATATTGATCGCCGTTTAAAATTGTGCCGGCGCCGACAATGGCATCAGGCACATCTTCAGAAACTGCATGAATGGCATCAAGGGCTGCAGGGGTGCGCAGTGTGATCTCGATAGCTTTTAGTCCCCCTTCGACGAGTGCACGTGCTACCGGCACCGCATCTCCCAATCGTTCAATGACAAGAACCGGAATGACACTTTGTCCAAGCAAAATAGGTAAAAGACGTTCGGTCTTCTGAGACATTGTTGTTCTCCAAAAAGCTTTTTTAATTCTTATAAGCGTAAGCCAAGCTTTAGAAAAGAGTGTTCGGGCAAGTTTCCTATCGGCTTTGTCAAAAAGCGGGAATGTTCTCAAAAAGGTATCGGAACCACAATGAAAAGAGAAGATTGAAACGATCCATCATTAAAAATTCAAAAAAACAATATCCGGTTTTTAAAAGTTTAAGAGGCTGCTTTAAAAAACTATCGCGAAAAAGACGGGGCGGGAAAAGTTCAATAGTTCGAGTCGGGGCTCGAAAACCGGCGCGTTTAACAAGATAGGCAACGAGGTCGTTTTGAAAAATGAAATGGCGGGGCTTATCCGATTTTTTGAAATAATGTTCAGAAAGCCGGTCATGACATGACGGAAAAATATTGCTGTTTTATCGCGCCGTTCAAGGGGGAAATATTCTTTGATATTTTCGCATCATTTTTGCTTTTGGGAAAGCTTGTAATAGTGCTAGCGGGCGCTATCTCTTTTCATCAAAGAAGCGGGAGTTTCACAAAACGGAGACGACGATGATTGACGCCAAACAGATTTTTAAAGATTTGCTGACCCCCGATAATTCCGCTTCAAAAGCTGGTACAAACCAGTCGACTTCCTCGAAGCCATCTTCTCCATTTTCGGTCGTTGATCTCATAGGCGGACTTTTTGCAGGCAACGAAAAAGGCAATATTCTTGAAGGCTTGATAAAAGGTGGCGGTTTGGCGGCCGTTGCCAGCGTGGCTTTCAACGCTTTGAAAAATTTTGAAAAATATGATGATAATGCCAATTCCAAAGTTGATATGACAGAAGTCGGTCAAACCGGTGCCGATCATAATGGCGATTTTGCCCTGACATTGGTTCGGGCAATGATAACGGCTGCCAAAGCCGATGGTCATGTCGATGACAAGGAACGGGAGTTGATAAAAAACAAAATTGCGAGTTCGGGAATTGACCAAAAAACAGCCGCTTTTCTGATGGATGAGTTGAACAAGCCTGTTGATCTCGACAACCTTGTCAGCAATGTGAATAGTGACGAACAAAAGACCGAACTTTATGTCGCTTCCCGTATGACACTTGATCCGGAAAAGCCTGATAACCGCAAATATCTTGATAATCTTATGAATAAACTCGGACTGCCGAAGGATCTCGAACAACATATCGAACAGGCAATTGTAAGCTTTTTACGCTAGTTTTCTTGTCCTTCTCATTGTCAGTTGCCGTGGGCAGAAAACTTTAAAGCAAAGGCGCGGCTAAAATATTGTCGTCAAAAATGTTGCATTCTGCTCATGAAGCAGATTTTTACTGGCCCCCTCCTTACTCGGCTCCCCCTCTTACTCGCCCCTTTTGAAGGGCCTCGAAACAACCGGAACAAATAAATAACTGGAACACAATTTTTCGCTAACAGGCTGCGAGTGTCTATTATTAGTTCAAAGGTTTTGTGGGGTTGAAAAATCGGGACTGTTTTTTTAACCGGATGCTTGATCGGGCTGTTTGTCTTGTTTCGAGCCGTCCGGTTTTTTCTTGAAACCTCCGGTTACATCTTGGCATTTTGTTTACTGAAGGGGCGGGTTTTATTGAAAGGGCGAACGTGTTCTACGAGTTGGAAGCATTGATTTTTGTTTTCCCCTTTTGTTCATAATTCTTGAACCATTCGACCAGATAATCAATAAACATGCGCACCTTTGCCGGTAAGTAGCGCTTTTGTGGATAGACAATATAAAGGCCTGCACCGTCCGGCATAAAATCATCAAGAACAGTTTTTATGAGGCCCGCTTCAAGTTCCTTTTCGGCTATAAAAAAAGGAATTCGGGCAAATCCGATACCGGCAATGGCAGCCCTTTTTATAATGATTGGGCCATTTGTTGCCATGCGTCCTGAAATAGCAACCGAGAAGGTGCTGCCGTCACGGTCTTTGAATAGCCAATGGTCGGAATTCAGGTTGTTTCTGTCGACAAGGCAGGGAAGCGATTTCAAATCGCGCGGTGTTTCCGGAACATTTATGTTTTTCAAGAGTTTGGGAGAAGCGACGACAACCGAACGGATATCCATAATTTTTCGTTGGATAAGGGAGGAATCCTGCATGTCGGTAATGCGGATAGCAAGGTCGAAACCTTCATTCACAAGGTCGACGAACCGGTCATCAAGACTGATATCAAGGTGGATATCCGTATAAGCTGACAGAAAATCGATGAGTGATTGACCGATCGGAGCATCCGCGAAAGTGCGTGATGTACCGATTTTTATTCGCCCGTGAGTGGTTTTATTGGAGTGTGTAATTGTGTCATTAAGATCGTCGAGTTCCTTGATAATCTCCAAAGCACGTGGATAATAAGCCTGGCCTGCTTCAGTCAAAGATAATTGGCGGGGTGTCCGGTTCAAAAGGACAGCACCCAATTCGTCTTCAAGTTCATGAACATGTTTTGAAAGGAGCGCTTTCGATTTGTGTGTCTTGCGCGCGGCCGCCGAAAAACCGCCGGCTTCGACCACTTCTATAAAGCCCCGTATTCTCGTCAATAGTCCCAAGAGTTTTACCCCTTCCCGAAACCGCGTGCCCACAAGCTGTTTTTTTTTAAAAGGTGGGCTTTGTCTTTCATTAACAGAAACGCATGTCGTTTAACAACGACCAGTTTTTCAGAGAAATAAGCCCTGTTTTTAACTGTCGACACCACCAATTTTTATTGCAAACAACAGAATGTCCAATATTGCAACGAGCCTAAATAAAATTGTCTGAAGGCCAAAAAAAATATTGAAAGGTTGCTCCATTGCGCTTATATGCATTGCTGCCCAAAGTCGCACGTGCCTGTGGGTGTCCGCCGGTCCTCGAATGGTGAGAAAAACCGGTACGGTACCTGGACCTAACCGCTCCAGTCATTCTTACGGCCAACCGAAAGAATGGGGACATCTTGAAGCAACGACGGTGCGGGCCTTTCTGGTGTCTTTCGGCTGTCCAAAAGTCGGAATTACTGAAGAGGCACACCTCATTGCCTTCCGTGCGGATGCGGTTTTCGTTATTCCAATCAAAAGGCAGACAAAGCGGAGCAATGCGTTAGCGCGCTGTTCCATCGCCGCAAGTTTTATCTAGTTTTTTCCGGTACCTCCAATAACCGGTTCAAACGAATATAGACCTTGCACTTTGTCCATGGGCTGATCGTGACTGATGCCACGAGAAGCAAGATTTGGGGAACCCGAAGGGTTTCCTAAGGAGAACCGAAATGGCAACTCAACGTATTCGTGATTTCCTCGCAACACGACGCCCTGAAGGCCCGTGCATGATTCTGGATCTTGATGTTGTGCGTGAAAACTATGAAGGCTTTGTCAAAGCACTTCCCCAATCACGCATTTTTTATGCAGTAAAAGCCAATCCGGCACCGGAAATACTACGTTTGTTGGTGTCGCTTGGTTCATCTTTCGATACGGCCACTGTCGCCGAGATTGAAATGGTTCTTGATGCCGGTGCAACACCGGATCGTATTTCTTTCGGCAACACCATCAAAAAAGAGCGCGATATTGCCCGCGCTTATGAATTGGGTGTTTCACTTTATGCAGTCGATTGTGTCGAAGAAGTTGAAAAAGTTGCCCGTGCTGCCCCCGGTGCGCGTGTTTTCTGTCGCGTTTTGACAGATGGTGAAGGTGCCGAATGGCCGCTTTCACGCAAATTCGGTTGTGTGCCGGAAATGGCTGTTTCGGTTTTGCGCCGTGCCCACGAATTGGGTTTGAATGCTTATGGCGTTTCTTTCCATGTCGGCTCACAGCAGACAAATCTGAATGCGTGGGATCGTGCGTTGGCAGATGCTTCCAAAGTTTTCAAAACACTGGCCAAGGAAGGTATCATATTGAAACTCGTCAATATGGGTGGTGGTTTCCCGACACGTTATTTGAAAGATGTGCCATCGGCACAAGCTTATGGCATGGCGATTTTTGATAGCCTTTCAAAACATTTTGGCAATCGCATTCCCGAAACAATCATTGAGCCGGGACGCGGTATGGTCGGAAATGCCGGTGTTATCCGCTCTGAAGTTGTTCTGGTTTCCAAAAAATCGGAAAATGACAAGTTGCGCTGGGTTTATCTTGATGTCGGCAAATTCAACGGTCTTGCCGAAACAATGGATGAAGCTATCCGCTATCCGATTGAAACAGCCAAGGACGATGACGAAAAAGTACCATGCGTTCTTGCCGGACCAACCTGCGATTCAGCCGATGTGATGTATGAAAAAACACCTTATCCTTTGCCGATTTCACTCACTGTTGGTGATGAAATCCTGATTGAAGGAACCGGTGCTTATACAACGACCTATGCTTCTGTAGCTTTTAACGGTTTCGAGCCAATCCGGTCTTATGTCATCTGATAGGTCAAAACCCGATATAAGCAGCAATTTACGCCCGTAGTTTTCTGCGGGCGTTTTTTTATCATTCGGCTTTAATCCTGCTCATGTGAGATATTTGAAAGAAGGATGTCATTTTAGAGAAAAGATCTTGATAATGATCATCAAGCGAATGATCACAAATTTTTGCAATCTTTTTTAAAATCGAAAAATGCCCTTCTATTTTTTTGTCTATCCGGTTTTTTTACGTGAAGACATTTCCGGAGCAGGGTCTCAGATTGACTGGCCGAAAAGCGATAATAGTCGTGTGAGAGGATGATAGTTTGAAAAGAGGGGGCAGGTAGTTGAAGTCAAGTGCAACATGTTGCGCTATTTTTTAAATGATGAACTTTCTTGTCCGCACGTGTGAATAAGTGAAAAAATCAATAGGAATTTTCTTATTCAGGCTCTGATTGCGAAAACGCATTATCTATTTTTTGCGGTTCATTTTTCCGGCAATTGCTGCATTCAAAATGGCAAGCGCTGTTTTTTTGGAAAGCCGGACAGTTGGTTCATCCGGCCCTTGGTCTTCAACGGCGACATTTTCAATCAAGGCCTTGTCTTTTGCTTTGATTTTCTGATCTTTTGTCAAGCCTGCCAATTTTGTTGGAACATTGGCCGATTTTCGCAAATTCAACAGATGGCGGATAAAGCCGTTGAAACCACCTTTTATATTAAGGCGCTCGGCAAGCGTTGCAATTCTGTTTCCCACTGCCGACTGGTTATAAGCCACGACATAAGGCAAAAGAACACCTGCAGTCATGCCAAAATGGGTTTGGTAACGATTGCTTATCGATCGGGCGAGGGCGCTGGTCATGCCTAAGCCTTTCTTTGCCGCAAGTGCACCAGTGAGCGAGGCGGATGCCATTGCCATTTGCGCTTCATTATTTGAACGGTCACTGACTGCTTTTGGCAAATAGGCAAAAACGAGGCGGGCTGTTTCGAGTGCCAGAGCATCCGAAACGGGATTGAATGTCGGATAGCACCAGCTATCAATCGCATTGGTAAGTGCATGCATACCCGCGCCGGCCATAAAAATAGCAGGTGCAGACCCTGTTAAAACCGGATCGGCTACAACGCATGGCGGCATCATGCGTTTGTCATGTATTGTAAAACCGGTATTGTTGCTATTGTCGATAATGTAGGCGTTATCACTGATTTCTGCACCGCTTCCGGCAAGTGTCGGCATTGCAACAAGCGAGGGGAGAGGCGTATAAAGCGAGGGGACTTCAAGTGTTTTGACATTCGCGCCTTTTGCACAAAACAGGCGGGTCAGTTTGGCAAGATCTATTGCTGCACCACCGCCAAAGGCAAGAATAGCATTGAAACCGCCGCTCAAATAAAGCCGAACAGTCAATTCCAATGTTTCTCTGGAGGCAGTTCCGTCGAGCGAAGAAAAAACGCCGAACGGCAATTTCAATTTGTCAATGCGTTTGAGCAGTTTTTTCAATGCCGGTGATTGGCTAAGACCGCGATCGGTCAAAACCATTATGGCTTTGACCCCGTTTTTTTCGAACACGGAGCCAAGTGCTGCAAGGCTTTTGGGCGCTAGCAGAATATCAGTCGGAAATGTCCATTTGCTTGCAATTGTCATAAGCTATACTTACGCGAGAAGCGTAAAAAAAGCAAAACCCTTGATCGGTTTTTGCCTTTTTTAGCCTTTCGCACATTAATGCCCGCCAACTCCACCGCTTAATGTTTTCGGTTTTTTTACAGCAAAAACCAGAAGTGTCAAAATTGCGAACAAGAGAGTAAGAATGAAGAAAGCGTCGATAAAGGCCATGACTGTCGCTTGCTGGCGGACAATATTATAGAGCTGCATCAAAGCCGAATCCTTCGGGTTCAAGCCTGCCATATCAAGTTTGTTTGCCAAAGCATTCAACAGGTCAATTGCCTGCCGGTTTCCCCATTGCACGCTTTCGGACAGTCGCTCATAATGAAAATCGGTACGCCGCATGATAATGGTGTTGATGATTGCAAGCCCCACAGCACCACCGAGATTACGGGTGAGGTTGAAAAGACCGGATGCATTTTTAAGCTTTTCGGCCGAAAGTGTGCCAAGTGCAATGTTGTTGATCGGCACCATACACAGGATGAGCGAGCCGCCACGTAAAATTTGCGGCCAGAACAGTTCCCAGAAATCCCAGTCTGATGTCATTCCGGTGACAAGCCAGGTTCCCCAGCCAAAACCCGCAAAACCAAGCCCCATCATTAAACGCGGGTCAAGCTTGGTCGAAAGAAAACCGGCAAGGGGAGCGGAAAAAAACATCATCAAGCCGGAAACAAACATTGTTTCCCCGATCATCAAGGCATCATAGCCGCGAATTTCCCCAAGATAGAGCGGATAAAGATAGGTAAGCCCGTAAAGTCCGATGCCCATAACGAAAGAAAAGATCGACCCGAGTGCGAAATTCAGGTTTACAAAGGCCTTGAGGTCAACAATCGGGTTTTTCGCTGTCAGCACACGCCAGAAAAACAGAACGGCAGAAATGCCCATGACAATGGTAAAACGGAAGATCATTTCGTCTTCCATCCAGTCATTGCGCGGACCTTCTTCAAGCACATATTCAAGGGAGCCGAGAAAGGTTGCCATGGTAATTAAACCGAACCAGTCGAAGGATTGGAAAAGCGAACTATCACCTTTATCAAAATCAATGAGCTTCCATGAAGCAATGGTTACGAGAATGCCGAAGGGCACATTGACAAGAAACAGCCAATGCCACGAAAAAGCATGGCTCAGATAACCGCCGACTGTCGGTCCAATCGTGGGGGCAAGTGTTGCCACCAACCCGATAATGGGAGAAACAATCGGCTGTTTTGAAGGCGGAAAAATGGTGAAGGCAGCAGCGAACACGCTTGGAATCATGCCACCGCCGATAAAGCCCTGAAGGGCACGGTAGGCAATCATCTGTTCAATCGAGCCGGCTGTTGCACAAAGGGCGGATGCAATAGTAAAGCCGGCAGCCGAAATTGTAAAAAGCACACGCGTTGATAACAACCGCCCCAAAAATCCCGATAACGGGATCATAATAACCTCGGCAATGAGATAGGATGTCTGGACCCAGGCTATTTCATCCGAGCTTGCCGAAAGTCCTGCCTGAATTTCCGACAAGGAGGCAGAAACAATCTGGATGTCGAGAATTGCCATGAACATGCCAAAAACCATGGCCACGAAGGCCACGATTTTTTTCGGCTCAATATGATCTTCCGTGTGGGGGAGACTGGCAGCGGTCATCAAAACCTCACTTTGTCGCCAATGATTTTGCACCTTCCGGTTTTGTGCGCATGTCGACGCTGACAACCACGCTCATGCCGGCACGAATGCGCCCTGTTGCCAGAATATTTTCAGGTATCGATATTCTGACCGGAACACGCTGGACAATTTTGGTAAAATTGCCGGTGGCATTTTGTGGTGGCAAAAGTGAAAAAACAGCGCCCGATGCAGGCGACAATGAAACGACTGTGCCTTCAAAGCTTTCGCCATCAAGCCCGTCGACAGAGATGCGAACTTTTTCACCGCCATAGATCGAAGGAAGTTGGGTTTCTTTATAATTGGCGTCAATATAAAGCGCATTGACAGGAACGAGTGCAGCCAAACGCTGTCCATTGACGACATAGTCACCTTTTTTACCGGCAAGATTTCCCAAAACACCATCAAAAGGTGCGCGCAAAACGGTAAAATCAAGGTCACGACGGGCTTTGTCGCGTGCCAGTTCAAGGCTTCTCGTTTCGCTTACCGCCTCGTCATGTTGCGCTTCAAGAACCGTAATATTGGCAGCCGCCGCAGCAATTTGCGCATTGGCGCGCGTGACATTGGCAACGGCCTGATCATAAGCCGACTGGGCATTATCGACAGCCGATTTTGCAACGAAACTCCCGACATTCAGTTCTTTTGCACGTTTTAACGTAATATCAGCATTGACGGCCACCGCATTGGCCGCGTCTTTTTGTGCATTGGCTTCGTCAAGCGAGGTTTTCGAAGCGGCAATCTGCGCTTCGATACGCGCGAGCGTGCGGCTTTGCGTTTGAAGTTTTGCTTTTGCTTCGTCATAAGCGATTTTATAATCGCCATCATCAAGACGAAACAGCACATCGCCTTTTTTGACATAATGATTGGTTTCAACCGGAATGTCATTGATATAGCCGTTGACCTTGGGGGCAATCGAGGCAATATCGCCTTGCACATAGGCATCATCTGTTGTGACCAGAAAACGCCATTCGGTCAGCCACCTAAACCCCAGCCACAAAACTGCAATGGCAGCAATAATTGCAATCGCTATCGCAATTTTTTTGTGCGGGCGTTGTTTGGCCTGAATTGTCTTGTTTGTGCTGTTAGAAAAATCTGTCATGGGACAAGGCTTCCACGTCTGATGAAAGAGTGCGGTGTTTAACCAAAACGGGTTCAACCGTCAATAAAATGGACACACCGACAACGCTTCAGACCCGCTTCGGGTTGCATCTGGTGCATATTCCGCGAATTTCGATCGTCGTTGTGCGCGGTAAAAAGCCTTCTTTTCGTGTCATTTGAAGAATATTTTCTGCAATAAGCGGATTTTCGATTTCCGCAACCCGATTACAGTTTTCACAAATGATAAAGACCGTAAGCCCATGATTATGCTGGTCGGGATGTGAACACGCCATAAAAGCATTGACGCTTTCGAGCTTGTGAACCAGTTTTGCGGAAACAAGTTTTTGAAGTGCACGATACACTTGCAATGGCGCGCGAAAGCCTTCTCCATGCAACCTGTCAAGTATTGTATAGGCGCTCAATGGCGCCTGTTCTTTTTCGAGGACTGAAAGCACCAACATCTGGTTACGGGTGAGCTTATCTGTCATGGGAAAATTCCTTGATTACTCCACTTATCAGTCTGCTTGCAATAAACAGGATAAACAGTGCAACAACAACGCTGGGGCCCGAACGGCTGTCAAACCGGATCGAGGCGTAAAGCCCGAGAACCGTTCCGATAATACCAATCAAAGCAGCAAGAATGGCCATTTGTTCAGGGGTTGATGAAAAACGCCGCGCAGTGGCAGCAGGAATAATGAGAAGTGCCGTAATCAGAAGTATACCGATGATATTTATGGCAACCGCAATAACAATGGCCATAAGCAACATAAAAATGAAACGGGCGCGTTCCGGCTTCATATTTTCTGCCTTCGCCATGTCGATATTGATCGTCAGTGCGAGAAGCGGACGCCACAAGAGAAAAAGCACAACAAGAATGACGGCGCATCCGATCCACACCGTCAACACATCTGTGCGGGAGACAGCCAGAATATCGCCGAACAGGTAGCTATTGATATCAATATTTGTCCAGGTCATGAAGCCAATCAGGATAAGTCCGATTGCCAGTGTTGCATGGGCAAGAATGCCGAGAAGCGAATCGCCCGACAATTTTTCTTTTGCCTGAAGAATAAAGAGTGCAATCGAAACAATGACTGCAACAAGGAAAACGCCAAGCACCGTATCAATGTTGACAAGTAAGGCAAAAGCGACACCGAGCAAAGCCGAATGGGCCATGGTATCGCCAAAATAGGCAAGTTTTTGCCAAACAATAAAACAACCGAGTGGCCCCGCCATCAATGCTACGCCAATTCCTGCTAAAAACGCTCTTACAAGATAATCGTCAAGCATTATCGTTGGCTCCGATATTTTTGGTTGTTTTTCCGGCCGGAGTGTTGATGACGGCACCATGAATGTTATGCCGGTGGTTATGATGATGCTCATAAAGTGCCAGACCGTTTTCGGGTATTGCACCGACAAGGCGCCCGTAAGCTTCGCTTTGTGCAACCTCGGTTGGTGCTCCGCTGCAGCAAATATGGCCGTTTAAACAAATCACGCGATCGGTAGCTGCCATGACAATATGAAGATCATGGGAGATGAGAAGAATACCGCAATCAAGTTTTTTGCGCAGACTGGCAATCAATCCGTAAAGCTCGGTTTCTCCATTATAATCGACTCCTTGTAGAGGTTCGTCTAGAACGAGAAGATCAGGCTTTCTTGCAATTGAACGAGCAAGGAGCACCCGCTGCAATTCCCCGCCCGAAAGATCGGCGACATTGGCATTTTCCAAATCGGCAACGCCTGTCTCGCTCAAAACCGATGCCAGTTTTTTGGCATCAAGTTTGGCTGTCAATGTCATGAAACGGCGAACCGTCAAAGGTAGGGATGGGTCAATCACCAATCTTTGCGGCACATAGCCGATGCGCAAGCCTGCTTTTCTGGTCACAGTCCCCGCTGATGGTTTTAAAATTCCCAATGCCATTTTTGCTGTGGTTGATTTTCCCGAACCGTTCGGACCAATCAGTGTAACGATTTCACCACGATAGATATCAAGATCTATATCATGGACAAGCCAGCGACCATTGCGTTCGATGCCTGCTTTTGTAAGCGACAACAGCCATTCTTTATCCATTTTTCCAATCCTCAAATCGTTTCATGCAATCAATCATAGTTTCTGCCAATCAGATTCTGCCAATCAAAGTTTTGACTTGTCATTATCCAATCTTCAGTCATGAAAATCAGCCTAAACTCAACTATGATTCCTCCTTCACTACACTAAAGTTTGACGGCAAACGCCTTGCACTTCTTCAACAACTGGCTTAATACAAAACTGTAATGTAATAAAGTAACATTTAAAGGGTAAAATTGTTTCGGTCTCTTTATTATACAATGGCTGCATGCGTGCTGATTTTCGTCTTCGTCATCAAAGCACAAGCGTCTTCAGTCCCTCAGGTGGTGGTTTCCATCAAACCGCTTCATTCATTGGTCGCCGCAGTTATGGGAAAATTGGGTACACCGACGTTGATTGTTAAACAGGCCGGCTCGGAACATGGCTATGCGTTAAAGCCATCAGATGCGAAAATGTTGTCCGAAGCTGACATTATTTTTATAGCAAATCCCGATATGGAGCTTTTTCTTGCCAAACCGATAGAAAATCTCGGTGTCAAAGACCGGATGATTGCACTTTCTGCTGCACCCGGTGTCGAGCTTCTCCCGATCAGAGAAGGTGGTTTGTTCGAAGGCGAAGCTGAAAACCATAGTCATAGTGGTAAAGATGGCCACGCAATGGATTTCCATTTCTGGCTTGACCCCGAGAATGCCCGGAAAGTCGTCATTTATGTGGCCGATATTCTTGCTAAAAAAGACCCAGATCATGCTGATATCTATTATAATAATGCGAAAGCCTATGATAAAATGCTTGCCGAAACCGAGCAGAATATAAAAGAAACTATTTCACCATTCCGTGACAAAAACTTTATCGTTTTTCATGATGCCTACCATTATTTTGAACATCGTTTCGGCCTTCATGCAGTCGGTTCGGTGGCACTTGACCCTGAACGTCAGCCGGGTGCTCAACGACTGGGTGCAATCAAAAACACCATCGGCAAGGAAAATGTCGCTTGTGTTTTTGCCGAGCCGCAATATCCGAATAAACTTGTTGATGTCGTTATTGAAAATACGTCTGCCAAAGTCGGCATGCTTGACCCGTTGGGACAATCATTACCGGAAGGTTCAGGCCTCTATCCGGAATTGATCGCCAACCTCGCCGATAATCTGGTCAATTGTCTATCCCGCGATAAGTAAGATTCCGTCGGCAAATAGTGTGCAAGCATCTTTCTTTGCCATCGAACCGGTTATTGCGATGTCGTAAAACTGTTCGTTTTCTACGCCGGTTAGCGTTCGAAATACTTCAACGCCCTGTTTGTCGCCGATATAACAGGGTAAATTTGATTCCTTCCGGTGCTTAATAACATCCTGCAAGTCTTATGACTTGTGTTTCCTCCCATTTTTAAAAGTGGACGTTACTTATCGAGCGAGAGGGTTTGCGTCACTGAATTGTGTGTATCAGGATAGGGACAGACGAGATTGCAGGAGCCTGTCGTCAATTTGGGTGATGCTCCGGACATGTTTTGACCGATGCATTTTCCTATAGAGGAGCCAGTCAAATAATTTCATGCCTCTTCTATATTTGATCCATTTATATGAAGTGATGCGCTCTCCGTCATTTTATATGTCGTCTGTGTTTCCCAATTTAAAACCGTAAAAATCCTTTGACTCTCGGGAAAATCGGTAAGTTGCCCGAATAACGGTTTGCCGCGATGGAGCGACCGGTTTTTTCTCCTGCCATTTCAAACAAAAATGAAAATTTTCATTTTTTCGGGAACTTAAATGGAATAATTGCATTTAAAGGCTGAAAAATTTTGCCACGCCTATCAGATAGCAAGTTTTCATTTTCGTATAGTCAGTGGCACTTCGGGTTTAAAAACTTATTGGTCGGTCTATGTTTTTCAAAAACCACTAACCGAGCAAACTTATTTAAGAACGCAAATTTCTCACCTCGGGTGATCAGCCGAATTCATGATTATGAAACGAGAGTTGCGAACTTTATAATACTATCAGTATGGGCGGGGGTGCCTCCGTTCCGCAACGGGTCTCGCAGGATCAGTGGAATCAACCGCAAATGCAAAAGAAGATGGGATGGTTCGAAAACACGAAGTCCTCGAATTAATTCATGTGAATGAAGACATATACAGAAAAAGACATTGGTTGATCCGAAACATTGCAGGAAACAAAGAAGACAGACTCGAAGAGACGACCATAAATCACAGGCTATCCAATTGGCTGATAGCGCGAATGTTCCAGACATGCGGCAAAATCAGGGTGATTCTTGTCTCTGAGACGTGATTCTTGAAAAAAATGGCGTTGATTCTGTTAAAAAGGCTTCAAAATGCCCTAAGACGCATTTTTTTCGAGCGTTTTTCGGTTCTGAAAGTTGAGAAAAACATTTTTGGCGGTAAATTTTCGACTTTTTTGAAACTCTAGATGCGATTTTTTGCACCATTTTCGAGGTGTAATCGTTAGCCGGCACACGGTAAGATTGAATCGACATAAAAAAACGAAAAAAGTGCATTTTTTTTCGATATCGCTGTTGACTCTGGGAGAAAGTGAGGTCTATATGAGCGCCACAACGAGGGCGGTACGCCGCTGGCGACAGTGAGTTGCGCTCTTGG
>NZ_JACFSQ010000001.1:0-1580724 GCF_016100335.1 Bartonella sp. W8167
TATTTTGTTGTAAACAATAATGACCCGAAAAATTTGCTTGCGGTCAGGAATGGCGGTTATCTGAACGATAGTACGCCACTTTTATCGGGCAAGGGGATTCCTGGCAATACGATCAAAATTCACCTTGACGGTTATCCTGACATGACCACGAAGGTCAATTCGGACGGGACGTGGAGTTTCGAGTTGCCGAAGTTGAGTGACGGCAAATACAGGGTCAAAGTCACCCAGATTGACGCGAGTGGCAATGTAAGTGCGGAAGCGAATTATGATTTCAATGTTGATACGAAAGCACCGGATGCACCTGGTGTTTCTCACGGGGTTGATAATGTTGCCCCTGATCCGTTGGGTTCCGACGGAACATTGAAAGATGGTGATTATACCAATGACAAAACGCCGACTTTGACAGGTAAAGGAGAGCCGGGAAGCACGGTCAAGATTTATGATACCGACGATAAAGGCAACAAAACGCTTGTTGGACAGGGCACTGTTGATAAAGATGGCAACTGGTCGGTTGAAACAAGCAAAGCTTTAAGTGAAGGTCACCATAAACTCACCACGACATTGACCGATGCTGCCGGCAATGAAAGTGCGGGAACCGATTTCAATGTCAATATTGACTCGAGCAGGCCGTATGGCATTGAAGATTTCCGTGTTGAAGACAATCATCCGGAAGTGACCGGACCATTGCCGTTAACGGGTGGTATGACTGATGATGATACACCGGTATTTTGTGGACGTATCGGCAAAGATGTTACCCATATCATCATTAAACTCAATGGTCATGAATTTGTCATTGATCGCAATACTTTAAATGAAGCGGGGTCCCAAAGGGGGGCTGGCGAAAAAGTCATCCGTGATGATGGCACATTCGCTTTCCGTTTGCCTGAAGCTCATAAGCTTACCAAAGGCAATTATAATTACGAGGTTTACGCCAAGAACAAAGTTGGCAATGAAAGCGATCATATCAACGGCAATTTTGCTTTTGACCGTACGCTTCCTCCTGCAATGAGCGACCAAAATCTTGATGTCATTGATAATGTCGGGGCTGTTACCGGATCTTACAAAGACTGGGCACAACGCGACAGCGACCATAAGAAGGTTACCGACGATAACCATGCTGTTTTTAAAGGAAAAATTCCTTCAGGCTACGACGTTTCGAATGTTGATCACATCAATATTTATGACAATGGCAAGAAGATTGGCGAAGCCAAGGTCAAAGGTGACGGGAGTTGGGAATATAGTCAGGAATGGTTGCAAGGTGACCATCGTTTAAGTGCTGCTATTGTCAACAAATTCGGCACAGTTGGCGAACAGTCAAATCCTGATGATTATGATTTCTGGGTTGATCTTAACCGTGCGGGGCCGCCTTCTATCCAGCAGGTACAGGATGATCAGGGGCATTATCATGAATCCGGTTACCCGACCAATTCCAACAGCTTCTTTGTGACAGGTGGCGGGCCATCTTCCGGGAAAGTAACGCTCCGGCTTTATGACAAGGATGGTAATCCCGTCAAGAATTTCAAAGGCGAGCCGTTGGAATGGACGGCTGACGTTTCGAAAGACGGGTCATGGTCGGTCAATACGGGAGATCTGTCACATCTTAATCCGCCTTTGAAGGATGGGGAATATAGTTTCAAAGCAAGTGCCGTAGATAGTAAAGGTGCGCCAACCGATGCGTCCGGCTCGCATTGGCTGGAACGCGATACGACAGCGCCTGATACGCCGGATGCGCCGAAGGCGATGGATAATGTTGGCGAAAAGCAGGGTGAAATCACTTCGGGTTCGACGACAGATGATGACACGCCGACTTTATCGGGCAAGGGCAAAAAGGGCGAAGTTGTCAAGATTTATGACAATGACGGGAAAACGCCGATTGGCGAGACTGTTGTTGGTGATGATGGAACGTGGAGTTTCACGCCCAATCCGCCGCTTAAAGGTGGCGACCACAGTTTGACGACGACATTGACGGATTCTGCCGGCAATGAAAGTGAAAAGAGTGGCGCTGTCAAAGTGACTGTCGACAAATCGGGTGTGAACATTTTTGTCGATGGTGCTCATGATAATGAAGGGTCTATCCGTAAGGATGTTGCGGATAATGGTGTCACGGATGATCGCACACCGACCCTTTACGGGCGTGGCACGCCCAATGGGACAGTTGTGATCACCGACGAGAATGGCAAGGAAATTGGCCGGACCAAAGTCGATGGCGCGGGAAATTGGCAGTTCGAGCTTCCAAACCAGGCAGGCGATAATCAGGAAGTCACCCATACCTATCACGCAAAAATCATCAATGCGGCAGGCAATACCCAATCTGTCGATTTCCACTTGACGATTGATACAAAAGCACCGGATGCACCGGCCATTGATAAAGTCATCGACAATGTTGGCAATAAAGACAATGCCCCCAACCATACGAATGGAGACAAAGAACTTCATAGTGGTGATACGACCGATGATACAACGCCGACATTTTCCGGCAAAGGCACAGCTGGAGATATCATCAAATTATACGATGGTGACAAGCTTGTTGGCCAATCGGTTGTAAAAGACGATGGCACATGGAGTGTTTCGCCGACAAGCCCGATTAGCAATACAAAAGGAATGCATGAATTTACCACGACGGCAACCGATCCGGCGGGTAACGAAAGCAACCATTCGGACAAGTTCGTTTTAGGTTTCGATACCGAGCCGGTTCCGGCGATGGGGAACAGCAAGGATGAAGTCGATCTCATTGACGATGCCGGTTCGATTGTCGGCTCCTATCGTGATGGTGAGTGGGCGACGCGGCAAGGCCAGCATGGCGAGAAAGTTGTTATCACCGACGATACAACTCCAACGCTTAAAGGGCATTTGCCTACAGATTTATTGAATTCCGGCCGGATTTCGACAATCAATATTTATGACAATGGCAAATTATTGACCAAAATTCCGGTAAGCGAAGACGGAAGTTGGGAATATACGCCGACACTCAACGCCGGTAATAATCATAAGTTCGAAGTTGCTTATGAAAACAAGGCAGGTGTCGAGGGAGCACGTACATCATTTCCGTTTGTTCTTGATATGGCAACCGTTGGCCAGACGTCGATTGATTCGGCGACGACAGGTGACGATAATGCACCCTATACATGGGACAATCCGACGAAGGAAAACATATTCCATCTTCAGGGAAGTGCGCCGGCCAATTCGATCATTACAGTTTATCTGAAAGATGATAGCGGCAAGGTCATTCATACGTTTGAAACCACGACAAGCAATGGCTCCGGTAGCTGGTCGCAGACAGTGGATTTGAGCACAGTTTCAGCGGAAACACGCAAAGCCATTGCCGATGGTCGCTATAGTTTTGTAGCCGATGCCAGGAACGATGCGGGAGCGGTCGGGGCACCATCGGGTGATAGCTGGATCAATCGTGATACGACAGCACCGGCAAAGCCCGATATTGTCAAAGCGGAAGATAATTCCGGCGATCAGCATGGAAGCATTGAAGAAGGCAAGACCTATGACGAGGATATGCCGCTCTTTTCGGGAAAAGGAGAAAAAAATTCCATTGTTACCATTTATGACAACGGCAAGGTTATAGGAGAGACGACCGTTCATGAAGATGGTACATGGTCATGGACGCCCACCACGCCGCTTCAAGCCGGTGCACACAGTATAACAACCACCTTGACCGATGCGGCTGGCAATGTGAGTGATAAAAGTGACCCGTTAGGGTTCAATCTTGATTTGACACCACCGGAAGTCAAAATCGATCACGCTGTTGATGACTACCAGAAAGACGCAAAAACGATTGTCAATGGCGGTGCCACCAATGATGCAACGCCGAAGCTTGTCGGGCGTGGCACACCCGGACAAACTGTGACGATTCTTGATAAGACAACCGGTTCAACCTATGAAACGACGGTCAAGGAGGATGGCACATGGGAATACCAGTTGCCGGCCCAACAAAATGCCGGTGAAGACAAGACACACGAATATATTGCCTCTTTGATAAATAATGCCGGCAATAAAGTCGAACATCATTTCAGCCTGCATATTGATACAAAGGCACCAGTTACACCTCAGCTTGTCGAGGTTATCGACAATGTCGGCAACGATCCGGCAATCTATCCGGATGGCAACCGTCCATTGCAAAATAATGATGTTACCGACGACACCACGCCGACCTTTAATGGTAAAGGTGTCGCGGGCGACATTATCAAGCTTTATACGGTTGATGATAAGGGTGAGCGCACGCTTATCGGCCAGACAGTGGTTCGTGAGGATGGAACATGGTCTGTTACGCCGACGGTCGCTTTGACCGATGATCCAAATCATAGTCCGACAAAATATACATTTATTGTGACAGAGACGGATAGTGTCGGCAATGAAAGCGATCCGACAGATGGCCGTAATCTTTTTATTGATCGCACACCGCCGGTTCTTGACGACAAGACCATCAAGCTTGTTGATGACAAGGAAACGAATGTCGGTGACTTCCCGAACTGGATCGAGAAGGATGACGGTAAGGGTGGAAAGATCAAGCTCACCAATGATGACACGCCGACGATGAGCGGGCGCGCGATTTCAAGCGACACCCAATCGGTCAATATTTATGACAAGGATTCGGACGGCAAGTTGATATTGATCGGTTCTGCCAAAGTTGACGAAAATGGTGACTGGAGTTTCACACCGCCAACAGGACACGGGCTTGGCGATGGCGTGCACGAATGGATAGCACGTCCGGTTGATAAAGCCGGTAATGAAGGTCAGCCAACGCCGGCCTATAAATTCGAAGTTGATACCAAGGGACCGACAGGGACACTCGGCAGTGATATCGGTTTGTGGGATGATGAGGGGCCACAGACTGGCGAATTTGACGGCGCCAATGGCACCACGGCATGGAGCATAAACGATGCCGGTCATAAAGTAACCGACGACAAAACACCGGAGATCAAAGGCAAACTTCCGGCAGGAAGCGATGTCACGAAAGTCCATATCTATATTGATGGCACGCTTGCCAGTATTGTCAATGTTGCAGCTGATGGCACGTGGTCCTATACGCCGCATTTGAGCTCGGGCACACATAAAATCGAAGCCCGTCCGTCCGATGATGCGGGCAATGAAGGTGAGGCCAAGACCTGGGATTTTGACATTGCCGGGGCAGCCCCGGGAATGCCGGCCATTACCGGCATTTACAACAATGAAGAAAAAGAGATTGATGCATCCCATCCGGATGGCAAGTTCATTGATAAAAACCAGTTTACCAATGATGCCACACCGCTCATCAAAGGAACCGGTGATGCCGGTTCGTTTATCAATATCTATATTGGCGACAAACTTGTCGCCAAGGGTGTTAAGGTCGGGGGTGACGGCCATTGGGCAGTCGCGATTGATCCTTCATTGGTCGGTATTTTGCCGAATGGCGAGAGCTGGCAAATCCGTGCTTCTGCAAGTGACAGTGCCGGACAGGAATCCGACAAGACAGGGTTCTGGCCGATCAATGTCGATACATTAAAACCGACAACACCGGATCTGCCAAAGTTGGACGACCATGTCGGTGATAAACAGGGAGATGTAGCTGAAAACAGCACGATTGATGACAAAGCACCAACTATTCATGGAAAAGCTGGTGAGGGTAATGTTGTTGTCGATATTTATGATACTGTTGATGGCAAGACAAAACATGTTCAGACTGTTATGTCCGATGGCGAAGGAAACTGGAGCTATACGCCAACCGACCTCGGTCAGGGCAAACATTCGATTACCACGACTTACACCGATAAGGCTGGCAATATCAGTGATAAGAGCCCGGCATTCGACTTTAACATTGATAGTTCGGCAATTCTCGTTTCGATCAATTATGCTGCCGATAATGCAGGCCATATTGTCAAAGATCTTGCAAATGGCGCAACAACGGATGACACGACACCGACGCTTTACGGTTCAACCAGTCCCAACACTGTTGTCACTATTAAAGAAGGTGACAAGGTTATTGGCACGGTTACGTCCGACGGGCATGGCAATTGGTCGTTCGAGCTTCCTGAACAAACAAATGGGCACCATGTTTATACCGCTGTTGTGACAGCTCAAAACGGCAACAATGCCCATTCCGATTTTGCCCTTGATATTGATAATACACCACCTGAAGCACCGGACATTACGCGTGTTCAGGATGATGTGCCGCTAAACACCGATGATCTTGTTTCGGGTGGCAAAACCAATGATACCAAGCCGACATTTTATGGCGAGGGTAATCCCGGCGATACCGTGACCATTTATGACGAGATTGATGGCAAACTGGTCAAGATCGGCACGGCCAATATTGGGAATGATCATAAATGGGTATGCACGGTTGACGAGCTTGCTCCCGGTGCCCATCATTTCAAGCTTCAGACAACCAACAAGCTTGGCGTCGATAGCGAAAAATATACCGAATATGATCTGACGGTGAAGACGGATGCACCGACGCAAACGACGAGCCTGGTTTCGATTACGGAAGATCGCGGTTTGAGCGACAGCGATTTCAAGACCGGCGATGACAGTCTTGTTTTCAAATTCGGTGTTAATGAAAAATTGCCGGCCGGTTACAAGGTTCAGGTCAATGTTGACGGCAAATGGTATGATGCCACCTATGACGAGACTGACGGTTATTGGTATTATGACCACTCGAACATTCATCTTGCTGAAGGCGTCCACAAAATTTACGGGCGCGTTGTAGACGATGCAGGCAATGTCAAAGACGGTCCGGCACAGGACGTCACTATCGACAAGACTGCGCCAATCGGTGGCGACTATCAGATTGTGATTGACAGCTTTATTGATGATGTCAATGAGGAAGGTGGATCGAAGAGCCGTTCCAATGGTGAAGCAACCAATGATAATACGCCGACTTTGAACGGTCATACATCGGGTATGAAGCCTGGTGACTATGTCACTGTGCAGGTCAAAATCGGTGACGATTGGGTAACAATCGGCACAGCAAAAGTTGACGGGTCAGGCAATTGGAAGTTCGACGTCAAAGGAATACCCGGAGGCACGGCAAAAGACCATCTTGATGACGGCTATCACGAATTCAGAGGCGTTATCACCGATGAAGCAGGAAATCTTGGACAAGCCTCTTCCGGTTTCGGCCTGGATGTTACGACAACACCGCCACCTGTAATCAACGAAAGCGGCCTTGATCTTTTTGACGACCAGTTGCCGAAAACCGGCACAATTGGAAAGGGTACAACCACTGATGACAGCCGTCCGACATTAAAAGGGGCTGCCAATTCGGTTGACCCGACAAAAGTGGAAAAAATCAATCTTTATGACAATGGCACATTGATCGGAACGGGTAAGGTCAATAGTGACGGGTCATGGAGTGTCGAGCCGACAGTACCACTGCGTCAAGGCAATCATAGCTTTGTTGCCAAACCGGTTGATTATGCCGGAAACGAGCAATCGCAGGGAACAACGGCATGGGATTTCAACTTTGTTG
This sequence comes from Bartonella sp. W8167, assembly GCF_016100335.1. Lineage (NCBI taxonomy): Bacteria > Pseudomonadati > Pseudomonadota > Alphaproteobacteria > Hyphomicrobiales > Bartonellaceae > Bartonella > Bartonella sp. W8167. Next base: position 7,460 of record NZ_JACFSQ010000001.1, read on the forward strand.
GCCATGCACCGGCTACACCTTCGATTATCAATGTTCTTGATGACAATGGCGATACCATCCAGAAAGATGCGGTTACGAACGATTCCACACCGCTTATCAAAGGGACAGCCACAACCGGTTCGATTGTTCATATTTATGTTGACGGGGTGGACGTTGCCCAAGTCCCTGTGAAGGATGATGGAACCTGGGAAACCACACTTCCGGCGCTTTCCAATCCGACGACAGACCCGACTGGTACCCGCCATGTGATTACAGCCAAAGCATTGGATAAGGATGGCACAACATGGAGCCATGAAACGGGCGGCTATCCGGTTATTGTTGACAGGCAAGCGCCCGATGCACCCGATGCACCGACGGCCAAAGATGATCAGGGTAATACAATTACCGGAACGACGGCCGATTCAACACCAACTTTAAGCGGCAAGGTCAACGGGCATCAACCCGGTGACAAGGTCAACATCTATCAGGACGGTGTGAAAGTCGGAGAGGCAAAGGTTAACGACCAGGGAGAATGGTCGTGGACACCGAAGGATCCGTTAGGAAAAGGCAATCACCAGTTCCAGACGTCTTTAAGTGATGCAGCCGGTAATGAAAGCGGCAAGGGGACGGCGACCAATATCACGGTTGACACAAGCACGGTCAAGGTGAGCATTGACTATCTTGTTGATGATCAGGCACCGCTTGAATCACACATCACAAACAATAGCAAGACCGATGACAGAACGCCGCTTATTGTCGGTAAAGCAACACCGAACTCTACTGTTGTTCTGACATATACCGACGCCAATAATCAGGTTCATGAGCTTGCGAAAGTTACAACCGATAGTGAAGGCAATTGGTCTTATCAGGTCAAAGACAGTGAAAAATTCGGCGAAGGCCATTATGTCATTCATGCTGAAACCGAGGATGCTTCAGGGGGCAAATCGACAGCCGATTTCAATTTTGATGTTGATATAACCAACAATCAAAAGCCGTCGATTGATAAAGTAACCGATGATGTCGGCGCTATTCAGAATGATGTTGTAAATGGTGGCAGCACCGATGATACAACCCCGACAATTATCGGAAGTGGTGCAAAGCCATATCAGCAAGTCAATATCTATGATGCGGGCGAAGATGGCAAAAGCCAGCTGATCGGTTCTGTCACAGCTGATGGCGAGGGAAAATGGAGTTTCACACCACCTTCTCCGCTGAGAGGAGGGGAAACACATCAAGGGGTAACACATCATTTGACAGCCACCACTGTCGACGAGGTTGGCAACGAAAGCCAGCATTCGTCCAATTATGATGTGATTGTTGATATTACGCCACCCGAACCGATCGCCAATGATACAGTTTCGGTGACCGATGATGTCAAAAACGATGCCAATGATTTTACCGGTCAACTTAAAAAAGACCAGCATACCAACGACAATCGACCTGAATATTCCGGAAAAGCACCTTCGGACGCAAAAACTGTCAATATTTATGACAATGGCAAGCTGATCGGTTCGACCGACGTCAAGGAAGACGGGACATGGTCGTTTACACCTGACGAAGATCACAAGCTTTCTGAAGGTCAACATACATTGACTGCCCGTCCGGTGGATGCTGCCGGCAATGAAGGCACAGATTGCCAGGGGTCGGAATTTATTGTCGATACAATTGCACCAACTGCAATACCGACAATCGACGGCTTGTTGAACGATTCCGGTACATCAGACAAAGACTTTATCACGCAGGACAAAAATCCGACGATTTTTGTGAGCGTGGATAAGCCGCTTGCTGATGACGAACATGTCGAGATTTCGCTTGATGACGGGCAGACATGGATAAGAGCCGAATACAATCGGGAAACCAAACAGTATTATTATTCTGTCCAAAAGGGGCATGAACTGACCGATCAGGTCTATCATGTCAAAGCTCGTGTGGTTGATGATGCAGGCAATGTCGGTCATGATACAGCACGGGATATGACGGTTGACACCACCCCGCCTTTAGACGGTTATAAGGTCACGATTGACAGCTTCGATGATGATGTTGAAGCTAATGTCGGCAATTATCCGTCAGGAACGACGACCAATGACAAGACGCCACTTCTTAAAGGCACCGTCACGGGTGCACATGAGGGCGATGTTGTTCACCTTTATTATCGTGATAGCAAAGGCAATCTTCATAGTGTTGCCGACAATATTCGCCTCACACAAAACGGTGATGGCAGTTATAGCTGGGAGTACCAGCTTCCCGAACTTGCCGAAGGCAATTACCAATATGTTGCAGTGGTCAAGGATGCCGCCGGAAATGAAGGAAAACAGAGTAGCGATTTCTATCTTTATGTCGATACGACACCGCCAGTTTGGGGAAATACACAAAATATTAAACTGATCGACGACCAAGAGCCCAAGACAGGCGAGATACCGCATTCGGGTGGCTACACTGATGACAACTATCCGGAAGTTCAGGCAGGCCCCGGAACAATTTCGGGAGCTGAGGGCGGCTTCGTAGAACTTTATGATGGAAACACCAAAATTGGCGAGGGTGCTATTCAGGCAGATGGTTCGTTCAGGTTTACACCTGATAAAGCGATAACCCCGGGACAACACAGTTTCCATCTGGTTGCTGTCGATGCGGCAGGTAACCGCACACCGCTTGATGATGTCAACGGTAAATGGGACTTCAATTTTGCCGGACATGCTCCGGGCACCCCATCCATCACCAATATTATTGATGATTATAACAATCCGGATGACAAACCCGTTCACCTGCAAAAAGGCCAGTCGACAGACGATGCGACGCCGACCCTTCATGGTATGGGAACCAAAGGCACAACCGTTAACATTTATCAGAACGGCATCAAAATCGGCGAGACTAAAGTCGGTGAGGATGGCACATGGACTTTCAAACTTCCGGCCGACTATGCCATGAAAGATACCTCGACCGATGGTCGTGGAACGGAATATAAGTTTACAGTTCAAGCGGTCGATCTGGAAGGCGTTCCAAGCTCGATGACCGGCGAATATCCGATTGTTTATGATAATCAAGCGCCAAACCAGCCGGATGTTCCTGCTCTTCAATCCGATCAGGAACCCAAGATCGGTTCGATTCCAGATAATGACACAACACCCGACCAAACCCCGACATTTAGCGGTACTGTTCAAAACCCGCAAGTGGGCGACAAGGTTACTATTTACAACATAGTCGACGGTAAATATGTCAAGCTTGGCGAGACAACGGTCGACCCGTCCTCGGGCAAATGGTCATGGACACCGGAAAATCCGCTTGATAAAGGTTCTTACGAATTTGTAACATCGGTCACCGATGCGGCAGGAAATGAAAGTGCAAAAAGCCAATCGACTTCGGTCACTGTTGATCCGACAGATGTTGAAGTCAGCATCCTTTACGCTGTTGATGACCAAAAGAAGTCCACCGAAGATTACACCGGAAAGATTTCCGACGGTGGCCTCACCAATGATACAACACCGGAATTGCATGGACGTGCAACGCCCAATTCGAGTGTCACTATCTATACTGTTATTGGTGGAGTGAAAACAGAAATCGGCACGGTCAATGCTGATTCCAAAGGCGACTGGACATTTGTCTGGCCGGAAGGCAAGTCGCTTTCCGATGGTAGTTATACGATTGTCGCGGAGGCATTACTTCCAAATAATTCGACGAAGTCTGACAGCTTCAATCTTGCTGTCGACACGAAAAATAACAATGTTCCGGTGATTGACAGTGCCGGCGATGATGTCGGTGGCAAACAGGAGGATGTTACCTCCGGTGGAGCAAGCGACGATACAACGCCGACTTTGAAAGGCCATGGGGCCGAACCCAATGGCGTGGTCAATATTTATGATACGATTAATGGCGAGACGCATCTTGTTGATAGCGTGAAAGCCGATTCCAACGGCAACTGGGAATATTCTGTTCAAAGCCCGTTACCGGAAGGAGAACATCACTTTCAGGCAACATCTGTTGATGCAGCCGGCAATGAAAGTGCCAAATCAGACATTTTCGACTATACGATCGATTTGACTGCGCCGGAGGCTATCGACTCCGATTCATTGGATCTTTTTGACGATGTACCGGAAACTGTCTCTACCATTGCCGAAGGTGGCAAGACAAATGACGACAGGCCGACCTATAGCGGTACGGCCACATCGGACACCAAGAAGGTCTTTATCTATGACAATGGTAAAAAAATCGGGGAAGCCGATGTTGTCGAACATAACGGACAATATACATGGAGCTACACACCCGATACGCCTTTGAAAGATGGCAAACATTCGTTCCAGGCAAGTCCGGTTGATGCTGTTGGTAATATCGGTATTCGGACCGGTAAATGGGATTTTGAAGTCAAAACCGGAAGTATTACAAACAATGCAAGAATCTCCGGTATCACAGAAGATACCGGTTTTGATACGCACGACTTGGTTACCAGCGATACGCGGCCGACAATTTACATTGTGACCGACCGTCAGCTCGATGCCGCAACTGGTGAAAAAGTCCAGATCAATATTGGCGGGCAGTGGTACGACACAGAATTTGATGAAGCAAGCGGCCGTTATTTCTTCCGTCCGGTAACATCTTTGCCGGCAAGTGCCAATGGCACAGATTATCCTATCAAGACCCGCATCATTGATGATTATGGTCGCACATCGGAAATTGACCAAAAAACGATGACCATTGATAACGGTGCACCGACCGGCACGTTAACACTGGATAAATTCATTGATGATGTCGGTGTTCCAGGCGAATTCAACAGTCATACCGATAGAAACTATACCGATGACCGCACACCTGAATTGCGTGGAACAGTCACGGGTGCGAAGCCCGGTGATTGGGTTGTCATTTATCTTGCCGATAAAAATGGCAATATTCTAAAAGACGAAAATGGCAATCCGATCAAGCTTGGTTCTGTCCGTCCGGATGGTACCAATTGGAAATTTACCCCCGATCTTCGTGATGAAGCCCATTATCCGGATAATTCGGAATACTATTTTGTTGCCGTGCTTGAAGATACGGCTGGCAATCAGGGGGCAAAATCCGACCCGCTGGGATTGTTCCTGACAACTGAAGGACCTGACTGGTCCGGCTCGAAGGACTATGATGTCATTGACAATCAGGCTCCCGATACCGGCATTATCGGGGAAAATGGCAAACCGCACGTCACCGATGACAATCGGCCGACCGTCAAAGGTAAAGCCGGTTCGCTCGATCCCGCCAACGTTGATTATGTGCTTCTTTATGATGGTGACCCGTCAGACCCGAATGCCAAGCCGATCGGCAAGGGAACTGTCAATAGTGACGGTTCGTGGGAGGTTGAACCGGATAATCCGTTGATGCCGGGACATCACCATTTCTGGGTGGTTCCTGTCAACCATGCCGGTGTGCCAAGTGAGACAAAATCGGATGAGTTCGACTTTGATCTTATCGGGCATGCTCCCGGTACTCCGTCGATTACCCAGTTTGGTCATGATGATGATCCGAATGTTTCGTTCCCGGATAACCAGATCCAGCAAAACGGGACAACACGCGATAACACCCCCTTTATCAAAGGAACCGGTACAAAAGGCTCTTTTGTCGATGTTTACGACCGTGTCGATGGCAAAGACATTCATCTTGGCCAAGTAAAAGTTGATAATGACGGCCATTGGGAAACGAGTTTGCCGAAACTTGCAGACGGGACCCATAATATCTGGGTTCAGGCAACAGATGCCGGCGGCAACAAGAGTGCGGCAACCGCACCTTATCCATTCGATGTGGATACAACTGCACCGAATAGCCCGGGGCGTCCGACAATTTCGAGTGATGTGGCGCCAAATGCAGGGGTTGTTACCGATCCCAATACTACCAGTGGCAGCACCAATGATACAACGCCCACTTTCTCGGGCACGATAAATAATCCGCAACCGGGTGATGTTGTGACCATTTATGATGGTGACAAAGCAATCGGCGAGACGAAAGTAAATCCGGATGGTTCGTGGTCGTTCACACCGACAACACCGCTTGATAAAGGCGAACATCATTTTACCACGACGGTAAAAGATGCGGCCGGTAATGAAAGCAATCGCGGCTTTGAAACTGTTATCAATATCGAAAATACTGAAAACAATGTGACAGTTGATTATGCCGTTGACGATAAGGATCCACTAAACGGCCAGATTACCAATGGCGGGCACACAGACGATACGACACCCGAACTTCACGGTACGGCACCGGCAGGCTCGATTGTTTACGTTTATAGCGATGCTACAAAACAAACGCCCATTGGCGGCCCGTTCACTGTCGGTTCGGATGGTAAATGGTCTATCGGTTTGACGGAACAGGCCGCCGGCGAACATAATTATTATGTCGAGGCGACAGACGCCGATGGCACTGTTCTTGCCGGACAGGATTTCAAACTTCATATTGATAATAGTCAACCGGATCGGCCGACAATTGACAAGGTTATCGATGATGTCGGCCTCATTCAGGGTGAAGTCGCAAATGGTGGCTCCCGTGTCGACCATGGCACTACCGACGATACCAACCCGACGATTATCGGCAAGGCACCGAAAAACAGCCTTGTAATCATTTATGATAATGGCAAGGAACTTGGACGCGTTTATGCCGACGGCAATGGCGACTGGTCTTATACAACCGGAGCAATGCTTACCGAAGGGGACCACAAGTTTACGGCCGTTTCGCAAAATGATGTTGGTACATTGAGTGACTCTTCAAAAGAGTATTTGATCAATGTTGATATTACCGGGCCAGATCAGATAACCGACGAGACTGTTCAGGATAATGTTTTACCGAACAACACCAATGGTGAAGATGGCGAGCCGATTATCCCTGTCAATCAAAATGATCTCACCAATGACAATAGCCCGATCTTTAGCGGAACAGCACCAAGTGACGCCAAGAAAGTGCGCATCTATGACAATAACAAGTTTATTGCCGAAGTTGATGTCAATGCAGATCATACATGGTTCTGGGAAGCGGGGAAAAGAAACTCCGATGCCAAGCTTGGCGAAGGCAAGCATGCTCTTACAGCTCGTCCGGTGGATGCGGCTGGCAACGAAGGACCGGCATCTGAAGCCCATGCGTTCGAAGTTGATACACGTGTACCAAGTGCAACGGCAAAACTCATCGGTATTACTGATGATACAGGCTTTGAGAGCAGCGACTTCAATACGCAGGACAATACACCGCTCTTCAGCTTCAAAGTTGATGGAAAAGTAGAAGATACCGACAAGGTACAAGCCTTCATCAACAATCAATGGCGCGATCTTACCTATAATGCAAAAACCGGTAATTGGGAACTTGATTGGCGCGATAGTAAGGAACCTATCCCCGACGGGACATATACGGTGAAAACCCGTGTTATCTCCCGTACAGGAAATTATGACCATACCATAACTGAAAATTCGGCAACAACGGTTGTCATTGATAGTGATGGCTCGGCTCAACATTCGGAATTTGTGGGCTTTACCGGTAAAGGCGATAAATTCTTCACGAGTGGTGATTATGTCGATGTAACAAACCCGATTTTGAAGGGTAAAATCAGCGGCAATCTTGCCGACCTTGAAGATGGCGCGAAAATCGGCATTTATCGCGATCACGTTCTTCTGGGCTATGTTGAAAAAAGCCAGATCAATCCGGATGGAACATTCAGTTTCAAGCTGCCGGATAACAGCTTGACCGACCATCACAGCTATATCTTCACAACGGCAATCGTGTCGAAATCCGGCTATGTCGGCGAAGCACATGACGTCGAAGTGCGCGTTGATACAACAGGTGCAGCAAACGTTCCCGATTACGGGATTTCAAACAACAATCAAGTGCCGAGGTCTGACGGAGATTCATCATATACGCAAGCTGTCGCACTCAACAATAATGGTGAGTGGCAGGTTCTTTCCAATTCGACTATCTGGGTGTTCCGTAATGATGGTACTGGAAAAGCAACCGGTTATTATCTCGATTACTCTCCTGGCGTCGCCCGAGGAAACGTCAAACCATATACCTACACTGGTGACGAACGTGTACTGTTCGGTTCCTATACTATGGCCGATTATAACCACGATGGGTTCATTGATATTTGGACAACGAAATCTTGTTATGACGGCAGTACAACCGCCGCTTATGTCGGCACGGGTGATAATCAATGGAATTATGTCGATGTCAATTATAGCGACATGGTCAACGGGGGGAGGATTTTAAACCACCTCGGCGGCATTGCTACCTTTGATATGAATGGCGACGGGTATCTCGATGTCATTCAGGGTGATTCCGGAAATGACTCCGGTTCCATTTTCCTGAACAGAGGTGAAACATCATCGGATTTGGGGGGGGGCCAGTTTTTTGGATTGGGAGACGGTTTTGGTAGGCAACAATCATCTTTTACATCCAATTTCTATACCGATCACCATGTCTCGGCAATCGACCTTGACAACAACGGTACCATCGATTTTGCCGGGAACGGCAAAGCGAGAGGAGATAAATTTAACTATTATCAACTGATTACTCTAATGAATAGTGGCGAAACAGCGCCGAATGGTGTTTATGGCGACAATTGGTCGCTTGGACAAAGCATTAAGGATGTGTCGCCAAGTAGGGGGGATCAAAGGGACGATAGAATTGACAATGATTCCTACAAAAACACTGTTTCCATGACATGGGCCGATTATAATGGCGATGGCTATATGGATTTGTTTATGGCCAAAAATCATAGAAATTGGAACGATGATAGAGACAGCCAGATTCTTTACAATAAAGGAGATGGTAGTGGACAATTAAATGATCCTGTGCGATTGAATGACAATGTTGATGGCCGCTGGTCGGTTGCCATCGACTGGGATCACGATGGCAAAATGGATATCCTGGAGGTTCCGGGCTTTGCCGGGAGTGCTGCCAATATGAAGCTTTGGCATAATGGTGGCAATAACGTCATTGATGGCACGGTTAAATGGGACAATTGGGATATCTTCGGTGATAAAGGTGGCCGTCTTGCCAGCGCCAATGGCGATGTTGATCCAAAAAGCATTGATGGAACGGGTGGCCCATTTGACTATAATGGGGTTGGTAAAAACTACATTTATGGTATTGGCCTTGTCGACTATGACTGGGATGGTGCTCTTGATGTCACCATGCAGCGTGACAACACCCATTCATCGCTCATTTTGTCTAACAAAAACAAGGTTGAGTATGGAACATCATTGCATCTTCGCATCACCGACAAAGATGGTGCCAATGTGTTCTATAACAATACTGTCCAGCTTTTTGACTCTGCCGGTAACCTGGTTGCCGTACAGGTTATCAATGCGCAAGGTGGCATGGGTGTTTCCGACAATACCGGCCTTGTCCATTTCTATGGCTTGAAAGAAAATGAAACCTATTCGGTTGTTGTCTTGCGCAATACGAACGGTCAGTCGAATGATATTGGCGGTATTGCCCATACTCATACGACAGATCGGAATGGCAATGGTAAAGATAACGACATTGAAAATGTCAACAGCTCGTGGACAGGTCTTAAAGCTGTTGAAGCCGACCATGCCTATATCCTGAATGCCAATAAGGATGGTGAAACGGTCACAACCGGCGTTGGCAATGTCGACGATAAAACATCACAAGGCTATCGTCCTGGACTTGTCGGTACCGGTTATAATGACCTCTTTACAGCTGAAGCCGGTAGCCAAAGCTATTCGGGTGGTGGTGGCTGGAGGAATGATGCCGGCGAAAAATATTGGCAGGCAAGTGGTGGTGAAGACATTGTCGATTTTGGCAAATCAACCACCGGTGTCACTGTCGATTTGAGTAATAGTGGCTACCAGTCGACGGGCTTCAACAACGCCAAGTTCATTGACATTGAAGGTATCTACGGGGGTAAATTCAACGATACTTTCACTGGTAATTCAGGTGATAATTTCTTTGATGGTCGTGGTGGTGACGACACCTATCACCTTGAAGCAGGCGGTCATGATCTTCTGCTTTATCGCCTCATTGAGCAGGATGATGCAACCGGTGGCAACGGCCATGACACAGTCTATGGCTTCAAGGTTGGCACCTATATTGATGCCGACAAATCCAAGATTGATAAAGATGCCGATCGCATTGATGTCAAGGATCTGTTGCAAGGCTACCGTGCCGATGCCGATGGTGCTGCCCATTACGACGACAAAGGCAAAGCCCAGATCGACTGGGGTGATAATATCAAGGACTTCCTTTCGACCCGCGTTGAAAACGGCAATACGATTTTGAGTATTGACCGTGATGGCAAGGGGAATGCCTTCCAGTCGACCGACCTTCTGACTTTGAACAATGTCCAAACCGATTTGGAAACATTGTTGGCAAACCATCAGATCATCATCGGTTAATCTTCTCTATGGCGGGAATTTCTCCCGCCATAGAACTTTATCTTTGGGCAGGTAGGGTTCCTGTCCATTGCAGTTTTAAATCGCAGGTGGAGATAAAAATTGCTTGATCTTAGGCGTGCAAAGAAAATAGCAGTCGTCGGTGGCGGGTTGGCCGGCTGGTTTGCGGCACTGATGTTACGTCGGGTATTTAGCCCGAATGTTGAAATTGTGGTTTTTGAAGATCCGAAGCGACCGCATTATTCGGGCGGAGAAGGCGGGCTTGGCAATTTCGTCGTCAATCTACAACGCGCTTCTATTGATATTGACGAGTTTGTGCATAAAACAGACGCGACATTCAAAATGGGGAACGCCTATCGTGGTTGGCGTGAAGGTGGGCAGAACGATATCTATTATCAGCTTTTTCCTGCACCCAATGATCATGTTGAAGAAATTGATTTTTCCTATCGCGGAGTTTGGCCTTATCTTGCCACGCGTATTGCAACGCGAACGCCGATTCATACGCTCTTCCCCGGGTTTTCGCTCATTGAAGCAGGATCATCGCAAGTTGAGGCGAATGCGGTTTTCAATTTGCGTCGCAGCGGCATTCAACCGACATTTCATTTTTCTGTTGGCAAGCTCGTAACGCTTTTGAAAGATGTTGGTGTTTCACATCAAATTTCCAGCCGCGAACAAAAGGTAACCGATCTCATTATTGCATCAAATGGTGATGTGACTGCTTTGAAGCTTGGTAGCGGTGATGAAGTTGCAGTGGACTTTGTTGTTGACGCTTCCGGTTTCGAGCGCATCAGCGCAGGGGAAAAATATAAAACCGAATGGCGGTCATTTTCATCAAGCTTGCTTGAAAACAAAACTTTGTCATTTTTTATGCCGAATGGCGGAAAAAATCCATCTTTTGTGAGCGAAGCGGCTGCACTTGGCGCAGGCTATTTATGGCAAGTTCCGCTCCTTGATCACGTTTCGGCGCAATATGTCTTTTCGGATAAATATACAACCGAGACGCGAGCCAAAGAAGAGCTGCAATCCTATCTCGGCTTTGCAATTACGCCGGGTGAAGTGTCAACTTTCGAAGCGGGAAACTTCAGAAAAATCTGGACAAATAATGTTGTTGCATTGGGTGTCGCATCAGGGTTTGTGAGCCCGATCGAGACGACGTCTCTTGGACATTTGCTTCAACAACTTGTCGAACTGGAACGGACTTTTCTCGATTGCCATGGAATTATCGGTGACCACACGATTGAGGCTTTCAACCATGCAAATGATAGAAGTTTCAGTGAGATAGCGGATTTTGTGCGGATGCATTACGACGGTGGTCGGCGTGACAGTAGCTTCTGGCGTGATGCCGGTCAGGCAAAGCGATCGGCAAATTTGGAAGCCATGAAGGCCTGTTTCTATGAACGGCTACCGCGCATTATTGATATTGACGGTTATGGTACTGGCTGGCGCCCACTTTATCATTTGATGAACTGGATGTTTGTTGCAGCCCCTCTGGGCATTATCAGTGCCGAGGCAGCTATGAGCGAACTCAATTATTTGCCACCGCAAATACGCCAGAGAATGGAACAATATGGTGCAGAATTGATGCGTATGCGTGCGTCAGTGACACAACCACAATGGGGAGAAGCACTGCCAAGAGAACAGCGGGGCGGACAGGGCTTCTCATCCTATCAAAATTTACCTGCCGGTGGTGCATCATATTATGATCAGGAAAACAACCGGCAGGTTTCAGGCAATTCCGACAATTTCCAAGAGGCGGAAGGGAGCTTACGTGCCACACACCGTTAACTTAAGCCTTTTACAAAAACTGTTTGTGCTCGGAACGGGTATCATTGCGTTCAGCTTGGGTTTTGCCGGTTGCACCACAACAACATCGCAAAGCCCCCGCGTGGTGCGCCATCATCCTGCCCAGCCACGAGCCCAGAGCGGTCAGCCTGGACTGTTGGCTGACGCCATGGCTTCTGTTGCGGACGAGCATAATAATAGCGTCGCAAAAGGCGAAAATGGCGAAGGTTTGAATCAACAAACGGTAACTGGTGATGCCGCTAAATCTTCCCGAAATGCCGACAATGATTCAATCGCAAAATTACAAAGCGCAAGCGGTAAAGATGGTCCGATTAAAACGATCGGTTTGACTGGCATCGGCATTAAGGATGCAGTCGGGGTTGCGCTTGCACGCCACCCCGACATCGGGCGGGCCAATGCGGTTGTAGCCCAAGGCAAGGCACAAATTGCTATCGAAAAATCGGCTTGGTATCCGACTCTTCAATATAGCGTTAATCCCGGTTATAACCGCTATTACAGTTCTTCCAACAACAAAAATGACCCCGGAAGTGTGCGCGGCACAGTGGGAGCCTCGCAACTTATTTATGACTTTGGCCGCACCTCAAGCCGCATTGGTGCGGCACAAGCCACCAACGAAAAACAGATGCATCAACTTGCCGGCACAATGGAAGATGTTGCGCAGAACATGGCCAACACTTTTATCGAACTTTCGGCTGCTCAGGATCTCATCAGTGCTGCCCAGCGTGAAACCAATTTGTTGCGCGACACACATGATAAAATTTCCCAGCGCGTCAAAGCCGGTCTTTCCGACGCTTCCGATCTCAATCAGGCTGAAGTGGCAATGCAACGGGCAAAGTCCGATTTATTGCAGGCAACAACACGTTTTGATGTAGCTGCAGGAAAATTTGCCCAAATTAGCGGTTTTCGTCCAACAAAAGTGGCAACACTAGCAGAGACGACCCGCTTTATGGATAGTTTGAGCAAGGGGAAGGGCGATGTTGACAAGACGCCGGCAGTGCTTGCGGCAGAAGCCGAAGTCAAAGCGTCTCAACAAAGGGTGCGGCTTGCAAAAGCAGATCGTTTCCCTTCTGTAAGTCTTGGTGTCAGCCAATCGGGAGCAACAGGCCAGCGCAATGCAACCAATGATAGCACATTTGTCGGTTTGCAATTGAGCGGACAATTTTCGACGGGAAAACGCGAAAAATACCAAATCGAAGCTGCCGAAGCAGAATTACGTGCCGCAAGGCAGGCGCGCGACAATGAACAACTTGTCTCGCGCACCACGAGAGGTTCTGCAGAAACAGAAGAAAAGGGCGCGAGTGCCCGTATGGATAATGCCAAACAGTTGATGGATTTGTCGTTATCGTCGCGCGACCTATATTGGCAACAATATACTTTAAACAAACGTCCGCTCACTGACGTCATCAATGCCGAGCGGGATACATTCTCGGCCGAAAGCGATCAGATCACAGCAATATCTGATCGCCTCTATGCAAAAGTAAAAGCCTATTACGCGGTGGGGCAATTGGTCACCCGTTTGCGTGAGCGCAATTGAAAGTTCCAAAATGTCTAGTTCGCAAACCATTTCCAATCGGTTATCTTTTCCGTTGAGGAAGAAAACAAAGAAGACAAATGCCGAGCCACAGGTTCAAAACCAACGGACGGAGGGAGCTTCTGCGTTCAGGAAAAAATCGCCCGAGGCGGAACAGAAGCCAATAAAGCACAACGGACGCTCCCCCGAAAATAAAGCACCGCGTGAGCCGGGAAAAGGTCCCGAAGTGACAGAACGACCTTCTGTTCAGCTTGAACAGATTGATGCTTCTTCATTGATTGCCAAATGGGTGGATATTCTATTATTGGCAGCCCGTCAGCTTGATATTCCGATATCCGACGAACTTGTGAGAAATGCTGCCAAATGGAGTGGAAGAGAAGCCACCGAGCAATCAATTATAGACGTTGCACTGGCATCCGGACTTGCGGCAACTTTTGTCGAAGTGAGTGCCAGCGAAATATCATCAGTGATGTTACCCGCTGTTATACAGGTTGATGGCACGCTAGGGCTTTTGACCGGTCGTGACAAAAACATAGCCATTGTGCATTTTGTGGCGGACAAAACCGCTTTTGAAAAGCGGATTCCGTTTGCCGATATTGTCAAAAGCGATAAAATCAAATTGCTTCTTCTCGAGCGTCATCTTGCGGTTCACGATGACAGGCTTGACGAATATTTGCAAAAAAAGCCGAAATCGTGGTTCAAAGGACTTTTTGTCACCAATTGGCCAATATTTCTGCAATTGGGTTTGGGATCGCTTGTCGGCAATATGCTTGCAATCGGCACATCGCTTTTTGCTATGCAAGTGTGGGATCGGGTGGTACCGGGACGTTCGACGAATACGTTATGGGTTCTCGCTTCCGGCGTTGCACTTGCTCTTCTTCTCGAATTTGTGTTGAAAACCACCCGCGTTGCAGTCACCGACCATTTTGGCAAACAGGCTGATCTCAAATTGTCGGCCATGTTTTTTGCCCGCGTGTTGAATATCCGCAATGATGCGAGGCCAAGGTCACCGGGAACATTGATTTCGCAATTGCGTGATCTTGACCAGATGCGCGAATTGTTAACGTCAAGTACACTCGGTGTTTTGATCGACTTGCCATTTGTCGTCTCTTTTCTGTTTATCATCTGGCTTATCGGTGGACCAGTTGTTTTGGTTCCTATTGCTGCCATTCCATTCATTGTTCTTCCCGGTATCATCGCGCAATATCCATTGGCCAAGCTTTCCAATGAGGGGCTTGAAGAGTCAGCCATGCGCAATGCTATTTTGATGGAGTCGATCTATCGGGCAGAAGACATAAAATTGTTGCAGGCCGAACCGCGGTTTCGCCGTATGTGGGATGAAGTCAACAAAGTCAGCAGCAAGATCAGTTTGAAGCAGCGTGAAATTGCTTCAATGTTGATGAATTTTTCTCAAACGATGCAGCAAATTGCCTATGTCGGCGTGGTCATCGCTGGCGTTTATGGTATTCTTGATGCCAAGCTTTCATTTGGTGCTGTTCTTGCTTGTTCAATTCTTACAAGCCGCACTATTGCACCGCTTGCGCAAATTCCGGCTATTTTAAGCAAATTACAAAATGCACGGGTGGGGAAAAGAGGGCTTGACGGTCTGCTCACTCTGCCGATCGATCATGATACCGATAAGGATTATTATCATAAGCCGGTTTTGCAAGGTCAGTACCAGATGCAAGACCTCGTTTATCTTTATGGCCCGCAAGAAAAACCGGCTTTGATTATCCCTAAACTTAATGTCCGTGCCGGTGAAAAAATTGCGATCCTCGGCCGTGTCGGTGCCGGTAAATCGACCTTGCTTCGTTTGTTTGCCGGCCTTTCGGCTCCGGTTCAGGGGCGCGTTTTACTTGATGGCACGCCGATCGGCATGATTGATATTGCAGATATTCGTCGTGATGTCGGTGCAATGTTCCAGGAATCAAGTTTGTTTTACGGCACATTGCGTGACAATCTTCTTGCTGCCAATCCTTTGGCAACCGACGAGCAACTGCTGGAAGCAATGCGGTTATCCTCGGCCGATCATCTCCTTCTCAATCAGCCACACGGGCTTGACCTGAAACTTCGTGAAAGCGGTGTTGGCCTTTCGGGCGGGCAAAAACAAACATTAATGTTGGCGCGCCTTTTCTTGCGCTCCCCCCACATTGTGCTGCTTGACGAGCCGACGGCATCTCTTGATGAAGCAACCGAGGTGGCGGTGCTTGAGCGGATGAAATCATGGCTCGGTGATAGAACATTTATTGTTGCCACCCATCGTTATCCGGTCTTACAGCTCGTTGATCGTATCATTGTTGTTGATAACGGACGGATTGTCCGCGACGGACCGAAAGACGAGATTTTGGGTATCCATCCAGTCAACACCGTAACACCCGAAGGCTCCTCGCGGTCGAAACAGGGGGTATGACAATGAATGTCGATTCACTTGTAAAAATTCACGGCGTCAACCAGCGTGCACGTGTCATTTTGTGGATTATCATTGCGATGATCTGCATTTTTATTGTCTGGTCCTATTTCGCGGTTTTGAACGAAGTGGCTATTGGTGAAGGTAAAGTGATGCCGGCATCAAAAGGTCAGATTATCCAGAATCTCGAGGGTGGAATTCTTGCCGAACTCATGGTGAGAGAAGGCGACGAAGTCAAAGAGGGGCAAATTCTTGCTTCTCTTGATCCGGCAAAAGCCAAATCCAATGTTGATGAAACACTTGCCAAAATTGTTGCTCTCAAAGCACGAGCCGCACGGCTTGACGCTGAAATGAACAATCAGGAAAAAATCAATTATCCGCAGGATATACGCCAACAGAAGGAAGTCATTGATCGCGAGACCGAGCTTTTTTATACCAATAGACAAGCTTTCAAAGAAAATGTTCTCAACCTCACAGAGCAGTTGAAACTTGCTCAAAACGAAGTGGAAATTGCCAAACCGCTTCTTAAGACTGGAGCAGCAAGCGAAGTCGAAGTTTTGAAACTTCAGCAGAATGCTGCCGAACTTTCTTCGCGTCTTGCCGCTACAAAAAACGAATATTATGTCGCTTTGCGTGGTGATTTTACAAAAACCATGGCTGACCTTGAACCGTTGTTAAAAGCACGGGAAGGATTGGCCGATCAGTTGACCCGTACAGTTATTCGTGCCCCTACAAACGGTATCGTCAAAGATATCCGTGTCACCACCATTGGTGGTGTTGTCGCGCCGGGGGGCACGCTCATGGAAATTGTACCTCTTGGCGACCAGCTTCTTATTGAAGCCAAATTAAATCCTCGTGACATTGCCTTTATCCATAAGGACCAGAACGCGAATGTGAAAATCACTGCTTATGATTCAGCAATTTATGGTTCTTTGCCAGGGCATGTGCAAATGGTTTCGCCGGATTCGATTGAAGACGATGTCGACAAACGTGTCTATTATTATCGCGCCTACATCCTGACCGACCACAGCTATCTTGAAACCAAAGACGGTAAAAAACACCAGATTATTCCAGGAATGGTGGCAACTGCCGAAATTAGCACCGGTGAAAAAACTGTACTTGATTATCTTATCAAACCGCTCAATCGGGCGAAGGAGGCGCTACGGGAACGTTAGAAAACGGGATAAATCAACGGTGATAGACTAAACCCCTCTTTCACCCGTTTTATCTCGGGCCCGCTCTTTATTCCCCCAACAGTAGAAGAGTGGGCCACCTATTTTTTGAATTTGTGTTCGAAACAACTGGGTTGAAGAAATAGCTTTTAAAGTGAAAAATATAATAAAATTAAATAATTATTGAAAAAATAATAATAAAATATTTAGCAATAAACAATATTTATGGAAATAGACAAAATTGGATCGGACCGAGTTTAGAGGACTTGAGACTATATAATGGTTAATATTGCCGAACTGCTCAAGAAGTCGATAGAAAAGCAGAAAATGAAGCCGACATCGGAAGTGCGGCAGCACATCTATGAAAAGGCACGTTCTGCAATCAAATCCAAACTCTCCGAAATGGACGCTCCGGAACTTGTGCGACGTTCCTATATGCTCCAGCTTGAAGCAGCAATCTGTGAAGTCGAGGCTTTTTACGTTCTGGAACCTGAATTTTTCGAACTCAGGGAAGACAATGCGACCTGCCATTTTGCTTACAATGCTTACCTTCCGGATTATTTTGGAACCCGTCGTGATGTTGTCGTTGACCCGTTGAAATTGCGCCCTTTATCCGGCGAACCAGCGCAATTAATAAAGATTGAAAAAATCGACGAAGACAAGCAGGCACTTCAGCCTGATAGGGAACATGAAGTTTTTACTTTACATTCAGGACAAGAGGAGAGTTCGCAAGTCTTGCCCGATGAGGCTTACCCTGTTGACCTCAACATTGCAGATCAGTCGCGAAATGATAATCAGAACTCTGAATTAACAGATATCAATGGAGAGCGTAGTGATAAGTTTGAGCCATCCGGTTCTGATTTGGATGACGGCCATATCGAACCGCTGATTGAAGGCCTTGAAGAGGAATTCAATGAACTTTCAAAGAATATTGCCGATGAAACTCTTGAAAAAGAACGTGAGGATCAAAACGTCAAAGGAGAGGAGCAGATATTTCAACCTCGCCCCGTTGTAGAAGACAAAAAGTCGGCGAACGACGACAGTCTTTTTGTTAAAAGTGATGCACAGGCGGAGCACATGATCGAGGCCGAGCCCCGTAGTGTCAATCTGCGTGAAAAAGCCGATGACAGTTCACAAAGCCAGGCGCGCGACAATTTAGATCTGCGCGACAAGACAGCAAGTGAAACTCGCTCGGAAAACAGACGAGCTGAGGAAGTAGCGCAAGAACCGATAGGTCGTGTTGACCCGATAGTGGCAAAAAGTGCTTTTTCGAACACTTTAAAAAATGAGACAAGAGTTGAAAACGATTACGCGAAGAAACCGCAACCGGCTTTTACTGAAATGCCTGAAAATAGATTGGAAACAACGTCAGTCAATGCCGGTCAATCAGAAACATCGTCTTTAAAGCAAGATAGCGTTGCTGCGACAAGCATTAATGCTCGACACATAAAAGACATTGGTGAGGTCGGTGTTGGTGGGAAAGATATTGACGGGAATGACATTGATAGGAAAAACATGGACGCAAAGTCAGGGACTCCGAAAGAAGCGACTGGCGTCTTTGGCTTTTCCAAATCCAGACGTGGTTTTCCCCGTCGCTCGGCTGTTGATGATTATCCCCTCTATATTGATACACCATCCTATCCAGCTTCAGCGGGAGGGTTCTTTGCAAAGGACGCTTTTGGTACGATTGGTGGACAGACGGCTAGCATGGAAAGGCAGCCCTTTGGCACGTTCGATAGAGAGACTGCCACCAATAAAGCCGATAGCGGCAGTAATCATCAAATAGCAGGCTTTAAAACAGAAACGGTCGTTATGGCGTCAACAACGCCGATTTCCAAGGACGCTGATAAAGCTGAGATTTTCTCTCGCAAAGCGAATGGTCAAGCGGGTACAAATGAATTGCAAACACCAGAAATTGCAACCAAAGAAAATCCCGCTAATATGTCGGCCTATAATGCTGACAAAGGTGTTGTAAACAGTGTTATGTCTGCGGAAACCACTGCTGCCAAAGTTTCGGCGCCTATTTCGCAAGGAATCGGGCACAATAATCCACCCAACAAACCAGATGTAGAGGAACTGAACCGCAAGCAAGATAAAACTGCCGACAGCTTTTTGAAAGTCGGTCAAAATCCTGCTCAAAATGATCGTACCGTTTCTCCCACCAATAACCGTTCTGATGACGATAATCGCTTGGGTGGTTTATCAAACCGATTTTCTAACGATGCAAATGGAAAATCGATAGAACAAAATAATGCGGATACAAAACCACAGGCCCAGTTAAATCGTTCGTCGGAGAAGACTTTTTTAGTTGAATCCGCTGCTCCAGTTAAAAATAATTCCGGCGAAGAATGGGCAAAACCAGATGATGGCTCCTCTTTTCCAGAGGGGCAGGCAAGTATATATGGGAAAACTGAAGTTATTTCAGAAAAACGCACAACTATTTCCAACAATGGCGGCACGACGTCAATTGATGAAGAAAGCAAGGTGCTGACTTTTTCTGGCCACGAGATTCCGGGGAAAAACAGAAAGGTGGAGGAAGAATTTCCTGCTGGCGTATCAGACGAAAAGGAAGAAAAAGAGACTACGCTCGACATCGCCGAAAAATTCGATCAGAAGAGAACTGAGTTTTTCGACCGTCTTGATAATGCACGTAACGATCGGCTGGAACAGGATCTCTTCCCGACGGTAAGTTCTTTCGATCAAAAAGACAGGGGAAAAACCGTTAAACGTTCGCTATCGCGTGGGCAACGGCCAAGTAACTTTGCAAAAATATTAACCGGCCGGTCGATTGCCGCCGGCGCATTTTTTATTTTTGTACTCGCTTTCGGTGCCTATTTTTTCAGTCATTCAGGCCCGTCAATACCACTTTCCGAACAACATCCCCAAAATATTGCAATGCGAGATCAGGATGTACGCAATAATCCGGATCCGGCACAAACCGCTGCTATCAATGACAAGGGACCAAATGGCAATGTGGAAAAATTATTACGCGAAAATTACATTGTTTCAAAAAATCAAAAAAACGACCAGAACAATTTTGGTAAAAAAATTACAGAGGAAAAAGCTGATGAACCTCTAAAATCCGGTGAGAAAGACGAAGTCAAGCAGACAGAATCTGATGATATAAAAAGTTCGAATGATGCGTCATCGGTGATTGATCAAAAGCAGCCTGAAAAACTTGCATCCATTCCGATTTCGGTGACGAGGCCAGTTGTAGAGGAGATGCCAAACAAAAATAGTGATGACGAACCTACCGATAACATCAAGAATGATACGGAAAAGTTGTCTCAAGACAAACAAGGTGCGGGTATTGAAAAACCAGAGGCCAGTCTCTTGCTTATCAATGATAAAAAAGGCAAACAAGTGAAATTGCAATCGACTGTTACATGGTCGTTGAAGCCACCGCATTCACCTGAAAACCCTTTGGATGAAACAGCCTTGGTTGCCAATTTTAAAACCGATGATGGTAAACTTGGTGCGCGCATGAGCATTCGCAAAAATTATCGCGATAATCTCGGTGCAACCCATTTGATTGACCTTTCGTTTTCGCAAGCGGACGGCTTCGATAGTGGGGTCGTTGTAGATGTTAAGGGAGTTTATTACGGCGACAAAATCAATGTCTTGAACAAGCAGGCTTCAACAATTGTCGCTGACCTTTATGAAAATAATTTTGTGGCTTCATTGCGCGATGATAAAGATAATAAAGAAAACAACAGAAACTTTTTAACTCGCTCTGCTGTTATCGGTTTCCAGACTGTTTTCACCGATGGAAAAACTGCTTTGTTCATGTTGAACAAAGGCGCAGCTGAAAATCAACTCTTTGATAGGTTTAACGACCCTACGACGCATTAAGCCCTTTTTTTCGCTGGAGACCTTTAAAAAACCGAGGAATTGCAAAGTTCTGTTTTGTTAAAGCATTTAATGCGACAAAACATCACTAAAATAAGTCGGCTTATATTTTTCGACGAGCAGAGTTTACCGAATTATCAAACGACGGGGTTTTATCGATTTTGCGGGCGAATGCAGAAAGGACCGGCTACAGCGGAATAGTATGGTCATCGGGATTGGCGCGGAGTGGGCGGAAATATAGTCAATTGAAATTGAAACGGGTGAAATTGAAACGGGCAATCATAAGTTTGATTTACCGATTTTTGAAGAGTTATTGAGGTGCTCATATAAACTTGTTCGGCAGAAAAAAGGCTTCAACGTTATCCACAAATTTTTATTTGATTTAAATTTGAATAAAATAATTCAATTGAAGTAGAATTTTTTATCATCCATAGTTTAAAAAAATTAATTACACTAAATATAATAAAAATAAAAATAAAAATTTTAAATTTAAATAAATATATTTATTTTAAAAATTTTTGAATTTAAAAATTATAAAATATATAATTTTCCCATTAAAAAATATGACTCATGAAATGAAAATTATAACGTTTTTCTTTTTGTAAATTACGATTATAAAAAAGTCTTACCGATATCGAAAAAAAATTTTTAAAAAAATGGACTCCTGATCGCAAATGATTAGGTGACGAATTGCCAACCAAGGGTTTATTATCTATTTGTTAAACAGTGTTAATCGTCGTGGTAACCGGGATTGTCTCTGGATATTTCGGTTTTCTGATATATTTGTTTGGAATCAATGTGATGCTCTTACACCATGGTGATTTTATAAAATTCGTTAACCATAAATTAACCATAGCTTGAAAAGATTTGCCAAACCGTTAAAAGACTATACTGATTCTTAACTGGCAAGTGCGTCGGGGCGGTAAAAATTAACTGTCCAGGCCGGTTTTCAGGCAAAAGGGGTTGTCGGCAAATTGCCGCAGTGAAGATAAGGCAGAAGTTTGGCCATGCTTTTTTTTATACATAAGGGGGTCGTATGAGATCTACACGTTCTGTGCTCTATTTGTCATTGCTGTTGACAGTGCTGTCGCTGTTTGCCTTGTTCTACACTCTGGTTTTTCATGGCGATTTTGTAGCGCACAATATTGTTTTTAACTCGATTATTGCCTGTTTTGATGTAATCGTTTTGCTCTATGCTCTCTACGCGAACTTTTTTGTCGGACGCGGCATTACACAATGGGAACAGTTCAAGCGTCATTTTCCGCGCGACGAAGAGCCGAAGCTTAAAGGTGGCATGCGGTTGCTTCGCGGTCGCCTTCACGATCTTATCAGTTTTAATGAAGATGAGCGGAACTCGGCAGTTGCGCTGGTGGCAAAGGCACTCGATTGGCGTGTCGACTTTCTGTTTTATGCGGCCGGTGCGGTTATCTCTATGGGCTTGCTCGGCACCTTCTTCGGTTTGACGTTTACCATGGAAGGTATACGCGGTTCGATTGACGTTCTTTCCTCTGCCGATGAAATCCAGGCGAAATCCCTTATCAATTCGTTGGCCGCCCCTCTTGGTGGTATGGCAACGGCGTTCTCATCTTCCATGTTCGGTTTGGGCTCGTCCATTTGTACCGGTCTCGTTGCGCACTTTATGGGGCGCGCGACAGAAGGCTGGGTCTATGACATTGAAAAATGGTCTTTCGTTGCAAGTGGTGAAGAAGCATCGAAAGTGGCGGGCGAGACCGGCACGATCGACGCAACGACACGCGCGATTAACCGTCTGGCAGCAGTTTTATCCCGCCATGTCGAGTTTTCGCATGAAGACACCGGCAAATTTCTGGATATCTCTGGCAATTTTGTTCAAGGACAGGCGATACAACAGGAAACGATGGATAAAATGTTGACTGTTATTTCCGAACAATCGGAAAATAATAAACAGTCGATTGAGACTATCCTGAACACAGTTACGGCCAATGGAGAGGCAACGAGGCAAATTGTCGAGATTCTTCAGAATAGTTCGGTTGTATTGGCAGGCCTTGGTGATATTGTAAAATCGAATAGCGCTTATATCGCTCGCAGCATCGAAGCACAGGAAAGCAACAGCCAGACAATTGGTCAGGCTATTGCCGGTTTGAACCAGATGCGCATAGAATTTATGGGTAGTCTTGATACAATTTCGAACAAGCTTAAAGGAATTCAGGACAATACCGGTGCTCTTGAAGCAATCTCGGATGAACTTAAAGGGGTTCATGCCAATACCAGTGCGTTAGAGGCAATTTCCAATGACCTCAAGGGAGTTCAGGCGAATACCGGTGCGTTAGAGGCGATTTCCGGTAATCTTAAAGAACTTCAGGCAAGTGCCGGTTCCATTCAACAATCAACCAATCAATTGCTGGGCTACAGTGTCAATCAGGCGGAAGCATTACAAAACGCAAATCAGGTTATGCAGGTTCAGCAAAAAGCAATTATGGAAGGGATGCGGGATTTGACCGAAGCCCGCGTTTCGATTGTGTCAGCAATACGTGCTGTCCAAAAGGTTAGCGACGTTCCACCCACGAAAGGCTAATTCATGATGAATTGCTCAGAAAATATCAAACGTGTGGTGTCGATCCTATTGGTGAGCTGCAGTATTGTTTCGACAGGATGTGCGTCGAATAGAAACCCTGCTGCTCGTGCAGATGTTGATACAATGACAACTCAGGCTGTTAACGAAAATCATCAGCCTGCGATCAGCAAGGATCCCAGAGTTGCGAATACTAACAATCCGGCAACGGCAAGAGCCAAGGAAGCTCTAAAGCGCGAAAAACAGAGATTGACGCTTGACGAAGCGTTGAAGAAAGCTGCCGATTATTCGTGGACGATTAAAGTTGCAAAGAGCCAGCTTGATATTGCCGAGAGTCGTCTTGATCAGGCAAAAGCCAAATATTATCCCACGGTCGGTGCGGAAATAACGGCTCCGAACCTTCGCTATGACGGTGGTATCACCAGCCGTGACCGTGATTTCGACGATACCGCTTTTGCCGGCCTCGATGTTCGTTATAGCATCTATGATTTCGGTCGACGCGATGCTGACAAGGAAGCGGCAAGTTACAACTTGCGGGCCAGTGGACATGCCAAACATGCTCAGGATTTGACGGTTATGTATGATACGGCCAACGCCTATATGGCGGTTCAGGCCTATACCGAGCAATTGCAATCGTCTATCGGATATGTCGACAAGATTACAGCATTGAACAAAACAATCGGTGAAAGTGTTTCCGGTGGCATTTCGCCACAGTCGGATGCTGTTCGCGGGCGTCTGGCCTTGAGCAATGCGATCAACCGGCGCAAGGATATCGAACTCAAATTATCACGTGCCCATCAGAAATTGAATGCGCTGGTCGGTATAGACGTTGAAGTTTTGCCTGCCAAGCGTATGGTATTGCCACATATCGGAGACCTCGATAGTGTCGCTGTCAATGCAGCAGACCAGAATCCGGCGGTTCTTGCCAGAGGTGCGGCTCTTGAAGGGAGCCGTAAGAGTGTGGTTGGTGCAAAAGCAAGTCTGAAGCCGCGGCTTGATCTTACGATTGATTATAAGCGTACTTTGGAAAACGTTGATAATCTTTACAACGTGTCGGATACAGATGGCGGTGTCCAGCTCAAATTGACGTTCGACATTTTTGATCTTTCCAAAAAGGCGAAGATTCGTGAAGCCTATGCACAGGTCAATGTCAATGAAGCACAATTGGGTAAAGAGCGTTCAACGGTGAACGATGAAGTCCGCGCACTTCTCGGCGATATCGATATCACATCGCAGCAATGGACAATAAGTGAAGAGGCAAGCAAGGAAGCGGATAAGACCCGTGGCCTTTATCTGGAAGAATTCCGTCTGGGCGACCGTAAATTGTCTGATCTTATTACTGCGGAAACCGAGTATTTTACCTCGCGCACAGATGCGATTGATGCCCGTTATGGTTTCATGCGTGCAGTGTTCAGTATTTATTACCTAGCTGGGAAGCCTCGTGAAGGACTTCAGGCTCTTCAGCTGGTGGAGCGTTAATAATGGCAGAAAAACGTGGTGGTGAAAATATCTGGATTGCTTATGCAGATATGCTGACCGTTCTTCTGATGGTTTTTCTTTTGCTGGCTATGTTGTTTCAGGTTATTGTTGCAACATCGAAAATTGCCGGCCCGGAAGATCAGGCAGGAAACCAGAACGCCGAACGTGAACAGACGTCGAAGAAGGCGCCGACAGTTATCGACGATCAGTCGAAATTTTCGATGGCTAATGAAAACAAGCCGAATAAGAATGGCGGTATTGACGATACAACGGGTAGCAACGAACAGGTTGCTGCCAATCTACCACTTGTCATGGTTGATACAGGGGCTTTGAAACCGCGCGATGGTGATTTGCGTCTCAATGTCGAACTGAATAGAACCTATTTGACATCTATCCAGCAAAATGAAGTCCGTGCCTGGGCCTTGAGAAACAAGGCTGCGCTTACAACGGAAAAATTGAGGATTTATTCGGTCGGGCGGAGTGTGAATGTTTCAACCGGTGACACCTTGCTGATGCAGGTCAACCGCGCTGTTGCGACAATGGCGGTTCTGCAGAAAGAAGGTGCCATTATTAAAAACATCAGATTTGATAATCTGATTGTGCCGGATAATACCGAAGACTATATCATACTACGTACTGAAGATAGCAATGCAAATAACAGTAAAACGCAGTAAGTGGGGAAAAATCATCGACGGGCTTAAGGCTGTTTCGTTAGGAAAATGGCTGCTTGCCCTTTGTGTGCTTGCTGCGTTTTTATGGGCTGCTTTCTGGCCTTTCGATGTTTTGGTTCGCGGACACGGAATTATTCGTGTCGAAGGCCACAATATTGAAATACAACATCCGGAAGGCGGAGTGTTGAAGCAACTGCTCGTAACCAATGGTGAAACAGTCAAAGCCGGGCAGGTTCTGGCAAACGTTGAAAACCTGACAGTTGCCGAAGATAACGAAAGCAATTTTATTGCCCTTCGTGCCTATGAATTGCGCGAACAACGGTTGCGTGCGGAACTTACCGGCAACGATTTCAATCCGCCGAAGCCCAATAACCCGAAACTTGCCGAAATTTATCAAAACGAAACGGATTTATATAATGCGCGCCGGCGTGCATTGGATGAATCGGTTGCAATTGCCAAAACCCAGTACGAGCAAAAAGAAGCCCAACTCGCGTCGAATGCAATAGCAATTGAAAATCTCGGAGCCGAAATGCAGCTTTCGAACGAGCACATCAAGCTGCTCGAACCGTTGGTGGCAAGGGGCGCAGCACCGGAAGCAACGCTCGTCCAGCGGCGCCTTGAATATCAAAAGGTTTTAAGCACACTTGCCGATGCACGTTCAAAAGTTCCCGGAATGACGGCGGCGCGTGATGAGGCCAAGCTCAAAATTTCGATGTATAGAACCGAATTCAACGAGGATGCCAATAAACAGCTTGCCGAGGTTCAGGTAAAGCTCGAAACTGCCAAAGCGCAGTGGGAAGCAAGCCGCCAGCGGGCAAAGAATTCGGAAATTGTCTCGCCGGTGGATGGCGTTATCCAACAGGTTGTCATGCCCCACGTCGGGGCAGTGCTTAGAGCCGGTGAAAAAATGTTCGAAATTGCGCCAAGCGAGGTGCCACTGGTTGCAGATGTAAAGGTTAACCCGCAAGACCGCGACCGTTTGTGGGTGGGGCAGGATGTGCGCGTTCGCGTACTGGCGATATCCAACTACAATAGTCCGACACTGAAAGGTAAAGTGTCTGTGATCAGTGCCGACGCTGTCGGGGAAGAGGATAAAGGGGGGCGCTATTATGAAGTTACCGTCACAATGGATGCGGACCAGCACAAGAAATTGAAAATATTTCCCGGAATGACGGTCGAGACTTTTGCATTGGCGGGGCAGAGGACATTTCTTCAATATTTGTTCAAACCGTTCCTTGATGGAATGTCGGTGGTCTTCAGCGAATGAGACGGGGCACTGTGTCGCAATTGAGCTTGTTAAAGAAGCAGGCTATAACTATATTTTAGTCGGGTGGAGTTTATACTGATTTCGGGGCTTTGGAGTCTATAGGGGTTATATCGAGATGAAACTACCTTTTCCACAGAAGGACGGAGTATCTGTTCTTGTTGATACGTATTCGGATAACGATGTACCGCTAGCGATTTCCCAGGTTGAAATCATTATTCGCGGAAGTGATGTTGTCATTCGTATGCAGGATGGCTCTGAACTGACGCTGGTTCAGGCTGCGCAAATGTCGTCCATGCACGAAAATTTGTTCAACCTGAGGTTTATGGATGGCACAGTTGTTTCATCGAACGAATTGTTCCAGCGTGCCGACCTCATCGAACCGGGTCCGGAATTAAGTGAAATTCGCGAAAAGAACGCAAAGGTCGATGCCAGTGCTGATCCGCTCGTTGCTGTTGTCCAGAATGCTCCGGTAAGCGAAACAACCGATCTTAATGCCGATGACGATGTTGTTGGTGGACAAAGTGGCGGAAGAGGCGATGATCGTCTTTCAGTTGCCGACTTTTTAGGCACACCGCCTTCGATACTTGATGACACAGTAAGCTTTGTTCCGTCGACGTCGGCCGGCGGCGGGGCTCCGTTGTCCAATCAGTCTCCTTCGGAACCGATGCCCAATCCTATGTTGCCGCCAACTCCCTCGGAACCGTCCACGCCATCTGAACCGTCCACGCCGGTAAATCCTGATAATGGTGGTGGTAGCCATAACCATAACGAAGGGAATGGCGGAAACAATAATAATAACGATAACAATAATGATCACAATGGTGGTAATAACGATAACAATAATGATCACAATGGTGGTAATAACGATAACAACAATGATCATACCGGTGGTGATGGCGATAACACCGGTAATGCGGGATTGGCTTTTGTCGACAAGGCCAATCTTTATCAGGTAAACAGCACCAGAACGACTGTCCAGAATGAGGATGGAACACAATCGACCGTCTGGCATCTGGGTGGCGGTTCGCCTGCTGCACGTACGAATCCTGATCTTGGTGTCCAATATGGCGAACCTGCTATTCTTGATTTACGTCATGAGGCCGGTCAGGAAAACGGATTTGTTGTCCATGCCGATAATGGTGCTTTCAAATATGGTCAGGTCAATACAGAAAACAATCCGAACAATCTGGATCGTCGTTTGGGACGTATTGTGTCTTTCGACCAGCTGGTCGGCGGGGAATCTGTTGCCGGCAAACATATCAAGGATGTCAGCCAAATTCCGGATGGTATGACTATTATCTGGAAGGGGAGTCCTGAATACGCTGATTTCGTTGCCAAATACGGTATCGAACTTAAAGACAACGAGATATTCGTCAGCTATAAGGGCAATGTTGATTATAACGGCAACAACGTCAACATCACCTGGGTTGATGACCAGGGTAAGGAAACCAGAGCAAAGTCCGAATTTACCAACCAGTATGTGGGTGATCATCCGGATACTGTTATCAATGGAAATCACGCGATTGTTTTGCCGCAAACGCCGAATGCCCGCGAAATCTATGGTGGCAGCGGAAACGACACGATTTATGCTTCACAGTTCAATAACCATATCAAATATGATGGCGAGGGTGGCACAAACCGCCTGATCTATGGCGATGATTATCCTGTTACCGCACAGCAGGGATCAAATGTATTGCCTGGTCTGACATTCGATATTGCCAATAACAAAGTTACCGATAATGGCAATAATGATGTTGCCGAAATGCACAATTTTACCGAGATTGTCGGCACCAAAGGTGATGACAAGTTTTTGATCGGTGATGTAGCGACCTCTTATTATTTTGACGGGCGCGATGGCAATAACATCTTCAATATGCAGATGACCGATCCGAACACCGGTGTCACTACAGGCTCGAGCGGTAATAACCGGTTATATGCCGGCGCAGGAGAAGATACGTATAATCTCGTTAATTCTTCGGGCAATAATACCATTGTCGATAGTGGTAAAGGAGACTCGAACGATAGCTATAATTTTGAATCCTCGACAGGCGTGAACAAGATTGCAGATTCAGGCGGGAGTGATTTCTACCACTTCAACAAGGCTATCAATCGCGTAGAGATCATTGATTCAGCAGCCGGTAACGATCATTATCAGTTTCATAATATCAAAGACAATCATGTTACGATCAATGATCTTAATGATGGTGACAGTTTAAGCGGAAGCGATGTCTATGATTTTGCTACTTTGACGGCTGGAAATTCAAAAGCAATAGATCATGTTGAGAATTCCATTGTTACTATTCTTGATGAAAATGGCAGCGATAAATATCAATTTGACCGCACAAAAGGTGGTTCTGTCACGATTGACGACGAAGGTGTGATCAGCGCAAAAGATAGAGCCGAGGACGAGTACCATTTTTCGGGTGCCGAAACAAAAATCGATATTACCGATAAGGATGGTGCTGATAAATATTCCTTTGATCATGCAAAGACCAGTGCGGATAACACAATCAAGATCAAGGATTATGGTACCGCCAATGATATTTATAATTTCAATGATGTAACATCGGCTAGCATGGCAGAAGGCGATGCCGCGAATATTTCGATCACCGATAATGGCGGCAAGGACGAATATCACTTTGACAGGGTTCAAAGCAAAGTCCACATTGATGATATTGGCTCGGGCGACAACTATTATACATTCCACGACGCCAAAAAATCCGATATTACCATTAACAATAAAAACGATGGCATTTATCTTGGTGGCAACGACATTTATGACTTTGCAACGCTAAAGGATAATAATGAATCCGCCACTGATCATATTGAAGATACAACAGTTGCTATTGTTGATGAACATGGCAATGATCTTTATAACTTTGATCGTACGACCGGTGGTTCTGTAACCATCAAGGACACCGGTGAGGGAAGTTCAAGCGACAGAACACTGGCAGCTGACGAATATCATTTTTCGGCTGCCGACACGAAAGTCGATATTACCGATAAGGATGGCGCTGATAAATATGATTTCAGCGATACTACAACATCGGCTGATAATACAATTAAAATTACCGATAACAGCGATAGCAATTATACGGACGATTATAATTTCAACGGAACCAAAGCAACAGATTTTGCTGCGGATGCAAATATCGTTATTTATGACGCAGGTGGCGCCGACCACTATCATTTCAATAACATCACCAGTAAGGTGAAGATTGACGATCATGGAGCGGGTAACGACAATTATACGTTCCATGAGGCAATTGACTCGGATATTACCATTCACGATTACTTCGATAATCGTTACACATCGCAATATCTTGACAATGTTTACGATTTTGCTACCCATGGTACGGGTAGTCAGAACCCGACCGATCATATCACCAATACGACTGTCAATATCACCGACGAAAGCGGTCAAGACCAGTATTATTTCGAACGCACGCAAGGTGGCTCGGTCACAATTGTGGATTCTGCATTCAACAATAATTATTCCAATGATAGGGATAGTTACTTCTTCAATGACTCCCATACAAAGGTTTCAATAACCGATGGTGGTGGCTCCGATTACTATTACTTCAACCGTATAACGGTTGATCAGGACAACACTGTTACTATCAACGATCAGGGTGGCAGTAATTCGGGAAATGACAAGTATAATTTCAATGATGTGAAAGCGACAGCTGCCGCTGCTTCCGGTGCGGCTCATATTACTATTTCTGATCAGTGGGGTTCGGACAACTATAATTTCAACAATTTTGGCGATGCCAACAGTTCGGTTGTCTCGACAGTAAAAATCGAAGACAGAGGCAACTCTCAAGATACGTACCTGTTCCACAATGCGGTGAACGCGAAAGTCGATATTCATGAATATCAAGGGAATTCCGTAGACGATACTTACGATTTTGCTACCAATAATGATACGGCTACCGACCATATTTCGAATGTCACTGTCAATATTCAGGATGAGGATGGACGGGACAATTATTTGTTCAACCGGACAGACAGTTCAACAATCACGATTATCGACAATTCTACTTGGAATGATAATTATTATTTCAACAATATCAATAATTCTACAGTCACAATTAGTGACGGTGGCAGCACTTCAAATTATAATAACACCCCTGATAATTTCAACTTCAATAACGCCAAGGGCGGTAGTGTGACGATAACGGAAGGTAGCGGAACCACTAGATATTACTTCCAAAAGGTAGAAACAAAAGTCGATATTACCGATCAGACGGGTGATGACAGCTATTCTTTTCAGAATTCGCTAACGAGCGATTCGAATACAATTACAATACGTGACAACTCTGGTTTTAATAGTTATTATTTTAGTGGAACGGATTCGACCAATTTTGCTAGTGGGGACAACTACAATATTAGTATAACGAATGCTGGAGCAGGGCGGAACTCTTATGATTTTACTTCTGCTCACTCGAAAGTCTATATTTATGACGCGGGGCGTTATGACGATTCATATGGCTTTACCAAAGTTCACGATTCTATTGTGACAATTGTTGACACCAGTTTTGATAATGGTTCCGGCGACTCTTATCGCTTTGGCGATGGAACGTTTGCTGGCCGTATAACAAACACTGTGGTCAATATCACCGATAACGGCGAGGCCGACACCTATTCGTTCCAATATTCGGATTCCGGCCAGGCAGATGGTGAGCGGGGTACAGTGACCATTAACGATAAAGGGACCGTTACT
Organism: Bartonella sp. W8167; assembly: GCF_016100335.1. Taxonomy (NCBI): domain Bacteria; kingdom Pseudomonadati; phylum Pseudomonadota; class Alphaproteobacteria; order Hyphomicrobiales; family Bartonellaceae; genus Bartonella; species Bartonella sp. W8167. The sequence continues at coordinate 39,247 of NZ_JACFSQ010000001.1, forward strand.
CAATATTCTGTTGATGACACCTACCTATTTTCCAATAGTCATTTGAAAACTGTTGATATTACCGAGGCTAGAGGCTCCGATTCTTATAACTTTACGAATTCGACAATCGACAAAGTAACCATTAACGATAATGGCGATAATACTACAAGTAATGGAGTATCGGGGACTGATAGCTATGATTTTACCGGTTCGGCAAACAAAGAAACGATAATCAAGGATACAACAGGCCAAAGCAAATACACGTTTACGAATGCCGGATTTGTCAATAAGGACGGTGAAAATGTGACAGCATCGTCGACTATCAGGATTATTGATGGCGACAGCACCGATACATACAACTTTGAACATGCTAAAGGCGATGTTACGATTTTTGACGGTGGTAATAACCAAAATTCCAGCAATTTCGACCGAATTGTTTATGATGCCCAAGGGCACATGGATGTTTATAAGGACAAGCAAGGCAATTATACCGACGAAAGCGGAAATGTGCTGCCTTTCGGTAAAACTCCGATTGCAAAACACGAACAATATGGCGCACAAATAGCTGACCAATTTGATTTCAAATATTCGTCTGCTTCGACAACTATAACGGATGGCATTACCAATGCCGCTGATAGCAGCGCAAGCGGCCTCGGGACCGACAACGGAAATTCGGACGGCATTTATAACCTGCAATATTCGACAGGTCGTACGGTTATCAATAACCGCGGCGGGTATGACAGGTATTACCTCGGCGGTTCAACCGGAGAAACCGTTATTCATGGTGGAACAGGTACCGATATTGTTTATGTCGGTAAAGGCAAACTCACCTATGATGGTGGAACAAGAACTGATGGTGGCAAGGAAAACGACTGGATTTCATTCCAGGATGTTCTGGAAAGCACAGATGCCAACGGTAACCCGGTCACTAATAAAGTAGATCCGAACCAGCGTACCCAAGGTGTCTATGTAAACCTCGCCGCTGGCGAAAAAGGCTATGCCAACCGTCATGATGTTACCGCTTTTGATGAAACGGGAGCTACCGCAATGAATGGTGATGGCCTTGGCACCTTCACCAATGTCGAAAATGTTATTGGCAGTAAATTTGATGATCTGATTTACGGCAATGATAAGGACAATTATTTCGTAGCAACGCAAGGAAATGATATCTATTATGGTGGTGCAGGTTCTGACACTTTTTTTGTCGGCGCACCGGATTTAGGCGGTCGTGTTGACGGTTTGTTGCCCGATAACGAGCGCGACCTCTATCAGCTAGGTCCGTGGGCAGATAAACCGAATCTCGGTCCTAGAGACGATGTGGAGATTAATCTTGATACCGGAGAAGCGAGAACGCTTTGGAAGGTTGGTAGCACGCAATCTGTAAACCAGCTTCATGATTTTGAAAATGCTTATGGTGCATATTTTTACAGCAACAGAATAACCGGCCGTTGGGGGACCGACGGAACATTGGTCGGCGGGTATAAGACCGACCAGATCTATTCCGTAGAAAATTCGAGTAAAGACGGCACCAGCTATATTGATGGTAATGATAGCGGTGCTTCCAGCGATACACTATACTATAATTATGTGAGCAACGGGCGGTTTATAAATGGCGTCTATGTCAAAATGGATGAAGGCCAAAGCTATTCCGGAAAAACGGTAAAGGGCTTCACCGGTTTTGATTCCAATAATGTTGCCCAGGGCACTCAAGGTCATGACATATTCAAACGCATCGGGACCATATATGGTACGCAAGGTGACGATTTGTTTGAAGGTAGCAGTGCCGGCGGACACCAATTTAACGGTGGCTCGGGCGGTAATGATCGTTTTATCAGCCATGGTGGTCTGGGTTCTACTTATACGCACGGTGTTGTCGATTACAGTCAAACGGATGAGTTTTTTGAATATCGCCTTTCAGGTGAATATAATGGTGATATCGTTCGTGGCCAGAACTCGTCCCATAAAGACAGTCTGATCAATGTTACCGGCATTATAGGTTCGAGAAGCGACGATACGGTCGTTTTCACCACTCACCCGTTAAACGACAATACAAACCTTATTTCTTTCGATGGGGGTGATGGCACCGACTATATGGTAAAAACCCATGTTCCAACGAATAATAGCCATCGTGGTTCTATCTATAATATTTCCGGTGGCATCAAGAATGTTGAAGGCATCAGCTTTATTGATGACTATAAAGATACCGTCAACCTCGATATGGACAAGTTTTTCAAGGATTTTATGACCGGCAAGCCAGATGATGGCGATCATTACCACGCCCACTTCTTCATCGACGGTCAGGACGAGTTCAACGCTATTTCTTCCGGAGCAGGAGATTGGCAATGGAAACTGACGTCGGATAACGGGAATGGCGATAAGCAATGGACTGCTTTCGGAAAAGATTCGGATGGCAATTACACGCAGGATACAGGCAACACCATCGACGTTACGAGAGGCAGTGTCGGCGACCATACACATCCGCAAGACAGATGACAATTCACATTGCCAATCTCCTTGCGGCGCCTGACTGATAACAGCTGGAAAGAACCGAATGACTCCTTTGATCGACGCTCTGGAAACCGCGTGTAACAAAATACGCGGTTCTCTTCCTTTTCACTGGCAGCGTCTGCGTACTTTGCCGATGTCGGGTGACGAAACTTTGATCAAGCTTGTCGAGCGCCAGCTCGGCGTTCATATCATTCGTGTCAACAAACAATCGGCTTTGCAAATCGGCGGCATTTATATCGTGCTCACCCCTGCCGGTAATTACCGCGCGGTGGAAGTGGCAAATGATGGTACCTTTGTTTTTCTGGACGAAGACAAACAGAAAAGCCACGAAGAGGAAGCTGATAATATCCGTTCTACTCCTGATGTGGTGACAGTCGAAAGCAAGATCGAACCTTCTCTTGAACTTAAAAAACAGCCTCATAAAAATGGCGTAACGCCGCAGGCTCTCAAAAAAGCTGTGCATCCAGCCGAGGTTGTGAAACTTGATGCAGTCGCCAAAACGGATGACAAGCGTGAGATCACGCAAGCCGGCAACACAGAAACCGCCGGCTCGAAAGCTGCTCAAGGGACAGCTCGGGAAAAAGCACAAAAATTTACCGATCAATGTATTCCGCAATATCAGGTTTTTAAAGCAAGCCTTCTTGACAATTTCGATTTGCGCCGTCTTATTTCTTCGGATCCGGTAGCGGTTTCTATCCTCTGGAAATTGCTTTTCGGTGCAATTTTTATCAATCTGATGATTGTGGTCACACCGCTTTATCTGAATGCAATTTATAGCCGTATTTTGCCGGCTTATGCGTCAGCCTCGTTATGGGCCTTTTCAGTCGGTGTCGCATTGGCGCTGCTTGCCGAATATCTGCTTCGTCGTGACCGACAGAAGCTCAATATTTCGCTCGTCCAGCGCATTCACACAACAATTGAACCCAATATTGTGAGGCGGCTTTTGCGCGTCAATGCCAGCCAGTCGAATGAATGGGGCGCTGCCCAGTTCCGCGCGCTGGATGATTGGAAAATGGTGCGTAATTTCGCGTTTCTGGCACTGAATCTCAATGTTGTGGATGTTCCCTTCATTCTACTTTTTCTTTTGGTCATTGCCATACTCGGGCAATGGGTTGTCGTTGTTCCGATATTCATCATCGGTGTTATTTTTTGCGTCATGTATTACTATTGGCGGCAGGCAGAGTTACAGTTTAACGAACGGCCACTTCACCGCGACCCTCCGACACCCGTCGATATGATGGTCGCCTCCATTATCGGGCGGCCGGATGTTGTCAGCGATCGCTATATGTCCGACTCCGAGACCGATATTGAAGCATGGAAAAAGCGTTATCAACGCAGCGCCGCTTTCCAGCGTTTGAATTACGCCATCAATGGCATTCAGCTTGTGCTCATTGTCATTATGGCCTATTATCTGGTTCTCGCCGGCTCACTCAATCAGGGCGCTATTTTCGCGGTTATCCTGCTTGCCGGCCGTATGTTGATGCCACTTTTCAGCACGTCAAGTATTGTCTATGAGGCTTATGGAGCGCACCGCTCCTACAAGCGGTTGAAAAAACTCATTACCGAAAGTTCCGACAATCAGGATCAACCGATCCATCTTGAAAAATATCAAAATCTGAAATCGCCATTATGGCTAATTGAACATGGCACATTTGCTTATAACAGCGAAAAAGTCATTCTGGATGATCTTGATCTTGTTATACCGAAGGGCCAGAAAGTTGCACTGTTCGGGCGCAACGGGAGCGGCAAAAGCACGTTGCTGAAATTGCTTGCCGGTTATCTTGCACTTGAAAAAGGCACGCTTTCGTTTTCAAAACGTCCGCTTCATGCAGGCGATGAATCGATCAAACATCTCATTCATTATGCCTGGCAAGAGCATGTGATGTTGACAAGCTCGGTATATGAATTTCTGTGTCTGGAAGGCCGGCTCTCGCGCGAAGAATGTGAAAACATTCTCCATCAGCTTGATCTTGTAAGTGGCGAAATGCAAATTGCCGACAAACTGGAAGTGACATGGCGCGATGCCGGTTTTTATCCCAATCCTGCACATCGCCAGATGCTAGCATCTGCCCGCCTTGCACTGACAAAACGCAAGATTCTGCTTCTCGACGAGCCGACCTCGCAATTGTCACAAAAACAGGAAGCACGTGTTGCCAATGTGCTTAAAAACATATTGCAGCCCGATACCACAATGGTCGTGTCGACAGACCGTTTCGATATTCTGAATTTGACGGAACGCGTTATTGTTCTCGATCAGGGGCATATCCAGTTTGATGGGCCAACGCGCGAATTCCTGCGCCGTTCTGTCCGCCCGCAAAATGGCTAAGTCAAAACCTGACGAAAATACCAGACTGGCCGGAACATCTGACTATTCAATGCAGTGTATCTAGCCGGAAATCCGGATTTGTAATCATAGTATTGCAATATAGAAGTTGTGCGAACAAAGTTGGAAATATAGTTCTTTTAGTCTTTTTCAGCTGATTATTGAACGGATATGAATGAAGCCGTCACATAAGTTTTGCCTTGCCCTCCATCTATATTGACTCGCTTGTAACCGCGACATCAGTTCCAAAAACTAGCTATGAATCCAATGGCTCTATTGAAAAACAAGCAATCTGCGAACGACCGGATAGTTTTTGCTACAAAATATCTACAAGAGTTAAGCATGCACTGCGTCCAATGGTTTGCACCAAACCGATAATAAGTGATCCCGTCTATCTGCTTGAGCTATGCCAAAAGTTGATTGCTGTTTTATCAATACGGTGAAAGGTTGCTCACAATTTGCTAAATTGGATGTTGACTGCCGATATGATATAAAGCGGCGGGTCACCTGATGTGTTCAGGAAAGCATCTCGAGCTGCATTCCGGTTCATTTATGCCGGTTTTCAGCGATCAAAAGCCTTGCAACATAAAAAACGGGGATGAGATAAGTTGCATTTCTTGGAAAACACAAAGCCGGCGGCGAAGTTTGCCAGTGCCCGTTTTTGGCAGGAACGGGCAAGTGATATAGCAAAGATAGTACAAAGTGACATCAGGCAAATTGCGGAACGTCTTAAAAATGCCAACAAAGCGGATATAGGTGCTGTTTTCGACGAGTTTTCAGAGTTTCTCGGCAAAGACATTGAAAGCCCTCCTGACAAGGATGATATTGTTGAACTGCTGGCACAATATCTCGTTAGCAAGCCCGTTTTCGATATTTTATTTTCAAGTTCCAGTACTGCTGAACATAACCCGCTGTCACGAAAAGCACTGCGCAAAATTTTCAATAATTTCGACGATATTCGCAAGAGTTCGCACAAGGAAAGCCTCGAACAATTCTATCAAGCTGTTGCAGAACGCGCAAAAGGATTGGAACAAAAACCGGAAGCACGTCAAAAATTTATTGCCGAACTTTATGACCGCTTTTTCAGCAGAGCCTTTCCGAAGATGACCGATCGTTTAGGGATTGTTTATACGCCTGTGGAAGTTGTGGACTTCATTCTTCACAGCGTCGATGACATTTTGCGAACAGAATTCAACTGTTCTTGGGGAAGTCAAGGCGTGAAAATCCTTGACCCTTTCACTGGAACCGGTATTTTTATTGCCCGTCTGATCGAGTGTGGGTTGATCAAAGAAGAAGATTTAGAACGCGTTTATAAAAACGAGCTTCGCGCCAATGAGGTCGTTTTACTTGCTTATTTTATCGCCAAGATCAATATCGAAACAGCCTATCAAGTGAGAAACGGCACGCCCTATCGGGCTTTTTCCGGTGTCCATTTTTGCGATACATTCGTGACCAGTGAAAAAGACAAATCCCGTTTGGTGAAACCTGCCGACAGCCACGACCGCCAACAGGAGCATAAGCAGCTGAATTATGAGAACAGGAGTGATGTGACTGATATCCGGATTATTATTGGCAATCCGCCTTATTCGACAGGGCAGGAGAGCGCCAATGATGATGCCGCCAATCAGCAATATCCGGAAATTGACCGGAGGATTGCCGAAACCTATCTTGCTTCGACATTGACAAAAGGTGGCAAGCGCTCTTCTTATGACAGCTACATTCGTGCAATTCGTTGGGCGTCCGATTATATCGGCAATTGTGGCATTATCGGCTTTGTCACCAATGCCGGCTTTGTCCAATCCGCTTCAGCCGATGGCATGCGCAAATGTCTCGCCGACGAATTTTCCAATATCTACATTTTTCATTTGCGGGGCAATGCGCGCACATCCGGCACATTGCGACAAAAAGAGGGAGGCAATATATTTGGCGTCGGTTCACGCGCTCCCGTTGCCATTTCGCTTCTTGTCAAAAATCCTTTTGCCAAACAAAAGGGGCAGATTTTTTTCTACGATATTGGCGATTATCTCGACATTACTCAAAAGCTTGGAAAAATTAAAAAGCTCAAAAGCATTGCCGGTCTAAAAGATAAATGGCAAAAAATTGTTCCCGACAGCTATCACGATTGGCTTAATCAACGCGATGGTTGTTTCAGGAATTTTCCTGCAATGGGCGACAAAAAGAATATACAGCGCCTTACCATTTTCAAACTCTATTCAAGCGGCGTTGTTTCGGGGAGGGATGCGTGGGTCTATAATGCCTCGAAAAAGAAGCTCTTGCAAAATGTCTGGCGAATGACAGAATTTTATAATCAGGAAATTGACCGATATTCCCGCTACAGGCAACATTTCCCTAACAAAGCTGTCAATGTGAGAAATTTCGTCAAAAAAGACGTAAAAAAATTCAGTTGGGGCGGTGGTAACTGGCAGGCAAGTTTCAAAAAACAGATCAAAGAAACCTTTTCGGAACAATTGACCGAAATATCCAATGTCCGGCCGTTTACAAAATCATGGCACTATAGCGCGACACGTTTCAATCACAGCTCCTATTCGATGAAAGAAATATTTCCGACGGGGGCTTCGGAAAACCTTGCTATTTGTGTGTCCGGTAATGGCAAGCGCGGCGGTTTTTCAGTTATCATGTCAAACAGGATTACAGATTTCCAGTTCGAAGATAATGGCCAATGTTTCCCGCTTTACTTTTATGAAAAAAGCGATGCGGGTGACAAGAGAAAAGACGGCGCCAAACAGAGCGGCTTCAAGCGTTCTCATGCCATCACCGACGAGGCGTTAAAATATTATCAGAACGCCTATTCCGATAATCACATCAGTAAAGAAGATCTGTTCTATTATATTTACGGTGTTTTGCATTCACCGGACTATCGAGCCCGTTTTTCCGACAATCTCGTTAAAGAATTGCCCCATATCCCCGCTGTCAAAACGCTTGAAGACTTCAAGGCTTTTGCAAGCGCCGGTCGCGCATTAGGGCATTTGCATGTGAACTATGAAAGCGTTGAAAAATATCCGGTCAGACTTGTAACAAAAAAGAAGAAACTTGGCGCGGCCGATTTTTATGTAACCAGAATGTGCTATGGCGGGAGGGGCAAAAACAAAGACCGCTCGATCATTCATTACAATGACAAAATTACCCTTACCGGAATACCACTTGCCGCTTATGACTACATCGTCAACAATAAAACCGCGATTGACTGGGTGATGGAAAGGCAAAGTATACGCATTGATAAAACTAGTGGAATTATCAATGACGCCAATGATTTTGCATGCGAAACGATGCATAATCCCGCTTATCCACTAGATTTGTTATTAAGAACCATTACTGTTTCTCTGGAAACGATGAAGATTGTTCGTAACTTGCCGGAATTAGAAATTTGAATTCTGAAAAGATGTTTTCTGTCTGTCGGAGTCAAATTGCAACCGAGGATATTATTGGTTTCAAATCTATAATATTTGTCGCCTTTTTATTTTTATAAAAACCAAAAATTTGACGTTAAAAATAAAATTGTATTTTGAGTCACGAATTTTTAAAACCATATTTATTACCTAGAAAATTGGTAAATTGTCAGGCAATTGGCGAAGAATTTTAGCTAACTTTCATCCCGAAAAATATTGATTTTATATTGTACGCGCGAATAAAAACGGATTTTGATAAACGTGGTTCACATTAATTAACGTGGTTCACATTAATTATTGAAAAATATTAAAATCCGGATAATAAACGCTCTTATTACTCTATCGGAGTATGTTTTTCTCTAAAAAGAGAAAAGCTGATAAATGGCGCCATATGCGGAGGGAAAATATGCACGACAACATAAAGGCTCAAGAGAAATCTCTCAACAGTATTTTAAATGGCGACTATATATTTTCAGTACCGTCGTATCAACGGCCATATTCCTGGACCGAAGAAAATGCAGCGGAACTATTTGACGATTTATTTGATGCTTATCAAAATAAAACAAGCGAGGATGATTCTTACTTTCTCGGCAGTCTGGTGTTGAAAAAGGACCCTTATAAACCTAATTCCGATATTATAGATGGCCAACAACGTTTAACAACAATTACAATTTTACTTGCTATATTGCGCGATCAATTAGCCTCGACAAAGGAAGATCAAGCAGCCTCGACAAAGGAAGATCAAGCAGCCTCGACAAAGGAAGATCAAGCAGCCTCGCCAAAGGTAGATCAAGGAGACTCGAAAAAGGAAAATGAAAAATATAAAAAATATGCTGAAGATATAAATAAAAGTATTTTCCTGACAGATAACGTATTTAACAGAGTAGAAGAGGAGTCTCCAGAAAATAAGTATATTCTAACGATACGGAAAACGGATGAAGAATTTTTTTGTGAGCAAATTAAGCAACAAGGGGCAACGTTGACCGTTAAATCACCAAGCGAACTAACGGACGCCATAGTACGAATTATAGAAAATAGAAAGATTTTATGGAAAAAGCTTTTTGACTTAGATAAAGAAGAAAAATATAAATTTTTCGATTTTATTTTTAAGAATTGTTATCTTGTCGTTATCGAGACACCAAATGAGGAAAGTGCATTTCGTATATTTTCTGTGTTGAATGCGAGAGGATTAAGTTTAACAGTTGCGGATTTATTAAAGGCTGAACTTATTAGCTCGATTCCCGATGATAAACAGAAAGAATCTACAGATAGCTGGGAGGGTTATGAAGAAGATTTAGGCCGGTCGGACTTTACCAATCTATTTTCCTATATTCGTATGATATATGCAAAAAACAAATTGCGTAAAACGCTTCTTAAAGAGTTCCATGAATATGTGATCAACGTTAAAAACGAAAATTCAAAAGTACCTTTTAAAGATGCGGAAGACTTCATTAAAAACGTATTGCGTGAATATGTAGACGCTTACAAAGTGATAAAAAACTGCTCTTATAAAATTGGAAGTAAAGAAAATAATCCTCCTTTCAAAAATAAGGAAGAAAATAATCATTATTTAAAATATAGGGTAGAAATTAATCGTTATTTCAAATATCTTAATAGACTGGATAACTCAGATTGGTTACCTCCTGCTATTGAAGTAATGAAATATTACAAATATAATTGTATGGATAAAGATAAAGATGAATTTTTACTCCATTTTTTTAAAAAATTTGAACGTTTGGCCTACGGGCAATTTATTTTACGCACGACAGCTACCAACAGGATCAATAAATATGGCAAGTTGTTAACCGCTATTCGAGAAGCCGAGGAACACAAAGTACATTTAATAACTGATACGACAACAAAGTCTTGTTTGGAGTTAACCAATGAGGAGAAGGTTCAAATTAGACAGAATCTCAACGGGGATATTTACAATAAGCCGGCTATCAGATTGCCTCTATTGTTACGGCTAGATGAATTTTTGTCCACTGGATCAGCGACCTACGATTACAAGACGATTAGTATTGAACATGTATTGCCTCAAACAAGTGATAATATAGAAAGTTGGACACAAGCTTTTCCGGATGAAGAAGTTAGAGCAACATGGGTTAACAAACTTGCAAATTTGGTGCTTTTGAATGGACGAACGAATTCTTCTGCACAAAATTATGATTTTGAGACAAAAAAAGAAAAATATTTCAAAACCAAAAATGGAAACATTAGCGGGGTTACTAATTTTGCGCTTACAAGTCAGGTTACACAGGAATCTGAATGGACACCGGAAGTTCTTGAAAAAAGACAACAAAAGCTACTTTCGGCCTTTGACGCAATTTGGGATTTAAATTCTAAGGATAGCTAAAAGGTTGACACTATTCCTATCATAGAATCGTTGATGCGGCAAAATGGGCGTGTAATTTCAGACAATAAGATCGAATACAAGTTCTGTAATCTCGTTCGTGGTCAAAAAGTTACAAAATCAGTTGGTACAAACGGTTCTAAACCGTACTGAACGTGAACGCGTGCAGGCTGGAAAAATGTGAAAATCGTTTGGTAGACGTTTTGGTGAATGGCTTTGTTTTTATGCCGGAAAAGCAAGTTTTCGTTATAGAAATCTCCTGGCTGGTATGCGCACTGAAAAATCTCAGTATTTTCGAAAAAGGTGTTAACCCGATTATATGGTTTTAACTTCTGGAAATTTTAAACAATTCAAAGCCTGAGAGCCGCAGGCTTTAAAACAATCCCGAATGAAAAATAGAATAAATTCGTCTCGGCCGGACAGAATTTTACTCAAGTGCTTTGCCGCGTAATGACAACATTCGTCGCTGATAAAACTTTCTCAACAATCAGTCTCTGACGAACGCGATGACTATGAGGTGGGGGCTGTCGATCACTACTGAAAATTTTCTATCTCAAACGTTACTCAAGCTCGTCTGTCGGGGAATAGTGTGGCTTTTCGTCTATCGACGATATAGAGCCTTTCAGCAAACCGGATTGATAACAAAATCTCCGATATTCAGCCCAACAAATTTGAGTGAAGCTAGAAAAATACATTGAATTAAATATTTCATAAATCTATGCGTTATGCCTCCTCCTAAAATTATAAAAGGATGAGGAATTCGATTTAATAAATCCCTTCGGCATTCTTCGGGATTTTACCGTTAAAAATTTAAATATTGAGTAAATAGCAATCATGGGGAAATATTTATGAATAGAGAAGAGTTGAAAAAAGCAGCTTTAGAACTTTTTGACAAAATTGCCGACGAGCATCCGAAAGGACATCAAAAAGTATATATGAATTATTATTTCGTTAAAAATTCAAAACTTTGCTTTGCCTTTGAAAAAAGTTCAAAAACTCCAGCCAATATATGGTGTAAATTAGGAGTTAGGGGCGATGTCAAGGGAATTGACTGCGAGGAAAGCCTCGCCAAGGATCTTTGGCAAAAGGTCAATAGTAAGGGTGAGAAAGTTTACGGTCGCCATTCCGGTTTAAAAAGAGTTGACGAGCTTCGTGATGCTGATTTGATCAAGTACATACCGAAAACACTTGGAGAAGTGCAAAAGGTTGTCGAAGGACTTATAAAAGCGGCAGCCAAAGGTGTGAAATAACGGTGTTTAATTTAAGAGCATTGTGAATCGGACGAAATATAATATTCCTGAATAAAAGAGGCCAGCCCGTCCAGAACAGGTTGGCTATGCTGTATTGTCTACGACAAGGACGATTGGCAGGTTTTAACTTCAAAGCTTGGTTGTCAAATGAGCAAACAAGGACATTCCGATATAAGTTTTAACTTCCTAGTTGAGTCACCTGACATTGTCATAGTTTTTTACGCTTTAGCGCCATTTGTAGACCCGCGGAATTATTCTGGCGGAATTCCGCCCGACATCGAGCTTCAATCCGAAGATAAAACAACGTTAAAGCTCAAGGCGTATTAAATAAAAAAGATCAATGATTGGACAATTGCCAGAGAATTGACGAAGGATAATTTCTATAACTTTCCTAAAACCGGCCTGTTAAAGCTGTTTATCGAAGGCAAAACGGTCGAGAAAATAGATTTGCAAGGGGCTGACAAAGCTTTCATGGCACTTGCGACCTGCGCGATTAAGGCCAACTATTAAATCATATATTCGGTCATATCTCTAAAATCTGAATGCTTTGATCCCGCCAATAAAATTTTACGAGCTACAGGGAAGTCTCATAGGTGAGGGAGAATTTATCACAATGCAACCATCGTAACCGAGATCTATTACGGCTTTTTCAAACGCGTCATGACGTTCTGTTGCAGAGGTTTGATCCCATAAGAAGGCTACCAATTTAGCATCTTCATAGCCCGAGTCCGATTGATAGAGGGTACGATCTTCAGCAAGTTCACCAGTGAAATCTTGAAACGTCTTTTTGGTGTCTTTCCTATATTTTACTTCTATAATTGTATGCAATGACGGGAGATAAAAATCCATTCTGGGCTTCTTATCGCCAATATTTCCAATCGATACTTCGCTTCCAAGATCCGGAAATAAAGAGGCTTAATAACAAGGTGTCTAATCGTCATATGTTCTAGATTTTTATATTTATACCAGTCAAAAAAAGCTCGAATTCGTTGATTTGTAACTTAGTCGAATGGATACATACTGTCTTATTCAGAGGTAAAAATACCTAGTGGAAATCAGAAAACGAAACAATATTGACAATAATGTTGTACAATATCCATATATTCGACGTTCTATTTCACTTTTCAAAAGTTTAAAATTTCTACCGGATATGGAAAGTGAATTCAAGCCGTGTGTTCAAATAATTAATCAAGTAAATCTATGCCAAGTGGTCCAAATCAACATTTTATTCCAAGGTTCTTCCAAAAACCTTTTGCAGTACGACCAAAGCGTAAAGAAATATGGGTTTTCTCGCGCGATCATGTCCCTGAACTGAAGAAACTAAAAAAAATTGGAACGTCTGATTATTTTTATTCTGGACCTAATGATGAGTGTTCATCAACATTGGATGATAAGATCACGACAATAGAAACACCCATATCTAGAAAACTTGCGATTATACGTGAGCAATCTAGCGGAGCAGCTGTAAATTCAAATGATGCTGCCGAAATAGTAAATCATCTAGTTCCCCGTACAGCCCATACACGAATGACCCTAGCAAGAGGCTTATGGATGATGTTTCATAACGTAGAAGCGATTTCGAGCGATAGTTCAGCTGTCAAAAAGCTGATGGGGCTTGATGAAGACGAACCAACGGAAAATTTTCGGGAAGCCTTAGAAGAAAAATTCGGTGAGATAGTTAGTGATAATCCGGTTTTACCAAAACATCTTTGTGAAAGGATCATGTTCTGTTTAATAAAGGAAAACATTCACTCTCTCATGTTTGAGATGACACCGCTTATTCAGGATATGTGTAGGATAGGCAAAGGCTTAACCGAGGACATTGTAAAGGAAGCACATAACAAAGCGCTTCTGGAATTTATGAACTCAGTCCCGCGACTTAAAATGCTGGAGGCGCTGAATTGGACTGTCCAATCTGCTCCTGCAATAGGGGCTATCTTACCGGATTGTGTGGCATTGGCAATTGATCAAACAGGCGTAATTATGCCGGCGATGGTCTCGGACTGGGATCAAACTAAAGCTGTTATTATGCCAATCTCCCCGGACAAACTCTTAGTGGGGTCAAAGAAAGACTTCAAAGTGGAAGAAGAGTTAGATTATAATTTGGAGGCGGTAAAATGTAGTTATGGTTTTTTTCTATCATCTACAGATGATAAAAGATTGATTGAATTGAGTCAGCTAATCGGATCTCGCTCGATACAAATTATTGACGATCAGGTTAACGAGGCAATTGCACCATATTTAAAAAATGAACCGTTGGCAGAGAACAAGATGGTCTCGCCTTCTTTATTAATGAAAGAAGCGATAAATAAACAACCGTGGCAATATGAAATTGTGTGGTCGGGTTGCGACGAATTTGAACATATAAGGGGATTATCAGATACTATAAAAACGATAGTAAACATCTTTGCGCGACAGTTACCTTTGCATCGTCTAGATAGCATTATTATTGCATCAAATTATCAGCAGGCAATAGCAGATGCAGAATTAGGTTATGATTCAAAACATCCCATAGTGAATGTGCCAGAAGAATTCGGAGAAGGTGTTGCCAGAACTCTGGCGGTTTATCGAAAAGGTTGTTGGGAAGAGCAGATAATAATCGACGTGAATGTTATTAGATTATTTCTGAACAAAGATGCCAAGATGGTCGAGTTGGGATTGTATGTTTTTATGCGGCAATTGGCGGATGTGGCGATATTGGAAATGATTTCGCGTAAATTGCCTGATGTTTGGTTGAAGCCCATAAAAGGTACAATGGAAAACTTTTTGTATCCAAATATTAAACCAGCAATTTACGGTTATTTGAGCTCTTATTTGATTGCAGCTTATACAGATCCACTTAGCAAAGCTAATGATTTTCGTGGGAGACTTATCATGTCTCTTGAAGAACTGAAATCGACGGGTAATTCAGCCCGATTAAATTACCGAAGAGACGGAAATTTAGATTTTCTTTTGTCAATTATTCTTCCACGAATTAAGTACACTCTTCAATTTGCCGCTGAACTATTAGGCCATTGCGAAGGCAGTGGTATAGATCCATTTGATGGAAATGGTGAATTAGAAAAAGTTCTTCGCGATTTTGAATTACTTAAATGGTTTCCAACTTTTCAGGAAAGTCTAAGAAAATTGAAAAATAGATTTGGAAAATGGGAAACATTCGATGAATTTATTTCATTAAATATTTGTGTCGAGCGATTAATGTGGCAACTAGGGCTATTCCCGTTTCTTGATAATGAACAAATTAGGATAGAAATTCCTATTGAGATTGACATAGACGAGCTTTTAAAAAACGAAAAATGATAGATATCATGTCATAAAAAATTATTATTAATAAAATATGTAGATTTATTTTATAAAAATTTTTTTAAAAATATTAATAAAATTTCTTAATATTTTTTATTTTATATAAAAATATGTGTTATAAAATATATTTTCTTAAAAAGATATTTTATTTATAGAATATATTAAGGTTCTTAAAATATATTTTATCAAAATCGTATTCACACAGTCATTTAAGTAACTGTCGTCCTAACAGTGTTAGGTATGAGATCATCATGCCCATACGGGCGGTTGACGTTTTGAGAACGATCTATAAAAATTATGAATTATTCCTAGCTCGAATAAAACGATAATGAAATAAAATGTTATCAGGTGAAAATGAATAACTGTAGTCATCATCGGCAATATAAAAATCGAATACAATTCGAAGTGGTGAAAAGCAATTCGGTTAATGTATTAATTATTCAATTTGTCTAAGGAATGGGTGGGCGACAATTGTGAAATGTCCCGTATAATGCTGATATAACTACGCAGAAAGTGTAATGAATTTTTACAAAGGTAATTTTTAATCGCACGATCGCGCTTTTTAAGTACCAAAACCTAATCCTCGATGAATATGTTAAAAAGCAGCATCTCGATCAAATATTTTGTTTTTTAAAATGGTGCCCAGAAGAGGACTCGAACCTCCACGCCTTGCAGCACAGATACCTGAAACCTGCGCGTCTACCAATTCCGCCATCTGGGCATTGCGTTCCATCTAAGCTGGCAATCTTTAACTGTCAACCCGAATTTTGTTTAGCCCACAAGCCAACATGGAATTTATCTCGGCGACAACTTCGCCGATTGATGAAAATTCAACCGGAACGGAAATAAGGTAGTTTTTCTATCAGCAATGCGGGGCAGTAAAATGTCGGGTAGTGTGATCTCAGGCAATGTAACGTCCAGTAGTGTTATGTCGTTCAGTATAACGTCAGGCATCGAAATACCGAGCAGTATGATTTTGGGCAGCGTGATGTCATGCAATGGAACGTCTCGGAGAACAATTTCGGGCAATGTAATGCCGAGCGGTGCAATGTCACGCAAAGTAATGTAAAGCGATGTGGTGTCGAGCAGTATGAAGTTTCGAGCAGGGTCATGTAAGGCAGTGGGGTGTCGGGGAGTGCGGTCTTGGTCTTTTCAACGCCGCATCGTCTTTAATATCGTGCGTTGCATTTTCGCGCACTTCAGCTTGGGGATTTGTGGCTTCGGGTTTATATAAAATTTTCACGATGCTGATCGCTTCAAAAATCGGCGATTATAAAAAATGCCGGAGCAGACTTGTTCCGGCATGGCTTAAGTTTAAATTGAAGTTTATCTATTCAAGCACTTTTTTGGAAGCAATTGTTGAATCGGCATTGAGTTCGTAAATCATGGGAACACCTGTTGCGAGCTCGCGTTTGACGATTTCTTCGCCGCTCAAGCCTTCCAGTGCCATGATGAGTGCGCGCAATGAATTGCCGTGGGCGGCAACGAGAACCGTTTCTTCCCGCAATACATGCGGCTGGATGTTGTGAAGGTAATAGGGCCAAACGCGTGCACCTGTATCGCGCAAGCTTTCGCCACCCGGAGGTGGGACATCGTAAGAACGGCGCCAGATGTGAACCTGCTCTTCGCCCCATTTCTTGCGGGCGTCATCTTTGTTGAGGCCGGAAAGGTCGCCATAGTCACGCTCGTTCAACGCCTGATTTTTGATTGTTTCAAGCTTTGGCTGGCCCATTTCATCCAGAATGTGCTGGCAGGTATGTTGTGCACGTTGCAGAGCGGATGTGAAGGCAATGTCGAACTTCAATCCTGCTGCTTTCAATTTTTTCCCGGCAGAGATTGCTTCTTCCAATCCTTTTTCAGAAAGATCAGGATCTTTCCATCCGGTAAAGAGATTTTTTAAGTTCCACTCGCTTTGTCCGTGTCGAACCAAAACCAATATTCGCGACATTCTTTCCTCCTTGATAGGGGTTTACTCAAGTCAATTAATCATTAAGGCCTAAAACATCGGCCATGGAATAAAGCCCATGCTTTTGTTTGTGCGCCCAGAGTGCAGCCTTCACGGCACCATCGGCAAAAATCGAGCGATCCTGTGCAAGGTGCGAAAGAACAATGCGCTCGTTATCACCGGCAAAAATTACCGAATGGTCACCGACTACAGTGCCGCCGCGCAAAGACGAAAAGCCAATTGTACCGGCTTTTCTTTCGCCTGTATGACCGTCACGGCCGCGCACGCTCACATCTGCCAAATTCTGGTTGCGGGCCTCTGCGGCTGCTTTACCTAAAAGCAGCGCTGTGCCGGAAGGCGCATCAACCTTTTTGCGGTGGTGCATTTCGGCAATTTCAATATCGTAATCTTCCATATCCAAGGCTTTTGCCGCTTTTTTGACGAGCTCTGCGAGCAGGTTTACGCCAAGGCTCATATTGCCTGATTTGACAATTGTTGCATGGGCGGCAGCCGCTTTGATTTTCTTTTCATCGTCTTCGGAAAAACCGGTCGTGCCGATCACGTGGACAATGCGTGCCTGCGCGGCATAGCCTGCATAAAGCACACTTGCCACCGGACTGGTAAAATCAAGCACACCTTCGACTTTTGCAAAAACCGGCAAAGGATCATCGGTAATGGTAACGCCAAGATTTGCCTGACCGATAAGAATGCCTGCATCTTTTCCGATGAACGGAGAGTCCGATTTGACAATGGCACCTTGAAGTTCGACACCATCAATCCGCCCGATTGCCGAAAGCAGTTCTCTTCCCATTCTACCATCAGCACCAACCACAGCCAAACGCATCGTTTTCTCCTGTCCATTATCATCGGGAAATCATTTTCTAACGTTTTATCCGATCGGCAGGAAAATGAGAAGAGCTTTAACCGGTGAATAAAGCGGCATCCTGTTTTTTAAAAAACATTCGACTGCCGAATTTTGAACGCCGGTTTATGTCATGCCGATTTGTCTTGGTCACAATTCCGTTTTTCTTTTTTGCTTTCTTCTTTTGAGGTGGTGAATTTGGCAATTTGAAAAAAATTTTATGGAATGTTTTCTTGAGTAAAACGGGTGGCCGAGCCGGATGTTTTATTCAAAAAAAGCCGCGCTTTTGTTTTTCTCCCAGGAGTCAGATCGTTCGGTTTGATCAAGAATAATATTTCCTGACCAGTGAATAATAAAAATAAACTTATGGTTTAAAATTCTAAAGAGTTCAATCACATTAGTAAATTGAAAGGAATGGAATATCATTTATATTGATCATATCTAAACAGGATAAACGTGATTTTTAGATTTATCGAAAGAATGATCGGGGAATATATTGATATTAAAATTGGAAATTTTTCTAAAATTTGAATTTATATGTGAAATATACTATATTAACAATGGCATTAATGAATAATGTCGATCGGGTCCATAAAGGCAGACATGATGGCTGTCATTTCCCCCCTTCATTTATGCATCAAGTGGGGTGGTGCGTAAGAGGTGACGAAAATGATAAACACATCCTATTCCGCTTATGGCATCAATCAATTTTCCAATCAGAATACGACTACAACGTCCAAAGGTAAGGGAACAGATACAGCAAACTCGGTTGCAGCCGAAAAGTTGAAACCTGCCCGTATCAACGTGACAGATGATGCCGAGAGTTTTAAAGGGCTTTCGCGCAATCTACTTGCTGAAATCATGGCGAATAAAGATGGCCTCTATACAGAAGACCAGCAGGATACAGCAGAGTTCTTCATTTATGAGATGGGCATGGATGAATATACGAGAGTCTATCAGGCGACTGGTAGTCATAGAGCTGGTTTCGAGGCGTTGATAAAGTTTAAAGATCAAGCTGGTCCTTTAGAAAATCAGACGTTCCAATGGGCAAAAAGGCGCGCGAATGCGGTTGTCATTTACGAGAACTATGCTCGAAGCGACGGTGTTATTGCCAAGGATTATGACATCGGAAACAGTCTCTATAAAAAGTTGAAAGCTTTCTATATTCGCATGTCTAACGAAAGTTCTATTGCTTTTCTCTCTGGTCGGGAAATGCCTGATCTTTACGGTGATCCGGAATATAAAAAGATAAAATCGGATTTTTATGCAGAAAACAGAACCGGCTTCAAATTTACTGTTTGAGACGGTTCCAGGTCTTCATCAGCAGAAGTTGTAGTTGTTTTGATTGTCTCACGCTCCGGTTGAGCGTTTTTCGATTTGGCTGTCGGGTAGGGACGGGATGTTATCAAGCAATCGAAAGGTCAGGATAAGTATAAAAAAGCGGTGGTTCATTGGCGTGATCTCCTTCGTCTTTTAACCGGATAATTCCGCCTTGACGTTCAAACGAAACGACCCTGTCCGGATAATTTACCGAAACAATCCTGCTTTTCCATTTCATTGATGCGCCCCAGTTCGGATAATTTTCAGGAACAATTTGGCGCTCCGATTTTAGAGATGAAATCCTATAGAAGCGTCATTGGTAAAACTTCTGCTTTGAATAGCTTAAAAATTTTCGCAATCCGTGGTTTCTATCTTTTAAGTGCTTGCCGTCTTTTGCACGGATTTTAATTCAGAAATAAAATGCCTTATGGAGTATTTTTCCGTAAAGCCTTAATTCGTTACCTGTCAAAATCTATGAGAAAAGAATTTGCTGTCTGTTAAAATCAATTTGGTAAAGCGTGTCTTTTGAGATTGAAGCGCAACAGTTGCAGAATGCACGGCTTTGCCAAAATTTGTTTTATCAGAACTCGTATTTGAGTTTGACACCGCCACCGCCACCTTGGCGGGCGCCGACATAACCCTGACCATCAACATTGATTGTCAAAGCCTTGTTGTCTCTCAACGGGTTCATCTTGAAGCCTGCTTCAAAAATACCGGTCGAGCCTTCAAGTGACGGTTTGTGCAAATTGAATTCATGAGCTTTTGCACCGACATCGCCTTCAAACTCGTAATCATAGGTTGCGCCGATATAAGGCTTGAACCAGTCATTATATTGATAGGAATAACGGGAGCCGAGCTCGATACGTGAACTTGTTGCACTGTCGAAATGCAATTGTTCGGCGTCGATCTTAACTGTGTCGCTTTCCATACGCGTCCATAAATAGCGGCCATAGATATCAAGGGCACGCCGATCATCAAAGTTGAAGACATAGCCGCCCGTGACATGACCACCAAAATAGTTGGCCGTGCTGTCATAAGAACCGTGATAGTCGACCACCTGTTCTTCAAGACCGAATTTTCGACCGGCAGTAAACTTCCCGTCCGACTGGCCAAAACGCAAGGATGCATCAAGATAAAGCCCGTCCGTTTCGTCGGGTTTCAGGTTTTTTATCCGTCCAAGGCCAGTGCCGGCAAATTCGACACGGGCGAGAATGCCACCGCCCTTATAATCGCTATCGCCATCACCATGGACCGAAGCAAAACGGTCGAAGCTGTTATAGGTGTCATAAGTGCCGCGGCCATATTCAAAAAATGCGCCGGTTGTCACTTTATGACCACTTTCAAGGTTAAAGCCGAAAGCAAGTCCGGCAATCATATTGAAACCGTCAACGCTGACATGGCTTCCGGTTTGATAACGGGATGAAGAACCGCCGGTGATGATAAAGGGAACATAAAGCGGATGATCGAAGCGGGCATCCGTCCTTGCTGCGAGGCCGGCGATTGTGCCCATGCTGTTGGCAATCACATCGGAGCCTTGCGAAACAAAGGCGAGGCTTGCTGCACGACCTTCCGAATAAGCCTTCGACTGAGGGTTCAATTGTGCGGCCGATTGTCCCGGATTGTTGTTTCCTGTGCCTTGATTATTTCCGCCATTATTATCGGCGCCATTGCCTCCGGTATTATTGCTGCCACCGTTATTATCTCCACCACTGGCGTTGCCACCGTTGTGATCGCCGCCACCGGTATTATCTGCGCCACCAGTGTTATCACCGGTATGATCATGACCGGGAGTATTATCGGTTTTCTGGCTAAATTGCAGAACGAAAGCGGTGTTATCGCCAGCCTGCTTTTGCTTGAGGGTTGTATCGTAAAAGATAAATTGCCCTTGTTTGAGTGTATAGGCTGTCGGTGTCCAGTTGCCGCCGGATTTATCAATCATGGTCACCATATCGCCAGCCATAAATCGCGGACCATTCGGGTCAAGACCGGCGATAGTGTGTTTGGTATTGGTTAAATCAACCGGTGTACCGCCATCGGCAATTTTTATTAGCTTATCGCCATTTTTTACATCCGCCGGCAAAGTCCAGTTATAATTTTCAAAATTATGGATACCGGAAACGGTTCCGCGGTAACCGTTGAGATTGAGAGTATTGCCGGAAAAAACATCGGCATCAAGGTTGTCTTTACCGTCGCCATTAAGGCTGCGACCACCCCAGATCGAGCCATATTCGGTGACGTTTCCTCTCTCATCGCGTTCGCCAATGACAATCTGGTCGCCGTTAAGGGTTACACTATTGTGGTTGGCATTGCCGCCGAACCCGACCTCGCTGTTGATGAGATGATTTTTGTCGTTAAAGTGCGTACCGGCTTTTCCACCTTGTGAAAGACCGCCATAAATATCTTTATTGATTGTGGATTTTCCCGAAATCTCAATTCTATTGCTACTGACATCGCCGGCATCACCACCCTTGCCGCCGTTTTTGTCAATGCTTTTGCTAATGTCGCCAAAGCCGCCGTCTCCGCCAATGCTGATGCCGCCATAAACCCCGGATTTATGATCGCCATTAGGGGCTGTTTTCGTGCCATAAAGTGTCACGTCGGTCAAACTGATACGGTTATTGGTGACATTGCCACCTTTGCCACCATTACCATTGGTTTGTGTTGCGTCATATCCTATTCCGCCAGAACCACCGACACTTGCACCACCATAGATACTTCCGCCGTCCGAACCGCGAATGCCGGACCCTTCATTGCTATTGTTTTCGCCTTCGATTTTTCCGGCAGCGCCGCCAGCACCACCGTGAAGTTCTACCCGTTCAAGGATAATGATATTGCCACTCACAGTACCGGCATTGCCACCAATGCCGTTTACCAATCCCCCTTGCGAACCATAACCACCGGCGCCACCAAGGCTGATCCCGCCAAAAACGCTGCCGCCGCCAGTTCCGCCGGCACCGCTTCCCCCCATACTGACGCTCTTGTCGCCTTCTTCGTCCAAGATTGTAATCGTATGGGAGATTGACCCACCGATACCACCCGCATTGCCATTCAATGTGGAATCGACAATCTGTATCCGGTTATTGATGACATCGCCGCTATCGCCACCATTGCCATTATATTTTTTTGAATTCGAACCGTTGCCACCACCGCCGCCGGTACTTAAACCGCCAATAACACTGCCGCCGCCTATGCCGCCAATGCCGCCACCCTGGCCGCCATTGCCGCCAATGCCACCATTCAGTGTTGTGTGATCGAGAGAAATAATATTGTTGCTGACAACTCCGCTCGCGCCGCCATTGCCGCCGGCACTCTCGCTATTTTCTGTGTTTAATGCTGCGTCACCGGCACCACCGGCACCCCCCATGGAAAGACCGCCAAAGACCGTACCGCCGCCAGCGCCGCCGGCACCACCACCACTTGTTGTGCTCGAGCCGCCAGCGCCGCCAGTGCCTCCGTCAATTGTTACATCAACCAATGTAACGTTATTGGATTTTACATAATCGGCAATGCCTCCATTACCGCTCGACGTTTCAGCCGCATAGCCGGAGCCACCGGCACCACCGATGGTCATGCCGCCAAAAATCAGACCACCGCCCATGCCGCCAACGCCACCGCCACTATTGGGTGCGCCATCACCGCCTTTACCGGCATTTCCGCCTGTGATTGTTACATGGGTCAGAATGAGTTCGTTGTCATGGATAGCGCCACTATGACCGCCATCAGAATTCGAGGCGCCGCTACCTCCGGCAAAACCACCACCGCCGGCAATTGCCAAGCCGCCTCCGATTATACCGCCGCCGAAACCAGCCGTTCCGCCACTCCCGTTATCGCTTAAGGTCGAGCCGCCATTACCGCCATCGGCTCCGGTCAAAGTTACATCCGTTAAAATAACGTGGTTATCGGAGATGACACCCGTTGAACCACCCTGACTATTATGTTGGGTTCCGTTATAACTGATGCCGCCGGCACCGCCGATAGAAACACCGCCCAAAACACTTGCACCGCCAAAGCCGGCGGCACTTCCACCGGCTTTCGAACCACCATTGCCGCCTTTGCCGCCATAAAGGTCGGTTTTTTTCAAAGTAACATAATTGCCGCTTATGTCGCCTCCGCTGCCACCATTTGAACCATCGGCGGTTGAACGTGTTGACCAAGCTCCGGCACCACCGACACTGATAGCGCCAAAAACCGAACCACCCCCCATGCCGCCAACAGTGCTTCCACGATGGTTGTCATCGGGTGAACTATTTCCCTCACCGGCATCGGCGCCATGAATGGCGACATTATCAAGGGTAACATGAACGCCCTTGATGTAGCCGCC
Source organism: Bartonella sp. W8167 (assembly GCF_016100335.1). Taxonomy (NCBI): domain Bacteria; kingdom Pseudomonadati; phylum Pseudomonadota; class Alphaproteobacteria; order Hyphomicrobiales; family Bartonellaceae; genus Bartonella; species Bartonella sp. W8167. Next base: position 62,818 of record NZ_JACFSQ010000001.1, read on the forward strand.
ATTTCCTCCCAAGGCCACATTCGTGCCATCATAAGCGGTACTCCCCGGGGCGCCTGCACTGAGGCCACCAAAAACCGAGCCGCCTCCCATGCCACCAAGTCGACCGGCTTGTTCGGCATTTGTTGCTTTGTTTCCGGCACCGCTCCAGTCATATTCAACATCTTTGACTGATACGGTCGCTCCTGTGTTAGAGGCTCCGTCAATGCCATTATTTCCTGTGACATTATCTTGCACAGAAGCAAAGCCGTAGACATTATAGGGAGCAACAGTGTTTTCCCAATGCGTTCTTTGCCCTGCGACTGCCCCTTTAACGGTCATTATATTGGTTTCATCACTCGTGCGCGGGAGAAGGCTCATGCGGGAAGCATTTATATCTGTCGGATCCGCGGTTAAAGCCGTTTGATCTGTGCCGTCATAGGTAAGCTCTTCAGCTATCACCGCTTGCAGTGTCATACCCGAAAGAGCCACACTTATAAGCACAATGCGCGAAGTCGCATTCAACAAAGCCTTTGCAAGGCGGATGTGTTTAGTAGAAGAGCGCATTACAATTCCTTATTTTTTCATGGGCCAAGACCCGCATCCCCGACGGTAGAGAAAGCGCTTTTATCTGCCAAAAGTGGATAGATGTTTGGCGCATGAATCAAACAGAAATTTACCGAAAGTTAACAAAAATTAAAAGTCAAAAATGAGCAGGGGATTTTTTCGGGAAAATATTTGAATATGAAAATAAAGCTGAAAAATAGTACAATATTATAAAGGATATCCGAAAAATAAGCCTGAGGTTAAAGAATTCACGTCGGTTTTTTTAAACAAAACGGGTAATGTGGATTATCTCATAAAAATTCGAGCTGCCGGAATAATTGAAAATATCAAGAATTATAAGAGTTTAAACAGCTATAAAATAAAAAAAGTTTCTGTCGAACAGGTTTATAGACTAAATCCCGATTGGGGAAAAATTTTAATATATATATTAAATAAATGCGATTATAGATTGTATATACCTTGATATAGCTTGTTTAAAATGGAAATATTACGGAATCAATAATTTAGAGTCCAATAATATCAATATCACGTGACAAGGGGCAGTTGATTTAAAAACAGATATCACCCCGACCTTGATAATATTTTAGCCAAAGAAAACGATCACCTTCAGGCAGCAGAAAACAAATCGGTACGATATTACAAGCCGCTCACCGCCCATCAGGTAAAGTCATCTTTGAATGAAGGTCGTCCGGAAGAAAAATTCGCCCGGGATACAAAATCCATTGATACAAAATCCGCTTATACTTTGAAGCTTGCCCTCCGATATCGATCAGTGCCTGTTGTTTATCAAAGCACACGCCAAACGGTGAAAAATTGTTTTTTATTGTGTTCAACGCCCGCATGTGTTTGCCCGTTTCCCCGTCGGGTCGAAAGGGCTTTCCGGATAAAAACGTTATTTGGTGGTTTTCACAAAAAAGCGGCCTTCCATATCAAGCATGAAACGTTCCGGATGGCGGACATAAGATTCCATGCCCACAAGAGCAGCACGAGGATGGGTTAAGACAAAAGTTGGAATGTTTTCCAGAAGCTTTTCATGGGGTTGTTTATGGATAAAATTCCGGCGGAACAGGTTTTCATCAACAAGTGACAGCATTTCCGGCAGAATGCCACCGCCAATATAAACGCCACCTTCGGCTTTGAAAACCAGGGCGAAATCACCGGCCAATCGCGCCAGATAATTGATAAAAAATTGCACTGCTTCGTAAGCCTGATTTTCGATGGCGCGATGGGGGTGGACGAGACGTGCTTCGGCTGTAATTTCTTCAGGCAATTCGATAGGGGCTTTCACATTGCGCATAGCGCAAATTGCGCGATAAATGTTTAAAAGTCCGCGCCCGCTTAATAATTCCTCGGCGCTAACCCGACCGATGATTTTTTTCAAAAACGGGTAGAGGGCGAGGTCTTCGTCGCTTTGCGGGGCAAAGTCGATATGCCCGCCTTCACCTTCAATCGGGATATAACGGCCGTTCAAATAGATAAGTCCGGCAATGCCGAGCCCCGAACCGGCTCCGATGACAACTTTCGTCTGATCTGTCGCGGTGGTTATTTTGCCGATCGGTTCAAGATATTTTTCGGGCAGAACAATGGTCGAAAGTGCCTGTGCCTCGAAATCGTTGATTAAGAAAACTTCATTGAAACCGAATTGTTCGATGAGTTTTGCCGGCGAAATGACCCAGTTACAATTGGTGAGCTTGATTTCTTTGCCGGTAACGGGACCGGCGATAGCGAGAAACAGCGACTTCGGATGTGTTTTTATGAGCGGCAGAATAGCCGAACCGATAGCGTCCTCGATTGTTGGAAAATCATTAACTTTGCCGGTTGCAATTGCCATTTGTTCTCCGGCCTGATTGAGGATCAGCGAAAACCGCATATTGGTGCCACCAATATCGCCGATAAGAACAGGAAATTCCAGATTTTGATTTTGCATGAACCTTTCCCCGTTTTAGTGGTTGCCGTTTTGATGGTTGCCGTTTTTGTGGTTGACGTCGTAATGGTTGTGTCGGCCGTTATAATTTTTTTAACCGGAACAAAATTGCAAAGCAGGTTTTATTTAGCCGGTTTTTCCGGTGCGTCCAAAACCGCCGTGCATTCCTTCGGCAATTCCGAAACCATCATAATATGCGGCTTCGGTGGTGTGGTGGTCGTGGGCTTTTTGGGCTTTTTGTCGGCCCAAGGCTCATCGGTAAACCACCAGGCAAGCGATTTGTCGCACCCGTCACCAGCTGTCACTTTGGGTTGCGGCTTGCAATTTTCAGAACCCGGTTGACATTTCAACCGGACATGGAAGTGCCAGAAATGTCCCCAATAGGGGCGCACTTTTTGAAGCCATGAACGGTCGCCGGTCACCGTGTCGCATAATTGTTTTTTGATGCCCGGATGCACAAAAATGCGCTCGACTTCAGGGCTTTCTGCCGCGTCACGAATAAGCGCGGTGCGTTCGGGAGTCCATTTTTTCGGGTCGGCATAAAGCGAATCTTTTTTAAGCATAGATACGCCCTGCATGTTTTCTCTTTCTTCCCGACTTAAACGATGATCGGGCATGGGGGTGAGCCAGATATCCGCATCAAGCCCGATCTGGTGGGATGCGTGCCCGTTTAGCATCGGGCCGCCGCGCGGTTGCGAAATGTCGCCGATGAGGAGGCCTGACCAGCCATCTTTGGCTGCCTGTCGCGACAATTGTTCGATAAAGTGTATGGTTGCCGGATGCCCCCAGTTGCGGTTGCGTGAAAGCCGCATGACTTGCCAGTTGGGACCGTCGATCGGCAGCGCTACCGCGCCATTAAGACAACCCTTGGAATAAAACCCGATGGATTGTGCTTGACCGGTCGAGGGCAATTTGACATCGCCAAAAGCCTGTTTTGCCGGTTCGTCACTATGGGCAGCCGCGATAGGCAGAAAAACCGCTGCCAATGTTGTTGCCAAAATCCGGTTGAATGACTTGAACTTTGAAGACATCCCTAACGCCTTTCGAACGCGCAAAATCTTTTTAAAAAGCACAATAATTTAAAAACGTGTCACCCACCTCAAGCGCCTAGCCGCCTTTTTTAAAAGGCGTGCTAGACTAGAGCTTTTTATCCCAAAGATTATCCTTCCACATTGCTTCCAACGCGGTTCGATAATCGGGATATTTCAGATTATATCCTGTTTTTAAAAGTTTATGATTCAATATTCTTTTATTATCACCATAAAAAGAACGTGCCATGGGTGACATATCGGCCTTTTCGAAGGGAACTTCTTCAAGATCGGTTACTCCTATCAATTTTGCCGCATAATGCATGACGACTTCAGGCTGTGCCGGTTCATTATCGACAATATTGAAAATGCCTTCACGTTTTGCCGAAGAAAATGCCTTGATAACACCGGCAATATCATTGACATGGATGCGGTTGAAAAACTGCCCCTTTTTGATAACAAGCGTTTTGTTGCCCTGACTTAATTTCATGAAAGGATTGCGCGACGGACCATAAATGCCGCCAAGGCGCAAAATGGCAACGGGGATATTGTGCTTGTTCCCGAAGGCCTGCCATTTTGTTTCCACTTCAAGGCGGGAAATATTGCGTTTAAGCGAGGGGTGACAAGGGGCTTCCTCGTCAATCCACCGGCCATCATGATTGCCATAAACGCCAATGGTGGAAAGATAGCCTATCCATTTTAACTCCGGCATAGATCCAAGAATGTCGGGCCGGTTCAAAACTGCATCGCTCATTGTCTCGTCGGGTGAAACCGAAATAACAAGACGTGTTGTTGTTTGAAGCCGTTCAAAAAAAGTCGGGGTCGGCTCGTCAAAAAGAAAGGGTTCGATATTGGCGCTTTCGAGAGAGGAGAATTTTTCTTTTGTGCGTGTTGTGCCGCAAATCCGGCTTTTTGTGGCAGAAGGCGCGGTGTCTGATGTGTTGGCAACATGGGCGCCATAAAGAGAGGCGAAGGCGCGAGCAGAATAGCCCGCTCCAAGCATCATGAATTGTTCCGGTGTTTTTTCGTTTTTCGTTATCCGTTTCACTCTTCCCATTCCTTTAACACATCGGGGTTTGAAGAGAATGTTATAGAACGCTTTGCCAATTCATCAAATTCGGCTTTTGTGAGGAGTTGTTTCAAGGCCCAGACAGCCATACCGGCAACGAGTGGGTCGGGATCCTTCAAATGCGGCTTTACCACATTAACAAGCGAGCGGTCGGCGCTGTTACCCGCAGCAATCAGACAATTGCGGATGAAGCGGTTGCGCCCGATACGTTTGACCGGAGAAGCGGTGAAAAATGAACGGAAAGCTGCATCATCAAGCTTCAAAAGAAAATCGAGCTTCGGGGCAATCAAGTCTTCACGTGCTTTGAGTTTGATTTCGCGTGTCGTTCGGGCAAACTTGTTCCACGGGCAGGCGGAAAGGCAATCATCACAGCCATAAATGCGGTTGCCGATGGCTTTACGGAAAGAAAGCGGGATTTGCTCTTTGAGTTCGATGGTCAGATAGGAGATGCAGCGGCGTGCATCAAGCTGATAAGGGGCGGGAAAGGCATGGGTGGGGCAGGCGGAAAGACAGGCGTGGCAGGAACCGCAATGGTCGACTTCCGGCTCGTTAAAGGGGAGTTCGACATTGGTGAAAATGGAACCGAGAAATAGCCACGAACCGAATTCGCGGCTCACAAGATTTGTGTGCTTTCCCTGCCAGCCAAGGCCGGCAAGTTGGGCAAGCGGTTTTTCCATAACCGGTGCGGTATCGACAAACACTTTGACATCACCCCCGAAACGCGAAACAAAGCGCGAGGCTATCTGCTTGAGACGCCCCTTTATCAATTCATGATAATCACGATGGCGGGCATAATAGGAAATATTTCCCGAGCTTTTGTCGGGTCTCTGGTGGAATTCATGTGCGTCCGGCCCGTAATTCATCGCAAGCATAATGACCGATTTGACTTCCGGCCATAAATTGGCAGGTTCCATACGCCGTTTGGCCGTCTCAAGCATCCATTCCATGGTGCCGTGATAGCCGTGGTGCAAGGCTTCGACAAGGTGATGGGCTGCTTTTTGATTGTTGGAACCGGTGATCGCAATGGCATCAAAACCAAGGGCTGCGGCTTCTGTAACCAGAAAATCCTTCAGTTTTGCTTTGTCGCTAGAAGTCGAGATCGGCATAATGCGTGCTCGGAGCAATGCCTCTTATGCGATCATTCAAAAGCGGACGGAACGAGGGTCTCGATTTGATGCGCATATACCAGTCGCGCGAGGCAGGAAAGGATTTCCAGTCGATTTCTCCCATAAAATCAAGGACAGAAAGTGAAGCGGCGGCCGCAAGATCGGCATAGGAAATTGAATTTCCGGCAAGCCAATCGCGCGAGGCGGAAAGCCATTCCAGATATTTCATATGCGGGCGAATATTGGCACGGGCATTGCGCAAGGTTTGTGAATCGGGCGCGCCACCTCCCTGTGCCAGCGGAATTTCACGTTTATAAATACGCTCGCGTACAATGTGACGAGTGACTTCACTTTCAAGCTTCGTTAAAAACCATTCGGTGAGGCGGCGCACCTCTGCGCGTTCGAGCGGGTTTTCGGGAAAGAAGCGCTGGTCGCGACGCAAGCCACCACGCGTTTCATCGAGATATTCATAAATGACATAGGCACCACAAAGCGGCACTTCCCGCTCGGCTAACAATACCGGTACGTTGCCTGCCGGATTAAGCACAAGAAACTCGCGCCGGCGCGCCCATTCATGCTCTTCGATAAGGTTGGTGGCAACATCATATTCGTTAAGGATGAGCCGCACAAAACGGGAAGAAGAGGACATCGGATGATGAAAAAGCGTTAGCATGACAACTCTGGGTTTTTAACAAACTTCAAAAGACCTTATAGAACCCATTTCGGGGAAGAACAAGAAAGGGAAGCACGAAGCGGAGCTGTTGCAATAGTCATGCTTAATCAATTGTAAAATACGACAAAAAATCGTTCTGCAACGTTAATAATTTTTAAAACGGAATGAACAAACCGGATAACTTAAGAAAAACCGGTCATGGGATGTCGCGAGGTTCAGGATATTTTGTTTTTCCCGCCAAAATTTTCTCGAGATTTCAACTTTAGGTAGTAGCCTTACCCGTAAAAAGTGTTTTTCGGACAAGGGCCAAAGCCGGTTTTTAAAAAGGGGATGATGGTTTTCGAAAAGATTTTTTAAAAATGCATGCAGGATTTTTTAAAAAACAGGAAGCGATTTTCCAAGAGCCAGTCCTTGCCAACAGTGTTTCAATGATGAGGCAATGACTGCAAATAATTTCATGCTTGCCAAAAAGGTTTTGTTTGTTCGTTGTGGCGCGCATTTTCAGCCGCCAGTTTTGAAAACGAAATCGGGCACAACTTGAAAGGGGCAAAACTTGAAATGGTCAAAACTTGAAAGGGGCGTAACTTGGAAGGGGCGAAACTTGAAAGGGGCAAAACTTGAAAGGGGCAAAACTTGAAAGGGGCAAAACTTGAAAGGGGCGAAACTTCAACCGCGTAAAATTTGACGGGGCAAAACTTGAACGGGGCAAAATTCAATGAACAAAAATTTATCGGGCAAAAACCTAACGGGCAAGCGGATTGGCGGCCTCTAAAATGGTTTCTCTCAAATCATCAAGGCCAATTCCTTTTTCGGAAGAGGTGGCAATGATATGCGGAAAAGCGGCAGGACGTTTGACGATTACCTTGTGGGTGTTATCAATCAATTTTTGAAGTTCGGCCGGTTTGATTTTGTCGATTTTTGTGAGAACAATCTGATAGGAAACGGCTGCCTTATCAAGAAGGGTGAGCACATCCTGATCATTCTTTTTGATGCCATGGCGAGCATCAATGAGCACATAGACACGCTTCAAAGTAGTGCGGCCGCGCAAATAGTCGAAAATAAGCTTTGTCCATTGGTCGACCTGTGCTTTTGGTGCTTCGGCAAAGCCGTAGCCCGGCATATCGACAAGTGCGAGCGGCGGCAAATCATCCACAGTGCCGGCAAAGCCGTCCGGCACAAAATAGTTGAGCTCCTGTGTGCGACCGGGGGTGTTCGACGTGCGGGCAAGCCCTTTATGGCCGACAAGCGCATTGATGAGCGAGGATTTGCCGACATTGGAACGGCCGGCAAAGGCAATCTCGGCAGGCCCTTCGGGCGGCAGAAACTTCATTGCCGGTACACCGCGGATGAAAATCCAGTTACGGGCAAAAAGTCCCGCCAATGCAGGACTATCTGTCACTTATTTGGTCTCTTTCTTCGGTTTCTTTTTGAAGATGGCTTTGAGATTGTCCCAAAGTTCGATCTTTGCACCCTGGCTTTTCATGATGATTGCCTGCTGGCAGATCGACAGCGTGTTGTTCCATGCCCAGTAAATAACAAGGCCGGCAGGAAAAGAGGCGAGCATGAAGGTAAAGACAATCGGCATCCATGTAAAAATCATGGCCTGTGTCGGGTCGGGCGGTGTCGGGTTCATGCGCATTTGCAAGAACATGGTGATACCCATAATGACAGGCCACGCACCAATCATCAAAAATGCCGGAACATTATAGGGAAGCCAACCGAACAGATTGAAGAGCGATGTCGGGTCGGGGGCTGCAAGATCCTGAATCCAGCCAAAGAACGGCGCATGGCGCATTTCAATGGTGATATAGAGCACTTTATAAAGGGCAAAGAAAATCGGGAACTGCACCAGAAGCGGCCAGCAACCGGCAAGCGGATTGATTTTCTCGGTTCTGTAAAGCTCCATGATGGCTTGTTGCTGCTTGACCTTGTCATCCGCATATTTGGTGCGAATTTCCATCATTGCCGGCTGCACAACCTTCATGCGAGCCATGGACTTGTACGACTTGTTGGCAAGCGGGAACAAAACTGCCTTCAAAATGACCGTGACAAGCAGAATGGCAACACCAAAATTATTGGTGAGCTTAAAGAGGATGTCGATCAAAGCAAACATCGGTTTGGTGATGATCGAGAACCAGCCCCAGTCAATCAACAATTCGAATTTTAAAATTTTGAGATTGTCCTGATAGGCATTGATGGTTTCAACGCGTTTTGCACCGGCAAACAAATGATTGGTAATGGTTTCGGTTGTACCGGAGGCAACGGTGATGACCTTGCCGGTCAAATCCGACTGGTAATGAGTGGAAAGACGATCGAAATAGACAAAACGGCTCGTATATTCCTCATCCTGCGGAGGAATAGCAGCAACGGCCCAATATTTGTCGGTGATGCCGATAAAGCCGCCTTTGACCTTGTCGAAAACCATTTTCTTTTCATTTGCCGCATCGGGTTTCAAATCTTTCAATGCGGAATATTTTTCTTCCTTGAGGCCGTCATCACCGGCAACGCCGATCATGCCTTCATGAAGAAGATAGGTGGCACTTGCGTGTTCGGGAGGAGCAGCGCGGGCAACGCGCGCATAAGGCAGAAGGCTCACAACCGAAGAGGCATTGTTGGTGACACTGTCGGAAATAGTGAACATATAATTTTCATCAACCGAGATCACACGGTGGAAGACCTGCCCCTGACCGTTATCATAAACAAGATGGACAGGTGTCTTGGGGGTCAAGGTTGTGTTTTCGCCATCAACCTTCCATTCGGTATTGAATTGCGGCAAGCTTCCGGCGGGCAATCCCTTGCCGGTAAAACCGAATTCGGCAATATAGGTTGTGTTGAACCCGTTCGGGTTAAGAAGGGCAATTTCCGGCGAATTCTTGTCAACCGTCAGGCGGTAATTTTTCAAAAACAGATCATCGAACTGGGCACCGACAAGATTGATCGACCCTTGTAACTCTGGCGTGTCAATTGCAACACGTTTGGATTTTTTAAGTGCCGCGTCGCGTGCGTCCGGTGTCATTTCGAAACCGGCGGGGTTTGTTTCGTCTTTATTTTGGGGCGGTGTTACAGTGCCATTTTCGGCAGTCGGAACGGCCTGATTTTGCGCGTTTTCATCTTTCTCGATCTGGCGGGCAATTTCTTGTGCCTTTTGCTGGTCGGCATTTTTTGGCGCAACATAAAAATACTGCCAGGCAAGAATGATAAGGAGTGACAATCCAATAGCAATGAAAAAATTACGATTATATTCCATGAGCGATTGTCCTGTTACCGTTTCGAGTTTTGTAATTTTTGCCTGAACCGGCGTTCCATTTCTCCGGTCAGACTGTCGAATGATGCTAGAAGCGCATCGGGCCGCGCAATAATGACATAATCTGTCCCGGCGGCAATGTCACGCTTTAATGAAAGCCGGAAAGCTTCGCGCAAACGCCGCTTGATGCGATTGCGCTTGACTGCATTACCATTTTTGCGCGTGACAGTAAAACCGACACGCGGCAAAGTTGTGGATTTGATTTCTTCCGGTAAATCCCGGCTTTTCGATTCGAGAAGAAAAAACGGTCCGCGCCGTTTTTCACCGTTTCTTAATGCCAAAAAATCCGCCCTTTTACGAAGGCGGAGGAAGGATTTCTCACTCATCGGAAAAACCTCTAACAAAACTCTGCCTTGAAAGAGCGGGTTTTAACGGGTGTCTCAACACTGACCTATTGCAACGGAAAAGGGAAAAATAGCTAGTCAAAAAGCCCATCTTTCCCGCCGTTGTAAAATCCCTGAAAAACCGGAAGAATTGAAAAAACCTGAAAAATTGAAAATCAGGCTGAAAGGCGCTTGCGACCGCGGTTGCGGCGAGCGGCGACAACTTTACGGCCACCAAGGGTTGCCATGCGCGCACGGAAACCGTGGCGGCGTTTACGGACAAGTTTGGACGGTTGATATGTACGTTTCATTTATTTAACATACCGCGGCGTGCGGCCCTTCTTGGTTCTATGTGCGGTTTCCCGCCGGTTGAACAGTTTTCAAACCTTGTGCTTCTAAACAAAGTGCTCTGAATAAAGTACTTCGAATAAAGGACAGGGCAATTTTTGCGCTTATACGGTTTAGTTTTCGCCGAGTCAATTGTTGTTCGTGTTTTGCACCCGTCTGATATCAACAGAATATTGGTCACGACGGCCATTTATCTGGGGCTCTATATGGGCTTCGTCAACAAGCTCTTTTAATGATTTTTCTGTATTGACCACTTTGAGGTCATAAAGATAGGAGGGGAGCTGTCCTGAAAAGAGAATGCGCCAGTCAAGCGGAATACCGGGGTCGAGAATGCGCGCCATGTCGAAAACGACTGTCGTGCAATTGGCCGTAACCGTGTTATAAAAGCGCGCCTGATGGGCAAGTTTGTCGGCTGTTTCAAGATAGTTCAAAAACAGGTCTTTTATCTTTTCTTTGCCCACGTTGATCGGGTAGCGATAAACATTTTCATGACGGATATCGGTGCGCAGTTTTATGATATCTTCTTCAGGCGCGGCAATCATAATCAATTCGAATTCTTTGAAAAAACCGCCAATGGCAGAAAAGCTCTGCTCTTTTGTGCGCCGGATTTCGGCAGAAAACACCAGATGGCGCCCGTCCTTGAATGTAAAGCCCACAAGCGTATGGGCAATATAGGGCCCCATCCAATAGGATAAATAGACATCAAGCCCGATAAGATCATCGACATTATAAGTCCCGTTTTCCCAGTTTTCCTTTCCCTCGTAAGGCGCAATCCAGTCGAAATTGCGGATGTTTTGAAGATGGACAATATCGGGATTGATCGGGTCGAATGTGGCTTCCACACTGCGCGCAAGCTCGGGTGCCCAATCACGGTGCAGTGTCGGCCTGATTGTCGACCACCATATGATCACGCCGATAAACATGAGCGCTAAAAGAATGCGCGATTTCCATGGGGTTTTGAATTCGAGGACGAGCGCATAAATGCCGACGACCAGCCATAAAACAGCAACAAGAACAAAGCCCGCCATATTGAATGGCAACTGGTAGAAAAAAGCAAAGAGGCTCCAAACCAGCATAAAAAAGGCAAAGATAAGCCAGATTGCACGCGCAATCTGCCCGAAAAAGCGTGTCAGAATATGTTTTGATGTGTGCCCGTTAGTGGAATGAAGTTTTTGCATAAAATATCCGACTGGTTATCTGGTTGTGCACCCGCTTGGTCGCCCCGATTTTTTAAAAAATCAACTCTCCATTTTCAATCTATAGCAGAATGTTTCAAGTAGAACTTTCACGGTTTTTCAGGTTTCAGGTAGACGTTTTATTGAAAAACAATGCATCCGGAACTTTTCAAGCGAAAAATTCCAAGAGAGAAGAATTGGGTTGTGTTCATCATCAAAACAACCTATGATTGCCGAAGACAGTTTTTGGGGAGTGAGTGTAGCGAGTTTCAGGATGACTGACCATTGCAACAATATGCAACGACTGATCTTTATGATTCGTCAATATCTTTCATCGGAAAGTTACGTTATGGAGTGTTCGTCTAATGGTGTTTTCGAGGTCGAACGGGCGGTTAGAGAATTTCATCTTTATGATCCCGAATGCGATGTGAATGATGAATTTTTGCGCGAGATGTTGTGTGTGGAAGCCTTGCGCAAGGGCATGGCTTTGCATTTCGGTAAAGAAATTTAACTCTTTGGAAAATTTAATTTTTTAATGGCCTGTTGGATTTTCGCCTTATATTCGAGGGGGTAAAAATTCACCTTTCTGTGAGAAATGGCTTTTTCTCTGTAAGGGGCTTTTGTGTCAGCGTCATTTCAAAACCCGTTGCCGGATGATCGACAAAAATGTCAGAGCAAATTTTGAAATAAAATTTTATTGGCGATTGTTGGGAGGTGCAACAGGATGAGACACCTTCAAGCTTGAAAAAGGCTGTCATCTGTCAGTCTATTAATTTATTTGGCTAACCGTCAATCGGGCTGCTTTGTAGCAATGTATTTCCCAAATATTTTAAAAAAATACAACCTATGCGAGAAAAATAGGCAAAAAGTCCGGTTTGCCTGACATGGTTCATCTTATTCTTTTCGTCTGGCTTTTCGTCTGGCCGTCAAGTCTGACAGTGTGTGAGAAAGTTCTATGCGAAAAGGCGGTGAAAGATAACCTGACTTGAAAATAGCAATGTTTCATAAAGTGGCGAGCAGCAAAATAGCGAAAGGGGTGTTGAAAAAAAGAAAGGCAATAAAGAGGAAGAAGAAGCCGGAGAGGTGGCGAAAGGAAAACGGGGCTCCGGAGTTTTCAGGAAAAAATCCGCTGGTACTTAAAATCCGGAAAAACATAAAGGTGCTGAAAATATGAGAAATGAGAGAGGTGAATAAGGGGGGCGAGAAAAATTCAAAACGAAGCGCAGGGAAAAAAAGGCGGCAAGAAAAGGGCGGAAAATTAAAAAAATCACCATGGCAACGGAAGCGACGAGGAAAAAACAACGTCAAGTGAAACGGGAAAAGACGAGAGACAAAAACAAAGGTTAAGAAAAAATGATAGGTGGCAAAAGGGTAAGGGAGAAAGCCGGAAAGAAGAAGGAACCGGAAAAGAAGTTGCCCACCCTTAGGAGCATGCCACCCGTAAAAAGACAATAGCGCAAAGGAAACTTGCGTCAACGCTTGTCGATTGTTTTGTAAATAAATTACACGGGAAAGTTGTGGAAAAGTGTTTCGAAATTGCATGAGCAAGGTCAACAGAAGATCAAGCCCATAGCAAAAAAAGAACACACGGAAGATATGGCAATAAAGATAAGGAAACTGAAAAGCGGGGGCGAACAATAAAAAAGAAAGGCCAATCAAAAAATTGGAAAACAGGGGAATAGAGCAAAAACAAGCGGAGGTAAAAAGTAAAAGCAATGGGGGGGAGCAAAACAGGCGGGAGCAGCAGTGGGCGGGGAGGTGGCAACGTTCACGCGTGCTTGATGATGATTACCAAATCTTGCAATGCGGTTGCAGTGATTAGACGACGATGAGGATGCCGGAAGGCGAGGCAAGACAAAAAAGATGGAAAATAGAAACGAGGGAAGATAGAAAAGATGTGAGGCATGAAGAATACGAGCGGGCAGTAGGCCGTGGGAGAAAAAGGTGAAAGCGGAAACACGATAAGGAGAAGATAGAGACGCAATGGAGGAGAAAAGAAGGACATGGGAGGGAAGGAAAAAACCGGAAAACAGAAAGTTAAGGGGAGGGGAAAGAGTTTCAGAAAATATAGGAAGCAAGCGGGAAAAGTTGGTCAATCATTGGTAGAAAAAGAAACAGTCACTCCAAGAAAGCATGATGATTGCCGCCCGAATGCGTGATGATTGCCCACTTGGGGCGGATTAAACCTTACCCGTGAATGAGGTTATCACTGCCAATTGTTTTGCCGAAATCGTGAGAAATACCTATATTGATAAAGTCTGATAACGTGTTTTTTAAATTATGTTTATGAAAAAGGGATCAGGTTTTATTCTTGCATTTCTGCTGCTGGTTTTAACAAATTTTATTTGTGACAGCGCATTTTCGGCCGCGGCCGTAGAGCCGCAGGCGACAATTCAACAAAATGAAACATCCGGACTTATTGCACCAGACAATAAATTTTTGAAAAACAGCACTGCCCTTGCTGACAAAATGCCCGAAGAGATCAATTTCAGGCAAATGGGCTTGCCTCCAAGGAACATGAAAACTTCAGCTATTCAATCTGCTGAAAGGCAAACGCCTGCAAATTTACGTGTTGTCTCGAAGAAGGGCTTGCCGGTTAAAACAGCGGCAATGGGGACTATTGGAAATGCGCCTGACAGTAAAAGAAAAGCACCTTTCATTACGATCAATGCAACGCTGCCCGAAGCGGTGAATACAAAGGTTCCGCGGCCGCTCGAATCCGGCCTTTTAAAAATGCCGCAAATGCAAAAACAGGAAGGAAGAGCCGCTTCAAGAGGAAATGAAGACGACGCTTCAAAAGGAAAAACCCCACCATCAGGAAAAGCCGTGCCATCAGGAGAGACTGTCATGCAGGAAAACAGCGAAGGCCGAATGAACCTTGTTCATTTGCCGGATTTTACTTATCGCATCGACCGTATCGATCATCCTTCGGGGGAGGTTGTTATTCTGCTTCATGGTTCGGGTGGCGATGAAACGACGCTTTTTCCTTTTGCCCGCCCGATATGGCCGAAGGCAACGCTCATCGGCATTCGCGGGCGCATTGTGCAGAATGGTGAAACGCGCTGGTTCAAAAAGATAACGCCGACAAAATTCGACGAGAAAGACGCAAGTAGTGAAGCCGATGCTTTTGTAAAATTTATGGGAAACCTTGCCGAAGAGCATCATTTCGATTTGTCGCGGGTAACTTTTGTCGGCTATTCCAATGGCGCGAATTTGCTTGCTGTGATTATGATGCGCCATCCCGGTTTTGCCCGACGCGCCATTCTTATGCGTTCCATGCCGGTAATTGACAATAGCGACAAAGAGGATTTGTCGAAAAATCGGATTTTGATTATTTCGGGTAAAAAAGATGCGCTTTATTCGCCTTTCGCGCCGGCTTTATTGTCGGTTTTCAAGAAAAATGGTGCAAAGGTTGATGCAGCAATGGTCGATAGTAACCATATGATAGGCGAAGCTGATCGGGATGTTATTGTCAAATGGATCAAAGAACAGAATCTGGATCGGATTTCGGCCAATACAAAAGTTTAAAAAACTGCTCGTTAGCCGGTTGACCAAAGGCTTTCCGTCGCGATAGGAAAGACAAAAATCCAGCAGATTTGCAGGAAGGAAATGCGCGTGTCCAATATCACAAGCGATGCTGTTATCGACGAATTGAGAAAAGTAAAAGGGCCCGATTTTGAAAGCGATATCGTCTCGCTCGGGCTGGTTTCGGAAATATTCATTTCCGATGGAAAAGTGTTCTTTTCGATAACTGTGCCGGATGAAAGGGCACAAGAACTGGAGCCGTTGCGACAGGCTGCCCAGAAGGTGGTCGAGGCAATGGATGGCGTCAAAGCCGCAATTGTCACATTGACTGCCGAGAAAAAGGGTTCGGCCAATGCCGGTAAAACGACAAATAACGATGAGCCCCATAAAGCACCGGCAAAAAGAATTGTTGTCGAACCGGGGCACGCTAGCCCGAAGATTGCGCGTGCGAGCCACGGCATTGGTGAAAAAAAGCCGATCGAAGGGGTCAAACATATTATCGCTGTGGCTTCCGGCAAGGGTGGCGTTGGCAAATCGACAACAGCAATCAATCTGGCATTGGCACTTGCCGACAGGGGCTTTAAAACAGGGCTTCTTGATGCCGATATTTACGGACCGTCATTGCCGAGATTGACCGGCCTTATCAACCAGCGTCCGCGTGCAGTTGAAGGCAACAAGCTTGAAACGCTTGAAAAATTCGGCCTGAAATTGATGTCGATGGGCTTTCTCGTGGATGAAGACCGCCCGATGGTTTGGCGGGGGCCGATGGTGATGTCGGCTGTTACACAATTTTTGCGTGATGTTTTGTGGGGGCCGCTTGATGTGCTGGTTGTCGATATGCCCCCCGGCACCGGCGACGCACAATTGACACTTGCCCAGCAAGTGCCGATGACCGGTGCAGTGATTGTTTCCACTCCGCAAGATCTGGCATTGGTTGATGCGCGCAAGGGAATCGAAATGTTTACCAAGGTCGGCGTGCCGATTTTGGGTGTGATCGAGAATATGAGCTATTTTATCGCTCCCGATACCGGCAAACGCTATGACATATTCGGCCATGGCGGGGCGCGCAACGAAGCCCATCACCGGCAGGTGCCCTTTTTGGGCGAAATCCCGCTTGATCCGGACGTTCGCGCCTTGTCGGATGCGGGCACGCCTGTCTTCATTGAAAAGCCGCAAAGCGTTTTTGCCAAACTTTATCGGGAGATTGCAGAAAAGCTCGCAAATAACCTTTCGTAAACCATGTTTTGCCAAGTCGAACAAGTTGTGCTAGGTTGACTTTGCAACCGACGTGCCTAGATGTCGTTTCGGGAAGCTTGAAGATATTGTTTTCAACAGTTTGAAGCAATGCTTCGAGGTGTCATTAAAAACGGGTTTATCCCCTGTTTGAATTAAGTTTTTAAGGGGTTATCCACTTTGATGACAAGAAAATGACACTTTGGTCACAGGATTGCCATGAAATCGGCAAATAAAGGCCGGAACGCACTTTTTGTACTGTGTATGTGCGTTTTGACAGCCGTGATTTTGGCTTTCTTTAAAAAGTTTGCGTAAGTTTGAAAAAAAACGGGTGGTGCATGACTAAACGACGTTTGATTGTCAGCGGTAGTATTATCGTATTAACGGGGTTTTTGGGTGCCTGTACACAGCAGAACAAACCGAAGACCGAACTCACCGATGCGACCACGTCTATAGCGCGTGTCGGAACAATGACGACACCTCTATCGTATGGCTATCTGATCGATAAAAAAATTCCGGTGCCGGTGTTCAAGGAACTTTCCTATACCGGCAAGGAAGCAAATCCGGCAGCACTTGCCAAAGCAAATGCACTAAATTCCAATGCGGCCAATCCCAATGCATTGAAAAGCCAATCCGGTCCTGTTGAACTTGCCCATGCAAGTCCGGAAGTCGAACAACTCATTTCCAAATATTCAATGGCCTATAATGTGCCGGAAAGTCTTGTAAGACGCGTTGTCAAACGCGAAAGCAACGGCAATCCCAATATTCGTAATGGCCCATATCTCGGATTGATGCAAATCAGCCATCCGACGGCCAAAGGCATGGGTTATCAGGGCGACCCGAAGGGGTTGCTTGACGCAGAAACCAATTTGCGTTTCGCGGTAAAATATCTGGCCGGTGCCTATAAGGTTGCCGATGGTAACGAAGCGCAGGCAGTGCGCCTTTATGCCCGTGGTTATTATTATGACGCCAAGGCCAAAGGTCTGCTTGACGAGACGGGGCTTGGTGACAATTCCGGCATTTCCGATGATGCCAAAGCCGCCGTTGAATCGGTTACCAGACAAAAGACCGATGCAAGTACAGGTAACGGCACTGTCAATATTCCGATCCCTCAGCTCAAAAACAGCGGTACATGAGTTTTTTAAAAACAGACGAAACGCTGTTTGATTGCCATTTTCATTGTAACACGTGCTTTTGTTGAAGAGCAAAAGCATGAAGGTTGCTCATGATGCAATTCTTTTGATATTTCATTTGCCAATGATTTGATATCGGTTTTACGGCAATAGATATCGTTTTGAGGGAAATGATGTCGATTTTAAAAAGATTGACCACTGTTTACCCGAGTGTTCGGGGTGGAATTGCCGGATAAAACATACGGCATTCTTTTGAACGCCGGTCTATGTGACCGACCGGGGATAATAGTAAACGATGGTTGATTGTCGGGTTTTGAAGTTTTGAAGCAATGAAAACAGTGAATATTATAGAAAAACGGAAGCACAATTGCTTGATTGGAAAGACGGGCAAGTTGTGCTTTTTGTTTATGCCTGATAATGAGTTTTAAAGGGAACCTTATCCGTTCACCAGTCGTTTGGTTTTAAAACAAGCGCTCAAGGCAGAAGCTGAACGGGAAGTTTATGGCTTCTCAAGTCGTAATAGCGGGTTCGGTGATTGCAGGTTTTTAAACATGCAATCAGGTTTTTAAAAAAAGTCGCCCGAAAAAGGGGACTTAAAAAAGATTGTCCGAAAAGGGCATTGCAATGGAGTTTGATTGATGGCGAGTGTTATGCGGGATCGGTTGATTGTCGGGTTGGACGTCGCTGATATTCGGCAGGCAGAAAAGCTGGTACAGGAATTGGGCGATACCATCAGCTTTTATAAAATCGGCTATCAATTATTGTTTGCAGGCGGGCTTGAATTTGCCCGCGAGCTCAAAGCGGCAAACAAAAAAGTTTTCCTTGATATGAAACTTCTCGATATCGACAATACGATAAAAAGTGCGGTTGAAAATATCGTCAAGCTCGGCGTCGATATGTTGACGGTTCATGCTTATCCGAAAGCCATGCGGGCAGCTGTGAGCGCGGCCAAAGGAAGCAATCTTTGTCTTCTTGGTGTGACAGTGCTCACCTCGATGGATGACGATGATCTTAAAGCGGCAGGCTACTTTGACGATGCAAAAACATTGGTGTTGAAGCGGGCAAAAGACGCCCGTTCAGCAGGAATGGGAGGCATTGTTGCCTCTGCCGCAGAAGCACGCGCTTTGCGGGAAGTGATTGGCCCTGACATGGCTTTGGTTACCCCCGGTATCCGCCCGAAAGGGGCCGATAAAGGTGACCAGAAACGTGTTATGACCCCGAAAGAAGCAATGGAGGCCGGTGCAAGCCATCTTGTGGTAGCCCGGCCTATTATCAAAGCCGATAATCCGTTGGAAGCGGCAAGAAATATCTTGGATGAAATGAAAGAGGCTTGATAGCATAAGTTCGATAGTCTTCACTTGAATTTTTCAAAATTGGCGGGAGAGGTTGGCCTTGTTGCTATCGAGAGATGGGAGTAAAAAATGTTTGAAGACCGTATTCAGAGCGAGGAATTAAGAGCAAAGATCGTCTCGGCAGACGAGGCGGCAAACCTTGTCAAAGACGGAATGGTCGTTGGTATGAGCGGCTTTACCCGCGCGGGCGACGCCAAACTTGTTCCTCATGCAATGGCAAAACGGGCGAAAAAACACCCTTTTAAAATCAGCCTGTTGACGGGCGCTTCCCTTGGTCATGACACCGACAAGATATTGAGCGAGGCAGGCGTGCTTGCCCGTCGTATGCCGTTTCAGGTTGACACTGCTTTAAGAGCGGCAATCAATCGCGGCGAGGTTATGTTTATTGACGAACATTTGTCGGAAGTGGTCGAGCAATTGCGCGCCCACCAGTTACCACCGGTCAATATTGCCATTATCGAAGCGATGATGATTCATAAAGATGGTTCGATCGTGCCGACAACATCTGTCGGCAATTCGGCAAGCTTTGCCTTGGGGGCAGATAAAATTATTATCGAACTCAATACCAGCATCAATCCGGATTTTGAAGGCATACATGATATTTATATTCCCGAAGCACGGCCGAACCGCAAGCCCGTCGGGGTAGTAAAACCGGATACGCGCATCGGCACGACATCAATCAAGGTAGATAAAAACAAGATTGCGGCCATTGTCATTTCGGATGTGCCGGATAGCCCGTCATTGATTTCGCCAGCCGATGATGCAACCAATGCCATTGCCCGCCATTTGACCGAATTTTTCTTAAAAGAAGTCGACCAGGGGCGCATGGATATGACATTAAGCCCCATTCAGGCCGGTATCGGCACCATTGCCAATGCGGTTCTGACAGGCTTTGTGAATAGCCCGTTCCATAATTTGCAAATGTATAGCGAAGTGTTGCAGGATTCGACATTCGAACTGTTCGATGCCGGCAAGCTCGATTTTGCATCGGCCTCGTCCATTACTTTGAGCGAAGCCTGTGCTGCACGTGTTTTCCCGAATATCGGGCGCTATAAGGACCGGTTGATCCTGCGGCCGCAAGAAATATCGAATTATCCGGAAATTATCCGTCGGCTCGGCATTATTGCGATCAATACGGCGCTTGAAGCCGACATTTACGGCAATGTCAACTCGACCCATGTCGGTGGCACCCATATGATGAACGGTATTGGCGGTTCGGGCGATTTTGCGAGGAATGCCTATATTTCGGTTTTTGTAACGAAATCGGTTGCCAAAGGTGGCAAGATTTCTTCCGTTGTGCCAATGGTTGCCCATGTCGATCATACAGAGCATGATGTCGATGTTCTGGTGACAGAATTGGGTTATGCCGATTTGCGCGGTCTTGCACCACGTGAACGTGCTCCGCTTATCATTGAAAAATGTGCCCATCCCGATTATCACGATATATTGCGCGATTATTTCGATCGTGCTTGCAAAACGGCCGGTGGCCAGACCCCG
This sequence comes from Bartonella sp. W8167, assembly GCF_016100335.1. Taxonomy (NCBI): domain Bacteria; kingdom Pseudomonadati; phylum Pseudomonadota; class Alphaproteobacteria; order Hyphomicrobiales; family Bartonellaceae; genus Bartonella; species Bartonella sp. W8167. The sequence continues at coordinate 83,051 of NZ_JACFSQ010000001.1, forward strand.
CATATTCTTGAAGAAGCGTTTTCGTTGCATGAAAAGTTCAAGAAAACGGGTTCAATGTTAGGATGAGTTTTGGCAGACAGGAAATACATCATCGGGGCGAATGCTTATGAAGCACCGGCACTTGAACCGGCGCTCTACCTTGTGGCAACACCGATAGGAAATCTTGGCGATATTACCTTGCGGGCAATAGAAACAATTGCCGCTGCCGATGTTCTTGCCTGCGAAGATACCAGAGTGACACGCATATTGCTTGATCGTTACGGTATTCACCAGAAGCCGATTGTCTATCAGGAACACAATGTCGAGGAAGCAGGCAGAAAACTTCTCGGCGCTCTCGAAGAGAACCAGTCGGTCGCACTGGTGAGTGATGCCGGTATGCCGCTTATTTCCGACCCCGGTTTCCGGCTGGTTGCCGAAGCGCGCGAAAAAAATATCAAAATTGTGCCCGTTCCGGGTGCTTCTGCCGCTTTGACAGCATTGATTGCAACAGGCCTACCAACCGACAGCTTTTTCTTTTCCGGCTTTCTTCCAACAAAGTCCATGCAAAGAAAAGCTCGCCTTGAAGAACTGGGCGCAATTCCTGCTTCATTGATTTTTTACGAATCCCCGCATCGCGTGTCGACAACTCTCGCTGATATGGTTGATGTTTTCGGGAAAGACCGCCGTGGTGCAATTTGTCGCGAAATGACCAAAAAATTCGAGACAGTCGATGTCGCGCCACTTTTGGAATTGAAAGAACGCTATAATGATAGCGAAAAAATACGCGGCGAAATTGTCATTATTGTCGAGCCGCCATCAAAACAGGAAGAAAAATTCGACACGGAAGAAATCGACAAGCTTCTGACCGACCTTGCTAAAGATTATCCGGCAGCAAAAGCCGCAGCAGAAGCGGCGAAAATCACAGGACACAAAAAACCGGAACTCTACAAACGCCTTTTATCGCTGAAGGATTAAGCTTTTTGAAGCGGATCAGGGGCTTTAAAAAAAAGGTTAAGGTGGCTAAAAAAAGCCCGAGTAACTGAAAAAGATGAGGGGCTCAAGAAGGCCAGAGGATAAGAAGCCCGCCTAACCGAAAAAGACAAGGGCGATGAAAAAGCTTAAGGTGGCTCGAAAGGTTCAAGTAACTGAAAAAGATGAGGGGCTCAAGAAGGCCAGAGGATATGAAGCTTGCGTAACCGAAAAAGATAAGAGGATGAAAAAGCTTAAGGTGGCTAAAAAAGCCCGAGTAGCTGAAAGAGATGAGGGGCTCAACAAATCCGTTAAATTTCTTTTCCGTCAATTTTTAAATTTTCGGCCCTCTCGCCTTTGAAATAGTTAAGGGAACGATCTAAGCACGGTATATTTTAAAAAATATTTCTGTATAAATCTTTATTCTTATGAGTAGATAGATGTGTCATTTGTCTTCCCCTTTCATGAAGAGAGATCATGAACAAAAAACGCAAGCAGAAAATATATTCACGCGGCATTTATGCTGAAAGGCTTGCGGGCTTATGGCTGCAAATGAAGGGCTATCATATTGCGGCACGCCGGTTTGAAACCCGTTTCGGCGAAATTGATATTATAGCGCGGCGTGGGCATGTTATTGCCATTGTTGAAGTGAAAGCCCGCCCCACCCTTGAAGAGGCGATGGAAGCGGTTAAACAACAGAGCAGAAAGCGCATTGACAAAGCGGCAAATGTTTTTCTTGCACGCCAGCCTGACGCTAAAAAACTGCGGCTGCGCTATGATTTGATTGCGATCAGCCCGTGGAAATTTCCCCGTCATATAGAGTCGTTCTTTCAACCGGAAAATTGAAAAACAACAAGCGGGGAAAAATAACCGGCAATTCCGGTTTGGCAAGTTCAGTTTGTTCAGCATAAACGGTGTTGTTCATAAAAGCTTCTGCAATAAATAGAGTGTAATAGCTTTAACGACGAAGAGTTCGGGAGAGGAAAAACGGTTCCATGAAAGAAACTTCGCGAGCAGACGCATTGTTGAAGAGGCACGAACGAAAAAAACATTTTGTTTTTGTCTGTCATGCGCTAGAAGGAAAAGTAACATCAAGTAGCCGGACTTTGATTTATGAGAATTGCAAGCCCGCTTGAAGAGGATTGATTATGGACGATTATGAGAAGTTCGCAACCGGTCTTATAATAGTTTTTGGTGCGCTGATTATCGGTGGCCTCTTGGCTGCCCATCTTGTTGCCATGAACCGCGCCGGTTTTATGTTTGCATTAAGCGCCGGTATTATGGGCTGGTTTTCTGCTTTCGCAATTCTGTTCGACAAGAAAAAAGCCTATCTTATTTTGATAATTCTGTCAGTTTTGTGTGTCGCTTGCTCTATCGGTATTTTTGTCCGGTGACGATCACAAAAAGTTTTATTAAAAAGGCGCCGGTTTATACCGGCGTTTTTTATTTCTATTCTTGGAATTTATTGACATAAAGAAATCTTTATGTCACTCATGACCGGCTGATATGAAAGGTTCCCCTGCTATGTCACATATTGTCGAAAAGTCATCTTCCGGTGAAGAGAAAGCCTCGGGCAAAACGCAAAATCCTGTAGAACAATTGTTCGGTCAAACAGAAAAGCCGAAAAACCGCACGGAAGAATTGCGCCAATTGGCACGCGAGCGCATTCTTATTCTTGATGGCGCGATGGGAACGCAAATCCAGTCTTTCCATTTTGACGAAGAACATTTCCGTGGCGAGCGGTTTGTGGCTTGTAGCTGCGCTCTTCAAGGCAATAACGACCTTTTGACATTGACCCAGCCGAAAGCCATTGAAGACATCCATTTGCGCTATGCTTTGGCCGGTGCCGACATTCTGGAAACCAACACATTTTCTTCAACCACCATTGCGCAGGCCGATTATGGCATGGAAAATATGGTCTATGAGCTTAATCGTGACGGCGCCCGTCTTGCGCGCCGCGCGGCTTTACGGGCCGAAGAGAAAGATGGCAAGCCGCGCTTTGTTGCCGGCTCCATTGGCCCCACCAATAAGACCGCTTCGATTTCGCCCGATGTCAACAATCCCGGTTTTCGTGCCATTACCTTTGATGAATTGCGCATTGCTTATGGCGAGCAAATCAATGCACTGATTGATGGCGGTGTTGACCTGCTTCTCATTGAAACGATCTTCGATACGCTCAATGCCAAAGCGGCTATTTTTGCTGCCAAAGAAGTTTTTGCCAAAAAAAATATCGAATTGCCGATCATGATTTCCGGCACAATTACCGATATGTCGGGGCGCACACTTTCAGGGCAGACGCCGACAGCCTTTCTTTATTCGGTTGCCCATGCCAAGCCGTTTTCTGTCGGGCTTAATTGTGCATTAGGCGCAAAGGCAATGCTTCCACTTGTGAAGGAAATGGCCGCCAATACAGAAGAACTGATTTGTGTTTATCCCAATGCCGGTTTGCCCAATGCTTTTGGCGGTTATGATGAAACGCCGGAAATTATGGCAAAAGAGCTTGGAGAATATGCGCGTGAAGGTGTCATCAATATTGTCGGTGGTTGCTGCGGGACCACGCCTGATCATATTCGCGCCATTGCCGAGGCGGTCAAACCGTTCAAACCGAGGAAGCCCAAGCCGCAGGAAAAGCTTTTGCATTTGTCGGGTCTTGAACCCTTTACACTCACTCACGATATTCCTTTCGTCAATATTGGCGAGCGTACCAATGTCACGGGGTCGGCACGGTTTCGCAAACTCATAACCAATAATGATTATACGGCTGCTCTTGATGTTGCGCGCAATCAGGTAGAAAACGGTGCGCAGGTCATCGACATCAATATGGATGAGGGGCTCATTGATTCCGTTGCGGCCATGCGCAAATTTTTAAATCTTCTTGCCGCCGAGCCTGATATTTCCCGTGTTCCCGTCATGATTGATTCATCAAAATGGGAAGTTATTGAAGCCGGTCTTCAATGTGTGCAGGGCAAATCCATCGTCAATTCGATTTCCTTGAAAGAGGGCGAGGAAAAGTTTATCGAACACGCAAAACTTGCCTCCCGTTACGGGGCGGCGGTTGTGGTGATGGCTTTTGATGAAAAAGGCCAGGCCGACACCGAACAACGCAAGGTTTCAATCTGTGAGCGGGCTTATAGAATTCTTGTCGACAAGGTCGGTTTCCCGCCTCAGGATATTATTTTTGACCCCAATATTTTTGCCATTGCAACCGGCATTGACGAACATAATAATTACGCCGTCGATTTTATCGAAGCGACCAAGGAAATTCGCAAAAAATTGCCTTATTGCCATATTTCCGGCGGGGTCTCCAATCTGTCATTCTCGTTTCGTGGCAATGAACCGGTTCGCGAGGCGATGCATTCGGTCTTCCTTTATCGGGCAATTGCCGCCGGTATGGATATGGGCATTGTCAATGCCGGACAATTGGCCGTTTACGATACAATCGAACCGAAGCTTAAAAAAGCATGTGAAGATGTGATCCTCAATAAGGACGCAGGCGCAACCGAACGCTTGCTTTCTTTGGCGGAAGAATATCGCGGCAAGGCCGGTGGCGGCGTGAAGAAAGAAAAAGACTTGAGCTGGCGACAATTGCCGGTGGAAAAGCGCCTTGAACATGCTCTCGTCAACGGCATTACCGAATATATCGACGCTGATACGGAAGAAGCACGCCAAAAAGCCGAACGCCCGCTTGATGTCATTGAAGGGCCGCTTATGGCCGGCATGAATGTGGTGGGCGACCTTTTCGGATCCGGCAAAATGTTTTTGCCTCAGGTGGTCAAATCCGCCCGCGTGATGAAGCAGGCTGTGGCCATTCTTCTTCCCTATATGGAAGAGGAAAAGCGTAAAAATGGTGGCGAAGGCCACCAGAGTGCGGGTAAAATTATTCTCGCAACTGTCAAAGGCGATGTTCACGATATTGGCAAAAACATTGTCGGCGTTGTGCTTGCCTGCAATAATTACGAGATTATCGACCTTGGGGTAATGGTTCCCGCACAAACCATTCTCGATGCGGCACGGCGTGAAAAAGCCGATGCAATCGGCCTTTCCGGCCTCATTACGCCTTCGCTTGATGAAATGGTCAATGTTGCCCATGAAATGGAAAGTCAGGGCTTCGACATTCCCTTGTTGATCGGCGGGGCAACGACAAGCCGCGTTCACACGGCCGTCAAGATCAACCCGCAATATCACCGCGGGCAGAGTGTTTATGTGCTGGATGCAAGTCGGGCAGTGGGGGTTGTTTCATCGCTCCTTTCCCCGCAGACGAAAACCGAAACAATCAAAAAAATCCGTCAGGAATATGCAAAGCTTGCCGCCGCCCATGAAAGGGGCGAACAACAAAAGACCCGCGTTTCATTAAGTGAAGCGCGCGCCAATGCACTCAAACTCGATTTCAAGAATTATAAACCGGTCAAGCCGACATTTCTTGGTGTCAAAAAATTCGACGATTGGGATCTTGCCGAACTTTCGACCTATTTTGACTGGACACCGTTTTTCCAGAGCTGGGAATTGCGCGGGCGTTATCCGGCAATTCTTGATGATGAAAAGCAGGGGGCAACGGCCCGCCAGCTTTATGACGACGCGCAAAAAATGCTTAAAAAAATCATTGCCGAAAAATGGTTCCATCCGAAAGCGGTGATCGGCTTTTGGCCGGCAAATCGCGTTGGTGATGACATACGCATTTACACCGATGAAACAAGAAAACACGAGCGGGCAACATTCTTCACTTTGCGCCAGCAATTGCAGCGGCGCGAGGGGAAGCCCAATCTTGCTCTGGCCGATTTTGTTGCGCCTGTCGGCACACCCGATTATCTTGGCGGTTTCGTGGTCACGAGCGGCTTTGGAGAGGAAAAAATTGCCGAACGTTTCAAACGCGAAAACGACGATTATTCTTCCATTCTGGTCAAAGCGCTGGCTGACCGTTTTGCCGAAGCCTTTGCTGAATGTCTGCATGAACGCGTTCGTAAAGTCTATTGGGGTTATGCGGCCGATGAAAATTCGACAAAAGAAGATCTGATTGTTGAACATTATCGCGGCATACGCCCGGCTCCGGGCTATCCCGCACAGCCTGATCATACCGAAAAAGGCACATTGTTCGAGCTTCTTGATGCGACAAAAAATACCGGTGTGAAACTTACCGAAAGTTACGCCATGTGGCCCGGCTCGTCGGTTGCCGGACTTTATTTTTCCCATCCCGACAGCTATTATTTCGGCGTTGCCAAGGTCGAACGCGATCAGGTTGAAGATTATGCCGAAAGAAAAGCAATGCCGGTGAGCGAAGTCGAACGCTGGCTTGGCCCGATCTTGAATTACGAGGTTAAAAGAGAAAAATGAAACTAGGTTTTATCGGTACAGGAACCATTGCCTCGGCTATGGTGGAAGGCTTGATGAAGAGCAATCTTCCGGTGGAACAAATTACGGTTTCACCCCGAAATGCCGACCGCGCGGCAGAGCTTTCCAAACGCTTTGACAAGGTGAAAATCGGCAAAGACAATCAGGATGTAATCGACCAAAGCGATGATGTTTTCATTTGTTTAAGAAGCCAGATTGCCGAGGAAGAACTAAAAAAGCTCGATTTTTCTAAAGCCAAAACAGTTATTTCGGTTATTGCCATGGCAACGGCAACCGAGACCGAAAAATGGATTGGCAAAAAGGTTTTTCGCGCCGTACCGCTTCCCTTTGTTGCGGAAGCCAAAGGTATGACAGCAATTTATCCCGATAATCCGGAATTGAAGAAAATTTTCAATGCGATGGGTGGGGCAATTGCCGTCAAGGATGAAAGCCAGTTTGCCTTGATGATGACGGCCGGTTCTCTGATGGGCGTCTATTTCAATTTCATCGAAACAGCAAACCGGTGGTTAGAGAAAAACGGGCTTGATGAAAGCCAGTCGGCACCGTTTCTTGCCTCTATGTTTGGCAATCTTGCCGACGAGGCAAGGAAAGCCAATAAGCCCGATTTTACCGCTTTGGAAGCCGAATATTCGACCAAGAAAGGCACGAACGAACTGGTCTCCGAATATTTCACCGATCATGGTGGCAGAGAAGCCTTAACCGGCGGCCTTGATGAAGCGTTCAAGCGTATCAAAGGTAAGTGAGGCGCTTAAAAGCAATCACCTACCGCCGAGAAATGATTGTAAGTTCAAAACAATGCCCGTGCGTTAAAGCTTACGGGCATAGAAAAAGCCGGTCACGCAATCGACAGAAATTTTGCGCGGTTCGAGAAGGTTAATCTGAAACGTGAAAATTTGGCAAAATTTTCTTCTTCATCTAAGCTTGTAGCTACGAAATAAGAAAAGTTTGCAATGCACTAAAATGCAAACACTTCAATAGAAAAATATTATATTCGTAATTGTTCTTGATATATAAAATAAATAAGTTTAAATATTGTTCATTTATAGATAGTTTTTACTTTTTATGTATATCTTATTCGTTTTCTTAAATGAGAAAGATTTATTTGGATAGGACAGCAAAAATCGTCAATTAAAAATTTCTTTTACGACTCTTGTACTTTTAATGACGTTCTAGCATTGCTAACATGAATGCAAGATGGATGTTCTTAACCTATTGGCTTTTTATGAGATATGCAAGGAGCCCGCTAAAAATAGGTTTTTTGAAAAATATCGTAATTATGGTTAAAAATAAATTTTAACAATATTATTATTGATTGATATTATTACATTGATTAATATGAATAAGAAGTAATATCAATAAATATTAGATAATTATCAAATCGTATTTTTATGTCTGGATGTTTTGTACGAATTTTTATAACTATTTTTATAATGCTAAATTTTACGACTATAGCGTTTCCAGAGTTTGTCAGCTATTCACCGTTTTTTTGGAATACTGATACACCGTCAGTTGCCTTTTTGCATGGTGAATTGAAACTTAGCTCTTATTCATCTCTACTTAAACTTCTTAACGATCATCCCAACGTCAAAATTATAGCTCTTTCAAGCCCTGGTGGATATGTTAATGAAGGATTAAAGATAGCCGATGAAATACATAAAAATCATATGACCACTTGGGTTCCGAAAAATGCAGAGTGTTCATCAGCATGTTCGTTTATTTTTTTTGCTGGGATAGAACGTAGACTTGATGGACGTCTAGGTGTTCATCAATTAAGTGGCGTTAATGATATCGAATATGCGCAATTAAATGTTGCCGATATATTAACACAGCTTAATAACTACGGAGTTGATCCCAGAATCTTTCCGATCATGTTAAAAACATCTGCTGACCAGATTTATTATTTTAATGATAACGAAAAACGTGAATTTCAATTTGATACACGTGATGTAAACGCTCAATCAAAAATTCGGAGCTCGCTCGAAAAAGAAGAGCAAGCAAAAAACTTTGTTATTTCTCTCGTATTATATTCTGGCACGCCTTCTTTGGAACGATTGAAAAGTCTTTATTTAGAAAAAGTAGAATACTATGGTAAAATTGTTTCCAGAGATGATGTAATTAACGATAAAAAACACTTCTTTCATAATTGGCCGGAACGAAAAAATAGCGTAAAAATCGAAACTGTTAAAGTAACCTGTAATCGCGAAAATTTTTGTTCAGTCACGGGCGAGTTTACATGGCTGGTTTCTAATCAGAGGAACCGAATGGGTCTCAGTGGCCGATCAGAGTTTTTTTATAGGATATTGATAACAGATAATCTTTTGATAGCCAGTGAAAGCAACAAAAGAATTAAATAACAGCACGGCTATTGATAAAGGTAATTGATATTGACGATGGTTATCCAAATTTCAGTTTTAAACAAGCATTACAATTAACGGTCTAACCAATATATTGAGAATTGCCTTCAATGGGGAAAGTAATTTTTTCGCCCGCTATCGGAATAGCAATAATGTCCGCCTCTGGGGCCAACGCAATAGGTTCCCGATCGGCAAGAACAATTTCCCGATGATGGTTCCATGAAAGACGGGCTACTTTCCAAAGATTGGCGGTTTGTTGCACGGCCGCCCATATAGGCCGAACAATCTTTGGTCGATGCGCTGGTTGAACCGTCATTACAGACAAAGGTTCTGCCAACACAATGGGAAATGCCGCCTTTCCGGCCTGAACACGGTGTATTTGCCGCAGCAAGCTCCGGAAGCGAAGCGTTGAGAAAAATGAAAATCAGCAAAATATATTTCACATACGGTTCCCTCGTGCGATCATCGTAATACTTGAGATAATTTTTTTGCAATTAATTTCCATTTTGACGGGAGAAAAGCGGGACTATCGCCAAACTTGCTCAATAATGCGGTCGCTATTTCCGGCAATCCTCCAGCTTCACTCCCCTGAAACGGTTTTCAAAGTGGATTTTCAGCAAACATTTTTTCTTGTCTCTGCCAGATCTCAAAGCGGGCAAGTTGTTGAAACATTTTTGTTAAAAATCCGTCTCTTAGTCTGTGGCGGTGCCTCACAAAAAAATCGTAGTCTTTTCACTCTCGTGGCTCTTTACCGAAAACCGTACTTCTTTATTACAAGCTTCTTGACCGAAAACCGTTTCACACTTTTCGGGAAGCATATGTGCCTTTTCGGGGGGGGGGCGCTTAAAACCTTTTTTGGGAAGTATGTGTGCCTTTTCGGAAGTTGATCGAGACACTTTTCGGCAAGCATTTCCAACTTTTTGGGAAATGTGTTTTGCTTTATAAGCACGGCTTTGAATGTTGACGGTAGCGTGGCGAAGATTAGCTTTTCGAGGCTCGAAGATGAACAGAAGATTAACAAAAAGTTCAGGATAAGTTCAGCTAACAAAGCGTATGATGTGTTTCAAGAATCGTTAAAAGGATATCTCGCATGAGAAAACTGATTGTTCTTCTTTTAAGCCTTGCAATGACAGTGCCGCTTTTTGGTGCACTTTCTGCTAAGGCTGATGTTTATCCTGTCATCATCATTGATAACGGCCATCATCATCATTATGACCGCTATCATCACCACTATCCGCCGCATCGGCGCTATTTCGAGCACCGGCACTTCTATCCGGCTCCGCCGCCCCCGCCACCCTATTATGGCCCCCATTTCGGCCCGCATGGTCCCCATTATGGTCCGCGGCCCTGGCACCCGCATCCTCATTGGTATTGATAGGTTGTCGTAAGATAATCATAAACCGGAACCCCGATAAAAGCCCGTTTGGCAACACACGCCGGACGGGTTTTTTATTGTTTTCCTGAATTTTGCATCTTACACTTTTCCGCGTGAGCCCGGATCGTCCGGTTTTAAACGTGGCAAGTCTTGCCCCTGTTTTGAAGGGTGACATGAAAAGACCGTGCGGGTGATTGAATGGGGCAGGGCAGATTTAAGGAAATGACCGGCGAGATTTTACGCCACCTTCCAATGCTGGGCAAATTTCCGATATTGCGTCAAAGCCGTTATCATATGATAAAAAATGGAAGCTGGAACATCTTCGGCAATGGCGCGGCCGTTTTCCGAAATAAGGTCAATCCATAAACCTTTGGGGGCGGCGTCGATATGCCACCGGAAAAGCCTTCCCACACGCGCTTCTATTTCAGGTTTCAGATCCGGCCCGTCATTGCCATCAAGCGCAAGCGCTGCTTTGATCGCTTCGGTTTGCGGCCAGCTTCTCGAATTGGTGTCGATTGGCATTCCGTGGCGCGAAATTGTGTTATAGGCAAGCCCCGTCTTGCGGTTCAAACCATTGGCAATCGCTGAGGCATAAAGCTTTTTGGCAAGTTTTATAACGCTGCGGTCATTGGTTTTTTTGGAAAAATCGACAAGCAGCGACGACCATTCAAAATGGTGACCGGGTTCGCAAATGTCACCATCGGGAGCGGGAGCTCTCTGCCAATCCTTGTCATAATATTCGGCAAGGGTCCAGCTATCTTCATCAAAGAAATGTTCCTTGAAAAGGTCGACAATGCGTTCTGCCCGTTCAAGATAATCTCTGTCACCAGTCACATCATACCAGGCCATGAAACTTTCAAACAAATGCATATGCGGGTTGGAACGGCGAAATGTTTTCTCTCCGTCGGCTTTGGCATTTTCAAAAAAGCCCTTGCCTTCTTTATCGGCAAGATGAAGGTCGATAAAAGAAAAGGTTTCCATAGCAAGCGGCAAGGCTTTTTTATTGCCGACACGATGGGCGTGCGCAAGTGCCAACAACACACAAGCCTGATCGTAACTGTCTTCGGTTGCGTTGAGAACCTTGCCATCTTGTGAAAGCTGCAAAACCCAACCACCGCGGTCTGTTCTGCCATTTTTGCCAATAAATTCAAGGCCGTGGTCAATCAGCTCTTTATAAGGGCCGTCCCAGCCCATTTCACCGGCCATGGCAAAAGCATAAATCTGGCGTGCCATTGTGCGCATGCGTTTGGCGCGCAATACCGGCATTCCGTCAAAACCCAAGGCTTCATAAAAGCCGCCTTTTTCGTCAACCCCGCGGGTTGACCAAAGCGGCAGCGCCTCATCAAAAAGCCAATGCTCGACACGGGTGAGATAGGCACCGCTTTGCGGTATTTTATCGGCGGCAGGGGTGAATTTGGTTTCAAGCCTTCCGGCTTTTTCAAGTGTTGCCACCACGTCGCGCACATTCTGGCTTTCTTTGACGGGAGCCACAAAAGTTGCGTCCGTTGTCGCAACAACCGCCATATTGTGAAGCCCGACAGCCGATAGTAACCCCGCTTCCGAGCGCAAATAGCTGCCATGGCAATTGATCGCCACAACATCGCCCATAATCACATTGCCGTTCTCATCTGGCGGTGTGGGGCTTGATTGCTGGTTCAAAAGCGATTGCCACGAACCGAGATCATTCCAGTGAAAGCGGGCGGGCACGAGCGCAATGTCTTTGACATGCTCCATAATGGCATAATCGACAGAGTCAGAAGGAATGGCCGCATAAAGCTCGTAATTTAGCCATGTGCCCGATATGTCTGTATGGGCGGTTTCCAGTGCCTCGACAGTCTTCTTCCAGATTTCCGGCTGGAATTCGAGAAAGGCTTTTTTCATAGTTTCCGCAGAAAAAAGGAATATTCCCGAATTCCATAAAAAATTGCCCGACTGCAAATATTTTTTGGCCGTTTCAATATCCGGCTTTTCAACAAAGCGGATAACGTCATAAACGCCGTTTTTTTCTTGTCCTGTTTCGACATAGCCATAGCCGGTTTCGGGCTTATCCGGATGAATTCCGAAAACCACAATGCGGCCGCTCCTCGCGGCTTCTTCCCCTTCATGAATGGTTTTCCAAAAATCGTCATCGGTTGAAATTTCATGGTCAGACGGAGCAACGAGAATGAGCCTGTCACCATATTCGGCAAGGGTGATTGCTGTTGCCAAAGCAACAGCCGCCGCCGTATTTCGCCCCAAAGGTTCAAAAATCGGGCGTCCGCCATTTAATGGCAATCCGGCAATATCATGGCGCAAACGGTATTCATGAGCTTCCGAGGCAATGAGAAAAATCGGCCCGTGGCCGCTTGTCCGTGCGTTCATGCGCTTGACAGTGCCGGATACCATCGAGCCTTTGCCGGAAAGGTCATGAAACTGTTTTGGAAAATCTTCGCGCGATAATGGCCAAAGGCGGGTGCCAACACCGCCACTCATAATAAAACTGATGATCTTTTCGGCCATTTTTTCTTTTCCGGCTTGAACTTAAAAAGCATATTCTTGCTATCGCTTTTCAAGGGTTTAGGTCAAGTGAATGCCGCCCGTCGCCTAAAAAATAATAAAACTGTTAAAATGAAAATCATTAAAATGGAGCCCGATAGTGCGCGACTTTCCAATCGATGAGGCGATGGCTCAGGGAACCGGCATATATTTTTAAAACCGGCCTTTGATTGCCCCCCTGTGATCTTTGGCCGATTGGATAAACGAGAACAGCACCGAAATGCTCACAAAACAGGAAAAGAGGAAAAATCGGCCAAACTTGCGACAGGAAGTTCGTGAGGTGGGAAGAAAACAATTTAAAGCGGCAAAAACCGTCGCGTCACCGGAGAAAAATCACGCTTTGGAGAAAAATTTTCAAGAACAAGATATTAAAACGCTGGCGGGCGAGGGGACGAAAGCGGATGAGAGGGAAAAACAGATCAGGAAAAGGCAATTGCGAGCAGAGGAAGAAAGGGGGAACAGACAGGAAATGAATAATTGTTGAGCGGGTTTTTTTAAAAAACACTTGCGAGAAGTCTGTCATAACGGTATAAGCCCGCCAACACCAGTTAGTCGGAGTGTAGCGCAGACTGGTAGCGCACCTCGTTCGGGACGAGGGGGTCGGAGGTTCAAATCCTCTCACTCCGACCATTTTTCATTAAAAGTTATTTTTAAACGACAAAACGTCGAGTTTTCAAAATTCAAAACATCGAAAAAACGATAATGCTTTGCGCATGATTTTGTTGTGCTTTGCGCGTGGTTTTATCGTCTATGATTGTTTTAAAAGTCAGGGTTCATAAGTCTCAACCGCGGCAATTGAAATGCCCGCGCTCGAATAAAATGCCCCGCCCAAATAAGATGATTACCAGAACGACCGGATATTTTATTAATATTTTAATGGAAAAGCACAAGCTGAAGATGACATGCGGCGCTTATAATAAAATGTTTCTGGTCAATTGCAGTTGCAGCCAGAATAACAGGCGATTCGGTGAAAATATTAGGCTCTCTCTATAACACTACGTGTAAGATGGCAGTTGATAGAAATCACCAAGGTAAGGGATTAGGGGCTGCGCTTTTGCACAATGCCCTTCTTTTGGTCATTTCCTCTTCTCAACTTGTTGTTTTCCGCGCCAATGTCGTTGATGGAGTGGGCGAAAAAGCCAAGAGGTTTTATGAACATTCTGGATTTTTCCCAATAAAAAGAATAGATATGAAACTTATTCTTTCTACCGCCGATATTCTTAAATCATTGGAAGCTTGTGATGGCAGGGATTGCTGTTAGCTAATTGCTTTACGTCTTTCGGGACGGAAAATAGGTTTAATTATTTTTCTTTTTTCACATTTGGTTATATGAAAAATCGGGAAAACAAAGCGGTTTCAAGCAAAAGGGAACCCAAGCGTGTGCCTTTATCATGTTTCAGGTCTGCGTTGATTTGCGTTTTATCAACTCATTGAAAAATAATTAGAAAAGTTCATCAATAATGAGAATTTAATTCTCATGAAAAAGCGGATTTTGCAGTTGAACTGAAAAGGAAGTGCTGCTTGAAACCGACATTCATCAATCGCATATAATTTATATAAAATGTTCGTTCGGGCTATTCGTCTGAGCGATTTTTTAATTGACTCTTTTTAGAAAAATAAGAACAATACGAGAACAAAAATGGAGTCGCGTAAAGTGAGCAAAGCTGTTTCGAACGATAGTTGTGAAGACGATATTGATGGCCTCATTGCAGCCTATGACGGGGATGCAAAAGCCCTCATTAGAGCTTTGCTTGAAGAACGGAAAATGCTTATCCACCAAATCGAACTTGCGGCTTCTGCTATGTCTGTCGGCTATGGTCGGGGGTGGAAACCGAAACTACCAATCGAATAGATTGGCCGTTTTATCTTTGTGCCGCTTAAGCCCCGCGTTAGAGTTTTGTCTTTTATTTTTGTTTCAGGGCCGGTTTAGCTGGTGCATGAAGAATGGTTGCGAAGACTTGGTTATGAACTGAACTTTCTTCTCAAAAGGCTTATGACGCTATCGATAATCGCGACACCCAAGGCCCCGCATAAAAAACCGGCAAGGCCAAGAAATTTTTCCGGCACAACATAGGAACCGTCAATCAAGTCGAATTTATCAAGCAGATGAGAAAGAGTATTGGCGGCAAGCTCTGCTCCGTAAATGGCACATAAAGCACCACCAACCCATTCCATTACGCGTTGCGGCCATTTTTTTGGTGCGCCATTAAGCTGGCTTAAAAAACTGCCACATGCACCGGCAAGAGCAAGAAGCCCGAACCTGACAAGATAAGCAAGCCAGTCGGGTGGGGGATTGTTTTCAGACATTTGATTATTCCATGAAAGGCGCGAAGCGTTGTTCAATTATTGCTCGCTCTCACAAATTAGTCGGCTAATGTTATGATAAGCGGGTGCGAGCTGTGCCGACAGAGAGGGACAAGAACTTCGATAAGTCGAAGATGTTTGCAATTCTCCGGGAGATAGAATGCCGGCGGGATTTTTCATCAATGATATTTATTGGAAGAGCACCGCATTTCATAAGTTATCAAACAGGTAATCGGGCTTCGATTGGAAAACGGCATTCGGTTTTCTGTCACAGTGTTTCTTTCTGATCGTTCGACAAACAGTATAAAAACATTTGCATCAACGCGCCGCCAATTTATCGACTTTTAATGAATGCCACTTGGCATCAGGATAATGAGTTTTTTCATTTCCAACATTTCTGTTTTTGGCCAAAACGGTTGGTCGAGATGATCCATCTGGTGATTGCCGGTTCGGTTTCGACAAGGCGCGCAGCGTCATTTGCCTTGGGCGGTTTTGTCCAACCCGCGCAAGAGAACCCTGCAGTCGTATGGCACCCCGCCAACAGCAAGGCAGCGCTGATAAGGAGTAAGAGCTTCAACTTCATTTTCAACCTCGTGAGAATTTTCAAAGGCTGTGATTGCAGCCTTTAGCGACTTTTGTTTTTCCGTCTCTTGCCCGATACAAAAAGCAACAACAATTAGCGCAATGATGATGGCAATGGTCATAGTCAGGCGTTCGAGTGTGGTCATAATTCCGCCTCTCTAAACCGTTTGATGAAATAGAAACTGCCGATTGCAACGCCGATCACCATGACGGCAGCTAACGCCCATTGGAACGGTCCCGAACCGGTGGCAAAACCGGTCAAGCCGGAAGCAGCACTGATAACCGGCCCGAGGACTTCCGGTTTCAACACCGGATGAACAGTTTTTTGTTCAGGCACCACATCTTTGGACGTCACGAACGCGCCTTCCATCCACAGATACCCTTCGGCCCGGCGCCGATTGACAAGGCCTTGAATTTTTTTACCACCCGCTTTTGTCCATTTCATCAGTTCGGTCGGAACCGCATTAAAATCGCCTTGATTCAATTTTTTTAGCAATGTCGAATTTTTGAAAGCATTGATGCCGACATTGAAAGCAAAGGATACGAGAGCAGCAAACTGGTTGTCATTAAGCTTGACTTTTACATTGTTCTCGACCGCCGCTTCATACTGAACAAGATCTTTCAAGAGAATGTTTTCCGCTTCGACTGCGGTAATGACTTGGCCCTGATAGGGCTGAGGAGAACCGGCCATGGCCGTGTGCCCATAGCCGATTGTCCAGACACCGCCGGTATCTTGATAGGCCTTTGTTCTAAGACCTTCCCATTGTTTCAGTTTGTCAAGACCGTGGGGGCTTATTTGTCGTGTCATGGTGTTTCCTTATCAATGATAAATGAAGGCAATAAAAAACCCCGCAAAAAGCGGGGCGGTGGTTCAATATTCAATTCACTAATTTTGCTTTTGTTAAAAAACCGGATGAGGTGGGCGTGGCTCATGCGCTGCAACCATAAATTCATTTAGAAGCGTGTTCCGTTTGCTTTAAACCGCGATCGCTTGTGCAAAACATGAAAAGTGTTCACGTTTTCCTTTTAAAAAAGGTGGCAACTTATGGTATTGTAAACCTCGGTCGAGTTTCATTCAGGAGGAGTATAAAATGGCAAGTCTGAAGGACGAATTTCATAAAGAAATGCTGGCTATTTATGATAAAGCTCTTGATGCACTAGGAATAAAACTTTCCAAATTTAGACAAATGGTTGATCGGGATGGTGGCTTTCAAACGGCGAAAACGCTGATACACTCTAATTCTGCTACTCATGCTACTAGCGGTTTTACCAAACTTTGGGTGAATAAACGACTTGATTTGACTGTTGAATCGCTTGTTGCAAACAATGAAAAATGGCATCCGCTTTTTACCAAGGATGACATAAAAAAAGCCAACGAAACTCTTGAAAAGTATAAACAACCTTAATAATTTTTCAAGGAACTAAAAAGCCTCGCAAAAGATGCGGGGTTTTCGGGTGGCTTTACGGCAGCATTTACTGGATATTGGCAGCCCAATTCCATAAAGTATCAAGCTGCTCATCCGGAATTTTGTTGACTTCGGCCATTTTTTTCAAAAGCGGAAAATCGCGGGTAAAGCTTGTTGCTTTTGTGATGTCGATCAACACGCTTTCACGTTCTTCTTCATCGCCTATGTAAAAAGGGCTATCTTTATTGGTTATACCGGTGGTGAGGTTTTCTTCTCTAACACCGATGACAAGAGCCGCTTGCCAGAATTGCCGTGCTGTTAAAGGCGGGAATACAGGGGGAGCTGCAACAATTTTTTCTCCATCCCATAGCTTGCCATAGACACTCCCGCCCTGACCGAATGTTTCGCCATAATCATCGTCAATGCCGATAATATCAAATCCGGCAATTTGCGACTGTTCGGGGTCATCCGTCATGGAAATAATGCGTTTTGTGTCGTCGATAGCGATATAGAATTTATGCGGATATTTTTCGAAAAGATCATGCCACTCAATGCCGTCGTTATCTTTCAATATATAGATGGTGACAGTTCCGGCTTTCTGGACAATATTGCCTTTGTCATCCTTAATGTCTTCACCTGATTTAATTTCTTCTTTTGAAGCTTTAAGTTTACCAAAATCTTTCATTTTTTTTACCACGCCCCTAAAGGAAACCAGCCGCGATTTGCGATGAAAAGTTGCGGTTGACGACCACCAAAATGATATGGGAGGTTCATATTTTCGGGTTTCCAGATTGATGTCACGACATAGCCACTCGGTAGATGCATCCATGTGTAGGTAGCGGCTGTAAGCTCTGCCCAGCCTATAATGCGACTGTCTGTAACACAGGCATTGATACGATTTTCAATATGGGAATAAAGATCACCGCCGTTCCAACGTGTGCCGCCGATATTCCCGTCGGGTTGCCAGTATGTTTTGTCTTGTATGGTTATGGTATTGGCAAAATATGTTGTTCCGTCGTCATAAAAATTGGCAACATCGCCAAATTTATGAACATGGATGTTCAACGAATTACCAATAAAGGCTAAATCTGAATAGTTTTCGTCTTCCCCCGTGTAACCAAAACGCATTGTCGGGTACAATGCATTTGGTGGAAATTGAGCAAAAGCAGTTCCTGCACTATTTTTTACCGTTAGATCGCCATTAATGGTTCCACCGGATTTTGAAAGATAGTGATCATCAAGATTTGCTATTTTTGCGCGTTCGTCGGCCGTCATAATTTTGGCGTTCGGCGCCTCTTTCATATTGCCCATATCGAACGCGTCGGTTCGCTTGGCCAACGGGTCATAGATTGCGACTGTCATGTCGCCGCCACCGGTAAGGTTCTGCCAACCATTGCCGGATAGAAAAGTAGTGCTTGAAGGCGCGCCACTTGTTTCAATCTCGGTTAAAACGACTTTGTTTTTTCTGGCCAAAGTGCCGAGCGTTTCGGGTTGAACGGCACTATCGGCTCGTTTGCCCTGTTCGGCGGTTGCAAATTCGCTTCTATCGGCTGTTGCAGCCGTACCCAGAACCGAAGGCGTTACAGCTTTGTCATTGGAAGCACGTGCTGCCATATCCTGTGGCGTTGCAGTCGGAATTTCGAAAGTATGTGTATGATAGGGTACAGCCATTTAAACCCCCAGTTTCTTCAAACGGTTGTCGAGTTCGGTCATTTTGTTCTGTAACGGCATAAGAAGTGCGGAAAGGGCAACATGCGCCATTTGATTATTCGCGTAAATCAATATGCGGATTTTCTCCGGCTCTTTTATGCCGGATATTGCAAAAGGGTGTTCATCCATTGTTCAAGCCTTGATAATATATTGAATGGCAATATTGACCGGGCGCGCTTCATTGCCGCCATCGCCGTTAATGGTGAGACTGTGATTATGTCTTCCGGCCACCGAGGTAAAATCGGTTGTTTCTGCAAACCAGTCCCAGCCATTTTTGCCGTCTGGCCCTTCGCCTCTATGCACCCAACGGGTATAACTATGGTTATGTTCGCCAGCCTCGCCAATCGAGCCTGAATGGCTGTGCCACCGGTTCTGGCTATCCTGAAAAGAGGCAAAAGAGCGGTTGGGGTCGATATTTTTACCGGCATCTGTTCCGCGTAGAAAAACACCGCGCAAATCCGGAACGGCAAAGGTCGTTTGCCCGTCGCCTTTGCCCCACCATTCGCCAATGGCCGAAAAGAGTGCGCCATATTGTGTTCTTGATAATAAGCGTCCGTCACAGGGTATCCAACCGGAAGGCGCTGTCGGCGCACCGAACATTGAAATAACACCGGCCGGTGTTGATTGTTGAGGTGTCGGTGAAGACAAAAACCAGCCGCCACTCCCGTTGTTCAATAAACTGCAAAAGACGATTTCATAGAGAGCGCCGGCCTGAATATCCCCGCTTTCCAAAGGTTTTACCCCTTGATAGGTTGCTTTGAAAACCGGCTTATAATCAATATTGTTAAGGCTGATAACCGGTTGCTCGACATTCATACCGAGCGCGCGAAACCGCAATGTTATGCCGTTGATATAAGCGGTTACTGGTGTTTTCGACTGTATCGCAATGCGGGAAGAGGATCCTTCGACGGTAACATCGCCGCCAATATCGCACATATATTCGCGCACACGCTGCATCATCGAACGGGCGGAATTGTTGACCGTGCTTGGCGGCTGCCCCTCTGTCCAGTTGATGATATTGTCGGCATTGGCATTGCTTGCCGCCGAAAGTGACCAATCATAAATCGAACTCATAACATTCCTCCATTATTGGTTTTCGACTGCATGTTTGATAAAAGGCGCAAAAGTGCCTGCGATTGCTCGGTTGACGGGCCGCGCACCGGTTTTAATTGCATCGAGCTTGTCTGCGGCGCGTCAACATCGGCGAGGGCGATCAATGCATTGGCAAGTGAACCGGCGCCTTTTTCAAGGCCTTTTTGCGTTTGCCCGTCTTCCAGTAATCCGTAAGCCGTGGTGGATGTGGAAGAATTATCTCTATTGTTATCACCAGCGACGAGGGAAGGGGCGGATATGCCGGTTTTAAAGTTTTGCCCACCAAATCCCGAGGGGCCAATCGAGCCGAACACAGGTGCATTGTTATTGGACGGGCGGTTAGCCCAAAAATTAAAAAAAGAATGTGAATTCATGAATTAGCCTCCATTCGAGTGCAATTTTTCATTCGCGCTTCCGGTTTTTCTGGAGCGTTCTGGCAATGTCTATTGATTGATTTGTCGTTAAATTTATGAGGCTCATGCTCAAGCATCGGGTGGGGACAAGCCTCTTGTCTCCCATGTCACTGTGGGGCGTTTGAAACAGCCGAATGGCTTACCTTCACAGAAGCCTTTCCATAGGAAATCCGAGCTTGTTGTAATTGACCATTAACAATCCGCTTTCGGGGTGGGTCACAACTTTATCGGGGTCGGTTTTGAGGATTTCTTGCGCGATGACACCGCGATAGCGCTCGGTCCTTCCGATATAATTGAAATCATAGACATTGTAGCCGTTGCGTTTGCCCGCATAGCGGATATTTTCTTTTGTGCGTTGGTCCGAGAGACCAAAAAGCGATGACAGCGCACCCAAACCGTTTCCTATTGTGGTGAGCGCACCATTCTGTTGTTTTGTTGTTTGCGTTCCGCTTGACGTTCCGTAATTTCCGGCTGCACCTTGAGCCGCACTTAAAAGCATGGCAAGCCGGTTCCAGCCACGATTATCTTCTTCATTCCATTGGTCACGCGCTGCATCAAGTTTTTGCTGGTTGTTCTGGTCAAGGATTGTGCCGCCTTTCAAAGCATTGAGAAAATTGTTTCCTTGTCCTTGAAAATAATTGCTTGCGGCCGAAAGCTGGTTATTGTTTGCCCTGTCGATAAGTTCATTGGCATTGAGCATATTTCCAACATCCTGATTATACTGGTTGGAAAGTGCCGTTGTTGCAGCCTGTCCCAATTGTCGAGACAAAACACCGTTATGGGCTCCCGAACCATAACGACCAGCACCGCTCATTTGACTGTTGATGGTGGTGGCGGTGTTATCAAGTGTGTTTTGCAAAGCCTGATTATAGGCACTGTTTCCCCCCACCATTTTTCCCGAAGCCATATCGGCAAGGTTCTGGCCACTCGCATTTTTGCCGCCTGCAAGGCCTTGCAAATAGCTGTTGCCATAATTGGCGGTGGCGTTTCCAAGCCCGCTAATGGCATTTTTTGTTGTGTCACTTAAATCGGCCACCCGCGAGCCTTGATAAACATTGCCACCCTGACCGGAATTATAAAGGTCCATGGCATCCTTGGCCGAACGCTTGAAGAGTGGTGCCGCCCATTCCGGCGGGGCCGATGTCTCGGTCTTCGTTTGTGTGGATTTTCCGCCTTTTCCGCTACTTCCGCCCATTGTTCAATTCCTTTCGATATTTGACCACGCTTGGCCTATAGCCATGTGCGCGCATGATTTTTGACCAGCCGATGCGACCGATGGGGCAAATTTCGGATGCGCCGATGGTTTTTGCCCATTCTTCTATCGGTTCGATCATATCGGCTATTTTTTCGCCGCCGTGACCGGCAAGTTCGAGGAGTTCGACACGTTTTTTGCCGCTCGCCAGAATTTCGATATGCGAGGTGACGAAGGCTACAAAGTTTTCTTTCTCGTCAACGATAATCCATAATTGCCGCTCGCCACTTGCAATTTCTTCTGCCATTGTTTCAAACGATATGTCGTCGGGAAAACGACGGGCGATTTTCTTCATCGCCTCTGTAAGATCGCCGCTATAACGTTTCATCCGCTCATAAGGCCAGTTTTCGGTGAGATAGATTTGATAGCTCATCTTTTTCCGGCTCTTGTAAAATCGACATTGAAGCCCGCGATATGCGACCATTTCGCGCCCTCCGGAACACGCAGGCGGAATTTGTGGAAACGCGCCCGTGAGCGGCCATGGTAACGGCCGGTATTGTAAGAGGGGCTTTTTTCACCTGACCATTTTACCGGTTCTTGTGGGTTTCTTCGCATTCTTGCACCAATTGAAAGCGAGGCTTCATTCGTGTCTATTTGTGCAATAACATTTTCCAGCCGGTTTATATCACCATTGGTGGCAGCAATTTCCTGCGAGGAAACTATTGCTTCCATCGCCTCTCCCGAAAAGGAGCCCAAACGGTAATCAACTGAAAAAGCGCCGAGAATGGGCGCGCCACCTTGCCAGATTTTGCTATCCAGCGAAAACGGCAAATTTTCCAGAATAGTTGAAATATTATCAAGCCCGTCCAGCGTGTAACCGCTTGTATAAATCGGCATAATACTGCTTGCCGCAATGCTGATAACCGTCCATTTTTGCAGGCCCCAGTCATAAACCATCAATTCGTTCATCACGCCCGAACCGTTATAATCCATCGCCCAATAAACGCGGTTATAGAAAGGGTCGATTGCACAGAACATCTCGGCAAGATTATTGGCATTCATGCGGGTAAAGACCGAGCGGTCGATTTTTTCAAAGCCGATAGGTGTCACCGCGCCATCGCTGGTAATCTGGAAAAATCCGCCTTCATCGGCATAAAAGGAAAATTCGCCGCGACTGCTGATCGAATTGGATGATTTGGCACCGCGTTTGTCATGAATTTTCTGGAAAGAAAATATAATGTCGGAACCGGGAATGAATGTGCCGCGATAAATTGCCGATTGTAAAAAAATGATCGGGTTGGTTGCTTCGCTCGAGCCTTGAACACTGCCCCCATCCGGAAAATCCTGATAGTCGCAAGACTTTTCTCCAACCGTCCAGAATTCCGCATCATTAAGGCCCGACCAGTAAACGCGGTTGGGATTATCCGGCAATTGCATGAGACAAACAAAATCGCCCCACACTTTAACAGCTCCCGCCCGTGGCGGATTGCCGCCAAGATTGCGGAATTTTGCCGAACGGTTGAGCTCGAAAACCTGTGGCGGGTCGTTTTTGTTGACCGCAATAATGAAATTGCCGAACGACGCAAAAGACCAACGCGCTTCATCGGAAGCGGAATAGATTTTTCCCGTTTGCGTGATGTCGCGCCAGGAAAGATCGGTATTGTCGAGGACAAAAAGTTTTGTTGCAGTGCCCGCAAAAACCGAGGTTGTTCCATCAAGCGACCGCGCGGCATAGGCTCCATAAGGCTTTTCCGGAAACGGCTTGGAAAATGCTTTGAAGCCGGGCATGGGAATATAACTGCCGTCTGCCGGCAAAACATTCAATATATCATCGCTATAGTCGCTATTGATATCGGCAATGTCGGGGCGATATTCGGCTATCGATAAAAATGTCATTTAAAACACCGTTGCTTTGATTTTGCCGCTACCATTGCGCCGCGAGGTTTCCGCTTTTAACGCTGAAAGCTGCTCGTTAAAATCGTTAAAGGCTGTTCGAGCGCTATCGGCATCTTTCAAAATATCTTTATAAAGCTCGTATTTTGCCCGCGCTTTGACAAGGTCGAACGCATCGACAAACCAAGGGGATTCCTCATCGGCTTTCAAAACTTCTTCAAGCCGGTAGGGTTCAATCATCAGGCGTATTTTGTAAACTTTGTCAGGGCAGGGAAAGAGCCGCAGTTTTTTTCCAAAATAACAATAGGCATAAGGTTCGCCATGGGCTGAACCCGCGCTTTCAAGTTCCTGCGGGGAATTGAGGTTAAGCCTTTTTGCGTTGCCATTAGATTTTTCAAGAAAGACAAAGCGGATACCGGCGGCACTTGCAATCGCCTTTTCGGTTGTTGCGCCATACCAGTCCTGATTTTTAGTCGTCAAAAAGGTAATATCGCGCGTTTCATTGAAATAAAGCGGTTCACGTGCCGAAAAGCGGATGGCCGAATAGATTGCTTCCTGAATCTGGCTGAAATATTCATTTGTTGTGTCGTCAATTTCATCCTGAATAACGGCAATCATATCCGAAAAGTTTTTGTTTTTCGGCTGGAGAGGCGTGGGAAGACTTGTCATCGGCCCTGTCGTGGTAATGATAATGGCCATAATATTAAACCTTTGTTTTCCGGTTTTTCTTCGAGTTCAGGTTGCGTGTTCTCAGTCGCTTTTTGCCGCTTGCGGTCTTCAAAACGGCGGCTGTTGATTGCGTTGTTGTTGCTTGCGCCGGTATGGAAGGCTCGGCCTTCAAATTTTCGGCTTTTTCGGCAGTGTTTCGAGATGTGCTTCCGGTTTCCGCTTGCGGTTTTTTTAAACTTGTCTTTTTCACCGGTTTTCGGGGAAGGGGTGTGGTCTTTTTATCTCGCACATTCCCGCTTTTTGCCGCAGGCTCCTCAAAATCCATTAATATCCAGTCGGTATCATCGCTTGAACTTGCGTCTATAGAATAAGCATGGGTCATTTTTTTCATCTCTGACAAAATCACCGGTTTTTTAAAAAATCGGGAAGAGGGAAAATTGCGCCTTAGACAGCTCGTCGCATAAGAAGAAAAAGGAGAGAAGAAAAAGGAGCACTTGCCCCTTTTCCTGTTGTTTGAAATGCCGTTTTAAAGCGGCTCGGCATAGGTTGAAATAACGATGGTTGCAAAATCCTGTTCGCCGACAGTGCTGTCTTTCAGTTTGAAGTTTGTTTTCTTCATACCAATCAGGGTTTTTGCCGCAACACCGAGTTCGCGTTCATAATCGAAGAATTCTTCAACCAGTTTGTAGCGCGTTGGTCCGCGGTCCTTGCCGAAAGCGACGATGGAAGCCTGTGCACCCAAAAGCACCGCACGGCGGGTGTTTGAAACAGGCGTGGTCGGGTCGGCAGAACTGACACCTTCGGTAATATGTTCGGCTTCACGCAGAACCACCCCGTTATACATGCCGAGCGAGCCGTCAAAAATCGGGTTTTTGGCGCGCGAGCCCTGATAGGCTGCTTTTTGAATATCAAGCCATTGGCCGGTTGCCGTGTTGGTGCGCAGTGCCGTCACCTGTGTCGGGTGAAGGTAAAGCACATAAACGCTGTCCCCCTCGACACGCACAGGGCGCAAACGCGGATTGGCAAGTTTTGCCCGCTCCACCGCTTTATCAACCAGAGAAAGATTGAACACATCTTTTTCGTCAAGGCTTTCGTCAGTGGTTTTGCCATTCGGGCGAATAATGCGCTTGTCGGTCGGGGCTGTCGGCTCATTGAAACCGTAATGCACCGGCGACAATGAAATGGTGCGCCCTTCAAAGTTCATTTGTGTGGCGGTATAGCCGCAAACATGGGTAAAAAACATGAGCGACAAACGGTCGGCATACCAGTCGGTCAAACCGTCTTTGGCTTCGCTGCGCAAATCGAAAAGCACACGCTGCTGGTCGATTGTGCCCTCGTTTTTTACCCTCACAGCATGGGCAAGTTCATTGATGATAACAGCATCATTCAAGGTTGAAAGGGCTTCTTCATTGCCCTCCAGTTTAACCCCTTCTGATACGCCTTCGCCCATCAGCTGGGTGCGCAAGCCGAAACGGACAGTATCACCCGCGCCTTTCTGGGTTTCGTCCTTAAGCTGGATAATGCTGTTGGTGTCGGTTCCGATCAAAGGCGCAATCTCGGTAGCTTTCGATACTTCGACGGCAAGTTTCTTCGACCAGGCACGAACAGCCAGAGGGTCGTTCACCCCGATGGATGTAATAGCCATGATGGCCTCCTAAAATTCAATTGATTTTCAAGCTTTTTGTCGCTTTAACGCGAGCGAACCAACGAAACCGGAAAACCTCCGGTGGGTGAAAATGATAACGTCCATTTCAAACGAAAATCCGCAAAAAAAAAAGGTGAAAGTTTCAAAACAAACCTACACGAACCTACTTAAAAGTTTTAGAAGCCCCATCTTTTGCAAGCGGTGGTTTTTAAAGCTCAAGCTTCTGAAACAGAAGTCTCTCAAATCAGCTTTAAAAAACAGGCTCCCTTTAAAAAACTTATTTTGCTAAAAGCCTTATTCCCCCTTCATCAGAATGTTGAAGGCTCTTTCATTTCGCGGATTGGAAATCCACTCGGCAAATTGCCGGTCGCTCATGGCATCTATAGCTTCAAGGCTAATAGGGTCGGCAATAGCGCGCCCGTTCGATGCGGTGAGTGTCCGCGCGGCGTTTTTTTTGGCGCGCATTGCGGCAATGTCACCCCCCGCTATAGATTTCGCCTTGAAGCCGATATTTTTTGCATAATTATAAATTGTTTGCGCAGGATTGGTGCCGCTTTCCAAAGCGCCTTTAACAATGGCCGCAAGCTCGTTTCCAATCTGCGCATTGATCGCATCGGCATTTTTAAAAGCAGGGTAAGCATCGGCGAGCGCCATCAACTGGTTCACCCGTGCTTCATAAAGAAAATCGGCCGCCTCGTCGAAATCCGGCAGTTCCGCTTTAAGTGCGGTTACAGACGTGGCAAAATAATCTTTGACCGCTTCCTGTTCTCTTGCGGCTTTGATAGATTGCCGCTCTTCGGCTTCTCTCTTTTGTCTTTCGGCTTCCTCGTTTTGCAATCTGGCGCCAATCCATTTGACATAGCCGACAAAATCTTTTTCCGGATCAGGCGCTTCCATTTGTGGCTGTTTTAATGGTGAGAAGCTCTCGCCTTCGGCATTATTTTCCGTGAATTCGCGCGCAATTTTGAAACGTTCTTCAATGCGGGCAAGTTTGGCTTTTGCCTCTGCCGCCTCGGCTTGCGCTTTTTTGCGCTCTTCCCTTTCAGCGTGAAGTGCACCATGCGGAACCATATGATTTCGCGCTTTTGCGGTTCTTTCATCTTCTTCCTCTACCGGTTTTTCATGTTCCCCTTCCTGACTTCCGGAAGGTCCGGTCATAGTATTACTGTCGGAAAAATTTTCCGGTAAGGCAGTTTCATCTTCAAATCCGTCATTGTCGGTGTTTTGGTGGCCGAGAACATCCTGTTCTTCCGGTGAAAATTCGGGTGCAATATCCATAAATTTATCCTTTAAACATGCCCTTTGAAAAAAACGGGCAGCAGAGCATCAAAACGCCGATGCTTGAGGCGAAGCCGGTTCCTCCGGCAGGAAAGACAAAAGTTGCAATTGCGGGAGTTGAAATGCGCCGACAATCTGAATTGCCGCTTTGCCAAATTTAAAACCCATTTTATCCAAGCTTTCGGGGCGCTTGTTTCAGGAATTGGCGTTCCCCGTTTGCGATTGTTCAATTTTCAATTGTTCAATGAGGGCGCGGTTTTTGGCCGTTTCGGTCTCAAGCCTTGCTTTCTGATTTTTTAAAAAAAGATCGGCCGCTTTGGCATTAAGGTCGAGTTCACGGGCTTTTGTTTTCATATCAAGCTCGTTTGCCAAGGCTTGCAACTTCAATTGCTCCGCCTGTTGCCCTGTTGACTGTTCCGGCACTGCATTTCTTTCCATTGCCGCTTCTTGGCCGGCGATCTGTTTTCTTGCCATCTGTTCTCTGGCCATCTGTTCTCTGGCCATTTCCTGTTCTGCTTTTTGTTGAGCCGCTTCTTGTGCCTTGGCTGTCCATTTTTCAACAAGCGAGGCGGGAAGTGGCGAATAGCGCAGAATTTCCAGTCCGATTTCCGGCGTGAGATAATCTTTCAACATCGGCAACATCTGTTGAATAATCGCAAATGTCCGTTCTTTTTCATTGGGGCTTGTCGGTGCATCATCAACAATAATGTCATATTGGCGGTTGGCGACCGCTTCATGTGTCAATGGCACATATTTCTTGTTGTCATCCCCCACAATGCGGATAAGCCTTCCATCGGAAAGATAGTTCTGTATGAGGTAAAGCATAATTTGCCCCTGTCTTTTCCGATAACGGCGCAGCGCATCAAAAAGCGAGGCAAGCAAATTCAAAGAAGATTGCCGGCGCTGGCTTTCCAAAACACCGGGCTGGTTTACTTCTCTCGTGCCGATAAATTCTGAAGACAAGCCCGTCACATCCGAAATTGCTTCTTTGGCTTCATTGAAAAGCTGAAAAAAACCAACAGGAAATTGTGCCACGGGTTTGGGTTGAATGCGGGCATTTTGTCCGCCAAGCGCATTCTGTTTTGTCCAGGTAATGGCATCGGCGCGCGCCCAGCTTTCTTCTGCCTGCCTGTCATCATCGAAAGCACCGCGTTCGGCAAGAATTCCACCCTTCGATTGGCTGTTTAAAAGATACATCACCTGGCTGAAAAATTTGTTCGCCCAACGCTGCGGGTCTTTTGTGGGGCGCACAATGCCATAATAATGCTTTTTCATCTTGTCGAAATAACCGGTAATGCATTCCCAACCAAGTTGCCCGTTCGGCACCATCGGCTGATCGGGTTCGGCAAGCAGAACCTCGCCCAGAAAAGCCCTTTTCACAATCTTTCTTGTAAGCCTTACCGATTGTATTTCAGGCGAAATTTTCTTTTTCTCTTCATAGTCGCGAAGCGAATAATCCTGTGTTTCACCTGTCAGCGGGTCAAAAACCTTGTAAAAAGCCTCACGCTCGAACCAGCGGCATTCGACAAGCGTCACCAGAGAGCTCGCGGCGGAAGAAAGCCCCAAGCCTTGCCTCTCCGAAGCACCAGAATTATCTTCGCTATAAAAAGTCTCGGAATTCACATGGGAAAGAGGTGCGCTACTGTCAAAAACACCATTTTTCGCCCAGCGTGCATCAAGCAGTGACGGGTCAATATCGGGAAACATGCGGCGCGCTTCGGCAAGCGGCTTTTCGTCGATATACCAGAGGCGCTCCGCATCCACCAGATTGGCTTTCACCGCCGAGGCATCCCACACCATTTTTAGCGGGTCAAGGCGGCACACAACAGGTTTACCCGTTTCATCATCGTCAAAGTCAAGGCGTGTATCTGTCCACCCCATACCGCAAATGACAGTATCGGTAAAAGCTTCCGAATCCTCATATTCCGCTTCCGCCTGATCGCGAAACCATTCCGCCGCACCGGTCAGTATTTCATTGGCTCTCGCATCTCCGATTTCACGCGGAATAAATTGCACTTCGCGTTTGTTGTTGCGCTCCGAGCCGATAACAGCATTGACAAGCGGCGCAATGCGATTGAATGTCATGACAGGGCGTTTTTGCTCGAAAAGCGCCGCCTTGTCTTGGGCTTCCCACTGTTCACCATTATAAAAGGCATAATCTTCGCGGGCATTTTTGCGCCATTCGGCAACATGCGCCATATCCTGCCGGAAAAGCTTTAACAATGACTGGAACAAAATATCTCTTTTTGCACTGTCAAAGTCATCCGAAGCCCCATGGTCTAAACTCTCGTTTTCTTGCATCATCATCAGCCCGTAAAATTATTGGTTAAAATTCGTCGTGTCGCAGCCCGCACAACTTGAAAGTTCAATTCTGAAAAGCCAAAAAGCCCCGAAAAAAACATAAGCAAAACGCGCAAAGCGGGCAGGCGGGCAAGCACAAGGCAACCGTCATAAAGAAACAAAAAGGTCAGGTCACATGAAACAAAAGCCATTGCCGGAAAACCAAAAGCCGATTGATTGCGCATCCGGTTCTATTGTCCCGAATAGTTCACCTCGTGGAAAGCCTGCAAACACAGCGAATATCACTCATGCCGCGAACGCCGCCAATATTACGCGTCCCGCAAACATCGAAAATATTCCGAACATTTCCCATGCCTCAAACGATGCATATATCGCAAACATTCCGAACGCTGCCAAATTCACGCCTGCCGCGCATAAAGCTTGTTTGAGCTCCGCCCCTCGTTTTTCTTGCTCTTATGCCCGTTTTGGAAGCTCTTATCGCAAACATTGCGAACGCCGCCAAATTCACGCCTGCCGCGCATAAAGCTTGTTTGAGCTTCGCCCCTCGTTTTTCTCGCTCTTTTGCCCATTTTGGAAGCTCTCGTCCAAGAAAGTCTCCGGTTTCGCATATAGTGCCGCACCCTTGGCAGCTTCTTTTGTTTTTGGAATGTCGCTTTCAAGCTTTGAAAGAATAGCAAAACGCAATTGCTATCCGCTATAATTTGGACACGCACGGTTCTTTCACTTGAATCTTGGTTCAACAGTCGACAATTTTGCTTTTTGTTATCCTGCCATCCATGACGTATTGAAATCATGTCTAAGAGAATTGCGCTGCCGGTTTTTAGAAAATTTTGGTGCTTCATAGGCAATACACATCAGGCCGAAAGCATCAGCCCCGTGGCTTGCCCAGTCATGTTCCGGCCCCAGTCCTATATCGCGTTTGTCGTCACGTTTTTCGTGATACCAGCCCAAAGCATCGCGTCCTGCTTCTGTGGTTTTTTCATTAAACCAGATAGAGGGGAAAAGCCGTCTTGCCGCTTCAATGCGGGCGCGTGCTGCCCCTTTTCCCTGATTGGGAATAATGTCTACCTCGAAACCGGCTTGTTGAAGCGCGCTTTCAAAACTCACATCCCGCACGCGATCTTTGGTTGCACCGTCATGCGGCAATGTAATTCTTGCCCGCCCGTAACCTTTTTCGCGCAACCAGTTGATATGGGCACTCAAAGGCTGCCCTTGCGCTTCATAATAATCAAGAACGCGGATTTCTTTTCCGATAAATTGCGCAATCCAGATAGCGGTTGCATCGGCTTTGGCGCCGGTGCCGCCAATGTCGAAAAAAGCCTGAAATGTCATTAACGGGTCGGCCGGAACATTGGAAATGCGCCCTTCTTCTTTGGCAATTGCAAGACCGGTTGCAAAATAGGCTCCCTCCATCTGGGAAAGAAATCCCCCTTCCCATATATGGTCATAACTTTCCGGCCGGTTCTTCAAGTCATCAAGGCGGGCGCGGTTTAATAGATCGGGAAATCTCGGATTATCACGCCAATTCAGTTGAACAGATTTGATACGCGCATTTTTACTGTCGCGAAAACGCTTTTCAACGGCTGCCTCTTTTCTGAGCGGGTTCCATGTTACCCAGAGTTCGGTGTTCCAATCCTCACCTTCCTCGCGCAAAGTCGGTATCAATGTGTTCCACGCGTGGGAGGTCACAGGTTCGGCTTCATCCACCCAACAGAGAAGCAACCGCCCCTTCGATTTGATACTGGCAATATTCCGGTCTAGACCGGAAAAGGCATAAGTAATGCGCCCGTCTTTCGAGCGTATATAGGTTTCACCAATGGTATAGTAATTTTGTAAAAACGGATAATCGGCAATAGCCCTTTTGATTTCTTCCAAAGAGCTGTCAGCCAAAGAATTCTGGAATTGGCGGGCACAAAGAATAATGCCGCGAATTCCTCTTTTTCCCAAACAATAGCCGACCACTGCGCTCATTGTGGCAAAGGAGCGGGTTTTTCCCGAACCGCGCCCGCCATAGGCCGCCCTGATATCGGCCGGCCCATCGAAAAGGCTAATCAGCTTTTCCGGCAATTCTATTTTTTCTGTTGTCATGAACCACCACAAAACCACCGAAACAAAACGACCGGACAAGACGTTTTCTACGTTCCAAACCAAATCCGGAAGCCTAAAAAAGCTTAAAAAACTATTCTAAAAACCGTCTTCACCACCTTGACGGATATGCAAAGAAAACGCTCGTTTTAAACAAGCATCGCCACTTTTAAAAACCACGCCTTCAGGAAATAATAGATCTCATCGTAATCAGGCCAATATAAGAAAAACAGCACGTCAAGCTTTTTAAAAAGCCCGTCATTTCAAAAAGCCCACCATTTCAAAAAGCCACCATTTTAAAACGTGCAAGACGTTTTTTTGAAATAATTTTCGAGACACGAAAAACAGTGAAACTCTCTCCTCATTTCGCATCGAAAACAAATTCGTTGAACAATTGCAAAACCGGTTCGCTTTTTTGAAAACCTTTTTTATCGCAAAGCTCGTCAATTGTCTTTTTTAAGGATTTCCGAGATTTCCTGATTTATCTCAAGTTCCTGGTGTCGAGCAGGGCGCTTTTTAGAAGTCGTGCGCTTTTTTCCGGCTGGTTCATTTGCAACTGTCAAATCTTTCGGTGAGGGTGATAATGCAACCAGTTCGATTTTTGTCACGGTTTTTCTTTCTTGTCCGTCTGAATTAAGTTCGGCAGGCAGCACCTTGCCAAGTAGTGTCAAAAAGGAAGAAGCATTTTTTAAAGCCTGCGCTTCAAGATAGGAAACAAGCCCGTCTTCTCCCAACCGGTTACCAGCTTTTATTGCAGCTTTTAAAATAGCCTCTTTCAAAATGCCGGAAGCTTTCTTTTCTCGCACAGCTTCCCGCTTTTTTTGCGTGGCTTTCTTTGTCGCTTTTGCTACAGTCGGCATTGTTTTCAAAACTGCATTACTCTCTAGCGACAATTTTTCCTTGCACTCATCCTGCACGGTTTTCTTTTTAACCTCTTCTATTAAAGGCGCAGCCATTGTCTCGTTGCCAAGCATTTTTTGCAGCGTCTGCTTTCGAATTCGCGTGGTTAGAGTTATCTCTTTTTCCTTGTTTCCAGACACATTTTCCAGCGTTTCTTTTTTGAACTCTATGCTTGAACGTGCAGCCATTTCCTCATTGCCCAGAACTTGCCGCTCAATTTCCTTTTCATGCTTCACACTTGAACGTGCTGCCTTTTCCTTGGATTCAAGCACATTTTCCAGCGTTTCTTTTTTGAACTCTATGCTTGAACGTGCGGCCATTTTCTCATTGCCGAGCACTTGCCGCTCAATTTCCTTTTCAAGTCTCACTCTCGAACGTGCAGCCTTTTCCTTGCTTTCAGACACATTTTCCAGCGTTTCTTTTTTGAACTCTATGCTTGAACATGCAGCCATCCCCTCATTGCCCAGCACTTGCCGCTCAATATCCTTTTCAAATCTCACTTTTGAACGTGCAGCCTTTTCCTTGTTTCCAGACACATTTTCCAGCGTTTCCTTTTTGAACTCTACGCTTGAACGTGCGGCCATTTTCTCATTGCCGAGCATTTGCTGCTCAATTTCCTTTTCAAGTCTCACTCTCGAACGTGCTGCCTTTTCCAAAAATCCATCAGCAACCCGCACAGTTTCTTTTTCAATTTCTTCCGATAAGGCGCGGCTTTTTTTCTGTTGGTGTGCTTTTTTAACGGCGGTTTTTTCACGGATTTTTCTGTTTTGAGGGATGTTCGCTTTTTGGTTCCGGCCAAGTCCCTTTTCCTTTTCAAGGATAAAATTTTTAACCGCCAAATGCGCTACGAGCTTGAAAACATTCGCCACGCATTTTTGCGGCCCAAACTATTCCATGCGGATTTTTTAAAAACATTCAACAAACGCCTCAACAATCAATAGCAATATTCATGAAAAAATCTGTAATTTAGAATAATATCGTTTTAAAAGGAATTTAAATTCAACAAACAATCGAATATTTAAAATATAAAAGATCATAAAACGTTTTTATATTTATAAACGTCAACCAAACCATAGATACAATTCTTGTTGTGCCGTATGTGTCAGTTAATATTTAGTGACACATTTTTGCAAGAAAAAAATAATCGGAAATTTTAAAAAATTATTTTTCTAAAAATCAGGTGGTCGGAAGACGCGTGAATTTTTATTGGTCGCTCCTGTTCAAAACCAATCGACACATGTTTTTCAATTGCCAAATAGATCATTTCCATTTGGAAAAATGCCGATGCCTTCAAACTTAAAAAGAGAATTTTTAATAAAGAGGGGTAAGTTATAATTTAGTGTAAAAGAGTTTTACTCGTCAGAATAAAAATCGAAAATAAACTTTATTATAGATAATTTTTATCTTGAAATAATAAAAAAAATTCCCATTTCTCTTAAAATTTTTTGCGTAATGGTTCTAAATTATGAATAATCCACACGAAATAAGGATGATACTATGAAATACGAAATTTTCAAAGGTAGCAACGGCGAATGGTATTGGCATTTGAAAGCCGCGAACCACGAAAAGATCGCAACAAGCGGCGAAGGCTATAAAAACAAGGCTGATGCTCTTCATGCAATTGATCTGGTAAAATCTTCTTATAACGCACCGGTTGAGGAAATCTGAAGTCTGAATATTCGCCTGCCATTTCGCAGGTCTATTTATCAAACGCCCTAATCGGGTGTTTTAAAGTTTAAAAGCTGGCGGCATTGCGCTACGTCAGCTTTTTAAATAACCATCGTTCCGAATTTTCCTAGGCCTTCTCCCTTCAACTGGAAAGCGTAACGCTTTTTTCACATTTTCTATCCCTCTTGAAAATGAACGCACGTTGCCGGATTTTTTTGGTAAGTCGACAAGAAGCTGCCATCTTACGTCTGGGTACTTCTATGTTGTGGCAAAGTCCTTTGCATTTATGGACACCCGAAGGTTTATTTAGAATATCGATAAGAACGGTATGGACAATTGTTTTTGTTAAGTATGGTGTTTTTGTTAAGTATGGTCGTTTTGTCGAATTGTCGAAAAACGAAAACAAATAAAAAAGTCTATATTCAATATAGACCAACGAATAATTCAGGATGCACCGAAGCGAACAACAGTGATACCGTCGGGTCTGATGGAAGGTGGCAAACTAACAACAAATCCACCGCAAAAAATTCCATATATAAAGATTAGCGGCGGTGATAATTGCGATATTATAGTTGAAAGGAATTATTCCTATTTTTTATCACCTTTATCACTATAATCATTCAATTGTTTAAAACCGTATGCATCCTTCCGTAATAAACGGCCGTTTGTGCATACCAGATAAGACGATTGTCCTTTTTTATTCAAGATAATATCCTCATAATTATTAAGACGTTGTTCATCGAATGTCATTGTCCAATTCCTTCGTTCACGCTTGGGAATTGACTGATAAACATGTTCAAAACACACTGAATTATTATAACTCAACCCTCTACGGATTGCGGTATGCATTGGTGAATCTATCTTGCCAATATTAACAGTTTCACTGTTGGCATTATTCATGAAGAGCATTGTGAAGATGGTCACAATGATAGTTTTATTCATTTGTTTTACACTCTTTATAGAAGAAACTCTTGAATTGATTGATTAATCGTTTTGTTAAAGATTCCATTTTCTCAATAGAGAGTTGGATATCAATATTTTTGTTGTCGCGAAGCGCTTCCAAATATTCATCGATATAATCCAAACTATATTGTTTTATTTTATTCGAATAACCCAACTCTTCCATTATGCACAAGCTCACCAACTCAGCAACAATCTCCTCCTCATCGAGTAATAAGGTTATTTCTTTATCTATAGTACTCTCTTTGCGATGTATCATCCAATGTGTTATCTCATGAAACATAGCGGAGAAGAATAGATGCAATGATTTGTAGTTTCTAGGTTTTGTTAATATGATGTTATCGGTACCATGATAGTATCGTGGTAATCCGCTATCATCGAAATATATGTTGACTCTATTAATGATATTGGACACAATATCAAAAATAATCATTTTCATTTCATGTAGATTGAAAAGCAAATACATAAAATATTGATCACTTGTCGAAGTGGAGATATTTCTGTCCCTATCTTTTTTATCTAAATCAAGCTCCATATGAACCCGGAATCGTGTTCCGTGGTCATCAACGATGACATTCCGATTTAATATTTCATTTATATTCATCGACAATTCTTGTAACCACAAGCCCGTTTTTTGAAATTCAAGATTTTTCTAAACATACTTCATTTTCTACACATCTTTGTTGTGTTGCGAAATCTTTAATCTCTAATAACGCAAAACCTTTAGATGCTTTTGAACAAATTTATTTATCGTCTTTCG
Organism: Bartonella sp. W8167; assembly: GCF_016100335.1. NCBI lineage: Bacteria > Pseudomonadati > Pseudomonadota > Alphaproteobacteria > Hyphomicrobiales > Bartonellaceae > Bartonella > Bartonella sp. W8167. The sequence continues at coordinate 118,467 of NZ_JACFSQ010000001.1, forward strand.
ACCTTGTTCGGGAAAGCAAATAAGAAACAAAGGATGCGCAAGCCCCCAACATGAAAAGTGCGTCGGCCTCGTCAACGGCTGCACTCGACTTGTCCAAAAGTGAATGTCGAATTCCGTTTTCATCAGAGGTAAAGCCGTAAAGTTCGCTCAACGCTTTCTTAAATGCCGGATGCAGAGGATAGTTCTTTTCAATTTCCTTCAGTGCCAAACCGAGAGTTGCATTTTCCCCGACAATTTGGCGGCAAACCGCTTCCACCGCGCTGATGCTTTCCCGAACGCTATCAGCCCACTTCTGGTGATTTATCTGTTCTCCGGCTTTGAGTAAATGGCTATGGGCACCAAGCTGGCCAGTGTGCTTTGTCTCATCGAGTGCAGCAACATAAGTCTTACCCTCAAATTCATTACTGATAGGCTTGATCTTTCCGTCGTAAATTATGTAGGCTAAGTGATGCTTTTTAACGATTGTTTTTAACTTAAATTCAAAATTTTCATTACGTTTTTTATAACCAATATTATCTGTATTTAATTGTTTAAGATCTTTTATTAGTTGTTCTAATAAATCAAAAAGTCTAAAAAAATTACATTTATCGACAAACTCATCTAGGAAATCTTTCACGAAAGACTTCGTTCTTGAAAACTTTCTATAATTTCCTTCATAAAAGTTTATAAAAATGTCCTGAATTATATCCGCATATTCGTTTTCAATAGCATTAAAACGACCGACTATAATAGTTTCGTCGAGAAGTGCTTTTATCTCTTCTCTGAATGCGGTTGTTATTTCTCCCAAAGCAAGCTGTTGAACAACCGGCGCATAGCCGTAGCGCTGGGAAAACGGAAGATCGTCAGTAGAATTGCTCATAATTAAAAGGTCATACGTTCTTTTGAATTGTGAAAATATAATGCCGAAGAAATCTTCAAATACTAACAGATTCTGTGGTTCAAAAATAGCTTCGCCTTTTATCACTTCACGAAATTGACCGCTTTTTTTGCGCTTAAACGACATTCTAAACGGAACCAACAATTCCGGCTTTGACCGTGAAAAACTCGTGCCACGAAATAATGCCATAAATAGCCGTCATTTATTCCCTTCCTCATTTTTGCAGAAGCTTGAAATGATTAGCACAAAACCATCACACAAATAGCGGTTGCAAAAAGGGGAAAAACACATCCTAACATTGCTTTTGTCTGAATTTTTGGCATAAATCGCTAGGGAAAAAGAGAAGGGGAAAAAGCGAAGAATGCCTTCAAATACCAATACCGATAAACAGAACGATAAGCTAGAACAAGCAAGTGAAACGGGTGAAAAATTCATTGCTTTTAAAAAGCGCATGTTCCGGCTTGGTATCGGCTTTTTAATTGCAGCAATAGTTTTCTCTCTCCTGAATTATTTTTTTCTTGAAACAAGTAACAACATTCTTGGTGTGGCCATTTTCTTATTCGTTGTTTTGGCAGACATATTGATTTTGCTTCCCGCAATCATCACGAAAGAAACAAACTGGTTTGCGCTACTCGGCTCGACTATTTTATGTATTGTTTTCCTCTGTCTATCGGTTTTTTATCCATTTCAGGACTTTCAATATAGATTGAAAGTTGTTTCCTTGGTTGCGATTGTCGCAACACTTTTATTTGTGCTTTTGAATAGCTGGATTAATGCAGCCTTTTTCCCGTCGAAGAATGCGTATACTCGCCAAAGTGTCGATTTTGCCAGCAACCGTTTTGCCGTCGATGTTTTGAACGTCACTTTAATTCTTGGCACTTTGTTCGGGACAATTGCTTTTCTGTATTTTTATCCGGGTCAAGACAATTCAACCTTTTTCGGTGGCATAGATATTAAAAATGTAGCGCTGGCCACTGCCGGTCTTGTTACCTTTTTCTGGGCGGCCAAAGCGACCAAAAATAAATCAATCGAGCTTGAAGAAAAGAAGCAGGATGGCAAGCGCCACGATAACGAAATCAAAATGGCAAAACGGCGTGACACCGCCCAGCTTATCGCAGAAGCATCAAAACTTTTAAGCAGTGAAAGCGATGCGCAAAAATATGCAGGTCTTTCCTTTTTGAATGCAGTTGCAAGTGACCCTGAAGGTCCTCTTAGAAAAGAAGCATTTGATTTGATAGCAGATTTTATAACCGGTGCTAGTGACGTTACAATAGCGAATAAAGCTCGTCTGCGAGCGATTCATTATGCTGACGACCTTGTTGGAAATAATCCTCTTCATTTTTATATTAATGAATTTGTAATAATATCGCGTAAAGATCATGTTCAGAAAGATGATAATGTAAAATATTTGAATGAATTTGAAATTAAAAATTTATATGTTACATATGTCGGTTTGACTTTTAGTTACAAATTTATTCAAAGATTCATAAAATCAAAAGTTATTTGTCGATTTGGGTTTTTAGACTGTATATTCTATGGAATAAATGTGGAACATACACTTCCAATAATTACAAAGATTGCAGCTTTCAATTGTAAATTCGCTAATTGCAAAATTGCTTTTATATATTCATCTCCTTATATACCGATTAAAAATGGGATTACTAAAAAAACAAAAGTCGAGCGTATTATACCTGAAAGCTATCTTCCGGATAATAGTTTTAGGTACAATACTTTCTATGAATGCGACTTTAGCAATTGCACGAGTTGGATAAATGCATGTGTTCCTGTAAAAAAAGTAAAGAAACATGGCGTATTAGACAAGTGCTTTTATTATTCGAATTGCGAGCCACAAAGTTTCAATGAAGACGATCATGGAAAATTGTTAATTAGAATAGATTCAGAACAACAATTTAGAAAAATATTCGGAGATATGCCTTTTATGCAATATTCTCCACCAAAGGATAAAAAGTAAGCGCAAACAATCGCATGCGCGTAAAAATAAATAGTTTTCCGATTAAGTTTAAATCAGTGCCATTTCTATCAGTTATAGGCGGGCGATTATCTTACCAGTTTTCGCTTATCCCTTCATTGCACGGTGATAAATTGTGCGAGGTGTAAAAGAAAAGGCAGGGGACTGCCTGCCTTTTAGAAATAGCGTTGCAAGTCGAGATAAAAAGGCGGGTTGGACTTCCGCTTTACGGGGGTGACCTCTTTTATAAATTTACGGGGGGTAACCCCTCTCATAAATTGCAAGCCAAGTTTGCTCTTTCAGCCTATAGTTCTAGCTAAAAATAGACTTTTTACAAAAATAGTCTTTCCCGCCGCATAACAAATTGCAACAAAACCATAAAATTCCGGTCGCAATATAAATTTCCCACCTCCTAAGAAATTCCGTTTGGAAAATAGAATTCCCGTTGCGCCATCAGGGTCATTAAAAATTTAATGACCTTTATTGGCAAGGAAAAAATGCCGGTTCAGCGCGTTGAGCACAAGCCTTGTTGCGCCGACAAGGTGCGGCAATTCGAGATCTTCCAGCACGATATATTGCAAGGCGGCATAAAGGTTATCAATTCTGTTATCAAATTGCGCTTCCTGAATGGCTTCTCTTGCCGCAAGATATTGCTTTTTTGCACGCTTGCAAAACGCTTCATAAAGTTCGGGATTAGGCGTGCTGTTAAAATCGTCGTAATAGGCGGCAGGCGAAAGCAATGCCTTTTTATAGTTATTATCAACCTCGATAAATTTTAGCCCGGCATTGTACTGGTCTTCGCTAATGCCGCCGCATTCGGGGCCTGCCAAAAAAAGCCTGCCGATATAGGTGGAAGCGCGCGGGTCTTTTGCCTGTTTTTCGGAAAGGCCTGTGTGCTTTGCACGCATCAAAATGGCAAGACGGTCAATCGCCTCGCGCGGTTTTTTTGCGCGGCTGCGCCTGCCATTCGGTTCGCGCGCAATACCTTCGATACGCGGCCTTCCGCGCCCGCGCTTGAGCCGGAGTTTTCCTGCTTTTGAACGGGCTTTCAATCTGATAATTTCAACTTCCTGCATGGTTTAAGCCTTTCATGATCTTTTTTATTCGGGTGGTTGTTTGAAGTGTTGAATTTGAAGTGTTGTTGTTTGAATTCTTGTGGTTCGCGTTTTGCCGCCCAAAAAACATTGGCCTTTTCATAAATGTCCCATACCGTCTCTTATCGCCCCATATCGTCCCACATTGTCTTACGTCGTCCCATCTCGTCCCACATTGTCCCATTCCGTTTCATTCAGCTTCATCGAGCGCGCATTTCTTTTGCGGGCGGGAAGCGTGTCGCCCTGGTTCATGTTCTGTTGTTTTGTTTCCGCTTGTCATCGTGGTTTGGTGGTGAAAAGTCAGTTTTTCTTCCCGCGCCTCCGGAATTAAAACGTCGTTTGGTCCTTCTTCTCCGGCTCTTAAAAGCCGCTCCACATGGTCGATTTTCAACCATTCGGTTTTTTCAATATGTTCGCAAAAAGCGGCAAGTTCCGGCGCTGTCGGCATGAAGGTTTTGTTGAAGCCTTCCGCCTTGCCGCGAATAATCAAAAGCACCGATTGCATAATGGCAAAGCTGGAAAAGCCGGAAAGCGCAATCATATAGGATTTGGCCGCACTTTCCCCGTCTATATCACGGGGCAGGCGCATACCGCCCGAAAGCAGCAAAAACTGGTCCATGATTTCGTCACTTCGTGCCTTTTTTAAAAGTGTGTTTTTTGCGTCCTCGAGTGTGTGCCTGATTGTTGCAATTTGAGCGCATGTCGGTTTTTCCCCCGCCTTGAAGCGGGGTGGAAAGCCTTCACCTGTCGTGAGGGAAACGAGTTTGGCAAGCGTCAAATCGAGGTGCGAGACGGGCCATCGCATCGGTAACTTTTCTGGCTGTCGATCTTTTATCATATTTAAATTTTGCATTTTTTCGCTCCATTACGGGGGCCGGTTGGTCATTCCAGCGTTCCTGATTGAGAAACGTTGTCGGGTTAAGCCAGGGGCGGTCGGGCGGCTTGTCGGCGATATAGCGTTGAAGCCCCGCCATAATGGCGGCAAGACTGTCTTTTTTGCGCGCTTTCAAAAACGCCGTTAGTGCCTTCGGCTTGCCGCATTTGTTCGGGAAAGAAGGCCAGAAAATTTCATGAAATTCGGCTTCAAAACCCCTTTTGTCGGGGCGGCTTATTGCAAACTCTGAAACTTCGTTTTTTCCAAAATTCCGGCTTGAAAAAATTCCCGAAGGTGAAGGCAAAAGCGGCACACCCGCGCTTTCTCCGGAAGCTGACATTGCGCCCGAAGCCGTGCCGTTTTCAGCCGCAGACATCGTTCCCGTGATTTCTAAAAGTGGTTCACTTTCCGCTTGCGGCAAAGCGGAAATTTCTGACAAAGTGCAAGCCTTGTCCTTGGGCAAACTCACGGCAAAAGAACAAGCTTTCTCCGGCTCGCATTCCGTAGGGATTTCCGGTAAATTTTCATTTCCGCAAGGGGAGAAACCATGCCCGCTTTTTTTCTCTGTTGGCTCTTCGACAAGCGCATCAGAAGGTGTTTCAGAGAAAGCGGGAAAGGGGTTATTTTCTTTAAGGGGGTGTGGGGGAACCTTTCTTTTAGGGGAAAGGGGTAATGTTTCCTCGCTGTTACAATTTTCCTCTTGTAACGTTACATTGTTTTTCCGTGTCAGCCTGAAACGGCGCACACGCTCGCGTGTACGGGCACGGCGTAAGTCTTCCCGCTCGTCTATATCGGCAAGAAGTTCCAGAATGGCCGACATTTGTTCGGTAGAAAGGTTCAAACCGGCAAGGCGACGTAGTGTTGACGAATCCATTTTATAAAACTCTCTTCTCTGCCTTGAAAAAGGTTGGTTGGTGGCACAATTGACGCGCAAAAAACCCCGATAATTCCGGAGGAAAAACAGCTTTGAAAACACTTTCACCTTCAGGTGTCAAAGCACTGATTTTTCGGGTCACAGATTTGATTTTTCCGCTTGCGCTTTTTGCTGACAAGCAGACTTTTGCAGCGCTTAAAACAATGCTTTTAAAAATTCGGTTTGAATTTTGTTGTCCTGCACGGGCAAAAATTGACGCGCTCAAACGAAGCCTTTCCCAGAAAGCTGAAAGGCTCACCGGTTTAAAAATGGCGATTGCTATTGCCTTGATAAAAACAACAAGTTGTTTAACTATTTCATCAAGTGATTGATGAAAGACAAAGGAAAGAGAATGCCCGTTATTAACCCGATAAGATCTGCCACAGTCAATGCAGCAGCCACACCGGAAGAAGTCGCATTCCGTTTGTTCAGTATTATTGCCGGTGCTTCCGAAAATACGATTGATAGCAAAGATATTCTGCCGCTTTTTGCCAAATGTATGATTGCTGTCGGCAAACCGGAAAATATCCTTGCCGAGCCGCAGAAATATGATGTGACACTCGAAAACACCAATGCCAGAAAAACGCCCGCAGAAGGTGCAGGCTCGCCAGACAGTGCTTTCGAGAATAGCAAGAACGAATAAGCATAATTTGCTTTTTTTAAGAAAAAATCGGGATAAAGAAGAAGTGCGGGGAAAAAACGTTCGGCATAATGAACGGGGCGCAAGCACCGTCAGCCCGCAACAAGTGCTTCCCCCAGCAGTTTGAAATACGCTTTGAAGTTTAAATATGCTTTGAAGCTTGCCGGAGGAAGGCGCAACGCAAAAGCCGCACTTCAAGGTCTGTTCGCTTTTAAGAACACTTTTAAATGCGGCTTCATTGTCTGCTGCTTCATTCTTGGGTGAAGCTTCTAAAGGCCAAGTCAACAGTGCGGTCTTGCGGCTAAAGCAGTTCACCAGCTGTTTTTCATGCAAAACATCAGTGTCGAATAATTGTGACACGCCAATATCTGACAACACGCAAATATCTGATTTGTCCATTTGTTCCACCCCGAAACATGGCAAATACGCCGTCTAAAAAACTTGCAGGAAAGCGCACACTGCACCTTCCATCCTTTACCCGCCACTTTTAAACACTAATAATGTTATAATACACTCAAAAGTAGCGTATAGTTGTATAACAACATCATTTATATCAGATTGTCAACATGATTTATGTTTATTATTCTGACATAATGTATGTTATGGACACGATGGGACAAAGATTGCGCGAAGCACGGCTGAAAGCGGGCTTTTCATCTGCGACGAAAGCTGCGGATGCAATTGGCGTGAGCCATTCGACCTATCGGGCACACGAAAACGGGCAGAATGATTTTAGCCCTGAAGACGCGGCAATTTATGGCCGCAAATTCGGCGTGAGCGCATCTTATCTTTTGACAGGTGAAAATGCCGCAAAACACAAGATTGTATCGAGTTTTGACCCTGATATTCCTGACCGGATTGATAGTGATGTCAAAACAAGGTTGCAGTTGAAAGATGGTGAAATTCCCGAAATTGATGTCAAGGCGGGCATGGGGGCCGGCGGGGAAATTATGATCGTCAACGGTGCCAAGAATGCTGTTCAAATTTCGACTGAAGTCATACGGGATTTTTGGCGTTTACCCGAAAGCCTGTTGGCAAAACTCAATGTTGTTGCGTCGAATGTTGCCGTTCTTCCTGCTTATGGCGATAGCATGTCGCCCACCATTCATGATGGCGATGCGGTGTTTATCGACATATCGCACCGTGTTCCGTCACCTCCGGGAATTTATGCGCTGGCTGACGAGCTCGGCGGGGTTATCATCAAACGGCTGGAAATTGTTTCCCGTCCCGGTGCGGATGAAATCGAGGTCGAAGTGATATCGGATAATCCCCACCACAAACCGCGCATTCTGAATTTAAGCGAAATCACCATTCTTGGCCGCTATATCGGCCGTTTTACCCGCTAAAGCTGGAACATTTTACAAAACATTGTCCTATCGGATGCGCCGACATATCGCACCGTGTTCCGTCACCGCCGGGAATTTATGCACTGGCTGACGAGCTTGGCGGGGTTATCATTAAACGGCTGGAAGTTGTTTCCCGTCCCGGTGCGGATGAAATCGAGGTCGAGGTCATATCGGATAATCCCCACCACAAACCGCGCATTCTGAATTTAAGCGAAATTACTATTCTTGGCCGCTATATCGGCCGTTTTACCCGCTAAAAAAAATTGACATAAAATAGGTGCCAAAAGCATCGGCATGTCAAAGCTTATGTTTATCCAAGGCTGGCATCCGAGCCGGATAATCAAGGGAGCGTCATCATAGCCGGATATCCAAGACCAAAAGTTTTCGTGCACCCGATCATTCATTTGAAGACCGATGTTTTTAAGCCCGATATTTTTAAGGCCTATATTTTAGCATCCGATTTGACTGTGCGAAAATTGTTCGCTGACCGATCTGATGAAACGGCGCTTTTGGAAAGATGATTTTCTCACTTCACATGTCTTGGATACGCTATTGATCGCTACCCAATTATTGTGATCGCTATATGCTTATTTCAAACACACATTGCCGCTGGCACATTTTCCCCGCTCTGATTTTCCTTCTGTTTGATTTTTCAGTGTCGGTTTTTCCAACATCGTGTTTCTTGATGCGCTATTTATTGCTGTCGGATTAAGTCAAACAAAAGTTCCCATAGCCGGATTTTCTCACACCGGATGGAGCCGGTCGGGCGCATAATTTTCCAATATCCAATTGGTAATGCCGTCGTTCGAAGCGAAATAATTTTAAATCCGTATTGCCGGTATCAAACTTGCTTTTGCTCGATTATGTTATTGAAAACGGGGTGATAAATTATCCTTTGTCAATGGCATCACGCTTTATTTTTATCTCCCGATTTTTTTAAACATCGGTTGCTTTCACGCTCAACTTGTTGATGTCCGGGCTTCCATTGCTGGATAAACGGAAGACTTATGTTTCAAATACTTTGTTGATCGCTATTTTTCATTACTCTCCACGGGCTATTCATTTTTAGTCAATCGTCCAAGCAACAGCCTCTAATAGTTTTTTGTTGTTCTGATTGACTTGTTGTTCCGCTTGGAAGTCGCATTCATTTATAAAATTCCTTATTTCGAGGAAAACTTCGTCGATATTCTTCTTCGCTTCCGGTTAATTAGCCGGTTCAACTTTGATGTCTTACGGCAACCATCCGGTTTTTTAAAAAATATAAAAGTTTAAAGCAAAACCATCAAAACAACCAAGTCTTCATGGTTAAACGATTCGTTTGTTGATGAAGTCCAGTAAATTTTCAACATAAAATATGTTGACATTATTCATGTCATTTTTTTACGATTCCCCCGTTAAGCGTGTTGAAGCTGATGGATTTGTGTCCAAACAGGCGAGGGGTGGGTGGAATGAAAAAGCCTAAAAATCATGGAAAAACTTTAAAGCCACAAGCCGGATTTCTTCGACCCTCTAACGACCAAAAAGGCTCGCCGGACAATGGTTCAAGCACTGACGAAGAAATACAACCGCCTTTTAATAAAACCGATGTTTCTAGCAAAGAAACAAGTCGCGCAGAAAGAGATCAAGGGCAGAGCAAACGTGCCGATGTAACAAGTAAAACTCTGGATGGTCGAAAACCCGAAGAGACATATCAAAGAAATCCGGATAACCAAGCCGACAATGCAGGAACAAAGCACAAGGAAAAAGAGCGCTTCTCATGGAGCGATATAAAGCCTTTTTTGAAAAGCCTGAAAAACCATTCGCGGGCAGAAAAAGTGATGGCGCTTGCTTGGAAACTTTATCGTTCAAGCCCGATGACGGATGAGACATTCGATCTTTCAAGGTTTACCCTTTTCATGCGCACGGCTCAAGGCGAAGTCGACCACGAAAACGACCCGCCGATCACTATGACGCGTAAAGAAATTCTCTTTATCGGTTCCGACTGCGCCACCAGACCGGACGAACATTAATTGGTAGCGTCTTTCGTTTTTCTCAGCGGATGAGGCAAAATCGCGTTGAATAGTCTTTTCTAAAAAGACTGTATTGTTTCATCACACAAAAGGTTCAACAACACAGCCAACTGGAACCGGCTTCAAAAAATAAACGGAGGATAATAATCTTCCCGACTTTCATTATAGGTTAATTATATATTCCGGCGTTATCCTAACCTCCTATTGCTTCATTACGCTCAATGGAAGTGCCGATTTTTTAAGTTAATGACCAACAACGTCATTTTTGCTTGATTGTTTGTATAAAAGCCAACGACGCCAATCGCTTTTAATGGATATTTTAGTAGTGAAATGACATTCTACACGATATAAATAAAACTGATGGTGCAAAATGTACGTTTTCTAAACAAAACTATGGATTTGAAAGAACGTATAAAAAATTTGCGCATTGCAGCGAAGATGACTCAAGAAGAGTTAGCAAGAGCCGTTGGCAAGACACGTAACGCGGTTACCCAGTGGGAATCCGGGGCATCCCGTCCGCGCTTGAACACCCTCGAAAAAATTGCGGAAGCACTTGAAGTCTCGGTTGATTGGCTTCTTACCGGTAACACCCCGAATGTTGCTGAAACTGAAAAGACCCGAACAAATAGCAAAATGAGCGATGTGAAGTTCACTAATGGTACTTTATCGCCGCGCCAATACATGCCGCAGGAGGTTCCTGTGATGGGAACTGCTGCTTGTAACAGCGACAACGGATCGTTCAAGCTTGATACATCAATCATTGATTACGTTCATAGGTCACCCGCTCTGTTGATGACCAAGGATCTGTATGCCTTATACGTGGAAGGGGACACTATGGAACCACGTTTTACAGCGGGTGATCTGGTTTTTGTCCACCCGAATAAACCGGTGCGTATTGGCGATTCAGTCATGGTGCAGATTGCCAAAACTATAGATGAACCAATAGAGGCCATGATTGCCGTTTTGGCGAAACGAACATCGCACGAAGTGTTTCAACAGAAATATATCCCCGACAAAATCATCAGTTTTGATAAAAAATATTTTGGCTATTCATAAAATACTGGAAATTACAGAGTTATTCGGTCTATAATGCACATGGCGCTCAGCTTTTGATATGTAGGGAGAGAAATTATCATGGGATGCGACGTATATTATTATTGTGGCGCCATAAATTACCCAGGCTATTGGTTGCTGACAAAAGAAATTAAAAAGCGGAAAGAGGAATCGGATTTAAATAAAAGTGTTATTTTGGGTATAACCACTTTAGGAGGCGATCCCGATGCGGGCTATAGGATTGGGCGCGCGCTACAGCACAATTACGAGGATTTTTCTGTATTAATATCGAGCTTTTGCAAGAGTGCAGGCACACTTTTAGCTATTGCAGCCAACAAACTTATAATAGGTGATACGGGCGAACTTGGCCCTCTGGATATACAAATAAAAAAGAATGACGAGTTGGACGAGTCTAATTCTGGCCTCGACATAATGACGGCTCTGAATAGTTTGCAGGCGGTGTCCGCTGACTGTTTTGCAGAAACGATGAAAAGCATACACGATGACACCAGAATAAATGCTAAATTATCGGGGGATATGGCAGCCAAGATTATTGAAGCGATGATATCGCCGATAACTGCACAAATTGACCCTATAAAATTTGGAGAACACCAAAGAATCTTGAATATTGCAACAAGATATGGGGCCAACCTTAACCAAAAATTTGGTAATCTTAAGCCAGGAGTTTTAAATAAAATTATTGCAAATTATCCATCGCATGGATATGTGATAGATAGAAAAGAAGCTAGAGAATTGTTCAAGCGGGTTGTGGAACCTGAAACGCGTGAGATCGTTGACCTTTATGATACGTTTTATAGCCGCTTTCACAAAAGGGATTTCAGTTTTCAAGGAATTCCACAAGTAGAATATTTTTGCGAGCTCTCGGAGAATTGTGATGAACAATATGGATCTAAAGAGGAAGAATGTGACGATGAACGGGGCCATGAAGGAACTGCTGTTGCAAATGGAGCAGACAAGAAAACTGACAGTCGAGCAAATAAACGCAATAAGAAAGGCTCAAAACAAAACGATCCCATACCAGATCAAGCCGAGCAAATAAATTAATTTTTTTAAAGAAATCAATCCACCCCGCTTTTTGCGGGGTTTTTTATTGCCTTGCTTCGGTCTCCTATAACCGCTTAACAAGTTTAGCATTCGCGCTTATACAAAATATGCGAAAAATAATTTTTGCTTTTAATTGATGAACAGTTTGACTGTGCACATAGTTTACATGAAATCGATTGAATGGACGAAGAAGCGATAGCCGATCGGACGTCACATGAGTGATGAGAATATATGCGATGAAACGAAATAATCGGTTGTTTATCGGCGCCACAAAAAACTTCGTAAAATCTGCCAATATTTCCGGAAATCGCTTTTTTTGAGGGAATAACAAGCCTTATCTGAAAAGCTTGAAGAACCATTCGCGGGTAGAAAAAATTATCGAGCTTGAATAGAAACTCTATTGTTCAAACCCGAACCGATTGTCCATGATGTTGATGGCTTGCTGCATATAACGTTTTGTTTTTCGGTTTTAAAAGCTTAGTTCCGCCGGTTTCCGGTTTTTGCCCATTCCGGCCATTGCAATTTTTTTATTGAACACAAAGCTGCTGCCATTCCTCACGCCGATTTTTCATCCGTAAGCACAAACGTTCGGAAAATGCCGTTTTTTAAAAAACAAGCGGTCGTCCGGTCTATGCCAAAAGCAGTTATTTACGTGCTGGAGGGAAGTTTCTCGGCATATAAGTGCCGGTCGGCTGATCGGTCAAAATCTCGTTTGGCCCGGAAGCATTGGATTGAGGACTGACAAGTTGTTCGGCAGCTTTTCCGTTTGTGGAAGTGCCGCCGTTCCGGTTCAGAACTTCTTTGATATCGTTGAGTTCACTGTCAACCTCAGAAGAGGCTTCACCATCTTTCCCGAAATAGACATCAAGCATTTGGTCAACTTCTTCCGCCTTTTGTGAAGATGGGTCAGCCATTGCCTCGACAACGTCTTCCGCCTTCAAGCCTAATTTATCAAGGCCGAGCCTTTTAGTGATGCCTTCCATAAATTCTTCATAACCTACCGGGTCTTGAGATTTCATGTAAGCCAATTTGCCGCGGATAAACTTGGCCAGACGTTTGAGATCTGCTCCACCTTTATCAAGATCAATGCCGAGGCTGCTTGCTATTTCTTTCAGTATTTTTGCTTTGAATTCGCTTTTGCTCATACGGCTATTATCAAATACCGTAGCTCCGGCAATTTTGCTGCGGATTTTGTCATAAGTCGACTTTTCTTCCGCTTTCAAAGGAGAGCCTGTTTCTTTGGCTTTAAAAATCTGTTCCGTCGTCGTGGGAGCGCGTTTGGCCTGTTGTTCGACCTGATCAATTCTCTCTTGCAAGATTTTGACAGAAGCGAATTTCAAATTCTGAACCGGTGTCATCGCCATCACTGTTTCTCCCGTATTGTTACCCGAATTTACATGCTACACAATATTGTTAAACCTATAAACATCTGATAAATACTATCATATTTTAATTTTATAACAAAGTATAAAATATAAAATACATTTTTAATAAAATTAACACTTGAACAATCATGCCGAAATTATGAAATGAAGTTCTTTATTACTGTTCACTTAAAGCTATTGTGCGGATAATAAGACCGGCATTTCTATGATAAAGCCTTAAACACGCTAACCTGTTTTGTTTTGAAGGTGAAAAATTGCGGGAAATAAAAAAGAAATAGAAAAGTGAAAATAGCCTGCATTCCCTGTAAAAACCGGTCTTTTCCCCACGCATCAAAAACGATAAAACCTCTTGATGACGGGGAAGGGGAAGACCGATTAACGGGCTTCCTGTTTTATCGGTCTTTTTAAAAAGTTTGAACAGGGTGTCGGCAAGAGGGGAAATATTACGATTTCGTTTTTTAAAATCCTTCATGGCTTTGACCCGCAAGCCGCGGACTCAGCCGTTTTTTTGTGTTCCATTCTTTTGATTGAAGGCCGGGCAGACTTATTCAAAATATAAAAGCCCAAGATGATAAAAGCCTTTTCCAATTATGCGTTTTTTAAACATCCGCAACATTGTACAGCAAGCCAACAATATGGAACATGGCGCATTGCTTTTAAAAAGTCGGGCAAACTCTTCTCAACATAAAAACATCATGATTAAGCATTTTTTGAAAAGTCTGAAGAAGCCGCAACTGACGGCGCGTTTCTTTGAGTGGATGTTTTTTCGGGTAACAGTCAGATTTCAAAGAGTTACAGAATTTTGATGAAGTACCATTATTTTTCATTGAATAGAAGAAAGACTGCCTACAATTTACCATTATTGCCGCTCATGACATGGATCCGGATCAAGCAGAAGAATTTTTTCAGGCTTCTTTCATGAGTTCCGGTTTTTTGTTTATCTTATTGAAACTGTTCATTGCCTAAATTGCATCGAAACGTTTTGTCTATGAAAGGGTTCAAGGGTGGAATCGGTTGTTGTGATATTGATATTGCTTGTTGCTGTTGTTTTCAGCGGCGCAATATCGCGCGCACTTCCTTTGCCCATTCCGTTACCACTTATCCAGATTGCTGTCGGTGTACTGGTTTCACTTGCTGGCGACATGGGCGTAAAATTGCGGCCGGAAATGTTTTTCCTTCTGTTTTTGCCGCCACTTTTATTTCTTGACGGCTGGCGCATCCCGAAAGATGGTTTGAAGCGCGACCGCTGGACAGTGCTTGAAATGGCACTGGGGCTTGTTGTTTTTACAGTTCTGGGCGTCGGCTTCTTCACCTATTGGATGATTCCGGCCATGCCGCTTTCGGTGGCTTTTGCACTTGCCGCCATTGTTTCGCCAACCGATCCTGTGGCCGTTACAGCAATTGCCAAACGCTCGCCTATCCCGAAGCGCCTGATGCATATTCTGGAAGGTGAATCGCTGTTGAATGATGCGTCCGGCCTTGTCAGTATGCGCTTTGCTGTTGCTGCTGCCATGACGGGCTCGTTTTCGCTCCTTGCCGCTTTCGGAACCTTTTTATGGACAGCTGTTGCCGGTCTTATTATCGGGGCAGCAACGACCTTTTGTGTCACTTGGGTCAGCACTTTCTGGAACAATAAATTCGGTGAAGAAACCGGTTCCCACATTGTCGTAAGCCTGCTTACACCTTTTGCTGCCTATCTTGCCGCCGAACAGGTGGATGCATCGGGAATCCTTGCCGCTGTTGCTGCCGGTATTTCCATGAGCTTTACCGAAGACAGTTTGCGCAACCTTGCTTTAACGCGCATTCGCAGGCTTGCCGTTTGGGACACAGTGCAATTTGTTGCCAATGGTGTCATCTTCGTCATTTTGGGTGAACAACTTCCCCATATTGTGAGCGGCGCGGCAATTGTGGTTCAGGAAACCGGCCATCATGAACCGATCTGGCTTGTGGTCTATGTCATAGCGATCAATCTGGCATTGGCTTTGCTCAGATTTATCTGGGTTTGGGTCTCTCTGCGTTTTACGCTTGCACGTGCCTATCGGCGCGGTTTCAAACCGTTTGTGCCAAGCTGGCGGCTGGTTGCTGTGACATCGCTTGCCGGTGTTCGTGGCACGGTCACTCTTGCCGGTGTTTTGACATTGCCGCTTTTCTTGCCCGACGGTTCACCATTTCCTGCACGCGACCTTGCAATATTTCTGGCAACCGGTGTCATCCTGATTTCGCTTGTCATGGCAAGCGTTTCGCTTCCCTATCTCCTCAAAGGTTTGGAATTGCCGCCCGAACCTTCCCATCAAAAGGAAGAAGAACGTGCCCATATTGCCGCTGCCGAGGCGGCCATCAAAGCGGTTGAACAGGCGGTGCACAATTGGGGCGAAGGCCGCAGCGATGCCGACCTTTATACGACAGCCGGTGCGCGCGTCATGTCGAACTATCGTGAAAGACTGGCCGACCAGAATGTTTCGGATGCCGATGCGATCAATACGCAGAAGGTTGCCGAAATCGAGCGACGTTTGCGCCTTGAAGCTTTGAAAGCCGAACGCCAGACCTATTTTGCTTTCGGCCGTCGTCACCAGCTTTCGGAAGAAACAACCGCAAAATTGATCCGCGAAGTCGATCTTCTGGAAACCCGCTTTTCAAACGGTTGAGGGTAGAATTTTGAAACGGCTTTATTGCCCGGGCGGTTCAAACCGTGAGGCCTGCAGGGTGCGGCCTAAATGGTAGAAAAGACTGGCCTAAAAAGAACAGCCAAAAACAGAAAGCAGAGTTCAAGATATTTTGGCTTTTCCGGTTTTTAGCCGCAAGCCGCCGGTCAGCACAGCAAGTAAAAAACAGGCCGTGCCGCACCACAAAGCATAGCGCGAGCCGTAATGGGAAGAGACAATCAGGAAGAAAGCAACAAGTGTGCTTCCTACCGATTGGCCGATAAGCCTTGCTATGCCCATAATACCACCGGCAGCGCCACTTCTGTCAGCAGGGGCTGAAAGCATGATAACGCGCTGGTTGGGGGCGTTGAAAAAGCCCATGCCGCAACCACACACCATCATGCAGATCACAATCACAAGAACCGGCGTTCCCTCACCAAGAAGGCTTAACGAAAACATGCCGCTTGCACATAAAAGCATACCGATAGCAACAAGCAGAACCGGTGAAAAATGGTCGGAAAGCCTACCGGTAAAGGTTGAGGTGAGTGCCGCGCAAGCAGGCCACGGTGCAATCAGAAAGCCGGTGGCAAACTGGCTTTTATGCATCAACATCTGGAACGAAAAGGGAAGCGCCACAAAAGCAATCCCTTGCGCGATAAAGGCAAAAAGGACTGCAAGAATGGACAGGGTAAAAATCCGCGAGGAAAAAAGATCAAAGGCAAGAAACGGGGCAGGGTGGTTTTTCTGGCGGATGACAAGGGCGGAAATGGCAACAAATGAAATGACAAAGGTCGGAATAATCATGGAAAGCGGCTGGCGGTGTGCACATTCGCCAATGCCGAAAATGAGCGCGGCAAAACCGATGCCGCAAAAACAGGCGGCAAGATTGTCAAAACGATAGTGGCTCAAGGGCGTTTTCGGCAGTGAATGGAAGGATATGGCAAGCGCCACAAGGCCAAGTGGAACATTCATCAAAAACAGCCAGTGCCAGGTGGTAAACCACAAAATAAGCGAAGCGAGTGTCGGTCCCAAAGAAAAGCCCACTCCCATGCAAATAGCATTGATACCAAGTCCGACACCCAGTTTTTGCGGCGGAAAGGTAAAGCGGATAAGGGGAAGGTTGGTACTCAATATTCCGGCCGCACCAATACCTTGCAAAATGCGTGCGCCAACCAGTGTTGGAAGCGACCATGAAAGCCCGCAAAGAAGCGAAGCGAGGGTGAAAACCATGAGCCCGACAATGAAAATAATGCGAAAACCGATCACTTCGCCAAGGCTTGCGAAGGGAAGTGTCATTGCAACCATGGCGAGAAGATAGGCTGTCACCGCCCAAACGGTTGAAGCTTCGCTGGTTTTGAATTCCTGTGCAATTGTGGGAAGGGCGGTATTGGTAATACCGGTGTCGATCATTGCCATAATAACGCCGAGGCAAATTGCAAAAATAGCGGCCAATTTATAGGATTTCGTTACTTCAGCTTTTGTATTCACTTGCAACGTCTCTTTAAAAATGCGGACTTCAAACTTGGGTCAGCCATCTTTTCGGCCAAGCTTTTTCGACATGACTATAAACATGAATAGGCTCTAAAAGCATAAGAATATTTTTGTGAAGAAAATCATTCCAACACCTTTTTCGGGCAATTGTTTTTTGCCCTTATTTTCTTACGTTTTATTGTTCTTCGACCGTTTTATTGATTTTTCCCTATTTATTCTTTTTTACCCGTCTTTTCGCCTACAATGTTTCTGAATTGTTTGAGCGGCCGCTTTTTCTAAGTTTTTATCTCTAACACCCTACAATGTTTTCGGGTGGCAGAGTTTTTTAAAAAAGCCGATCTAGCGGTAATAAACAGCGATTTTCTGCCCGTCTATATCTTTGACCTTGATGTCGATATCATAAATTGCCGAAAGGATTTCATCTTTCATGACATTTTCGGGCGTACCGGAATAAACGAGTTTTCCTTCTTTCAAAGCAATGATGAGATCGGAATAGCAGGAGGCGAAATTGAGGTCATGCATCACCATAATAATGGTTTTGCCCAATTCGTCGGCCGCATTGCGAAGCCGCTTCATCATTGAAACGGCATGGCGCATATCAAGATTGTTCAATGGCTCGTCAAGCAAGATGTAATCGGTATTTTGAGAAATCACCATGGCAACAAAAGCGCGTTGTCTCTGCCCGCCCGACAATTCATCAAGAAAACGTTTGCGATAAGGGTCAAGCCCCAGATAGCTTATGGCATTATCGACAAATGTCTTGTCTTCTTTGGTCAATACACCGTGCGAATAGGGGTAGCGGCCAAAGCTTACGAGATCTTCTACGGTAATGCGCGCTGTGAGCGTGTTTTCCTGTCGCAAAATAGAAAGCCGCTTGGCAAAATCGGCTCCTTTTGCCTTTGTCACATCAATTCCGTCAACCGTAATTTTTCCCTTTGTGATCGGCAGCAGGCGACTTATCATGGTTAAAAGGGTGGATTTACCCGCACCATTGGGGCCGATAATCGAAACCATTCCGCCTTTCGGAATTTGAAGCGACAAATCCTCGATAATGCTATTGTCGTCATAGCTTTTGGATACATGGCTAATTTCAATCATCTCAATTTCCCCTTGATGAGCAGGGTCAAAAACACAATGCCGCCGACAAATTCGATAATAAAGCTCAACCGGCTTGCCATATTGAAAAGCTGTTCGAGAATGAATTGGCCGCCGACAAGGAAAATAATCGAAAGCAGAATGGCAACCGGTAACACGCTCATATGTTTGGCAGTCGGTGTAAACTGGTAGGCAAGGCTTGCAACCAGAAGGCCGAAAAAGGTGACCGGCCCCACAAGTGCAGTTGAAACGGCAACCATAATCGAAACCAGCACAAGAATGCGCGTGACGGCCTGTTTATAATCGACACCGAGATTGATTGCCATATCGCGGCCTAACGCCAGCACATCGAAAAGATAGCGCATACGCCAGCCAATCAGGGAAACAATCACAACAATAATCACTGCAATGCCGATGAGATTGGTGTTGAAGCGGTTGAAATTGGCAAACATCACATCGGTGAGATTGACCGCCTCATCGGGGTTCAATTGCAATTGCAACAACATGCGCAAGCTGAAGAACAAGCCGCCAAACACAACGCCAATCAGGAGTGTCATGTGCAGCCCCTTGATGGTTCCGGAAAAGAGCCATGTAAAAAGGCTTGTCGAAAACAGTGTGAGAATAAGTGCCACAGCGATGAAACGCACTTCGTCGCTCACCCCGTAAATAACGGTCGAGCCAACAAAATAAACCACCACCGTCTGGATGAGGATATAAAGCTGGTCAAACCCCATAATCGAGGGGGTAAGAATGCGGTTGTTGGAAACCGTCTGGAAAAGCACCGTTGACACAGCAATGGTATAGGCAATCAGGATAAGCGAAACGAGTTTACCCAAACGGAACGGCCAGATCACAACCGACATATTCCATGAAAGATAAAGTGCAATAAAAATGGCAGCAACAACACCAAGGCCAATGAGAAGCGGCAGTGTCGAGCGGATTTCTTTCATGTGTTCAGGCTTGCTGATGCTCAAACGTGCAGCACCTGTGCCGGTAATAGCCGTTTTGAAAGAATCCGCTTCTTTTGTGCTGATAAAGCCGGATTGAACAGCTGCATTTCCCCTGCTTGTTTCGTTGCCTAAATCCTTGTCTGTTTTCTTAGCCGGAATTTTGACTTCGTCAAAGCCTGCCTCGCCAATTCCGGCTTCGCCAATATCTTTTTCGTCAATTTCTGCTTCGACAATATCCGCTTGAACAGAAGCATTTTTTTGTTCATCCGGCGTGCTGGCATCCGTTTCGATAATTTCTGTTTTCGTGAAATTATTCTCGCCAATTGCAGTTTCGATTTGATCGGTTTCAAGAAGGCCGGGCGTGGCAATGCCGGACTCGACCGTACTTGTTTCGGTAACGTTATTGCCGGCCGCATTTTGTGGCTTTTCACCTTTGAGAGCGGGCTTTTTATTGTCCGGTGTTTTTCTAGCCAAGGCGCTTTCTCCATTTCAAGAGAAGTGCGATGAAAAGCACACTGCCAAGAACCCCCATAATGGTTCCAACCGGTATTTCTGCCGATTTGCTCATCAACCGGCCGAGAATGTCGCAGGTAAGTACCAGTCCCGCACCAGTCATCATAACAAAAGGTGCTGTGCGGCGCATATTGTCGCCCATGACAATGGAAACGATATTGGGCACAACAAGGCCGATAAAGGGAATCCGCCCGACAGTGCAAATGACGGTTGCCGTTATCATGGAAATAATCACAAGGCCGAAAAGCATAACTTTTTTATAATCAAGGCCGAGATTACTTGAAAAATCCTCGCCAAAACCGGCAACGGTAAAACGGTCGGCCGCAAGATAGGCAACAAGGCAAAGTGGCAGCGATAGCCACAGTAATTCATATTTGCCTTCAACCACCATGGAAAAGCTGCCGAAAAGGTAGGATTGCAGCGATGGCAACAACATTTCCTGATCGGCAATGCCATTTGTGAGCGCGCCAATCACATAGCCGAGCATGATACCTGTTAGCGGCACAATCAGCACGGATTTAAGCGGTATTTGCCGCAATAAAAACATGAAAATGAGCGAGCCGAAAAGCGCAAACAGGGCTGCCACCAGCATTTTTAAAATCACATCAAGACCGGGGGCAAATATCATCACCACAAGGATGCCGAGCGAGGCCGATTCAACAGTTCCGGCTGTTGAAGGTTCGACAAAACGGTTCCTTGTCAGCATTTGCATAATCATGCCGGCAAGGGCAAGAGAAGCGCCCGAAAGAATAAGTGCAATGGTGCGCGGAACACGGGTTTGGAAAAATACAAGGAAGCTGTGCTCGTCACCGGCAAGAAGGCCGGAGAGGGTAACACTGGAAAACCCCAGAAACATACTGATAATCGACAGGACGATAATAACCGTTATGCCAATAATAAGAGCGCGCACTTCAATCTTTACCCGATTAAAAAACATCAGAAGCCGGCAGACCAATCTGCTGCTTCCGATGTTTAAGCGTTAAAGCTAAAAACAATCAACCCGTTTCATGACTTTTTCAGTCAACAACAGGCTAAATGCTTATTTTGCTTTTGAAAATACGTCATCAAGTTGATCGGCTGTCTCATGAAGACCCGAAAGTCCACCACCGATAAGATACCAGTTTTGCGGGTCGAGATAAACGATATGCTTGTTCTTGGCCGCGTTGGTTTTGTTGATAAGGGCATTATCAAGCAATTTTGCAGCCGATTCCCCCTCGCGGCCAATGGCTGCATCACGGTCAATCACAAAGAGCCAGTCGGGATTGGTTTCCAAAATGAATTCGGGTGAAATCATCTGCCCGTGATTTCCTACTTCCAGTTTGTCGTTCGCCGGTTTGACACCAAAACCGGAGTGCAACAGGCCGAAACGCGATCCCGGCCCGAAGGCCGAAATTTTGCCACCGGTGGTCAGAACAAGAAGGCCTGTTCCTTTGTCAGCCGCAAGTTTTTTCACCTCTTCAAGCTTTTTGTTAAGGCTGTCGATTTCGTCTTTTGCTTCTTTCTGCTTGTTAAAAATCTGGCCCAAAATTGTCACATTGCGGTCAACATCGGCAAGATATTGTTTATTGTTGACGGACAAATCGATTGTCGGGGCAATTTTTGCAAGATCGTTGAATTTCGGTGCCGAACGGTCGGCAATAATAATAAGATCAGGCTTCAGGCTTGCCACTGTCTCATAATTGGGTTCAAACAAGGTTCCGACCTTGGTGTATTTTGCATCATTATATTGCTCGAGATATTTCGGCTTTATCCCTTCCGGTACACCCACAATATTATCAATTTTTAACCGGTTCATATTGTCGAGCGTGGCAAGGTCGAACACCACAACCCGTTTCGGATTATCGGGAATAGAGGTTTCACCGGCGGCATGTTTGATGACAACATCGGCACTTGCCGGTGATTGAAATGACAAAACGGAAGCCAGTGCACCAAAGAGTAGTGCGGCGAGAGTATTGCGTCTATTAATCATTTTTACCTCATTTCTTTTCGACTGGTTGAAGGGAGTTTGTGGGGAAATTTTTGTTGTTTGAAATTTTTCGCATTCAACGCGAAGTGCAGACAGTCTTTGATCGCAGGCGCAAGCATTGTGCCGTGGTTTTTATCGGAAAAGCTGTAAAACGTGTTGTCAACTGCCTTTGCCTTTCTCAAAATCTCTGAAACATCTTTGCCATTCGGGCCTGAATGTAAATCCTTAACCGGCTTTTTATTCGATTCAGTCACATTCTTATGATGGGTTTTAATGCCCGATGTTTCAATCAATAGTCGTGATTTTAACCCTTCCGGCTTGTTATAGGCGGCAAGTTTTTCCATAAATTCATGCCCGTTCCACCAGATAGACGGGTCGGCAGCGCAATAGGTAGAAAAACCGTGACTCTCGGCCGATAAAAAACTCTTCATCACAAAAAGCCCGCCCAGCGAATGGCCAAAGAACGTGATATTGTTGCGGTTGACCGGCAGGTGCTTGAATATTTCGGGCAAAATCCTGTTTTCGATAATGCTGCGAAATTCTTCTTCACCGCCGGTTTTCGGTGCTTCCATGCCTTCTCGAAGCGGAATTTTATCGGCCGGTGCATAAGAGGTGAGGTCATAAAAACGGCGTTTTACAATCTCTTTTTTCTCGTCGGTGGAATAGCCGATTGCCACAATTACGGCATCGGGTGCTTGCTTGATTGCGGGCTTGAATGTCGTGTTGCCATCAAGGAGCAAAACAAGCGGAAAGCCCTCTCTTGGTGCCGGCTTTTCCGGCACAGCAATAAACAGGCGATAGCGCCTTATCTCGCTGTTTTCGCTATCCTTTCCGGCCTTGATTGTTTCTTCGCTTGTTGCCTGTGCGGTGTTTATCCCTTGATCACTTTTTTCATCAGCATTTTCAAGCACGGCGCTCTCAGAACCGTTATTTTCGGCGCCATGAAACCCGACGCTTGGATTCATTTTACCCGAATTTTCCCCGCCGGTTTTTGTCGGGCTTTCTGCTTTGTTTTTCTTTTCATTTTGTTGGTTGCCAGCCGGATTTTGCGCTTCTTCAGTTGGTAACAAAGCAATATGTCCATCCACAAAAGAAACGTCTATATCTTTGGTGTGGATGCTCATTTTTCCTGTGTTTTTGTTTGTCACATTCGCAAAACTACAGGAAAGGCCGAAAAAAAGGCCGGCAACAACAAGAGCAGACATCTTCAAGCAGGAAAATGAAAAGCGGGAAAATGAAAAGCAAAAAAATGGCAAGGCTTGCAAGTGGCAAACGCCCGCCCGTTGTGCGCGAATATCTCCCGCCCTTTCTCCCGGAACAATTCCCGTCCTTTCAGCCGGAACATTTTCTGCCTGTTCTGCGCGAATATCTCCTGCCTTTTCAGTCGGAACAATTCCCGCTCTTTCTCCCGTAACAATTCCCATTCTTTCTACCCGAACATTTACCCCCTGTTTTTCCCTCACAAAGCGGGGGCTTGAAATAAACCGGCGTGTTCCGGAGAAGCAGCTTTCCAAACTTCGGGCTTCCGCCAAATTTTCAAGTTTTGCCAAAGCCAAAGATTTTTCACGAACAAAAACAATTGCCTGAAAAAGAGCGTTTTCCAGAGTTAAAGAATTTGCCGGAGCAAAAACATTCTTTGTAAAAAGGCCATTTGCCGGAAACAGGGAAGGCCGGTTTTTAAAAAACCGGCACATGATGTTTTTGATGTTTTTCATCAAACGCAAACTTTCAAAATTAATCCTGTCCTGCAAGAGTTCATCACTCTGTTCATCCGGACTTTAAAATTGCGAGTTCATGCTCAACCAGAGGCGTCGGCCTTCCACCACATCATTGAACTGGTCAACACCCACACGCTTGTCAAACAGGTTGTAGATTGCGGCATTCAGTTTGACATTTTCGGAAAAAGCGTAAGAACCGCCAATATCGAAGGTGACATAATCATCATATTCACGGCCGACAATTTTGCCGTCTTTGTAAACCGCCTTACCGGCACTACCGGTTCTAAAACCCGCATTGGTTTCCTTGCCGTGATAGGTTGCAGCCGCAAAACTTTCGAGCTTTTCAATCGGTGTTTGCCATTCGGCACGCAGATTGGCCATGTGTTTTGGCGTTCTTGCCAAAGGCAGCCCCTCATAATCGCCGCTCTTTTGTTCGGAATGGGTATAGGTGTAGTTGGAACGGATAGTCAAAACATCAATCGGTTTCCATGAACCGGTAAGCTCCACCCCTTGCATCACAGCATCGTCGATATTGAGGTTTTCATAAAGCACATAATTCGGGTCAACCGACCATTCAACCGGATTGCCTTTGCTATCCAGAACCTGCCGGTTGGTGATTTTGTCTTTGAAATCGGTGTAGAAATAGGTTGCCCCCAATTCGAGATTATCAAGATTATCCCAAATGGTAGAAAATTCATAAGAGGTACTTTTTTCCGCTTCCAGATTGTCGCCACCGACAATTACACCACAGCGGTTGCGCCCTTTCGGGGGATTGCGCCCGTAAAAGCAGTTACCACCTCCGGTTGTATAAGCATATCCTGGTGCAATTTCACGAATTTCCGGTGCTTTGAAGCCGGTTGAAACACCGCCTTTGAAAACCAGATTGTCGGTGGCATGCCAAACAGCATAACCGCGCGGGCTCCAATGTTCGCCATAAATCTGGTGGTGGTCCATACGCAACCCGCCGGTTAGCGAGAATGTATCGGTGAGCCACCATTCATCTTCGGCAAAACCGGCCCATTGTTCGATGGTAAATTCTTCATCAAGTCCGGTGCGCATACCGGGGTTCTGGTCGGTCAATGCCCCTCGGTTGAATTGCCCGCCGGTTACCAATGTGTGGCGGCCAAAAATGTCGAACGGGGTGGTAAATTTGCCATCGACAACGGTGTTTCGTATTTCCGGCGAACGCAAATTGGCAACATAATCGTGGGTCGGGCTGTCCCATGTGTAATTGGTGCGGCTTGCGGTTTCCTGCAACACGGAAAAATCGGCAGTGGTAAAGCCGTAACGGCCGGTATAGCCGACAACCCAATGGTCACGATCATTCTTGTTATAGGTGTCAACAGGTGCGCGGCTGATATTTTCGGTTCGCTCGATATTGTGCCCCACCGAACTATAGCGGCGCACTCTTGTGTGACCGGCTTCAAAGGTGAGGTCATTGTTTTCGTCCGGTGTTACGGTAACCTTGCCGGTAATGTCGATTTCCTTTTTCTTCGGCGTACCGGAAATAATATCATCTTCCTCGCGCCCCAAACCTCTTCCCCAAAGCTGCATTCCCACAACATCGGGCGCCACAGGGCCGCCAACATAATAGCTTCCTTGAGCGGTATTACCGAATTTGCTGTACTGGTTTGCCGTGCCATCAATGGTAAAGGAACCGGTCCATTTGTGCGGCACTTTGCGGGTGATAATATTGATAACCCCGCCCATTGCATCCGAGCCGTAAAGTGACGACATCGGCCCGCGCACAACTTCAATCCGCTCGATTGCGGCAGCCGGCGGAATGAAACTTTGCTCGAAACCGGAATTGCCATTGGTGCGTGCTTCACGCGTACTCTGGCGCTTGCCGTCAACCAGAATAAGCGTATAGGCACCGGGAAGCCCGCGAATGAAAATATCCTGTTCGGCCGCTGTCCCCGTCACAGCAACACCTTGAACATTCCTCAAGGCATCGGTCAAATCGCGGAACGAACCTTTTTCGATTTCCTCGCGCGGGATCACCGAAATACTGGCCGGTGCATCTTTCACATTCTGCTCGAAGCCGGTCGCACTTACCACCACTTGGCGCAACATTGTACCTTCATCGGCTAGTGGCGCATTATCAGCAGGAGAGGCAGAAGAAGCAGTTTCAACAGTCGCCCCGCCGTTTTCTTGTGCTCCGTTGCCTTTAACGGCCTTCTGGTTGTTTTGTGAAGTTACCGGTTTGCTCTGCTTGCCATTTTTGGCAATTTTTACTTCGTTATTGACGGTTTCGGCAAAGGCTGCGCCATCAAAAAATAGGCTCGTTGAAAAAAAAACTGCTGCAAGCAAGTGCAACCAACATTTTCCGGCTTGCGCTGAAACTCTTTGCCTCACCGAAGCTTTCACCCGCTCTGAAACTCTTTGCCTCACCGAAGCTTTCACCCGCACTGAATTCTTTCCCCCGACCGCTTTCGTTTTCCGCTCTGAAGCTTTGGGCAGCCATGTCTCGGTGGCTTTTCAAAATTTTCTTTTCCGTCATCACATTCTGACAAGCCGAAAATTCCTGATCGTATGAAAAATGTTCTCCTTCACCGTACCCGATCGACATACGCAATCCCTCGAATTTTAAAGTTGATAAAAAAGGTATAGATTGAGAAACAGTTAAAAAAATATTTAAACCTAATGTCAACACTCAAGTTTTAGAATAGTTCGAATATACTGTAAAAAACATTTAATAATAGGAGCTTAGACGCGAAAAAAAATAAATTCACGAAATATAGAATGCAACTATCGGCATGTGGATAGTTTTTCATTTATCGTTCTACTATTTATTTATAGGGGTGAAATAAAATATATTTTCGAATCGCTAAGGGAACGATCGTTATATTTTTGATCAGATACGAAATTCACTCGATAGAGTGCCTGTTATTTGGTTGAAATATTATGAACGACAATCAGAAAAAATAGCAAAAAACGGCGAGAAAATCGGAGATAAATTTAGAGAAAGTCCATGAAAAGAGCCGAAGAACTTAAACCTCTATAATCCGGCATGATCCGTTCTTTTTCGTTCTTGTCGGTCAAAAATCAGGGCTTTGTGCCCGGCAAGTTTGCAACCTAACACTTGATTCAATCGGTTACGATTTGGCTTTTAAAAAACAGGCGGGCGGAACAGCAAAAAGGAAAGCGGCTTTTCAAAGTTTGAATTTTCAAAAAGCCCGAATTTTCAAAAAACCCGAATTTTCAAAAACCCCGAATTTTTAAAAAACCGGTTTTAAAAAACTGCTTTGGTTTTATGCACGCCCGCCGAAGGCAATAGGCTCTCGATGGGTGATTTTCATTTCCGGCAAGAAACTTTGTAACAGTTTCCAAGGAAAACAAGAAACTTTGTCACACTTTTCAAGAAAACTTGCCCACCATTTGCCCAAAGGGGGGCAATCTAGTTTCTTGCCGGTTTTGTAGTGTTTTATAATTTCAGCATTTTATGAAATGCAGAAGTGTGATGAAGTACAAGGTTTTGGAATTCAGCTTTCTTTATTTTCCTTTATATTGCTCATCGGTCACTTCTTCCATCCAGTCGGCACTTTTGCCATCCACTGTTTCCTGTATGGCATAATGTGACATTGCCGTGTCAGGGGAAGCACCATGCCAATGTTTTTCACCCGCTTCAAACCAGACAATATCACCGGCAAAAACTTCCTTGACTTCTCCATTTTCGCGGCCAATAAACCCGCGCCCGAATGTGATAATCAAAGCCTGCCCCTTCGGGTGCGTGTGCCAATGCGTGCGTGCTCCCGGCTCGAAGGTAACATGACCGGCAAGAAGGTTTGACCCTTGATGCGGGTCGATTGCCGGATCAAGTCTCACCCGACCGGTAAAAAATTCTTCTGGCACTTTGCCGGAAGGGCGGCTGCCACTTCTTTTAATTTCCATTGTTTTTCTTCCCTGAAATGTGGTTGGTTATGAGTTCCGGCTTTGCTTTGGAATGGCTGTTTCAGCGCGCTGCCAACAAAAACATTCTCCCAAACATTTTTCCCGAACGTTCTTTGAAAGCGCATGAACAGTACCCGCAAAAACACTTTTCCAAACAGTCTTTCAAAGCGCATAAACATGATTGGCTGAAAGAGCAGGGGCTTTGCCGGTTTGGGCTTTCGCTCGCTCGGTCAAGCCAAGCGCGAACAAGGCTTGTTGTCAGCGGGGTTTGTTGTGAGCGGGGCTTGTTGTGCGCCCCGCTTTCGAGTTTAAAACCTTTTTTCCGGAATGAAGGCTCCCGGACAATAAGGTTTTCAGAATGACGCCATGTCGATGACAAAGCGGTATTTCACATCGCTTTTGAGCATGCGTTCATAAGCCTTGTCGATTTCTTGTGCTTTGATAAGTTCTATATCGGCGGTAATGTTATGTTTGCCACAAAAATCCAGCATTTCCTGTGTTTCGGCAATGCCGCCAATGCAAGAGCCGGCAAACGAACGACGTGCCATAATGAGGTTAAAAACGCCAACCGGCAAAGGTTCGGCCGGTGCACCGACCTGCACCAATGTGCCATTGACTTTAAGAAGGTCGAGATAAGCGTCGATATTGTGCTTGGCCGCAATGGTGTCGATAATCAAATCAAGCGTTTTTGCCGCTTTTGCGAGGTTCTCGCTGTCGCGTGTCAAAACCACATGATGGGCACCAAGACGACGCGCATCGGCTTCTTTGGAAGGCGAGGTGGTGAGCATCGTCACGTCAGCTCCCATAGCGTGGGCAAGTTTCACCGCCATATGTCCCAAACCGCCAAGACCCGCAACACCCACTTTCATACCTTTTCCGGCTTTCCAGTGGCGCAATGGAGAATAGGTGGTAATGCCTGCACAAAGGAGCGGTGCTGCTCCTGCAAGATCAAGATTTTCCGGCACCGACAAAACAAAATTGTCGTTCACCACAATGCGTTTGGAATAGCCGCCGAAAGTATAACGGTCTTTTCCGGTTTCAGGGTCTGGGCTGTTATAGGTAAGCGTGTTGCCTTTTTCGCAATATTGTTCAAGTCCGGCACGGCAGCAATCGCACGTCCCGCAGGAATTGACCATGCAACCCACACCCACCGTGTTACCCTCTTTAAAGCGGGTTACTTTTTTACCCACGCGGCGCACCTTGCCGACAATTTCATGACCTGGCACACAAGGATAAAGTGTGCCCTCCCAGTCACTGCGCGCGGTGTGAAGGTCGGAGTGGCAAACGCCGCAATAGAGAATTTCAATGTCCACATCATGGTCAAGCGGGTCACGTCGCTCGAATGTGAAAGGATGGAATGTCTTATCAGGGCCGTCAACGGCAAATGCATCACATGTAAACATATAGGAAATGTCCTTTTGAATAGTCGTTTTACTATCGGTTTTGCTTCATTTTGCTTTTTTGTTTTTTTACTTTTTTATTTTCCGGTTTTGAATACCGTTTTTACTTCTCCGGCTTTTTAAAAGGGCAATATTTCATTCGCAATTGCACTCGTCCGCTTGCATTTTCTTAACCTTCTACAAGCAGTTATTCTCTTTTTTACCGGTTTTAAAAACGCAATTTTTTCAAATAAAATTTCCGGTCAAAATCCAAGTGTTTCAACCGGAAATAGCAATCAACAATTCTATTTCGGGTTGTTTTTTGGACTCAATTCTTTTTCCGGTTGATAACAACTATATTCTTCAAGACGAATTTGATAAGCTCTATCAAGATCATTGGGCTTATGAATTTTTTTCATAAAACCCGACCAATAGAAAACAATCGAACAAAAAAACAATCGTGCGGCAAAATAGAAAGTAGCAAAATGGCAAAAGTGGCTTTTATCGGTTTAGGTGTAATGGGTTACCCTATGGCAGGGCATTTGAAAAAGGCCGGCCATGATGTGACGGTTTATAACCGCACGGCCAAAAAGGCTGAAAAATGGGTAGAGGAGTTTCACGGCAAAAAAGCCGATACACCGGCCGAAGCGGCAAAGGGGCAGGATATTGTTTTTGCCTGTGTCGGCAATGACAATGACATAAGAGAAGTCACAACCGGCAAGGATGGCGCATTCAAGACAATGGCAAGGGGGAGCGTTTTTGTCGACCATACGACAGATTCGGCAAAGGTTGCCCGCGAGCTTGAAGGGGAAGCGGAAAAATGCGGCATCGGTTTTATCGACGCGCCGGTTTCGGGTGGTCAGGCCGGTGCAGAGAACGGCAAACTCACCATTATGTGCGGTGGCAAGAAGGACATATTTGAAAAAACCGCCGATGTCATGAAAGCCTATGGTATTTCGGTAAAGCGGCTGGGAAAAAGCGGTAGCGGGCAATTGTGCAAAATGGTCAATCAGATTTGCCTTGCCGGTGCTGTTCAGGGGCTTGCCGAAGGGCTTGCTTTCGGTAAAAAAGCCGGCCTTGATATGAACGAGGTTCTTGATGTCATTTCCAAGGGGGCGGCCGGTTCATGGCAAATGTCGAACCGCGGCACAACTATGGTTGAAGGCAAATTCGATTTCGGCTTTGCTGTCGACTGGATGAGAAAAGATCTCGGCATCTGCCTTGACGAAGCGCGGGGTAATGGCGCGGTTTTGCCGGTCACTGCTTTGATCGACCAGTTTTATGCCGATATTCAGGCAGAAAATGGCGGCCGGCTTGATACGTCAAGCCTTATCAAACGGCTCCCGCAATAATCCTGTAGCAGCCGTTTATCTGTTGCAATTGGCTGCGAGGCGTTGCGGTGAATGCGCTGCGCTTTCATTGCCGGTCAAATAACAAGCCGCCTGCTTTGCCTGAACCATTCTTGCAAGCGGCGGCTTTATTCGCCGTTTGAACCCGCGCGGCAAAATCGGCCGGTTCAACACCCATGCGTATTTCATTGAAAGCGTGGGTCGAAGAGAAGAATCCGGGGCGTGAACCCAATTCCGGAAGCTCCAAATGTGCCAAAACAAGAAAACCCGTGCCTTATTTCCCCGTGCCGTATTTCATATCTGTCTCGTGCGGGCTTTCAAGGTTGAACCGCGAACAATCAATTTGCTTTTCAAAACGGTTTGCCGCACCGGTTTTAACGGGTTTTCGAGCCTTTCCATCAAACAATGATAGGCTTCGCGGGCAATGTCGCCAACCGGCTGGGCAATGGTTGTAATGCCGTTAAAGACGAGTTCCATCCACGGTTCGTCATCAAAGGCGGCAAAAGCCAGTTGATCGGGCACAACAAGACCGGCTTTTTTTAAAAATGCCGCTGCTTTTAAAGCGAGAACCCCGTTGGTGACGATGAGCGCATCGCTATCGGGATTTTTTGCAAGCGCATTTTTTAAAGATTTCGCCAAATTATCTTTTCCGTGTTTTATGGCTACACTTTCACCGGAAAGGTGAAGTGCGTTGATTGCTTCATCAAAGCCTTTTTGCCGTTCAAAACCGGTTCGGCTATCCGCTCCGTAAAGGCAAAGAATGTTTTTCCGGCCATTTTCATAAAGGTGGTGCACAAGTTTTTTGGCGGCAGCATGATTATCGATAAGCACTGAATCATAAATCATTTCATCGGGCGTGCGATCAACAAGAACAAGCGGGCGTTGGAGTTTTGCCGGTCTCGTTTTGCGGCTTGTTATGTGTTTGCGGCTTGTTAAAAGCGTGGGAGAAAGAATGATGCCGGCAACATTTTCTTCCTCCATCAAGTCGAGATAGGCCTTTTCCTGCTCGAAATTTTCATCCGTATTGCATAAGATCACATGCTGGTTTTTCGTTTTGGCAATATCGTCGATTGCGCGGGCAAAGCGGGTAAAAAACGGGTTTCTGATATCGGCAATGATAAGGCCTATCATATCATTGCTATGCCCTCGCAAACGGCGGGCGGCAAGGTTCGGCCGGTAACCGGTGGCAAGGATTGCCTCTTCCACTTTGCTTTTCAATTCATGGCTCACAACTTTACCGGAAACAGCACGCGAAACGGTGGCAGCCGAAACACCGGCAAGTTTTGCAACATCCTTAATTGTGGCAGCCATTCGATTTTTCTTTCTTTCTTCGTGCCTGAACACGATAAATAGGCGTTTTTTCCTTGAAAACGTTTCCAGAATTTGCTGTAAAATTATATGACAGAATTAAACAGTTGCTTGATATTTTTCAAGAAAACGTTTTCAATTCATTTTGAAAAAGCCCGAGGGAGGAAACCCGTGGCAGCAGCATCTGAAAAGACAGCAATTCTTTCCGAAAATGCAATTTTGTTGAATGCGGATTTTCCCGACAAGGAGTCGGCCATTCTTGCCGCCGCTCAACTTCTCGTTGATGAAGGCGCAATTGAACCGGCTTATGGAAAAAGCATGTTGGCGCGTGAAAAGGTTGCCAATACGTGGCTTGGTTCGGGCGTTGTCATTCCCCATGGCATGGTGGAAGACCGCAACCTTGTCAACCGTGATGCGATTTCGGTTATTCAGGTTCCAAACGGGGTGGATTGGCAAAATGGCGAAAAGGCAAAACTGATTTTTGCTATCGCCGCCAATTCCGACGGCCATATTGAAATTTTAAAAAGATTGACCCGCCTTCTCAGCCATCCCGACGCGTTGCAAAAACTTGAAACGACGGGCGACAAATCGGTCATTATGGCAGCCCTTGTCGAAAATGATGATGCACCAGAAAGTGAGGCTGCCGATCTTCAAGTGACCAAAGAATGGGTGCTTGATTATCCGTCCGGTCTTCATGCGCGTCCGGCGTCGATCTGGGTGGAATTTGCCAAAAAAAGCGGACAAAAAATTCTCGTCCGCAATGGAAAAAGTCAGGCCGATATGACAAGCCTTGCCGGCCTCTTGCAACTTGGCGGCAAAAATGGTGACACGCTCGTTTTTTCAACCGATGCGGAAAATGGTGAACAGCTTCTGGGCGATGCGGTTTTAATGGCAAGAAAAATCACCTTAAGCGAGCGGGAAGTGGCCGAAAAAGCGGAAGTGAAACCGAAGAAAATCTATGGCTTCCGGCCACCTTCAGGAAAAGCGGGAATTGACGGCCTCTCGGCAAGCCCCGGTCTTTCTGTCGGTACAATTTTCATTCTCGAAAACGGGGCAGGTGAAGTCGAAGATAAGCCCGACAAACTTTCTGAAGATGCCGCACGGCTTGAAAACGCTTTGGGGCGCACCAAAGACAAGATGAAAGCGATTGTCGATGATGTAACCCGTCGTATCGGCGCGTCGGATGCTGCCATTTTCAAGGCACAGGCCACCCTTCTTGATGATGACAATCTTATCTCTTCTGCTTGCCATTTGATGGCGGAAGGCCATGGCGTGGCATGGAGCTGGAACAAGGCGGTGGAAGAGGCGGCCAATGCCCTTCAACATATGGATAATCCTTTGCTTGCCGCCCGCGCGGTGGATTTGCGCGATGTTGGCGGGCGTGTCCTTGCCGAAATCGACCCGCTTTATGCCAAAGGTTCATTCGAGAATATCGGTGAAGGGGCGATTATTGTTGCGGAAGATTTAACACCCTCCGACACGGCCAATCTTGACCCTGAAAAAGTCCATGGTCTCATCACCGCATCGGGCGGGCCAACCTCTCATACGGCCATTCTTGCGCGCACTTTGGGGATTCCTGCGCTGGTTGCAGCAGGAAACAAGGTTTTTGAAGCAAAGAATGGCGAAAGCGCGATTGTCGACGGCTATAACGGCATTTTATATCTTTCGCCCACGAAGGAAGATGTCGAGGCTGCACAAAAACAAATCGTCAAATTGGCAGAAGAGCGTGAAAAGGAAGTTGCCGAAAGGGCAAAGCCCGCAAAAACCACCGACGGCCATGTGATCGACATTGCCGCCAATATCAACCGCCCCGATCAGGTTGCCTTTGCATTGGATGAAGGGGGTGAAGGTGTGGGGCTGATGCGCACGGAATTTTTGTTTCTGGAAAGCACCGAAACGCCCGACGAGGAGACGCAATTTAAGGTCTACCGCGATATGCTTTCGGCATTAAATGGCAAATCGCTCATTATCAGGGCACTCGACATTGGTGGTGATAAACAGGTTGCCCATCTTGATTTACCGAAAGAAGATAATCCGTTTTTGGGAGTGAGGGGCGCACGGCTTTTATTACGCAGAAAAGACCTGCTGGTGCCGCAATTGCGCGCAATTTATCGCGCCGCCAAAGAAGGCGGGAACCCATGGATTATGTTTCCGATGATTATGTCTCTCACCGAAATCAGAGAGTTGAAAACGCTTGCCGAAGAAATCCGCAAAGATCTTGCCGCACCGGTGTTGAAAATCGGCATTATGATCGAAGTACCGGCTGCTGCCATTATGGCCGATATTTTTGCTCCCCATGTCGATTTCTTTTCAATTGGCACCAATGATCTCACCCAATATACCATGGCGGTTGACCGGCAAAATCCCGATCTTGCAGCCGAAGCCGACAGCCTTGACCCTGCGGTTTTGCGGATGGTGGAAAGAACGGTTGCAGGAGCAGAAAAAGCAGGCAAATGGGTGGGCGTTTGCGGTGGCATTGCCGGCGACCCGTTCGGGGCGATGTTGCTTTCCGGTCTTGGTGTCAATGAATTGTCGATGACCCCGCGCGATATTGCAACGGTCAAGGCAAGGCTCAGGGCAAAAAGCCTTGCCGATATGCGCAAGCTTGCCAACAAGGCTTTGCAATGTGAAACCGCCGAAGAGGTTCGCGCCCTTGACGAGGCCAAGTCATGAAAATTGCAACACTCACCGTCAATCCGGCAATTGATGAAACAATCCATTTGAAAAAGCTTGAACGCGGGCATGTCCACCGTGCCGAAGAGGCGCGTTTCAATGCGGGCGGCAAGGGGATTAATGTGGCAGCCTGCCTTGCCGATTTTTCTGTTAAAACGGCGGTCACCGGTTTTCTCGGAAATGCCAATAGCCGGCTTTTTGAAGAGCTTTTTCAAAGCCATCATATCGAAGACCGCTTTATCCGCTATGAGGGGGAAACGCGCACCAATATCAAAATCGTTGACGAGGGCGAAACCACCGACATCAATTTGCAAGGGGTAAGCCCGACGGTGGAAGAAATCTCGAAATTACAAAATATTGTCGATGATTTTGTCGCCGAAGGCGCGCTTATTGTCATGAGTGGCAGC
Organism: Bartonella sp. W8167; assembly: GCF_016100335.1. Taxonomy (NCBI): domain Bacteria; kingdom Pseudomonadati; phylum Pseudomonadota; class Alphaproteobacteria; order Hyphomicrobiales; family Bartonellaceae; genus Bartonella; species Bartonella sp. W8167. The sequence goes on from NZ_JACFSQ010000001.1 coordinate 153,074, forward strand.
CTTCCCCCGAAAATGGATCCGCGTTTTTATAGAAACGAGGTTGAAAGGGCGGGAAAAGGCGCAAAAATTATTGTCGATTGCAGCGGAAAAGCGCTTCAGGAATTGTTGAAAGCGGAAAAACTTCCCCTTGCTATCAAACCCAATATTGACGAGCTTTCGGCCTTTTCAGGTCAACAGCTTGAAAATGAGGGAGAGGTTTTAAACATTGCCCGCTCCTTGATTGAGCGTGGAATGGCACTTGTTGCCGTCTCTATGGGCGAAAAAGGCGGGCTTTTTGTTTCGCGTGAAGGGGCAATCCACGCGCAATATTTGCTTTCGGGCGTCAAAAGCACAGTCGGGGCGGGCGATGCCATGGTTGCAGGCATTGCAAAAAGTATTTCCGATAATGCAAAACTTGAAGATATTGCGCGCCTTGGCACAGCCTTTGCGGTTGGCAAACTTCAAAAATTCGGACCGGCTTTGCCGGAAAAGACGATAATCGAAAATTTGGCTCAAAAGGTAGAATGTCGGCGGGTCAGTTGATCGCCGCATTTGAACGAGGAGAACAACATGACTTTGATAGCCTTGATAGATGGTGCGGGCGGTGGTGTGCATAGTTTGCTTGCCCGTGAAGTTCTTCAAAAAGCCGCAAGCGAAAGGGGCACATCTTTAAGCCTTGAAATCGTCGAGACAGGAACCTTGCCGCGCATTCCCAAAGATGCCGGTGCCGACAGTTTGCTGCTTGTGAGCAACAATCATGATTGGCAAAGCGATCACGTGAAAAGCTTCAAAGGACAACTACAAAGACTGACATTTGAAGAACTCTTCAAAAACCCTTCTGCCATTATTTTTTCGGGAGATGGCGAAAATGGTCCGGTAGAAAACCCGACAGAAACAATGGCAGGTTCTGATCAACTTCATCAGGATGTCAATGATGCCAATCGCAGTCTTAAAATTGTCGGTGTTACATCTTGCCCGACAGGTATTGCCCACACATTCATGGCAGCCGAGGGGCTTACAGAAGCGGCCAAAGCTTTAGGCCATGAAATCAGGGTTGAAACGCAAGGGTCGGTCGGTGCCGGCACACCTTTGACGGCGGCCGAAATAGCCGCAGCCGATCTTGTTATTATTGCCGCCGACCGCGAAGTTGACCGTGCCCGTTTTGCGGGAAAGCGTGTTTATTCCTGCCCGACAAAACCGGCCATCAATAATGGCCAAGCTTTAATAAAAAAAGCCATTGAAAGCGCTGAAGTGCAAAAGCAGAAAGCGGTTCAGGACGGGGAAAGTGCTGAAATGAGCGAAACTGCCGGCGGTGTCTACAAGCATTTGATGACCGGCGTCTCCTTCATGCTTCCCTTTGTTGTTGCGGGCGGGCTTTTGATTGCGTTGTCCTTTGCCATTGGCGGCGTCGGTGTCACCAGTCAGGAAGGCACATTTGCCAATGCACTTTTTGTTATCGGCTCCAAGGGCGGTTTTGCTTTAATGGTGCCGGCACTTGCGGGCTTTATTGCCTATTCGATTGCCGACCGGCCGGGCATTGCGCCGGGGATGATCGGCGGTTTATTGTCGCAAAATATCGGTGCCGGTTTCATTGGCGGCATTTTTGCCGGTTTCATTGCCGGTTATTCGGTTCGCCTTGCCATCAAATGGATCAAATTGCCCAAAAGCTTGCAAGGCTTGATGCCGGTTCTGGTCTTGCCACTCATTGCCACATTGATAACCGGCCTGTTGATGATGTTTGCCATCGGAACGCCGGTCGCAGCACTGCTTAATTTCCTCACCGAATGGCTCAAAGGCTTGCAAGGCACCAATGCCTATCTCCTTGGCGCCATTATCGGCGGCATGATGGCGGTTGATATGGGCGGGCCGGTCAACAAGGCGGCTTATGCAACTTCGGTTGCACTCATTTCATCTGGCGTTTACGGGCCGATTGCCGCAACCATGATTGCCGGTATGACTCCGCCTATGGCTTTGGCACTTGCCGCATGGATTTTTCCCAACCGCTTTACAACCGACGAACGCTCCTCGAAAGTATCAACCTTCATTCTGGGGCTTGCTTTCATTAGCGAAGGGTCCATTCCTTTTGCCGCGCGCGACCCGTTCCGTGTCATTCCCGCGCTTGTTGTGGGGTCTAGTGTTGCCGGTTCCATTGCTATGGGGCTCGGCACGGGCCTCCGCGCTCCCCATGGCGGCATTTTCCTTGCCTTTATTCCGGGTGTCGTTATCAATTATCTCGGCTATTTTGCAGCCCTTATTATTGGTACCATTGTCACCACAATTGTGCTCGGGGTTTTGAAACAACCGCTTGTTGCGGCAGAAAAAAAGTCCTGAACAATATAGCTTCCTTTCCGCCATAGGAGTTTATGGCGGAAAGCGGTTTCATGCGGAAAATGTTTTCATGCAGAAAGCGGTTTCACGCGGAAAGTGATTGACTAAAACGAGTTTTACAAAATTTTGCTTGGGGCGCGAGGTCACAAAACCGGAACAGCTTTGTTGGAAAAAACGCCTTGACGGTGCGACGCTCATTGCCCTTGCTCCCTTCAAACTTGCTTTCAATTGGCCACAATGAAATCTGGCATTTTGGCGATAATCAAGTAGAACAGCTTATCAGAAAAAAGTTTCAAAAATTTCATTTAGTAAGTCAAAAGCACTCGCTGCACCAATTCATTTTGCCTTTAAAAACCGGAGGCGAAAGTTTACAACCTGTACTAAAAACATTCGTTTTAAAACCTTAAGTTGTGGAAACGTTGTTGAATAAAGAAATACAATGGAAACATTGCCTTTACTTGCTTTTTTTCCGGTGAGAGATTTTATTAATTGGCGCACCGTGGCGGGCTTTTGAAAAAGCTCTCAAAACGCTAGCCAGTAAGGCAATCTGAAAGGCAAAGTTGATGACAAATAGCAAACCGGAAATGGCAATCGCCTATGACTTTGATGGCACATTGGCCGACGGTAACATGCAAGAAGCGCAGTTTTTGCCCAATATCGGTATGAAGCCGAAGGATTTCTGGGAAGAGGTCAATCAACTGGCAAAGGAAAATCAGGGCGATAACGTGCTCATCTATATGAGCCGGATGCTCCGCAAAGCTGATGCCGCCGAAGTTCCGGTACGGCGCGAAGATTTCAAGAAACTTGGCGAAACGGTCAAATTGTTCAATGGCGTGAAAAGCTGGTTTCAACGCATCAACATTTACGGAAAATCAAAAGGGGTAGAGGTTAAACATTACCTGCTTTCTTCAGGAAATTATGAAATTATTGCCGGAACGGCGATCGCAAGAGAGTTTACTGAAATTTACGCATCCAAATTCTTGTTCGACGCAAATGGTGTTGCTTTTTCTCCAGCCTTGGCCGTCAATTACACAACCAAAACACAATATCTTTTCCGCATCAATAAAGGCGCGTTCGATCTGAGCGACGATGTCAAGGTCAATCAATATGTGAACAAGGCAGACCGTCCCGTTCCCTTTGAAAATATGGTCTATATTGGCGACGGAACAACAGATGTTCCCTGTTTTCGCCTTGTCAAAGATCAGGGCGGGCTTTCTATTGCGGTTTATAAAGCCAATAAAAATGGTGCGCACGAAACAGCATTGAAATATATTGATGATGGCCGTGTCCAATGTGTTTTACCGGCAAATTATTCGGAAGGCAGCAAACTTGAAGAGGTCATCAAGGCAAATATTGATGTTGTAGCCGCACGCGCTGCCCTTAAAAATCTGCTCTATCATAAAAAACAACCGCGAAAAGCCCGTGCCAAAAAGAGCGATCAATAGTTACCTCTTTTCAAGAGCCCGAAATTCTGCCAACCCCGCCAATTTTGAAAGCGGGAAATGTTAGTCAGAACAATCCAATCTTTTTGATTGGGGGGGCAAAATCTTTCCGGAAAAGCCACTGGAAAATTGCACTGCAAAAGTCTTTCAAACACTGTCAATTGTTTTGCGGTTGTTTGTAGCTTGCCTGATTTTCAAAAAACCGCACTAAATTAATGTGAGCCATATCCGCTTCTTTTTGCCAAACGTGCAACGCCTCTTTAAAAAAATTGTAAAACCATCTTCAAACCAATAAAGTCTCATTTGAATAGCGGAAGGTCATCGGGAATATCGTCAAGTTTATCACGATAGAGGCTGATAAAAGTTTCAAGATCACAAAGCGTCCCAAGATCAGAAGCACCACTTTTCGCGCTTTCGTTTTTTTGCGTTGTTTTGGTGCCATCCTGTTTTTCGGGCGTTTCAGCATTTTTTGCTTTTTCCGGCGTTTTATCCCCTTTCTCGTCCCTTCTGCTGTTTTCATCTTTTCCGGATAAACTGCATTCCGGATTGGTATAAATTTCGCGGGCAATCGGGTTTTTCTCAGAAAGCGGCGTTAAAAACCGCCATTCATCAAGTGTTCGCGCAGCAAATGACAATTGCACGGCCAAGCGGCCGGTTTTGTTATTTTTATAACGCTTGAATATCAACATGCCACCGGGGGGAATATCATCTGCCGGATAGGAAGCAAGTGTCCAATGAAAATCCAATATGGTTTTGATTTGTGAAATATTGGTGTCATGGCCGACAAATATAACAAGGGGGAAACTGAGTTCCGGAAAGCTCTCTTTGTTTTTCGCCACGCTACCGGCAGTAAGGCTATTTGTTATTTCATGCATTAAAATATTGCCGCCGGTTCGTGCAATTTCCATTGTATTGTCGAGAAGATCATATTTTGCTGCATGAAGGCTCATGAGCTTCAACACATCGCCCGCATTTTTGACGTGCCCGAATGCCACATCCTGAAGGGGTAATCCTTCACTATATTGTAAGCGGATTGTTTCCGAAATTGCACTGGCAGACGAGACAGGGCCGGTCAATTTGTATTTTCCGGATTTTGTTTTTTTGAAACCCCATTGTTCATCCAAAAATTGGCAGTCTTTCGGGTTTTTTCCACACACGGTTTGGCGCAACAGCTCCACATCATCGGCATATTTTTGCGCGGCTTTTTCGGGCGAACCGCCCATGGCCTCCAGCACTTCATTGTCAACCTTTTTCGGGTCAGGGTGCGCCAGCCCCATTTCCACAGATTGAAAAAGCGGGTCTTTTCTCTGAAGCGGCAAATGATCAGCCACGACACCACAACCGGGAAACATGCCGTCGGTTAAAGCTTGCGCTGTTGCAACAGTTCGCTCGATCGGGCTTGCCCAGATGAAGACTTCATTTTTCTTCGGGCAAGGGGAGGAGAGTGCAAGGCCTTCGCTTTTCCAGTTTTCAAACATATAGCGGGATTGGTCAACAATTCCCGCATAGCCATGACCGCTCAAATTGCCGTCGGGAACTAACCATTGCGGCCAATTCCGGCCGGTTGCGTGATCGAGTTTTGCGGTGTCGTTTTGCGGGCGCACGCCATGGCGCATCAAAACCACCACCTTGTCCAATGTGTAATCGGAAAAATCATCACCGGCTATCGCCTCCGGTTTTGATATAGACAAACTCAACAACAAAACGACAATGAAAACCGCCATCAAGCGACATATTTTGGCCCGCAAAAAACGGATTGTCGCAATAGACATGTCGGTTGATTTTTTCATGTGCTAATCGCCTTCAAGCTCCGGCTTCAAAAAATCGTCGTTCCACTCGAAAGAATGTCGTTAATTTCACAAATAGTCATTACGCGCTTTTTTAACAGGAAAGAATGCAAAAAAAGCCGGATATTTCCCGCCGCTATTTTTGGGCAAAAGCTATTCCGCCTTCAAAAGATAGCATTCTTTTTTTCCACCAAGCACAAAGTGGCCGGAATGATGACTAGTCCGCTAAATAAATGATACGTAAACAACCACGAAACCCGTGCGAGAAAAAATCCAAGAAAATAAATGAAAGTACAATAAAAAACAGCCCCCTGAGGAGCTGTCTTATTTGGTGCATATCTAGCTTGTTAACAGCCAGATCCGCATTTTCTAATCTGTGAACATTAAACTATATGAAAATAACCAGTTGTCAATAGTTTTTTATTCTTGCTTATTTTTTCCTCTTGTTTAAATTTTTCAACGATTTTGCGTGAGGGGAGCGGTTATGACTGCAGAAAATTATTCCAATGTTCGTTTTTCTTTCGATATTGGCACCAATTCTATCGGCTGGGCGGTTTTTCAATTAAACAACAAGCAGGAAGCGGTAAAAATTCTCAATGCCGGTGCACGTATTTTTAGTGATGGTCGGGATCCGCAAAGTGGTGACCCGTTAGCGGTAAGGCGGCGTACCGTTCGTTCGGCTTCCCGCATGCGCGACCGTTATCTCCGTCGCAGGAAAAGAACATTGGATAAATTGATAGGCTATGGCCTTTTGCCTGAAGATAAAGCCGAGCGGGATAAAATACTTCTTGAAACGAATGACAAACCATCCGGTTCTACAGATAAAAAGACCGACCCCTATTCGTTAAGAGCACGAGCACTTGAAGAAAAATTACCCTTGGCTTATGTGGCGCGTGCGCTTTTCCATATCGGGCAAAGGCGCGGCTTCAAATCCAACCGTAAAGCCGACCGTAAAAGCAATGAAAAAGGCAAAATTGCTGTCGGTATTGAAGAATTGTCAGGCTTGATGCACCAAAGCCACGCGCCGACTTTGGGCGCTTATCTTGCCAAAAGGCGGGAAGAGGGGCATGTCGTGCGCCTTCGCGCCAATTCCGAAGCGTTGACAGATAAGGCTTACGCCTTTTATCCCGAACGTTCCATGCTTGAAGACGAGTTTCACAAAATCTGGCAAGCGCAGGCGGAATATTATCCCGATGTTTTAACAAAAGAGCGGGAAGAAGAATTGTTCCATGTCATGTTCTTCCAGCGCCCGCTTAAAGAACAGAAAGTGGGCTTCTGCACTTTGGTTGAAGGCGAATTGAGACTTCCCAAATCCGACCCGCTTTTTCAACAATTCCGCCTCTATAAAGAAATCAATGAATTGGCGATTATCCTTCCCGATTTGTCACAACGCAAATTGACCATGGAAGAGCGCGATACACTCATCACATTGATGCGTCCGGCCAAAACAAAAACATTTGCGGCACTTCGCAAAGCGTTGAAAATTCCGACAGGCGGGCGCTTTAATAAAGAAACCGAAAATCGCAAGCAGTTAACGGGCGATGAAGTCTATTCGGTCTTTTCAAAACCGGAACTTTTCGGGGCCGATTGGGGAAAATTTTCAATAGAGCAACAGCGCGAAATTATTGACCAACTGGAGAATGAAGAAAATCCCGATAAACTCGAAGAATGGTTGAAGGGCAAATTCCCGAAACTGTCGGATGAACAGCGGGCTGAAATCATCAATGCCAATCTGCCTGACGGTTATGGGCGTTTTGGCATTACAGCAACATCGAAAATTCTGGAACAATTGAAGAAGGATGTGATTAGCGAAGCCGAAGCGGCCCATCGTAGCGGTTTCGATCATTCATTGGCAAATCGCAATTGGAAGGGATTGGACGAGTTACCACGCTATCAGGAGGTTCTGGAACGCCATATTGTTCCGGGAACCGGCGACAAGAATGATATTTATGACATTTATAAGGGCAGGCTCACCAATCCCACAGTTCATATCGGGCTCAATCAGGTTCGTCGCCTCACCAACCGTCTCATCAAGGCTTATGGCAAGCCGTGGCAAATTGTGGTTGAACTTGCGCGCGACCTGCCATTGTCGCAAGAGCAAAAACGTAAAGTTAATAAAACGATCAAGAATAATACTGATGCAGCTATAAGACGGTCCGAACAACTTGGGGAAATCGGCAAAAGAGACAATGGTTATAACCGGCTATTACTGAAACTCTGGGAAGAACTCGGAGATGACCCGAACGATAGAAAGTCCATTTATTCAGGAATACCTATAACCGAACCGATGCTGTTTTCCGGCGAAGTGGAAATCGATCATATATTGCCTTTTTCACGCACGCTTGATGATAGTAACGCCAATAAAATTCTCTGTTTGCGCGAAGAAAACAGAGTGAAACGCAATCGCGCACCGGATGAAGTGTCAGAATGGCAAGGCCGTTATGACGAACTTATCGAACGGGCAAAAATATTGCCAAAAAACAAGCAATGGCGTTTTACACGCGGTGCAATGAAAAAAGCCGAAGAAAATCGGGACTTTCTTGCCCGTCAATTGACAGATACCCAATATCTGGCAAAGCTTGCCCGCGAATATTTTGATAGCCTTTATCCGGGGGAAGAGGTGAATGCGGATGACGAGTTCAAAAAAGTTCAACATGTATGGGCAATTCCTGGCAAGTTAACAGAATTGCTTCGTCGCAATTGGGGGTTAAATTCTCTGCTTGCAGCTGAAGGTGATGAAAACGCAAATCATCCCAAAAACCGTAAGGATCACCGCCATCATGCCATTGATGCCATGGTGATCGGCGTCACAACGCGCTCGCTTTTAAAACGTATTGCAACGGCTGCCGGAAGGTTCGAGGGCGAAGATTTCGAGAATTTTGTCAAAAAGGCAGTTTCCGAAATTTTGCCGTGGGAGAATTTCAGGAACGACGCGAAAGACGTTGTCGACAAAATCATCATCAGCCATAAGCAGGATCACGGCACAATAAGCCGTGCCGGTTACGCTCAAGGCAAGGGCAAAACCGCCGGACAGTTGCACAATGAAACAGCCTACGGCCTAACCGATGAAAAGGATGACAAGGACAATAAACTTGTTGTCACGAGAGAGAATTTCTTGTCGCTCGAAAGTACAGATATTCCAAAAATTCGTGACGAGAATTTACAAGCCGAGCTTTATAGTGCAACGCAAGGTTTGGACAAAAAAGAATTTCAGGAAGCTTTGCTCCGTTTTGCACGTGACCATAAGCTTTATAAGGGTATCCGCCATGTCAGGGTGCTCCTGCCTCGTAATGTCATTGAAATAAAAGACAAAAATGGCAAAGCTTATAAAGGCTATATGGGAAATTCAAACTATCGCTATGATGTTTGGGAAACTTTGGATGGCAAATGGATTAGCGAAGTTGTTTCAATGTTTGATGCGCACCAACCAAAATGGAGTTCGCAATTTCATAAAGATAACCCCACAGCGCGCAAAGTGTTGAGCCTGCAACAAAATGATATGGTGGCTTATAATGATCCGGAAAAAGGACATGTGATTGCCCGCATTGTCAAATTCGGTCAAAACGGTCAAATATTTTTTGCTCCCCATAATGAAGCGGATGTATCGGCGAGGGATTCCAACAAAAACGACCCCTTTAAATTGACTGTTAAAACAGCAACGGGGTTGAAAAAAATGCAATTCCGGCAAATTCGTGTGGATGAAATGGGGCGCGTTTTCGACCCCGGTGCGCAGGACCGGGAGTCCAAACAGGCAAGGTCATAGGAAATTAACCCTGTTTATAAAAAACTGTTGAGAACATGCCGTTTTGCGGCATGCTCTTTTCATGGAAAGAATAGTTGACATACCTGCTGATGGCTTACACCTTGCCATAAAAAGAGGTTTTTTAACCATTTCCAATCGAGAAGCGGAAGTGGGACGGGTTGCACTTGATGATATTGGAGCCTTAATTACTCATTCTTATGAGTTTGAGCTCAACAAATCACGTCTTTATCGAATTGTCCGAACGCTCTATTCCAATCGTTTTATGTGGAAATAACCACCGTCCGGTTGCTATCGTTTGGCCGGTAGAAGGCCATTCTGTTCAAGCTGTGCGGATGAAAGCGAAAGGCTTCGGCACCAAAGCCGATACAAAAACAGATTTGGGCAGAAATCGTTCGTTGTAAAATCAGGCTACAAGGCGCAGTGCTCAAAGCTTGTGGCAAAGAGGGGGCGGCTTTTGTCTCCATTGCCCGTCAGGTGCGTAGCGGTGACCCGGAAAATAAGGAAGCACAGGCCGCCCGAAAATATTGGAAAGCATTATTCGGAACCGCCTTCAAGCGTGACATAGCACAAGGAGGTATCAACAGCCTTTTAAATTATGGTTACATCGTTCTACGTGCACTTGTTTCACGCGCCATTTGTGCTGTCATCCAACATTGGGCGTTTTTCATTCACATCGTGCCAACGCCTTCGCGCTTGCTGATGATTTGATGGAACCTTATCGTCCTTTTGTTGATCGCCTGGTCTTCCACCTGCTTACTTAAAGGAAAAACAAAAGTTGATGCCGAGGTAAAAACTTATCTTGCTTCACTTTCAACACTTGATTTGAAAAGTCATGTGGGAACGTCGCCTGTCAGCCAGCAAGTTCAATACTTTGTACATTCGGTTGCGGAAAGTTTTGAAACGGGAAAGGTCAAGTTGGCTTTACCCGATGAACGTTCAATTTTTTCTTTGCAAAACGATCCGGTCCAAATTGATGACGCATGGGGAGAAAATGACAATTATGACAGCCTATCTTGAGCGTGCAACATCGGGTCCTAAACATTTAAGCGGGTATCGATTAATGTGGATATGAGTTACTTTCGACTTACCGGTAGAGACAAGAAAACAGCGCCACGACGCAACGAAATTCAGACAATTTTTATTGGATATTGGCTTCGAGATGAGCCAGTTCTCGAATTATCTGCGTTTCTGTAACGGAAAAGAACAATTCGAATCTTATGTTAGGAAGATCGAATCCTCCTTGCCTGAACGAGGGAACATCTATATTTTCCAATTTACCGACAAGCAATATGAAAATATCGTAAGATTTTCCGATCAAGCACGTAGGAAACGTCAAAAAAATCCCGCCCAACTGGTGTTATTTTAATGAAAAACAGTATTTTTTTTAAAAAAAATATCCACTTAAACCTTATAAAACAAAGGGTTAAGTGGACATCGGTTGTAACAGATTAGAAAATGCGGTCAAGCCGCAACATTATTCGTTTGGTGCTGTGAAACAGTGGGGTTGTAACAGATTAGAAAATGCGGTCAAGCCGCAACTTAACGCTATTGTTCAACATTCCCAAAGCTGTTGTAACAGATTAGAAAATGCGGTCAAGCCGCAACAGAATGATCGAGGAAGTGAAGACCAATCCCGTTGTAACAGATTAGAAAATGCGGTCAAGCCGCAACTACTCGCACCTACGCCACTCGTGGCAGGGCGTTGTAACAGATTAGAAAATGCGGTCAAGCCGCAACGAATTTTACAAAGACACTATTTGCAACTGAGTTGTAACAGATTAGAAAATGCGGTCAAGCCGCAACCGGCCGCGACAAACTTGCCGAATATTTTGCAAGTTGTAACAGATTAGAAAATGCGGTCAAGCCGCAACAAAGATGCAAAGCCGCCGCCGTCATTATAAGTTGTAACAGATTAGAAAATGCGGTCAAGCCGCAACTATGACTGTCGGCATCAATTACCGACGCTAGTTGTAACAGATTAGAAAATGCGGTCAAGCCGCAACTTGATCTTGAAGCAAGTTTTCTCGCCGCCGGTTGTAACAGATTAGAAAATGCGGTCAAGCCGCAACTCGTCGTTCTTGGTAGACATCGACTGGGTGGTTGTAACAGATTAGAAAATGCGGTCAAGCCGCAACAAAATGATAACCGTCTCTATGCTTAAGGTTGTTGTAACAGATTAGAAAATGCGGTCAAGCCGCAACAAGAAATGGCGGAACTGGTTGCTCTGCAAAGTTGTAACAGATTAGAAAATGCGGTCAAGCCGCAATAGAACGCTGGAAAAATGTCATTATACTCAATCTTTACTTCCTTCATGATGCTGTTTGTTGATATTATTTGCCAATTCCAGTATATTTTTCTTGGACACCGAGCCATCCGGAGCGCCACCTTTTTGGTGTTGGGGGGGGCGACCGAACGGTGTCGTCAATTTTTTCTTTTTCCGCTTTCTCAAAATTTCCGGCATCGTTTGAAGTAAAGTCATTATAAGTAGCTCTTGCAAGCGTATCTTTTGCAGATCGCTTAGCCAATGTCTACTGCCATAATAATTGAATGCGGAAACATAGCCATTTTGACTTTTTAAAATTCGTTTTCCAAAATTTCGTGTTCAGTGATTGATGAATAAATTTCCGATGTCGCTTTGATAGGATGCTTACGTTTACGGATTAAAACACCTTTGCCTGAACGATGAAAGTTCGATATTCTTTTTGCCTTAAGGGACAAGCAAATTGATTGTTCACTTAAGTGAAAATATAGTCAGATTTTTAGGAAAAACGTAAAAGACACGTCAAAAAAATCGAAATTTACCGGTGTTATTTTAATGAAAAACAGCATTTTTTTTAAAAAAATATCCACTTAAACCTTATAAAACAAAGGGTTAAGTGGACATCGGTTGTAACAGATTAGAAAATGCGGTCAAGCCGCAACTAATATCTGCGGCATCTAACATGTCGCGTGGTTGTAACAGATTAGAAAATGCGGTCAAGCCGCAACGCTATTGTGTGTAAATGTTTAAACGGTGTAGCATTGCAGGGGGAGGAACAAAATGGATGTAATAGTGAGCATATGGCTTCTGGTTGGCTTTATACTGTGCTGCTTCGCTGCAATAGGAAAGCTTGGGCACGTGATAAGACGGCGCACCGAGCACCCCATCAATCCTGAACCACGGCAGAATTATCAGACTAATCTACTTGATACTTCCATCCGTCCTGAAAATCTAGAATTTGTCACACCGGGCGAGGCAACGAACCATCGCATCACCGATAATATTCAGTTTATGATTGAATATGTTGACAGGGACGGCGTGATAACCGAGCGTGTAATAGAGCCTCTGAATATCTATCGGATAGCCGGCAAAGCAACAATCTATATTGATGCTTTTTGCACTGTCCGCAATGCCATGCGCAGCTTTCGCAACGATCGCATTCTGTCGGCACGCGACATGCAAAATAATCAGGAAATTGCTAACCTTGGACGCTATTTGTGGGAGCGATACTGAAGTTACTCTCTTCATGTGTTCGCTTCACAGCCTGCGGGTTGGACAAACTCCGACTTGACGCGAATGCCTTTACAAATAGTCGTGCCCTTTTTACTTTCCAAAATCGCCGCGTGTTGTTGTTTGGCAAAGTATGGCCAACGTTTTCTTTTGGGACTCGGATTTCCAAAGGCACGAAAAACACGCGTCGCTAAATACCATCTGACGTGTTGTCAATGCGCGGCTAGTGGTTGCCTGACAGGATGATTTTGGATTGTGCTGGCAACAGATTAGAAAATGCGGTCAAGCCGCAACGCGCGATCCCCCGCGAAAAATTCTCTTCAAAGTTGTAACAGATTAGAAAATGCGGTCAAGCCGCAACTGATGGCCCCGATGGCTGGAATTGACCAGCGTTGTAACAGATTAGAAAATGCGGTCAAGCCGCAACTATCATATGGGACTCGTCAATAACAAGCACATTGTAACAGATTAGAAAATGCGGTCAAGCCGCAACCTAGAGGCAGGGGTATCAATGGCAATCCTTGTTGTAACAGATTAGAAAATGCGGTCAAGCCGCAACGATAGTGCTTGGCGGAATGGTCTTGATGCTCGTTGTAACAGATTAGAAAATGCGGTCAAGCCGCAACTCTTTGGTAAAATGCTCGATATATGGTTGCGTTGTAACAGATTAGAAAATGCGGTCAAGCCGCAACATAACGCCGGCATCTTTGGTTTTAATTTTGAGTTGTAACAGATTAGAAAATGCGGTCAAGCCGCAACATGCGATCATCGATGTCGCCTGCGTGGTGCGTTGTAACAGATTAGAAAATGCGGTCAAGCCGCAACCAACAGTTTGCTCAACAGCAACAGCAGCAGGTTGTAACAGATTAGAAAATGCGGTCAAGCCGCAACAGAACGGTAGCAAAATCTTGTTATACTCAATCTTTACTTACTTAATTATGTTATTCATTGATTTGTTCCTCTTATTCTGTTATATCTAAGATGCGCCGAGTAAGGAACGCCATGGCTTTTAGCGATGTGGGGATTGCATTTCCGGCCCCCCCGGCGTGTTACTTTCCGTGCTGTGATATACTTCTTTTTCTGGTTTTTATCGCAATTTGTTTGTTTTATACTTCAGGAACTGTCGTGGCTTGCGGCAGGTTTCCTCTCTATCGAATGCAGGCTAACCGTTTTTTGCTTTGATAGTCGTTCATCATCGTCAATCTCCCGATTTCATCGGGAATATGAATGGCTTCTGGAACAGCAGAGACGATAAGGCTTGATTATAGGTTGCTCGTTGATACCAAATGCCAATTACAGGAGGTGTTCCAAGCGGTGAGCGACGAACATCGGTTCTGAATTGGCAAGCAATGTGAAAATCTTGTTAGATTTTCAGGGAAAACGTGAAAGGCACGTCAAAAAAATCGAAATTTACCGGTGTTATTTTAATGAAAAACGGCATTTTTTTTTAAAAAAATATCCACTTAAACCTTATAAAACAAAGGGTTAAGTGGATATCGTTGTAACAGATTAGAAAATGCGGCCAAGCCGCAACGGATCATCTTCGTCGGCGTCCATACGGGCGGTTGTAACAGATTAGAAAATGCGGTCAAGCCGCAACAAAACACGTGGAAAATCGAATACATTCGAGAGTTGTAACAGATTAGAAAATGCGGTCAAGCCGCAACTACAGCCGCGACTTTTCCTAACGCCTCAACGTTGTAACAGATTAGAAAATGCGGTCAAGCCGCAACTCAACACCTTTCTAACACATGCTAATGAAAGTTATATCAGCCTATAAAATGCGATCAGGCTGCAAGCATGGTCAAGAAAGCCAATATTGCAGCCTGAACACAACAGATTAAAAAATGCGGTCAAGCCGCAACCGGATACGCGTTAAGGATGTATGGCAACACGTTGTAACAGATTAGAAAATGCGGTCAAGCGCGGCCATTCCGAACGGGCGCATAACTAAAGAAGTCGTTTCAAAGAAAAGGAAAATCATGGCGGAGAGGGAGGGATTTGAACCCCCGATAGAGTTGCCCCTATGCCGCATTTCGAGTGCGGTGCTTTCAACCACTCAGCCACCTCTCCATAAAAGGCGAACTTTATTTGTTAAACAAACATCCGAGCGCGTTAGCGGCTAAATAGCTGGCAATTGGCTTTGACACAAGCCCCTTTTTTGTTTTTTTGGAAAATTCCGCTCACCATTTCAACTTTGTTTTGTTCATTTTTGCGCGGGGCCCGGGCCGCGTTTTTTAAAACGCATCAGAGTTTTTCCGGCCTATTGCTGTTTACCCGACAAAAAATTATTTGTTTTAGAGAGCTTCCGGTTTTTTGCCATGATTGCCGGTTAATTCACAAAAAGCTTTCCGGTTTTTTAAAGCTAGTCGATTGACAAGTGAAGAAAACTTCTGCATAAATCGGCCAAAGGCGTAGTGTGTCTACATTTATGTGAAAAAATGTATCTGCACTTGTTTAAAATTATGCCGGTGGGTTTTTAGGGCTGGCAAATTTTAAAAGACTGATAGTTTTAACGACTGATAAAAAGACGGGCTGTCTCATCGCTTTGAAGTGTTGGACAAGATCCGGATGGAACGAAAGGGTAAAAAATGTTCGCAGTCATCAAGACGGGTGGTAAACAATACCGTGTTTCCCCCAGCCAACTTGTGAAAGTTGAAAAGGTCGCTGGCAATGCCGGCGATATTGTGGAGTTCAATCAGGTTCTCGTTGTTGGCGAAGGTGAAACAGCAACAATCGGAACTCCTGTGGTTGCCGATGCGTTGGTAACAGCAGAGGTTGTTGAACAGGCACGTGCACGCAAAGTTATTGCTTTCAAAAAGCGCCGCCGCCAGAATTCGAAGCGCATTCGTGGTCATCGTCAGGAATTCACCACAATTCGCATTTCCGAAATTCTTACAGGTGGTGCAAAGCCTTCCAAGGCTGCAACAAAGCCGGCTGAAAAAGCAGCAAAACCGGTAGCCGCCAAAGAGGCAGCACCAAAGGCTGAAAAACCGGCTGCAAAGAAAGCCAAAACAGAAACAACCGAAAAAAAAGCAGCGCCGAAAAAGGCAGCCGCTAAAAAGTCGGAAAAGTAAGAGAGATTAAAGGAGAACAACCATGGCACACAAAAAAGCTGGTGGTTCCTCGCGTAACGGTCGCGATTCAGAATCAAAACGCCTAGGCGTTAAAAAATTTGGTGGTGAAGCAGTTATTCCGGGTAACATCATTATCCGGCAACGCGGCACACAATGGCACCCTGGCGAAAATGTCGGCATGGGTAAAGACCATACATTATTTGCCCTTAAAGCGGGCAAAGTATCTTTCTGCGTCAAAGCGAATGACCGCTCCTATGTGTCGGTGATTCCGATGGCGGAGGCAGCAGAGTAAGCCGGAGCTCTTAAATAAAACCGGCGTCCCGTTGGACCCCGGTTAGCTTCCAAAGCAAATTAAAGGGAAAGATGGGACACCATCCTTCCCTTTTTCTTTTGCTCCAGGAGGTAACTATGAGCACTGAATTATTAGAAGAAATAAGAAAGAGGCCGCCCAGAACCTTGGATTGCCCGGTTCTGGTAACTGAAAGGCTTGTTTTACGCGCACCCAATGTAGAAGACATGGACGCCATTGCCGATCTCGCCAACAACCGGAATGTATCTGCCATGCTTCAATCTGTGCCTTTTCCATTCACACGAAAACATGCAGCAGAATACATTCTTCGTTCGGTGGCGGGCGAGATGGGCTATTGCGCCTATGCCATTACAAAAGCCGAAGATGGCGCATTTATCGGCGCCTGTCATATAAAGGACCGCGAAGAGGGCGAAGGCTTGAGCCTGCGTTACTGGATTGGCAAACCCTATTGGAATAAAGGCTATGCAACTGAAGCGGTTGGCAGCCTGATTGATGCCGCTTTCCGCGCAACCGATATTGATGCGCTTTATGTTTCGAATTTCGCGGCCAATAAAGCTTCCCGCCGCGTTATCGAAAAACAGGGCTTTGAATATATCGGAACATCTGAACAAAACTCGCTGGTTTCCGGTCTGGTTATCGCCGACAATTATGTCCTCGAACGCGAAAAATGGATTGGCCAGTTGAGTAAATGCGCCTGAGCAAGCCCGCTTCAATAATGAGGCCTTAAAAGCTTGGCTGAACAAGCAGGCCTTAAAAGCTTGATCGAACAATCAGGCCTTTTATAAAAAAGGCCTGATGAGGCCGTTTTAATCGAGCCGATTGGGGTAGCCTTGCCGAGTGGTGCAGGCTTTTTCATTTTAGCCACGCTTAAAAATTGACAAAAGCAAAACGGATGCGACAAACCGGTTTAACTCGCTGTCTTACGGTTTATCACGCTATCTTAAAGTCCGCTTTATCAAAGCGGACTTCTTGTTAAGTAGCACGACGCATTCACCAGTATATTATCAAAAGCTTTCCTAAAAAATGGAAACAGCGGTTCACAAAATGGCTTGAGGTCTTTCTAAAAAAAAAGCCCGAACATGCCGGCTTATCCTGTTTTAGGAAGATCGTAACAACCTTGCCCGAACGATGAAATTTCGATATTTTGTGTACCTTACAGATAAGCAAATTGATCGTGCACTTATGTGAAAATCTTGCTAGATTTTTAGAGAAAACGTGGAAGACACGTCAAAAAAATCGAAATTTACCGGTGTTATTTTAATGAAAACAGCATTTTTTTTGAAAAAAATATCCACTTAAACCTTATAAAACAAAGGGTTAAGTGGACATCGGTTGTAACAGATTAGAAAATGCGGCCAAGCCGCAACTGCCGCGTGTTGACGGGAACATCACCAGATGTTGTAACAGATTAGAAAATGGGGTCAAGCCGCAACTACCAAAACTCAAACGGATTGTTGTCTTTGGTTGTAACAGATTAGAAAATGCGGTCAAGCCGCAACTTTGATGACATTGGCGCCGGTTTGTCCGCTGTTGTAACAGATTAGAAAATGCGGTCAAGCCGCAACCATCGTTAGGCTTCTCTGTTTTCCCCTGCCGTTGTAACAGATTAGAAAATGCGGTCAAGCCGCAACTACCACAGTCGCTACGCGCCTGATGGAAAAGTTGTAACAGATTAGAAAATGGGGTCAAGCCGCAACTCAATCGACGCCGCATCACTAACCGCCAAAGTTGTAACAGATTAGAAAATGCGGTCAAGCCGCAACGATAGATTTGCGTTCCCGTATGCACGAGACGTTGTAACAGATTAGAAAATGCGGTCAAACCGCAATAGAACGCTGATAAAACGTCGCTATACTCAATCTTTACTTACTTAATTACGTTATTCATTGATTTGTTCCTCTTATTCTGTTATATTTAAGCTGCGCCGAGTAAGGAACGCCATGGCTTTTAGCGATGTGGGGATTGCATTTCCGGCCCCCCGGCGTGTTACTTTCCTTTCTGTGATATACTTCTTTTGCTTGCCTTTACCGTGATTTGTGCGCTTTATACTTCGTGAATTGTCGTGGCTTGCGGCAGGTTTCTTCTCAATCGAATATCGGTTACCCGTTTTTTGCTTTGATACTGGCTCATCATCGTCAATCTCCCGATTTCATCGGGAATATAAGTGGCTTCTGGAACAGCAGAGACGATAAGGCCTGATTATAGGTTGTTCGTTGTTAGCAAATGCTAATTTTAAAGGTGTTCCAAGGTGTTTCAAACGGTGAGAGATTTAACCACCTTTCAGAATTGCCAAGCAATGTGAAAATCTTGTTAGATTTTCGGGGAAAACGTGAATGACACGTCAAAAAAATCGAAATTTACCGGTGTTATTTTAATGAAAAATAGCATTTTTTTAAAAAAAATATCCACTTAAACCTTATAAAACAAAGGGTTAAGTGGACATCGGTTGTAACAGATTAGAAAATGCGGTCAAGCCGCAACATACAGCACCCTTTTTGCATCTGCTAGAAAGTTGTAACAGATTAGAAAATGCGGTCAAGCCGCAACACTGTTTCCCAAATAAACGACGCGCTAGACGTTGTAACAGATTAGAAAATGCGGTCAAGCCGCAACACTGACAATGAGGTTAACGAGATAGCCTTTGGTTGTAACAGATTAGAAAATGCGGTCAAGACGCAACAGCATCAACAAACGCAATTAAGGAAACTGGGTTGTAACAGATTAGAAAATGCGGTCAAGCCGCAACCATTTGATAAAGGGCGTTCACTTTACACGCGTTGTAACAGATTAGAAAATGCGGTCAAGCCGCAACAGCGTCAAGGACACGCCACGCGACACTGTAGTCGTAACAGATTAGAAAATGCGGTCAAGCCGCAACTACCATGGGCGGTTTGTGCTCATTTTAGTTGTTGTAACAGATTAGAAAATGCGGTCAAGCCGCAACTCTTTTTCGCCAGCAAAAGGGTGCGGGTTTGTTGTAACAGATTAGAAAATGGGGTCAAGCCGCAACTTAACCAGTAAGGCACTTGAATTGATGAAGTTGTAACAGATTAGAAAATGGGGTCAAGTTGCGACGGAACGCCGGTAAAACTTCGTCATAATCAATCTTTACTTACTTCTTGATACTGTTTGTTGAATTTATTTTTCAATTACATTATATTTTTCTTGGACACCGAGCCATCCGGAACGCCACCTTTTTGGTGTTGGGGGGGGCGACCCAACGGTGTCGTCAAATTTTTCTTTTTCCGCTTTCTCAAAATTTCCGGCATCGTTTGAAGTAAAGTCGTTATAAATATTACTTCCGAGCGTGTCTTTTGCAGATCGCTTAGCCAATGTTTACTGCCATAATAATTGAATGCGGAAATATAGCCATTTTGATTTTTAAAAAGTCGGCATCCGGAATTGCGTGTTCAGTGATTGATGAATAAATTTCCGATGTCGCTTTGATAGGATGCTCACGTTTGCGGATTAAAACACCTTTGCCTGAACGATGAAAGTTCGATATTTTTCTACCTTACAGATAAGCAAATTGATCGTGCTCTTATGTGAAAATATTGTTAGATTTTCAGGGAAAACGTGGAAGACACGTCAAAAAAATCGAAAATTACCGGTGTTATTTTAATGGAAAACAGCATTTTTTTTAAAAAAAATATCCACTTAAACCTTATAAAACAAAGGGGTAAGTGGATATCGGTTGTAACAGATTAGAAAATGCGGTCAAGCCGCAACAGGGACGACGCCGAGTATGCGCGTTGGCTTGGTTGTAACAGATTAGAAAATGCGGTCAAGCCGCAACAGAACGGAAGCAGTTGCGACAAGCGGATGTGTTGTAACAGGTTAGAAAATGCGGTCAAGCCGCAACTAGTCGTTGCTCGAAGATAGCGAAACCAATGTTGTAACAGAGTAGAAAACGCGGTCAAGCCGCAACTGAACAGGTTGAGGTGTAGGCATAGACTGTGTTATAACAGATTAGAAAATGCGGTCAAGCGGCTGTAGAATATGTTTCGGTTTCATCAATGTTGTGCGGTGGATTGTTTGCTTTTTTCGTTCAAAGCATGGCCTGCATCACGTGGCAATGTTCGGAAGATGAAGAAAGCAAGTGCCGAGATAAAGCCGACGACGAAAAAGCCCGTATGAAAATCGCCAAGTTTCAATATATTGTCGTGAAAGGAGCTCGCAATTTCCAGAACCGCGCCAGCAATTGCAATGCCGAGCGCCATTGAAGCCTGTTGGGCAACGGCGGCAATCGGCGTTGCCTGACTGATGTCTTCTTTGGCAATATCGGAAAAGGCAAGCGCATTGACACCGGAGAAGAAAAGCGAGCGCAAAAAGCCGCCGAACAAAAGCACGATAATCATCAGCAAATAGGGCGTGGTGGGGTAAAACAAGCCATTGGAAGCGGTAAACATTGCCGAGACGAGAGAACCCGCCATCAACACCTTCCGAAAGCCGAAACGGGCATAAACTTCTTTTGCCCCGAATTTCATACCAAGCGAGCCGATGGCCGCAGCAAGAACCATAAGGCCGGATTCAATCGGCGAAAGGCCGAAGGCAAGTTGCAACATCATGGGAAGCAGGAAAGGCACGGCCCCAATGCCAAGCCGGAAAACGCTGCCGCCGATAATGGCACGTGCAAAAACCGGATCGGAAAAAAGCTTAAGGTCGAGAAGCGGTGCGGTGCGGTTTTTGGCGTGTTTAATGTAGATGGCGCCAAAAATCACACCCAAAATGGTGACACTGATGCCAACACTTTGCGGCAAGGCGGGAAGGCTCACAATCGAAAGGCCGAAAATGAAGCCGGAAAGGCTGATTGCCGAAAGGAAAAAGCCTGTCCAATCAAGCGGGCGGATATATCTCTTTTCATTTTTTGGCAGATAGATTGATGAAAGAAGAAGCCCGATAAAACCGATCGGGATGTTGATGAGAAAAATCCAGTGCCAGGTAAAAAAGGTGGTGATGAAGCCGCCAAGTGGCGGGCCCACAAGCGGGCCGACAAGGGCGGGAATGGAGAACCATTGAAAGGCAATGACAAGCTGGTTTTTCGGGGTGGATTTAACAAGAAGTAGCCGGCCGACAGGTGTCATCATTGCCCCGCCTATGCCTTGCAAAAAACGCGACAAAACAAAGGAATGGAGCGAGAAGGAAAAAGCACAGCAAACAGAGCCGGCAAGAAAAACCACAATGGCAACACGGAAGATAATGCGTGCGGTAAAACGGTCGGAGATCCACCCGCTTATGGGAATGAAAACCGAAAGTGCCACGAGATAGGAAGTCATGGCGAGTTTGAGTGCGATGGGGCTTGTGTTCAAATCGGCGGCAATGGCGGGAAGAGATGTGGAAATCACATTGGAATCCACATGTTCCATAAACAAAGCGACAGCCAGAACCATAGGAAGAATGTGCATTAAATAACCTGAACCCGATTTTTGAACGGTGGAACCTTTAAAACAGTGTGCCTATTTAGTTTAAAACCTTTATAGCTGAAAAATCGTATATGCCAAAAAAACCGATAGAACCTGAAAACTGTTTATGACTGAAAATCGCGACGATCCCGATACCATCATTTAGGCCGACATTATCTTGACCGGTTTTAATTGTGAAAAACAGTGAGAGCGACAAAAACCGGCTTCACTTTATTGTGGTTTTTTATTTCATTCTTGACCTTTAGGGAAAAATAAATTCTTCATCACATGTGTTCATGGATTGCTCTGAAAGGGCTACACATGACATTTACGACACCTATATGTTTTATATCATTATTTAAAAAACGAAGTTTTATCCGCTTCGGGTCAATCATTTTAAAAAAAGCGCTGATGGAGCGTCCACTTGCCGCATAAAAAAACAATTGTTCTCACTAATCTGACTGAAGGCCCGATCACCAGAACGTTGCTTCTCTTTGCCATTCCGACATTGCTTTCCAATGTTTTGCAATCGCTCAACGGTTCGATCAACACAATCTGGGTGGGGCGGTTTTTAGGCGAAAGTGCACTTGCGGCAACGGCCAATGCCAATATCATCACCTTTCTTTTGTTTGCCCTTGTATTCGGTTTCGGCATGGCGGCAACCATTATGGTTGGTCAATCCATAGGGCGCAAAGATTTGCACCGTGCGCGACAGGCATTCGGCGCTTCTATCGGCTTTTGTCTGTTTCTCTCGGTGGTTCTGGCCGTTTTGGGCTGGTTTTTTTCGCCCGAAATCCTGCGCTTTCTTGAAACACCGGCAGATGCTTTTACGCTAGCTGAAGATTATTTGCGGGTTATCTTCCTTGCTGCACCGGCCGATCTTTTGATGGTCATGATTATGATGGGGCTTCGCGGGGCGGGCGATTCCATGACGCCGCTCATTTTTATGTGCGTCAATGTTGTGCTTGATATCATTTTCAACCCCGTGCTCATCTTGGGCTTGTGGATTTTTCCTAAAATGGGCATTGCAGGGGCTGCCGCCTCGACATCTGTTGCGGGCTATCTCGCGCTTTTTGCCATGATTATTTATATCTATGTGAAGAAATTGCCTTTGCGGCTTAAAGGGCGGGAACTCACCTATATCTGGCCGGATTTCAGCCTGATGCGCTTCATCGTGCTGAAAGGCTTTCCAATGAGTCTGCAAATGGTCATCATTGCGACATCCGGACTTGTCATGATTGGTCTTGTCAATCAGGAAGGTGTCACCACCATTGCTGCCTATAATATCATGCAGCAATTATGGACCTATCTGCAAATGCCTTCCATGGCAGTGGGGGCGGCGGTTAGCGCAATGGTTGCGCAAAATATTGGCGCCGGTCGCTGGAACAGGATTTCAAAAACCACATTGATCGGCTGCGCTGCAACATTTGTCATGACAGCCATTCTGCTTGGCCTATTGCTCATTTTCGACCGTCCGGTCATTATCCTGTTTTTGGGAAATGATAGCTCGGCCGTACCAATGGCACAGCACATTCAGGCGATTGCAAGCTGGAGCTTTCTGTTTTTCGGCCTTGCAATGGTGCTCTTTTCAACAGTTCGTGCCAATGGCGCGGTTCTTGTGCCGCTCATTTGCCTGTTCATTGCTGTCTATCCGGTTCGGCTTGGCTTCTATTACATGTTTTATGGTTCCATGAAGGCTGATGCCATCTGGTGGAGCTTCACCGTCGGTGCTTTTGCCTCACTCATTCTGGCGCTTTGCTATTATCTTTCGGGCACATGGAAAAAACAAAAAGTGCTTTAGCTTTCTATAAGGTGTGAAGCAGCAACGGCTTGATCGCGCTTGGCTCTTCAAGCAAATTTAACAGGAAAAGCTTGCTTCAAAAGAGAGCAAAAAAGAGGGAGAAAAGCTCTTTTGTGGCAAGGGATAAAAAGCTGCTTGAAGGGAGGCCCAAGAATAAGCGGCTTAAGGCAATATCTGCCAAAGCCGGTGGACTTTGAACAGAGTGACGAAACAGCGAAAGGCCGGAAGCGTGCACCTTTCAGGAATTTTCTAGAATGGTTTTTGGCTTTGGTGTTTTGGGTTTGAGATATTTTTGCCCGAAAATCGTTAAAATTAGCGCAAGAAAGCCGCCGACAATGGAAACATAAAAGCCGCTTTCGGGGTTAAAAGCATCAATCAGTTTTCCCGAAATGGCAGCTCCTGCAGCGACCCCCATTGCCATTCCGGTTATTCCCCACGACATGCCTTCGGTGAGTTTTTCGGGCGGCACAATTGTGTCGATCAATGACATCGCGATAATGATTGTGGGTGAACAGGCGGCACCGGCAATGAGAAGTACGATGCTCAAATTCCATAAGTTTGTAACAAACAAGAGTGGCAATGTTGTAACCGCTGCAATGGCTGTGGCAACGAGAAGCTGTTTTGACAATGTTATGCGCGCGGGCAGTGCACCATAAACAATGCCGGCAATGAAAGAGCCTGCCGCATAAAGCACAAGTGGCAGCGCAGTGTAATTTGACTGTTGCAGCGATTTGCCGATGGCCACGGCCGAAATTTCCGCAGTGCCGAAAATGGTACCGACGCAAAACATAATCACTGTTAAAAGCTCGATCGAAAAAAGCCGGATAACCGATGTGGAGCCTTTTTGCCGCTTGCCATGGGCAACCGGTTCTGTCGATTTTTGCAAGGTAAAGATCAAGCCTGCAACAAGCATGATAAGACCGGCAGCAAGCGGTCCGGCAGCCGGAAACAGATGGTTTGTAAGCTCGATTGCAATAATGGGACCGACCATGAAGATCAATTCATCAACAATCGATTCATAGGCAAAGGCCGAACGCAAAAGCGGCGAACCATGATAGAGTTGCGACCAACGTGTGCGCACGAAAGAACCGAAACTCGGCATAAAACCGATGAGAATTGCGGCAATAATCAAGATGAAAAGCGGGGCTTTATAATGGGCGGCAATCAACAAGCCGCAAAGCGACAGGAAAGAAATCAAAAGCGCCGGCCGCGCGACACGGGCTTGCCCGTATTCATCGGCAAGTTTTGATATTTGCGGCGTAATAATGGCATTAGCAAGGACATAACTTGCCGAAACGAGACCGGCGGTGGCATAGTCCAAACCTTCAATGGCAAACATTGTCATAATGCCGATTGAAATCATCGATATCGGAATACGTGCGAATACCCCCGTTACCGAAAAGGCAACAGTGCCGGGTTTTCTGAATAATTCACGATATATATTGGCCATGACAAATGTCCTCAAGCGCCCTTCAAAGGCGTTTCCTTCATCTATTGACATCACGTGCTTATGTCAATTTTTGCAGCCTTTAAATGAATGCCGTTTATTGTGGGATGAATAGCTGCTTGAAAAACTATTTATCCATTCTGCCTGATTGGCAGGGGAAAAGCAAAATTATCTCAAAAAATATGGCAGAAACTCAAGCGTGTATTGCTCGACTGAAACGCGTCATGAATTCCATTTAAAATATACTGATTGTTTTTAAGAACCCGATTGATGGATTAAAATCCTGATCATTTTGCTAAGACTATCGGCGGGAAGAAAAAAAAGCGCGACAGTCCCATTCGATTTATTGGAAAGATGTAAATATAATGCGCTTACTCGCTTGTGCTGCATAGTGAAAAAGGGCATGTCGAATTCATCCGGAAAGATTTGCCGCAATGGGCTTTGAAAGCCATACCTGAAAAATTCTTTTCCTGAACGGCGCGAGTGTTGTGAGCCTCAAGATTGTTAAAGGAAAAACTATCTTTGCCAGAACTTTAGTGAGACAAAATGTATTCCCGTTAAAACTGTAGCTTTTTCATGCGCGGTGGTATTTCAATGCAGGTAACGCCGGTTCACGTACCAGTGTTGTCTTTTGTCTTTCTTTATAACGTGAATTGCGAACACATATTTTGCCAATGCGACGAACCGGCCAAACGCATTGGCTTTTAAAAAAGCTTTATTCGCCCCAAGTCCGTTCCAGGACCGAGATCCAGTTTTTCGAGGTGATTTTCTCGATCTCGTCATGGTTGAAACCGGATTTTTCCATTTCGGCGACGAGTTTCGGCAATTGTGAACAATCATGCAATTCATTCGGAATTGTTGTGCCATCGAAATCCGAACCGAGGCCGACATGTTCCACGCCGACAATATCGACAATATAGCGCATGTGGTTGATAATGGTTTTAAGCGGTGTGTCGCGGTTGCGTTCGCCATCTTCGCGCAGGAATTTGACACCGAAATTAATGCCGACCAACCCCTTGCTTTTTCCGATTGCGCGCAATTGCTCATCGGTGAGGTTACGGCTTTGATGGCTCAAGTGATAGGCGTTGGAATGGGAAGCAACAAGCGGCGCATCGCTCAATTTTGCAATGTCCCAGAAGCCTTTTTCATTCATATGAGAAAGATCAACCATAATGCCGAGCTTGTTACACTCGCGAACAAGTTTTTTACCCGTATCTGTCAAGCCCGGTCCGATGTCGCCGGTCGAACCATATTTGAACGGCACTCCGAAACCGAATATATTGGGTCTGCTCCAGACGGGGCCGAGGCTGCGCAATCCATCCTGATAAAGGCGGGCAAGCTCTTCCAGATTTTCGCCAATGGCTTCCGCACCCTCAATATGAAAAACCGCAGCAAACTGGTGAGCCTTGATTGCCTCTTTAATATCGCGCGCGGTTTTGCAAATTTTGAAACGTTCGGGTTTCAGCTTTTCAATGTCATGGAGAAGCTTTGCCATTTCCATGGTGGGCTTTGTAGCGTCTTTTAACAATAATTCAGGATAGACACCGTTTTTATCGGGCTGAAGATCAACCGATGGCGGATAAACTGCACAAAGTCCGCCAATAAGGCCGCCTTTTTCAGCCTTTGGCAGGTCAAGTTCTGCACTTTCAAAACCATTGATGAAAGCCGAAGGGTCAAGGTTTTTCTCGTCGCGGATTTTGGAGAGAATGTCATTGTGCCCGTCAAAACATTGGATGAGTGTTTCAGCCATAAAAATTGCCTTATCTGAATGTGTTTTCAATCATTATTCTTATACGCCACTATAGAGATTTAAAACAGCAACTGACAAAAGTTTGATTATAACGAGACAACACACTCCGCGCTGATAACGGTGACATGCTTGAGGTGCTGACTTCCCGTCATTGCCTGTTTAAGCGTGGGACAGTGAAAGCTTGGGTTTCATAAAGATTTTTATTTATGCCAAGCCTTGTATTTATGAAAATTTTAAAAGCTCGTCATCAAGAATCCAGCCAATCAAAGCTGTCTTCACACGGGCACTCTTTTCGCGTTTCAGATAAAATCATCTTTAAAACGGTCGATCTGGTGCATACGCTCATGCAATATTGTGACGATACCTGTATCGTTGTTTTTCAGCTTTTTCCAATAGATATAATGATGTTTATAACGGTAGAAATAGCCGTGAACGGAAAATTCGGCTGGTATCGGTCGGGACATTACCTGACCATCGGCAATAGCCTGAAAACAGTTGAATAAACCATTCAAATAGTCTTCCGCCCGTGCCGGGCCCGATTTGTTTGACGCGTACCGATAGATCTCGTCAAGACGGAAAATTGCTGCCTGTTGCAGCCGAAAACCGCTCATGACCTGTTCTTGTTTCTGGAAATAATGTCTGCCGCCGAAACAGTAACGTAACTCTCGTCAGGTTCGGAAAACGCAAGCTGCAATTCGGCTTTCAGCCGGTTAAACGCCTGTTTGTCGTGACGTTCCTTGTCTTTTCTTATGAGATCACGCACATATTCGCTGACATTTTCATAAGGCCCGTTGTCGCCTATTTGGCGGGCAACATAATCACCCAGTGTTTCGCCAATGCGTACCGTCATTGTTGTTGTGCGAGCCATGCGATCTCCTTTACTGTATTACAAATAACCAATATTGAAGACAAGTCAAGGAGAGCTTGCATGAGTTATAACAACCGTTCACCCAATTTGCTTATCGAAAACTGCCACGAGGTGACCTGAACATCCTGAAGACAAGATGTGGCGATTCCTCACGACGACGATGAGCCTTTTAAAGCATGGTTAGCTTTAACGGCTATTTGCTATTCAAAACTCGCAATTTCAAAACATGAGTAGAGTTTTGGCTTCGAAAATTTTCGCTTTACTAAAGTTTTGCCCGCCAAAATTTTGCCTTCGCAAAGTCTCGCCTCGACAGCCCGTAGTTTTACCTTACCAGAGTTTTGCGTGCCGGTTTATATCTTTATAGAGGAGATAACGGAATGGTTCCGGCCCGCCGGCATAGCAGGCTTGCGGGCAAAATGCGCGCAACCACATAAAATCGCCTTTTTCGACTTCCACCCAATCATCATTCAGCCGATAAACGCCTTTGCCTTGCAAGACATAAAGCCCGTGTTCCATAACGTGGGTTTCCATGAAAGGAATGTGGGCGCCCGGCATAAAGGTGACAATAGCAACATTCATGTCATGGCGCATGTCGTTCATATCCATGAAACGGCTTGTCAGCCATACACCCTCATGGCCTTTCATTTCGGCAGGTGTTATTTGCTCGTCGGAAGAAAAAATCGCATCAGGTTTGTCAAGCCCTTCCACTTTTTCATAAGCCTTGCGGATCCAGTGAAAGCGCGCGGTGGTTTTTGCTTCATTCCATAATTGATAATCTTGTCCCGCTGGAAGATAGGCAAAACCACCTTTGTGAAGAACATGTTTTTCGCCTTCTAGCACAATGGTGAGTGCACCATCGGTCACAAAAAAGACCGCTTCCGCGCGCTTGTCATTTTCCGGATGTGTGGAGCCGCCCGAAGGTTCGATCTCGCCGATATATTGGGAAAATGTTTCTGAAAAACCGGTCATCGGGCGCGCCAAAACCCAGAAGCGGGATTTTGTAAAAAACGGCAATTGGCTCGTGACAATATCCGTCATGACAGAAGCGGGCATCACCATATAGGCGTCTTTGAAGGTCGCTTTGCTGCTTAAAAGTTCGGAACGTGGTTGTAATCCGCCCATCGGAAAATAATAGTCTTTCTCATTCATCGAATTGTTATCTCCTCTTTTATGAAAGCTTTTTTAAAAAGTCTCACTTGTCAAAAAGTCTCTTTCGTCGCAAGCCCGGCTCGTCAAAAAGCTTTTAAAACCCCTTCAAAAATTTGCTCCAATTTTTTCGTGTTTACTCGTCTTGTTCTTCAAGATTTTTAAAAAATATTTCATCTGACAATATTTGAACCAGTTTCGCGCTGTCGCAAACAGATGTTATAACGTTCACTCTGCCTCTTTTTCTTCCCCTCCGGAAAAGTTTGGATTGCGTGGGCTAAGACTTTCTTTCATTTGTTCCATCAATACATGTTGAAACTGTTGTTCAACCGGTTTGAGTACGCGGCTTGTCTGGTGAAACAATGTCAAAATGCGATAGGCAGGATGGGTAATAACGGGAATGAAGAGAAATTCATTGTCAAACCCTTCCGGCAATTCTGTGCGGCTTAAAATGGAAACATAGTTTCCCGTTGCAACGAGTTGAACAATCAATGGAATGGATGATGTTTCGACAATTGGAACGGCGGTGACAAGCGGGGGCCCAAGCGTTTCGATGAGCGATTTCAATTTTGTGCCCTTTTCGGGAAGAACTAGAGCTTCGCCAATAATTTCGGCAAGATTGACTTTGGTTTTTCCTTTGAAACGTTTTTCGAGACTATGACCTTTACGAAGAAAAAGCCCAAGCGGGCATTTCACCTTTTTATCAATCGTAAAACGGGGTTGTTTTTCAATGTCATAGGCCAAAGCAAGATCGGCTTTGCCATCAAGAAGCACATTTTGCACATTGTCGTTTTGCGCGGTCAATACGTTGATTTTTGTAGATTTATGGTTTTGCTGGAAGTCGACAATTGCCGAAAAAAGAAGGGTGCCAGCGAGATTTTCTTCGCATACAATTGTCAAATTCTGGCGGATAACACCTTTGAGAGCTTTAATCTCGCTCATCATCCGCTCTTCATTGCGCATTGTTTCGCGGATATGGCCAAGCACCAGTTCGCCGGTGGCCGTGAGTTCCAGCCCCTTATGGCTGCGGGAAAAAACCGGTGTGCCGATTTCTTCTTCAAAGAGCTTTATTTGCCGCTGGATGGCAGAAGCGGCAACATGAAGCTTTTGTGCGGCACTCCGTATCGAGCCGGAACGCGCCACCTCGTCAAGATATTTCATCAAACGGTGTTGCAAAATGTTTAATCCCCCCTTGTCCGTTTTTTATGTTTTGGAGCTTTTCTATTTTCAACCCTTTTTGATACTCCACGGGAAGAGAAGTTTCTGGGTAAGAATAACAAGTTGGAACAAGATAAGCGAAATGGCAGCCAGCACAAAAAGCCCCGCCCAGGCTTGCGGTATTTTATAAATCGAGGTGGAAAGCTGGAGGAAGAAACCGATGCCCTTGTCGGCCGAAACGAATTCGGCAACAACCGCACCGATGACGCATAAAGTAATGGAAATTTTCAAGGCCGAGAAAATATAAGGCACGGCATAGGGCAGGCGGATTTGCAATATTTCACGGCGAACCGGTGCGCGGAGCGATTTTGACAATTCGATAAGTTCGGGCGGTGTTGCAAGAAGCCCTGTCGAAGTGGCAATAACCAGCGGAAAAAACGAAATAAGAAAGGTGATGAGAATGCGCGGAAAATCACCCGAACCGAAGGCGACAATGACAATCGGCGCAATGGCGACAACCGGTGTTGACTGGATAATAACCAATAACGGATAAACCGTTTTTGATAAAAGCGGCGAGCGGATAAGACAGACAGCAAGCGGCAAGGCAATCAGAATAGATACGAAAAAGCCGAGGAGTGCCACCCGCAAGGTTGCAAATATATGAACAGCCCAACGCGATCCATCAATCACATGGAAAGCTTTGAAAATTTCAACCGGCGCCGGCAGGATGAAAGAGGGAACGGCAAAAATCGTCACCGCTATTTGCCAGATCACAAGAATAGCCACAATCAGCAACACTGCCGGTAAGCCAGAGAGCAGCGAGGAGAAGTGAAACAGCTTTATCTTCTTCCTCTTAAGCGAGCTTGGGCTTGATGAGGAGGTTTCTGAGGGTGTGAGCGAAGTCATGGACCACCTTTTGGTTTGCAGTTTCGGCGTTGCGTGGCCGTCCGAGCGGCACGTCGAGTTCGGTTAAAACGGTTCCCGGACGACCGGCGAGAACCAGCACACGGTCGGCAAGAATGGCAGCTTCATTGACAGAATGGGTAATGAACATCACGGTTTTAGGCCGGTCGGAAAAAATTCGTAAAAGTTCAAAACCCATTTCATCGCGGGTTAATGCATCAAGGGCGGAAAACGGTTCGTCCATCAACAAAATATCAGGGTCGAGATGAAGCGCACGGGCAATGCCGACACGCTGCTGCATACCGCCCGACAATTCATCCGGCATACGTTTTTCAAAACCGGTAAGCCCGATCATGCGCACAAGTTCATGGGCCTTATCAATATCGGCGGAATTGACCTTGCCGAATTTGTGTTTGATGGGAAAAGTAATATTGTCCACAATATTGAGCCATGGCAGCAATGTCGGGCGTTGAAAAACAATGCCGACATCTTCGCGCGGCTCCGTAACCGGCATACCGAAAACTTCCACCTTGCCTTGTGTTGGTTTCAAGAGTCCGGCAATCAACCGCAAAAGCGTGGATTTGCCACAACCGGAAGGACCCAATACTGCAAGAAATTCATGATAGCGAACATCGAAACTAATGTTGTGAAGGGCTTCTGTTCGCCCTGTTGATGTTGTGAAAAACTGGCTTAGCCCTTCAAAACGGATAGAGGGGGGAGAAATCGCATTGCCGGTTTTCATTTCTACGGATTGCAATTGGCTTGTTGTCATTTGAAGCCCTCCAGATTTTCGGAAAAACCGGTTTTAACAGCACTTTCAGCGGTCACCGCATTCGGGTCGAGGTTTAAAGCTTCGGCCGTTTTTTGCCATGTGCGTTGAAGCTTGTCGCGGCGGTAAGTGCCAAGGCCGTATTGATCTGTCTCGTCATTGTAAATGAGCTTCAATGTATCCTGAAGCGACCCTTTAACACTCTGCCGATCAAGTTCGGGAACACTTTCCATCACCGCATCGACCGCTTCATCGGGATGTTCATGCATGAATATGATTGATTGGCGATAGGCTTTGATAAAGCGGGTAAGAACCTCGGGGCGTTCGGAAATGAATTTGTCGGCGGCAATCAGCGAACTGCCATAAAGATCAAGTCCGCTTTCCACCCACGGAAAGGATCTGATTTCTTTATGCGCAATTCTCGCCTGTTCTTCATAGCGCGTATAATCGGTGAGCCACGCAATAATCACATCGGTCTTTCCGGTTATCAACATCGGCCCTAAAGCACCGGAATCGACCCTTGTAAGCGCAATATCATCCATGGATAAATTCTGGGTTTTCAGAAAAGGCGGCAAGAAAAGGTTGGAAGCGGTAAAAGGCGAGGTGGCAACGGCTTTTCCCTTTATATCAGCAATTGAATGAATGGGGCTATCGGAAAGCACATAAAACGCATGCGGCGTTTTGTTGAAGATTGCCATAACCGCGCTCACCTTCACATTTGCGCTTACACGCGCGGCCATCAGCGCGGTGATGTCGGCTGCCCCCACATCGCTCACTCCGGCAGCAATGCGGGTAATGGCGTCATTGCCGCCACGCCCGGGTTCAATGGCAACATCAAGCCCTTCGGATTTGCAAAAGCCTCTGTTCACACAAACATAAATCGCGGTTTTATCGCCACCGGGTAACCAGTCGAGTTGAAAACGCACTTTGTCAGGGGCCTTTTGAACCTCTTTGGCCTCAAGCGTTTGAGAAAACAAAAGAAGTGTCAGATTTGCCGAGATAAGACTTGATGAAAGAAGACTAGATGAAAGAAGACTACTTGGAAAAAGACTTTTAAAAGAAAATTTGACCGATGAAAAACTAGCAATCGGAAAAGCTTGTTTAAAAGTCTGGAAAGCGTGTTTAAAACTCGAAAATGCTTGTTTGAATTGCTTGCGAATAAAACTTTTTATATCCGCCTTTTTGAGGCGCAGTATTTTTGACGCTGCAATTGTCTTTTGGCCTTCGGGGCAAAAAGTGAGGTCCCGTGAAAAGCCGGTGCGAGGGAAGGAATAAAAAGCATTGTCGCTGTTGTTTCGACATTTCGCCTGCATGAACTTTTCCTCTCCCGCTTAAAAAGCATTCCGGTTTTTTAAAAAAAGAAACCCTAAAAACCGAACGGGCATTATGAACAAATTCCGGTTTTGCCATTTGTGCTGTCGGGTATTATCCGTTTAATTTTTTTTTGAAAACCGGATAATCAGCACAAGAAAGGCGGCGTATAGATATTCAACTTACGAAACCAAGCGTATTTTTTAACCTATAGTGTCATCCTGTATTTGCCGGAAAACCTTATTCTCTCTCTTTGAAGATGTTTCTTTTCTTCTTTTAAGAAAGAAAACCGGTTTTATTTCCGACGACCCAAGATTTACACGAACAACAAGTGAAAACAAGAGAAAAAACTTAAAAATTAGGCGGTTTTATTTATTGATTAAATTTTATGCAATTTTACAAATAAGAAAATGAAAGAATAAAAAGATCAAATAAAATCAATGATTTGAAAAAACACTATTGACCGGCTCCGGTGCAGTCTCTGCGCTTTTATTAAGCGTTCTTAAAATTCGCACGGGTTGATCTAAATTCTCTTAATATTGCTTTCGACTTTCGAGCGGGGGAAGAGTGAATTCAGGGCTTAAAAAATCAAACATAAGAACAATAAAAATCGCGCCACAACGGGCGCGATTCTCAATGATATTCAAAGAAAAATGAAAAAATTCAGTTACTTTTCGGGTAAGCCGGTTTTGGCAACAGCCACTTTATCCGGTCGCCCAAGGGTTTTTAACCGGCTTTTCCCATTGCAACAGGCTGGGGTGCGGTGAGCTCCTTCTCGTCAAATGATCTCAGAAGTTCATAATGATAATCGGCATCTTCGCAGAACAGTTCACTGCTCACCCCATAGGCAAGTCTTCTCACGCCGAATTTCAAAGCCGAAATTCCCGCCGATGCGGCAAGGCTTGGCATACCGGCAAAAGTATAAGTGAAAATGCGCTTGAGGTAAGGCGCTTCACCTTTCACCTTTTCCTGAAATTGGAAGTTTGGTCCAAGATAAGGACAGCTTGCAATCACCGCATGTTCTTCGCCCGCTGGCGGGGTAAAATGGTCGCCCCAGGTTTCGATTTTATCGGCAAAACGGGCAATTTCCGGCCGCGTTTTAAGGTCGATAATCAAGCCTGTGCCGACAATCAGAAAATCGAATTCATCACTTTCATGCGGTGTGACAAGAACAAGCTTTTCACCATCCATCCGGCAGCTTTTAATGGGGCTTGCAAGTTTCAATTCATAATTGTCGAATTTTGTGCACCGTAAATAGGAATCCTGTGTTGGCGGCTGGTTGACATCAAAGAGATATTTCATGAACTGCCATTTCTTGTCGTCATCAAGATCGGCAAAATGGCGCAAAAACCCGCTATATTCCATAAAACGGTAAGGGTTGACTGTCGGCAAAATGGAACGTCTGACAAAATGCGTTACCGATTTTGCCCCATGTTCCAAAGCTGTGGCACTATTGTCGAAAGAAGACGAGCCACCACCCACAACGGCAACACGCTTGCCGGCAAGCTTGTCAAAATTGATTGCTTCGGCCGTATGGGCATAAACCTTCTTGTCAAGAGCATCCTTGAACATATTCGGCACAACCCATTGGCCGCTGCCCTCGATACCGGTCGCTAAAACCACAAGGCGCGTGTAGATCATATCGGCTTTGCCGTTTCTTTCGATATGAACTGCAAAAACATCTTCTTGCACCGGCTCTATATCGGTGACAATTGTCCGGTTTGTCACCTCTATATGGGTAACTTTTTTCAACCAGTCGAGATATTCTGCCCAAAGATTGGTCGGGATTTTATAAAGCTCTTCCCAGGATTTATGCCCGAAACGCGCTTCCCACCAGGCACGCACTGTCAAACTGCCAATGTCGAGATCAGGCCCCGTCACATATTTCGGTGTGCGCAATGTATGCATGCGGGCGTAAGTGCGCCATGGCCCTTCAAAACCGGCTTCATTTTTATCCAGAATGGCAATGTTTGTAACGCTTTCCCGCCGCAATTGTAGCGCCAATGTCAAACCGCTTTGTCCGCCGCCAATAATCACAACATCCTTCACCGGATTGCCGTGATATGTCTTCGGCTTTACCCATTGGCGAGCAGGATAGTTCAAACATTCAAGATCGTATTTTGCCTGCCGTTCAAGCTTGGCAAGATTTATTTCGCTATTTTCTGGCATGTCTATTCCCCATTATTGGCAGGCCAAGGAACAAGCTCCGGCTTTTAAAAGAACCTTGGCTGCCGGTTTAAAAGCGGGGATGACACTTTCTGTCCGGATCGACCCGATCGACCCGCAATACGCTTTATGCCGGTGGTTGAAAGGCTAAATATAAGGCAAAAAACTGTCAAGATTAAAATTTAGGCAAAATCAAATATAATTTGCTGTTATTTCAAGCATAACCCACTGGTTAGAACGTATAAATAGGTTTCTATTTTGCTTGTTTTCCGATTTGTTTTGTATTTTTTCGTCAGTTCGTCACTCGTTCAATAGTATTGATTTCGTACGGGGTTCAATAAAGGAACGGAAACAATCAGTGCGGTGCGCCGCAATTAAGTGGGGCTCCGATAACACGTGAAACACCGGAAGGGCATTAAGTTCCCATAAATAGCACTGGAGGAAAGGATGAAAGCGGGCAGATAAAAAGCACTGCCGGAATGGAAAATCACGCACAAAAATTTTTCCTGAAATATCGGCGCGATTATGCCCCGAAAGTTAAGTGGCATGGCTCTTGCTTTTCATATTTTCAGCAACTGTTCAGATGCGGAAATTCCATTCGACTTCCGGACAGTGTTTTCAATTTTGTTGTTTGGGGAAGAAAATCCATGCAATCACTAAAAGACTATCGCGCCCGTGAATTTTATGGCTATGGGCCGAACCCGCCAGACCCCGAATGGCCGGACGGGGCAAAAATAGCGGTACAATTTGTCATCAATTATGAAGAAGGGGGAGAAAGCAATATTCTTCATGGCGACAAGGCCTCCGAATATTTATTATCCGAAATTGTTGGTGCAATTCCTTGGGAAGGGCAGCGCAACCTCAATATTGAATCCTTGTATGAATATGGGGCGCGTGTCGGCTTCTGGCGGCTTTACCGGCTTTTTACCGAAAGAAATATGAAGCTTACAGTTTTTGCCGTGGCCAAGGCTTTGGAGCTCAATCCGGCTGTTGCAAAAGCCATGGTCGAGGCCGATTGGGAAATTGCCACCCATGGGTTTCGTTGGCTTGAATATAAGGATGTTGATGAAGAAGAAGAGCGTTTTCACATTCGCGAAGCGGTACGCATCCAGAAAGAACTAACGGGCGAACGCCCATATGGAATCTATCAGGGAAAACCGTCGATCAACACGTTGCGTCTTACCATGGAAGAGGGGGGCTTTATCTATTCGTCAGATAGTTATGCCGATGAACTTCCCTATTGGGTGAAAGGCATTGATAAGCCGTTTCTCATGATCCCTTATACATTGGATGTCAATGACATGCGCTTTGCAACCGCGCAGGGTTTTAACAGCGGCGAACAATTTTTTAACTATCTGAAAGACAGTTTCGATGTTCTTTATGAAGAGGGCGAAAAAGGCACGCCGAAAATGCTTTCTATCGGCTTACATTGCCGACTGGTCGGCCATCCGGGGCGGGCAAAAGCGCTTGAAAAATTTCTCGATTATGTGGCAGCTAAAAAGTCGGTTTATATTGCGCGGCGTATTGATATTGCCCGCCATTGGCAAAAAGTGCATCCGGCCAAGTAAGCTTGAAACAGACTAAAGAAAACCGGAGAACAGGATACAATGGCCGAGCACAAAAATCATAAAAAACAATTGCACGAGCTTGCCGTTTTAAAAATCGGGAAAGCCGAATTTTCTCCTTTTGGCGATGTAATCGACGTGAGGGAAGAAACAATTTCGCCCGACCAAATGGGTAAAGAAAATAATAGAGGCTCAACTCCCAAGAAAAATCCGGTTATGATCCCGATCAATCAGGGGCGGGCAACCCGTTTTCATGATCTTGCAAAGGTTGAAGCGGAGGGGGAAAAGCCGCGCGTTCTCATCAATGTCTTCCGGTCTCTGCCGATCAGCTTTCCCTTAATCATCGACATGATGGAGCGTCACCCTTATGGCTCGCAGGCATTTTTGCCAGTGGGCGACAATCCGTTTCTCGTTGTTGTGGCAAAGGATGACGGGGGCAAACCTTCCGCCCCGCAAGCCTTTTATTGTCCGCCACGTGTCGGCGTTAATTATCATAAAAATGTTTGGCATTTTCCGCTTCTGGCACTTTTCAAGACAAGCGATTTCTATGTGGTTGATCGCGGTGGTGTCGAAAACAATCTTGAAGAATATTTTTATCAAGACGAGGCTTGGCAAATAAGCCGGTTGCCGGATTTTGATAAATGACGGAAAGGCTCGGCGAACTTGCGTTTTAAAAAACGGAATTGAGCAAAATATCAAAATTGAGAACACAAAAATACCGGCAAACAAATTAAGGAAAAAAGACCCCGTGAAAATTGAACAATTGAACACTCTTAGAACCACCGCTTTTATTGGTTGTTTAAGCGGCATTTTCGAGCATTCCCCTTGGGTGGGGGAAAGTGTTGCAGGAAAACGGCCATTTAAAAATCTCGATGCGC
This sequence comes from Bartonella sp. W8167, assembly GCF_016100335.1. Classification (NCBI taxonomy): domain Bacteria; kingdom Pseudomonadati; phylum Pseudomonadota; class Alphaproteobacteria; order Hyphomicrobiales; family Bartonellaceae; genus Bartonella; species Bartonella sp. W8167. The sequence continues at coordinate 190,414 of NZ_JACFSQ010000001.1, forward strand.
TTTATGAAGCCATGGTCGAAGCGGTTCGACAAGCTCCGGAAGAGTTGAAAGACAGGTTGATTTTGGCTCACCCCGATCTTGCGGGTAAACTTGCCCGTTCATCAAAATTGACGGCGCAATCGGAAAAAGAACAAAAAGGGGCAGGGCTTGATCGTTTAAGCGAAGATGAATTCGATCAATTTCAGAAATTGAATGAAGCCTATCGGGCAAAATTTTCCTTCCCCTTTATTATTGCCGTGCGGGGGCATGGCGGAAAAGCCCATGACAAATATTCCATTCTCGCCAATATGAAAAAGCGGCTGAACAATGATAAAGAGGAAGAAAAAGCCACAGCGTTGACGGAAATCTTCCGCATTGCGCGCTTGCGGCTTGAAGATCTCATCGATAGCGAGGAATAAATCATGACCGGTTTGACAACCCATATTCTTGATACGGCATCCGGTAAACCGGCTTCCGGCGTCAAAATTCAGCTCTACAAGCTTTGCGCGAAAAATGTTCCGGAAAACGAAAATAACAGGACAATAAACAAACCTCATGAAATGGGCGAAGAAACGCATTTGGCGGACGAAAAAACGCAATCCGTCGTCAAAAAATTGCTTGTTGAAACAAAGAGTAATCAGGACGGGCGAACGGAAAAACCGCTTCTTGATGAAAAGGCAATGGAAAAAGGGCAATATGAATTGCACTTTTTCACAGCTGCCTATTTTTTAAACCAAGGCGCAAAACTTGATAATCCGCCTTTTCTTGATGAAATCATCATCCGCTTTTCAATAGCGGATAACATCGCCCATTATCATGTGCCGCTTCTTGTAAGCCCGTGGAGCTATTCGACCTATCGCGGCAGTTGAAAAATCAGGCTCGATATGCAGTTAAAAAACGAGGCTGAATATTATGACCGGATATTATGAGACGCGCACATCATTCTCGCCGCCACTTTCAGGCATAAGTTTGTGAGCACTTGTTCCAGGCTTGTTGAATATTTTTTAGCATTATCGGTTTTAAAGTTCGTCGTAACGCTTGCCGATTTTCTTTCCCGAAATTGCCCAGAGACAGGATAAAACAAGTGCAAGCAGCATAATGACCGGCGGCTGGACAACGTTGCGGATAAGCGTATCAACCCAGCCCCAGAATGCATCTGACCCGCGATAGACAAAAGTATCAATGGCGTTTTTGGCACTGAAGCGCGAATTTTCATCAACTGCCGAAAAGAGCATTTCACGGGCAGGGCGGGCAAGTGCATATTCTCCCACACGCCGCAATATCATTGCGATTGCCAAAATCGGAAAACAATAGAATATGCCAAGCAGTCCAAACAGGAGCACCATCATGACAGGCAAGCTCACAAGCAAGAATGTTACGCCGAATTTTTTTGCAAGGCGGGCGGTAACGAACATCTGGATAAGAATGGACGAGGTTTGCACAACCGTATCCATAATGGAAAAAAACTGTGTCTGTTCATTGGGATTGCTAAAGGTAGCCTGAACAAGGCGCGCCTGCGCGTAATAAAGAAAGGTGGTTCCGGCCGAAGTGAAAATGGCATAAACGGCAATTTGGCGGAGGTAAGGCGATTTTACGATGAGTTTCAAGCCAATCCATATGCCGGAATAGGTTTCACCGTTTTCTTTTTCCGTTTCGGTCACTCTGGGAATATTTTGTTTCACGTCTTTGCCGCGGCCGAAATCACTTCGCCAGTGCACAAGCAAAAACCAGAGAAAAAGCGTTGATAAAAACAGCGCTGTCGAAATTAAAAGCAGGCCGGCATAGCCCACTTTTTCAACCATAAATGCACTTATCAGCGGGCCGGTTATGCCGCCAAGACTTGCGCCTGCCGATAGGGGGCCAAACAGGCGCTGTGCCTGTTCTTTGGTAAAAACCTCGGCCAAAAAGCTCCACGTGAGGGAAATAACAAACAGGTTATAAACCGAAACCCAGACAAAGAATGCCCGCCCTACCCAGACATTGCCGCTATTATAATAAAGGCTTATCGTAAAGCCGAGCATCACAAGGCTACAAAGAAGCGTCGAATAGATAAAGAGATTGGTCTTTTTTACTTTCTGGCTGATAAAGCCGAAAACGGGCACAACGAGAAACATGGCGCAAAAAGTGGCAGTAAAAAGCCATGAGAGATGATCGACACCACCGGCAATGCCGAATGTTTCCCGCACCGGCCGCAACATGAAATAGCTGCAAAAGACGAGAAAAAGCGTGAAAAAGCCGCCCAAAAAGGCAACTGTTTCATGCGCTTTTAGCGCGAACAGACGTTCAAATATATGTTGCAGTTTGTTTATCATTATAGGCCAAGGCGTTTTCGCAATTTATCTGCCGGAAGGTGAGCACGAAACCCCGGCTCACCGGGGGCAAAAATATGCGCTGTTTCAAGTTTTCCGGTCATGACAGGTTCGCAACCGGTTTCGCGCACAAGCTCAGCTACAACGTCCAACGCTTTTTCATCGTCACTAGCGATCGGCATACCAACAGCTTCTATCCTTTTATTGAAACAATCTTCAATGACTGTGGCGTCAACTGCCGAAAAAGCACGGACAAGGCGCACATCCGGCACATATTTTTTAACCGTTTCGGCAATGCCATTTTTCTTTGCTTCAATTGAAAGAGGCTCTAAATCTCCTCCCCACAAAGGCGGGTTTGTCGCATCAATAACAATTTTTCCCTTCATTTCGGCGGCAAAATCTTTGCCGATTTCTGGCCAGGCTGAAAACGGCACTGCAACAAGAATAACATCACCAAATTGTGCCGCCTGGCGCGGAGTGCCAATTGAAGCTTTTTCGCCAAGCGGGTTTGTCAAGCGTCGCAACTCATCCGGATGGCGCGAAGAAAACATCACCGAATGGCCGGATTTGACGAGGAGGGTTGCAACGGTTCCGCCAAGCGAGCCGGCGCCAATAACCCCGATTTTAAGTTTTTTGACATCGGCTTCCGTTTTTGTTGCGGGGCTATCGTTGACTGTTTCCGCTTTGGATGAATTTGAAGTCTTCCCCGCCGAATTTTCTGTATTTTGTGAAAAAGCATTGGACAGCGAAAAAATCTCGGCAAGAGACAGTGCCAAAGCAGATTTCAACATAAAACGACGATCAAGAGACATGTTGAACCTTCTTGTCTTGAACTTTGTTGTCCAGAACGGGAAACCTTCTTGTTCAAATCGGGAAAGCCTTATCAAGTCGTGCAAGATCTTCTTCATCAAGATGAAGAGAAAGTGCGGCACTGTTTTCACGGCAATGTGCGGGCGAACCTGATTGGGGAATGGAAATGGTAAAATTGTTTCTGATTGTCCAGCCAATTGCGACGGCCGCAGCACTCATTTGATGTTTTTGCGCAATATCTTTCAAAACCGCATTTTGCAAAAGCGGGGTTTTGCCCGAACCAAGTGGAGAATAGGCCATAATCGGCATAGCGTTATTTTTTGACCAATCGAGAAGGCCTCCTTCAATAGTGCGGTCAACAAGTGAATATTCCACCTGATTGGTTGCGCATTGGTCGCCTTTTTCAAGGCTGAAAAGATCATTCATGTCGTTAACGGAAAAATTGGAAACGCCCCAATCGACAATGGCACCTTCGCTTTTTAATTCTTCAAATGTATCAACCACGGTTTTGAGGTTTGAAATTCCGCCACGCCAATGCAAAAGATAAAGATCCATCTGCTTTAAACCCAAGCGCTGAAGGCTGTTTTTGCAAGCATTGCGAATGTCTTCGGCTTTTGTTGCGTGCGACGGCATGACTTTTGAAACCACGTATGGTTTCGTTCCGGCCTTTTTGATCACACGGCCAACCATTTCTTCAGCTTTACCGGAGCTATAAAGTTCGGCAGTGTCAATGAGGTTCAAGCCAAGATCAAGACCGGTTGCAAGCGCTTCCTCTTCTTGTTTAAGAGGTCTTTGGCCTGCTGCAAGTGTCCATGTTCCCATGCCAAGCGTCGGGATCATCCGGCCGGTTTTAAGACGGATTAAAGGGTTTTTCATAGCTGTGGCTTGTGTTCTTGCCGAAATTGTCGGGCTAACCATGAAAGCTGCACCACAGGCGATAGCAAACTGTCGACGTGTTATGTCCATTCTAGCGCCTTTCCTATTTTTGTTGAGTGCAAGTATAATCGAGCTTTCAAAAACGAAAAAGGCATAATTGTTCATTTGAACGATGAATGAAAGTCATGAATGACCAGGGCAAGGGAGTATTTTTATCAAGTCATGCTTTTAAGCCTGAAACGCTTCCGATGAGGTTACGAAGTTCTCGAAAACAAGCCACTTTGACAGATGAAAGTCTCGAAAATGCTGTTTAATTGCAACGACAATCTGACAAAACGTCAAGTGGAATAAGCTTCTTTAAACAAATCAAAAATGTAAAATATATTGAATTATAGAAATACGTTATTTAGAAGAAACATTTGGTCTAATGACCTGATTAAAATCCGAGATAATTTTATAGGCCTCTTCTTGGGTTTTCAAATTAGAAAAGGATAATATTAATCCGCTCAAATCTCTTCTTTCTATTTGACGGTTTGAAATGCATCCAATTCCAAAATTTTCTTTTTGTGCGATTTTCATTAATGCCAGATCGTTACATTTAAAACAATTCTTTAATAGCAATAATGTATTAAGTCCGTGATTGAAATTTTTTACATGGAATATATCGGAAACATATCTATTCAATGCATTTTGTAAAAATATTTGTCGTTTTTTATAATTAAGCCTCATTTTGTTCAAATGTTTGGCAAAATTACCAGAATCCATAAATTCGGATAATACAGATTGGGTTAATATTGGAAATCCATCTATCCATCTCTGATAAAAATCCGTTATTTTCGGAACCATATACTTTGGAACAATAAAATAGCCTAACCGTAAGTCGGGATTAATTAATTTACTGAAACTACCAATATAGATCATATTGGCGTTTGTATGATTATTGAGACTAGCGAGAGCCGGCAGCGGTTTATTATCATATCGGAATTCGCTATCGTAATCGTCTTCTATGATAAATGTACCATTTTTCTCAGACCAATCTAATAATGTATTTCGATTATCGTCTCCCAGAACGTAGCCGAGAGGGCTTTGATGATTGGCTGTGACGATGATAAATTTAACGTCGGGATGGCTTTTTAAAGCATCAGAAATCTGCATTCCGTTATGATCGACAGGAACAGCGACAACATGTGCACCCGAGCTTCTAACAATGTCCAAAGTGGGCGGAAAACACGGGTCTTCTAAAAATACTGTGTCTTCCGGTTTACCAAGAGCTTGCATGAGCAAATTTAAAGCGCCGCGAAAGCCGCTGGTAATGAAGACCTGATCGGGTTCGCAAACGATTCCACGGGACAGTCCCACATAACGTGTGATGCTTTCTTTTAACTTTTTAAGCCCTGTCGAATGGGGATAAAATAACGAGTTATGCGTTTCAGCAATCTTTCGCTTTGAAAGACTACTCCAATATTTTGCGGGAAATAAATCGATGGCAGGTAAACCGATCTGGAGCTTTTTAAACGTCGTTCCTTCGGCATAAATGGACCGATGTTTAAAAGAATTGGTCGCAGTCTTCGTTCGTACGCTTGCATGGGCGAGGGACCGGTTTGCAACATATGTGCCGGAAGGCCCTCTGGAAACGAGATAACCATCTCCGATGAGGCGGCTATATACGCTTTCTACGGTATTTTTCCCCACCCCCATTTCAAGCGAAAGCGCCCTGATCGAGGGAACGCGCTTTCCTATTTCAAAAGTACCACTGTCGATTAATGAAATGATCTGTTGGTAGAGGCTATCACCAATTCCTGTACGAGACGATTTAGGCGAATAGCTTGTGCCGATCTCGTCTATGTTTATAAGCTCGTTTGACATTCGTTTCCTAACCGTCAGAAATCATCATTCATAACAATTGATGAAAGAAATCAATAGTTATTGACATAGGATAGTCAAACCGACGACAGAAGAGCGAAAAAACTTGAGACATTCGTGAGAGTGAGTTTCCGGCCTTCCTTTGCCTCTAATGCCTTGAATAAAAGATTATCATGACGAGGCGATCCGCAGCTCGTCACAATCCGGTTTATCGGCATCGCTTGGAGGAACAGGCATTCTTTTAGAGGCCGTTGTCACTATTTGATAGGCTGGAAAAAACAGCGGAACAATATTTTTTCGAGCGACTTTGACGATCCGTCAATTCTTTGGTGTTCTGTCAAATATAAGGAGGTTCATCTTCATGCGGGCAAAGCCGTGGCTTTAGGTCATGCCCCGGTTTTATCCAATGGTTGAATTTTTATAAAAGCCGATGCCCACCTTCATTTCTTGACCACAAGCCCTGAACAAGTTTTACGTCGATACGACCACAGATAATAATGCTGCTTAAACGCGTCACGAATACCGCTAAAAACATGCTAAATTGTTCAACCAGCCGGAGCCACTTCTCTCTATGTTATTTTGCGATGCCAAGTGTCGATAAATATCCGGATCGGCGGCATGTGGATTTACAATTTCCATGACAGCGCTCCAAGTCAGAAATCATAAGAAACACATTTTACGTTTGTTTTGAAGAACGACCCATAGAAATGCATTCTTTGTGTTCGAAACCAAAATTCGAATGTCACTATCAAATTGTCCCGATATGTCCCTATCGCAGGCAAAGGGTTTGCGACATTGTCTCATTCACAGAATTTGAGAATGGTGACGCATGTTTGACTTTGGCAAATCGTCTACGCAAAGGCGGGGCATATTTTTTGCTAAAGGGGGAATATATTTTGCTAAAGTAAGTTTAGCTATCAGCTATCTTTCGGCTGTATTTGACCGTTTCGGTTTTTGGGGTCATTTCGGTGAAACAGGTGTTTCATGGGGCTCGATGACCCAATTTTTTAAACATGTCTCAATACTGTGTCCCTGGGCACCGGAAAACATGATTCCTGTTATTGGCTGGGTGGTCACAGTTTTAGAGGCAGTCATCGCTTTATCATATATTATCAACGTAAAGAACAAATTCATTAACATTGCGAATATATTTATATTAATATTATTTATTATAGGTATGTCATTTTTTCAAAGTATAAAAATTATGATTAATTTTAATTTTATAGTTTGTTTTGCACTTTCGTTATTAATATATTTTGCAGACAATAATGAGAATAAGGAGAAGAGAATATGAAAAATCTCAGATTGAAATATTTTGACTTGTCACCGGAACTGATGAGCGGTTTTAGAGCCGTGAAAGTCGCCCTTGAGAAAAGCGTAGTCGAACAAAAATTGATTGAACTGGTCTATCTCAGAGTTTCTCAAATCAATGGATGCGCATATTGCCTCAATCTCCATACAAATTCCCTGCTAAAAGCTGGTGAAACACAGCGCCGCATATCCGAAGTGGCCGGTTGGCGTGTGAGTGACCAATTTTCTGAAAAAGAACAAGCAGCGCTGAACTGGGCCGAGCAGTTAACAAACATATCGACAAGCCACGCCGATGACGAGTCATACGAGGCATTAAAAAAGGTCTTTAGTGACAAAGAAATATCAGACCTTACATTTGCAATATCGCTCATGAATGGAATGAACAGACTTGCCATTTCTATGCGGCAGTGAGGCGCATTACGTTCAATGTTGAACAGTTGATTGAAAGAAGGCGCAAGTTATTCACGGCTTGGAGATGAGGTGCAGGTCATTTCTTCTTCAAGCACTTTAAGTGCTTGTCTGGATAGGGATAGCATCGAGGTCTATTTTAGGAAAGAAATGACCAGTGCTTGAGCAAAAGGTCTATAAAAGCTTGTCTTTCATTCTTTCTATGAAATTTATGAAGTCGTAAAAAACGTTGCGGCTCGGTATCAAGACTATAATATTTCTACAAAATCATTTGTTTATCTTTTGTTGATGTTTGTTTCGCAATCTTTATCCATTTTTTAGATCCCGATAGCTGATTAACGACTTCTTTTCTCATTCGTAGAAAATGCATGCCAGTGTGCTTGGTTAATCGCAAAGAAGTGGGAGTTTTCTTGAATTAACACCAATAGTCAGACTTGGTCTCAAAAACATTGCAAAACATGAAAAGAGCGAAAATATCGATGCAACCTTCGCGGCTGATGTGGAAATGGAAGTTAGCCGAGTGAGCGCATTGCCGCCTTCAAAGTCGGTAACGGTTTTAGAGAGAATGTGACGATCAGACCGTTCATTATAGATAAAGTGCAGGAAAAAGGAGAAGAGCATCTAAAGGATGCTATGGAAAAAGCAGCACTTGATAAAGGTGGTGAGACAGGCGTTTTATCCGATGCTAATGTTCATTATTATGGACCTGCTGCCAATGCGTGAAAAAACAGCAGATCTATTAAATAAATTAAGTAATGGAAACAAATATAGTGTTGAGCTGCAACGTCATAAGTATGATTTTGTCGGTGGGCTCATTGGTGGCAATCCTGCAACAATGTATGAGGCACCCGAAGGTTATAACCAATTAAAAGCGATTGGCGGTATGTTTGATCTTGATGGCAAACACTACTCTGTTCATAGTTGTTATGGTCTTGGAAAGAGTGATTGTGGGGCTACTTATGGTTATGCAAAATCTAAAATTATCAAAGCTCAAGGACGCTAATTTTAAAATGTGGAAACAAATATGAAGAATAAAATTATTACATTACTATGCTTGTCTTCATTAAGTGTTTTTAGTGGTTGTGGTACTGTATTTGAGCCTGGTTATGTAGATCCCGGCCCCCCACTATCTGGTGCCGCATGGTATCAAAAGCCAGGCGCAACACCAAAAGAAATATCTGAAGCATATGACAAATGTGACGAACGTTATCCAGATGATATGAAACTCGACCAAAATGTTAGACTGAATATCTACTTTAAACAAAGGTTTTGTATGGAAGATCAAGGATATTTTCCAAAGAGTGGAACCAGAGCGATAAAGTCTTGTAAAAATTTTCGTAATCCAAAAGTTCCCATTTGTGAGGCAAGGGGCGCTTATTAAAAAAGTATAAATTGTATTTTACAATTCGTATATTTTTTGAGGAAATTGAAATGAAAAAAACGACCGCTGATCATTCGGTTAGGGATAAAGGTTGGCGGTTGTTTGGCATTGAGCGTTAATTACTGTTTTGAGGCTTATGACGCCAATTGAAAAGAAATAACAAGTAGAATTCAGTATTCTGCCCACGGTTATGGTATTTGTCGAGTGCGCAATGCGTTTGTTCGAGCCTTAAAAGTGAGGCTTTGCGCATTACTGATGCCGATAAGGGCAATGAGATAAAAAGCGAAAGTTCTTACAAGTGGCGTTCATGCATGAAAATGATATTATCAAAAAATAATCCAAGGTGAAGATTCAATGAGAAAACTTCTATCTCTTTTATGTGTCGTCTTTATGCTGAGTGGCTGTTGGCTTTCTCTGAACTTTAGTCAGGAAATTCAAGATAAATGGCGTGGGCAACCTATTGAAAATATCATCAACCGGTTAGGCCCATTCCATGCCGCACAAAATAAAAAGGGAGAAAAATATATATACTGGGAACAATCTTTTCAAAAAAGTACACCTACAGGATATGAGTTAGCTTATTGTGAAACCCGCGCGTTCTATGACGACCACGGCAAAATTACAAGGCTGGATACTTATTCGAGAGGAGCTAATTGCGCTCTTAGTTTTAGAAACTCGCTAAAGTAAAACAGTTGTTATCGGTTGGTTTTTAATTATTCAGCATGTAGAAAAATTGTCTTTATTAGGAATGATGTTAAAATGAAAAACTTTGCAATAACTATATTTGTTTTCATCGTTTCAGGTCTATTCCTCACCGCTTGTCAACAAACCACTGCGACGTCGTCTCAAGAAAAACCGGCTATGGTAAAAAAAAGCGAAAAGCTTTGTGAACGACTAGGGTGTCATGTGACATATCACCCATAATTCTGAGTTATTTTCATGGCCTTTAGAGGCGTTGTCAAAATAAAGTTGTACTTGGGCAAAGACTTAACCCTTTAAAGACGAGATACATTCATGGTGGTGACTTTAGCGCGATGAAGTCACGTGACTGCATGTTGCCAAGCTTATGAAGAAAAAGAGTATAGAAACAATATACCGGCGGGCTATTACCTTGAAGCCGGCAACCAGTCACCAAGTTTATCCCTAGCTGCTGTGGCATCTGGCAGTAACACGCGCTAATCGGGTCTGGGCGATAGACATGAGCTATATTCCGATGGCGCGTGGTTTTGTTTATCCGCGTGGTTTTGTGGACTGGTTTAGCCGAAGGGTTTTATCATCAAGACTATCAATCACAATGGAAAATGCTTTCTCAATAGATGCAGTCGAAGAGGCTCTTACGTTAGGGTAAACCCGACATATCCAACACCGACAAAGGCTCGCAATTTACGTCGATGGACTGCACGGAAGCACTCAAGATCGCGCAAAGCAAAAATTATAGCACCGACGTCAGTCGGTTCTTCCATTTCGATCAGGAGCTTCATAAAAAGGAAGGGGGAACATCCACTTAAAGGCACTCATGATGAGTGCGATTGATCAGTCTCGTTTGGTTTTAAATACAATAAACAAAATGCTGTTTTTCTACCTTAAAACAGAAAGACCACAGAATTTCAGATGGCCAGGCTTTCGAAGGAAATTTGAAGGATGGTTTCAAATCATGATTGATTGAAAGCATTATCAATCAAAAGCAATTCCCCTCACATATTTTTAAAAAATAGTAGAGACTGGTGTTTATTTTTAAAAAATGGAAAAGTTTGGTGTTTGGAAGCTATAGTGAAATGCCAAAATTTAAATGGCGCACCCGAAGAGATTCGAACTCCTGACCCCCAGATTCGTAGTCTGGTGCTCTATCCAGCTGAGCTACGGGTGCACTTTTGAAAAACACCAAAATGATGTTTCCAGCCAGTTCCATCAACGACATCCGGATTTGAACATCTTCAATTGACTGACAAGCGGTTTCCTAATTGGTTCGCGAAAGAAATGCAAGAGAAGATTTTATTTTTTTGTTCATTTGTGACGCGAATTTTGCGGCTAAGCGCTTTGAAACCGGAAAATCTCTGTCGGAAATTTTTATGTTCAAAATGAAGGGAGCTAAAAAAACAACGGTTGAGGAGAAGCAAGAGGTTTTAAAAAAAACTGCTTTAATAACAAAACCGCATTTTTAGAAAATTTTATAAAGCCGAATTTTTTTAAAAAAAACCGGTATTTACTCGAAAACCGTGCATTTTCAAAAAAGACGCTCGGAAAAGCTTGAAAGGCGGAAACTCCGCTCAAAACGGTGGGTATGCATTGCCTGAATGTCTACGGAAGATATCGGTTGAAACAGCCTGCCGAGATGCCTGTTGAAAGGCAGCATAAAAGGTCAGCTGAAAATTTTTTACACGCGAAATTTTGCCAGCTTGTTTGGCTTTATGGCATCAATTGATGTTCGTTAATTGGAATTCGTTTTGGTGAATAACCTTTTCAGGAAAACGTCTCGTGAATACGCGTGAATAATTGAAAGAACTCGTGCGTTAAGCGTCACTCTTATCCGACAGCTTGATCAGGCGGTTATTTCATTCTTTTGTCGATCTTCGCCATGCGAGGGAAGATCGGGAATGCGGATTTCAAAATGCGCGCCGCCGCGCTCTTCGTCAATCAATGTAATTTTGCCGCCATGGGCGTTGACGAGCTCTTCACATATGGTCAATCCCAAGCCCGAACCGTTGCGGCTGGTTGAACCCTGAAATGGTGAAAACAGGTGTTCCTTGGCCTTTGCCGGCAGACCGGGGCCGGTATCTACAACATCGATAACTGCTACATTGTCAATACGGTGTCCGCTGATGGTGAGTTTGTTTTGAAGTTTCGCACTGTCTTCCCGTTCCAGCATTGCCTGAACAGCATTGCGGCATAAATTGGTGATAACGCGGTGGAGCTGTTCTTCATCCGCGTCGATTGTCATATCAACCGGTACTTCATTAACAAATTCCACCTGATCGGAACCGGGAAGGGTGAGCGATTCAAGGAGATCGGCCACAAGGTCATGAAGGAGAAGTTTTTTACGCTTTGGCGCTTCTTCCTGCGTGCGCCCGTAAGTGATAACGGTCTGGCTATAAATGACCGCGCGGTCGATAGCGCGGATAAGTTTCGGAGCAATTTTCTTCACCATCGGGTCTTTTGCGTCGGCAAGGTGATCCGACATCAATTGCGCGGAAGCGAGAATATTCCTCATATCATGATTGATTTTGGAAACCGCGAGCCCGAGATTGGCAAGGTGTTTCTGATGGGCATAACTTTTTTGCAATTCGCTTTCGATAACCGAAATACGTTTTTGCGTCATACCGAGTTCATCCCTGCGGGGTTCGGGCACCAGAATTTTGCTGGGATTATGCGGTTCTATCACAAAATCGAGCATATTGGTGTAGATATTCTGCAATGGGCGCACCAGCAGTTCATGGACAATCAAGTAAATCGTCGTTGCTGCGACAATTGCGATGGTGAGAGAGATTACAACAAAATGCCACGAAAAATCGATCATCGCCTGCCGCAATTTCCTGTCGGCAACGGTGACTTCAAGCGTGATGTCTGTTCCTTCGATAGGACCGCGAAGAAGCAAAATATTGCTGCCTCCGAAATAGAGCGTTGTGAGAGAATCAAGCAAAGCTTTGGTTTCGCTATAATCGGGAAGATCAATAGTTTCATTGACCTTTTTCAAGTCCGGCGAAGTGGCAAGGTTCATTCTCTCGTCATTTCTGATAATGCTTATAGCCAAGGCATCAGTGGCGGTCAGAACATTTTTTTGCAAATTCGGGCTTAGGGTGATTTCGGGGCTTGAAGCCAGAATCATGCTGATGGCTTTGGCCGACTGGTGGTGGTCTCCAAGCCAGCTTTGTTGCATGCTGGCAATAGAGGGCATGAAAACCATAATTTCCGTGATGAAAACCGAAAGCGTAATGAGCAATAACAGCCGGACACGCATACGCCGATAGAAGGGTATTTTCTCATGTTCGCGATCAAGCGACATACCCGTTGTTATAGGCGCCGGTTCGCCGGTTATTCCTTCGTTAGTCATTCAACCTCTTCAGACGAGCGGCATTTTTAGCGAAATGTCGCGTCAGTTTTTGACCGATAACGAGTCAGTGCTGCCTTATAAAACCCGCATTTTAAATCCAGTCTATAAAAATCATTGATTAAGAACAAATTGTTTTTTGCGCTTATCCAATTGGTTATTTTCCGGTTGGAATTATTACCGAAATTTAACTGGACGAAAAAACGCAAATTTGCATGAAATACAATGAAAAATCGTCATTAAAGACTTTTGGGTAAAAACGTCATTAAAGACTTTTGTAACCCGTTTGATGCGGCTTTGATGAACGTTAAAACTTTGATGAACGTTAAAATTTGTAGAAGAACTTAAAAACAGAGTGACAAAAAACAGTATCGGATAATAATCTGTCCGGTTTTCTCATCCTTTGATGAAAGCAGCGCGATGAAACGCCCGTCGAAAATTACCATCATCGTCATTATTGTTCTCGTTATCGTCGGCCTGTTTGTCTGGCAGGGATTAAAGAACGGAAAAAATGCCGGGCACACCTCAACATCGACCTCGAAAATAAACGAGGTCGTTGTAAAACCGGTAAGCCAAAAGCTGATCAATGACCGGTTAAGTGCCATCGGCACGGGAAGGGCACTTGCAACGGTTTCCGTCACCCCCTGGTCTAGCGGCGTGATGGACAAGCTCTATGTGAGTGCGGGAATGCACGTCAATGTCGGCGATCCGGTTGCAAAGCTTGATTCCGATAATGAAGAAATCGCTGTCGAGCGCGCCAAGGTGGAAGTCGATGATGCGGAATTGGCCATGGCAAGAACGGTCAAGTTGCGCGCCTCCAATACAGCAACTGAAGTGCAGGAATTGTCGGCAAAACTTGCACTCGACAAGGCAAGGCTCACCCTGCGCGATGCCGAGCTTGCAGCTGATCGGCGCACAATCCGCGCGCCGGTAAGCGGCATTGTCGGCATTTTACCGGTTGACGCGGGAAATTACGTGACATCCGATACAACAATTGCCCGCATTGATAATCGCGACCATATTCTGATCGACGTCTGGGTGCCGGAACGTTTTGCCCCGCTCATTAAAATCGGCCAAAAAGTGAAAGCTACATCTATTGCCCGCCCCGGTGAAGAATTTGTCGGCCGCATCAGCGCCATTGACAATATGATCGACGAGCAAAGCCGCACTTTGCGCATTCGTGCGGAAGTCGATAATGCTTCCGGTGTGCTTCAATCGGGCATGTCTTTTTCTGTGTCGCTTGCTTTTCCGGGTGACCCTTATCCGGCAGTAGACCCGCTTGCAATCCAGTGGAACGCCGAGGGTGCCTATGTCTGGCGGGTGAAAAACGGTCCAATGAAAAGTGGTATTGTCGAACATGTGCGTGTCGGCATTGTCCAGCGCAATGCGGATTCGGTGCTGGTCACAGGTGCACTTCATCAAGGAGATCTTGTTGTCACCAAGGGTGTGCAAAATCTGCAAGATAAAAGTACCGTCGATATTTTGCCGGATGAAGGGGTGAAAGAGGCGGGAAAAAGCGCTTCTCTCGGCAATCAGAATAATCGTTCTGCTCAATCCGGCGGCAATATTGGACACCATGAAAAAGCAGCAGAAGCGACCTCGGATGAAACCAAGAAAGCCGCCGGTGAACCTCACGAAGTGAAGGGATACGAAAAGAAAACTCTTGACGGAGCAAGCCGGTAATGGCGGACGCTTTTCAGAAATCCGGCGAGCGCGAAAAGAATCGCGAAAAGGATAAAGGCGGGCTGGTTGCGCTTTTCATCCGCCGGCCGGTTTCGGCTTTTGTGCTCAATGTGCTCATCATGGTGGCGGGGCTTGCCGCACTTCAGGGCATTGATGTGCGTGAATTGCCGGATGTCGACCGGCCGGTGGTGACAGTTTCAACCGATTTTGATGGCGCGGCGGCTGAAACAATCGACCGTGAAATCACCCAGAAGCTTGAAGATGCGGTGGCGCGTGTTTCAGGTGTCAAAACCATATCATCGCGTTCTTCTTTTGCCCGTTCGCGGGTAACGGTCGAATTTAATGACGGTGTTGATCTTAATGTGGCGGCAGCCGATATTCGTGATGCCATTTCGCGTGTCACCAATGATTTGCCCGATGATGCCGATTCATCCCGCATCATCAAGGCCGATTCCAATGCCGACGCGGTGATGCGCCTTGCCGTGACGTCAACAACAATGAGTGTTGATGATTTGACGGTTTTGACCGAAGACCAGATCGTCGACACGCTTTCGGCCGTTTCCGGTGTTGCGGATGTGCAGGTCAATGGCGACCGTGACAAGATTTTCAGAATAGACATTAATCCGGCGAAACTTGCAAGTTACGGCCTGACCATTGCCGATGTCACGAAAACACTTTCCGATATGGCACTTGATGCGCCGGCCGGTTCGCTCAGAAGTTCCAGTCAGGCGCTGGTGGTGAGAGCAACCGCCAATATCTCCACGCCGGAAGAATTCGAGAACGTCTATCTCAACAACCGTGTGCGTATCGGTGATATCGCCAATGTCACTCTGGGGCCGGATGTGGAAACCTCGATTGTGCGGGTCAATGGAAAACCCGGTGTCGGGCTTGGTATTGTGCGGCAGGCCCAATCAAACACACTCGATATTTCCGAAGGGATAAGAGCGGCTGTTGACAATCTCAACAAAACACTTCCTGAAGGCGTGCATATTACCATTACAAGTGACGATGCAAGCTTCATCAAAGGCGCTATTCACGAAGTCGAGGTGGCGCTTATTGTTGCGGTTTTAAGCGTTGTGGTTATCATTTTTCTGTTTTTGTGGGATTTGCGCGCCACTTTCATTCCCGCCCTTTCTATTCCTGTCGCCTTGATCGGCACATTTGCCGCTATTTATCTTGCCGGTTTTTCGGTCAATATTTTAACCCTCCTTGCGCTTGTTCTTGCGACCGGTCTGGTGGTTGACGATGCGATTGTGGTTCTGGAAAATATTGTGCGTCACCGCAATCTCGGGGCAGGGCCGAGAGCTGCGGCCGTCATCGGCACAAGAGAAGTGTTTTTTGCCGTGATTGCCACAACACTGACGCTTGTTGCGGTTTTTGTACCAATTTCCTTTTTGCCGGGACAAGCGGGCGGGCTTTTCCGTGAATTCGGTTTTGTGCTGGCAATTGCCATTCTGCTTTCGGCAATTGTGGCTTTGACACTTTGCCCGATGCTTGCTTCAAGATTTCTGAAAGATGTCAAAAAGCCTGCCGGAGCCATTGCCGATAATGAGGAAAACCGGAACAGCGAGGAAAGCCGGAATAATCAGGAAAACAAAGGGCAGGAGGCCTTAAGCAACGGGCATTCCAAACCGGCATTGCTTTTGAAATTTGCCCATGCATTACAGAATTTCTATGCCCGCAGCTTGCACCGTGCTCTTGACCATCCGTGGATTGTGGTTTTGCTTTCGATCGGCTTTGTTATCCTAAGTGCGGGTGGATACCTCACCTTGCGGCAGGAATTGACCCCGTCGGAAGACCGCGCACAGGTGTTTTTGCGCATCAACGGGCCACAAGGAATTTCTGTCGATTATCTCAATGATGAAATGCGCAAGATCGAGGATGCGCTTTTGCCGTTCAAAGAAAGGGGCGAAATCATCAATACCTATTCGGTATCAGGCACTTTCGGCTCGTCCAATAACGGTTTTCTCATGCTCAATCTTGCTCCCTGGGGCGAGCGTCACCGCAGCCAGCAGGAAATTGTTCAGGAAATCAATCAAATAATGAAGGGTTTTCCGGCTGTGCGTGTCATTGCGGCGGAAGGCAATTCGCTTGGCATTAGGGGGGCAGGACAGGGCTTGCAATTTGCAATTCTCGGCACCGATTATGCCAAACTCCAGCCGGTTGCCGATCAACTTGTCAGGAAAATGCAGGAGGACCCGCGTTTTGTGCAGCCGCGCTTAAGTGTTGAAGCAACGCAGCCGCAATTGTTCATCGACATTAATCGTGAAAGGGCAACCGATCTCGGTATTGACATTACCGGCCTTGCCAATGCCGTGCAATCCATGCTTGACGGGCGCAAGATCGGCTCGGTCTATATTGGCGACCGCTCCTATGATGTGAAGCTTGTGTCGAATAGCACACCCGTTAATGACCCGACCGATCTTGAAAATATTTTCATGAAAACGGCAGATGACCGTTTCGTGCCGATGTCGGTGGTGACAACGGTTAAAGAAAAGCCGGTTCCGCCTGAACTCGGGCGGGAATCGCGTATGCGCTCTATCGCCTTGACGGCAAGTCTTGCACCGGGTTTTGCCCTCGGTGAAGCTTTTGAGCAGGCGCTTGAACTTGCAAAACCCATATTGCCTGCGGGAAGTTATATCATCCCGCTTGCCGAGGCTGCCACATTGAGCGAAACCTCTTCCGGCCTTATTATCGTCTTCGGCTTTGCTCTGGTCATTATTCTTCTTGTTCTTGCCGCACAATTTGAAAGTTTCATTTCCGGCCTCATAGTCATGGCAACAGTGCCGCTCGGCCTTGGCAGTGCCGTTTTTGCCATGATGGTGAGCGGGGTAAGCCTGAATGTCTATAGCGAGATCGGGCTGGTGCTGCTTGTCGGCATTATGGCCAAAAACGGCATTCTGATTGTCGAATTTGCCGATCAGCTCAGAAACCGCAATCAGACCTTGCGCGAGGCGGTGGAAAATGCTGCCAATATACGTTTGCGGCCGGTATCAATGACAATGATTTGCGCCATTCTTGGCGGTGTACCGCTGATCCTTGCAAGCGGGGCGGGTGCGGAAGCGAGAATTTCTTTAGGCTTTGTCATTGTCGGCGGGCTTGGCCTTGCAACCATTGCAACGCTTTATGTCACACCTGTTACCTATCTCTTGCTTGGCCGCTTTATCCGCCCGAAAGCCGAAGAGGATTTCGAACTTGAGGAGGAACTTGATGCCGCACAAAATGCCAAAACAACCGGCTGAATGACGAGCGTCACACGAGAGAAACAAATATCGGCGGTGATGCGCCTGCTTTATAAAAGGACACCAATTTTTCTAAATCGTGCACCGCTAAAACGAGTGTTCATAATAATCAAACGATAAAAAATAAAACGCGTGGTCAAGATAATAGCTGCAAGAAGAAATTTCTTTTGCCAACTTATTACCGGTCTCGTCAATTTACCTATCTTACGAATGTTTGCGTATCTTGCCAATGTTGGTATGTGTTGAAGGTTGTTTGTGAATACCGGTCATTTTACCGGACGCTGCCGCATTTTGACGCTCTGCGGTTTTTAACATTTGAAACAAGACAATGTCGGGCTTTGAAAGAGGCTGTTTAAAATTTATCTGATTTCAATTTAGCGAATGGTTCCGGCTAAAAACGGCATCATCGCAAGCCGCCAGAAAAGCCGTTGATAATGGTGCACTATAAGGCCCGTTAAATTTTCTTTCACGCGAAATGGATAAAGGCAATTTTACCTCTTTCACTTCAATGTGTTTCATCTTAAATTCTATTTACACAATGGAGGGTAGCTTGCCATGTTCCGCAACGAAGAAAAATTCCGCGCCGCTTTTAACGCATTGAAAACCCATGCAAAAGATCCGGAGCTTGGCGATATTCGCTCACTTTTTAAAAATGACCCGCAGCGTTTCGAGCACTTTTCATTGCGGCTAGATGATTTGCTGTTCGACTTTTCCAAATGCGGGGTTACGGCGAAAACCTTGGAGCTTCTTGATAATCTTGCCGATGCTGCCGGTTTGAAGGAGCGGCGAGAGGCGATGTTTTCCGGCGAGCCGATCAATTTGACCGAAAATCGTGCGGTTCTTCATGTTGCTTTGCGGGCGCCGAAGGGGAGCACAATCATGCTTGGCGACAAAAATGTTGTCGAGGATGTGCAGTCGGTTCTCTCGCATATGGAAAAATTCTGTGAAGGGGTGCGCTCCGGTGCCTTCAAAGGCGAACATGGTGGTAAAATTACCGATGTTGTCAATATTGGCATTGGCGGTTCCGATCTTGGGCCCAAAATGGCAACGCTTGCTTTGAAGCCCTATCACGACGGGCCGGATAGCCATTTTGTTTCCAATGTGGATGGCGCCGATATTGCCGATACATTGTCGCGGCTTAACCCCGCAACAACACTGATTATCGTTTCTTCAAAAACCTTTACCACAGCCGAAACCATGACCAATGCGCATATTGCGCGCCAGTGGATTGCTGAAAAACTGGGCGAGATGGCCGTTTCAAAACATTTTGCCGCAGTTTCGACTGCGCTTGATAAGGTGGCTGATTTCGGCATTGACCCGTCGCGTGTTTTCGGCTTCTGGAACTGGGTTGGCGGGCGTTATTCCGTCTGGTCGGCAATCGGCCTTTCGGTGATGATGGCAATCGGGCCGGAAAATTTCAGAAAGTTTCTCGCTGGCGGCCATGCAATGGATGAACATTTCCGCACAGCACCTTATTCTGAAAACCTTGCCGTCCGGCTGGGGCTTATCGGTTTTTATAATCGCGTCATCTGCGGTTATCCGACACGCGCTGTCATTCCCTATGAGGATCGTTTGTCGCGTCTACCCGCCTATCTCCAGCAACTCGACATGGAATCGAATGGCAAACATGTGACCATTGACGGCAAACCGGTTACAATGCCGACAGGCCCTGTTGTCTGGGGAGAGCCCGGAACCAATGGGCAACATGCTTTCTTCCAGCTTTTGCATCAGGGAACCGATATTATTCCGGTCGAATTCATTGTTGCTGTGAACGGGCACGAAGAAAACTTGCGCCACCAGCATGATATGCTTCTTGCCAACTGCTTTGCCCAATCGGAAGCACTGATGCGTGGTCGCAGCCAAGAAGCAGCAAAAGCAATGTTGATGAAAGGCGGCATGAGTGAAGCGGAGGCCGAAAAGCTAGCCCCGCACAAAAGCTTTGTCGGTAACCGTCCGACACTGACGCTCGTCCATGACAAGCTCACCCCCTTCACATTGGGGCGGTTGATTGCACTTTATGAACACAGGGTTTTTGTTGAAGGCACACTCATGAACATCAATTCCTTCGACCAATGGGGTGTGGAATTGGGTAAGGAACTCGCAAATGAATTGTTACCCATGGTTTCCGGACATGAAAGTGCCGACGGCCACGATAGTTCGACAAGCGGTTTGATTGCTTATGTCAAAGAGCGTCGCACGCGCTGAAAACGAGAATCTGAAAAGATAGAAGGCAGCGTATCCAAGAAGGCGCTGCCTTTATATCGGGTTTGTCTATAAATCCTATTTTTCTTTTCCGTCACATTTTACTTTCAGTTGTGACATCCCGCTCACGCCTACATCCCGTTTTGTCCAATAAGCCTTTTGCGATATTTCATTTTGTCGATATATTGGCCTATCTGGCAGATCGGCTTTCCGGTTGCGTTTCGCGAATTTGCAATCATGCTTTACAAAGTTAACTCATTCTGCCTTTGAAAGAGTCACGTGATAGTGCAATGAACAAGGATGACTTTTGCCAAAGCTGTTTCCCGCGAGGGCTTTTTCCCGTTTTTTGGTCTGGCAAAAAATGGTCGGCAAATGGCCGACGGTCGTGATCGGCGTATATTTTTAAAATTCCGGTTTTGAAAAACTCCGGTTCATGGAAACTTGAAAGCCATGTGAACAAATCTCGCCCAAAGAGCGGTATTTTTGTTTTGTCACATTTCGATGCAGCGGGATTTAAGTAAAAGAAAAAATAGAAAAGTGTTTTTCCGATAACCTCTTTTTTGATGGCAAAGCCGAAAACTAAGGGGCACTCAAAAAAAGTGTCGAGTGAAACAGCCGGAAACGGGGGGGATGGCAAAAAACGGGAAATGGGGTGATTGCTTTGCTTTTTAAAAAGCGCGACGATTTTTATAAGCCAGTATGATTTTTAAAAAGCGTAGTAATTTATCTATAGAGTAGGGGGATTGTTTTGAAGTTGGAAATTTTGATGGCGTGGCACATTTGTGTTTAAGGACAGGGGGTGCAAGGGTTAAAGGCGCTTCATCCCATGAGCTGTCGGGAATCTTTCCGGAAAGATTTTGTCTGGCTTAGAATCAATCTTGTACCAAGTGCATTAAGATCGAAATTTTTTGCCGAATTCAACCATTCATGAAGAATGCCGCCCACCACACAAACAAGCACGCGCGCGCCATCTTCCGGTTCCCAGTCATCGGAAAGCATGTCGCGGCTTCGCGCCACGTAGAGCATGCGCGTAAAAAGATCAAGCATGCTGTCATGGGCTTCCCTCAAGCGTAATATCATTTGCGAAAAATCATCGACATATTCGCAACGCAAAGTAATAATTGTCATGACACGCTGCTGGTGCTCGTCTTCAGCAAAACGGCTGAGCGAAGCACAAGCCGATTTTTCCAATACATCAATCGGATTGATCGAATCATTGCGGCTTACTTCATCAATAAGGTCTTCTTGCGGAAATTTGATGCGGTCGATAATTGCATTGTAAATGGCCGGTTTATCGCGAAAATGGAAATAGATTGCGCCGCGCGTGACGCCAGCCCGTTCGGCAATTTCATTGAGCGAAGTTTTGGAAACACCTTTGGTTAAAAAAGCCATTTCTGCCGCATCAAGGATCGATTCACGTGTTTCGCTCGCTTCGGCTTTTGTCCGGCGCATATTATTTCCCCTTTTTGTCCCGTCATCACACTTTAAACATAAAATTCTGTTTTAAAAAAACAGGAAATCCTGTCTTGAAAAACGCGAAATCTTGATTGAAAAATGTTCAATTAAGTGTTTTCTGCCGGTTGTGACGCCTTATTATTGCTGCTATTAAGTGGTTATTAGCTGATTGGCTATTTACAAACATCCATGTATGTATATTTTACCGGACACGAAAAAAATATCAAGGTCTGACATCCTATGACACTATTAAGGAAATTATCGGCCGCTCTTGTTGTCGGCGTGCTGTCTTTTGGACTCGTTGCCTGTGGCAAACAGGAAAAGCATATGCCGCCTCCATCGCAGGCAAGCGGCAAGGTTATTCATCAGGCAGAGGTTCCGTTAAATTACGAATATGCAGCCCGTGTTGTTGCCTATCGTGAAACCGAAGTCCGTGCCCGTGTCGGTGGTATTCTCTTGCACCGCAACTTTGTTGAAGGCTCGGAAGTCAAGCAGGGCGAAATATTGTTCGAGATTGATCCGGACAAATACGAGGCTGCTGTCGCTTCGGCACGCGCACAGGTCGCGCAGGCGCAAGCCAATTACGACCAGTCGGTTCGTGATGCCGACCGTGCCGAGGAACTGGTCAAGCAAAAAGTCCAGTCAACTTCATTGCGCGATCAGGCTTTTGCCAAGCGCGATGCCGACGAAGCAACATTGATGCAGACAAAAGCCGAGTTGCGCACCGCCGAACTTAACCTCGAATACACAAAAGTGGCAGCGCCAATCAGTGGACTGACAAGTCGCGAGGCTGTTTCGGAAGGTTCTCTTATCGGGACCGACCCGTCATCGAGTCTGCTCACCACAATCACTCAGTTTGACCCGATCTATGTCAACTTCTCGTTTGCCGATGGTGAATATGACCAGATTCGCCATTTGATGGACGAAATGCAGCAACGCGGCGAAAAGATTGATAATCTGAAAGTTATTGTCCGTCTTGGTGAAGGGGTTGATTATCCCGAACAAGGTACGGTCGATTTTACCTCACCGACAATTGACAAGCAGACAGGAACCTTGGGTGCCCGTGCGGTTATCGCCAATCCCGATCGTCGTTTGGTTCCGGGTATGTTTGTACGCGTAACAGTTACCGGTATCAAAATGGCCAATGCCATGACCATTCCGGAATCCGCTCTGGTCCAAAACAGTGGTGGCCAGTTTGTCTATCTGTTGAAAAAGCCCGAGGCACCGAAAGCCGGCGAGAATGCTCCGCAAGGTGCACAACCTGCCGCACCGGCCGCCGCCAATGGACAGCCGCAAAAGGCGACTGGCCGTTTGATGGTTGTCGAGCAACGTCCGGTCAAAGCCGTGCGTAAAATGCAAAACGGCGACTGGCTGATTGACAGTGTCAAATTCGATGAAAAAGACAAAAACAAGGTTGTTCAGGGGCTTCGTGACGGAGAGGAAGTTGTCACCGAAGGCCAGGTTTATATCGAACAGGGTCTGATGCGTATTCCTCAGGGGCAAAGCCTGATGGTCAATGTCACCGACGATGCGCCACAACAGGCACCTGACGGGGGCAATGCAAAAGCTTCGGGGCCCGCACAATGAGCTATAGTTTCTTCATTAACCGACCGGTTTTCGCGTCGGTTATATCCATTATCATCGTATTGGCCGGCTTTATGTGTATGCGCATATTGCCGATTGCCCAATATCCTGACTTGTTGCCACCGCAGGTGGTGGTTTCGGCGCAGTACCCCGGTGCCAGTGCCGAAACAGTTGCCCAGACCGTGGCTGTTCCTCTCGAACAGCAGATCAACGGCGTTGAAGACATGATCTATATGCAATCGATCAGCAACGCGTCCGGTACATTGCAGATCACTGTTACTTTTGCGCTCGGGACTGATCCTGATCAGGCAACCATTAACGTCAACAACCGCGTTCAGCGTGCTTTGACAACTTTGCCGCAAGAAGTGCAACGTCTTGGTGTTGTTGCCGATAAACGGTCTTCATCCATCCTTGGCCTTGTTGCCATGCGTTCGACAACAAGCGCTTATGACCGGATTTATGTCGGCAACTACGCATTGCTTAACGTTGTTGACGATTTGAAACGTATTCCCGGTGTCGGCGATGCGCAGGTTCTTGGACACGTTGATTATTCGATGCGTATCTGGTTGCGGCCTGACAAGCTTGCCCAATATAATATGACGCCGACCGATGTTATCAATGCGGTCAAGGAACAGAATAACCAGTATCCTGTTGGTCGTATTGGTGAACAGCCGGATATCAATGGTGCTTTCACCTATTCGGCAACGACGCAAGGCCGTCTTGTAACAAAAGAAGAATTCGGCGAAATTATTCTGCGTTCGGATGACACAGGTGCTTCTCTGCGTCTGAAAGATGTTGCGCGTATCGAACTCGGTACCCAGCAATATTTCATTGAATCCAATTTGAACGGCAACCCGATGGTGCCGATCCTGATCTTCCTGCAACCTGGTGCCAACGCGCTTGCCACCATGCAGTCGATCAAGAAACGTATGGATGAATTGAAAGTTGCCTTCCCTCCGGGGATCGAATATTCGGTACCTTATGATACTACCAAGTTCATTCAGGTTTCCGTCGAGGAAGTTGTACACACCTTTATCGAAGCCATTCTGCTTGTTATCGTTGTTGTGTTCATCTTCCTGCAGAACTGGCGAGCGACGCTTATTCCGATCATCGCGGTGCCAATATCTATTATCGGAACGTTTGCGGGCATTTACGTGCTCGGCTTCTCGATCAATATGTTGACACTGTTCGGGCTGGTGCTTGCCATTGGTATTGTGGTTGATGACGCGATTGTGGTGTTGGAAAACGTCGAACGCGTTATGTCGGAAGAAAAGCTTTCGCCTCATGATGCTGCTATCAAGTCGATGAGCGAGGTTACAGGGCCGGTTATCGCTATTGTGCTCGTTCTGTGCGCCGTGTTCATTCCTGTGTCATTCATGGGCGGCATGGCCGGTGTTATGTATCAGCAATTTGCTGTTACTATTGCGATTTCAGTCGTTATTTCCGGTACTGTTGCTTTGACATTGACACCGGCTTTGTGCTCGCTGTTGTTGAAGCCGCGCCATAGCGAACCGATTGCACCATTCCGCTGGTTTAACGAGACATTCCAGAAGATCACCAATCTTTATGTTTCGGGCGTCAGCTTCTTCGTCCATAAATTCTGGTACGGCATTGTCTGTTTCGTGCTGGTTTGTGTCTTTGCTGTCTTCATGTTCGAGAAGGTTCCTTCCTCCCTCGTTCCGGATGAAGATCAGGGCTATGTGCTTGCGGTTTCGTTCCTGCCTTCGGCTTCTTCGCTTGAAAGAACGCAAGGTGTGGTTGACAAGGCCTATAAAATTCTCAAGCAGAACCCTGCGGTCGAAAACATTGCAGAGCTTGCCGGTTATGACCTGCTTTCAGGTGGTTTGAAGACAAGTTCGGGCGCCATGTTTGTCATGTTCAAGGATTGGAAAGACAGACCCGATCCGAAGGATGATGCGCGTGTGATTGCCCCGCAAGTGATCGGCATGACGTCAGGCATCAAGGACGGTGTCACCATTGCTTTCAACCCGCCTCCGATTACCGGCCTTTCGACAACCGGCGGCTTTGAAATGTATCTGCAGGACCGTGCCGGTGGCTCGATTGATGACCTCTATAAGATGACGATGAAACTCGTTCAGGCT
This sequence comes from Bartonella sp. W8167, assembly GCF_016100335.1. NCBI lineage: Bacteria > Pseudomonadati > Pseudomonadota > Alphaproteobacteria > Hyphomicrobiales > Bartonellaceae > Bartonella > Bartonella sp. W8167. The sequence goes on from NZ_JACFSQ010000001.1 coordinate 215,664, forward strand.
GCCAACCAGCGTCCGGAATTGAAGAATGTCCGCACAACCTTTGACCCGAATGTGCCGAAGTATGACTTCCATGTCGACCGTGTCAAAGCCCGTGCGATGGATGTGCCGATCAACTCGATTTACGATGCCCTTTCGGCAACATTCGGTAACATCTATATCAATGACTTCACCCTTTATGGACGTAACTATCAGGTTAAAATCCAGTCTGAAGGCGAGTTCCGTAAAAGTGCGGAAGACATCAAGCAGGTCTTTGTGCGGTCGAATTCCGGCGGCATGATCCCGTTGAACACGCTTGTCCAAACAACGCGTATTACCGGTTCGGATCAGCTGGAACGCTTCAACGCTTTCTATGCCACCAAGATCATGGGTGATCCGGGTACCGGCTTTACCTCCGGTGATGCGATCAAGGCCATGACGGATATTGCCGGCAAAGTTTTGCCGAATACCTACCAGATCGCCTGGACAGGTTCGGCCTATCAGGAAGTTGTGGCCGGTGGTGCCGGTTCAACTGCTATGATCTTCGGTATCATTATGGTGTTCCTGATTTTGGCTGCGCAATATGAACGCTGGAGCCTGCCTTTCGCAGTTGTGACGGCTGTGCCATTTGCGATTGCCGGCGCGTTGACATTCACCTATTTAAGGGGCTTGAGCAACGACGTCTATTTCCAGATCGGCCTCGTTACACTTGTGGGGCTCGCTGCGAAAAACGCTATTTTGATTGTCGAATTTGCTGTGCTCGAGCGTGAAAGCGGCAAATCGGCTATTGATGCGGCGATTTCTGCAGCACGTCTTCGCTTCCGTCCGATTGTGATGACATCTTTGGCGTTTATCCTTGGTGTTGTCCCCTTGGCAAGATCCACCGGTGCCGGTTCCGCTAGCCGTCACGCAATTGGTACCGGTGTTATCGGCGGTATGTTGGCTGCAACATGTATTGCAACCTTCTTTATCCCGATGTTCTACAGGCTGTTTAGCGGAAACCGTGCCGGAAGAACTGCTGGTGGAGAGCCGACAAATGGCGGCGATGCACCGGAAGCTCAATCCGCACCCGACAAACAGTCCGGCGATAATGTTCAGCAAGCCTGATTGCTTGTTGACAAAGCCAAAAACAAAACCCCGGTTTCCAACCGGGGTTTTTTATTGTCCGGTTAAAGTGTCGCAATCATTCCCATGGTCGAAAAACAGCAAATGCCACCAAGAAAGGCGCAGGACAAAGGCAAGGACCTGCGGGTAAAATTTGAAAGTGTCAAACAGAAGGGGAGACAGGAAAAGGCAAAAGCCGTTCGGGCCAGACACGGTGCGATAGGCAAAGGATAGAAAGGCAAAGGAACAAATGAATGAAGGGACAGTAAGGCAAAGAGATAGAGAGACCAAGGAATAGAAGGGTGGCAGAACAGCTAGGCGTGGAAAAGGCACAAGCCGATCAGGACAGGCGCGCCGCATTGATAGGGGAGAAACGACAAGGCGAAAACAGGCGGATGAAGGAACGGGAAGGAGAACGAATAGAAAAGCGAAGGAACGGAAGAATAAGACGCGGGAACGGCAACGCCATGAGACCCGCGCGATGGCGTTTATAGAAGCTATTGAAGGCAAAGGCAGCCGAAAAAAAGCAAAACCTGAACGTTTTGCGTTGAAATGAGGAAAGGCAGCCTGAAATCAGGTAAATCCAAAAAATCTAAAGCATTTGAGCGTTATAAGGCCTTGCGCATTCGGGCGTTTTAAAGCCGTGAGCAGTCGTGTTTTATAAAGATGCGCAAACCGTCAGCCAAATATATAAGCCGACGGTATGAAAGTTTTTATGAAAATGGTTGAGGGGGTTACGAAAGACCTTCAATATTACCGTTTTCGTCAAGATGGATTTTTTCGGCCATAGGGTGGCGGGGAAGCCCCGGCATGGTCATGATATCACCGCAGATCACCACAACAAATTCGGCACCGGCACAGAGTTTGACCGCGCGTACAGGAATGGTGAAATTTTCCGGTGCACCCAACAATTTCGGGTCGGCAGAAAATGAATATTGCGTTTTTGCCATGCAGACCGGTAAAGTTCCATAGCCTTCCTCGTCCCAGGCCTTCAATTGGTTCAGAATATTGGCCGGAATATCGGCACCGCGCCCGCCATAAATCTCGCGCACAATGGTGTTGATCTTTTCTTCCAATGACAAGTTATCGGCATAGAGCGGGTGGAAGTTGCTTTTGTTTTCGGAAATCATCTGCACGACAGTGCGCGCCAGTTCCTCGGCACCTTCACCACCTTTTTCCCAATGGCGGCAAATAATGGCCTGATGGTGGGTTTCGGCAACAGCTTTCTTTAAAACGTCTATTTCCGCATCGGTATCGGAATTGAAATGATTAATTGCCACAATGACCGGCACACCGTATTTTTCCATATTAGAAATATGGCGCAACAAATTGGCGGTGCCTTTTTTCAATGCCGAAACGTTTTCATGAGCAAGATCGCCTTTTGCAACGCCACCATTCATTTTCAGCGCACGGATTGTTGCAACAATGACGGTTGCGTCGGGTTCCAATCCGGCTTTGCGGCATTTGATGTCGAAAAATTTTTCGGCTCCAAGATCAGCACCGAAGCCCGCTTCCGTGACCACATAATCGGCAAGCTTCAACGCTGTTTTTGTTGCAATGACCGAGTTGCAGCCATGGGCAATATTGGCAAAAGGCCCACCGTGGATAAAAGCCGGATTATGTTCGATTGTCTGCACCAGATTTGGTGCCAATGCATCGCGCAACAAAACCGCCATTGCACCTTCTGCATGAATATCGGAAGCGGTAACGGGCGTTTTATCGTAACGGTAACCGATAATGATTTTACCGAGACGCTTCGTAAGATCGGCAAGGTTTTCGGAAAGACAGAAAATTGCCATGATTTCGGAGGCTACCGTAATATCGAAACCGCTTTGGCGGCAAAACCCGTTTTTTACCCCGCCAAGGGAAAGAACAATGTCACGAAGCGCACGGTCATTCATGTCGACAACGCGTTTCCATGTAATTCGGCGGGAGTCGATATTCTGTTCATTGCCCCAATAAATGTGGTTATCCACCATCGCAGCAAGAAGATTATTGGCCGATGTGATCGCATGAAAGTCACCGGTAAAATGCAAATTGATGTCTTCCATCGGAATGACTTGCGAACGTCCTCCACCGGCGGCTCCACCTTTTTGTCCGAAATTCGGGCCCAAGGATGGTTCGCGTAACGATGCGACAGCCTTTTTGCCGATGTGGTTGAGTGCATCGGTAAGACCGATTGTTGTTGTGGTTTTTCCTTCACCTGCCGGCGTCGGGTTAATGGCAGTCACCAGAATGAGTTTGCCGTTTTTATTGTTTTTGAGCGTCTCGATGTATTTTGCGCTGATTTTTGCTTTGTCATGACCATAAGGAACAATATCCTCGTAAGGAATATCAAGCTTGGCGGCAATGTCACAAATAGGCAGTTTGGTTGCTTGACGGGCTATTTCAATATCTGAAAGATTCATCAATATTCTCTATTATCAGGCGCAACAGGTAAAAATTGCGGTCATTCTTTTCGCCTTGGCAAAATGATCGCCATTTTGTCAATCAATGGGGGTTTTTTACCCCACATTTAACAATAATGCCATTTTTAACCGGCAATAAACATGACACTCCAATAAAAATTGTCTTTTCTCTTGGGCTTTAATCAAGACAAATTGCCTTTACAGGGCTTGATCGGCCGGACCAAGCTTAATTCCGCAAAACTATTGAATGGAAATAATTTTAAACAAAAACCGCAAGAAAACGGCCAAATGGCGCGAAAACCGCTTTGATATTTCGTATGCCAAAAATTTAACTCCGCCGTGGCACCGTTCTTTTCTGACAATTTATTTTTGAAGAAAACCACTCTCTGGAAGAATCATATGTCAGACGGAAACAGGTCAAAAAATAGCTAGAAATCGGTGGAGAGAGAAAATCGGGAAAATAAGGGGATAGGGGAGAAAATGAAAGGTCAAAGGTTTTTCTCCCGAAGCGCATATTTTTGACGACAAACGAGGAAAACAAACCGAATCACAATCCGTCACATGGGGGGTGGGCAGAAAATGAGAGCAGCAGAAACAGAACAATAAGGCCATCCCGATTGGTTCATTCATTTTGCCGGTTTTTTATGAAAGATAATCTCAAGAATCTCGAAATTTAAGGTTTCAAGCTCAACACGCGCCTTTTTTTCAAGAAAACCGGATGAGCTGATTTAAAAGCTTAACAAAAGTAACGATAGACAGAAGGGAAACAAGCCGGAAATCGCATAATTGCAAGAAAGGTAGTGAATAGTGCCTCAATGCACAAATGGCGGAAAGCTTCAAACGGGAAATATCAAAACCAGTTGATTTGCCCCATAATGATACAAAGATTACTTAAAATTGATGAGGAAAGAAAATATCGGCAATTTTTCTATTCAAAAAAGAATAACGCTTTTTTGAATAGTTGAACGGATTTTTTAAGAGAGTTTTTAAAAGGACGTTTTAGCCGGATTTAATAGACTTTCTCGTGCTGGAGACAAATAATCGCGCTGCTTTTTCGCTTAATGTTCAGATTTTTCGCTTAACACGCTACTTCTTCAATAACTGCGCCACTTTTTTGCTAAACGCGCTGCTTTCCCCATAAAGCGGATGAAATCTTGATGTGCCACGGCGACCGGTTTTGTGCTTTTAATCAGCAAAAAGTACGGTGTCGCGGCGTTTTTTAAGTTGAAACAGCAAGCATTGGAGGCAGCACCTCGGGACCAAATTTTTTAAAAAATCAAAAAAACCTGTTTCCCGAAACGAAAGCCGTCACCAGAGACTTTATCGTTATGAAGGAAGCGATCAAGCGGATAGCTATTAAAAGCGATTAAGCGGAAAACGATCAAAAAGGGGAAAAACGGCGGCTTTGGTAGCGGAGGAGGGATTTGAACCCCCGACACAAGGATTATGATTCCTCTGCTCTGACCTACTGAGCTACTCCGCCACAAAAAATGTCTTTTTAAAAAACATTTAGCCGTGGCGGCGATATAAGGGGTTCAATCCCACTCTGTCAAGCATCGTTTTTGAGCTTTTCTCTTGTCAATGGCGTTCATGACCGATATTGAACAGATAAGATATTGCTTTTTAGTTCAGCAATAAGGATAAGGCATAGACAATGGCTCCACGCGTAGCAGTTTTGGGATGTGGTTATTGGGGGAGCAATCACATACGTACCTTGAAAAGTCTGGGAGCGCTCGCAGCCGTTTCCGACGTGAATGTTCATCGTGCGGAAGGGTTTGCAGCAGAACACGATGTCGAGGCAATCCCCGTTGACGAGATTTTTACCCGTAAAGACATAGATGCAATGGTTCTGGCACTGCCGCCGCAGTTTCACGCGGAAAACGCTATCAGAGCGATAGAAGGCGGCAAGGATGTGCTGGTTGAAAAACCGATTGCGCTCAATGTCGAGGATGCAGAGCGTGAAGTGCGCATTGCAAAGGAACATAAGCGTATTTTTATGGTGGGGCATGTTTTGCGCTACCATCCGGCATTTGAAAAATTGCTTGAACTTGTCAATGAAGGGGCATTGGGCGAAGTGCGCTATATTCATGCCCACCGTCTCGGGCTTGGCAAATTCCATACCGAAAGTGATGCACTTTGGGATCTCGCGCCCCACGACCTTTCAATGATTCTGGCTATAACAAAATGTGAACCGTCGGAAATTCATGGCGAGGGCGCGGCGATTATCGACAACTTGTCCGATTTTGCCCATGTCCATATGAAGTTTCCCAATGGCATGCGTAGCCACCTTTTTGCTTCCCGCCTCAATCCCTATCGCGAACGTCGTTTGACGGTGGTTGGCACCAAAGCCATGGCCGTGTTTGATGATGTCGAGCCGTGGGGAAGAAAGCTTGCCATTTATCGTTTCGAGGTTTGGCAGGATAATAATCAATGGGCATTTACCGCAGACGAGCCGGAATATATTCCGGTTGAGGAAGCAATGCCGCTCACCCGCGAATTGCAGCATTTCCTGCACTGCATCGAAACCCGCGAAGAACCCCGCACCAATGGCGATGAGGCCATTGCCGTTCTGCGTATTCTGACTGCCGGCAGTGTCCATCATAAAGCAAAGGAAATTGCTGGTAAAACGCAGCCAAAAAATAAAGATACGGCAAAGAAATAATGTAAAAAGCTGTTACATGCGTCATAGAACTTTGATTACATATTGTTCGTCTAAGGCGTTATGTTAGGCAAGCCGTGCCAGTGAATGATTCGGCCAGCTAAACAATTGATAGCAACGGAGTGAATATGCAATTTATAGATCTTGGAGCGCAAAGGGCGCGTATTAAAGATAAAATCAATACGGCTATTGCCCATGTGATTGAAAGTGGCAAATATATTCTCGGGCCGGAAGTCGAAGAATTCGAAAAACGTATGGCCGATTATATCGGCGTCAAACATGTGATCGGCTGCTCGAACGGCACTGACGCATTGTTGATGCCCCTTATGGCTGAAAATATCGGACCGGGAGATGCTGTTTTCTGCCCAAGCTTTACATTTGCTGCAACCGCCGAAGTTGTCGCATTGACCGGTGCAGAACCGGTTTTTGTCGATATTCTGCCCGATACTTTCAATATGGATCCGGCAAAACTTGAAGAAGCCATTGCAATGATCAAAAAAGAAGGCCGCCTGACACCACGGGCGATCATTCCTGTTGATCTCTTCGGTCTTCCTGCCGACTTTAATAGAATTTCGGCAATTGCTGCCAAAGAAAATCTCTTTGTTATTGAGGATGCGGCGCAAGCCATTGGCGGAAAACATGAAAATGCCATGTGCGGCGCTTTTGGCAATGTCGGCGCAACCAGCTTCTATCCGGCAAAACCGCTCGGCTGTTATGGTGATGGCGGCGCAATGTTTACCGATGATGATGACCTTGCCGAACGTTTGCGTTCAATCTATTTCCACGGCAAAGGTTCATCCCAATATGACAATGTCCGCATCGGCTTGAACTCGCGTCTTGATACCATTCAGGCCGCTATTTTGTTGCAGAAACTCGATATTCTTGAAGACGAGATGGAAAAACGCGCCGTTATCGGCAAACGTTATAGCGACGGTCTGAAAGACGTTGTCAAAACTCCGAAAATCGAAAAAGGGTCGCGCTCGGCCTTTGCCCAATACACAATCGTTGTCGAAGACCGTAACGGGCTTCAGGCGCACCTCAAAAATGCCGGTATTCCATCCATGATTTATTACATCAAGCCGTTGCATTTGCAGACAGCCTACCGTCATTTCCCGCAAGCCAAAGGCGGGCTGCCGGTTTCAGAACATGCCGCCGATCACGTTTTGAGCTTGCCGATGCATCCTTATTTGCCGGAAAGCGATCAGGACAAAATTATCGGCTTGATCCGGGAATTTTGTGGCAAGTGAGAACAGCTTTGCTATCGCCGACCGAACGATTAGACATAAAGAAGAAGACCGGTTTCATACCGGTCTTTTTTATTCCCTAAAAAATTTATCGGGCTACAAATTTATCTGATAGTAAATTTATTGGATAACAAATTTATTATTTAGCAAATTTATCGCGTAATGAATTTATTCGTCTCAAAAGCGTCTTTCTGATTGGGCTTGTCTTTTCAATTCCGCTTGATGATTTTCTCCTCACACATGTCTTTATCCAGTGTGAAAGGAAAGGCGATGAAATCGCTTATTCAACAAAACATTGGCCGCAAATTTTGAGGCCCGCTTTTGGTCCCAAAAAAATTTGTTCAGCTTTATTGAATTCAGAATTCGGGCAGGCTGTTCAATGAATGGATGAAAAGCAAAAGCATGGAAAAGACCAAGCACTCGAATAAAAACCTGCGCTTTCTGCCTGACAACCGGAAAGGCTGAAAAGGTTACAATCGGCAAGTGTTCTATTGCAAAGAAGGGGAGAGGGCATCGACCCTTTGGAATCCCCCGTCTCAATAAGGGATGAGCGGCACAGTCTTTCTAGAACACTCCGCCTTCAATCAGAAAACGTATGATGAAGAGGAAAGCGATAATCCACGTTGCAGGGTGCACCTCGCGCCATTTTCCCGTAATTGTTTTCAAAATAGCATAGCTGATGAATCCGAAGGCAAGGCCGTTGGCGATGGAATAGGTAAACGGCATCAAAAGTGCAGTGAGTGCTGCCGGAACTGCCTCGACAATGTCGTCCCAATTGATTTCGGCAAATTCACGCATCATCAGACAGGCAACAAAAATCAATGCCGGTGCGGTGGCATAGGCGGGGATTGAAAGCGCAACGGGTGCAAAAAACAGAGCAAGCAGGAAAAACACACCAACAGTTATTGCCGTGAGCCCTGTGCGCCCGCCGGCAGCAACGCCGGAGGCACTTTCAACAAATGCGGTGGTCGAACTGGTGCCGATAAGGGAGCCGGCAAGAATGGCCGTGCTATCGGCAAACAATGCATGCCCGAGATTATTAGGTTTATCATCGGGAATAAGACCGGCGCGTTTGCCAACGCCCACAAGTGTGCCGGTGGCATCGAATATTTCAACCAGTACGAAAACCAGAAGCACATGGAAAATACCGGTATGTAATACGCCCACAATATCAAGCTTTAAAAAGGTCGGTGCAACAGAAGGAGGAAGCGCAATTCCGCCCGAATGAACAAGCGCTTGAAAACTCTTATAGCCGTCGTCGGTAAAGATGAAAGAGAGAATGGTTACAGCGATAATGCCGATCAGAATGCCGCCGCGTATTTTGAAAGCATCAAGCGCAACAATAATAAAAAGCCCTATACCGGCAAGCACAGGACCTGCTTTGGTTACATCGCCAAGCCCCACCAGAGTGGCATCATTCTTGATGATAATGCCCGCACTCTGGAATGCCACAATAGAAAGAAACATGCCGATACCGGCGCCGATGGCACTGCGCAACGACTTCGGCACGCCGGCAATCAGCCATTGTCTGACGCCGGTTGCTGTTAAAACAAGAAAGACAATGCCCGAAAGGAAAACCGCTCCCAAAGCCTGTTGCCAGCTATAGCCCATAGTAATGACAACCGAATAGGCAAAAAATGCATTGAGCCCCATACCGGGCGCCATGCCGATCGGCCAATTTGCAAGCAAACCCATGATGAAACAGCCGACTGCGGCAGCAATACAGGTTGCAACAAAAACCGCCCCCTTATCCATTCCGGCAGCCCCCAGAATGGTGGGGTTAACAGCAAGGATGTAGGACATAGTGAGGAAGGTTGTAAGACCGGCGCCGATTTCAATGCCGATGCGCGTATTGTTTGCTTTCAAGTGAAATAGTTTCTCAAGCATCCTGCCGATCCCTATTTGATCACCCTTTAAAGGTGGTTTTGCCGTTTTATTGCCGCTACCTGTCCGGCTTTACGTTTATACCATTTTGTCGGCTTTAGGCTATAAGGGGAAAAGTGTTCAAGGCAAACATATCGGCTTTGATTCACAGTTTTTCTCTCCAATCATTGCCGGTTTCGGGTGGGGAAGAACATCTCCTCACAAAAATGCGGCTGCATGCGTACCAGTTGTGGCCTACGCATTTTTTTAAAAACAGTTCGCCAAAGTTTAAAGCCGGCTAGCTGAACAGAAGGTTTTGATATTTATAAATCCGGACCTTCGTAATTTTTTAATGCAGACTTCCTTGAAGTGTAACAAAAGGCTTCATTATCTGAAAAAACTGCTTCTTCCGGTTTTTTAAAACGAGCCTTCGGGCGCTTTTGGCAAATGGGGAAAAGCTTACGCCATGACGTTTTCAAAGCGCTGTGCTTTGTTTTTTCGGCAATTGGACACTTTTGAAACATCAGTCGGGGTGGATTTTATTTCAAAACCATCACGAGCAAAGAATTGAAGGCTTTCTGCTGACGGAAAGCCGGTTTTCCAAAATAGCGTAACAAAAGTTTTCAACAACGAAAAGGCCACAACAATAAAATTGGGGAGCGTGCCGGAAATCATCGAGCGCAACCGGAATTCAAGCCTGAAATTGTTTCAAGCAAAGATTTTATGGCTTCTCGCAGAACTTGAGCTTTCGGTTTGGAAAACATAAACAAAATAGTCATAAGGCTTGGCGAACAAACTAAGCTTCAGATGCGCGATGAGGCGCTATCTTTCTGAAACGATTTTGTTTGGTTGTTTCATACTATTTGCTTGGGGCTATTCTGGCTTTCCGGTTTTATTGGCTTTTGTTGCAGTTTTGCGTTTTGCAGGCTTTTTGGGGGCAGATGTTTTATTCTGTTTTTGTTTTTCTGCCTTCAAATCGTTTTTGATGCGGGCGGCAAGGCTTTTTTTGCCGCGAGCCTGTTTGACAAGGTCGGGAATGGGAGAAGATGCACCTTCCGATATTGCAACGTTGGCCGTAAATTTTGCCGCAGTATCCATGATCTCTTCGCGCAGCTTATCCATATCGGCTTTGGTGATTTTGTTTTGCTGCAAGTCTCGTGTTGCTTCGGCAAGCTTGCTTTTCAAAGTTGCAACTTCATCTTCCAGACGTTTGATTTCATCGTCCTCGATACGGTTTGCCGCTCGGGCTTTACGCTCTTCAATCAATTGGTCGCGAATTTCCTCCACGGTCTTTCCCTTATTACTTTCGAGTGTGGCAACAAGCTGTTTTTCGGTTTCAAGTTCCTCTTGCCCGTCTGCCAATTGTTCCGACAACAAGTTTGCGCGTTCATCGGCACCGCTCAGGCGCCAAAGCTCTTCTTTTGCGTGATCGAGTTCGCGCTTTTGACTTGCATATTTTTCGCTAAGACGCTCGAATTTTTCGTCGCGCTTGACGAGTTCTACTGCCTGTTTTGCACGCAAAAAATCTCTATCTGCTTCGATTTCGGTGAGCGAGAGCGGCACACCCTGCGCGATCTGTTTGCGGGCAAGATAAAGCGCGCGCCGCCAGATTGCCGGAGCAAGCAGGATTAGAACGAGTGTCGTGGCAGCTATGCCAAGAATGAAAAACAGTACCGACTGGATAAGCATAAAAGGCCTCGGATGCCCGACAAATGTTTAAAACGGATTCCAGGTGGCTGCCGGTGTCAATTTCAGGTAACCGATATTGACCCCCAAACGTGCGCCAACACCGGTTCTGACCGGTACCAAAAGGATATTTCCTTTCTTAAGCACATGAAAGCCCACACCTGCAACAAAATAAGCAGAGCCGGAAATACCGGCATAACGTCCCCAAAGATTGTTGACACTGTCAAGCTCGTAAACAAGAATCATCAAGCGCGAGCCTTGGCCGCCAATATCCCAGCCGATTGTCGGCCCCTGCCAGAAAACCTTGTGATCGCCGACATTTTTTGTGTAAAGCGTGCCTTCACCATAGGTAAGCCCGCCGATAATGGCGCCGGAACCTTCTTCGCCGAGGATATAACCGTTCGGCAATCCATATTTGGCAAATACTTTTTCGATTGCGGTGGCCATACTGCCGGCAGCATCGCCGAAAAAGCGATGTCCGGAATCGATAATTTCCTGAGCCGTATAGCGCCCGTTTTGCTGTTGGGTTTGAGCTTGCAACGGGGTCAATCCGCCAATTGCGAACAATGTTGTAAACAAAGCCAACGCAAAGAGAAAAACGACTTTACGCCACTGAATACGGATGGAACCGGTCATAGTGTTTCACCTCTTCTGGTCACTCAATGGTTGGGTCTTTCATGATGCAAAGACCCGGTTTCTTCTGATTCTAACGGGCAAAGTTGTTTAAATTCTTAAAAACCATAAAAACGCTTAAAAATAGGCGGGATAATTTGCAAAAAGCCGGAGAATATGGGGATAAATGTAATTTTCAACGGTTCATATTTTTTTAAGTTCTGTCCATGGAATCTTAAGGGTTTTGATTTAGAGCAAAGCCAAAACGTAGTTTTTGGAGTTTTTCATTATGCCTTTAGCTGTCACTTTGAGCCCCGCCGATCTTGCCGCATTGTTATGCAGCCGCATTTGCCACGACCTTATTTCACCTGTCGGGGCAATCAATAACGGTGTCGAACTTTATGACGAAAGTGACGCACAGGAAGATGCCATAGAACTCATCCGCATGTCGGCGGTCAATGCATCGTCAAAATTGCAATTTGCCCGCATTGCTTTCGGTGCGGCCGGATCAGCCGGAAGCGAGATTGATAGCGGTGATGCCGAAACAGTTGCCAAAAATTACATGGAAAACGAAAAAGGCAATCTTGATTGGAAGGCACCGCGTCTACTTTTGCCAAAGAATGAAGTGAAGCTGTTGCTCAATCTTGTTCTGGTGGCTAACCTTTCCATTCCACGCGGTGGCGATATTGTCGTCGAGATCGGCGAAGAAAATGGTAAACGCGCTTTCCAACTCAAGGTAAGCGGAAAAATGTTGCGTGTGCCGCCGAAATTCCTTGAATTATATAATGGTCAGGTTCCTGAAGAACCGATTGATGCCCATAGCGTACAATTTTATTACACTTTGCTTTTGGCACAAATGGCCAATATGACAATCGGTGTTCAGGCCCAGCCGGAAATCATCACTTTTACAGTCGGCTGACAAGAGAACTGTTTGGACATTTCTGTATCGCATTTTGCACTGTTTTTGCAAAATACCGTTTTTTTAAAAAACATGCCGGTTAAAAAATCGGCATGGGCAAAACGTTTTTCTCTCATGCTATCATTCCCCTTTTCTTGTAGAAAAAAAGCAGATGTTGACGGGCGCTAAGCCGGGCGAGGGCGAAATAATTTTCCCGTGCCGAATGGTTTTTGCTTTGCCTATCAAATTTTTCTTTTGGTTCGATCTCCAAAGCTGCGTTTGCGAATGAATAAAAAGCTTCAAGCATTTTTCTTTTCCAGTATTAAAACTTGCGTTTTAAAAGTTGGAACAGCCAAGCAATTTCCATCCGTTGAACAATTGCCACTTAAAAATTGATTTGAAGAGTGCTTTCACGCGTTTTTTTAAAACTCCAGTTTGGAAATGCCGGATCGTTAAACAACTTCTGAGTTTTTATAAGAATTGATTAAAGGGATTTTCCTTCTTTAGGCGGAAGATCACCTTATTGATAAGCAGGATTGATAATGAGTGATAAAAAACAGAAAAATTTATAGCCGGGAACTTGAGGCAAAGGCAGAAATTTGGGTGCCGGAAAACAGAGCCTTAACACCGGCAAAAAATGATGGTGCACCAATATGATAGGTGAAACATTATAGGTGAAGCAAAAAAGAAAGCCGAAGACTTTTTTTAAAAACGGAAAAGTCTCCGGCGCATTTATTCAAATCATCTGTCGTGAAACCAAATTTTTAAGAAAAATCAAGCAGTTTCGCGCATCGGTTCTTCTGTCGGTTCACGCAGCACATAACCGCGACCCCAAACAGTTTCGATGTAATTGACGCCACCGGAAACAGCATCCAGCTTCTTGCGCAGTTTGCAGATGAAAACGTCGATAATTTTTAGTTCCGGCTCGTCCATGCCACCATAAAGATGGTTCAAGAACATTTCCTTGGTCAAAGTTGTTCCCTTGCGCAGGGAGAGAAGTTCGAGCATCTGGTATTCTTTGCCAGTCAAATGAACCGGATGACCGCCGATTTCAACGGTTTTTGCATCAAGATTGACAACAAGGTCACCGGTCGCAATCACCGATTGGGCGTGTCCCTTCGAACGGCGAACAATAGCATGAATGCGGGCAACCAATTCATCTTTATGAAATGGCTTGGTCATATAATCATCGGCGCCAAAGCCAAGGCCGCGCACTTTATCTTCAATGCCGCCCATGCCGGAAAGAATGAGGATTGGCGTTTTGACTTTGGAAAGACGCAAAGTGCGCAAAACTTCGTAACCCGACATATCAGGCAGGTTGAGGTCTAACAAAATGATATCGTAATCATATAATTTACCAAGGTCTACACCTTCCTCTCCAAGGTCTGTTGTGTAGACGTTAAAGCTTTCCGATTTGAGCATAAGCTCGATGCTTGTCGCTGTCGCGTGGTCATCTTCAATCAATAAAACGCGCATATCCTATATCCCCTTTCCACTAGCCGAATCAGGCGTTATCGCGGTCAATGCAAACAACTGCGCCATGAACGTGCACAGTTGATTTAAAAAACACCATAAAATCATGATTTTAACCGAAACCATGATTTTACATTTCGGCAGCACTCAGAACAATTCGTTGCCTCTTTAACCAATCTGCATCAAAATGGTTAACAAAATATGATTCTCGTTGGCAAGAAGTTAATAAAATTTTGTGAAAAAAACCTTGTATTACCTTGATTCAAGGTGATAAAAACTGAACAGATATGCTTAATTTTTACTTTAAGAAATTGCTCTAACCGATTCAACAGACTCACTGTTTCCGGTTTCAAAAAAGGCTTTTTTGTGTTGGAAAATGGCCTTTTGTTTACCGAGCTTTAAGGGACATCCGCTATAGTGCTCAAAGACCGTAAACAAATGGTTAAAAATCCTGCCCGATTTCGTTCGTTATAAGCGTCGGGTGAGGAAAGCCGTGAACAAACCTGCCATCTCTTCGGGGAGCGTTCATGGTTCCTTTAACAAATGGAGATAAACCGTTTGTCCGGTGAGTGTATGAGTATCAAGGTGTGAACGTGTTTTTGTTCACGGTAGTCAAGGAGTATTGCGTATGAAACCGCGTGAAAGTGTGGTTCGGTTGAAGATGTTCCAGGTGCGCGAAAAACGTCGCCAGATTTCTCAACTTGATATGATGATGGGCGAGTTCAATCGTATGGCAAGCGAGTTGGAAGCGCAGATTGTTAATGAAGAGCGCAAATCCGGTATTACCGATGTCAACCATTTTGCCTATCCCACTTTTGCACGTGCGGCCCGTCAACGGCGCGAAAACCTCATGAATTCCATCCGTGATTTGCAAATCCAGAAAGCATCCGGCGAAATGAAGCTGCATGAGCTTGAAGCCGAACTTGAGCGTGCAAAAGCTTTGGAAGAACGCGACGGCAAGGCATTGCCCGATGAAGATGCAGTGTTTGTCCAAAGCCGCTCGATGATCGGTTGAGGTCGCAGTTTTTTAAATTCTACCCCGATGCTAATTCACTGGTCGTGGGCGAGGACGAAAATCTTCAAGGAAACACGTTGCGAATATTTTAACCTTTCGGTCGTTAAGGGCACAGAGCGTTTTAACGGAAAACGGTTTTTTCCCGTTTCTTTGACGATATTTAAAAATCGGGACCTTCGGCAAAGCACTAATTTTTCATCAAAACGCGCTTTCAACACAGCGTGGACGAAACCCGAAACTATTCTCCAGTGCCTACTGATGGCGGGCATGAAATGGTCGGTTGAAGAACCGGCCATTTTTTTCGTGCTTTCCTTATCTTCATGCTTTTCCTGATCTTTGCCCATTACATCCGGATTGTTCCTCGCAACAGTTTCTCACCTTTAGGCGGGCTTTGTGAGCACCCGAACATCATCATTCCGGTCATATCCCGTAACTTTTCCGATTATATCAACGTGTCTTTCCAACAAATCAGGCGATCAGCTGGGAACTTATTTCGATTTTGCGCTGAGGATTTTACCCGCCAAGCACTAAGCTCAAACAAGTGATTGCCTGCTTGATGTGCAAGGTTGAAAACAAGCCTCGCACTTAAATTAAGAAGAAGTTTTGAAATCACTTCTTTGTTACGGAAGCCTCGCACTTAACCGGAAATAGAGCTTTGGAATCCCTTCCGCCTGCCAAACAGGCTTGAGAAGAAAATGAGTCTTAAGCGCAAAAAGAGGATGTGGGGGACGACCCTAAGATGGAAAAGAACCGCTCACCCGTCCGGAGGAGCTTTAAAAAAGTTTTAAAAAAATGTGAAGAATTGCAATCTGCCAGAATGGTCTTTTCTTTGGCTCCAAAGCCGGCAGAGAAAACTTGCGCAATAATGACCGCAATAAAGACGAAGAGTCCTCAAGCGGGCAGAGAATGATATCCGAATTCTAAAAGTCAAGAACGAAAAGAATCTGTAAAAACAAGAAATGGGTTAAATTTTCAAAAAGTCGGGAAAACAGGCGATTTCAATGCTGCAACAATTGAATTTTCCAAGGCGTGTAATTTTTTTGCAGAATTGCGTCTTGCAAAAAGTGTTTTTTAAAATGTGGTAGGGAGTCTCAAAACAAGGTTTTGAACTTGCAGCCTCGTTTCCGCATGTGTTCATTTTCAGGAAAATTTTTATCCCGCATTCTTGAAATCGCCTTAATATAAAACAACCGTTTCTTAAAATGAAAGAAACGGTTGTCTTATTGATATTTCAAGGCAAGAAGGGTCAAGCATATCAATGCCGGTATTGCTGAATACGCGTTGTGCGTAAGCCCGCAAGACCATGTTCATCAATCGAGCATTGCCAGGATAAAAACTCTTCCACCGTCAAAGTATAACGTTGGCAGGCTTCATCTAAACTGAGCAGGCCACCTCTGACAGCGGCAACAACTTCGGCTTTGCGACGGATAACCCAGCGCCTTGTATTGCTTGGCGGCAGGTCGGTGATCGTAAGCGGACTCCCATCTGGGCCAATAACGTATTTTACTCGTGTTCTTACTAACTCGGTCATTGTACTCTCTACTCTTATTCAAGGACCTGAAGCGACAATAAACGCCGAGCTTTAAAAAAGAGCTAAACAGGTGGAAACGGAAATTTAACAAATAGCAAGGCGCGAAATTGTGTTTTTTATTTAAAATTGATAAATATCAGTAGGTTAACTAAAAAATGCGGTAATCAAACAAACTTGAACAAAAAACGCTACTTTATTTTTTTTTGTTTTTTTATAAACTGGAGAAAACGGGTTTTCATAAATTGCCCCGTTTTAGAGTTTCTTTTTTGAAGCGGCGGTTGCGTTGTGCGTTTCAAAACACAATATTATTTCAACAAGCCGCCAATGGGTTAGAAGGTAAGCTTATGTCTCTCAACAGTCTTGATCTTCCAAAACGTCCTGAAGACACACGCGTGGTCGTTGCCATGTCGGGTGGTGTCGATTCGTCCGTTGTTGCGGGATTGTTGAAAAAAGAAGGCTATGATGTGGTCGGCGTCACCCTTCAACTTTACGATCATGGTGCGGCAACCCATCGCGTTGGCTCTTGCTGTGCCGGTCAGGATATCGAGGATGCGCGGCGTGTTTCGGAAACTTTGGGTATTCCCCATTATGTGCTGGATTATGAAGCCCGCTTCCGTGAAGCGGTCATCAATCCCTTTGCCGATAGCTATGCTCATGGCGAAACGCCAATTCCCTGTGTTGCCTGTAACCAGACGGTGAAATTTGCCGATCTTCTTGTGACGGCAAAAAATCTTGGTGCCGATGCTTTGGCAACAGGTCACTATATAAGAAGTCGTCCGAATGGTGCGCACCGTGCATTATATCGGCCGGTCGACGCCAATCGTGACCAGAGCTATTTCCTTTTTGCCACAACGCAGGAGCAGATTGATTATCTGCGTTTTCCTTTGGGCGATCTGGCAAAACCCCATGTTCGCGAAATTGCTGCCGAAATGGGACTTTCTGTTGCATCCAAGCATGACAGTCAGGATATTTGTTTTGTGCCCCAGGGGCGTTATTCGGATGTGATTGCCAAATTGCGTCCCGAAGCTGCCAATCCGGGTGATATTGTCCATATTGACGGGCGCATTCTTGGTCGCCATGCGGGTATTGTCAATTATACTATCGGTCAGCGTCGCGGTATTGGCATTGCAACCGGCGAAGCCCTCTATGTTGTCTATCTTGATGCAGAAAATGCGCGCGTCATTGTCGGTCCGAGAGAAGCACTCGAAACCCGCAAATTGTTTTTGCGTGATGCTAATTGGCTGGGCGACGAAAATATCGACGAATTTCCGAAGGATGGTATCGTTGTTGCTGCAAAAGTACGCTCCACACGTCCGCCACGTCCGGCGATTTTGAAAGTCGAAGACGGTGTGTTGACGGTTGAATTGCTGGAAGGCGAAACCGGCGTTGCCCCCGGACAAGCCTGTGTTCTTTATGATAATGACAGCAATGATGCACGCGTTCTTGGCGGCGGCTTTATCACCCGTTCGGAGCGGGATGCGCGTGCCGAGGCAATGCTTAAAAACCTGCTCGATCAAACACGTGAAAACACCGCAGCCTGATAGCTCAGGGCGTTTCAAAGTAACAGACAAAAAACCGGCAGGCAAAACCATTTGCCCGCAGCAACATCTTTGCATCTCCAGGCTTAAGGCTCTTTGCATTTGTCATGGACAAACATATCTGCTTTTCACAAAGCAAGTTTTCACCAACATGTATTGATGCAAGCCTTCCCGACTCTCACCAAGAAAGCCTGGCCGATTGTATAGGAAGAAAGCCCACCCACGTCCGGATAAACTTTGTTGTCGGTGTTCACGGAAAACCGTGTGGCTTTGTTCGGGAAAACCTCGCCGGCTGTGTCTGAGGAAGGTTTGACGAACGTGTTAAAGAAAAGTCTTGTTGCTTGAGCTTGCGAATGGCTTGTGGACTATATTCAGCTTAGCCCGTCCGGTTTGTGTTCAAAAGAAAACCCTATTGGATTTGTTCGAGAAAACCTTACAGGCTGTGTCTGAGGAAGGCTTGATGACTGTGTTCAAGAAAAGTCTTGTTGCCTGTGTCTGAGGAAGGCTTGATGACCGTGTTTAAGAAAGGTCTTGTTGCTTGAGCTTGCGAATGGCTTGTGGACTATATTCAGCTTAACCCGTCCGGTTTGTGTTCAAGAGAAAACCCTATTGGCTTTGTTCGGGAAAACCTCGCCGGCTGTGTCTGAGGAAGGTTTGACGAACGTGTTAAAGAAAAGTCTTGTTGCTTGTGCTTGCGAATGGCCTGTGGACTATGTTCAGCTTAGCCCGTCTGGTTTGTGTTCAAGAGAAAACCCTATTGGCTATGTTCGAGAAAACCTCGTCGGTTGTGTCTGAAGAAAGCCTTGGCTGTCTCTCGAGATTTTGCCTGAATGTTTCGGGTTATTCTTATTTTTCTGCCGTGGTTGCGGAAAAAAATGGCCGAAGCTGCTTTTTATCTTTTGATGAAGAACAATTGCGTTTCAGGCCTAGAAAAACAATCTTTTCCCGAAGCTCTCAATTCAGTTTGTCAAAATCGGCAAAATGTTCAAGTGCCAATCCTGTTGCAGTGGCAACGTTCAGGCTGTCAAAATCATAGGCAATGGGAATGCGTAAGGTCTCGGTATCTTTAAGCACAAATTCAGGAAGGCCTTCACCTTCTGTTCCGAAAACGAGAGCAGTTCTTTTTGCCACTTCCGCATCTTTCAAATAATTCGGTGCTGATGGCGAAAGCGAGTAGATCCGGAAATCGGCTTTTTCGAGCGCGTCAAGAATATGCTTGATATCCTCACCTTGAGTATAGGGCACTTTCAGTGCCGCCCCCACCGACACGCGAATGGCTTTGCGGTAAAGCGGATCACAACTTGTTTTATCAATGATAATACCGTCGGCCGCAAAAGCCGCAGCATTGCGGAAGATCGAGCCCATATTATCATGGTTGGAAATGCCGCATAAAACCGGAACCAGTGCTTTTTCGGGTAAACTTGCCAGAAATTCATCAAGTGTCGGGGTGCTTATCCGTTCTCCGATACCGAGAATTCCGCGGTGCACATTGAAGCCTGCAATATCGTCCATAATCTTTTGCGGTACACAATAGATCGGGCAGGTGGGCTTTGTTGCTTCCAATATTGGCATTAACCCCAAAAGCTTGGCTGCTGCAACAAGCAGTGATTGAGCCTGAAAACGGTTCGAACGCAAAAGCACTGAAAGCACAACCTTGCCTTCGGCGATAAAATGATGTTCGCGGCCGACCAGATCCCGTTCGCGAATATCCCGATAAGGGAGCAGCCGCGGGTCATCAACATCGCTGATTGTCGTAATATCCAAACTCATAAAACACACCTATCACCGTTTCTGGTGTTCTGCCAGATGGTGGATAATGTCTTCCCCGGTTATCACACCGATGACACGTCCGTTTTCGGCAACGCCTATGGCGCCGTTTTTGCGGTCGCAAGCACTGATGAGATCGGGTAAACTGGTATCAGGTTTTGCCATGGCTGCAACAGAAATATCGCTATTTTCATAATTATAGGGGCGCATAACCTGTCTTGCCGTCAAGAAGCTTAAAGGATTGATGTGGCGCACAAAGTTGGCCACATGTTCATTGGCCGGCGTGAGCACAATTTCCTGTGCTGTGCCGCATTGTAAGATTCGCCCGTCTTCCATAATAGCAATGCGGTTGCCCATTTTGATGGCTTCATCAAGGTCATGGCTCACAAATACCAAGGTTTTATTGAGCCGCTTTTGCAGTTCCAGAAGTTCGTCCTGTAGATGGTTGCGAATAAGCGGGTCAAGGGCGGAAAACGGCTCGTCCATCAATAATACCGGTGCACCGGTTGCAAAAGCCCGGGCAAGGCCAATTCTTTGTTGCATACCGCCGGAAAGCTCGGTCACCATGCGGTTTGCCCATTCATTCAGTCCGACAAGATCAAGCTGTTCGGCAATAATGGCCTGACGTTGCTTCTTTGGCACTCCCGCCACTTCGAGGCCAAAACCGATATTATCGGCAACTGTACGCCAAGGAAACAGGCCAAATTGCTGGAACACCATGGAAACAAGGCGGGTGCGCACATAACGCAATTCTTCGCTGGAAGCGGTGGTAACGTTGATTTCTTTTCCGACATCACCAACATAAATATTGCCTTCAACCGGCTTTATCAAACGGTTGATGGTGCGCAGCAAAGTCGATTTTCCTGAACCGGACAATCCCATTAAAACCAGCGTTTCACCCTCGGCAATGTCGAGTGAACATTCATGGACACCAAGCACCGTATTGGTTAAATCCTTGATTTCTGCCCGTGATGCACCCTGAGCAGCAAGCTCAAGCGCCTGCTTGCGCCGATTGCCAAAAACCACACTGACATGATCGATAATCACTCTGGCCATTAGCGTGCCTTTCCCGGACGGAACAGGCGGTCAAGGACAATGGCCACCACCACAATGACGCAGCCCGCTTCAAAGCCCATGGCAGCATCATGTTGTTGTAGCGCACGGTAAACTTTGACGCCCAGTCCGTTACCGCCAACAGTTGCTGCAATCACCACCATGGAAAGCGATAGCATAATGGTTTGTGTCATGCCCGCACGTATTTCCGGCATAGCATGGGGAAATTCGATTTTCCACAATATCTGCCGTCGGTTGGAGCCGAATGCCTTGCCTGCCTCGATCAGCGCTTTCGGCGTCGAAACAATACCCTGCTGGGTTAGTCTTATCGGGGCGGGAAGCACAAAGATAATCGTTGCAATCAACCCCGGTACCATGCCGATACGGAAGAAAATGATCGCCGGTATCAGATAGACAAAGGTCGGCAATGTTTGCATGAGGTCGAGAATCGGCTCGATTACACGATAGATTTTTGGCCGGTGGGCACAGGCAATGCCAACGGGAACACCTATTCCCATGCAAAGAATGCACGACCAGAACAACAAGGTTATTGTTTCCATCGTATCAATCCAATAGCCCTGATTGATGACGAAAAGAAAACCTATTGCCGTGAGCACCACGACGCGCCAGTTTCTCTGGATGGCAAAGGCAAGAACACATAAAAAACCGATGAGCAACAAAGGATTTGGCCATAGTAACAGCGCCAGTGTTCCTTTAAGAAGGTTATCGAGCCCCAAACGGACAGCCGTAAAAAAGAGCCCGCCATGCTCTTTCAAAAATTGGACGATTGTATTTGCGCCTTTTCCAATAGGGATTTTATAGGAAAAACCCGTGTTCTCGTTTTGTAGTTTTAATGCATTGTCAACAGCTTCGCCTGCATTGCCACCGTTAAAAGCGGTAACACCCGTAAGCCAGGTTGCAACTTTCTCCCTATTGGCTGAAAGCCACGAACGGGCAGCATGTTCGGGATCTTCACCATGGTCAAGAACATTGACCATTAACCGGTTTTCCATGTCGACATCAAAAGCAAGATTGCCAAGAAAGCGCGTTACATTCGGGCATTCCCGACTGTAATTGCGGCGAATATTGGTGCCGACTTTGGCATTGCCGAAATTTTTCCCGAAATATTTGTCACCACCGGAAAGATAGGCCATTTTGAAGCGCAAATTCATCGGGTGCGGTTCCCAGCCCAAAAAAACGATTGGCCGGTTTTCGTGAATACGCGCTTCTACTTCGGCAAGCATGGCCTGTTCGGAGGTTTCGACAATGTGGAAATCTTTAAGCCCCAAATCTTTGTCATCAAGGAGCGACAGGATAAGCCTGTTACCATCATTTCCCGGTTCAACACCATAAATGGCGTAACCAAGCTCGGGCCCGAACTTTTTGATATCCTCAAAAGTTTTCAAGCCTTTCTCATAGGCAAATTGTGGCACAGCCAAGGTATATTTGGCGCCTTCAAGATTATAGCCTAAAAGTTCGACACTGCCGTCATCCCGATAGGGGGTGAAATCCGGTGTCATGGAAGGGTTCCAATAGCCGAGAAAAACGTCGATATCGCCATTGGAAAGCGAGGCATAGGTAACCGGAACCGATAAAATGCGCGTTTCTGTTTCATAACCCAACGCTTCAAGAAGCGTGGTTGCTATCGCTGTTGTAATGGAAATGTCGGTCCATCCGGTATCGGCAAAACGGACCGTTTTACAAGCTTGCGGTTCTGCTGCATGCGAAGGAGCAATTCCTGCATCTATTGTGAGAAACAGGCTGAAGAAAAAAATCGCTATGTTTTTTAAAATGCCTGACAAAGTTTCGGGCTACTCCATGATTACACATCATCCAGCTTAAGGACGGGGTTAGACTATTTCAACAAAGAATGAAATAAGGTTCACAAGAAAAGCCTTGTATAATGGAATCCTGCCATGCAACTTCCCGCTCAATTAAAAAGCGCGCTCGACGAAATTTTTCAAACGACCAACACGGCCGACCTCGAAAAAGCTTCAAGCCGTCTTACCAAACGTTACCGCGATGAAGTGCTGGACGGGAAAATGCATATTGGTAACAAAAATGCAGCTCTCGGTTATGTTGCTGCGCGTTTTCCGGCAACTTATGCCGCCGTTTTTTCAGCACTCCAACAGGTTCAGGATATTGTTCCATCCTTTTCACCATCAAGCCAGCTTGATGTCGGTGCCGGTCCGGGAACCGCAGTTTTTGCGGCTACAAGACTTTTCCCCGCACTTGAAAATGCAACGCTCATTGAACAAAGCAATGATATTATCGCTATCGGTAAAAAGCTGTTTTCAGCGACCCTTGCCCATGACGATAGCAGCCCGTCCGAGAAAAAACAGGTGACAACAGACTGGCAGAATATGGATATTTCTTCTGCCTATTTTGAAAATCTCGGCAAAGCGGATCTTGTCACAGCAAGTTACGTGCTCGATGAACTTTCCGAAAAAATACAGGATCGCCTTGTTGATGGCCTATGGAACAAGACCGGAGACATACTTTTCCTCGTTGAACCGGGTACGCCTGCCGGTTTTCAAAGATTGATCCGCCAACGTGACAGGCTAATTGAAAAAGGCGCCCATATTGTTGCACCTTGCCCGCATGAATTGGCTTGTCCGATCGTGCCTCCTGACTGGTGTCATTTTTCGGTAAGAGTAGAACGCTCGCGCACCCACCGGCTTGCCAAACAGGCTGTTGTTCCATTTGAAGACGAAAAATTCTGTTATCTCGCGCTTTCGCATAACCAACCAGATGTGCAATATTGTCGCATCCTTTCCCGTCCGCTCCGCTCGAGCGGAAAAATAAGCTGTTACCTTTGCACCCCTGCGGGGCAAAAGGAAGCCGTCACTTCCACGCGCAAAGACAAAAAAAATTATTCTGTGATGCGGCGTTCGGATTGGGGCGACAGTCTGAAAATCTAAAACCTAAGGTTGTAGAATTTTGTTGACTATTATAAACCCTCACCTATATTCGTGATTGCCGCACAACAGAACTTCAGTTCTTGCAGTGCAGGCGACAGGTGTCTAGGTCCCCCGCTATTTCCTACACCTGTGCCCCCTTTCTTAAGAGGGGGAGAAAAGTCCGGGTTCCCAATGCCCGGACTTTTCTTTATCTTTCAATATTTTAAACAATTTGATCTATTGTTCTTATCTCGAGTATATCCAAGTTTTTGAAACTTCAGAATTTACGCCTTTCAAGTGTTTAAGTGGAATCATAAAAGCGAATCGAATTTCTATAGTCTTAAAAAATCCATAAAAATTTTAAGATCAAGCTGATCAGTTCGATAAAGTCGTCGTTAAACATTGAAAATTTTTTTAAGAATTATTTTTACCACAAAATCTAAGTAAGAATTTTTATTTATTAAAACTCTATTTGAATATAATGAGGCGCATAAAACGATGAGGATAGTTCGAAAAACGGTGTTTGATGCGTTTGTCGGGCAAGTCAAGGACGTATCAGAGCAAGTCGTCGGGTTATGCGGTTTTGGAAAAAGACAGTCCGGTTTTTCGTTTCATTTATGACAAATGGGTTGGAACACCACGAAAATTGCCATGCCCGTTTCGGTTGCAGAAAAGAATAAGCGTTTTTCATCATAATGTTTTCTGTTGCCTTGATATGGCGGAAAGGTTAAAAGAATTCTTATGAACAATAAACGCACATTCATGATCTGGTGGTGGGGTTGCTTCTAGCGGCCCTGATTGCTTGTGCGTAAAATTCAAGACGAGGTCGCGACGGAAAAAACCGGGCGGCCTTTTTTATATACTCCGTTCCGGTGGTGACCTTTAAAACAGAGCGGAGTTTAAAAATGGATAAAAACATGGTTGGTGGAAAGACTTTTGAATATCTCACGAAAGGGGACATAAAGGTTCGCCGTTCGTGCAAGGATATTGCCTATGAGGGTGCAATCGACAAAATGGTTGAAGCACTTGATAGCCGCCGCGGGGCCATTTTTTCTTCAAACTATGAATATCCGGGGCGCTATACGCGGTGGGATTCGGGCATTATCGACCCACCAATTGCTATTACGTCGCGCGGGCGGGTTATGAAAATCGAGGCGCTGAACGAGCGCGGAAAAATTATCCTTGATATGATCGAGCCGCGCCTTGAAATTCTTGACGCGGTGGAAACAACCGAACGCACTGCCAACAAATTGACACTTACGGTCAAAAAACCGGGGCGCGTCTTCAACGAGGAAGAACGTTCCCGTATGCCGTCTATTTTTTCTCTTTTACGGGCAATTTGCGATATTTTTCATTCAACGGAAGATCAGAGCCTCGGGCTTTACGGAGCCTTCGGTTATGACCTTGCGTTCCAGTTCGAACCCATCGAATTTAAAATCAAACGACCTGAAGACCAGCGCGATCTGGTGCTTTACCTGCCTGATTCCATTCTCATTGTTGACCATTATTCGGCGCGCGCATGGATAGAGAATTACGATTTTTCTTTTTCCGATATGTCGACTGCAGGTTTAAGCCGCAAAACGGTTGAACAGCCATTCAAAGCGGCAAACACCATTCCGCAAAAAGGCGATCACAAAAAGGGCGAATATGCCGCTTTGGTAAGAGAAGCCAAGGAAAGTTTCAAGCGCGGCGATCTTTTTGAAGTGGTACCGGGGCAAACATTTTACGAGCCATGTCCGGCAAGTCCTTCGGCAATCAGCAAAAGGCTGAAACTCACCAATCCTTCGCCCTATTCGTTTTTTATCAATCTGGGGCAGGAAGAATATCTCGTCGGTGCTTCGCCTGAAATGTATGTTCGCGTGACCGGAAGGCGGGTTGAAACCTGCCCGATTTCCGGAACAATCAAACGGGGGCAAGATGCCATTGCAGATTCCGAGCAGATTTTGACATTGCTCAATTCCAAAAAGGATGAATCGGAATTGACTATGTGCTCGGATGTTGACCGCAATGATAAAAGCCGCGTTTGTGAACCGGGTTCGGTGAGGGTCATCGGGCGTCGGCAAATTGAAATGTATTCGCGCCTCATTCACACGGTTGATCATATTGAGGGACGCTTGCGCAATGGCCTTGATGCATTCGATGCTTTTCTGTCGCATGCATGGGCAGTGACTGTGACCGGTGCACCGAAATTGTGGGCAATGCGTTTTATCGAAAATCATGAAAGAAGTGCGCGCGCATGGTATGCCGGCGCTATCGGTATGATCTTCTTTAATGGCGACATGAATACGGGGCTAACACTTCGCACCGTGCGCATCAAGGATGGTGTGGCATCGGTAAGAGCAGGCGCAACTTTGCTTTACGATTCCAATCCGGAAGACGAAGAAAAAGAGACAGAATTGAAAGCGTCCGCCATGATTGCTGCTATTCGTGACAGCGCCAAACCGTTACCGAAAGCCGTAAGGCAGGAAAAAGAAAAGCCAGGTACGGGTGTCAATATTCTGCTTGTCGACCATGAGGATTCATTTGTGCACACGCTTGCCAATTATTTCCGCGAGACAGGCGCGAAAGTGACAACGGTGAGAAGCCCTGTCGATGAAAAGGTGTTTGAAACGGTCAATCCCAATCTCGTTGTTTTGTCACCGGGGCCGGGAACGCCAAAAGATTTCAAGTGTGAAGACACAATCAATAAGGCAAGGGCGCGTAAAATTCCGATTTTCGGAGTTTGTCTGGGATTGCAAGCTTTGACAGAAGCGTTCGGTGGAAGCCTTCGTGTTCTTGATAAACCGATGCATGGCAAACCCTCGCGCATTAATATCATTGGCAAAAGCTTGTTGTTTAAGGATCTGCCAAAAGAAATAACGGTTGGCCGCTATCATTCGATTTTTGCCGACCCGAGCCGTCTGCCTGCCGAATTCGATGTGACAGCAGAAACCGCTGATGGTGTTATCATGGCAATCGAACATAAAAGCCTGCCGATTGCGGCTGTCCAGTTCCATCCTGAATCAATCATGAGTCTTGGTGGCAATGTCGGTATGGCAATCATTGAAAACGTCGTTTCAAAATTGGTCAGGAAAGCATGGCGATGACAGATGCGAATTCAAGGCTGAAACAATTGGCAATATGGTCTATCCCTGTTGCCATTGTTGTTTTTGCACTCAAATATTTCGCGTATTATGTAACCGGTTCTGTAGCTCTCTATTCGGATGCGCTGGAATCGATTGTCAATGTCATTGCGGCAATTGCTGCTTATGTTGCCATCCTTATCAGCATGAAACCGGCCGATAACGATCACCCGTTCGGCCACACCAAGGCAGAATATTTTTCGGCAATTCTTGAAGGTGCGATGATTTTTGTCGCGGCCATCATGATCTTGCGTGAATCATGGCCTTTACTGACGTCCAGCCATTTGCCGGAACAACCCGGATATGGGCTCGCGATCAACCTTGCAGCGAGTGCCATCAATGCGATCTGGGCTCTCATTCTGATAAAACAGGGTAAGATTTCGCATTCTCCGGCATTGAAAGCCGACGGTATGCATTTGATGACCGATGTTCTTACTTCTTTCGGCGTGCTTGCAGGCCTTCTTGCGGCGATCCTGACAGGGTGGGCCATTCTTGATCCGGTGCTTGCCATTATTGTGGCCTTGAATATTCTCTGGCAAGGGTGGAAAGTCATCAACAATTCGGTACAAGGGTTGATGGATGTCGGCGTCGAGCTTGAAGAGACGATGCGCATCAGAGACACTATTTCAAGCCATGCGGCCGGTGCCATTGAAGCGCATGATTTGCGCACACGTGTAGCCGGTCAGGTCACCTTTATAGAATTTCATCTGGTGGTTCCTTCCAAAATGACGGTGGGAGATGCCCACGATATATGCAACAGAATCGAAGATGCTCTTAAAAAAGAAGTCGAAAACGCACGTATCGTTATTCACATCGAGCCGGAAGAGGAGGCAAAACTGCCAAAGGGGACGACTGCCGTTCCCATTGCATGAGGAGCATTATGTTAAAAATCAGAAATTTGAAAGAAACTGTTTTGTCCGATCATTGGACAAAACTGACAGCCGTTTCCTATGAGCAGCAGGATGCGGATGGCACGTGGAAAACGCTAAAGCGCGAAACCTATCATAATCGCAATGGCGCTGCGGTTCTGCCCTATGACGCGGAAAGAAAAACTGTGCTTTTTGTCAAGCAGTTTCGTGCGCCTGTCTTCCTTGCAACAGGTGCCATGTATGTTCTGGAAGCCTGCGCCGGTCACATTGAAAAAGACGAGTCGGCCGATGACACCATGCTGCGCGAGGCAAAAGAGGAATTAGGATACCAAATCCACAATCTCGAACTTGTTTTCAAAGGCTTTACAACTCCGGGGTTTTCAACCGAACAGCTTTGGCTTTATCTTGCGCGCTATCGCCCGCAGGATCACCATTTTGCTGGCGGCGGGCTTGTCCAGGAAGGCGAAAATCTCGAAATTGTCGAAATGTCCGTTGAAGAGGCAATAAAGCTTAACGACAAAGGACAGATCAACGACATGAAAACAGCTCTGCTTATAAACCTGCTGCGCCACCGCTTGAAACTTTGATCGGTCACAAGGCTTTTCGAGCCTTAAAGGAAGGGGGACGAGGCTTTGTAATGAGATTATGTGCGGCTTTGAAGCCGCGTGGGCACAACTTTTCAATAAGCGCCGACAAAGCCTTGATTGCCACAAGCGGGATATCAAGAAAAGTGTAATCATCCGGATAAGGGTAATAAAAGTTATCAGGGCTTTGAACCAGCGTCGGCATGACTGTCGTCTAGCGCCAAGCTTATGAATAAGAACCCTGATTGCCAAAATTTCGCCATCCTGACAAGGGTAACGAATCTTTTAAGACAAGGGGGGTATTAAGGCTTTGATGAAGAGCATGTGCGTGTTTTATAAAACGGGTTGCGCTTGAAAAAAAGCTATGTCATATTTTCGACCATGGAAAAGTTTGATTCACAAAAGCTGTTTGATTTTTGCCGCGTCACGGATGCGGGCTTTTGTGCATTGCCATCAAACTTGCTTCTTCTCGGGCTTATGAGCGACTGCCGGGGCCGGTGAGGGGCGCCCGGCGGTCGTTTCCCGCCGGCGTAAATGCTCCTCTTCAACAATCTTCATTTTAAAATATCAACCGGTATCCGGTATTTCAGACGAGCATAAACTATGAGTATTTCACCAGAATTTTCACAAAAAGGCATGCCGACAGCATCGCAAAAATATCAACCTTACCCGCAAGTTTCATTGAAAGACCGCACGTGGCCTGACAAGCGTATTGAGAAGGCACCAATCTGGTGTTCGGTGGATCTGCGCGATGGCAATCAGGCTTTGATTGACCCGATGGGTCAAGACCGCAAGGAGCGTATGTTCCGCATGCTTCTTGAAATGGGCTTTCCGGAAATCGAGATAGGTTTCCCATCAGCCTCGCAAACCGATTTCGACTTTGCGCGCTGGTGTATCGAACAAGGCAATGTTCCGGAAAATGTGAGTTTGCAGGTGCTGGTGCAATGTCGTCCGGAATTGATTACCCGTACATTCGAAGCATTGGAGGGCGCCAACCATCCGATTGTGCATTTTTATAATTCGACAAGCGAATTACAGCGGCGGGTGGTGTTTGGCAAAGATGTTGCCGGTATCAAGAAAATAGCAACCGATGCGGCAAAAATGGTCATGAATATGGCTGCAAAAGCCGGCAAACATTACCGTTTTGAATATTCGCCGGAAAGTTTCACCGGTACCGAACTTGAAGTCGCGCTGGAAATTTCGAATGCAGTGATCGAAATTGTCAATCCGACGCCTGACAACAAAATGATTTTGAACTTGCCTTCGACAGTGGAAATGTCGACGCCCAATATTTATGCCGACGAGATCGAATGGATGGGGCGCAATATTGACCGCCGTGACAGTGTTCTGATTTCCTTGCACCCGCATAATGACCGCGGTTGCGGCATTGCGGCAGCCGAGTTGGGGCTGCTTGCCGGTGCCGACCGCGTGGAAGGCACACTGTTTGGCAATGGTGAACGGACAGGTAATGTCGATGTTGTCGCGCTTGCATTGAATATGTTTACCCAAGGGGTCGACCCTGAACTTGATTGCTCGAATATAGAAAAGATCAAGGAAGTTTATGAATATTGCAATCAGCTCAAAATTCCGGAACGCCACCCCTATGTCGGTGAATTGGTCTATACCGCTTTTTCGGGTTCGCATCAGGATGCGATCAATAAAGGCATGAAGGCAATGAAAAAGTCGAACAAGACTTTGTGGGAAGTGCCTTATCTGCCGATTGATCCGCAAGATGTCGGCAGAAGTTATGAAGCCATTATCCGCATCAATTCGCAGTCGGGTAAAGGTGGCATCGCCTATATTCTGCAATCCGATTACGGTCTTAATCTGCCACGCGCCTTGCAAATCGAATTTCGTGATGTCATCCAGCACATCACCGATAAAGAAGGTAAGGAACTGCCTTCCAAGCGGATTTATGACGAGTTTGTCAAAACTTATGTCAAACAGAATAATGGGCGCTTCGGCTTTGTCGACTACAAAACCAAAGCAGATCCGAATGAAAAAGGACGCATTAATGTGACGGCAACAATTACCGATCATGGAAAAGAACAAACCATTAAAGGAACGGGTACCGGTCTGGTTGATGGCTTTATCGACGCTTTTTCCAAATATCTGAACGAAAAACTTTCGGTTGTCGATTATTCGGAACATTCATTGCAACGCGGTTCAGATGCCAAAGCCATTTGCTATATGGAAATAGCCTATCCGGAAGGCAAAATCTTCGGTGTTGCCATTGATGAAAACATCGCAACCGCATCGCTTGATGCCATTGTTTCGGCAGTAAACCGGTTGGAACGCTGAGCCTTTTAACAAAGTTGAAGATTTAAAAAAACCTTCAACGCAAATTGTTGAAAATTTAAAAATCGGGTGAGGTGGGAAACACCAAGCCCGATTTTTTATGTCAACAAACCTTATAATTCATGTCTTTCGGAGAACCGCTTTGCAGAAAAATGAAACGCTGATATTTTTACCTTCGCTTTAAAAAAGCGGGATATTTTCAGTGCAGTTGATTTCGTTTTCGCTGTTTACCACCGTATAGCGCTCAAGCCCGCAATGCCAACTTTCGCAGTCACCATCAATTGTAAACCAGTTGTAATTGGCAGGCGGCTTTTTGCCTCCGAATGCTTGCGAGGCAGAAGCAACGCCAACCACCGGTACATCACGGTCTTTACCATCTATATGTTCAAGCGACGGAACATGGGTATGACCGTGAAGAATAAGCTCGGCACCATGTTGCTTGATAACGCGCTGGAAACGTTCAATACCCCATAATTTTTTATACCAATAGGTTGCATTCTTGTATGGCGGATGATGAATCATCACCACTCTGAAAAGATTGCGTTCCTTGGCTTCGCGTAAAAGGTCGGCCAAATGATAGGCTTGCGCGCTGTCGAAACGGCCGGTAGCAAAAAAAGGTGGCGTGGCGATTGCCGAAGAAACAGCAATAATGGCAACTTGACCGCGAATGCGCATATAGGGAAAAACAGCACTCCAAGCATGGGCTTCCTCGCTCGTAATCCAGGGGCGAAAGGTTTTGCAAGCTTTTTTGAATGCACCCCCGACATAGGCATCGTGATTGCCGAATGTAAGCGAGATATCGCTTGCAGGACCTTGCGCTACAAGCCAGTCCTTGGCAGCAGCAAATTCCCGTGGCAAAGAAAGATTGACAAGATCACCCGAAATAACAAGATGGTCGGCTTGCTTCTGTTTGAGACTTTCCATCAAAGCATCAAGCGTTTGCCTTCCCATTTCACCGGTGCGGTTTTTCTTCCAGTTTATATAACCGGTTAAACGCTTGCCCATGAGCTCGTAGAGACGACGGGTAGGTAGCGGCGACAAGTGAATGTCGGATATATGAGCCAACTGAAACATCCCACAGAACATAGCGAGACAATAAAAATAGGCAACAAAAAAACAAAAGAGCTTGAAAAACAAGAGGATAGAAAGGAAAAAATGGCAAATTTATTGTAAAGCTTTGAAAAAAACGGGAAAAACAATAAAAAAGAGACAAGTTTTTCGACTATCAAGAAATCACGATACCATTCGGATGGATGAAACAATCAAAGGGAAAGGGCAAACCGGTCAAAGCAATGGGTGGGAAACATATTCTACAAAACAAAACGTGTTGCCAAAACTGGCTTAAGCATTTTCTTGAAAACTTGACTAAGGCGAAGAGGCACAAGGGGCACGCCCAAGCGAAGGAGTTTGCCCAAGCGAAGGGGCACGCCCAAGCGTTTTTGCAAGCACCGGAAAAAGCGCATTGGAGCACGCTTTTATGCAAGTACATGCATTTATGCAAGTACATGCATTCGCGACAATAAAGCATGGTCGTCATTCTGTTCCAGACACAAGAAGATAAGTGATAAAAATCAGCTTTAGTCGGTTGATGAGGTCAATGACCGACTGAACTTCAGGAAATGAGGAAATCTTCCTATTCAATCTGCGGATCGAGTATCGCGACACAGCCGACCAAACAACGATAAAAGCGACTTATAACATGAAACGACAAGGTTAATAAGGAGGAGGGGAACATTGGGTAACAACCGACGCCAAGTGGAATAGCGAAGGAAAATAGGAGCCTGAACGTTGCTTGTACATCAAGTAAAGCGTCGCTTTCCGATTATCAATGCACATGACGGAGCAGATAAAGGGGCAACCTATCGGAGAAGAGTGCGTAAATTTATGCCATATAGTGTCGCCATTCTAAACGGATAAAAGCTGCTTTATCGAGATGGAAAAAGCAATTGGCTAAAACCGGAATGTGATTCACCTCTAATCCCGCTCAAGGCTGATTAGGCATTCAAAAGGCAACAAAAAAAGATCAGACAACGCTAGAGAACAGACAACGCCAGAACAGGCAACAATCGAAAGGGCAATAATCGAACGAGAACCAAAAGGCTCGGGCACGAAAGGCTCAGGCAACAAAAAAGGACGCTAAAAAGCGTCCTTTTTTTGTGAAAAGTAAACCAAGCCCCCTCAATTTACTTTTTCAAGCCCCCGCCTTTGTTAGAAGCGATAGGTTACACCAGCGCCGATCAGCCACGGATCAAGCTTTGCTTTACCGCTGATGTGCTCATCCATACCCAAAGCAGCAGAAGTTGCATTGTTCAGCTTGGCATCGAAATCCGGACGGAGGTAAAGTTTCTTGACATCAAAGTTGAAGCCCCAGTGTTGGTCGAGCATGTAGTCGAAACCAACTTGAAGAGCGCCGCCCCATGTATTGTCGATGTCGAGGTCTTTCAAACCAACGCCAGCGGAGTTGTGGTCAGCATCCTGATTGTAGAAGATTGTGTAGTTAACACCAGCACCAACATACGGCTTGAATGCGCCGAAGTTTGTGAAGTGGTATTGAACAGTAAGTGTTGGAGGCAAGAGCCATGTTTTACCAAGCTTGCCGGCACCTGCTGCATGCAATGAACCTTTACCGTCGATTGACGAATAGGTTGTGCCCAAAATCAATTCGGCAGCGATGTTGTTAGTGAAATAGTAAGTGATATCGAGTTCAGGAATGACAGTGCTCGAGAAATCCATTTCAGAGCCAGGGATCTGGTGAACACGGCCTTTGTCACGCGGAACAACGCCAAGAGCGCGAACGCGGATCTGCCATGGGCTTTGGGCTTCCTGAACAACAGGCTTGGCACTCTGAACATCGGCAGCCGAAGCTGAACCTGAGAAGCTGAGTGCTGCAGCGATCGCAACGATACTGCTACCGATCAATTTCTTCATATTTACGTCTCCTAAATCAATAAGTGGTGCGTTATTCACATCAGTAGTTGGATTACTTTCAAAACCATTTAAGCCAAAATATCCATTGATTTGAATCAAACAATCGCCTTTTTGCCGCTTTATCGCCTTGTTTGAAGGCCCACTGTATCATTATTGCAACAAAAACCGCTACCTGTGGAAAAACAACGGGGAAAAACGCGGTTAATATTAAGTCATTATTAACCAAGTCGAATCAACGCCAAGTTATAAAACCGGTTTTTAAAAGAATGTTTCTGTTCCAACTTTGAACAAATGTGACAGTTTAGAAATATATCATTGTGTTCGAGTGGCGCACCGGCTCGCAATAAACACAATAAAACGCAATTTTTTACTTTTTCTCCTCTTTCAATAATTTTGTTGTTGCATATTTTGCTTCTCTTCTTTCAATTGGAACGGGCTTAAGGCGTCTTTTTTTCAAAAGTCGCCAAAGAAGCCGACTATAAAATAACTGCCTGAACGGGCTTCATAAAAACGGGTTGAAATTTATGTTTTTTCCGGTTCAACGACGATGAACAAGTTTTGATTTCTGCTTCTTGCCCTATTGATTTTGTTCGCGTTTTTTTGCCGGTAACAAAAATGGAAAAACATTCAAACGTTTTCGCAGTTTCATCCTCGTCCCCGATGTCCCGAAACGATATTACGATCATTTCCGAGACTCCGGATTATCAGGACATTATCGAAACTATGAATAGCGAGGCTTTCGGCCCCGCCCGTTTTACGCGTGCTGCCCATCTTATTCGTGAGGAGGGGGGGCACGATATGGCTCTTTCGTTCATTGCACTCATAGATAGTAAACTTGTCGGAACAATCCGCATGACGCCAATTACCGTGGGAAAGGTTGATGCCTATCTTCTGGGGCCAATTGTTGTTTCACCGAAATTCAGAAGTCTCGGGCTCGGAGGCCTGCTCATGAACCACACAATAGAGCAGACTAGAAAAGCGGGTGTGCCATTTATTCTGCTCGCAGGGGATGAGCCCTATTACCGTCGTTTCGGTTTTTCCAAAGTATCGGCTGCCGATTTTGTAATGCCTCGTCCGGTCAATCCCGAACGTTTATTGGCTCTTGAACTCGTTGATGGAACAATTGCCGGCGTAAAAGGCCTTGTGTGCCATAAAAGTCAGGCAAAGCGGAGAGGCTGATTTTTTAAGAGACATGGAAATTCAAAGTTGTGTTTCTATTTGACCTTGTGAAAAACGTTTTCTTGGCCTCGACTATTTTGACCTTGATTAAAAGAGCAAATTTTCGAGAGATCTTGCTTTCATTTGATCGTTAGAAAAAGGCATTATTTGCAACTATAACGCGTGATTATTCAAAAAGCATAAGAGCAATTTTTAATTGCCTTGTCCGTCGAGGCCATGGCGTAGGTTTTAAAAATCATTGCCTCAAGTTTTATCAGGCCGACGAGAGAAGGCGGGTGGGATGAGCCCCTAGCGGCCTTCTCTATACCAGAGACTTGCGAGCAAAAGCAGCGAAGCGACAAGTGCCAGAACTCCATTAAAGAGCGGGAAGGCAGATGTGTTGGTAAGCCTCGTTTCAGTCGGCGCATTGAGCAAAATGCGGTTTTGCTTATTTGCGGGTTCAATGCTTTTACCATTTATAATGTCGATGGCGGGAAGTTTGATTGTGGCACCCGCTTTTTGGTGAAGCCGCGTGATTGCGCCGCCGGTTGCTTCGGCAAGGGGAGAAAGCTTTTCGCCTGTCGAAATCAATTCGGCATATTCGGGCGAGTTGATCGGGCCAATATGTGTCAAAGCTTCCTTGTCGCCATTTTTTACCTTGAACAATCCGGTTTCATCCGTGTCGAGGTTTGCTTCAAACACGCCCGGCTCGACTTTATTCAAAGTAACGTCGACAGTTTTTCCGGAGGGAAAATAGACTTTTGCAATTTCCGGTTTGTCAGCCATAGTTTGGCGGCGAATGGTAAGGCGGTTTTCTTCACCCGATGCTGTCAGCGCTTCTTCCTCAAGCTCCGGTTCTTTCATCAACCAATGGGCCATGCGTCTATAAAGCGCAGCATAGGGGCCACCACCTTCAAAACCGCGTGCCCATAGCCAGCCTTCATCCGATAGCAACATACCAACGCGTCCCTTTCCCATATGGGAAAGCAACATGAGCGGGCGGTTATCCGCACCATTCATGACAACAGTGCTTTTCGAGGTGTCCTGGACAGCAAGCTGGCGTAACCAGCGCCCCCAATTGCCTTTTACCGCATCTTGCGTTTTGGAAGATTCGTCTTTTGCCGTCACGCCAGTGAGCCCGCGTGTAACAGGGTGGCGCATTCCGGCTTTGGTAACGGCCGGAGTAAACGGTTTTTCTATCACCTCGCCGCTTGGCAATGCCGGTAAAACGCTCAACAGTGGTGTGCGGGCAAGAGAATTTTCACCGGCAAATTCAGGCCCCGTTGCCATCAACAGTGCACCGCCATTTTTCACATATTGGGCGACATAGTCGTAATAGATCAAAGGCAATACATTATAGTGCTGGTAACGGTCGAAAATTACCAGATCAAAATCGTTGATTTTGTCGACAAAAAGTTCGGTCGTCGGAAAGACAATCAGGGAAAGCTGGCTTAGCGGCGTATTGTCGGCTTTTTCCGGCGGGCGCAAAATTGTGAAATGCACAAGGTCGATACTGGGGTCGCTTTTTAACAGGTCGCGCCATGTGCGTTCGCCATTATGCGGTTCCCCCGAGACAAGGAGAACGCGCAAATTTTCGCGCACGCCGTCAATAATTGTAACCGCCGCATTGTTGACATTGGTAAGCTCGCCTTCAAGCGGAGATGTTGAAACTTCGACAATGTTCTTTCCCGCATGAGGAAGCGTAATTTCGGTTTCAATTTCCCTGTTTGTTTCTTGGGCTTGATGGAGAACAACATTGCCGTTGACTTTAAGTTCCACCATTGCCTTATCGGCGGAAGAGGGGACCTTCCCTTTATCGTCTATTTCAAACCTGATTTTGAACGGTTTGTTGGTAATTCCGAAACGCGGCGGATCGACAAACCTGATCTGCCGGTCATATTCGTCGGGTTCACCTGTTATCAGTGCATTGACAGGTTTTTCACCCGACGTATTGGCATTTGCCGCCTCTATGTCGTGGACTTGTCCGTCAGTAATCAGGATTGTGCCGGCATAACGGGCAGGAGGTACATCGGAAATTGCCTCGTTTAACGGTGTGAACAGTCTTGTTTCACTACCGTTACTATTGTCGGAAACGGTTTTTGTATCAATATAACGCGGTTCGAATTCCGGATGTTTTGAAAATTCTTGTTTTAAGGCTTCGAGTGCCTCTTCGCTATCTTTGGTGCGGTTGCCGAAATTCTGGCTCTGGCTCTTGTCCACCACCACGCCGACAATGCTTGTTAGTGGCTCTCTTTGTTCTTCGACCATGACAGGGTTGAGGAGGGCAAGTGCAAGAACCGCAAGCGCAAGGGCTCGCAAAATTGCACCGCGTTTGCGCAAAACAACTGCCACAACGACAAATAAAAATGCCACGCCGATCAGTGCGAGACTTGATGTCCAGGATAAAAACGGTTCAAACGCAAGTGACTGGTTCATTGTGATTTTTCCTGTCCCAAACGTTCAAGAAGTGCCGGCACGTGCACCTGATCGGCTTTGTAGTTTCCGGTAAGAATATACATAACAATATTGAGCCCCCCGCGGAAGGCCCAGACGCGTTGCATTTCATCATCGGGGACAAGCGGATATTTCCATGCGCCTTTGCCATCATGTGCCCAGGCACCGGCAAAATCATTGGCGGTGATAAGAATCGAGCTTACGCCATCGCCTGCATGGATCGGGCGTTTGTCGTTGCCGCCGAGCGACGATGATAGAATCCACAAAGGCGAGCCCCTGTAACGACCGGGAAAATCCGGCATAATGAAAAACGAGCGCGAGATCACATGGTCGGGCGGGGCCTGTTCGAGTTCGGGAATGTTGAGACCATTGAGAATATCGCGCAGGCGCTGGTTATTGGCGGTGGTTTTACCACTCAAATCCATGCCGGTTTCAATCTGGTCATGGGTGTCAAACAAAACTGTGCCGCCCTGACGCATATAAGTGTTGATTTTGTCGATGGCTTTTTGTGTCGGCATTGGCGAATTTGCGTCGACCGGCCAATAGATGAGTGGATAAAAGGCAAGCTCATCCTTATCAAGATCAAGACCGGCAACGGGACCCGGATCAATTGTGGTACGCGTTTGGAGAAATTGGCTCAACGCTTCAAGACCGGTTTTGCTTGTGTCATCAATTTCATCAAGGCCGGTTATGACGTAAGCAAGGCGGGTTTTGCCTGCTGATTGCACCATGGCCGCATCATTGGCAGAAAGCTTTTCGGCAAAGACCGGTTTGGAAACGAACATTTGGCCGATCGCAAAAAGAACTGTTGCGGCAAGAGCAAGAACAAGAAATTTGCCTTTGCTAAAGCGCAAGCCCGATTTCGGGTTAAACAGTCTCGAAGCACCGAGCGTGACAAGCGTATCAAGTGCAAAAAGCGCAATAGCAATTGCCAAAAGCGGACCGGTCAGGTGTTTTTCAACATCATCCGAATAGTCCATCAAACGTACTTTTTCGGCAAAAATTTCGGTTTCAAGCGGCATGAAACTGTCTTCTTTATCAAGGAGATTAACCGCATAGAGATTGTCTTTCTGCCCATAAAAACCGGGGGGATGGTTGAAAGAGGGGAGAGCTTCCGTTTTATCATTCAAAGTAAGCGGAGAAACTGTCGAGGGTGCGGGAACAAGTTCGCCGTTTATATCAATCACCTGCCAGGGTTCACGCGCGATATTTTCATCGTTTTTCTTGGCACTGTTGTCGTCACCGGTATGACCGCCGGTTTCTGTAAGTCGCTGCATCATATCGACAAAAAAGCCGGAAAGCGGCAGCGTTGACCATGTCGGATCGGCTGAAGTATGAATAAAAATCAACATACCTTTACCGCGCGCGCGAGCGGTAACAAGAGGCGTGCCGTCGGCAAGACTGAGCCATGTATGATCAAAAAGTTCGGGGCTTGGTTCGGCGAGAATTTGCCGCGAAACAGTAACATCCTCCGGATAGGCAAGATCGGCAAAAATGCCTTTTTTCGGCAAAGGCGCAAGTTTTTGTGGTGTTGCCCAAGACATCACCCCGCCCAATTGCCTCTCACCATGGCGCAATTTTACCGGCAGCAATATGTCTTCATTATCGTTGCTTGCAAGATTTTGACCGGCAAAGCGGATAAGCGCGCCACCGTCTTCGACAAATCGGTTCAGTTTTTGCTGTGCCGCTTCGGGCATATTGACAACATCACCCAGAATAATTGTCGATGGATGCTGGAGCGTTAGTTTATTTATAGCCTCGTCGAAACTGGCGCTATTGACCGCAACAATATCGACATGTCCCTGAAGGGCTTTATCGACATAATAAAGCGGCGATAGCAAGGGTTGTGTCAATTCGTTTAAAGAAGGGGCAACCATTCCCACCCGATAGACGTGGTTTCTCGTATCGGAAAGGAATGTGCTTGCGACGTCCTGTTGGCCGTTTACTTTGATTGCAGCGATATCGTTTTTCATTTCAAGCGGTAAATTGAAAGCCGAAACAGTCGAGGTTTCTCCGTCTTCAAAACGGGCTTCGGTGTCTGCAATCATCCGCCCTTCACGGTCAAAGGCGCCAAGAGAGTGAATTTTTTCACTATCCGCTTTTCCACGCACAAGGTCGACAGACAATGACCCGCTTTCGTTCTTGGCT
The DNA here is from genome assembly GCF_016100335.1 of Bartonella sp. W8167. NCBI lineage: Bacteria > Pseudomonadati > Pseudomonadota > Alphaproteobacteria > Hyphomicrobiales > Bartonellaceae > Bartonella > Bartonella sp. W8167. The sequence goes on from NZ_JACFSQ010000001.1 coordinate 254,952, forward strand.
GATGTTATACCGACAAGGTTTGAAATGCTTCCCTCATAAAGCAAGATATTGCTTTCGGCATTGGCCAGAAGTTTGTGAAACGCCTCGCCATCTTCAAGCATGCGCAATCCGTCCGACAGATAGGCAATATCGGCTTTTTCGCCCTTAAGCGCGGCTTCAAGCCGCTTGATGACAGATAACCGGTGGGTGGGTAAGGGGAGCGGGCGCATTGTGTAAATGCGTTTTGTTGCTTCTTCGCTATTGAGAGGGCGGATATCCTGATTGTCATTGTCGGCAGTCGCCGCAATGTAGATTGTCTTTTTTGCCGCTTCCGCCTGTTTTACAAGATCAAGTGCAGCATTGAAGCGTTTTTCCCAGTCGTGAACCGATGACCAGCCATTATCAATAACAACAACAAGGGGGGCATTGCCTTTCAAAACAGTTGTTGACGGACGCCAGATCGGGTCGGCAAAGGCAAAAATAACAATCGCCACCATGAAAAGGCGCAACAAAAGCAACCACCATGGCGTGCGGTTCGGTGTCTCCTGTTTATTGGCAATTTTTAACAAAAGCTGAAGCGGCGGAAATTTTTCCTCCGTCGGTGCCGGTGGTGTGACATGAAGAAGCCACCAGATTGCCGGTAGAGCAATCAGAAAAAGCAGGAGAAACGGTGCAGCAAAGCCCATGCCTATCCTCTCCTGTAACCGGAAGCCTGACCGATCATGGTGGCAAGCGCCAGAATGACTGAACTCGGTTTTTTGTCGGTTGGCGCAACATGATAGCTTGCACCGGTGTTTTTAGCGAGATCGGCCAAACTCTGGCGGCGCGCTTTATAACTCAGCAAATAAGCGTCGTGAAATGTTTCTGCACGCCCTGCAAGGAAACGCTTGTGGCTTTCCGGATCAATGAATTCGACCCGTCCATGATAGGGAAAACGTTCTTCGGCAGGGTCGCAGACTTCGACAAAATGTGCAGTGACATTGGCGCTTGCAAGTTTTGCAAAATTTCCGGCAATTTTTACCGGATCATCCAGAAAATCGCTTAATATGATGATATGCGAATGGCGGCTTACGTCCGGAAAATTGCCGAATGTCAATTGCGTTTTGAGCGTTGTAAAGTTGAGTGCCATTTCCTCGGCAGCATTGCGCGAGCGTGTCGGTGCCATGAGACCGGGCACGGCGACACGTTCGCCGGAGCGGGCAAAAAGCTCACAAAGGGTCAGCGCCATCAGCATGGCATAACTATCCTTGGGCATGTCGGAAAAGCGCGATTGATAGTGCATGGATGGTGATTGGTCAGGCAATATCCACACGGTTTGAGCTGCAGCCCATTCCTGATCGCGAAGATAGATATGATCGTCGCGCGCCGAACGGCGCCAGTCAATGCGTGAAACCGGTTCGCCTTCCACATAGGGACGGAACTGCCAGAAATTATCGCCGTTGCCGCGTTTTTTTCTGCCATGATAGCCGCTCATCAGTGTATTGGCGATGTGGCGGGCCTCGACAAGCAGATCAGGCAATCTCGCTGACTGGATGCGGGCTTTCACCGCAAGGTCGGTAGGTGCTTCCACATTGATGTCGCGAGCAATAGCCATTATTTGTTTTCGCTGTCCGTTCTTTTCGGGGGGGGTAATGTGTCCCGCTATCTTCTATTCCTGTTATTCGATGTTCCCGCTAATCGATGTTTTTAACAAGATCGTCGATCACTTCAAAAATTGTAAGCCCGTCGGCACGTGCTGTGAAGTTCAAGGCCATACGGTGTTGTAAAATCGGAAGTGCCAGCGCTTTGACATCATCAACCGAAGGGGCGAGCCTTCCCTGATAAAGCGCGCGTGCCCTTGTGCACAGGGAAAGCGCCTGCGAGGCACGTGGCCCCGGCCCCCAGGCAATATGCTTTTTGGCATGCTCGTTATCGGCATCGGGACGGGCAGAACGCACCAGTTTCAAAATGGCATTGACGACATTTTCGGAAATCGGCATTTGCCGTACCATGTTCTGAATGACTTTTAGTTTTTTGCCATCAAGCACCGGATTGACAGTTTCTTGTCCTGCACCGGTTGTTTCGATGATAATGCGCCGTTCGGTATCAATATCGGGGTAATCGACATTGATCTGCATCAGAAAACGGTCAAGCTGGGCTTCCGGAAGCGGATAGGTTCCTTCCTGTTCAAGCGGGTTCTGTGTTGCAAGCACATGAAAGGGGCTCGGCAAATCATATTGTTCACCGGCAACCGTGACATGATATTCCTGCATGGCCTGTAAAAGTGCCGATTGGGTTCTGGGTGAGGCACGGTTGATTTCATCAGCCATCAAAAGCTGGGTAAACACCGGACCCTTTATGTAACGGAAAGAACGTTTGCCGCTTTTGTCGGTGTCCATGACTTCCGAACCGATAATATCGGAGGGCATCAGGTCGGGGGTAAACTGGATGCGTTTTTCATCCAGTCCCAAAACAGTGCCCAATGTTTCGACAAGGCGGGTTTTTGCAAGCCCCGGCACACCGACAAGGAGTGCGTGCCCGCCGGAAAGAATGGCAATAATGCTGTTTTCGACAACATCGCTTTGACCAAAAACCACTTTGTCGATGGTGGCGCGCAAAGTTTTAAAAAGCTTTCCGACATTGTCAAAATCGGCGACTATCTCTGCCGCATCTTCAGTTGCAGTCTTTTTTGCTGCAACCGGTTTTGGAGCTACTTTCTTTCGAGGCTTGAGGGCGGATGCGCCTGTTTTATTCTTTTCCAGCCCGGCTGTTGTTTTAGAAGCGCTTCTCATGGCTTTTCCCCAGAACTTTTTGGCTACGTGACCAAATGCGATTGACGGTGAGAGAATTTGTCACCACCTTCATCTCTGAACAATGACTATTTCAAGGCTTGTAACAGAAAAATAACAGAAATGAAGCGTTTAAACGGTCCTCACCGACAATTTGAAGAAAAGGTTTTTTAAAATTGGTGGCCGAAAGCATAGCAATTCAAATTGCTGACATTGTCAAAAAATTCAATGAACCGGAAATTCTTTCGCCGGCACCAGAGGCTTTGAACGGCGATCAAAACTTGAACCGGCTATTTTCAAATTCGCGTATTCTGCGCCAAAAATCCGATCGCCCGTCATGGCAGCGCTCGGCTGTCCTTATCGGCATTATTGAAAAGTCGAATGTCCCGCATCTCGTTTTGACGAGACGAACATCGAAACTTCATAACCATGCAGGCCAAATAGCTTTTCCCGGTGGCAAAAGAGAAAATCAGGATAAAAGCGACGAGATGACCGCACTGCGCGAGGCGCGCGAAGAAATCGGCCTTCAACCGGATTATTTTACAAAACTCGGTGAACTTTGCTTCCATTATACTTCGACAGGATTCGAGATCCGTCCGGTAGTTGGTTTAATCGGGCAAAGGGCACAATTTGTTAAAAATGATAATGAGGTTGATGAAATATTTACTGTTCAGTTATCTTTTGTGCTTGATTTGAAAAATTATGTGATCGTTTCAAAGACGGCTGGCGCTGAAATGCGGAGCTTTTATGCACTTTCCTACGAGAACCATTATATATGGGGTGCGACGGCTGCAATGATTCGTTCGCTCGCAGAAAGGTTATCCCGGTGACTACGCTTAATATCGCCAAAAAAGCCTTGTGGCTTCACGATGAGGGGCTGCAAAAACTGCTTCATTGTCTTTCGGAAAATGGCGAGGAAGCGCGCGTGGTCGGCGGTGCTGTGCGCAACCAGCTTTTGGGCTATCCGGTAAACGACATTGATATTGCAACAACCTGTGTGCCCGATGAAATTATCAAACGGGCTAGCGAAAATGGCTTCAAAGCCGTGCCTACAGGTTATGAACACGGCACAATCACGGTGGTGGTCAAGGACCACTCCTACGAGGTGACGGCACTTCGAGCCGATATCGAACCCGACGGGCGTCGGGCAAAGGTCATATTCGGCCGCGACTGGAAAACTGATGCTAAAAGGCGCGATTTCACAATCAATGCCATTTATGCCGATGCCAACGGTAAAATTTATGATGATGTCAACGGGCTTGCCGACATTGAAACCGAGACATTGCGTTTTATTGGCACGGCCGAGGAGCGTATTCGCGAGGATTATTTGCGCATTTTAAGGTTTTTCCGCCTTTATGCTTGGGTTGGTAAGGGGCGTCCCGATGCCGAGGCTATCAAAGCATGTGCACGCCTAAAAGATGGACTTTTGCAATTATCTGCCGAACGCGTGTGGTCGGAAGTAAAAAAAATGCTTTCCGCTCCCGACCCGACGCGGGCGCTTTTATGGATGCGGCAAGCTGCGATTTTGGGAATTATTCTTCCTGAAACAGAAAAATGGGGAATTGATGCATTCCGCCCGCTGATTGAAACCGAACGTGTTATGAGGCTTCCGCCCGACCCGTTATTGCGGCTTTTTTCCATTGTGCCGCGCGATGAAGTGCGTTTGAAAAAAATGGCCGAACGCTTGCGTTTTTCCAAGTTGGAAAAAACGCGATTGATGGATTTTGCCCGTATTTCTCCGATCAAATACAATTCTTCTGACATCGAAATTAAAAAGCTTGTCTACCATCATGGCAAACAGGCCGTTCTTGATGAATTGACATTGGCGCTTTCCAATGCACGTGCCCATGCTTTGAGTAATGATAATGCACTTGTCGAGGCCAGCCATTATACACGGCTTAGAAAATTGACCGAGCAATATGATATTCCGGTTTTTCCTTTAACAGGAAAGGATCTGTTACCTCTTGGCATTACCGAGGGGCCGGCCATCGGCCACAAACTTAAAGCGCTGGAAAAACGTTGGGTGGAAAGCGGCTTTTTACTGGACCGGAAAGCGCTCCTTGATTTGGCAACGGCCTGACCGGCTATTGCGCAATTGTCATGAAGCTTGCTTTCACGCTTGACGTGATGACAAGCTTTTTCAAGCTTGTCATTTGTCTTACAACCTTAGCGCGGGTTCGGGTTTTTGTTTGTTGAAATGATTAAAGCCATTTAGAGTTTTTGTTTGGTTAAATGCCTAAAGCCATTTCGGGTTTTTATTTTGTTAAATGACTAAAGCCATTTCTGGTTTTTGTTTTGTTAAATGACTAAAGCCATTTAACGGTCGGCGGCAGGGAAGAGAGAATACTTTCGATATTTCCGCCGGTTTTGAGCCCGAAAATGGTGCCCCTGTCGTAAATAAGGTTGAATTCGACGTAGCGGCCACGCTGGACAAGCTGGGCATTTCTTTGTTTTTCCGTCCATGGCTTATTGAAATTTTCACGCACGATAGAAGGATAAACAATGTCGAAAGCGCGTCCGACATCCTGCGTAAAGCTGAAATCGGCTTCCCAGCCGCCAGCTTCTTTGCTGCTGTGGAGCCAATCGTAAAATATGCCGCCAACGCCACGCGGTTCTTTGCGGTGTTTTAAATAAAAATATTCGTCGCACCATTTTTTGAATTTCGGATAATCGGCAACCGTGGGGTGGCGTTCACAGACATATTGGAACGCCTTATGGAAAGTTTGAGTATCAACATCCGACTGGGTGCGCCGCTCGGCAAGCATCGGCGTCAAATCGGCACCACCGCCAAACCATTGGCGGGTTGTAACGATCATACGTGTATTGAAATGGACTGTCGGTACATGCGGGCTTTGCGGATGCACAATAAGCGAGATGCCACTTGCCCAGAAACGCGGATCATCTTCCGCACCGGGAATTTCTCTTCTGAATTCGGGCGAAAATTCACCATAAATGGTTGATGTTTGCACAGCCGCTTTTTCAAAAACCCGCCCCTTCAACACCGACATGACACCGCCGCCATTCATGCCACCAGGTTTTTCCCAAGGTGTTCTGACAAATGATCCGGCAGAAAAATTGGAAAATTGGCCGGTCAGTTCCCTTTCAAGTTTTTCCAGTGAATTACAAATTCTATCACGTAATGATTGGAACCACTCTTCTGCCCGTTTTTTCTTGTCTTCGAGATCGGAAGGCATGTCATCGGGAATATCTCTATTCGTCATAATCCGTCTTAAATCTGTAAACTCGTTTAGAATAACTCTAGAAAAGAGATAAGGGGTGAAGACTGCTTTGTCTACCTCTTAATCACGAGATGACAAATTAACCACCTCATGCCGCGTTAGTTGGCGCAATGCTTCGCTGATGCCGATCGCAACACTGACCGCAAGGTTGAGAGAACGCGCAACTTTGACCATTGGAATCGTCACTTCGGCGTTCACCGTTTCATGGACATAATCGGGTGCACCGGCTGATTCCCGCCCGAAAAGAAGCACATCATTGTCTTGAAAAGAAAAATCGGTATAGGGAGCATCCGTCTTGGTGGTAAAAAGGATAAGACGGCGGTTTTTGGCCTTTTGCTCTACCAGAAAATGCTGCCAGTCAATGTGCCGCTTCAATGTTGCAATTTCGAGATAATCCATGCCCGCACGTTTCAAATGGCGGTCGGAAAGGTCAAAACCTGCCGGTTCGATAATGTCGACAGGTACGCCGAAACAGGCGCCCAAGCGCAAAATCGTTCCGGTGTTTCCGGCAATATCAGGCTGGAAAAGTGCAATATGAAGTGTCATGCCTGTTGAATAGGCTTGTCACCACGCTGTTGTAAAGGGGAGGGCAAGCAAAACGTGAACGAATCTATCAACCCTCAAAAATTTGGACTTCCCGTCGATTTGTTTTCTTTTGCGCATCATCTTTCTTTGCAAATTGTCTTCCGTCGCGAAGCGCGAAAATGTCTTTTTTTGCAAACGATATTCGATATTTTTCGAAGCTCAAAATTGTGTATGGCCATAAGTTTTATATGTTTGTTTCCGCTCTTGACGCGGGAAAATGATAAATTATCTTGGAATAGCTATCTTGAGTGAGGCATCCGGTTTTATTGTTGTCATCAAACCGGTTTTCAAATGTCTTTTTTTAAAAATATCTTTGCCCTCAACAAAAGTCACAATTGAACAAAAGTCACAATTGAATAAAAGTGGTCATCAGGCAAGGTGCGGACTTTGAAAAATTTGCCCTCTTATGGCAGAAAAGAAATACCGCATTCTATCGGATGCAACACATTAACGTCAAAATCGTTGCATTTATGACGCGTTCCGGTTTTACCGGACACACACTACCGGACAGCTAAAAAGCAATAACGAGGAGCTCGACCATGTTTGGATGGTTTGAACGAAGATTGAACGCTTTTCCCGAAAAGGAGCTGAAACGCCCACCGAAAAATCTGTTGGGTTTCTGCCTTTATTATACGGAAGGCGTTTGGCCCTGGTTGATCTTCATGGCGGTTTTTACGGCCTTGATCGCTGTCACAGAAGTTTCGCTTTTCGGTTTTTTGGGAAGTATTGTCGATTGGCTCAATGCCAATTCGCGGGCAACATTTTTTGAAACGCAAGGCGTAAAACTTGCACTCATCGGTGTGCTGGTCGTTCTCATCCTGCCATTTTTTGTCACTATGCACAGTATGGTGATGCATCAGACATTGCTTGGCAATTATCCGATGCGGATACGCTGGCTTGTGCACCGTTATCTTCTTGGCCAATCCATGAGCTTTTTCCAGAACGAGTTTTCCGGTCGCATATCGGCGAAAGTCATGCAAACGGCCTTGTCGGTACGAGAAACGGTCATGAAGCTTTTTGACGTTTTAAATTATGTGATTGTCTATTTTCTCGGCACACTTGTAATTGCCGCCTCATCCGATTGGCGGTTGATGGTGCCGTTTCTGTTGTGGATTATCAGTTATATCGGGCTACTTAAATATTTTATTCCTAAATTGCGCGACGCATCCGAAGCGCAGGCCGATGCGCGTTCGCTTATGACGGGGCGCGTTGTTGATTCTTATACCAATATTGCAACCGTCAAACTCTTTTCCCACCATGCAAGGGAGGAAAGCTTTGCGCGTGAAGGATTCGAGCATTTTCAGGGCACAGTTTACAAACAGATGCGGCTCATCTCGAAATTTTCGATCAGCGTTTATGTGTCGAACTGTATTTTATTGTTTGTTGTGGGAGCACTTGGCATCTGGCTATGGCAGCGGGATGCCATTCTTGTTGGCGCGGTTGCGGTCAGTATCGGCCTCGTCTTGCGGCTTAATGGCATGGCGCAATGGATTATGTGGGAAATGGCCGCACTTTTTGAAAATATCGGCATTGTCGAAGATGGAATGCATTCCATTGCACAGGAAAGAATGGTCGAAGACAAGAAAAATGCCAAAAAACTTGTCGTCAAAAAGGGCGATATCCGGTTTGAAAATGTCGGCTTCCATTATGGCAAGGGCAAAGGAATCTTGAAAGATTTCAACCTTCATATCGAGCCCGGGCAAAAGGTCGGTGTTGTGGGGCGCTCTGGTGCCGGTAAATCGACGCTTGTCAATCTTCTCTTGCGTTTTCACGATGTCGAAGAGGGCGCCATATTGATTGACGGGCAAAATATTGCCGATGTCACACAGGAAAGCTTGCGCGCGGCCATTGGCGTGGTGACACAGGATACCTCGCTTTTACACCGTTCGCTCAAAGACAATATTCTCTATGGCCGTCCTGATGCCAGCAATCGGGAACTGCTTGATGCGGTGAGGGATGCCGAAGCTGCCGATTTTATCGACAGTCTGCGCGACCAGAATGGAAAGACGGGATATGATGCCTTTGTCGGCGAGCGCGGCGCGCGCCTTTCCGGTGGCCAACGCCAACGCATCGCCATTTCGCGGGTCATGCTTAAAGATGCGCCGATCCTTATTCTTGACGAGGCGACTTCGGCACTCGATTCGGAAGTCGAAGCGGCCATTCAAGAAAATCTCGCGCGCCTGATGAAAGGAAAAACCGTTCTTGCCATTGCCCACCGCTTGTCGACAATTGCCGAAATGGATCGCCTCATCGTGATGGATAAGGGAAAAATTGTCGAAGATGGAACACATGAAGAATTGCTTTCGAAGCACGGTATTTATGCCCATTTGTGGAACCGGCAGGTTGGCGGGCATCTTGATCTTGATGAAGAGGCTTGAAAAATGAGATCGGCTTTTTCAAAAAGGTTGAAATCAAGCCGAAATTAGCCATCCGCAATAAACCTAGCTTTTCGTTGCGGGTGGCAAGAGAGCTGGCGTTGTATTTTTACCCACGGTTTTGTCAATGAAGTTTTGTCAAAACGCATTTAAAATTTATGCTTCTTATGTCGTTTTTTTATATGGTATTTTCGGATGAGATTATCCGCATGGGCTTTTTGGGGGGAAGCTTACTCCACCTTAAAAAAACCGGCTCTAACAAAGCCTTTTCATTGCCGGAAATGGTGAAGAGAGCTGCAAAAGCAATGAAAAACAAGAAAGTTGAAACATGCTGCTTGTTTTTAATGCGTGCTCCATATTTTTAGAAACCCATATTTTTAAAAACTTGTCACTGTTTTTAAGGGCGATAAACAACAAGCTGCCGTTATTTGAAACAAATGAAGAAAAGTTACTCATAATCGTGCAGCAATTAACCGTGAAAGTTGCAAAAACAGTCGCGTTCCGGCTATCATTATTTTAAAGCGTGGACAAATTGGTGCTGTGTGTTAAAAAACATACGTTTGACCAACAGGCACCAACCTTTTTCCGACAGGTTAAAAACCTTTTACAATGAGCAGCGAAAAGACACGACGCGATTTTCTTTTTCTTGCAACCGGCGTTGCCGGTGCGCTTGGCGTCGGTTCTGTCGCATGGCCTTTTATCGACCAATTGCGCCCTGATCAAAAGGTTCTGGCAAGCGCCACAATCGAGGTTGATGTTTCCGGCATTGAAGAGGGAATGTCGGTCACCGTCAAATGGCGCGGGCAGCCGGTGGTCATTCGCCACCGTACCGAAAAAGAAATTGCCGATGCCCGTCAAGTCGACTTGGAAAAGCTCAAGGATAAGGATGCGGCAAATCCCAATCTTGAGGGACACCAACCCGCAACCGATCTTGCCCGCTCGGCCGGTGAGGGGCGCGAACAATGGCTTGTTCTCATCAATATTTGCACACATCTTGGTTGTGTGCCGATCGGGCAGTCGGGTGCTTTTAGCGGCTGGTTCTGTCCCTGTCATGGTTCGGTTTACGACACAGCCGGAAGGGTGCGTTCAGGCCCTGCCAATCGCAATCTTGAAATACCGCCTTACCGTTTTTTGTCTGACAGCCTGTTGCAGATCGGATAGATGTGATGACAAAATCTTCATCCTATAATCCGAAATATGCTCTGACACGCTGGCTTGACGCAAGGCTACCGATTTTGCGTTTTCTTTATAATCTTGGTGTATCGTTTCCGGTGCCGAGAAACCTCAATTATTTCTATACCTATGGCGGCATCCTCACATTAATGCTGGTATCGCAGATTTTGACCGGCATTGTCATGTCGATGCATTATATACCCGATGTGACATTGGCTTTCGATGCGCGTGAACGCTTTATGCGCGACGGCCAGTTCGGGTGGCTCTTCGAGCCATGGCATGCTGTCGGCTCGTCATTCTTTTTTATTGCAGCCTATATCCATCTTGCCCGTGGCCTTTATTATGGCTCGTATAAAAAGCCGCGAGAGCTCATCTGGATGATCGGTGTGCTGATCTATCTGGTAATGATGGCAACCGCATTTTTAGGCTATACACTTGTCTGGGGTATGATGTCGACATCGGCAGCTTCGGTCATTTCCGGCCTTTTCAAGGCCATTCCTGTTATCGGCCCCTGGCTTCATGAAACATTATTGGGCGGTTTCAATGTCGGCCAGCCGACACTCAACCGCTTTTATTCTTTGCATTATCTTTTTCCTTTCATTCTGATTTTTCTTGTCGGTTTGCATATCTGGGCTGTCCACCATGTCGGGCAGAACAACCCGACAGGGGTAGAGGTGAAATCGCCCTCGGAAACGGTACCTTTCACGCCCTATGCAACGATCAAAGATATTTTTGCAATCAGCGTGTTTCTGATTTTTTTTGCATGGTTTTTGTTTTTTATGCCCGATTATATGGGCCACCCCGATAATTATATCGCCGGTGACACCATGACCACGTCACCGCATATTGTGCCGGAATGGTATTTTCTGCCCTTTTATGCGATGCTGCGCGCAATTACATTCGATTTCGGGCCGATCAGCTCGACATTCGGCGGTGTGCTGGTATTGATGGCGGCGGTGTTGATCTGGTTATTCGTGCCATGGCTTGACCGCTCGAAAGTGCGTTCTGCGCGCTATCGTCCCGCTTTCAAACTGTTTTATTGGCTGTTTATTGTAGACGTAGTGGCGCTTGGTACCTTGGGGGCAGCACCCATTACAGAAAGTAGCGTATTCTGGTCGCAAATTGCCACACTTTATTATTTTGTATTTTTCCTCGTCATCATGCCGTTCTTGCCGAAGTTTGAAAAAACTTTGTCTGTTCCTTCTTCCATTAGCGAAGATCTCGCAAAAAAAGAAGCAAAGGCCAAAGGGGGGTGGCGGCTATGGTAAGAAAACTCACTCTCCTTTGGCTTGGTGTTTTAGCTGTTGTCCTTGCGCCTCTTGCTGTTTTTGCTGAAGAGGGTGGCGAGGCGCATTACCCGTTGAAGCTTCCCGAAAAACAGAGCTGGAGCTTTTCCGGCCCCTTTGGCACTTATGATCTTCAACAATTGCAACGCGGCCTCAAGGTTTATAAAGAGGTTTGCTCGACCTGCCATTCCTTGAAATATGTTGCTTTTCGTGACCTCAAGGCACTTGGCTATAGTGACGAACAAATAAAAGCTTTCGCCAAAACCTATGACATTCAGGATGGGCCGAACAGCGAAGGGGAAATGTTTGTTCGAAAAGGTTTGCCAACCGATTATTTTCCTTCGCCATTTCCAAATGTCGAGGCGGCAAAATTTGCCAATAATGGTGCCAATCCGGGCGACCTTTCGCTAATGGCAAAAGCCCGTGCGGTGCCTTTGCCGTTTCCGGCCCTCATTACCGATATTTTTACCAACTATAACGAAGCAGGACCTGATTATATCACGGCACTTCTTACAGGTTATAGCGACCCGCCGGAGGGAGCAGAAGTTGCGGAAAATAATTGGTATAACCCTTATTTCAATTCGGGAAATGCGCTTGCCATGCCGCCCCCTTTAAGTGATGGCATGGTGGCGTATAATGATGGTACAGAAGAAACAACTGAAAATTACGCCCGTGACGTATCGGCCTTTTTGATGTGGACTGCCGATCCGCATATGGAAACACGCAAGAAGACCGGTTTTCGTGTCATCTTGTTCTTGATAGTTTTTGCCGGCCTTACCTATGCCGTGAAAAGACGCATATGGAATGAATTGGATTGAAAATTGATGACAAATGAAACTCTTGAAGAAACATTGAAAAAAGCGATCCGCACGATTTCGGACTATCCGAAACCGGGAGTAAAGTTCCGCGATATTACCACTTTGATGGGCAATGCCGGTGCATTCCGGCGCACCATTGATGCGCTGGTTTACCCCTATATAGGGCTTAAAGTCGATAAAATTGCCGGTGTGGAAGCACGCGGTTTCATTCTGGGCGGGGCTGTTGCCCACCAGCTTTCGGCAGGCTTCGTGCCAATCAGGAAAAAAGGCAAATTGCCTTATGATACGGTGCGCATTGCCTATAGCCTTGAATATGGCATTGACGAAATGGAAATGCACCGCGATGCGGTCAAACCCGGTGAACGTGTGGTACTGGTCGATGATCTTATCGCCACCGGCGGAACGGCCATTGCTGCAGCCGAATTGTTGCACCAGATAGATGCGGAAATTGTTGCAGCCTGTTTTGTCATCAATCTGCCCGACCATGGCGGCGCCGACAAGCTTCGCCAATTGGGGGTTGATGTCCATACACTCGTTTCTTATGAAGGCGATTGAAGCTTGACCTCTTGAAAATGTAGTTCGCTTTTAAAATGTGGGGACGCATTTAAAAGTAACCACAGATGTTTTCAGCGAAAGCTGTTTTTTGCATCAATTTTTCAGGCAAATTGTTGTTGATAGAGCAGGCGTTTTTAAAACGCCCGAGTGCTCTTGATTTTCTTTCTTTCAAGCCGGTTTTGAATTTCTATTCGTGGGTGGCTAACGGCCGGTCACCTACGGAACAATCAAATCCAACGGAACAATCAAATAATGCCGGTTTTTGATTTTTTACCGCATTTTCAATATGTTTTTGGCTTCGCTTTGAAGCTCTTTTGCAATGTTTACCGGTGGGGTTTAAAAAAAATCAAACGGTGAGAGAACCGGACGTTCCAAGCCGGACGGTCTTAAAAAGATATAACGTTCAAAACAGAAAACGTTTGAGGAGCTTGTTTTTAAAAAACAAAGACTGCCCACAAAGCCGAAGACTAGTGTACGGAAAATACTAAAACCTGTTCCGAGTATAACTTCCATAAAATGCAGTAAAAAAATTCCAAATAAAAAATGCTATAATGAAATACTCATTAAAAGAATTATTATAATGAAAAATAAATCGAAAAATTAAATAAAAATTGGAACCATTCGAATTTTTATACGTTTCATTAAAGTAATTCAATTTTTTTAATGAGGCGTATTAAATGAAAAGACTGGCACTTATCACTGTTTTAGCTGCAACACTCGCTGGAACTGCATTTGCACAATCTCCAAAAATTACAATCGAAGCACCGAAAGAACCGGCTTCGGAAGTCAAGCTGCCGAATGGTGATGTCGTTGTTCGTTATGTCACACCGACCGAAACCGATTTTATTGCTTCGAGCTTGATTGATACGAAAGTTTTAAACAAGCAAGATCAGGCAATCGGCCAGATCAAGGACATTATCATCCGCCAGAATAATGTAGCGGGCATTGTTGTGGGTGTTGGCGGTTTCCTTGGCGTTGGCGAACGCTACGTTGTGGTTGACCCGACAAGCATTTACATGCGTCACGAGAACGGAGCATGGAAGGTTGTCGTCAATGTCACCAAAGAGAGCCTGATGGCTGCGCCCGAATTCAAATATGAAGAGCATAAGAAGCTCTGATATAACAATTCTTTAGGTGAACTCTTTCCTATCGAAAGCTTGTTGTTTTTCTATGGCCAAGAGTTGAACAAAAGCCATCCGGAAAAATTTCCGGATGGCTTTCATATTATCAGTTTTCGAGATCCTGACGAAAATATTAGAACCGGATTGTTTATCAAAAAACAGCCGGAAAATGAGCAACACCGGTGCGATTGGTTGTCAGGACATCAGGAATTATGCTTGAAAAGCATGACATCGCCATCTTCAACAACATAATCCTTGCCTTCGTCTCGTGCTTTGCCCGCTTCTTTTGCCGCAACTTCACCACCAAGATCAACATAGTCCTGATAGGCAATCGTTTGCGCGCGGATAAAACCGCGTTCAAAATCGGAATGGATAACGCCTGCCGCCTGCGGGGCTTTGGTCCCACGTTTGATCGTCCATGCGCGGGTTTCTTTGGGACCACAAGTAAAATAGGTAATAAGATCAAGGAGATGATAGCCCGCGCGGATCAACCGGTCGAGCCCCGGTTCATGAAGCCCCAGCTCTTCAAGATATTCTTTGGCTTCCTCTTCCGGCAACTGGGCAACTTCTGCCTCGATTTCAGCCGAAATAATAACACTTTCAGCACCTTGTTCGGCAGCCATTTTCTCGACTGCTTTCGAAAAATTGTTGCCCGTTGCCGCATCGCTTTCGGCAACATTGCAAACATAAAGCACCGGTTTTGAAGTCAACAAATTGAAGGAATCAAGAATTTGCCTATCATCGGCGGAAATGTCTTTGATAAGGAGCCGCACCGGCTTGCCATTTTGTAAAAGCTTCAAAGCCGCTTCCATCATCGGAAGAACAGTCAAAGCTTCCTTGTCTTTGCCGGTTGCGCGTTTTCTCATTTGCACAATACGCCGCTCGAGACTTTCAAGATCGGCAAGCATCAATTCTGTTTCGACGGTTGCTGCATCCGACACCGGATCAATCCGGCCTTCGACATGGGTGATATCGTCATCAATGAAACAGCGCAGCACATGCACAATGGCATCGACTTCACGAATATTGGCCAAAAACTGGTTTCCTAGTCCTTCGCCCTTGGAAGCGCCGCGAACAAGGCCGGCAATATCGACAAAGCTGATGCGCGTCGGGATAATTTCTTTTGAACCGGCAATCGCCGCAAGCTTTTTTAACCGCGGATCAGGGACAGCAACTTCGCCGGTATTCGGTTCGATTGTGCAAAAAGGATAATTGGCAGCCTGAGCCGCAGCCGTTTTTGTCAAAGCGTTAAACAGTGTGGATTTGCCCACATTGGGTAATCCGACGATACCACATTTAAAACCCATGGAAATTCTCGCAATCCGGTAAGCTTTTCAACATGACTGGTTCTATAGCACGTTTTTTAACAGAAACCAGTTAAAGAGCCTATTATGATGCGAAAAAGATACAGCTCATAGATTTTTCCAAGGCTTCTCGTTTTTGCCAAAAACTTGCCTATTTTAACCATTGGCTAAACTTTCAGTGTTAGCAACAATCCGATATTTTGTATGGAGTTATCATGAGGCAACTGTCTCGGCGTACATTCATCATTGCAGCACCTTTGGCTCTTGTGGGCTGCGTAAGCAATCAACCTCAAGTTGAACAGTCATGGCCGGTTCCGGCCGATATCAAAGCGCTCTATGGTCCGGTGATGAACGAACCTTATCCGCTTCCGGCTGTTGATATGAGCAAGATCAACCCGAAATACTGGCGTCAGGAAGTGGCATTTAACGGGCCTTATTCACCCGGAACGCTGGTTGTTGATACGCAGGCACGTTTCCTCTATCTCGTTCAGGAAAACGGTCGCGCATTACGCTACGGCGTTGGTGTCGGTAAAGCCGGTCTGGCACTCGAAGGTGAAGCCGTCGTTCAATATAAACGCATGTGGCCGATATGGCATCCGACACAGGATATGATGGAGCGCGAACCCGACCGTTACGGACATCTCGGCGATGGCATGCCGGCAGGACCCGATAATCCATTGGGTGCCCGCGCACTTTATCTTTTCAAGGATGGCCGGGATACATTGTTCAGAATTCATGGATCCCATGAAGAATGGTCAATCGGCAAGGCAGTTTCGAGCGGGTGTATCCGTTTGCTCAATCAGGATATCATCGACCTTTATGGCCGGGTACCCGAAGGCACCCATGTTATTGTTCTGCAACATAACGAGCAGGGGCTTTCCTGAAATGGTGCCGGAAAACCTGCGCCTTGCACCTATAAGAACCTGAAAAATCGGCACTTTGCGTTTAAAAGAGTGTTCCTCTCGCAGCGTAAGATTATCCGGCATAAAAGATTATCCGGCTTGAGTATGACAGGCCGGATACATTCGTTGATGGCCGGTGGGATTATTTGTTTGAACAGCGTCACTGGCTTAGTTTTTGGATAAAGCCAAGCCGCACATTTTATCGCGTGTATTTGCTTTCAGATGAGTGAAGCGAATTGATCTAGTCGTTATTTTTGAACAGTTTTTTCAACATGTCGGCCATAGGGCCGGTGGCAGGAAGCTCTTTTGCCTTATGCGGGCGGGCTTGCCGGATGTGGCTTTGGCTTTTGGGCTTGTCGCCACCAGTTTTGTGTTCGCTCTCGGCCTCTCCCTCATGCGCCAGTGAAATCCGGTTCATAAACAGGCTGTCTTTGCCGTTTACGAGCAAGCCGAGATTGTCAGCCAGCGATTGGAGAAGGGGATCAAGCCATTCATGATCGGCTTTGGAGAAATTGCCGAGCACGTGGTTTGTCACTTGTTCCTTTGATGGGGGATGGCCGATGCCGATACGAATGCGGCGGTAATTATTGCCGCAATGGGCATCAATGGATTTGATGCCGTTATGGCCGCCGCTGGAGCCACCGGTTTTGACACGCAATTTGCCCGGCACAAGGTCGAGTTCATCGTGAATGACAATGATGTTTTCCGGTTGTAGCTTATAAAAGCGCATCGCTTCGCCAACCGCCTGACCGGAAAGATTCATATAGGTTTGAGGTTTAAGGAGAAGGACTTTTTCGCCTTCTATCGTTCCACTGGAAATAAGTGCGTTAAACTTTTTATTCCACGATGAGAACTTGTATTTGCGATTGATTTCGTCAACCGCCATAAAACCGATATTGTGCCGGTTATCCTGATATTCGATACCGGGATTGCCGAGACCGGCAATAAGCAACATGGATAAACCTCATTTGGAAAGAAAGGCGGAAAAAATTTTCCCGCCTTTTTTTAAAAAAATTATTCAGTTTTTTCTTCAGTTGTCTCAGCAGGTGTTTCTTCTGTTGCTGCTGTGGCTTCATCAGTTGCCGGTGTTTCATCTTCGACAGGCAATGCAACAGGAGCTGCAATGGTTGCAATGGTGAAATCGCGGTCTTTGATGAGCGGCGTAACACCTTCCGGCAACTTGATGTCGGAAATGTGGACGGAATCACCAACTTCCAAACCGGTAAGATCAACCTTGATAGCTTCCGGAATGTGGTGAGCCGGAACTGCAAGTTCGACTTCGTGACGAACAATGTTCAAAACGCCACCGGTCTTGATGCCGGGAGCTTCTTCCTCGTTGAGGAAGTGGACAGGAACATTGACGTGAACAACCGATTTTTCTGTAACACGCAAGAAATCGACGTGCATCGGGAAGTCACGAACCGGATCAAGCTGGAAATCGGTCGGCAAAACTTCAATCTTCTCGTTGCCAACTTCAATCGAGGCAATAGTTGTGAAGAATGCACCACCGTGAATCTTGTAAAAAATGTCCTTATAGGGGAGGGCAATGGAAAGTGCAGGCTTTTTATCGCCGTAAATAACTGCTGGAACAAGACCGTTGCGGCGAAGGTGACGAGAGGACCCCTTACCAACCCGTTCGCGTGCTTCGGCCTTGAGTGTGTAAACTTTACTCATGGCTTAAGTCCTTTTCAAAAATTGGAGATCCATGCGGGGAACTTTCAACAGCTCCTGACATGAATATGGAAAAAGGCAAAGATTATCCCTTATATCCATTCCGCGTTGCCTCCAAGGGTGTCGACGCGGATTGGGGTGCTATAATGGAAAGATTGCGAGCTTGCAAGAGTTGTGGGAAAAAATGACGTTTTTTCCACCTTTCGGCAAGGAAATGGTAAAAGGAACCATGGAAAAAGAATCAACCACATTTTATAAAGCGGGTCTATTTCTGTTTCAAAATCCCATTTGTCATGTGATGGGTCGGCAATGACGGTCGATATCAATCTCGGAACCATCTTTGAACGCGGAGCGCTCAAGGGCTCGAAAGTGGCGAGCCTTGATCTTGAAGAATTATTGGCAACCCGCTTATTGGTACAGGGCAATTCCGGCTCGGGAAAATCGCATTTGTTGCGCAGGCTTCTTGAACAAAGTGCCCATTGGGTTCAGCAATGCGTGATCGACCCTGAAGGCGATTTTGTTACGCTTGCCGACAAGTTCGGCCATGTGGTTGTCGAAGCACAACGCACCGAACTCGAATTGACACGTATTGCCGCGCGTGTGCGCCAGCATCGCGTGTCTGCCATTTTGAATCTGGAAGGGCTTGATACCGAGCAGCAAATGCGTGCTGCTGCGGCCTTTCTTGGCGGGCTTTTTGATGCTGAACGCGATTATTGGTATCCGCTTCTGGTGGTGGTTGACGAGGCGCAATTGTTTGCACCCGCTGCCGCTGGTGATGTTTCGGACGAAGCGCGCAAGCTTTCGCTTGGTGCCATGACCAATCTCATGTGTCGTGGCAGAAAACGCGGACTTGCCGGTGTTATTGCCACCCAGCGTCTTGCAAAGCTTGCAAAAAATGTTGCCGCCGAAGCTTCCAACTTTTTAATGGGGCGCACATTTCTTGACATTGATATGGCGCGTGCTGCCGATCTGTTAGGTATGGAGCGCCGTCAGGCGGAAATGTTCCGCGATCTTGAACGCGGTCATTTTGTAGCTTTAGGGCCGGCCTTGTCGCGTCGCCCGCTTCATGTGGTGATTGGCCCCGTGGAAACGGCTGCCCGTTCGACAAGTCCGAAGCTTGTTCCTTTGCCGCAAGCGCCGGTCGACGCCGAAGACCTGATTTTTACGCCTTCACCTGAAGAAATGATTATGCCGGTGCGCCGTACACCGCCACCGACACCTCCCAAACCCACCAATGAATTATTGGAAGAGCTGGTGCGCCAGAAACAGGAAGAGCCGCAAGAAGCCCAAAGCCTCTTTCCTGAAATTGACGAAAATGAACGCGAAGCCGAACTTGATGTGGTGCTGCGCGAAATCGTTGATGACAAGGATGCCTCTTTCCGCTCGATTGCAGTGCTTTATCAGGATTTTCTGGTGCGTTGTCGAATTCATCGTGTTCAGGGTGAACCGCTTGATCTTGCCCAATTCAGGCGCAAGCTTGCTGTAGCACAGGCTGCTATTGACGAAGATATGGCTGCAAGTGAAACCTGGCAAAAGGCTTTAGCGCTTTCCGAAACGCTGACGGATGATATTCAGGGTGTATTTTTGAATGTCGCAGAAGCTGCGGTAAGCGGCAAACCATGTCCTTCCGATGCAACGCTTGCCCGCCTTTATGGCACCCATTCGCTAAGCCGTGCCCGTCATCTTCTGACCTATTTCGAAGAACGCGGGCTTTTGGTTGTAAGAACCGATTTCGGCGGCAAACGCATTGCCGCTTTCCCCGAACTCGGGCTTGAAACATTACCGGGAGATCCGGAAGCTCCCGATAATCTCGTCAGCAGGGAAGATGCGGCAGAATAGCAATTTTTTAAGCTGCCAATCAGTCGACAATCTTTTTTTGTAGTTCAGAACGAGGATTTTTGAAGAAATTTCTGGTCGCTATTCCGGCTGTTCGTTTTGTCGCAAACGGGCACGATAGGCGCAGTTATGACAGCACTGTTTTTAAAAAAATTTTGGTGACGAGCAAAGTTTTGTCGTGGGGGGAAAATCGTGAATAATGCTTGGCGATTGTCAGTTCTCATGACCAAAGGCGAAAAGAGGACGGGAAAATTTTGAATGATGACGGGCTCTATTTGAAGCAGCGTCGCATATCGTCAGATGTTTGTTCTTCATCACTTAAAAATCTTTTAACGGATGAAAAATTGAAATTTAAAATAACTGACGGGAGGCTTGGGAGAGATAAAAGGGAAGAGGTTTTTTCAAGCTTTTTGACTTACCGGAGAAAGTCTCGGCATTTTAACAAACTGAAGAGGCTGGAGACAAAGCAAGAATATCCGGACTATCCGGCAAAACCGGTTTAACAAAATATGGCAATGAACCGGAAAAAAGAGTGCTAACGAACCGGAAAAAAGTTCAGCCGGTCAAACAGTCCGGTTTTGATAAAGGGCCGCGGAAAAATTCTGCGACCCTTTTTTTCGTTAACAAATGAAACTTTTAATCAAACAGGCTTGAAACCGATTGTTCGGCAGCTGTGCGTGAAATAGCCTCGCCGATAAGGTCGGAAATGGGCAGAACACGGATATTGGGTGCCTGCTCGACCGCGGGGGTCGGCATAATAGAATTGGTAATGACCAGTTCTTTAAGCTTTGAAGCAGTGATGCGGGCAATAGCCCCGCCCGAAAGAACGCCGTGAGTTATATAGGCGGTGACGCTTTTTGCGCCTTTTTTCAAAAGGGCTTCGGCTGCATTGCAAAGTGTGCCGCCGGAATCGACAATATCATCAAGCAAAAGACAATCTTTTCCTGAAACGTCACCGATAACATTCATAACTTCCGATTCGCCCGGCCGTTCGCGGCGTTTGTCGACGATGGCAAGCAAGCAATCCAGACGTTTGGCAAGAGAACGGGCGCGAACCACGCCACCGACATCCGGCGAAACAACCATAACATTTTTGAGGGAATAGTTGTTTTTGACATCGCGTGCAATGACGGGAACCGCATAAAGATTATCGGTCGGAATGTCGAAAAAGCCTTGTATCTGGCCGGCATGAAGATCAAGCGTCAAAACGCGGCTTGCACCGGCTTCTGTCAAAAGATTGGCAACAAGCTTGGCCGAAATCGGTGTTCTTGGACCGGGTTTGCGGTCTTGTCTTGCGTAACCGAAATAAGGAATAACGGCTGTAATGCGGCGTGCCGATGCACGACGAACCGCATCAATCATAATGAGCAGTTCCATCAAATGGTCATTGGCGGGATAGGATGTCGACTGGATGAGGAACACATCTTCACCGCGAACATTTTCGTGGAGTTCAACAAAAATTTCCTGATCGGCAAAGCGTCTCACCGTTGCTTTACCCATGGGAATGTTGAGATATTTTGTTACGTCTTCGGCAAGGCGTGGGTTGGAATTGCCGCAGAAAAGTTTCATGGCTTGGCCTCTGGCTCTAAAGAAAACAGACTTTCTGCGTGCGGTTTTAACTTTTTGTTATCAGATTGCAAGGGTTCAAATTGTCACTTCGGCCTTTTTCTATTTGACTGTTTTGTTTTTGCACCGTTTATGAAATGATATTCACAAGTTGCAAACGATCTTCACTTCTATGATGATTGAATAATCAACTGTAGAAAAGCAAACTGTTATTATCCGCATTAAACGGCTTGAGGGGAAAATCGGATGCGTTTCACCGCGGAATTTTTAAAAAACGGATTTTCTTTAAAGACAAAAGATTTGCACCGATGCAACCATTAAAAACGAACCCGATCATAAAGGTCAGGCGTGACCGTGCCAATAATCGGCTTTTGATTGGTCGCTATTGAGGCCGGCTAAAAGGCCTTGCTTTATTTTCCGGTGCCTCATAGCAGAAAAATGGCCGGAACCAACGACGGAATTTCATTATCCAATCTTTGTCCGAATGATGCAAAATTGATTGTTGAATGCTGACGTTTCATCAGAGGCCGAAAAAACGGAATAGCCAGACAAGATTAAGAATGGGGTTGATGCAACAATTGGAATTCGTTGAACCCGCACCAACGAACGAGCACAGGCCCAACCAGGAACAAGTTTATTCGAGTGTGATGACCGATATCTGGCGGCCATAATCCGGCTCGTCACGATGTGTCTTGCGACGATAGGAGAAAAACCTTTTCTCGTCACCATAAGTACAAAGCTTCAGGCAATTGCCATGAACGCCGGCATCATCAAGACGGTTTTGAACGAAGTCCCAAAGGTTGAAGAAAAAATGCTCGAAACGGCCGGATGGAACAAAGAATTTCTCGTATGAAGCACATTCATTGACAAAAGTCTCATAAAATTCTTTGCCAACTTCATAATGTTTCGGGCCAATCGACGGCCCTAATGTTGCAACAATATCATTCCGTTTTGCACCCAATGTTTCCATTGCCGCAACGGTGTTTTCGACAACACCGGCAAGAGCACCCCGCCAACCGGCGTGGGCAGCGCCGATCACATGGGCTTTCGGGTCGGCAAACAGCACCGGTCCGCAATCTGCCGATAAAATGCCGAGCGCCAGTCCCTTTTTGTTGGTCACCAATGCATCGGCACGGGGGCGTTCGCCTTTTATCGGTTCATTGACGATCAACGCATGCGGGGAATGGATTTGATAGAGATTAACGAGGTTTTCCGGTTTTATCCCCATATAGTCGGCAACAATAGCGCGATTTTTTTCGATATTTTCTTTATCGTCATTAGAGCCGCGCCCGAGGTTCAAGCTCTCGTAAATACCGCGTGATACACCGCCCTGACGGGTAAAAAAAGCGTGGCGGATGCCTTCTTTTTCCAAAACTTTAAGGGATGGTGAAAAAACAGGCGATGGTGATAGTAACATGTGAGCGACCATTGTTATTTTATCGGCTTATCGTGGCGTTTTCAAAACCGGTTGTCAATTATGGGAAGTATTATTGGCAGTAAACAACCGGTGAAGACCTGTTTTACTATCGCTTAAGGAAAGTACTTTGAAAAGTGTTCCCATTTCTTCGGGAGCTGCCAATCTTTCAACATCAAGGCGAATTTTTTCCTGTACGGTCGGGCTTTTATTGGCGCCGAGTTGGCCTGCACGCTCGATCAGTCCCATGCCAGTCAGAAATGCGCCTTGTGTGATGACGCCTGATAGAATGCCGTGGCGTTTTGCAACCATTTCTAACGAAGAAAAATCGACATGGCTGGTCAAATCATCTTTTCCCGGAGCGGAAAAAACATTTTTGAATTTGTGACGGGATATAGCCTGTAACGTATCCCCATAGGGAAGACCGGTGCTGCCATAATCAATAAACAGTGCCGAGCCCCGCGCCGTTGAAATATGTTTTAAAACCTGTTCCACAAATTGCATTCTTGCGGGCGAAAGCTCCAAGACCGAACCATCCGGCAAATCCTGATATTTCTTCGGTAAATTTTTCCGATCAAGCACATTGTGACCTACGGCAAACTCCAGTTGATCGTTGTCGTCTGTTCCAATAAGCCGTTCGTGCCATTGACCGTCGATTTTGACGAATTGGTCAATCGGCAAAGCATCTAGAAATTCGTTTGCTACAAGAATGAGTGGGTTGTCAGGAAGTTTATCGAAATCCTTTAGCCAATGGATTTTATCACTATAAGAAGAAAGAGCCTGTTTTTGCGCTTCTACAAGCTTGTCGGAGGTCTCGACCATGAACACTTTCGAAGCTTTAAAACATTCGGGCGAAAGTTTTGCAACAACACGCAACAAATCCTGCATGAGTGTGCCGCGGCCCGGTCCCAACTCGCAAAGGCTGAAGGATGACGGTTTGTTCAACTGATTGAAAGTTTCAATCACCCAGACACCGATAAGTTCGCCAAACATCTGGCTTATTTCAGGTGCGGTAATAAAATCACCTTCTTTACCGAACGGTGTTTCATGTTTGTAATAGCCGTTTTGATCGTCGCTCAAGGCCAGTGTCATGAAGGTACTCACCCGCATCGGTCCCTGAAGGGCAATCAACTCGCAAATTTTTGTTTTAAGATCAGCCATCGTTTTTTATCGAATGAAGATCGGCCTTGTTTTTTGGAGCGTATTTGAAAGCCCGCCAAATGGCATAAAGGCCGAATAGCACCATGGGAAGCGACAATGCCATGCCATAGGTAACGCCGGTGTTGGAAAAAACACTGCTGAACCATTCCGGATCTTCACCGGGTACGCGGAATATTTCCGAAATCATGCGTGCTATACCATAGCCGAAAATGAAGGTGCCTGAAACAATGCCGGGCTTGCGCAAGGCTTTGAATGCAAAAACAAGAATGGCAAGCACGATAAACAATATGAGCCCTTCCATCAGCGCTTCATAAATCTGGCTCGGGTGGCGGGGAAGATAATCGGGATCACGCGGAAAACAGACTGCCCATTGAACATTTGTCACGTTGCCCCATAGCTCCTGATTGATAAAGTTACAAATGCGCACCACACCAAGGCCGACAGGCACACCCGCAGCGATTGTATCAAACATTGTCCAAATGCCGATTTTGTGTTTTACGGCAAACCAGATCATGGCGATAATGGTGCCGATCAGCCCGCCATGAAAGGCCATGCCGCCATCCCAGACGGCAATGATTTCCGCCGGATGGCTGAAATAATATTGCGGGTCCCAGAATAAAACCTGCCCGAGACGCCCGCCAACGACAACGCCGATAGCTGCCCAAACCACAAAATCACCCAATAATTGCGGGGTTATTGGCGGGGTTTCATTGTACCAGAGCGATTTGTGTTTTAACAAAAAGGTGCCATACCACCAGGCAAAAAGGATACCGATAACATAGCCAAGGCCGTACCAATGAAGTGCAACCGGTCCGATTTCTACAATGATCGGATTGAGAAAATCGGGAAATGCAATAGCGGGACAGTTGGGCAAATCGTTCATGACAAACTATTCAATCCTGAATTTTTGCAGCCGAAGATGACCGAGGAACGGGTTTCGGTCAACCCTCTATTGCTTGTAAAGTCAATTGTCAGCTATTAAAAAAATCTAAAACTATAGGAAGTGGCGTAAAGGACGGTTGCAACTTAGGCTCTAAAATCATGCGGTTAAAAGCTTTTATGTTTTTTAGCTAAAAAGTGCTTTTATGTTTATGTTTTGCGATGTGGGGACAAAGAGATGACAAATCGCCTATCCTCATTTTAAAAAAATGTTCTATATGTTAGCCTGAATTGATTTTTTAATGGGCGTCTAAATAGTTTTAAAAAGGATAGGCCAAATGAATAATGGACCCAATCGTGTTCTTGATGAACTTGCAAAGTTGATGACCGATGCAGCCGGTGCTGCACAGGGCGTGCGCAAAGAAGCCGAAACCGCTTTTCGTGCCCAGGCGGAACGTGTTCTCAATAAATTCGATTTTGTTCATCGTGACGAGTTCGAGGTTGTCAAGGAAATGGCCGCCAAAGCACGCGAAGAAGTCGAGGAACTGAAAAAACGTCTGGATAAACAGGAAAACAAATCGGGTTCGAAGGCAAAAACCGCTTCGACTTCACAAGAAGAGCACGAAAAGAAAAAATAATCCCCAGTTTTTATTGGCTGTGAATAAGTCAGAAAAACGCTTAATCCAGAATCTGTTAGGACGGGTCGGACTTTTGTCTCCGGCCCGTTTTTTTATTCTTGAACAGCTTTTTGAATCAGGGGGACTAGCGTTCGCAATTTAGATCAATACACTGAAAATTAAAGATGATTCGCAAAGAAGCCGAAACAGAACAAATGGCAATATTTGCGTTTTATGCAGTTGTTGTGCGTTTTATGCGTTTATGATTTTTGCGGGTAACTTGAACCGTGTGGCAACGCACGGGTGGTATTTTTCGCCGGAATTTTTCTTGCGGAAATGCGCTTTTGGAATTGAGGAATGAAATGAGGCTTGCCGTAGGCAACTTGGAACGGGATCGCCACCCTGTCGATTTGATCGAGCAGGTAGCCAATGGTCATGATTGGTCATTTGAAAGAACGGCCGAAGACGAAATAACAATTTGTGTCGAGGGCCATTGGGCGACTTACCATATTGCGTTCTCGTGGATGGAAAATCAGGAAGCACTGCATCTTGCCTGTGCATTCGATATGTCTGTTTCGCAACAAAGACGAAAAGAACTTCTCAAACTGGTTCTGGCAATCAACGAAAAATTGCTGATGGGGCATTTTGATTTCTGGGAAGATTCTTCGTCGGTCATTTTCCGGCAGGCATTGTTGCTTTCGGGTGGCTTGCATCCGTCGAACGCACAAGTGGAAAACCTGCTTGTCAATGCTCTTGATGTTTGCGAAACGCATTATAGCGCTTTCCAGATGGTGGCGTGGTCTTCCCTTTCAGCAGAAAATGCACTGCAATTTGCTTTGTTCGAAACAAAGGGAAATGCCTAATCGGATAAAGTGTTTGGCAGGCAGTACAAGGAGTTTGTAAGGTGGCAGAAATCAGTTTTGATGATTTTTTAAAGGTTGATATCCGTGTCGGGAAAATTATCGAAGCGAAGGCTTTTCCTGAAGCACGTAAACCTGCTTATAAGCTCAAAATCGATTTCGGCAAAGAGATTGGCGTCAAACTTTCATCAGCCCAGATAACTGTGCATTACAAGCTCGACGAGCTTGTCGGTCGTGAAGTTCTATGCGTTGTCAATTTTCCGCCGCGCCAGATCGGCCCGTTCATGTCGGAAGTTCTCACTCTCGGTCTGCCGGATGAAAACGGTGATGTCGTGCTTCTCGAGCCATCAAAAGAAGTTCCTGTCGGCGGACGTATATTCTAGAAGCATCAATGCATCGGATTTTTGCAATGCGAAGCGGGTTAACCCAGCCAACCGTGCCACTTGAATGACCAACACTTGAACCATTAGCATTGTTGCTTGTGGCCGAGTGAACCGATTACACTTTGTGATGATGGTCGAAGGTCAATGATCGGCATAGCACAACGATTGATCGAATGCGGTGATGGTTTAGTGTCTTTGGGGCGCTTTAAAAAATCAGTCGCTACATTTTCCGTTTGCCAATTTTTCCTATCAGCGCTTCGAAAATAACTGCTTTTACCATCTGTAACTGCATTCGAATGTAAGGATGAGTGGCTCAAGGATAAGTGGTTTGCGGGCAAACGGTTCCAGTCATTGCTAAACAAGCCTGCCATCAGTAACCACTGCCGAACGGCATATGAACCGCTCTTCAGGGTACGCGTGGCCTGTCATTAACAAGGAACGTTTAATGACAGGCGCAAACGGCCTTCGTCACTGATAAAAATATTAATTTGGTCGTCAAGGAATAATTTTAAGTTGCTGGTGCGACAAGTTCTTCCCGACACCGCTGGCATCACGTGTTCACAAGCGGGCAATAGAAAATAGTTGCGCAAACGGTTTTTTGCCCGTCAGGCTGAAGCCAAGCCCGAGCTTCTATTCTCAGATAGCCATTATTTCCTGATAAGCTCGAGTCAAAGCGTGACAACGACGTGCCGCTTCTTATTTTTTTGATTTTTTGCCGATGTTATCAGGCAAATCCTTGAGCTTGGTCGAAGCAAAATCTTCAAGCTCGTCTTCTGTCATGGATTGTTCCATTTTTTTGGAAGCCCCCTGCAAAGAGCTGACCGGTCTTTTGCCGCGTTTGGCCGCGAGGGCTGCTCCGGCTGCCTTCTGCTGGACTTTGGAACGTGCTGGCATGATGATTTCCTTTCTGAAAAGAACAGATACATAAGATTGAAACAGTACAAGAAAGCTGATCTCACTTTCTTCAAGACTGTTTCGAAATGAAATGCCTGTTCTTATTCATATCGGGCGCTAGAGAGGAATTTCAACAATGACGCGCAAGCCGCCGGTCGGGCTATCATCCAGTACAATATTGCCGCCGTGGCTGCGGGCAATATCCTGTGCAATCGAAAGGCCAAGGCCTGTGCCACTGGCATCCTGATTGCGTGCTTCATCAAGCCGGAAGAACGGCTTGAACACTTCCTCTCGCATATTGGCAGGAATTCCCGGCCCATCATCATCGATAATGATGACGAGGTCATCGTCACCATGGACAATGGCCACATCAACGTTTTTGGCATAACGGAAACTGTTCGAGACAAGATTGCTGACAAGCCTTGAAAAAGCCTTCGGTTTCAATTGTACGAGAGGCGATCCTTCCATGTGATAGACAAAGCCGCGATCGCGCAGTTTCGCATCCTTTTGAAGGGTCTTCATCAATTCGCTCAAGTCGAGCTCGCCGACATTTTCGGTTCCCTCGCCACGGGCAAAGGCAAGATAACCTTCCAGCATGTTCTGCATGTCGGCCACGTCCTGTTCAAGGGGCGTTGTATCGAAGCTTCCCTTTGCCAAAGCCAGTTGTAATTTGAAGCGGGTTAAAATGGTGCGCAAATCATGGCTGACACCGGAAAGCATCATTGTGCGTTGCTCAATCTGGCGTTCAATGCGCTTGCGCATGCGCAAAAATGCAGTGCCTGCACGGCGCACTTCTTCTGCACCTCTCGGTTCGAACCCTTCCGGTAAAGGCAGGCCGCGCCCGAAACTATCGGCCGCAGCGGCCAGCTGCTGGATCGGTTTGATCTGGTTTCTTAAAAAGAAAATAGCAATAATCAATAAAACAAGCGCTGTGCCAACCATCCAGCTCAAGAAAATACCGGTGTTTGATGCATAGGCTTGCGAGCGCATGGCAAATACGCGCAAGACATGGTTATCAAGCCGGATGCGGATTTCCACAAGGTCGGAATCTCCCACTGTGTCAATCCAGAACGGGCGGTTGATCTGGCGGGTGATTTCTTCACTTAAGAAATAATCGAGAATAGCAAAGAAAGGTTTCGGGCCGGGGGGTGGTAATGGTTCGGGCGGCAATATTGATATGTTAAGCCCCATGCGTTGCTGGGCAATGCGCGTAATATTGTTGTAATTATCGTCTTGCGGATAGGTTTCGATAATGTCGATAATGGCGGAAATATCACGAACAACGGCCGTAGACAGGCGTTCGGTTACCATCTGCCAATGCCGTTCCATGAAAACATAGGCAATAACCGATTGCAACAACACCATTGGCGCAATGATGATGATGAGCGAGCGCGCATAAAGGCGCTTTGGCATTTTTTTTGCCAGCCAACGCCCAAAACTATTGATAGGCCCGGCCATTGATCATCCTACTCGATTGAAAGTTTGTAACCGACGCCGCGCACCGTTTGCAAATAAACCGGATTGGCAGGGTCTTTTTCGATTTTGCGGCGCAACCGGTTGATCTGCACGTCAATTGTGCGTTCACCAACTTCTCCTTCACCGGTGGCGAGTTTGTGGCGCGGAATGGTTGTGCCCGCATGTTCGGCAAAGATTGACATAATTTCCTGTTCGCGATCTGTGAGCTTTATGACTTCGCCGGATTTTTTCAGTTCTTTCTTGGCAATCGAAAATGTATAGGGTCCAAAAACCAGTTGCTCTATCTTCGGCTGTCCATTGGTATTACCGCGACGCAAAATAGCATTGACGCGCAGTAAAAGTTCGCGCGGGTCGAACGGTTTTGGCAGATAATCATCAGCACCCGCCTCAAGCCCGTCAATACGGCTATCAGTTTCAGATAAAGCTGTAAGCATGAGAATGGGCACGGTTTTTGTCTGGCGTAGTGACCGCGTCAGCGAAATGCCGTTTTCACCCGGCATCATGACATCGACAATCAAAAGGTCAAAATCAAGTCCGGCTAATTTGCGGCGTGCGTCATCAGCGTTTGCAGCAACCGAGACACGAAAACCGTTCTGGACAAGATATTGCGACAAAAGGCTGCGTATACGCGTATCATCATCAATAACCAGAAGATGGGGGGCGTCATCAGAAAGCTTTGTTGTTTGTTCTGTCATTTTTACCTATCCGAATTGAAAAGAGTTTATCGGAAGAATCCGCCTCTGTCGAGAGAACCGGCTTTTTATTGCTCCCAATTTTAGGCTTTTACGTGACAGGCCAAAAACGATTGCAAGTCTATAAATTTCGCGTTGCGTGGTCCGACTTCTTTTTTATGTGAATTTCTTTGGTAAGAGGGGCGGGAGGGAAAGAAGGCTGTTCAGTAACGAATTTCAAAAAACGATGATTATGTCTTCACCTACCATTCGCCGTTGGCTTTTAAAATCGCTTTTGTCATGTTTGGAAAGGCTCGAAACTGTGAAGCGCCCGCACGGTACTGTTAAAGGCAAAATATAGATAATCGGTCGGGAAGACAGGCGAGAGGTGTTTTGGGCTGTCCCGTTATAGTTCTTGATATTCTAAAGCTTGAAGTCGATATAAATTTAAAATTCCTGCAACCGATTGTCGAAAGTAATTGAATGGGAAACTTGAAAGCAACAATCATACCGGTCACTGTGTTCCGGCAAAATTGCACTCTCCTTTATGATGGTGAAACAATGCGTGGCGTGCTGGTTGATCCCGGTGGTGATTGGCCGAATGTCGCCCATGCAATAAAAGAGACTGGCGTCCATGTTGAAGCCATATGGATCACCCACGCCCATGTCGACCATGCAGGCGGAGCGATGGAGGCCAAGGAAGCTCTTGGTGTTCAAATCTACGGTTCCAATATTGCCGATAAACCGCTCATGGAAAATCTGGTTATCACAGCGCGGGATTATGGAATGAAAGACGTGCGTAATTGTGTTCCCGACCATTGGCTTAAAGAAGGTGATGTTGTGGATTGTGGTGGCCATAAATTCGAAGTCTTCCACACACCCGGTCATGCACCCGGTCACGTCATCTATTTCAATAAAGAAGCAAAATTGGCCTTCGTCGGCGATGTGCTTTTTCATAATTCGATCGGCAGGACAGATTTTCCCTTTTGTTCCTATCCGGATCTTATGCGCTCGTTGAAAGAAAAGGTTTTGCCATTGGGGGATGATGTTGTGTTCATCAGCGGGCACGGTGAAATGGGCACGATCGGCGAAGAAAAACGCCATAATCCGTTCTTACAAGATATGTGAGATGTGAAACAGTCCTCGCTTCAAGATCAAATAGCAAGTGCTATTGCACTTGCTATGTCCTTTGGTGCCATAGGACTCATAGAAATAGGCGTGTCATATAGAAATAGGCACTCGGCGCCATCGGTAATCATTTGATGGCGGAAAATATCCCGCGTTTACTCGCGCCCGCATTCAATCATTCCAGAGGCCTTCAAGCGATTGATTGAACGGTTGATGCCTTTTCGGTTAAAAATTATAACTTCATCTGCTTGGGAGGTGCGGTCGAATTGATGCTGTTTATCAGGCATTATCTCGAGTTCAAGCATTGTTTCGAAGAGGGGTAAAAAAATACCCGACGCGAGGCCGGGTATTTTCCTTTAATCGGATGCCGTCAAATCAATTGGCGTTACAAAAATGGTTGAGACCATCAACGCCACGATATGTTCCTGTCCGCGGATTGAACGAGCGGTATTTGTGCGAGCAATAGGCGCGCCAACCCGGTGTCCAAGGCTGATAAATCGGTTTGTAAGCGGCAGGTGCCGGCGGATAATAGGGACGGGCAGGTGCATAATATCTTGGTGCTGCCGGATAATAGGCCGGAGGCGGGGGCGGAGCCTGATAAATGACCTGAGGTTGTGACGGTTGCGACAAGGCGCTGCCAATCAGCGCACCGGCTGCAAGGCCGACGACACCGGCGGCAACTGCGTCTCCGTGATCGTGATGATGATGGTGGTGATCCCAATAACGCGGACCACCCCAATAACCCGGACCACCCCAATAGTGGTCATGTGCTGATGCGCCAGCAAGCGGGGCCACAACCATCACTGCCGATACGGCAGAAAGCATTGCCAATTTTGCAAAATTTTTCATGGTTGAACTCCTTTGAATTCGGTTCATGAAAACAATTCTATGTCTCATTTTCTGAACGCAGCCTGAACGCTGCTTGTGACTTTCTTATGGTAAATAAGATATTTAACATTTTTTTCCATCACAATTTATATTTTTTTGTTACAGAAAATTTGTCAAAAAAAAACCGGATCGCGAGACCCGGTTTAATGGATGAACGGTCCGGGTTCATCCGATAACTGTGATATTGACCGCTTTCGGACCTTTGCCACGACGGTCAGGCTCGGTGTCGAATGACACCTTCTGTGCGTCGGTAAGTCCAGTCAAACCCGAAGCCTGAACGGCCGAGATGTGCACGAAAATATCAGCGCCACCATCATCCGGCTTGATGAACCCGAAACCTTTATCGTTGTTAAAAAACTTTACTTCCCCGGTCTGTGCCATAGAATGTTTCCTCATTCAGTTACCTGTCGCAACAGGTTTCATAATAAACGCCGCCCCACACACCATGCGCAAAACGGCTCATGCAGGCAGTTCTTGAAGTCTGGAAAGCACTCTATTTACCAGCTTGCAACCGACGGTTACCAATTGAAACCAATATTTCTATTGGCAAAGTGGCTCCGGTTTTACCGGAAATCCGGTTGTTACCAGCCCAAAACTTATAGCGGTTTTGGCACGCCTGTTAATAGTCTTCCAATGTTCGTAAAATGCCCGAACCCGCATAGATTGTATTAAATTCTTGAAATTTGCAAGAGTTTTTTGGATTTATTCTTTAAATTGATTGAAATTAACAGTTTAAAATTCGTCTAAACATAAAGAGACGCAGTTCCATACCCGTTTTTTAAATCGTTATGAAACCATCAAGAGAGGCGATTTGCACTTTTAAAAAGTCGTAAAGCTTGTCCGGTTTTATCCACTTGTTTTACCGATAATTGCGCTTTTTGAGCTCTGAAACAGGAAAAAAGAAGCGTTTTAATTTGAGCGCTTTTCTAAAAACCCGTATCAACAGCGATGATGCAGGACCGAAATCAATTTCAAACAATTGTTTTTATTTCCGGAATTTTTGAACAGAATAAAATATATAATGAAATCATACGGATAATTATATTTTTCACATGAAAAAGCGCGGGAGATCAAAAACGTCCCAATCAAATTTGATAAAAAATAAGTATAATTATGCCTTTTCTTATGAAGAATTATCCAATTCTTTAAATCGATCTAATTATACGATAAATGCGTTTTTCATTTTTTTTTAAAATATTTTTCACGGTAAGCGGCTGTTCAAAGTGGCAAAAGGAAAGATTTACACAAGAATTCACCCTCTCGGTACTATGCCTACTCGTGTAGGAGAAGAGGCCAAGGGCGCTTAACGCCCCGGCCTTCCGGTTTTTCCGGGACGACGCCGTTTGCGTGCAACTTCCACAGGGTCTTCGAAAGAACCCAAACCAATACGTTCGCGCTTGATCGGTTTTGCACTTTCACCGAGCGGGACTTCGGTACGTTTTACGGTCATTTCATCAAGCGTATTTTTTCTGAACTTTCCGTTTTTCGGGTTTGGTTGGAGAATCCCGACATCCATATTCGGCCCCATATGGTCAAGGTCGGGTTTGGCGAAAAGTCCCTTTTTATTGGCTTTGTCTCGCGACAGTTCGCCACTCTCGATTGTCTTCTCGACATTGCGGGTCAACGGATCATCGGAAATAGCAAGCTCCGTCTGCTGTAAGCGCTTGATCTCGTCGCGCAATTTTGCCGCTTCCTCGAAATCAAGATCGGCAGCCGCGTCGCGCATCAATTTTTCCAGATGTTCGATATGGGCAGCAAGGTTGTTGCCAACCATATTGCCAGCCTCGGCAAATTCGGAAATATCGGCACGAACATGGTCGCGCTCGTAAACCGAGTCGAGAATATCGGCAATGTTCTTCTTCACGCTTGATGGCGTAATGTGGTGTTCGATATTATAAGCCTGCTGTTTCTCGCGACGGCGTTCTGTTTCAGCCAGCGCTCTTTCCATCGAGCCGGTTTTGTTATCGGCATAAAGGATAACGCGGCCATCGACATTTCTTGCAGCACGGCCGATAGTCTGGATAAGCGACGTTTCCGAACGCAAAAACCCTTCCTTGTCGGCGTCAAGAATAGCAACAAACCCGCATTCCGGAATATCAAGGCCTTCACGCAACAGGTTGATGCCCACAAGCACATCGAATGCGCCCAGACGCAAATCGCGTATAATCTCGATTCTTTCCAATGTATCAATGTCGGAATGCATATAACGAACACGGATACCCTGTTCATGAAGATATTCGGTCAAATCTTCCGCCATACGTTTGGTAAGAACCGTTACCAGACTACGGTAGCCTTGTTCTGTGGTTTTGCGGATTTCACCAAGCACATCGTCAACCTGATTGCGGGCAGGGCGCACTTCTACCGGAGGGTCTATCAACCCTGTCGGGCGAATGACCTGTTCGGCAAAAACGCCGCCCGCCTGTTCCATTTCCCAAGCCCCCGGCGTTGCCGAAACAGCAATGGTTTGGGGGCGCATGGCGTCCCATTCCTCGAAACGCAAAGGACGGTTATCCATGCAGGAAGGAAGCCTGAAACCATATTCGGCCAATGTTGCTTTACGGCGGAAGTCTCCGCGATACATGCCACCGATTTGCGGAATGGTGACATGGCTTTCATCGGTAAAGATTATGGCATTATCGGGGATATATTCAAACATGGTTGGCGGCGGTTCACCCGGTTGCCGACCTGTCAAATAACGCGAATAATTTTCAATGCCCGCACAACTACCGGTGGCTTCCAGCATTTCAAGATCGAATGTGGTGCGCTGCTCAAGCCTTTGGGCTTCAAGCAGACGTCCTGCCTTGTTCAATTCGGCCAGACGGTCACGAAGCTCTATTTTTATGGATTTGATGGCCTGATTAAGTGTCGGACGCGGCGTAACATAGTGCGAATTGGCGTAAATTTTAACCGATTTCAGATCACCGGTTTTTTGCCCCGTCAACGGGTCGAATTCGGTAATTGCATCAATCTCGTCACCGAACAAGGAAATGCGCCATGCGCGATCTTCCAGGTGGGCAGGGAAAATCTCGATTGTGTCGCCTCTCACCCGGAACGAGCCGCGCACGAAATTAATGTCCTGCCGGCGATATTGCTGCGCAACAAGGTCAGCGAGAAGCTGGCGCTGGTCGAGATGGTCGCCCACCTGCATCTGGAATGTCATTGCCGTATAGGTTTCAACCGAACCGATACCGTAAATGCAGGAAACAGACGCGACGATAATAACATCATCACGTTCAAGAACCGCACGGGTTGCCGCATGGCGCATCCGGTCTATCTGTTCATTGATCGACGATTCCTTTTCGATATAGGTGTCGGAACGCGGCACATAGGCTTCCGGCTGATAATAATCATAATAGGAAACGAAATATTCTACGGCATTGTGCGGGAAGAAATTCTTGAACTCGCCATAAAGTTGTGCTGCCAGAGTTTTGTTCGGTGCAAGGATAAGGGCAGGGCGTTGTGTTTCTTCGATAACTTTCGCCATTGTATAAGTTTTACCCGAGCCGGTCACACCGAGTAAAACCTGTGTGCGGTCACCATTTTTGATGCCTTCCACAAGGTCTTTGATCGCGGTTGGCTGATCGCCGGAAGGAAGAAACGATGTCTCCATTTTGAACGGAATCCCGCCTTCCGATTTTTCCGGACGGACAGGGCGATGTGGCGTCCACAATTTGCCGTTTTTAAACAGCGGATTTCCTGAAGAAATGAGCTTGGACAATGCCTCGACGGTCGCCGTTGCACCGCCGGTGGAAATTTTTGACGCGTCTTCAAGCCCGACATCAAGTCCGGCCACGGGGTTAAGGCCGGCCGCAGCACGCTGCTTGGCTGTCGCTTTGCCACCAATCGAAGTGCCGCGCGCTGTACGGGCCCCCTTTGTCGAGGCTTTTTTGGCCTTTACCGGTTTTTTGACTGGCTTTTCGGCAGCCTTATTAATATCGGCTGCCCAGTCTGCTATAGACCCGGTTGCTGCCGCTGCAATATTTTGCTTGCCGGCTTTCGTGGGGGACTTTTTTGCCCCTGCGGATTGATGGTTTTTAGCTGATGACGTCATGATAGAACAATATGGTATTTCAGCCGGAAAATAAAAGGCAATAGCTTAATTTTGTTTGTTTTGTTCATACAATTTTTTACCTTTTGATTTTCTTGATATTTAACAATCAAAAGCGGGCTGGAACATGTTTTGTTTTCTTGAAGCAAAAAGAAATTCCGTTCCATGTTTCTGCGCTGTGAAGTTTTCAGACGACTTATTTCACTTCCATCAAAATTGAACACGGTTCATAAGAACCCGAATTTTGCCAAAACCGGATGTTGCAGGACAAGGTGTAACAATAAACTTTGAATAGTCCTGTAAAATGCGGCTTGGGTAAAGCGCAGCCAAAGTAAAGTTTAATTAGAATTCCTTCAGACCGCGCTTGGTGCAGACCGCGCTTGGTAAGTGGGATATCTGCTGCTCTCAAAGAGGTAACAATAAAGGATGAAACCATAAAGGGGCTTCTTTTCCACGCTCCCGTTTACTGTATCGGGCTTAGGTAAGATGGTCAAAACAGGTGTTTTCAAGATCGGATGTTGAATGACGATAAGCGCCAAAGTGTTTGACATGAGGGTAAACAATGACCCTCACGGAAAATCAGGTCGCCAAAAAGCGGCCGGTAAAAAACCGGCCGCCAAAAACCGGCCGCTTGTCACCAAAACGGCCGGTATAATCAACGTAACGGATAAACCTAGCGTTTGATATCGGGAAAATCTTCCCCGAACCCGCCACCAGGTGCGCCCCCGCCGGGTCTGATATCGGGGAAGCCTCCGCCATGAGAAGGCGGTGGAGTTGCCGGTCTACCCCCACCAGGTTTGATATCGGGAAAACCACCACCGGATCCACCATGAGAAGGCGGCGGGAAGCCTGGTCCACCGGAGCCACCACCAGGCCCACCTGCCGGAAAGTGGCCTCCCGGTCTGCTACCGGGGTAATGCCCACCTGGACCGCCATGAGGAGGCGGGGGCGGCATCCCCGGTCCCGGTCTGAAAGGTGGCGGTCGCATGCCCGGAGGCGGGCGGTGCGGCCTGTCAAATCCCCAATGTGGAGGAGGCGGCGGCGGACGATGATCTCCATGCCAGTGATGCCTGCGATAATGACGGTAATACCAGTCATCATCGTCGTCAAAATAACCACCACCGATAATGACATTATATGTCGGAGAAGGACGATTATAGCTGTTATAAACAGCCTCGCCGTTGCGGAACGCAAGATATGAGGCAGAAGCCCAACCGATACGCGGGCCATAATTGATTTCACACCAATTGCCCGAACATCCGCGCACGCCGACGATTTCACCCGGCGGAATTGTGCCGCGGATAGCATAGGCTGTGCTTGGCCCATCTCTGAAATTCAAAGGCGCGGTTACAAGTGCATCCAATGCCTGCGCTGCCTGTGTCGTTAACAAGAAAGTACCAAACAGCAAGGAACCGAGTATTTTTCGCATTTTACCCTCACGTTCAAGGGGTGAATTTGTCATGGCGTTTTCCTCGCCGACTATTATAGGCTAATTTAAGCGAAATTGTAGCGAAGAGAAAGTGCCCGACAGGAAATCTGAAAATCAAGTTTTGTTAAGAAATGTTTATTCCGCCGCAAGCAATAGCTGTTTTATATGGTGTCGGGCGAGGCGATAATCAGGGCACAATCAAAAGAAAATTTTGGATGAAAAATCTTTTTCCTATGCTATATAATAAGAAGCTAAAAGTTTAGAGACGGGTTCCGGGAGGAGTTCCGGAGGCCGTTTCTTTTTGTTTTCGACGCAAAAACGCGGGAAGGAAAGGATACGACAATGGAAAAATATCCGATGACGACCGGAAGCTATGAAAAGTTGAAAAAAGAGCTTCACTGGCGTCAACATGAAGAACGCCCCCGTATCATTGAAGCAATCGCCGAAGCGAGGGGCCATGGCGATCTTTCGGAAAACGCCGAATATCATGCTGCAAAAGAAGCCCAAAGCCATAATGAAGGCCGCATAGCAGAACTTGAAGACTATGTTACATGTGCCGAAGTGATCGACGTTTCAAAACTCACCGGAGACAAAGTCAAATTCGGTGCAACTGTCAAATTGATTGACGAAGACACCGAAGAGGAAAAAACCTACCAGATCGTCGGTGAACAGGA
Source organism: Bartonella sp. W8167 (assembly GCF_016100335.1). Lineage (NCBI taxonomy): Bacteria > Pseudomonadati > Pseudomonadota > Alphaproteobacteria > Hyphomicrobiales > Bartonellaceae > Bartonella > Bartonella sp. W8167. The sequence continues at coordinate 292,652 of NZ_JACFSQ010000001.1, forward strand.
AGCCGAAGTAAAATTGGGCAAAATCTCTATTTCTTCGCCGATTGCCCGTGCATTGATCGGCAAGGAAAAAGGTGATTCTATAGAAGTGAATGCACCGGGTGGTTCACGCTCTTACGAGATTTTATCCATCGAGTTTATCTGATCGGTTGTTCAATGCGTGTGTCGGTTGACGAAACGGACGTGATTGCGCCCAATTTCAAAAAGCGTTTGTCGGGTGTGACATCGACAATTGTGCAACTCATTCCCTTGCAGCGCAAAAAAGGCATACGCATTTCTACCATTGGACCCGGTCTGCCGGATAGTTTGCCATCTCTTGGCTATTCAAGCTTACTGAAACTCTGGAAACGGCCTGATGGCAAACCGTTTCGCATCTGGCATGCGCGGCGCAATGTCGAAATGGTGGCGGGTATTCTGCTGCGCGACCTTTTGCGCATGAGGCTGAAGCTTATTTTTACTTCTGCCGCGCAACGCCATCATAAGCCTTTTACCAATTGGCTTATCAGAAGAATGGACAGGGTTATCGCGACAAGTGCCCGTTCCGGTTCGTTTCTTGAGGTGCCCTATCGGGTCATCATGCATGGCATAGACCTTGACCGGTTTACCCCGCCTGCAACATTTGAAGATACATTCCAATCGACAAAACTTCCCGGCAAATATGCAGTCGGTTGTTTCGGGCGCGTACGCCATCAGAAGGGAACCGATCTTTTTGTTGATGCGATGATCGAATTGTTGCCCCATTATCCTGACTGGACAGCTATTATTACCGGCCGCACCACTGCCGAACACAAAGATTTTGAAAAAGAACTGGAACGTAAAATTGCCGCCGCCGGTCTTCAAAAGCGCATTCTCATATTGGGCGAGGTTGATGATATCCGCGTCTGGTATCGGCGCGTAACGCTTTACGTTGCACCATCGAGGAACGAGGGGTTCGGGCTGACACCGCTTGAAGCTATGGCTTCCAAAACCGCTGTTGTGGCAAGCGATGCTGGGGCTTATCAGGAACTTGTCACAGAAGGCACGGGAACAGTCGTTCCGGCCGGTGATGGAAAAGCTTTGACAGAAGCGATAAAGCCCTATCTGGCAAATCCTGAAAAGACAATTGCTATGGGTGAAAAAGCCTTAGAGCATGTGCAAAAAGATTTTCCGCTTAATAAAGAAGCAAGCTCGATAGACGAAGTTTATCAGGAAGTTTTCACGCAAAAATAATGCAATAGTTCTTTAGTTCGCGCTGAAATTCACGGGACTATAGCCTGAAAAATAGCCTCAAGCGCTGCATGAGAAAGAAAAGTGATGTTTTCCGTGTGTCGCTTGGCGTTTTTTAAAGAATAAGCGGCGGCTCGTCTTTGATGACGCGAATGGTAAGTGCGGTGCGCACGGAACCGACATTGGAGGCAGCTGTCAGTTGCTCAATGACAAAAGTCTGGAAGCTTTTAAGATCGGGTGCCACACAGTGAAGCAGAAAATCCGATTCACCTGACACCATCCATGCTTTTCTGACAAGAGGCCATTGATAGACCATTGCCGCAAAACCACGTAAATCCGCATCGGACTGGCGGTGCAAGCCGACAAAGCAAAAAGCCACGAGATCCTGACCGATCATGGCACCATTCAGAATAGCTTGATAGCCTTTGATAATGCCGTCCTGCTCAAGGCGTCTGACACGACGCAGACATGGCGGTGCCGAAATACCGACTTTCGAAGCAAGCTCGACATTTGTCATGCGGCCATTGCTCTGGAGTTCTTTGAGTATTTTCCAATCGATTGAATCGAGATCGGCTTTAATCTGCATTGGGCGTTACTTCACTATTGTTCAATTGAGTGTCTGTCTATCACCGGTTAGGAAAAACGTCACGTGATAAAATCATTTTCTCCAGAATGCCGGCGTGAAAAGAATAATAACCGTAACAATTTCGAGGCGTCCTGCAAACATAAGAGCACTTAAAATCCACAATGCGGCGTCTCCGACTGTGGAAAAATTCCCGTCAGGGCCAATTCTATCACCAAAACCGGGACCGACATTGGAAAGGGCGGTCAATGCGCCGGTAAAAGCCGAAACAAAATCAAGGCCGGTGAAAGAAAGCAACATGGCTCCGATCACAAGCGAAGCCATATAGAGGCTTAAAAAAAGTAAAACCGTCTGGGCAAGGTCACCGGAAATATCGGTTCCGCCATAGCGCACTTTGACAACTGTGTTCGGTGAGAGAAGCCGCGTCATGGCGACGCGTGTGAAACGCCAAAGAATTATAAGACGGTTAATTTTGATGCCACCTGATGTTGACCCCGCACAACCGCCAATAAATGATGCGATGAAGAAAAGGCCGATAGCGAAGGGGCCCCACAACAGGTAGTCTTCAGCGGCGTAACCGGTGGTGGTTATCACCGAAACAAAATGGAAAATCGCATCAAGAAATGCGTGATGAAACGAAAATCCGAACTGGAAGCGCAGCCAGATTGCAAGTGCAAAACTTGCAACGAGAACGATGGCCAGAAAAACAACAACCTGCGGGTCGGCCAAACGCCTTGAACGTTCAGGCAAAACAAGTTTGACATAAAGAATAAAGGGGAGCGAAGCGAGCAACATAAAAATTGTCGCAATGACCAGCACCGAAGGCGTTTTGGAAAAATAGCCCAGAGACGCATCATGGGTTGAAAAACCGGCTGTCGCAATTGTTGTCATTGCGTGATTGACTGCGTCGAACATAGTCATGCCGACTGCAAAATAAGATAGCATGCATAAAAGCGTGAGCCCGAGATAGGCAATGATAATGCCATTGGCGATCTGGTTGACGCGTGGCAAAACTTTTTCTGCACGGTCGGATGACTCCATATTGAAAAGCTGGATACCGCCAACTCTGAGCGAAGGTAAAAGCAGTAAGGCCAAGGCGATAAACCCGATGCCGCCAATCCAGCATAAAAGTGAACGCCATAGAAGAATACCCCGCGGCAGCCGGTCAAGTCCGGTAAGCACGGTAGCACCGGTGGTGGTAATGCCGGAAACGCCTTCAAAAATGGCTGCTGCAAGTGACAAGGGCAGTCGAGAAAAATAAAGTGGCATCGCACCGAGCACACAGCCGGTAACCCACAAGCAGACTGTCAGCAAAAATCCGAGTCGTGCCGAAAAGCGGCAATTCGCGCCATTGGTTGCAAGCAGGATCAGCGTTGCAAAGGCAATGGTTGTTGCAGCCGACCGGATGAATACAACCCAGTCGCTGTTTCCTGCCCGCAAATCGGCGAGAGCAGGGAGTAACATGGTTATACCCAGGATCAGCGCAAAACGTGCGCAGACATTGCTGACAAATCGAAAAATGGCAAACCTCGGGACTGAAATGAAGCTTAAGTAAGTGTGTTATGCAATCGTCTACTATTTTATATAAACTTTACCCCGACTGACAATCGCTAAGTTTCACAAAATGTCATGCGTTGTGATTTAATTCGTCAATCTTCTCGACCGCCTTGCAAAAGTCGATTTTAAACCATAAATCAATTGGCAGAAACAACTTCGGAGAAACGCTAGTTCCCGGCTTTTTCCTAAATCGATTTATGAAAGTGGAGTTTCATGTCAGCGCGCCATATTCCTGTTTTGATCGTCGGTTCAGGCCCTGCCGGTTATACGGCTGCAATTTATGCGGCACGTGCCATGCTTAAACCTGTCATTGTCACCGGTCTGCAACAGGGTGGCCAATTGACCATTACCGACGAGGTCGAAAACTACCCCGGTTTTGTAGATCCGATTGGCGGGCCCGACCTTGTCGAGAAAATGGCCAAACAGGCGGTAAAAATGGGAACCGAGCTTGTTTATGACATTATCACCAAGGCCGATCTTTCAAGGCGTCCTTTCACGCTTCACGGTGATTCAGGCACTGTCTACACTTGTGATGCGCTCATCATTGCAACCGGTGCACAAGCCCGTTGGCTGGGATTGGAAAGCGAAAAAACTTTTATGGGCGGTGGTGTTTCAGCCTGTGCAACATGTGACGGTTTTTTTTATCGCGGTAAAGATGTAGTTGTCGTCGGTGGGGGCAACACAGCCGTTGAAGAAGCGCTTTATCTTGCAAACCTTGCAAAAACCGTAACTGTAGTGCATCGGCGGGATTTTTTCCGTGCCGAAAAAATTATGCAGGAGCGTTTGTTAAAACGTGATAATGTACGGGTGATCTGGAATCATGTGGTCGACGAAATCGTCGGTAATCCGCCAAAACCACCTATGGGGGCAACAGTTACCGGTGTGCGTCTTAAAGACACTTTGACCGGAAAATTCAGCGAAATTGAAGCGCAAGGCGTCTTTATTGCTATCGGTCACGCGCCGGCGGTCGAGCTTTTCGAAGGACAATTGCGCCAGAAACCCGGTGGTTATTTATGGACAGCACCGGATTCAACGGCAACCAGTGTCGAAGGCATTTTTGCCGCCGGCGATGTTGCCGATGATACATTCCGTCAGGCGGTGACAGCTGCCGGCCGCGGGGCAATGGCTGCCATTGAAGCGGAACGTTTTCTGGATGAACAGGCCGATTTGAAGGCGGTCGGGAAAGCCGATTTGAAAGTGGCCGGAAAATAGGTCTGGTCGGGTGGGTGGTAGTCACGCTCACGCCGTTAAGATTAGCAGATGTAACCGTTAAAACATTGAGAAGCGGTTTTAACAATTGAGGAGATATGTCGGTGGCTGCGCCGTTGGATTGGGACAAGTTAAGAATTTTCCACGCCGCCGCCGAAGCGGGTTCGTTTACACATGCTGCGCAAACGCTGCATATGTCTCAATCGGCGATCTCGCGGCAAGTTTCGGCGCTTGAACAGGATGTTGGCGTGCCGCTTTTCCAGCGCCACGCACGCGGACTTATCATGACAGAGCAGGGCGAAATTCTTTATCGCACCGCCCATGATGTGTTGATGAAACTTGAAAATGTCCGCTCCAAGTTGAGTGAAAGTCGCGAAAAGCCGACTGGCCATTTATGTGTGACAACGACATTCGGCTTGGGCTCCGGATGGCTTGTCCAGCGTATACCGGAATTTGTCAATCTTTATCCCGATATCCAGATTCAGCTTTTGCTCGATGACGAGGAACTCGATTTAACAATGCGCCACGCCGATTGCGCTTTGCGCTTGCGTCAGCCTCAACAGCCGGACCTCATCCAACGGCGGCTCTTTACCGTGCATATGCATGTTTATGCTTCGGCCGATTACCTCGCCAATCACGGCAAACCGACACAGTTGGAAGAACTTGATAATCATCGCATTCTGTCGTTTGGTGAATCGGCGCCGAGTTATCTTGCCGGTTTGAACTGGTTGGAAAGTGCCGGCCGTAACGACGGGTCGCAGCGCATTCCCTCTTTACAAATCAACAATGTGATTTCCATCAAAAAGGCGACTATGAAAAGTCTTGGCATCGCGGTTTTGCCCGATTACATCATTGCGCCTGATGACGGGCTGATAAGGCTTTTCCCCGATCTAACAGAAATACCTTCCTTTGACACGTTTTTCTGCTATCCGGAAGCACTCAAAAACTCGGCCAAGCTTAACGCATTTCGCGATTACATCTTTGCAAAATCGCGTAACTGGTCATTTTAACCGGGCAGTCCGAATTCCATTATAAGACATGTGTTCCAAGAAAAATCTCCGCAATTTTCTTGAAAATCCTTCATCCACATAAGAGCGAAATAATTTCGCGCTCCGTGACTATTTTTGATTTGGTAATGTTTTAATTTTGGAAGGGAGTGGGCTTGTTATTTGTGAAGTGTATATTCTTAAAAATCGCTGTCGGTAAAAAGAAATAGCAATGAACCCATTCTGATACGTGCTGCTTCTTTAAGCTTGAATTGATTGTTTTCTATGCAATATTCTGAATATTTTTGTGTCGGACGTCTAGCCGCACTATTTATGCCATTTGTGATCACATCGATGAACGTGAGTTAATAAGCTGTTGTTTTTCAATCATAAAAAATAGAGGTTTGCTTTTTTGTGGCATTTTCAAGGCTGAGCTATGCACTCAGCGCATAGCTGTTGTGCTTAAAATTTGGTTGTTGAATGCCTAAAAAAAGTGCATATTACAAGCATCTCAAGAAGACGTCTCCTCCCATTGCGTTTCTTGAGTGTTCCCCTCTGGAGGTTTTGTCAGATCGACTTTAGTCTCTGAAACCTTCAAACTTCAGCCGGACATTTGTCCGGCTTTTTTTTGCTTTTTTTGTTTTATTCTTTCGGCTGGTCTGCATCGGCGTTTCTTTTTGTCAGTGAGAGACAGTGAACGCGACTATTTCCAGTTAAACTTCCAAAGAAAATAACGCTACGCAGGTGCTTTTAACTGCTAGACTTTAAAACGCGGATAGACTGGCAGTTTCGGCTTATTTCCCGATAGGTGTTGTTTCAACTTGGACAAGCGGCAATAGTCCGTTTTCCACGGGACAACAATGTTAAAGTGGTAATGGTATTTTCCGGTAAAGAAATATCAAGAGGTGACTGTTTCGCGTACTACAATATTACCATTCGCGAATGGCGCTGATTATCAATCACACTTAAAGCAAGGGGGGGAAAAATATTGGCTTTTTCATCCAACGCTGCATTTTAAAGGAAACTGTTCAACGAAAACATAACCCCCTGCATTCGTTATAGCAGGTTGTTTTTGAGGCTTTACCGACGATCAAAGCACCGTTCCATACGATTGCTTCATTGCTTCGGGACAATGCGATAACGTATTTTATCATGATAGTATCTTCACGCCTTCGGCGTTTACTTTGACAGGTCTTCAACCTTCCATGCTTGAACCGGTAAATAGTTTTTTTTCGGGGAGAAGCTTGGCATTACATTCAAAAAAAACCGCCTTCGGAAAAGGCGGTTTTTGAGCGTTTTATGTCGGTGGAAACCTCTAGCGCAAGCTTGCGCAGAAGCGTTGAATGCGCCGGCAAGCTTCTTCCAGAAGTTTTTCAGAAGTTGCATAGGAAATACGGAAAGCCGGTCCAAGACCGAAAGCAGCACCGTGAACAACCGCAACGGCTTCTGTTTCAAGAAGAGCCGTGACAAAATCTTCATCAGTCTTGATGACTTTGCCTTCCGGTGTTTTTTTACCAATCAGTTTTGCACAGGAAGGATAGACATAGAAAGCGCCTTCCGGTGTGGGGCATTCAAGGCCGTTTGCCTGATTGAGCATGGAAACCACGAGATCGCGTCTTGCCTGAAAGATCGCTTTGTTTTTTGCAATGAAATCTTGCGGTCCGTTCAAGGCTTCAACAGCAGCCCATTGCGAAATCGAACTTGTGCCGGATGTCTGCTGGCTCTGGATGGTTTCCATAGCCTTGATAAGCTCGACCTGACCTGCGGCATAGCCAATACGCCAACCGGTCATTGCATAGGCTTTCGAAACGCCGTTTACCGTCAATGTGCGCTCGTAAAGCTTGGGCTCTACCGCTGCAGGCGTAGCAAATTTGAAATTGTTGTAAGTGAGATGCTCATACATGTCATCGCTCATGACATGGACATGCGGATATTTCAAAAGAACATCGGTCAGTTTTTTCAATTCATCATGGGTGTAGGCAGCACCAGAGGGGTTGCAAGGAGAATTGAAAACGAACCATTTTGTTTTATCGGTAATGGCAGCTTCAAGATCTTCCGGCTGGAGTTTATAGTTGAACTCTTTTTTTGCATCGACAAAAACCGGCGTGCCATTATTGACAGCAACCATTTCCGGATAGCTTACCCAATATGGGGCAGGGATAATAACTTCATCGCCCTTGTTCAGTGTTGCCATGAAAGCGTTGAAAAGAACCTGCTTGCCGCCAGTACCAACGATGATCTGCTGCGGCTTGTAATCAAGATTGTTTTCACGTTTCAGTTTTTGAGCAATGGCTTGGCGAAGCTCCGGTATACCTGCAACAGGAGTATATTTTGTTTTGCCCTGATGGATTGCCTCGATAGCAGCATCTTTAATGTTATCAGGTGTGTCGAAATCAGGCTCTCCGGCACCGAGTGAAATCACATCACGACCAGTGGCCTTGAGGTCACGGGCTTTTTGAGCAACAGCAATAGTTGCAGAGGGCTTGATACGGGATAGCGTATCGCCAATGAATGCCATTCTATTATCTCCTCAGATTGAATAAGCAATGCACTGATTCTTGCATTTGAAGAACATTATACCAGCAATGGTAAATCTATGTCTCATGCGCCTTGAAAGTGCAAGAATTCTCTTCATCAATTTATTGTAGAGAGCACAGAACTATTATCGAAACCGGTGTATTTTTTGCAAGTTTCGCTAAAAGTCCGGATAATTTCCTGCACCTTTATTTTTTTAAAATTGTTCATCCTTGCCGCATAATCGTTGCTGCAACTGAACGACGCGTTCCCCTTTGTGCGGAACAAGCGTTTGCAAATAAATTCCCGCTTTATTCCCCTTTATCGACGCGGGAAAAAATATCATCAAAGCGCTTTTTTGCAATGCCCGGCTGCTTATGGTCGCGATAGGATTGCGGCAAAGCCTGATCGTCACCCACTTTAATCAGCATAATCATACCCATGGCATAATGGGGAATACATTTGATGCCATAAAAACCGGGTTTATCCAAAGTCACTTGCAACTCTTCATCAATCTTGCCTTTGAAGGGTGTTGCCCCGTCCGGTATCATATCATCAATCGTTGCAGCGTTATGACTTTTTTGGGTGGCAATAAATTTTACGGAATCACCCGGTTTGATTTTTAGATAATCCGGCTCGAAAACCATGGCGCCACTTGCTCCCCGATTGAGCATTTTCACCTCATAGGTTTCGGCATTTGCAGTCGAGATGAAGGCGAGTAGAGCAACAAAGGCAAACAGTTTTTTCATTTTTTATCCTTTCAAGGAAAATTAAAGCAGGTAGCGTATATGGGGCCTACCGTTTTCAAGCATCTCTATTTCAGCATTGGCATGGAAATTGGTCAATATTGTTTCCTTTGTCAAAACCTCTTCCGGCTTTCCCGAGTTTATCAATCGTCCGTGTTGAAGCAAAGCAATGCGATCGCAAAACATGGCGGCATGATTGAGGTCGTGAAGGGCAATCAGCACAGAAAGTCCGAGTTTTCGAATGAGGGACAGAATTTCCAGTTGGCAACCGATATCAAGATGATTTGTCGGCTCGTCCAGAATGAGGATGCGTGGTTTTTGTGCCAATGCACGCGCAATATGGATGCGCTGTTTTTCGCCGCCCGAAAGGCTGTTCAGGAAACGCTTTTCAAAGCCTTTCATATTGACTTTCAAAAGTGCATCCTGCAACGCTTCCTCATCTTCCGGAAGCCATGGTGAAAATAGGCGTTTGTGTGGTGTGCGGCCGATTTCTAAAGCATGGCGTACGTCGATGCGTTCATGCGGTTCGGCCTGCTGTTCGACAAAGGCAATTGTTTTGGCAAGTTTGCGCCTTGACCAGTTGGAAAAGGCAATATTGTCAAGGCTTAGACTCCCCTTTGTCGGTGTGATGAGGCCTGCAAAAACGGATAGAAGCGAACTTTTTCCCGCGCCATTCGGGCCGATAACGCCTAAAATTTCCTGGTCTTTCAATGTGAGCGTTACATTATCAAGAATAGTGTGACGGTCGATTTCAAGTGATATGTGTTCTCCGACAAGCATATCAATTTCCTTTCTGCCGCAAAAGCAACAGGGCAAAAAGTGGTGCTCCGATCAATGCGGTGACGATACCGACCGGAAAAGCAAGACCGGGCACGATAATGCGCGAAATAACATCGGCCGCAATCATGAAAAGCGCACCGATAAAAGCGGAAGCCGGTATCAGCAGCCGATGGCGCACACCGACAATAAGACGGGCAGCGTGCGGCACCACCAGTCCCACAAAGCTGATTGTACCCATAATCGAAACCATGACGGCCGTAACCAGTGCCACGACAGTAATAAGTAACATGCTTACATAATGGACAGAAATGCCGAGCGATTTTGCAGCACGCGAGCCGAAAACAAAGGCATCCAAAACACGGCAAAAAGCAAAGAAGATTAAAAATGCGACCAATGTCAAAGGAAAAGCAAGCGCCGCATCGCTCCACCTTGCGCCGGAAAGATTACCGATCATCCAGGCAAAAATATTCGAGCGTCCTTCAAGCGGTGTAAAAATCATCAATATGAGTGCCGTCAAAGCATTGAACAACATAGCGCTCGCAATACCCGCCAGAATAATGGCGGTTGCATTGCGGCCGGAATGATAGGCGAGGAACACAACAAAGAAAAACGATAACAGACCACCGATCAATGCACCCGTTGAAAGTGACAGAATACTCAAATTCATGCCGAAAGCGGTAACCAGTGCCGCACCTGTTCCCGCACCCGACGAAATGCCGAGAAGATAAGGTTCGGCAAGGGGATTTCGCAACAAGGCCTGTAAAATAACCCCGCACATGGCAAGACCGGCACCACAACAGGCGCCCACGACTGCACGCGGCAGGCGCCACAGCCAGATAACCCGACTGTGGAATATATCCACTTCATAACCGCTATTGAACAAATGATTGGCAATGGTTTTCAAAAAAGACGAAAACGGAATCGCAATCTCGCCAATTGCTGCACCTGCAACAATTGCGCATAGCAAAAGCCATATGCAGAAAAGCCAGATGATAATGGTGCGGGGCAAATGTGTCACTCTTTTGTGTCACTCTTTTAGAAGACCAAGTTCGACAATGGCATTTGCCAGTTTTTCAATACCGTCAATCGTGCGCATGGTTGTGTTCATGGATTGCACGTCGATGCTGACAAGGCGATCATTTTCGACAGCCGGCAGAAGTTTTGTAACGGGGTCTTTTTTTAAAAAATCACGTTTCACAACGACATCATCCGCAGGAAAACGACGGCGATCCATTTCGGCAAGAACAATAATGGTAGGATTTGCTTTCACAATGGTTTCCCACCCAACAGTCGGCCATTCATAGTTGGATTTTATAACATTTTTAATGCCAAGAATTTTCATAATATAACCGGGTGCACCAAGGTCTCCGGCAACATAGGGGTCAATATCAAGATCGGCACTGGAATACCAGAAAACTGCGCTGATTTTGCCCTTGGGCAAGTTTTTTACTTTTTCGATTGCAGCTTGTTCGCGCCCCTTCAAGTCATGAACAAGTTTTTCTCCTTTATCCTGAACATTGAAAATCAATGCCAGTTCAGAAATTTCCTGATAGATCAGATCCATTGTGAAGGGGGCTGTGCGCAAACCGTCGCTACCGGCAAGATTGTCTTTTCCTACGCAATCGGCCGGCGCTGTATAAACCGGAATTTCAAAATCTTTAAATTGGTCATAGGTTGCCGCACTTCCCGCAGGCCCTATAACCCATTCCTGATGACTTGCGACAAGATCGGGTTTTTCGGCAATGATGCTCTCGAAACTTGGAACATCATGGGAAAGCATTTTGACGTTTTTGTTGACTTCGGTAAATTGTGGCAAAACCGGCGAATACCAGAGCGCTGTACCTTTGACCTTGTCGGAAAGACCCAAAGCATAAAGTATTTCCGTCGTATTTTGACCGACCGAAACAACGCGTTCCGGTGCTTTGTTAAAAACAAGTGTGCGGCCGCAATTTTTTACCGTTAACGGATAATGCGTTTCGTCAGCAAAAGCATTGCTATGGACAGCAATGGAAAAACAGCTTATTGCCGCAGCCAGAATGATCGTCTTCAAATGGATGGTTTTCATGAGTTTACTCTTCTCGTTTAAAGCCGGTGCAAAGCTATGAGGGCTCTGCCATGTCACGGAGTTAAAGTAATTAACGGCGGGGATTGGGAAAATTTTCACGTCTGAAAAAGCGCAACTGCAAAACGAAAAAAGCACTCTTTGGCGGAAAAGACTTGAAGAAAATGCCTTGGAAAAAGTCCGTCTAAAAAACGCATTTGTAACCACTTTTCTAAAGTTACAAATGTTTTCGGTTCCGGCCTTTTCTGTTTTTGACTTTTTACTTCGGGTCTTTTCACAATCAGAATATTTTTGTTTCAATAGGTCATTTTTATCTTCTCTCCGCTTTAGCAAATGCGAGCAAAACACTTCCAAACTTTTTTGTTTTGAAAAAAGCCGCAAGAGATAAAACAAGAGATAAAAGAAAAAACTCTGTCGGAACAATTGTTTTGCTCGAGCAATCAAACCGGACAAGATTATCCGGATGAGCGTGCGAGAGGCGACAAAAATGGCGCCTGATTGGATTGCCATGATGACCTTTCCTTTGCACCCACCGTGCGTTAGGGCATTTTATTAACGGGCTTTTAAAAAGCCCATGATTGACGGCAGGTCTCCTGGCTCGCGGCATTTTTATGCACCTTTCACCTTCCCGCTTTCGCAGTGGCCGGGTAAAACCCTGAAAAAAGTGCTGCCGTTTACAGTTGCGGGGGCAGCCACGGCTGAAATCCCTTGAGTGAGGTCAATTTTTCCGTGTTCCCTATTATTCCCCTTTTGAAGACATCGTGAAGGGGAACCGTCAATAAAATTTATAACTTATCTAAATATAAGTGCAAGCGTGTTGTTGAATTTCCTCGGTTGAACGGGAAATAGTTTAAATGTGCCATTCGGGTCATCTTTGAATGATTGAATGAGTGTCTGAATTCCGGATTAAAAAAAAGAATAAATTCGGAACGAAGCGGCATCAGAAAAAGGTAAAAAGTGTGGCAAAGGGGGAAAAAGAGCCATGGGCATAAACGCCGGAAAAGATAAAACCCGAAACGATAATGCCTATTTTTTTCGGGTTTTGAACTTATTCTTTGAATAATCGGCAAGGGAGTTAGACGTTTTGAATAGGGGCAAAATCATGCCCACCGGAAATTGTAATAGGTGTGTGGCGAATGCATCAGGCTTACGATAAAAATAAAGCTAAAATGGAAAAAGCTCCACCTCGAAAAAGTGGAGCTTTTAAAAACCTGTTTCTTTTATATCCGGTTATGAAATGCCGATAAAACGTTCTGCCGTTTTAGACAAGCATTTCAATTACAGATATTAAAGAGCTGAAAGATTACCTGCAGCAGATTTGCCGGAACGGCGATCCTGTACAACTTCATAAGAGACCTTCTGGCCTTCATTCAGACCGCTCATGCCTGAGCGTTCAACGGCTGAAATGTGGACAAAAACATCTGCACCACCATCATCAGGTTGAATGAAGCCGAAGCCTTTTGTTGTATTGAACCACTTAACTGTTCCTGTAGCCATAGGAAACTCCTGTAATAAGAAATGATTGCATCAACACGTCTTATGTTGATACTTTGGATAGATCGAAATTTAGAAAGGGGAGTTTCGTTAAATAGTGCTTGCTGCACGGTTAAGAAAGTCGCACAACCGAAAATTCGATTGGCGCTTCATTAGACCCTCTCGAAAAAGAAAGCAAGTTGAATTAATATTAAATTTGAAAGCGTTGTCGCTTTTGCTATTTTGATTGCCGACACTATCTGGTGTATAAAGGGCGGTCATTTTTTTAATTGTCGTCAGAATGTCGCGATTGTCGTAAAAGGGGATTTGAGTGAATGGCCAAAAAAGGCAGCGATATAGACGACAACATGCCTGATAATCCGGTTGATGCAGCTCCCGGTTCACTGCGTGAAGGCATTGTCAAAAATACCCGTTTTTCCCATCAGGCGAAGATCCTTTATATTGCTTTCTGGCATTCGCATACACGCAATACGTTGATTGCTACATTTCTGGGTATACTCGTGCTGATTATTTTAATCGGCCGCGGGCAATTGCAAATCAATGAATGGACAAAGGATTTCTGGAATGCGATCAGCCGCAAAGATTTGCACGAATTCGTTTTCCAGCTCGGTGTGTTCTTTGTCATTGCCTCGGTTCTGTTGATTTTCAACATTATCCAGACTTTTTTAAACCAATATCTCAAAATGAAATTGCGTGAAGGTTTGACCGACGATCTTATCAGTCAATGGATGCAACCAAAACGCGCATTTCGTCTGACAATGGCTGGCGAGGTTGGTGTCAATCCCGACCAGAAACTCCATGAAGATGCCCGTCATCTTGCTGAATCAACCGCTGATCTTGGCATCAACCTGTTGCAAGCGAGTGTCACATTGATCATCTTCATTCCGACATTATGGGCAACAACGGCGGGTTTTGTTTTCAGTTTTTCAGGCTATAGTTTTCCGCTTCCCGGTTACATGATCTGGGCAGTGCTCCTCTATGTCGGTGCGGCATCTTTCCTTACATGGTTTGTTGCGCGTAATCTGGTGACGATCAACGCCAACCGTTATGCGCGCGAGGCAGATTTGCGTGCCGCTTTGATGCACACCAACCGCTCGATTGATTCGATAACTCTGATGGGGGCGGAAAAGGACGAGAAACGCTATCTTGATGGCCGTGTGCAAAATGTTTTGAACGCTATTTGGCATATCGTTGTCGCAACGACAAAACTGACAGGCATTACCGCCGGTTATGGCTGGGTATCGAATGTTGCTCCCTATATAATTGCTTCGCCGATCTATTTTGGTGGAGGCATTGATCTTGGAGGTCTTCAGGCTGCTGTTCAGGCCTTCAATCAGGCGCACCAATCATTGCGCTGGTTTGTCGACAATTATGGTGCTCTGGCCGATTGGCGCGCAACAATGCTGCGTGTTGCAACATTCAGGCAGGCTGTTGTGCAAATGGATGGTGTCGACCGCCTGAAGGGCGAGCATATCACGGTCAAAACCAATGATTCCGATATTATGACCTTCGACAATCTGTTGATCCGCACAGCCAATGGCAAATTGACTTTGACACCGGAAAATCTGGCAATCAAGCGCGGGCAAAACACGCTGATCTATGCGCCGCAAGATGTTGATAAAACTATTCTATACCATGCGCTTGCAGGGCTCTGGCCGTGGGGGCAGGGCACTGTAGGGCTTCCCAATTCAGGTTTACCCAATTACATTCCCGACGCACCTTATATTCCGCCGGGCACATTGCGCACGGTTCTTCTCTATCCGGCAACAAATAAAAATCCGACAGATGAAGAAATTGAACGCGCTCTCGAAATCACCGGTTTGAGTGATTATTTTTCCGCGCTTGATGAGGAAAATGTGGATTGGGAGAGACGTCTTAATGATGTTGAACGCCGTTCGATTGCTTTTGCACGCGTGCTTCTGACAGATCCCGAGTGGATTGTTGCCAATCAGGTGATGGACGGTATTGATGAAACTGTGCGCAAACGTATTGCCTCGGTTGTCTTCCAGCATTTGAAAAATACAACTTTTGTCTATATCAGCCGTCGCAATGACGAAAGTTATCTGTTCGACGTGATTGTGGAAGTAAAATTCGAACCTTCCGAACAGGCTTTGTCAAAGAGTGAAAAAGAAATGCCAAAAAGTGAGCCGACGGATGGCACTTCGGAAGCTCAAACAATAGACACTGAAACAACGGGCATTAAGACCACAAAGGCTTCAGAAATTTCGCCTGCAAAAGAAACAGATGAAGAGCCAAAAAAATAAGTTTGGAGATTTGACTGCTGCTAAACAAAACGGAAAGCCGCTGTGGGGGGGTAAGAACGCAAAAACCATTTCTTTTTTAGTCGTTGTTTTTATGTGCGGTGGTTTTGTAGAAGTGTCCGTTGCGGATAGCAGTGTTTTAACCAATGGGAAGCCTTTTACTCATTCAAGAGCAGCCTCAACATCACGCAAAAATAACTTAGCGGCAAGATTGCGGCAACTCAACGATCAGTATTCAAAAACGCTTTTTTTAAAAAATGCTTTTTAGTGAAATTTTGTCCAAGTAAAGTTCTTTCCCGATAGCTATTTTGAAAGAGAAATGCTTTTAGCGTTTCAAGCGGGCCCCGTGTAATAGGGCCGCGCCCGTATATTTTCATGAACTTCGAATCAAACTTGAAAAGGAGGGAGACGCAAAAGTCCGCTCGGGCAAGTTGTGTTTTGGCCGCTTATCAAGAATGCAATGAAGACCGGCGACATCAAGCGCTATGCGGTTTTAAAAATGCGCCAACAGGCTTTTAGACCGGAGCTGCCGGAAGCAGCCTCGGCTATTTTGGGGGGGGCAAAAGAGCACCAAAGCCCAAGTTATCCCGAGAAAGGTGTTGGAAACATAATTGAGGCCTGAGGCAGAAATCAAACAAGTCTCGAAGTAAAGCGGGGGATATCGAACGGGAAACTTTTGGATAAGCAGGCTATTCCTTGAATAACATTATAAACCATGGAGAGTGCTGTAAATCATGCACAGAATTATGGATGCTGGCTCGCGGGGAGAAGACGAGGTGGCGGGTGAGGGAGTTTTTCATAGTGCCGGATAATATCTTCATTTCCGTTTTTAAAACTTACCAGCCCCAGAACATCAGCCACCATGCATAGACAATGGGGACACAAGAAAGAGCAAAGAGAGCAAAGCTTGAATATTTGCGCAACAGATTCGCCGGTGTTCTTTGTAAAATTCGTGCCGCTAGGTAAAGGCTCCAAAGTGATGTCAAAGCGAGAATGAAAGCACGTGCATCGGAAAGCCACCAAAAGGTCACACCGTCATACATCAAAAGCTTGATTGTTGTTGCTGAAAGCCCCAAAAATATGCCAGCTGCTGCCAGTGGCAAAAACGCTTGTGCCAAATGGTGAAAGAGTGTTGGCGAACGCATAAGCGAGGCAACAGCCCACAGAATGAGCGTTAAAAATGTGCCAAAAAGCACGCCGCTTCCCAGAATGTAACTTGCAACACAAAAACCGTCCACCCAGTTGAAGCTGTCATTATTGGCAGGGTGGTTTGTCAAAATCCACCACGGAGCTGTCGGGTCAAGTGGCCAGTAAATATCATGGTTGACGAGCCATTCGGCTATCGCCTGTTTGAAGGTTACAAACCACGGGCTTACGGTCCACGTAAACGCACCGATCGCAACGCCGATCATGCCGAAAAGCAGTAGCCTTGCTTCCCATGGATTGACGTGTTTATCGCCACCATAGACGACGACTTCTTCCATGACCGAGCGCGGTTTTAGAGCTACAGCATCACGAAAACCGGCACAACGCGCACACATATGACAGGCGTTGACGCCATGAAGCTGATGAATATTGATCATTGGCGGGCAATTCGGGTTTTCCTGACGGGCTCCACAATAATGCGCCCATCTTTCCTGATCGGTTTTGAAAGAAATAGGAGCAAGGCGGGAAAGCAAGTTGAAAACGCCATTAACGGGGCAAAGATACCGGCACCAGACACGCGTACCCTTACCGAAAAAGAAGCCGATGACCATCGCTGCCAGTGTCGAGCCGCCCAGAATGAGAAGCGCTGCTTCGGCATAATCGTAAACGCTTATCAATTGCCCATAAAGTGTCGTGAGAATAAAGGCGACAGTCGGCCAACCACGCCATTTAAGCCAGCGCGGAATGTTGTAATTACGCCCGACCTTGCGGCTGGTATATTCGGCCAAAGCACCTTCCGGGCAAAAAACTCCGCACCACAAACGTCCGATGAACAGCATGGAAAGAATAACGAATGGCCACCAGATTCCCCAAAATACGAATTGGGCAAAAAGAACAAGATTGCAAATGATATGTTCCTGACGTGGTGGCAGCGGCAGGAATGGCGGGATGACAAGCAAAAAAAGATAAATGGCAACAACACACCACTGGATAGACTGGATCACTGTTCTATGACGTTGCATAGAAGTGCCCAGTTTATAAATGGCAGTGGAAAGAATGCGTGACATTTGTTTTAAAAATTTGGTTTCAGGAAGTTTTCAACGTTGGACGGGCGACAGTTTTCCCCGGTTTCCTGTTGCAAAGAACAATGGCTGCAACCCAGTAGATCGCCAATACAACGACTTGCATCAAAGACGGTTCCGCATGGTAACCTGTAAGGCCTGTCAATGTGCTGTTATCGGGAATGAGCCAGCTTGTGCTCCATAGCGGATCATCCATAAAGCTGTATAGCCATTCGGGTAAATCATAAGCCGAAATCTGGGCTGCCGCTTTGTCAAAGGCAGTAATCAACAAACCGCCACCGATGAGGAGAAGAACAAATTCACTTCCCAGAAAGAACCATCTCCACGGAATGATTTTGGAAAATTTTTGCAACAGCCAGAAAGTGAATAGTGCCAGAATAAAGCCGAGCACACCACCCAGAATGAACATACCGAGCGACGCACCATTTTGTTGCGCACCGACACCGGCAAGGAACACCACCGTTTCCGATCCTTCACGGGCAACGGCAATCATGGCAAGAAGCATAATGCCGAAACCACCGGAAGTTTGCAGGCTTTCGGCTGCTTCACGTTCCAAAGTATGTTTCATCGAAGCACCGTGGTGATGCATCCAGACAATCATTTGCATAATGAGAAGGGCGGCAACCGCCATCATGGCGGTGAAGAACCATTCCCCGCCGGGGCCTGCAAACCATGTGCCTGCAACGTAGAAGAGAACGGCAAGAAGACCGGCAAGAACCAGCCCCAAAGCTGTTCCCGTCCACAACCGGTTTTTAAGGGTTAAAAGATTTTCGCGCCGCAACCACGTATAAAGGATGCCGATAACGAGTAGCGCTTCAATGCTTTCACGCCAGACGATGAAAAGAGGTGCACCCATTTTCTGCTCTCCTATTTTACGTTAATGTCGAAACCGGCCATATCCATGTGAAATTCGTCAATAAAATGGTAGCTGCCGGGTTTGAGCGGATGAATGACGACAAATGATTCCACCCCTGCACCTAAAACTTTTTCGACCCGCATGGACAGGTTTTCAAATTCCGCGGGGCCGGAGCCGACATTTTTGACTGAAATCTTGAAACGTTGCCCTGCCGGAACCTCGATTGATTGTGGTTCGAAAACGCCATCCTTGATGGTGACATTATAGACCGACATTTCATCCGCTCCGGCAAAGAGGGGAAAAAGACAGAACAACAGAACCAATATTGCACGCATAATAAAACCCTTTTTAACCGAAACAGGCTTGTCGATCTAACGCTTGCCTTTCAAGAACAAGACTATTGCCTGCTAAAACGACCCCGTTAAAAAGCAAGACCGGCTGTGGAGGTCACAACGGCCGGTCTGCTCGGAGGGTTACTTGTAATTGTGGACGATCGAAAGTAAACCCCGACTTGACAAACAGGTCCCGATCTTTGGGGATAAGGTCAAGAAAAAAGACCTTATCCGCTGTTAGTTTCAGGCAAACGTTTTTGCCTGTTTCAAAATTAATCAATAACCGCCTTTTTTGCCGGTTCCTGCATAAGTGAAGTCATATTCAACCACACATTTGTCGAACCATGGGCCAACGCCGGTTTCCTTGTCGACATGGCGGCCGAACATTGATTCTTTTGATGGCGGCAAAATCGTGTATTTCAAATGATATTTGCCTGCGCCATCAAGCTTGATGTTTTCTCCATAGTGCGGGCCATCATTGGCAACCATCGGGTGAAAATGGCCGCTCAAAGGCTCTTTTGCACCTTCCTTGGTCAATTCATAGGAAACCTGAAGATAAGGTGCCCATGCACCTTCCGGAAGGCCGTTCTTGTTGTCTTCTGTTGCATGAATATCGGCCTCGAGGTGGATATCCGACTTGGCCGCCGCGAGCATAATGCCTTCCGGTTCCATTTCGATCGGTTGCAGATAGACAGCTGCAATTTCCAAACCTCCGCAATGCTGTGGCTCGCCAATCGGGTATTCCACAGCCAGAGCCGGTGTTGCAAATAGAGTGCAGGAAGTAGCTAAAATAAGTTTGTTTAAACGCATGATATATCCCTCAGAATAAAACATGACTATATATATCATCTTTTATTGAAAGCGCAAATTCAAAATTTACCAAAATTATCAAGTTCATTGATAAAACTTATAAATAAGGCAAAAATTTTCTGGTGAATTTTAATTTATTAATTTAAATTTTTGCGAAAATTGAATGATTAGCCGACATAGTTAGGTCATGAAAAACGTATATCATAATATAAAAATTTATAGAAAATATTGATAATAAAATTATGAAATAATTATCATTGATAAAATAAAAACATGAATTGATAAATTCGGAAAATATCATTTCTATATTTTTTAATAAACCAAGTTTACTGATTATTCCACTTTTGTTTGAGAATAGGGATATGGATGACGTAAGTACGAGAAAACCTGAAACATGTTTCGTGCGCGATAAAGGAGCCGACGGGGTAAATGCACTTACGTTACGGAAATAAAAGTCGCAAAAAATAGAAAAGCGTCACGGATATCGGAATGTAAAAGGGCAAAAGTTAAAAAAAATGAACAAGAATTTTCGGACTATCCGATCCTGTTTTCAAAAAACGGGAAATATGAATTTTTTTAACCCGTAGAAACACGACTGAGACATCAAACAATGGTGTTTTGGAATGATTGACTGGTAATCAAGAAACAGCTGGAAAACAGAGCGGAATTCAAAAACAGAGCGGAATAGCGAAAACAAAAAAGATAATGCCGTTAAAAAATGCCGCGGCAAAAGCGTTTCTCACTTTTGCCGCGGAAAAAAATTATTCGGTATATTCTTGCAGAGAACGCACCTCGATCGTGCCATTCTGCAAAGCCTCAATTGCATCGACAACGGATACAGCACCCGACATGGTGGTGTAATAAGGCACTTTTTGCATCAATGCTGCCCGACGCAGCGACTTTGAATCGGAAATTGCACTGGCTGTGTCGGTCGTATTGAAGACGATCTGAACCTGACGGTTGCGGATGGCATCCTCAATATGCGGACGCCCTTCAAGAACCTTGTTGATCTTTTTGGCTTTCACACCATGTTCCTCAAGGAATTTTTGTGTTCCGGTTGTTGCAAGGATTGAAAAACCGAGTTTCGCCATGCGCTTGACGGCGCCAAGCACGCGGATCTTGTCATCATCCTTGACTGACACAAACAATGTGCCTTCACGCGGAAGATCGTTACCTGCGCCAAGTTGTGCCTTGGCATAGGCAAGGGCAAAGCTGTAATCAAGCCCCATCACTTCGCCAGTCGAGCGCATTTCCGGCCCTAGTAAAGTATCGACACCCTGGAAGCGGGCAAACGGGAAGACAGCTTCTTTCACAGCAATATGCGGTTTTTTCTGAACTTTGGGGTAACCGCCATAACGATTGACAGCGTTTTCAAGTTTATCACCCGTCATAATGCGAGCGGCAATCTTGGCAATCGGCCGTCCGATTGTTTTGGCAACAAATGGAACTGTGCGGGAAGCGCGCGGGTTTACCTCGAGAATATAGATAACGCCTTCCTTCACGGCATATTGCACATTCATCAAACCGCCAACATGAAGCGCTTTGGCGAGCTCAATCGTCTGGCGTTTCAACTCTTCAACGATTTCAGGTGATAATGTGTGAACCGGAAGCGAACAGGCCGAGTCGCCCGAGTGGATGCCTGCTTCCTCGATATGTTCCATAATACCGGCTACGAAAGTATCTTCCCCATCGCACAGGCAGTCGACATCAACCTCGATTGCATTGGTGAGGTAGGTATCGAAAAGAAGAGGATTCTTGCCGAGAAGTGTATTGATCTGTCCGGTTTTGTCATTCGGGTAATGAGCTTTGATTTCTTCCGGTACCAGTTCGGGAACAGTGTCCAGAAGATAGGATTGCAAGTTGCGCTCGTCATGAATGATCTGCATAGCCCGCCCGCCAAGCACATAAGAGGGGCGCACAACCAGCGGGAAGCCCAGATCATTGGCAACAAGGCGTGCCTGTTCAACCGAATAGGCAATGCCGTTTTTGGGCTGCGTCAGATCAAGCTTGATGAGCAATTTCTGGAAGCGGTCGCGGTCTTCGGCAAGATCAATTGCATCCGGCGAGGTACCGAGAATCGGAATGCCGTATTTTTCAAGCGAGGCGGCAAGTTTTAGCGGCGTCTGGCCACCGAACTGGACAATAACACCAACAAGCTCGCCTTTTTCTTTTTCCGCTTCGAGAATTGATAGCACATCTTCGGCAGTCAACGGTTCGAAATAAAGTCGGTCGGACGTATCATAATCTGTCGAGACAGTTTCCGGATTGCAATTGACCATAATGGCTTCATAGCCGGCATCATGGAGTGCAAAAGCTGCGTGACAACAGCAATAATCGAATTCGATACCTTGTCCGATACGATTTGGTCCGCCACCAAGGATAACCACTTTTTTACGGTCGGATACATTGGCTTCCGAACGCATCTTGCCGGCGAAAGGAACTTCGTAAGTCGAATACATATAAGCAGTCGGTGAAGCAAATTCGGCAGCACAAGTATCAACGCGCTTATAAACCGGCTTTACATTGAGTTCATGGCGCGCTTTTGTGACTTCTTCTGTCTCCAAGCCGGTGAGGCTGCCAAGCCGCGCGTCGGAAAAGCCCATGGATTTGAGCATGCGGAAATTTTCTGCATCCTTCGGCAGGCCTTGTTCGCGCACGCGTTGTTCCATATCGACAATAGATGCGATCTGTTCAAGGAACCAGGGGTCAATTTTGCTGATCTGGTGGATTTCGTTTAACGACATCCCCATGCGCATAGCCTGCGCAACATAACGCAAACGATCAGGTGTCGGTGTACCGATCGCCGCACGGATGGCATTTTTCTCGTCGCCTTCTGCGTGTTCGGGAATGGCAATGTCATCAAGGCCGGTCAAGCCGGTTTCAAGACCGCGCAAGGCTTTTTGTAAAGATTCCTGAAAAGTACGGCCGATTGCCATAACTTCGCCGACCGATTTCATGGCGGTGGTCAAAGTATGCGAGGCACCGGGGAATTTTTCAAAGGCAAAACGCGGGATTTTCGTAACAATATAGTCGATTGATGGCTCGAACGAAGCCGGTGTGGCTCCGCCGGTAATGTCGTTTTCCAATTCGTCCAATGTGTAGCCGACTGCAAGTTTTGCCGCGACCTTGGCAATCGGAAAACCGGTGGCTTTCGAGGCGAGAGCGGAAGAACGCGAAACACGCGGATTCATCTCGATCACAATCAGCCGGCCGTTTTCCGGATTGACCGCAAATTGCACATTGGAACCGCCGGTTTCGACGCCGATTTCACGTAAAACCGCAATCGATGCATTGCGCATCATCTGATATTCTTTGTCGGTCAAAGTCAGAGCCGGTGCGATGGTAATTGAATCACCGGTGTGAACGCCCATCGGATCAAGATTTTCAATCGAGCAGACAATGATGCAGTTGTCTTTCTTATCGCGGACAACTTCCATCTCGAATTCTTTCCAGCCCAGAACACTTTCTTCAACAAGCACTTCTGTGGTTGGTGAGGCTTCAAGTCCGCGTTCGATAATTTCGTAAAATTCCGAACGGTTATAGGCAATGCCGCCGCCTGTTCCGCCAAGTGTGAAAGACGGACGGATAATTGCCGGAAGCCCGACTACGTCAAGAGCTTGTCCGGCTTTTCCTGTGGCATGGGCAATGTAACGCTGCTTGCGGTCGCTTTCACCCAGATGCCAATCATGTTCAAGCTTTTCAAGCGCTTTATCAAGCGCATCGCCTTCAAGTTCGGCAATAAGCTTGTCGCGCATTGCGTCGTGGCGCTTACGGTCCTCTTCCTTGATTTCGGTTGCGTTGGCAAGCATGGATTTCGGTGTTTCAAGCCCTATTTTTGCCATAGCTTCACGGAACAATGCACGGTCTTCGGCTTTGTCGATTGCCTTGGCATCAGCACCGATCATCTCGACATGATAGCGTTCGAGAACACCCATGCGTTTTAACGACAAAGCCGTGTTCAACGCGGTTTGGCCACCCATGGTGGGAAGCAGTGCATCCGGCTTTTCCCGGGCAATAATCTTGGCAACAACTTCCGGTGTTATCGGCTCGATATAGGTTGCATCGGCGAGATCAGGGTCTGTCATGATTGTCGCGGGATTGGAGTTGACCAGAATGATCCGGTAGCCTTCTTCCTTCAAGGCTTTACAGGCTTGCGTTCCCGAATAGTCGAATTCGCAGGCTTGACCGATGACAATAGGTCCCGCACCGATGATGAGAATGGATTTTATATCTGTGCGTTTTGGCATGGCAGCATCCTATCGCAAACACCCGCGCAGAAAAAAACTGGCAGGTTCAACATTTCTTTTTTTAAGGCTAAGCCTGCCTTATAGGTAAAGTCAGCGTGAAAGTAACCCCCTAAATTTTGCTTTTCCTAATTTTTTTTGCTTTACTGTCGGGGGGAGCCTTCTCTTCTTGGAGGAAGAAGTTATATGCTCTTTAATGAAATAAGCACTGGGAGAGAGGCTTATGCGGTGGGAAGGTGGAAGGCAGAGCGACAATATCGAAGATCGTCGCGGCGAAAAAACGAACGGTGCAAGTTCCGTTTTTCGAACAGGTTTGAGCGGCATCGGTTTTGCCTTGTTGTCGCGTGGCGGTTTCACGGGAATTCTCATTCTTGTTGTTATTTTTCTGGGGCTCAGCTTCTTCGGCTATAGTCCGACACGTTTTCTATTCGGCGATGGAGCGCTGGTGAATGAACATAGAGCGCCATTTGGCGCAGCAAAAGCTCCGCTTCAAACCAATGACCGGCGTAGCCTTTTTATTGCAACGGTTCTTGCCGAAACAGAAGATACGTGGGGCGAGATTTTCTCCCGCCACAATGCCAAATATAAGCTACCGATCCTTGTGCGTTTTACCGGCGCTATCGATTCTCCATGCGGGCTTGCAAGTACAGCCGTTGGCCCTTTCTATTGTCCTGCCGATCAAAAGCTTTATCTTGATGACGAATTTTTCGACAAATTGGCGACCCATTTTAAAGCACCGGGAGAATTTGCCCAAGCCTATGTCATTGCCCATGAAGTCGGCCATCACGTACAAAATTTGACCGGTGTTCTCGACCGGATGAATAAGAGAAGGGCAAGCGCCGATACGTCGACTGCCAATGCACTTTCGGTAAAAATCGAATTGCAGGCCGATTGTTATGCCGGCGTGTGGGCGCATTCAACCGAGGATGACGGACTATTGGAAGAAGGTGATATCGGCTATGCATTGAATGCAGCGGCAAAAATCGGTGATGATACATTACAAAAACGGACGCACGGATATGTCGTGCCTGATAGTTTCACTCATGGAACTTCTGCACAACGCGTCAATGCTTTCAAAACCGGCTATCAACTGGGAAAAATGGAATCATGTGACGGATTTTAAAAAATCCACGTTTGAGAGATTTCGTGAAGTTGAAAGACTTTCTATTCAGTATTTTTGCGCTATCTCCTAGACGTGGTCGTCATCATCCGGTTTTCGCATGTGCGCTCAAGGGTATCTCGTGTCTTTCATAAAGTGACCGGCACAAATCACGGGGTGATGAAAATAGCAAGCAACCATCTTCATCCGAAGAAGGCTTTGAAAAATTTTGGTGTGCACGCCGGTTTTGCTTGTTGGCAAACATGACCGTTTAAAAACAAAACTATTCCGGCAAATTTTGCCGGTTCAAGCATTTGAAAAGTCTTGATCTTTTGAGAAATAGTATAGAGAGCCTCATTGAGGTGCGTTTTTTCCCTTTTCTATTTTTACCAATAGTCCTATTAGCAATTTCTTGTAAAAGCATGGAAATTCGTCATGTCGCAAAGTCTCGATGCAAAATTTGTTCACAAGGGACTTGTTCTGGTCTTCATCACGCTGTTACTGGATATTATCGGCATTGCGATCATCGTGCCGGTTATGCCGGAATATTTAAGCCAATTGACCGGCGACAGTATCAGCCGGGCTTCGGTTGATGGCGGCATTCTGCTGATGGTCTATTCGACCATGCAGTTTCTGTTTGCCCCCTTTATCGGCAATCTTTCCGACCGTTTCGGACGCCGACCAATTTTATTGTTATCCATTATCACCTTCGCGATTGATAATTTTATTTGCGCTATTGCGTGGAACTATTCCATGCTTTTTATCGGCAGAATTCTTGCCGGTGTCAGCGGCGCCAGTTTTTCCACCTGTTCAGCCTATCTTGCCGATATTTCCGACGATAACACGAGAACACGCAATTTCGGACTTATCGGTATTGCCTTTGGCGTCGGCTTCTTTTTAGGGCCATTGATCGGTGGCGTTTTGGGCGAAATCGGCCCCCGTATGCCGTTTTATTTTTCAGCAGGACTTTCGCTCGTCAATTTTGTTTTTGCCATGTATATGCTGCCGGAAACTCTGCCAATGTCACTGCGCCGCCCCTTCGAGATCAGAAGGGCAAATCCGGTAGGCGCTTTGCTGGAATTGCGCCATTATCCCACTGTGCTTTGGGTGGCACTTGCCTTCTTCCTCTATTGGCTTGCCGAGGCGGTTTGGCCGTCAACTTTGGCTTTTATGGCGAAAGAACGTTATGGCTGGAGTGAATTTTCTATCGGTTTCGCCTATGGCGTTTTTGGCATCGGCCAGTGCATCATAATGGGATTGCTCTTGCCTTATATGACAAGGCATTTAAGCAACTGGAAAATCTCGATGATCGGGCTTATCTTCGCGCTCGTCGGCATGGTCGGCTACACCTTCGCCTTTGAAGGCTATATGCTTTATGTCGTTTACCTTTTTACTATGCCGGAATATATCGCCCACGTGCCAATGCGCTCGATTGCTTCCTCCCAAGTTCCAGCCAATGCGCAAGGTGCCCTTCAAGGCGCTTTGACATCAATAACCTCGATTACGTCGATGATCGGGCCGGTATTCTATACGTCGGTTTTCAGCTATTTCACCAGTGACAGTGCGCCGTTCAAATTTGCCGGAGCCCCTTGTGCAACTGCATTTTTCGTGTTGCTTGCAACAACACTGGTTTTCGGCTTTTTTGTACGTGAAGATAAAAGCCCGCGTTTAACGACATATGAACTTGTGAGAGATCGCGATAACGAGAAAGCACAAGACAGGTAATTGCGTTAAAAACAACCTCGAAAATTCCAGAAACCGCTAGAAATATCGCAATCAATTTCCGGAAGTTTCAAAGGCTTTTATCTGCGATTGAAAAACGGCAATAGTCTTAATCTCTGGAAAAACTCGAAGCAAATCTCGACTTTTTTTAAAGGCGGAAACGTTTGTTGGAAATAGCGGGAGCGCCGGATTTTAAAAAATTAACACCCGTTAAACACGTAAAACACGGCAAAATGCGGAACGGAAAATGCACTGTGCTGCAATGGCATTTAATTGGAGCGCTTTAACGCTTCACAAGTTTTATTGTCCGAATTTAGTTCCCTTTTAACAGTATAGGGTTTTGAAGGTGACAATTGGAATGGGAAAGAACAGGGAGTGAACGCTGCTTTTTATGGCCTTTCCGTTAAAAACGGCAAAACAATATTACCGAAAACATTATTGAATACGAAAAAACCCGCTTTTTCAGCGGGGTTTCGATTATTTTAAATCTGTTGAAAAGCCAATCCGGAAGCGGTTGATTATGCCGCTTTCTTATGTTCGCGGATCATCTTTGCAAATTGCTGGAAGAGATAATGGCTATCTTGTGGTCCCGGCGAAGCCTCGGGGTGCTGTTGCACTGAAAAGACCGGCTTGCCGACAAGCCTGATACCACAGTTTGAACCGTCAAACAGCGAGATTTGCGTTTCTTCTACCCCTTCAGGAAGGGTTTTTGCGTCAACTGCAAAACCGTGGTTCATGGATACAATTTCCACCTTGCCGGTTTCTTTATCCTGTACCGGATGGTTGGCACCGTGATGCCCCTGATGCATTTTGACAGTTTTTGCACCCATTGCCAAAGCAAGCAATTGGTGACCAAGGCAAATGCCAAACATCGGAATGCCTGTTTCGACGAGTTTTTTAATCATCGGAACAGCATATTCGGCTGTTGCAGCAGGGTCACCCGGGCCATTCGACAGGAAAATACCATCAGGATTCAAAGCCAAAATTTCTTCCGCCGTGGTTTTTGCAGGAACGACGGTGACACGTGCTTCAAGTCCGGCAAGCAGGCGCAAAATATTGCGCTTTACGCCATAATCGACGGCAACAATGTGAATGTCTTTTGTCTTTTCATGACCATAGCCTTCATTCCATACCCATGGCGTTTCATCCCATTCGGATGATTGGCCTTCGGTTACATCCTTTGCAAGGTCAAGCCCGACCAAGCCGCTCCACTTGCGAGCGCGTTCTTTCAAAGCCTCGACATCAAAAACGCCGTTCTTGTCATGGGCAATCACTGCATTGGCAAGACCTTTTTCGCGAATAAGCGAGGTCAAGGCACGTGTATCAATGCCGCAAAGGCCAATGATGCCGCGCTGGGAAAGCCATTTGTCCAGACCTTCGGCCGCACGATAATTCGAAGGGTGGGTAATATCGGCTTTAAAAATCGCCCCCACAGCACCGCTGCGTTGAGCCGGTGTCAGGTCTTCGATATCTTCGGCATTGACGCCGACATTTCCAATATGCGGAAAAGTAAATGTTACAATCTGGTCGGTATAGGAAGGATCGGTGAGGATTTCCTCATATCCGGTCATAGCAGTATTGAAGCAGACTTCAGCTTCAATGGAACCTGTTCTACCCAAACCTTTACCTTCAATGACGGTTCCGTCTGCTAATACCAAAAGCGCAGTGGGTTTCGTGGTGCCCCAAGGTAAAGTCGTTTTTGCTGTATTAGTCATCGCTCACTCTCAATTAAACGTTGGTTTAAAACGGCGCGTTTATTGTTCGCACTAAAAAGCCGCAAGCAAATGGCATCTGCTGGGCGTTCGAGTTTTCCAATCTTCGGCTAAGGTTTGTGATATAGGAGCTTTGATCGGTAAGGTAAAGAGCAATGGAAGTCTTTTTCAAGGCTTTTTCCATTATTTTTAACGCACTCCATTGCATGAGTGACGGCGATTTTGTAGACCAAGACAAATTTCCACAGGAGTGAACAGAATTATGTTGCGTGATGACATTAACAATGCGTTGAAAACTGCTATGAAGGACCATGATAAAGCCCGGCTTTCAACCCTTCGTCTTATCAATGCAGCCGTCAAAGACCGCGATATTGCCAATCGAGGAGAAGGCAAACCCGCCGTTGACGACACCGAATTGCAATCCATTCTCGCTAAAATGATCAAACAGCGCGAGGAGTCGGTAAAGCTTTATAATGAAGGTGGACGGCCGGAGCTTGCAAAAGCCGAAAGTGATGAAATTGCTGTTATCCGCGAGTTTTTGCCGCGTCAGCTTGATGAAAACGAGGTTCAAAAGGCAATTAATGATGGTCTTGAAGCAACCGGTGCGGAAAGCTTGCGAGATATGGGCAAGGTCATGTCGTGGCTGAAAGATCGTTATAACGGACAGATGGACTTTGCAAAAGTTGGCAGCACTATTCGCGAAAAGCTGAAATAATTCCAGCACTTTCAAGCCGATTAAAAAATCAGCCGGAGTTTTCAAACTCGTTAAATAAAGCCATTTGAAAATGACTTGCAAAAGCACTTCCATAAAGGCACCTTTTTCGAAGGTGCCTTTTTTCATGTTTCTCCTAAAAATCCTGAAAGACCGGCAGAGAATAATCAGCCAGTCCCTGATCGGGTTTTAAACAAAATAAAATTTTACGAGCGTATCAACCGGCCAAGCCAGATCAGAATGCAGGCACCGATAAAGCCGGAAATCAGATATCCGAAACCACCGGCGAAAGTAACGCCGAAAAGACTGAATATAAAACTTGCGAGCGATGCGCCCACAATACCAAGAATGATATTCACAATAAGGCCGGTGTTGCTTTTCATAAATGTTTTTGCTGCCCAGCCAGCCAATCCGCCAATGATGATCGCGGCAATCCAACCTACACTTGCGTCATGCATAGATATCTCCTTCAATCGGAATGAATTTTAATGAAAAAGGTTAGGGCGCGCGTTTTCTTCTTCAAGTATCTTGAAGGTTTCTTCTTGTCTTAAAGCCCTTGTCGGCAAAAGTGCAGTGACAAATGGAAATATCAGCGAAGGGAATTTGAAAAACCAATTCGAGGTGGTTTTGGAAAGGTTAGGCTGATTTTATTTCTCTTTTGAAGTGGAAAGACGAGGCTGTCATATTTCTGGAGTGACCAGACCTAAACGATATAATGAAGCGGATATTTCCTAAAAATTCGGGCAATTTCCGTTCCTGCCGTTTGATCACATTTTAAAACAAATGCTTAACCGTCTTTTCAGTCGGGGTGTTGGATTCAACTGCAACAATGTTTAAGTTAATAGGACTGGAACCGGAGACGACAAGAAGTAATGCGTTTTTCACCCGATTTTCTTGACGAAATTCGTGCACGCCTGCCAATTTCAACAGTGGTTGGCCAGAGGGTGAATTTCGACCCGAAAAAAAGTAATGTTTCGCGTGGTGATTTCTGGGGGTGCTGCCCCTTCCATGGCGAAAAAACGCCGAGTTTCCATTGCGAAGACCGGAAAGGCCGTTACCATTGCTTCGGGTGTGGGGCAAGCGGAGATATATTCACTTTTGTGACCGAGATTGACGGTATCCAGTTTCCCGAAGCGGTCGAGCGTTTGGCAAATCAGGCGGGTGTCCGGATGCCTGCACGTGACAAGGATGCCGAGAGACAGGAAAAGATCAAAAAAGACCTTTATGATGTCATGAGCCTTGCAGCGAGTTTTTTTAAAAGCAAATTGTATGCGCAAGAAGGGGCTTTGGCGCGAAGCTACCTTGAGGGGCGGCAAATGCCGAAAGCAATGATTGACCGCTTCCATATCGGTTTTTCGCCGGATGCACGTGACGCCTTGAAGGACGCACTGATTGCCAAGGATATTTCATTAAAACAGATGGAAGATTGCGGGCTGGTTGTTGCAGCCGATGATGGCGCGGCACCTTATGACCGGTTCAGAAACCGCATCATGTTTCCGATTACTGATTTACGTGGGCGCATTGTTGCCTTTGGCGGGCGTGCAATGGACAAGAATGTGCGGGCAAAATATTTAAACAGTCCGGAAACAGTGCTCTTCCATAAAGGCAAAATGCTTTACAATGCCGCCACGGCCCGAAAGGCTGTACAGGCGAAAGCGCAAGAAAGTTCAAAATCTATCTATGTTGTTGAAGGTTATATGGATGTGATTGCCATGGCCAAAGCCGGTGTTGACACTGCTGTCGCTCCGCTTGGCACAGCTTTGACCGAAGACCAGATCGGGATTTTATGGCGCATGACACCTGATCCGGTCTTCTGTTTTGATGGTGACGAAGCGGGTGTTCATGCAGCTTTTCGGGCAGCCGAGCGCATTTTGCCGGTTTTGAAAGCGGGTGTTTCTGCGCGTTTTATTCTATTGCCCGGTGGCAAAGATCCCGATGATATTGTCAAAAACGGTGGGGCGGATAGTTTGAAAGTCGAACTGTCGAAATCCATTCCGCTTGCCGAACTTTTATGGCGTAAATACACTTTCGGCCAGCAATTCGAAACGCCGGAAGCACGCGCCGCTCTCGAGCGCGAAATCAAGTCGGTCATTTTTACAATCAAGGATGAAAGTTTACGGCATTATTATTTACAGGATCTACGCGACCGGCTGCGCAATCTGTTTCGTCCGGCTTTTTTCAAGAATAATGGCAAGAATTATCGTGGTAAGCGGAGTACGAACATAATTGGCGGTGGTCCGAGTGCCAGCCTTGCCAATTCCAATCTGGTCAAAAATTCGACAAGTTTCATTCCCTTGCGGGAAGCGGCCATTCTGATGACCTTGGCCTCCCATCCCGAGCTCTGGTATGAGGATTTTGAAACTTTGGCAAAGCTTGAGCTGCAAAATCCGGCACTTATCGGCCTTCATCGTGCTATGCTTGAAATAATGGGGGAATGGCAACCCGATGATGCCAATGCCATGATGAAGCTTTTGAAACAAAAGGGGCAGGAGCAAATCCTCAACCGGATTCATGATCTTTTAAAAAATCTTGGGTTCCGCTGTGCTTTTGCCGAAGCGCCGATTGAAGATGCAAGAGAAGCTTTAAAGCAGGCTGTGTAC
Organism: Bartonella sp. W8167; assembly: GCF_016100335.1. Classification (NCBI taxonomy): domain Bacteria; kingdom Pseudomonadati; phylum Pseudomonadota; class Alphaproteobacteria; order Hyphomicrobiales; family Bartonellaceae; genus Bartonella; species Bartonella sp. W8167. The sequence continues at coordinate 324,362 of NZ_JACFSQ010000001.1, forward strand.
TTGCATCTGCGTGCGCATAACCTACATAAGAGGTTGCGTGACATTGAAGCCGAGCTTTTGGAAAAATCGGATAGCAGTATGTTCACCTTGTTGGGTGACGTAAAAGCAGAGCTCGAAAAGACCGAGGCCGTGGAGGCTTTGATAGATGGTTTCGGACGATGGAAAGAAGACGAATCAGAACCGGATGAGTCGGAAAAACAATAAATGATTCGCTTTTTTGTCGCGAATCAGCCACGAAAGCCCAGATATGCTATAACGAGCGAAAAATCAGGTTAAGGAAGACAGTGCGATTCTAAAAGCGGGTAACGTGTTTCTTAAATGTGAAACGGCGGTCGCACAAGAGCTATGGAACATTTAGGGACGATTAGTGTTGAAGAAAACTCAGGCAGGATTTGACATTATCTTAAAAAGAAATTCTCCTACATTAATCTTTTTTAAAAATCGGCTGCTCTAAGAAGCTTTAAGGATTGGTAACGGGACGCAGATATTGCGGGCGAATTCAGCCAGAAATGGCGGCTTGAAGAGTAGCCGGAAAATGGCTGTGGGTTAAGAATGAGTAGAAAGTTGCAAGACACAATTTTTCAAGTGTGCGATGTGACCGAGCGGAGTTAACACGGAATGGCAACAAAGGTAAAACAGACAGAAAATGCAGAGACCGAGCGCGAAGGTAGCGGCGATGGTCCTCTTTTGGATCTGTCCGATGATGTCGTAAAGAAAATGATCAAGGCTGCGAAGAAGCGCGGCTTTGTCACAATGGATGAATTGAATGCTGTTCTTCCGTCAGAAGAGGTGACTTCCGAACAGATTGAAGACACAATGGCCATGTTGTCGGATATGGGCATCAATGTTGTCGAGGATGACGAAGAAGCCGAAGCCGAAAATGCATCGGAAGAGGAAGAAACCTCTGAAGGCGGTGAGCTGGTGGAAGCCGGTGGTCGTGCTCTGGCAACGACATCAAAACGCGACCAGAATGATCGGACAGATGATCCGGTGCGCATGTATTTGCGTGAAATGGGCGCTGTCGAGCTGTTGTCGCGTGAAGGCGAAATCGCTATCGCCAAACGTATCGAGGCCGGTCGCGAGACGATGATTGCCGGCTTGTGTGAAAGCCCGCTTACATTCCAGGCTTTGATTATCTGGCGTGAAGAGCTCAACGAACAGCGAATTCTTTTGCGCGAGATTATCGATCTTGAAACCACCTATGCCGGCCCGGAAGCAAAACAGGCACCTGTCATCGAGCATATCGAGGATTTGAAGCCGAAGGAAGAAGCGCCGCGCCGTGTTGTCCACGATGATGACGACATTACCGATGTTGGTGGCGAGACGGTCGAACCGGAAGAAGACGACGAGGATGATGACGAAAACAATCTTTCGCTCGCCGCAATGGAAAACGAACTTCGTCCGCAAGTTATGGAGACATTGGACTTCATCGCGGATACTTACGCAAAATTGCGTAAATTGCAGGATCAGCATGTTGAAAGCAGTCTGGCTGACCATGATGAAGGTGCACTCACTCCGGCGCAAAAGAAAAAATATAAGCAGCTCAAGGATGATCTGGTCAAGGCTGTTAAATCATTGTCGCTCAACCAGAACCGTATCGAGGCGCTGGTCGAACAACTCTATGACATTAATAAACGTCTGGTAAAAAGCGAAGGCAAGTTGAAACGTCTTGCCGATTCCTATGGCGTTGGTCACGAGGAATTCCTGAAACAGTATCAGGGTCGCGAAATGGACTCCGACTGGATCAATTACATTTCCACATTGCCTGCCCATGGCTGGAAGGAATTTGCTACACGTGAGGCAAAATCCATTCAGGATTTGCGCAGCGAAATACAGATGTTGGCACAGGAAACTGCTATTTCCATTGGTGAATTCCGCCGTATTGTCAATCAGGTCCAGAAGGGTGAACGGGAAGCTGCCATTGCCAAGAAGGAAATGGTTGAAGCCAATCTGCGTCTGGTTATTTCCATTGCCAAGAAATACACCAATCGCGGTTTGCAATTCCTTGATCTTATTCAGGAAGGCAATATTGGTTTGATGAAAGCGGTCGACAAATTCGAATATCGCCGTGGTTACAAGTTTTCTACTTATGCAACATGGTGGATCCGTCAAGCGATTACCCGTTCGATTGCCGATCAGGCACGCACTATCCGTATTCCGGTTCATATGATCGAGACCATCAATAAAATTGTTCGCACCTCGCGCCAGATGTTGCATGAAATTGGCCGCGAGCCGACACCGGAAGAATTGTCGGAAAAACTTGCAATGCCGCTTGAAAAAGTGCGCAAGGTACTGAAAATTGCCAAGGAACCGATTTCTCTTGAAACACCGGTTGGCGATGAAGAAGATTCACATTTGGGCGATTTTATCGAAGACAAGAATGCGCTATTGCCGATTGACGCTGCTATTCAGGCGAATTTGCGCGATACGACGACCCGTGTTCTTGCCTCTCTCACCCCTCGTGAAGAACGCGTATTGCGTATGCGTTTCGGTATTGGCATGAATACCGATCATACGCTGGAAGAGGTCGGCCAACAGTTTTCGGTTACTCGCGAACGTATCCGCCAGATCGAAGCAAAAGCATTGCGCAAGCTCAAACATCCGAGCCGTTCGCGCAAGTTGAGAAGTTTTCTTGATTCTTGATTATTGTTAAAGAGGCACAGAGCCCGAATGGTTCTGTGCCTTTTCATTTTACTGTTCGGGATAAATCAATGTCATTTTTGCAAAAGCTTTTTGGTAAATCTTCGCCGAAGTCCGATGAAAAAGCAGAAATCGACGGCGGACAAACCGAATATAAAGGCTTTATTATTTCGGCAACGCCTTACAAAAATGAAGGCCAGTTACAAAGTTGCGGCGTTATTTCAAAAATCATCGATGGTGAGAAAAAAGAATACCGGTTTATCCGTGCCGACCGTTTTACCAATCTTGATGATGCCGTTGCCATGATCCATATCAAAGGCCGCCAGATTATCGACGAGCAGGGCGAGCGAATTTTTAAATAATAAATCCGCTTTGTGTTTCATAAATTGGCATGGATCTTACGGCGGTTTAGCAATCCATCTAACCGGTTCCGGTTTATCATGCTGTCAACTTCCGGAAAAACCGGCTGAAAGGATAAAGCTCCTTTTTATAAAACAAAAACATTGGACGAGATGACACCCGAAGAATGGGAAAGTCTTTGCGATGGTTGCGGGCTGTGCTGTTTGCAAAAGCTCGAGGATGAAGATAACGGCGAAATTTACGTGACCGCTGTTGCCTGCCAGTTGCTCGATGCCAACACCTGCCAATGTAGCGATTATCAAAATAGAAAATCGCTTGTTCCCGATTGCCTTTATCTTGATTTCGAAATGGTGCGCTCGGTGCGCTGGTTGCCGAAAACTTGCGCCTATAAGCTGGTTGATGAAGGGAAAGATTTACCGTCCTGGCATCACCTTGTTTCGCACGACAAGGACAGCGTGCATAAAGCCCATATTTCCGCCCGTGATAAGATTCTCGTTCATGAAGACGACCTTAACTTTGAAGAAGATTATCTTGATTATATCATTGGTTCCATTAATGGCTGACTGATCAAAGTTGAAAAGTTGAGGGTGGCTAATTTTTCAACTGCCTGTCAAGATAGGTCGATTTGAAGAGCCGTATCTATCTCAAAAAAGAGCATAACCTCCGAAAATCACAAAGACCTTCGGAGGCTGAAGTGAGGATTTGTTGAAGGCGTAATGTACTCATGGGAATTTTCACGCAGAAAGCCCGACTGGTTCCTGTTTCTGCGTTAAAGAAGCGCGTAAGGTAATAAATCAAGCGTTGTACAACGCCTGAAATTTTTAATTTCTAAAACTCTTCAAAGTTTATTTCCAACAAACTGCCGTTCATCTTTATGGCGTACCCCATGCGTTAAGCGTGGCCCCCATCCGGTAAGACCTACAACGTTTATGGTCACGCCAAAACTTAAAACTTTTAACGGTGAAGCCCCGCCACAGATTGCCCCCTATGGCCGTTTTTCTGGCTTCCGGAAAAATGCCATGCCGGAAGATAAATAGTAAAGAACAGCGCCGGAAGCGGCTCCAATTATTGTTCGATAGCAAATGTCATTGTCACATTGACCTTATAATCAAGTTCGCCGGAAGAAAAATTCGTTTCGTTCCGATATGCTGTGGCACTAGCCGCCATAAGACGTGGCATCATCATATTGCCTCCGTTGTCTTCAGCAATGGTAATGACATTTCCAAGTTTTACATTCGCGCTTTCAGCCAATGTTTTTGCCTTGGCTATGGCCTCTGCCACAGCTTTTTTCCTTGCATTCGTAAGGTAAGGTTTTGTATCGGCATTTGTAAACGTAATGCCGTTTACAGAATTCACGCCCAACTTCATCGCTTCATCAAAAATCTTTCCGGCCTTGTTTATATCGCGCACACGCACGTTCAAACTATTGGAAACACGGTAAAGAGGCATATTTGCCTTTTTGGTTTTTTCGTTTTCCCCGATACGGTAAATGGAAAGCCCCGAAGTCATGAGATCAGCATTTTCTATGCCCTCTTTCTTTAAAGCATCAAGAACCTTGTTCATCGTTCCATTATTGGCATTCATCGCAGAATCTGCAGTTTCCCCTTCAGTCTCGACGGCAAGATTGATAATCGCAATATCGGGTTTTGCCTGTTCGCCTCCTGTTGCCTGAACGACAATCACAGGTTCTGTTTTGTTCATTTTGATAGATTCCGCATGAAGCGTGAACGGCAAGGCAACACATAAAAGGCCGGCAAGCATTGCGGCAGTTTTTGTATAATGAAAATAAAATTTTGTCATTGTCGTCCAAGCCTCGTTTTCAATCATTTGTTATCATTTAAATAGAGTTTTAGACGCGCGATAAAAGCTTGAAGCGCTAAATTTTTCAAAAAGGTGAATAAGTTGGCACGGGGGCACTTGTGTTGACAAAATTTTTAGGTTATTGCGGGGCTTCCGTGGGGCCTGTAGCTCAATTGGTTAGAGCCGGCGGCTCATAACCGCTTGGTTGGGGGTTCGAGTCCCTCCGGGCCCACCACCTTTTTCAGTTTTATTGGCTTTGTTACCACTCTGATTATCTGATTTTTATCATTCTGATGCATATATTAGCTATCGCATTTGCGGTGTTCTCAAGAAGAGATTCGATAGGGGGCGCAGGTTTGAGACGAGCAGCAGTAGCGTGTTTTTTAGCTTTGCGAGATGTTACGAGATAACTCGATTGGATTTTTACCCCAACTAGTACTCAATCTACTAATTAATTCACGCTCTTTTATTCTCGCCGCGCTGTTGCTGTGATATCGTCGTTAATCGGTTAGCTCCCGCTTTTAGAGTGAGACGTCGAAAAATAAGAAATCATGAAGTTAAATAATTTGAAGGACAGCAATAGAATTTAATTATTTTATTAGTGCTTTTGAAGCCAACATTTTTATTATAAACTTACGATGTAATTTTTTTCTTTTAATAATTCTAATGTAAAGAAACGAAATATATGTCTTAAATTTTTACGTTTTAAGAGAAAATTATATAGGGTAATTCAATATTTTAATTTAAGAATTCATAATATATATTTTTATTATGAATAATATGTATAAAATACATAATATTAAAGAAACTAATTATTTAACACGTTTATGATTACGATTGGTTCCTCATAAAATCAATTGAGTGATATAGTTTTTCGTTCACAGGCCACACAATAGATCATCAAGCAAATGTTACCGGACACCACGTCATGGGGAGTTGGAATAGGACCAAGCACATCTAAAGGGAATGGACTTTTTGGTATTGGATTTTTCTGATGCGAATGCTAATGAGTTTCCGATTTATGTCGTCTTATACGTTAGTTACGTTTGATATATTTTCATAGCTGTATAACTGGATGATAACCGTTAGAGCGGGTTAGGTGCTTTAGGATGAGCTTAGAACAAGAGAGAGTAGGGCATAAAAACCATACGTATTATTTCGATAATATAGATATACTAAGAGGCTTCGCAGCAATATCTGTAATGGTTTATCATTGCATCGCTCATTTTAATTGGACTACCTTTCCAACCAGTTGGCCTCTATGTTGGTTTCATTATGGCTGGATGGGTGTCGATATATTCTTTGTTATTTCAGGATTTGTAATAACGTTATCTGCGTTCAATAAGTTAGACAAAAATGACCCTCAACCATTTTTTATTTCATTCATGAAACGACGGCTGTTGAGAATTGTACCTCTGCACTATTTGACGATGTTGGTCTTTGTCGTTTTCGTGACGCCAGCCCTTCTTTTTGAAGATTTTCGGAACAACCTAATCACGCATATGTTGTTTATACATAATCTATTTTTAAAATATCAGGGATCAATCAATGGTTCCAATTGGTCATTGGGAGCGGAAATGCAATTCTATGTAGTTATTGCTATAACTGCAAGATGGTTGTCAAAAATAGAGTGGTGGAAGATATTAGTAATTGTATTAACTATTAGTTTTATCTGGAGATGTGGAGTCGTATATTTTATTAGTCTTGATCAAGATATGGGTACTTACAAGATGTTTGTTGCTGCAACTCAATTGCCGGGAATGTTGGATGAATTTGGTGTAGGTATTTTGTTGGCGAGATTGATCAAAACTGATATTGGACAAAATTTAATATCAGGACGCAAAAATTACGTAGTAATTTTTTTCCTATCTAGTTGCGCATTAATTTTTGTAACACTTCAAATATATTTGAGACATGGATCCTATTGGGACTATCCTTTAATTGTTATATTTTTCAGGACATTACTTGCTGTAACGGTAGGAATTATTCTTTTGTTTTTGTGTTCTTTAAAAATAAGACCGATAATAAGAAAAGTTTTGTTGCCATTCTATTATCTTGGAACAATATCTTATGGAATCTACTTGTGGCATCTACCAGTGATAATGTCTGTAAAGCGGATAGAGTGGTTACCTAAGGAAACTGCTTTTTTTACAGTCGTTACAATTACATTGGTATTTGCGAGCGGCTCCTGGTACTTTTATGAAAGGCATTTCCTACGAAGGCGGTGAAATTCTGAATATCTATCGCAATAACGGTATTTTGCTTTCGGCTGAAACATATGGTTGTAATTATTGGTTGGCAATAGCTTGCCGGTAGCCTGCGTTTTGTCGTGACACAAGTGGAAAGCAAATTGTAACACACGACCTCAAATCATCGGGTTGCGTGCCAATTATAATGAAGCATGAACAGATCGCTGATAAAACAATGTGAGGGCGATTTTACCGGTAGGCATGTCTAAAAAACTGCCGGAAGATATAAACCACCAAGCCCCGTTTTTATTCGTAGTATGAGATATATCGGCTAAGAGGTAATTATACCACATAAGGCTGGGCACATATTAGGTGCGGTTTTCGCATATGAGCGAATGAGAACGCATAAACACGTTTTATGAATGCAATTACACATCTGATAGCCTGGGCATGTTAATATGGAAAAAAGTGCTAATCATGACTTGATGTTCTCAAATTCATCTCGGCATAAATCGGCGAGGTGGACTTTGCATCATACGTAATTCGTTGCGATAACGTTTCTCTACTCAATTATTATTCCAAAAAATTATCTCTTATATCTGTTGATTTTTATAAATTTTGGGAAAGCGAATAGAGATTCTACTTACAGTTGTTTTTGCGTTTAATTATTAGAGAGTGATTGCATATGAAGATAAATAAAATGAAAATGTTTTCTTGATTTGCAGCAGAAACAAAATACAATTCTAGGTGGTTTATATCGTAATTTCCCACGCTGATTTAGAGATAACGGTTCTTAACTTATTGCACAGCACATTGAAGAAATATTCTAATGAAAACAATTAACAATATAGATCAACGTCTTGGAGATGATCTTAAAGAGCAAATCAAGCCAGGTGCAAAGCTGAGAATAGCAGCCCCCTGCTTTTCCATTTATGCTTTTGAGGCTTTAAAAAAAGAACTCGAACAAATAGAATGGTTAGAGTTCATCTTCACTTCCCCAACCTTTTTGCCGGACAAAGTTACAGATAAAATCAAAAAAGAATATCGCGAATTTCAAATTCCTAAATCGGAAAGAGAACGTTCTTTTTACGGAAGTGAATTTGAAATACGTTTAAAAAATCAGTTAACTCAACGTGCCATTGCAAAAGAATGCGCCGAATGGATTCGGCGTAAGGCGAAATTCAGCTCGAATTGTAGTGGTAAACCAATGCAAAAATTTGGGTGTATCTCCAATGGTTCGGAACATCGTCTTTATCAACAAATCGAAGGATTTACTGCAGTTGATCTTGGTTATCAGAAAGGCGATGCTGTTTCCAATATAATTACTAGAGTAGATGATTCAGAAACGACGCGTACATTTCTTGATCTGTTCGATAATATATGGAATAACCATCAACAAGTAGAAGATGTGACTTCCTACCTTTGTGAACACATAAGCTCGGTTTACTCCGAAAATTCTCCAGCTCATATTTATTATCTCATTCTCTATAATATTTTCTCCGAATTTCTTGAGGATATAAGTGAGGATGTACTACCTAACGACCGGACCGGTTATAAAGATAGTGTCATCTGGAACAAGCTATACAACTTCCAAAAAGATGCCGTTTCGGGAATTATTAATAAGCTTGAAACTTATAACGGATGCATTTTGGCTGACAGCGTCGGTTTGGGTAAAACCTTTTCAGCTTTGGCTGTGATCAAATATTACGAGTTACGCAATCGTAATGTCATGGTTCTTTGCCCAAAGAAACTGGCTGATAATTGGTTGAACTATAGAGGCAATCTTAAGACGAATAGTCTGGTCAAAGACCGTTTAAATTATGACGTTTTTTGCCACACTGATCTTTTGCGCACTAGCGGTGATTCATTCGGCATGCCTCTCAACCGCGTTAACTGGAGTAATTATGATCTGTTGGTCATTGATGAATCGCATAATTTTCGCAACAATGATGCCTACAAAGAGACAGAAACACGCTATAGCAAATTGATGAACGAAGTTATCCGGAAAGGAGTAAAAACTAAAGTTTTGATGCTTTCGGCAACGCCTGTAAATAACCGATTTAATGATTTACGTAATCAACTAGCGCTCGCTTATGAAGGGCAATCATCACTGCTTAGCGATAAGCTTGGACTGGGGACCACCATTGAAGAAGTTTTTCGGCGCGCTCAGGCAGCTTTCAATGAATGGTCAAAACGACCATCCGAACAACGTACGGCAGCGTCGATTCTAAACACGTTAGATTTCGATTTTTTCAAGGTGTTGGATAGTGTTACTATTGCTCGTTCCCGCAAACATATACAGACTTTTTATGACACAAGCGAGATTGGTACTTTTCCGGAACGACTGAAACCTATTTCTATTCAGTGTCCTCTGACGACCAGATCCGATGTAATTGATCTGAATGAAATCTTCAAAAAGCTGACAACTTTGAAACTCGCTTTCTATGCTCCGGTTAATTACATTATGGCTAGCCGTGTAGAAAAATACCGACTCCGTTATGATCAAGAAGTGAAGGGTGGCAAGAGCACCTTCCGTCAAGCCGACCGAGAGAAAAGTTTGCAGGCGTTGATGACGATCAATCTTTTAAAACGACTGGAAAGTTCAGTAGAGGCGTTTCGTATAACTCTATCGCATCTTGCAACGAATTACGAAGCAACACTTAAAAAAATAGATAAATACAATAAAACCGGCAAAGATAGCGACTTTATTGACCATTCCGGAAGCGATGATTTTGAAATTGATGACGACGATATCTCAGAATCGAGTGATTTTGAAATTGGTGGCACCGTTAAAGTGAACCTGGCTGATATGGATCTGGTAAGTTGGCAACGTGATTTAACGACAGATTTGTCAATCATCAATAAACTCTTGGTGGAAATGAAAAAAATTACGCCAGAATACGATGCGAAATTGCAATCTCTTAAACAACAAATTCGAAATAAGATTGCAAATCCCTTAAACCCGGGTAATCGCAAGATATTGCTTTTTACAGCTTTTGCTGACACAGCCGACTATCTTTATGAGCATTTGTCATCTGTATTGTTGGAAAAATATGGAATCCATAGCGGTAAAGTGACAGGGGCAGCAGAACCGAAAACAACCATCGGTAAAAGCCTTGATTTTCAAAGTGTTTTGACGCTTTTTTCGCCGATTTCAAAAGAAAAATCGGTTATTCTGCCGGAAGAGACTGCCGAAATTGACCTGCTTATTGGCACAGATTGCATTTCTGAAGGTCAAAACCTTCAAGACTGTGACATGGTCATCAATTACGATATCCATTGGAACCCCGTACGCATTATCCAGCGTTTTGGGCGCATTGACCGAATTGGCTCACGTAATAAGGTGATCCAGCTTGTCAATTATTGGCCGGATATAACGCTAGACGAATATATCAACCTGCGAGAACGTGTCGAAAATCGCATGATCATCACCGATATCACCGCAACCGGTGACGATAATGTGTTGAGCGCAAAACCTAACGATATTTCTTATCGAAAAGAACAATTGCGCCGCTTGCAGGAAGAAGTCGTTGATCTTGAAGACTTGAAGACGGGTGTTTCAATCACCGATTTGGGCCTGAATGAATTTCGTATGGATTTGTTAAACGACATCCGCGATAATGGCGACCTTGCCAATATTCCGACCGGTATGCATGCGGTAGTCCCGGCTGACGAAAAGAAGGGACTTTATCCAGGTGTCATTTTTACGCTACGTAATCGTAATCAGGGTGTCAATATCAACCACCAAAACCGTCTGCATCCCTACTATTTAGTTTACATGAAACAAGATGGCACGGTACTCATAGATCATATGCAACCGAAGAAAATTCTTGATCTGCTGCGTACGTCATGCAAGCCGCATTCTCAAGCATTGCCAGAAGTTTATAAAGGTTTCAATGCTGAAACAAATGATGGTCGCAACATGAAAGCCTATTCGGAGCTACTAGATAAGGCGATACACTCAATTATAAGTATAAAAGAAAAAAATGATATCGATAGTCTTTTTGAAGGCGAGCATACCACGGCTTTATTAGATGGCATATCCGGACTAGATGATTTCGAGCTTATCGCATTTTTGGTCGTAAGGAACGCCTCATGAATGAGGTGCTGTTTGCATTTCCTCACCAAGCGGCTGTTGGCCATCTTGTTCCAAAAGCAAGAATACTTGAACACAGTCAAGTGCGAACAAAAACGCGCAGATTATTAATCGACGAAATAGAGCGGATTAAATGGGCTTATAAATTGGCACCTGAAACGTTACTTTTGTCATCAACCGATCAAATAACCGAAATCCAGATTTTTGAAATTCTTTTGAAAAAACGGAGCATTTCTATTGATCTATTACGTGCAATTGATAATGCTATTCCTTTTCCTATCTTCTTTGAACTTTATTTTGGTGACGAGGTAAAACTTGTGGCAATACCTAAGCGTCGCAATGAAGCAGACCACGCCAAATGGGTTTGTGGTGAAATGCTGGATGGCAGGTGGCTGTCAATCAATCAAGAACGCGAGCCTTTACCTGTCGCTCTGGATATGCAAAATCTTTATGAATCTATGCTGCGCCAGCTTTTGCCTCTGCCGCAACGGCGGGGAGAGACCTTGAAGGACCAGCTTGAAAGATGGGCTTTAATTGGTAAAAAGACGAAAGAAATTGCGAGATTGGAGTCGCGGCTAAATCATGAGAAGCAGTTCAATCGTAAAGTTGAAATTAACGAGGAACTGAAACGACAACGGGCTGTGTTGCTGCTTTTGCACAATGACGGAAAGATGGAAGACAATGGATAAAATGAAAATGCATTCGCCGGATTTGAGCCAACAAAACGTTGAAAAACTCAAAGAGCTTTTTCCTAATTGTGTAACAGAATCAAAAGATGAAAATGGAAAACTTATAAGTTCCATTGATTTTGATTTGTTAAAGCAAGAACTGTCCGACCATGTTGTGGAAGACCCACAAGAACGTTATCGAATTGATTGGCCAGGAAAGCATAAGGCGATGTTTATTGCCAATGCACCAATTGCTAACACATTGCGCCCAGCACGCGAAGAAAGCGTCGATTTTGACAACACCAAAAACCTGTTTATTGAGGGCGATAATCTTGCTGCGCTAAAACTCTTACAAGAAACTTACCTTAATAAGGTCAAGATGATCTATATAGACCCCCCTTATAATACCGGTAAGGATTTTATCTTTAAAGACGACTATGCTGAAGATTTAGCAACTTATCTCGAACGTTCGAACCAAGTTGATAACGAAGGAAATCGACTGGTAGCTAATGCGGAAACCAATGGTCGTTTCCATTCAGATTGGCTCAGTATGATGTACCCACGTTTGAAACTCGCTCGCAATCTCCTACGTGACGATGGTGTGATATTTATATCAATAGATGATAATGAACAGGCAAATCTCAAGCGTCTTTGTGATGAAGTGTTTGGAGAAAAGAATTTTTTAGGTTGTTTTATTTGGAAACGCAGATCTTCTTCCGCATTAGAGAATTATAATTTCTCGTCTGATCATGACTATGTATTAACATACCAAAAAGGAAAATTTAAAGGATTTTTAGGTCTGAAAAAGGATTATAATAATTATAGTAATCCAGATAATGACGAACGTGGGCCTTGGACTTTGGGCGATTTAACTGTTGGTATGACAGCCGCAATGCGACCTAATCAAGCATATGATATTGTAGATCCTAAAACAGGCATCACATATTCTTTTAATCCAAATAGAGTTTGGGCGTATTATCCTCCATCAATGAAAAAATTAATTGATGAGAATCGAGTTTATTTTCCAAAAGACGATAAAAAAAGACCTATGCTTAAGCGTTTTAAAAACGAATTGAGAAATGATCACAATCCAATTCCGTCTATTTTGATAGAATATGTCGGGCTCAATAGTGAAGGTACAAGAAAAATACAAGAATTATTTAATTTTAATGTTTTTGATTATACAAAACCAATATCTTTAATAGAATTTTTAGCTAAACAGTGTCTGTGTCAAAACGATACCATCCTTGATTTCTTTACTGGTTCCGGTACCACTGCTCATGCGGTCATGAATTTGAACGCACATGATGACGGCAAGAGGCAGTGTATTTCGATTCAATTACCAGAATTAACTGACGAAAAGAAGGAAGCCTATAAAGCTGGTTACACAAATATTGCAGAAATCTCGAAAGAACGTATTCGCCGTGCAGGTAAAAAAATTAAAGAAGAAAATCTTGATGCGGATATTGATATTGGTTTTCGTGTATTAAAAGTTGATACCTCTAATATGGAAGATGTTTACTATCTCCCAGATGACACTGAGCAAGCTGATCTTCTTACTAGAGTCAATAACATAAAGCCCGACAGAACGGCTGAGGATTTGTTATTTCAAGTACTTCTGGATTGGGGGGTGGATCTAACGCTGCCTATTGTGAAACGAGAGATTTCCGGTAAAACCGTCTATTTTGTTGATGAAAATGCATTGGTCGCCTGTTTCGATGAAGGTATCGACGAAACATTCATTCATGAAGTGGCAGAGATCAAACCTTTACGTGTTGTCTTTCGTGATAGTGGTTTTACTTCTGATGCAGTCAAAATAAATGTTACTCAAATTTTCAAGCTTATGTCGCCGGATACTGACATTCGCACTATTTGACGGGAACTGTGATGAAGATCAAGTTTAAAAAACAAACTTATCAGCTAGACGCTGTCAAGGCCGTCACGGATTGTTTTGCTGGACAACCTTTCGACACTGGTTTGAAATATCGAGTTGATCCAGGCAAAGATGTCAATAAGCTAGGTCAAAAACTTGCTGATATTGAAGTTGTCGGTTTCAAAAATAATGATTTGCTCCTCGATGAAAGTACCCTTCTTGATAATATTAAAAGAGTACAAATGAGACAAAATCTCACGCCATCACTAAAAGTCGTTCGCGACAAGATTGCATCTGTTAATCTTGATATCGAGATGGAAACAGGAACTGGCAAAACTTATTGTTATATTCGCACCATGTTTGAAATGAACAAACGTTTTGGTTGGACAAAGTTCATTATCGTAGTGCCAAGTATTGCCATTCGCGAAGGCGTTTATCAATCGTTCGACTTGATGGCAGAGCATTTCTTAATGGACTATGGCAAAAAGGCCAGAGTTTTTATCTATAATTCCAAAAATTTGTCTCAATTAGAAAATTTTTCATCTGACGCAGGCATTAACGTCATGATCATCAATGTGCAAGCTTTCAATGCCAGAGGAAAAGATGCACGACGCATACGTATGGAACTCGACGAATTTCAATCCCGTGTACCAATTGACGTTATTAGTGCTAACCGGCCGATCCTAATTCTTGATGAACCGCAGAAGATGGAAGGCGCAAAAACACTCGATTCACTCGCTGATTTTCGTCCTTTAACGGTCTTGCGCTACTCTGCGACCCATAAAATAGAACATAATAAAATTTACCGGCTTGATGCACTCGATGCCTACCAGAAAAAACTAGTCAAGAAAATTGCTGTGCGCGCCATTTCAATCAAAAACTTGAGCGGGACCAATGCTTATCTCTATTTACAGAACATACCAATTTCAAAAAGCGCACCTCAGGCTCTTATCGAGTTTGAGGTAAAACAAGCTTCCCAAATCAAACGTATAACACGAAAATTCAAGAAAAGTGACGACCTCTTTTCGCTTTCTAACGAGCTGGATCAATATAAGGGGTTTGTAATTGCCGATATAGATGCGATAACCAACAAGGTGAGCTTCATAAATGGCATAGAGATAGAAGTGGGCGAAGCGATTGGCGATGTTAATGAAACGGCTTTGAGACGCATCCAGATACGTGAAGCAATTGACGCGCATTTTGCCCGCGAAGAAGAGAATTTCAAACGGGGTATCAAGACATTGTCGCTCTTCTTTATCGATGACGTTTCCAAATATCGGTATTATGACGAAAATGGCCCTCAAAAAGGCGAATATGCAAGAATTTTTGAAGAAGAATATCAGAAGCAACTTGATAACAAAGATTTGTTCAGGGATCGTAGTTATCAGGCCTATTTGAAGGATATTAAGGTCGAACGCACACATAATGGCTATTTTTCAATTGATAAAAAGACCAAGCATGAGGTTAATCCTGAAGTAAAAAGAAAAGATGTTGAATCCGACGATGTCGATGCTTATGATCTGATTTTGAAAGACAAAAAACGGCTTTTGTCGTTTAAGGAGCCAACACGTTTTATCTTTTCGCACTCCGCCCTTAGAGAGGGGTGGGATAACCCGAATATTTTTACAATTTGCGCGTTAAAACACAGCGATAATACTACCTCGCGCAGGCAAGAAGTTGGCCGTGGCTTACGTCTATGCGTCAACAAAAATGGAGATCGTGTTGATGATAGGTCCATTGTTCACGACGTTAATGTGCTGACTGTTGTTGCCAGTGAAAGCTATGAACAGTTTGTTAAGGGCTTGCAGACTGATATAACAGACAGTTTGTCGGACCGCCCGAGAAAAGCGGACGAAAACTATTTTACGGGCAAGATATTGCATCTGGAAGCTGGCGATCTTACCATTACTAAAAAAATGGCGCACCAGATTTATCGTTATCTTGTGAAAAATGATTATGTAGATGACGATGATAACATCACACCAATTTATCATAAGGCTGTAGAAAGCGGAACTTTGGCCGATTTTCCATCAGAATTGGCGGAAAATCGCGAAGAAATAATCAAACTGGTTAACAGTATCTTTGATCCTAATGCATTGAATATCACAAGCAATGATCGAAAAAGCAAAACCAATCCGTTAAACGACAATTTTACAAAGAAAGAATTTCAGGCCTTGTGGGCCCAAATTAACCACAAAGCAGTTTATACGGTTAATTTTAAAACAGAAGAATTGGTAGAGAAAGCGATAAATACTCTTAATGCAAAGTTGAATGTCACTTCCTTGAAATATAATATTGTTACTGGTTATCAACGTGACGATGCTAGTTATGAAGATTTGCAAAAAGGTGAAGCTTTTAAAGTCTCCGGGAATAAAACGGAAAAAGAAAAGTCCTCTGGCTATTCAAGAGTAAAATATGATTTGATCGATAAACTTGTTCAAGCGACCGATCTAACACGTAAAACGATTGCATCAATCTTGCGCGGCATAAATAAAGATGTTTTTCATCAGTTTAAACTTAATCCCGAAGATTTCATCGCTAAGGGTGCTCAGTTAATCAATGAACAAAAAGCAACCATAATTGTTGAACATCTTACCTATGATCCGCTGAGCGAGACCTTTGCTACGGATATCTTTACCCAGAATAAAATTGATTTCGATTTTTCCAAAGCTTATAAGGCTGAACGGCATATTTATGATTACGTCTTTACCGATTCAAACAACGAACGCAAATTCGTCGAAAAACTCGATAAGGCCGATGAGGTGGTCGTTTATGCAAAACTGCCAAATGGTTTCCTTATTCCCACGCCTGTTGGCAACTATAATCCCGATTGGGCCATTGCCTTCAAGGAAGGGAAAGTAAAACACATTTATTTTGTAGCAGAAACGAAGGGGTCAATGTCATCATTGGAATTGCGTTCTGTTGAAAAAGCGAAGATTGATTGTGCCAAAAAGTTTTTCGCTAAAATCACTTCTAACAAAGTTAAATATGATGTAGTCGATAGCTATGAAAAGTTGATGGATGTCGTCCAATGAATTTATCTTTATCGGCTCAACGGTATCAATTTTTACGCTTTATTTGAAAGGATTAATTTCATAGGGAGCGTATATTTTATGTCGGAACTCAAAAATCTGAATTTGCAGATATTACAAGACTAAAGTTGACAGAGTACCCTGAAAATATTTAGTCCAATAAAGCTGCTGTTTTATATGAGATATAAGACAACAGAAGCCGTCACTAACCAAATACGATATTATTGTTACATGGAAATTATTTTTATGTTTAGGTGAAAAGTTAGATAATAGCGTTGCTTTGACGAAATTCCTCACAGGCCAATCATGTGAAGCAAACGGCATATTTTCCGCATCTTTTGAAAAACGTTTGATAATCATTAATGTAAAATACAAATTCTGCATCTGTTTTTTTCAGGATACTTTTTAAAAATTTCCATAGTCTAATATATGTGAAGTTCGTTTTTTCCGCGGAATTAGAAGTGGAGGGCGTACAAAGGCGATAACAGTCTATGGTTTTAGTTTGTTTGAATTGAAAGACTGTCTTCAGTGATTGAATGTGTTAGTCTATTAACTCGTTCTTTGGTTGTTCGAACACCAATGTCTTTGGTTAAGTGGTGTTTTTCCAACATAATGTAAATTGTCACGGACCAAAAAATTGGTTCTAAGCAGCCTAACAAACAGAACTGAGCTAACCTTTGACTGATCAAAACCCGTCTCTAAAACTCCGATTTTAAAAGCCGGTGACTCTCTTCAGATTTGAAGTTGAAATCCTTGACTCTGGTTCCTGATGGGAACATCACATTCGTGCAAAAGGAGTCAGAAAAGTGAATGAACTAAGACAAAAAGACTATCAACAAGACGAAATTGACCATCTGATTGCTGATTATAATGGTGATGTTAAAACCTTGATTTCAAGGCTTTTGGACGAGCGTCAAATGCTCATCCGCCAAGTTGAAGTTGCTGCCTGTGCCATGTCATTCGGTTACGGGCGCGGTTGGAAACCGAAAATTCCTGTAAAATGAGTCTTTAGTGTTCGCCCCTTTTTCCGTTGCGGTGCCTTTTATTTGAAGCCCGCAAATTCTATGCAAAATGTCGGGGTCAGTTTATTAAAAGAGCGTGGCGTCTATCATTAATAGGCTCGCGCTCTTTTTCGTTTCTCATGTTGAAAATCGGCATCAAGCGCGTTTCAAATCCGGATGAGACTGCTAAACATTGAAGTTGAAAATAAAGCTTCATTTCAAGTTTGTAATTGTCAGTTGTGGTTCTGCGGGAATTTCGGATTTTTAAGCTGTTTCTCTGCAATTGTCCCGAACGGTATTTTTATAAAAACTATCTGAAAAATCCCGAATTTTGTTGTCGAGGGCGGCATAACTGCTTTTGCCATGATGAAAAATAAACTGCGCCATTTTTGAAGGTTTGCAGAAAAATGGTACAAAAGTGCGGGTGAAAGAGGAAGACGCAGATAACAAACACGTTGGCGACAGGTGAGTTGGCAACGATCAAGTTTGCGGCAATTCCGTTTGCAACAAGCAGGTTTGGAAAAAGCAAGTTTGCAACAATCAAGTCGGAAACTAGCAAGCTGTTAACGCTTGAAGGGGATAAACCGTTATCGTTTTTTGACTGTTTGATGAAATATTATTTACCCAGAACTTCATTATAAAGATGAAGATCATTAAGCATTTTATGAAGACGTTTCATATTTTCTTTGTGGTTCAGTGAACGGATATAGGTTCTTAAGCGCAAGATATTTCTTTCTCCCAATCCGTCGATCATGACAAATTCATAATGGTCATCGCGCCATGACAGAACCAGATTATCGGCATGAAAGCTCGTGAGAACAACAGGCGAAGTTTCAGCCCAATCGCTTAGCGCTTTCAATTCGGGTACATAATGCTTGATGTCGGCGCCAATATCGTTGATGGTTCTGGCTGGCGAGCCGTCCTTATCTTTTTCGATTTCGCAAACCATGCCCCAGCCGAGATCGGTTCTTACGATGCCTAATGTCGTCAGCACATGCGGAGTCTTAAGATTGGTGTCGAAATTCAACCGCATGGTTTCGAGAAACTCGTAAATGTTATAGACATTCTCGCGTAGCTGTTTGAAGCGTTTTTTTAAAGCATTGTATCGTTCATATCGTTCAGCCCACCGATGACGCACAATTTTTACGATGAGATCGGGATTTTGAGGGTGCCGGAATATCACGCGGTGCCGACCGTTATCGAATAAAGGGGGTTTATCTTTTAGCTCTAGGATTCCCGAAATCGTCATTTTTTTCTTGGCTTTTGGTTGGTTAAACCTGTTTGCGAGTTAGTTCTACTGGTCTTTACATCCTCTTTACAAGGTCGTCATTTTATTTATTCGGCCGTTATATGAAGACAAGTGGAAACTGAAGCTATAATATTTGGAGTTCAAAATAAATCGACAAATACATTCACGTTATCGTTATTCCTTTCATAAGTTCAATGATTGGGCAATAGGAATGAGCGGCGTTGAAATGGGGAGGAGGTACGGTTAAACAATATTTGTTTCAGACATGCGTGTTAATGGTTACAATGTTTTTTGAGAACAGTTTCTCATTCAGCCCGAAATAGTCCGGTTGGAGTGTAAAAAATGCGGGATAGATCAAATCCCGTTAGAGGAGCGCGGGTGATATCCGGACGGGCCGTCGGAAGAAAAGCTATCGGTTGAAAATCATCCGGAGCAGGTGGCGCAGGTTTTTTATACGCCAGAGTGATGAAAGATATGATTACCCGAACAATCTGTTGAACAGTCATGTCCTTGCCCTTGGACAAAAATACTCATACCATCAATTATGATAATGCGATTGTTTTCTTTCAAACCTTGTTGAACGGGAAAATCGCAATAGATGGGGGTAAGGAGGAATATCAAGATGAAACTTTCAGATAAAAGCCTTTTGAAAGACAAATGCCTGATTAATGGACAATGGCTTTCGGCAAAAAACAATGAAACGATTTCTGTTACCAATCCGGCAGATGGCGAGGTTGTCGGAAATGTCCCTTCGCTTTCAGCTAATGAAGTCGAAACGGCTATAGAGGCGTCGAATGCAGCATTTCAACAATGGAGAAAGCTGACAGCAGCGGATCGTTCGAAAATTTTGCGCAAGTGGTTTGACCTGATGATTGCCAATGCCGATGATCTTGCAATGATTATGACAAGCGAGCAGGGTAAACCGTTGAAAGAAGCAAAGGGTGAAATCCTTTATGCTGCCTCGTTTGTCGAATGGTTTGCCGAGGAAGCCAAGCGGACTTATGGTGATACCATTCCTTCCCCGCAAGCCAAACAACGCATCACGGTTATCAAACAGCCTGTTGGTGTAACGGCTGCCATCACACCATGGAATTTTCCTGCTGCAATGATCACGCGTAAAGCTGCGCCTGCACTTGCCGCAGGTTGCACCATGATCGTGCGTCCGGCAAGTCTGACACCGCTTACCGCACTTGCCTTGGGCGAGCTTGCAAATCGTGCAGGCATTCCTGCCGGCGTTTTGCAAATTATTACCGGTAAATCATCTACAATCGGAAAAGTG
Organism: Bartonella sp. W8167; assembly: GCF_016100335.1. NCBI lineage: Bacteria > Pseudomonadati > Pseudomonadota > Alphaproteobacteria > Hyphomicrobiales > Bartonellaceae > Bartonella > Bartonella sp. W8167. The sequence continues at coordinate 344,549 of NZ_JACFSQ010000001.1, forward strand.
CTGACAGACAGCAATATTGTTCGAAAATTATCCTTTACCGGCTCGACCGAAGTCGGGCGGACGCTGATGGCCGAATGTGCGCCGACAATCAAGCGAATTTCGCTTGAACTCGGTGGTAATGCGCCTTTCATTGTCTTTGATGATGCAGATCTTGATGAAGCGGTTAAAGGAGCAATTGCTTGCAAATATCGCAATGCCGGTCAAACCTGTGTTTGCGCCAACCGTCTTCTGGTTCAGGAAGGTATTTATGACGCATTCACAAAGAAACTCGAACAGGCGGTCAAGGCTTTGAAAATTGGCGATGGACGCAAAGCTGATACGGATATCGGACCGATGATCGAAGAAAGTGCACTGAAAAAAGTCGAAGATCATATTGCCGACGCTGTCAAAAAAGGTGGCAAGCTTGTTTGCGGCGGAAAGAGGCTTGGTGGGCTGTTTATGGAACCGGCCATTGTTACCGGCGTCACGCAGGATATGCGCTTTGCGCATGAGGAAACCTTCGGGCCGGTTGCACCTTTATTCAAGTTCAAAACCGAAGAAGAAGCAATTCGTATGGCTAATGATACAATTTTCGGCCTTGCAGCCTATTTTTACACACGCGATTTCAGCCGTGGTGTCAGAGTAAGCGAAGCGCTTGAATATGGTATGGTCGGCCATAATACTGGATTGATTTCCAATGAGGTTGCGCCGTTTGGCGGCGTCAAACAATCCGGCCTCGGGCGGGAAGGTTCAAAATACGGAATAGAAGAATATATGGAAGTCAAGTATATTTGCAGTGCCCTTTGAGGACTATCGGTTTAATCCGTAATGGGCTTCAAGTTCTTGAAAAAGAGCCACATGTCAACTCTTGTGGCTCTTTTTAAAGGGCAAGTTGCAGAGCCATTCGGGAATGGGTGAGGAGGAAGAAATGCAAGAGTTCAGTTTCAATGCGGTGCCTTCGCTGACTGTCGAATGGGGCGGTGCACAACGTTTGGGAGAATTTGTCGAACGCCATTATCAAGAGCGCAAAGCTCTTATCGTCACTGATAGCAGTCTTCATCAATCGGGCGTTCTGGAACAACCGAAATTGTCTTTGGAACAGGCAGGATTCAAAGTTGCTGTGTTTGACAAAGTTGTTGCCGATCCGCCGGAAAATATTGTGCTTGAATGCGTTGAAAAAGCAAAAGCGGCAGGCATTGACATTGTTATCGGCTTTGGTGGTGGCTCCTCTATGGATGTTGCCAAACTTTCAGCGGTACTTATCTGTTCCGATCAAAAATTGCAGGATCTTTACGGCATCGGAAAAGTTAAGGGCAAGCGTCTGCCTTTAATCCAGATACCAACAACAGCCGGTACCGGTTCGGAATCGACCAATATTACGATTTTGACCACAGGCGAAACAACCAAAATGGGTGTTGTTGCCAATAAGCTTTATGCCGATCGTGTTCTTCTTGATGGTGAGCTTACGATCGGTTTGCCAAAACTTCAAACAGCAGCAACCGGTATTGATGCAATGGTTCATGCTATTGAAGCCTATACCGGAAAATTGAAGAAGAATCCGCTTTCCGATGCTTTCGCCCGTGAAGCCTTAAGATTGTTGTCGGCAAATATTGTAACGGCTTGCAATAATGGACATGACAAGGAAGCGCGGCAGGCGATGTTGCTTGGCGCAAATCTGGCAGGTCAGGCTTTTGCAAATTCGCCGGTTGGTGCAGTTCATGCTTTGGCTTATCCTTTGGGCGGTCATTATCATTTGCCACATGGTCTTACCAATGCGCTTATGCTCGGGCCGGTTTTAAGGTTCAATATGAAAGCAGCGGCTCATCTTTATGCCGAACTGGGTGATGTTGTCGGGACGCACACAAAAGGCACCGAGATAGAGCGTTCAAAAGCCTTTGTCGAGTTTATGGAAAAATTGATGAGGGAAACCGGCGCACCACGCCATTTGAAGGAAGTGGGTGTTACCGATAACAGTTTGGCATTGCTTGCAAGCGATGCGATGAAGCAGACAAGGTTGCTCGTTAACAATCCTGTGGAAATCACCGAAGCGGAAGCTCTCGAACTTTATCGGCAAGCTTTCTGATAAAAGCTTTCTCTCCTGTTGATGTGAAAACAGTCTTATAAACCGCTAAAAAACGGGTTATGAGATTTTTTGCACCTTAAACAGCGGATGATTAGTAGCTTGCCGTTTTTTGCTGAATTCCACGTGTCGAAAATATTTTCGCGATCAGACGGCCAATTGCATCACTTGGCGAGGGATTATTTTGTTTCGAGCTTTAGATAGCAGTTTGATTTTCTTTCATTCATGACAACAGTTTTTATCGTTTATTGGACGGTCAAACCGATAAAATTGTCGACGATCTAAAAGCCTTTTTGCCATTACGGCTTCAAGGAGAAGAACAAGAAGGCGCAAAACAACAAGGATGAGGGGCGTTCATAAACGCCATGGAGATTAAGGTTCACACAAAGCGTGTGGCAAGACGGGCAAGCTTGACGGGAAAAATGGGCTGGTAAATCGGGCTAAGGATTTTGTCACCGGATCCAAGATAATGAACAGGGTTGTGTAACGCAAAAAGAATGTGGGTGAGGAGGGTAAACGCAGAAGACCTGCTGACCTCTTTCGCCGGAGCACTTGAAGTAAATTTTTGAGGGAAAGAAAACGGGCAAACAAGCGGGGATGTTTTTACCCGCCTTTTTTGTTGTGATGCCCGTTATCCTGAATTCGATTTAGAAAAATCTGCTATTTTTATCCGTTTCTTAATCTACCGACTGATTGACTCCAATGTGCGACCACGCGTTTCTTCTCCTAGCACAATAATAATGATAGCGACCGCAAGAAGCACACCGGTAAACATAATAAACACGCTGGAAAAAGCGGTTGCACCGGCTGTCATCATTTGCGTGACGACCATCGGGGCAACAATGCCGCCAACCCGTCCGATAGCGGAAGCCCAACCGGAACCGAACGCACGAATATTGGCCGGATATTGCTCGGGCGTATAGGAATAAAGAACGCCCCATGCACCGAGATTGAAAAATGACAACAAACATCCCCACAAGATGATGAGGCCATCCGATGACGCCTGACCAAAAAAGTAAGCGCATATGGCACAAGCAGCAATGAAGCCCGATAGGGTTGCTTTGCGTCCCAGCTTTTCAATCAACCAGGCTGCAGCCATGTAACCGGGAAGCTGTGCCAGAATAAGGATCAAAGTATATTTTGATGATTTGACAATGCTGAAGCCGTGTTGTTCCAACAGGCTCGGAAGCCATGTGAAAATGCCGTAATAGGAATAGACAATGCCGAACCATATGAGCCATAGCATGATTGTGCGTCTGGCAAGACCGCTAGACCATAATTGAGTAAAAGATACGTTGTGCTTTTCGGCAACGGGGGCAACTTCAATTTTTTCTACGACCGGAATGCCTGCCTCTTTTTCAAGGTGGCACACGATTTTATGCGCCTCTTCGATACGCCCGCGATTGATGAGGTAGGGGATAGATTCCGGAATTTTGCGCCAGATATAGAACACATAGAGCGCTGGAATGCCGCAGAGAATGAACGCTATTTGCCAGCCATAAGCCGGAATGACAAAAAATGCGACCAACGCGGCAAGCAACCAGCCCAGTCCCCAGAAGCTTTCCAACAAAACGATGAAACGCCCGCGTACGCGCGCCGGTACATATTCACTGACGAGACTGACAGCGACCGGCAATTGACCACCGAGACCGAAGCCGACAACAAATCGGAAAACCAACAGCCATGTCAAATCCGGCGCCAAACCACAAAGGGCAGTTGCTATACTGTAGACGACCAATGTCGTGGCAAAAACTGTTTTACGACCAATCCTGTCTGCAATTCCACCGGCTAAAACAGCGCCGATTGCCATTCCTACAAAACCGATACTGACGATCCAAGCCTTTTCCGGAGCTGTCAGCTGCCAACTTTGTGACAAACGCGGCATGATAAAAGCGATAAGGCCGGTGTCCATAGCATCAAACATCCAGCCCAAACCCGTAACCACCAATAATCGGTAGTGAAAACGTCCGAGTGGCAGACGTTGAATACGCGAAACGAGATCCATTATTCCCTCTTCCCTAAATTGAAAATCATGATGTGAGTTTTGCTTTATAAACAACTTTATATAATTATCAATTAATTTTAAATATATATGAATATAATATTTGTAAAAATATTATAAATATAAAAATTATAAAAATTATAAATTGTAAAAATAAATTATATACTCCATTTTATTCGTATTTTTATATTAATATTCTGTTTTGTACGTATGATAGGAAGAAGTGACGAAACTTCGATCAAATGATCGTATCGGCACTGATAAACCCGCTTATACCCGCAAAACAGCATAATACTTTAAATGAAAATAAGGTTTAAGAAAAGATAATTCGTGGAAAATACCACAGCCAAAATGTAGAAATGAACAAGAAAAGGAAAACTTCGGGAAGGTGATACTGAGTGACGCAATCCAGTTATTCCAGAATTGAAATATATATATTAAAATTTTATAAAATATAATTTAAGTAAAATTTCTATAATAATAATTTTGATTAATTTATTATAACAAAAAATATAATAATATGTATTTTTATTATTACAATAATGATAAATAATTAATATTTTTGTAATTTGTTCGCTACGTTTTTAATTAGGTGAAAAACTAAAATAAAAGGTGTTCCCGACAAATATAGGAGGCTTCAAAGAGCGGGAGGAACAATCAATTATTCGGGAAGAGTAGAACTACCGAATAACAGAACTCACAACTCAAACAAAAATTTGCAACGTTAGTGAGATATTGGTGGAACGCAAAAGATGCGTTTCAAGCTTGGCCAAATAATTTGGTTGACACTTGAAATTGTGTGGGCGCCGTTCTAGCGAACCTCGACAGGCACGGTGAGTGAGCTATTCCAACCCTCCGGAGGTGTCGGAATAGGGCTTGATTTTTTGACGATTTGCAAAGCCAGATCATCGATAGCGTGATCACCGGAAGAGCGTGACGTGCGGGCGCTGGTAATGTTGCCTTTCTGGTCGAAACTGAAAGTAACATATGATGTCGAACGATTGGATGTGGACGGTTTTTTCGAACGCGAAGCAATGAGCGCGATACGACGTTGTACCTTGTTCTGCCATGAGGAAACGAGCCGCCCGTTACCACCGAATACGCGATTGGTTGTGGGCGCTGCATAGGTTGGCCCCTTCTTTGCAACAATTTCAGGCCCCGAGGCCTTTTGCGAAATGTCGGCCTTTTTAACGTCTTTTTTGGGCTCGACTTTACGCGCTTCAACTTTAGGCTTTTTGACTTCTTTCTTTGGCTCCGGCTTTTTTACCTCTTCTATCATTTCGGATTTTTGTGGTTCGGGTTCGGGCTTTGCCTCTTCTTCTTTCGGCTTTACCTTTTCCTCTTCCTTCTCCTGAACCGTTTCTTCTTTAATGACTTCGGAAACATTTTCCGTTTCGGGTGCCATCGGCTCTTCGGCAAATTCAAGCATGATTGCCTCTTGCCCACCTCTTACAACATTAGGATCTCCGCGCATGGCACTCGCCCAAAAGCCCAAACCTGTATAGACAGAAAGGACAAGGATAGTAGCTCCCACCCAAAGTGGAAGATTATTCGGTTCATATGTCTCTAAATTCGTCATTTATACGCTGCACCCGAAAGCTCGCAAGTCTGATAGCCGAAGCCAAAATCCTTTACAACCAACAGTATTTTTTCATAAATCCTGTTTTTCATGGTCTTATTGTTTTTCCATGGTTGAATGACAGAACTTCCTGATTTTGCCCCGTTTGATTGCTTTGCAACAATTCAACAGACTAAGCCAAGTAACGCTTCAAAGCTCGTTGTCATCAATGCGCAATCCATCATCTCTTTTCATCCAGCGCATCTCACAAAATTTTCCACATCGCTTAAGCTAACAAGCCACTTGCTGCCCGTCGCAATGCAATTTTTACTCTTTAATCATCTGGATGAAGTGAAGTCACCGTCATTCCTTCTGGTTCCATTTTCCCGTTTGTGGATGGTCAAAAAGCCAAGCTTTCAGGAAAAACAAAAATACATGATATTTTTAATCAACTTAAATATTTTGCCTCCCTTGTCAAGTGACTTTGTCGTTTGCTTTTACGTTTTGGAAGTGAATAAGCTTGTGATTGATAAATGTTTGAGGGGCTGAACGAGACACCATTTATAATCTGAGGAAAGGGTCTTCTTCCGAGATAGACTTTATAAAGCAGGCCGCTTATCACAAAATAGGCGGCCACTATCATAGCATATGTTTTATTCGGCCACGTGCTTCATAAGCTTGTGGAAAAGAGCTGCAGTTTTGCAGCTCGTAAACTCCGATAAATTTTGAAATGCCTATCAGCAGGATTTAATTTCATTGTACTTTTTCAAAAAATTCCAGCACCGTACGGGTTGCGTATTCGGGAGCGATGACAATGTGTTTTTTGTTTATCTCGTTGAATGGAATTGCATTTAATTCAAGTGCACGCTTTGTCTTACCAAGATCGTTTACGTAAATAGCAAGACCGGCATAAGCATTGCGAGCGATTTTTTCGATAACAAAGAACGGGAAATGGTGTTGATAACTTTCCTCTGACAGTATGCGGATGTCGGCCGAATTTTTTCCGGTTGTAACAACGACACTATCATCTTCCTGTTTGACCTTTCCGTCTTTGAAAAGACGTGCATAACGTTCTCCGGCCTCTTCCGGTGAAGATGACAATAAAGTTATAGCCTTAAGGCCGATGGCGCCGTTTTTGTGTATCATTAATTCGGGCTGCCAAACCATATCGCGGCTTTTGTGTTCACACATGAATACCTGTCCATTCGGCACTTCGCTTTTATTAAAAGCGACTGTGGAAAACGCAGCAATACCTGTTTTCCCATCAGGTAACTCTACCGGTCTGGAAAAATTTTGCACCTCGGTTATGTCAAAACCTAATTCGGCAAGGCTTTCTTTCGTTGCAAGTGCGCTGCCGATACGTCCAGCAATAGCATAAAGGCCTTCGCCATATGTTTCGAGGTTATGTTTTTTGTCGCGATTGGCTGGCGTTTCTTCTACAATGCCTAAAAGTTCAAAGTAATCGTCGGGAAATACAACCGTATAATTGGCTGTGCCTTGTTCTTTGCTATGAAGCCCGCGAGGTGAAAGGGTAAAACCCAGCCGGCGAAAGCAATCAGCGCTTTTTTCAAGATTTTTTGCCAATATGAAAACGTGGTCTATCCCTTTAACCGGATGATGATTGGCTGCAGATGATGATCCATCGGCCGGCGTTGAGATGTCATCCGGTTTTACAGCTTTTGACGATTTTTGTGAGTGAGGCATTATTTCATCCTGATTTTCCGTTTTTTTCGAAACTATCACGGAAAATTCAATGCAAACGAGCCAATTTAATGCCGAATTGCCCGAGTTTTTGGATAAAATTTCCTTAGCGTTGCCGGTTTTTTAAAAATCTATATCCGGAAAATGTCGAGCTTCTTCCCTAACTCCAGTGCGACAAAGTAGCAAAATTCTTGAAAGGCATGCGTCCTCGGCTCTCAGAAAACAATTCTGGAATCAAATCTGAAAATCTGGTTCCAACATCGATTAACGTGACAGGTATTCAAGTGTTTGAAAGGGAGCATTGGCGCTCGTCATAGCGCAGCGTGTGTTGTCATTATAATATGCACTTTATCAAGATTATCCGCTTCTTTTTATCGTTAACGCTCAATCCTGTCCGCGAAGATTCGATCAAACAATACTGAACGCATCCTTCCGTTTTGTCGCAAACAAACCGGCGGAAGTTTTAATGCAAAGAGCTTAAGAAATATGTTTTTCAATTTTTCATTAAGAACAAATTCCACGAGTATTAATTTCCAATCATTCAAATGGATAAAGAATAATTTTTTAACTTTTTGAAAAGTTCAAAAGTGGCATCCGTTCAAAAATTCAACCGTGGCTTTATTCTTGTGAGCCAATAAATGTTCAAACGGTTCAGGTGTATTGTGAGAGATAAGTGTGAAATTATCTTGAACAACAAGATGTAAGGTCACTTGGGCGGAGTTGAAAGAAAAAGAGAGAGTGAAAATTTAAAAAGGGCGCAACAAACCGAAGGACTGCACCAAAATGAAAAATTTGATAAAAAAATTGCTTATTGCTTCATCTGTTGTTTCTGTCCTTTCCGTCGGCATGTCGGCGCTTAGGGCAGAAGAACCGGTAGAAGGTGGAACATTGATTTATCTGGACAAGCAGGTGCATACCAATCTTTATTCGCCTCTTGCCGGTACCTATACAAATGGCGGCATTCTCAATCAGATTACCGACCGTCTGACTTATCAAAATCCACAAACGCTTGAAATCGAACCATGGCTTGCCACGTCATGGTCGTTTAATGAAGACAAAACCGTTTATGAATTTAAATTGCGGCAAGGTGTAACCTTTTCTGATGGTACCCCGCTTGATGCAGCAATTGTTGCCAAAAACTTCGATGCTTATGGCCTTGGCAATAAAGATTTGCACCAACCGGTTTCGGAAGTGGTGAACAATTATGACCATAGTGAAGTTGTTGATCCTTTGACTGTGCGTTTTTATTTCAAACGCCCATCACCGGGATTTTTGCAGGCAACCTCGACGATCAATTCAGGAATTGTTTCACCAAAAACATTGGCACTTTCCTTTGATGCGATGGGAAATGCAACGAAAATCATCGGCACAGGACCATTTTATGTCGAAAGTGAAACGCTAGGCAAAGAGATCATCCTGAAGGTTCGCAAGGATTATAACTGGGCACCGGAAAAATCGCCCCATCAGGGACGCGCTTATCTTGACGAGTTGAAATATTTGACTGTTCCGGAAGACAGCGTGCGCATTGGCGCTTTGATTGCCGGACAAGCCAATTTTATCAGGCAGTTGCAAGCCTATGACGAAGAGCGTGTGAAAAAGTCGGGAAATATTGTCTATTCGGTTGGCACGCGCGGCATCAACAATTCAATTATGTTTCGCCCCGATAATGAACTTGTAGCCGATTTGAAAGTAAGACAGGCACTGCGGTTCGCCACCAACAGGCCGGAAATTCTCAAAACGCTTTATTCTTCAAATTATCCGTTGGCCACATCTATTATGGCACATAATGCGTTCGGTTATTCAGATCAAAGTGCAAAACTTCAATTCGATCAGGCAAAAGCCGAGGCGCTTCTTGATGAAGCCGGTTTCAAAAAAGGGCCGGATGGAATTCGTGAAAGAAACGGGAAGAAGCTTGTTCTTGCAGCTTATGAAGCCGTCCAGCAGCCACAAAGCAAAGCTATGTTGCAACTGATTGCCCAACAGTGGAAGCGAGTCGGCGTTATTTTGAACGTCAAAGCTTATGACGGCACCAATGCGGTGATTGACAATCTTGATCCGCAAAAAACACCGGTTATGCCGCATATGGTCGGGCGGGCCGACCCTGATGTTTTAAAAAGCCTGTTTTATCCTAAAAATCGCGACGCGCTCTTACAAAAAGGTGGTTTGAGTGACAAAGTGGTTAGCTTTGTTGATAACAATCTGAACAAACAGCTGGAAGATATTTCGGCAGAAACCGATCCTGTCAAACGCAATGAGGATGTAATTGCTGCAACCGATTATATTCTCGATCAGGCCTATGCCATTCCGATTTTTGAAGAACCACAGGTCTATGGCGGCTCGGTTAAAGTCAAAGGGGTCGGCTTTGAATCTGTTGGTCGCCCGAGTTTTTATAATAGCTGGATAGAAAAATAACATTACCCACGCCTCAAGCCCCCGCTTTGAAAAACCCATAAAAACTGTTTTGAAGCGGGTGGCAAATTTAAAAGCGGCTTGTTGAAAAAGGTGGTTTTAAAGTCGGCCATCCCAAAAACAAAAGTGCAGGCAATGTGTTTGAAGCTATCTATCGGTTCTCATTTAAAGGTTCAGTGCGTTTTATCCGGCTTCCGTTTTAACGCGTCTCTCGTCGAAAAATCCAAGACCGGATGAGAGGACGAGACCAGAAAACCAAGAAGGTTTATAATGCTAAAAATCGGTTTCTATCGTCTTTTACAAGCCATTATAGTGCTCTGGGCGGCTTTTACTGCGACTTTCATTTTGTTGCAAATTCTTCCCGGTGACGCAATTTTAATCAAGTTCCTCAATCCGGAATACGGGTTGAACGCCAGTGAAATTGCTAATTTGCGCACCAATTACGGCATTGATGAACCTAAAATTATTCAATATTTCAAAACGATAGGTAATTTTTTACACGGAGATTTCGGCTATTCGGTGCAGGCTGGCGTTCCGGTTTCCGATCTCATTGTAACAAATTTGCCAGCGACTTTGAAACTTGCCGGTTCGGGATTTCTAGCCGCGTTGATACTGGCTTTTCTCATTGCTCTCTTGTTCAGTTTTTCTCCATTCCAGTGGCTGCGCAACGTATTTTTCAACTTGCCCGGTCTTTTTCTCGCAATCCCTCTCTTCTGGCTCGGTATCGTGTTTGTTCAAATATTCTCTTTCTATCTGGGGTGGATTTCGGTCATTGTTCCCGGTCCCATAGAAGCAATGATTTTGCCGGTTGCTGCTTTAGCCATTCCGATTTCTGCTCCAATTACACAAATTTTGATGCGTTCTCTTGATGAAATCGAATTAAGCCCGTTCATAATGGTATTGAAATCGAAAGGGGTTTCCCGTCTTCGTATTCTTGTTTGCCATTGTTTGCGCAATTGTGCGCTGCCGGTTTTGACAATTGCGGGACTGCTTTTTGGCGAATTGATAAGTGGTGCAGTGGTAACTGAAACGGTCTTCGGTTTGAACGGCATCGGCAAAATAACCGAACAGGCCGTCCGCTCTCAGGATGTCAGCGTGCTTCAAGCCGTTGTCGTGGTCTCGTCGGCTGCTTTTGTATTTATCAATCTCGTCATCGACCTGTTTTTTCCGTTGATTGACCCGCGGCTTAAACAAAAAAGCTGGAGGCGATAAATGAGTAAAAGTAACTTGGTTGACATTCTAAATTATTCTCAAAACAAAAAATTTTGGACGATCAAACGGAAAGACCCCGGTCTTTTCATTGCTATTGCCGTTCTCGTTGTCGCATTTCTGTTCGTCATTATGCCGTCTCTATTTACCTCTTATAGTCCGGTTGACGAAGTGGGCGAGCATTTGAGTGCGCCTGATTTTGCCCATATCTTTGGCACGGATGAATTGGGGCGCGATCTTTACGCGCGTGTTGTTTACGGTGCCGTCCATTCATTGAGCGGGGCTTTGGCTGCGGTTGTCTTCGGCTTCGTTTTGGGCGGTTTTCTGGGACTGGTTTCGGGAAGTATCGGCGGCCTTATCGACACAATTATCATGCGCATTGTCGACGTACTTTTATCCATTCCCTCACTCCTTTTGTCATTAAGCGTAATAACTCTAATGGGGTTCGGGAGTTTACAGGTTGCAGTAGCTGTCGGCGTTACCTCTGTTGCAGGTTTTTCAAGGCTTATGCGGGCAGAAGTGGCACGTATCAAAAGTCTTGATTATATAGAGGCAGCCTATGGTTCAGGTGCGACATTTTTTGCTGTTATACGGCGTCATATCCTGCCCAATGCACTTTATACGGTTATGAGCTATGCAGCATTGCAATTCGGTCATGCTTTGTTGCAAATTGCCACGCTGGGGTTTCTCGGGTTTGGTGTCCAGCCGCCAACACCCGAATGGGGGCTCATTATCGCCGAAGGGCGCAATTATATTGCAACTGGTTGGTGGTTAACGACAATTCCGGGACTGATCACAATTGCCGTGGTCCTGAGTTTCAATCGCATCAGCCGCTTGTTCGGCGCGAAGGGCAGGTGGTGAAAATGTCGCTTCTTGATGTTCAAAATCTTTCTGTTTCCTATTTTGATAACGGGCGTTGGAACGAGGTAACGCACAATGTTTCGTTCAGCCTCGAAAGTGGCGCGGCCTTGGCACTCGTTGGCGAATCCGGTTCCGGAAAAACCACAACGGCGCAAGCAATACTCGGACTCTTGCAAGAAAATGCACGCATTGAAAATGGCAAAATTTCTCTGAACGGCGAGGATCTCGGATGCTTTTCAAAATCCCGTCTTCAAGCTTTACGCGGGAAAGTTATGAGCCTTATTCCGCAGGATCCGTCTTCTTCGCTCGACCCGTTGATGAAGATAGGCAAGCAGATCGGCGAAATATTTCGCATTCATAAAGCTTGCCCGTCTTATCTTATAAAGTCGCGCGTGGTTGAACTTTTAAGCGAAGTCGGGCTTGATGAACCGGAACGGCGTGCAGAACAATATCCGCATGAATTGTCTGGTGGAATGCGGCAACGTGTTTTAATTGCTATAGCAATTGCACTAAAACCCCAACTCATTATTGCTGATGAACCCACTTCGGCACTTGATGTCACAGTGCAGAAACGTATTCTCGACCTTATCGATGATATCCGTGTCAATTCCGGTGCATCGCTTCTCATCGTCACGCACGATCTTGGCGTGGCATCCGACCGGGCTGATAAAATTGTTGTTATGAAAAGTGGCCGTGTTGAAGAAGCAGGTGAAAGCCAGATTGTCCTGTCATCGCCGAAAGCCGATTACACAAAAAAGCTGGTCGCCAATGACCCATCTTTGACGCTTGTTCCGGCACATTCTAAAAAAACAAACAATGACAAAACCATCGTCGAAGTTAAAAACCTTGTAATCGAATATCCGGGTAAACAATCATTCCGCGCAGTGGAAAATTTATCTTTCAGCGTAAAACGCGGCACGACACACGCAATTGTTGGCGAATCCGGTTCGGGAAAAACCAGCACAATTCGCGCGCTTTGTGGCTTTATCAAACCGGCAAGCGGGACGATTACAATTGACGGAAGCGATATGGTTCATCTCAAAGGTGAGGAACTGCGCCATTTCCGCCGCCGTATCCAGCTTGTCTCGCAAAACCCGTTCGGCTCGCTTGACCCCCATTACACGATTGGCAAAATTATCGAAGAACCTTTGCTGAACTATCCCCATGAGGATAAGTCGAAGAGGCGCGCCCGCGTTATGGAGCTTCTTGATCAGGTGGAATTGCCAAAAAGCGTATTTGACAGACTACCAAGGGGGCTTTCCGGCGGGCAACGCCAACGTGTGTCCATTGCCCGTGCGTTGGTTCTTAATCCCGATATTGTCGTTCTTGATGAAGCAGTGTCTGCATTGGATGTCACCGTGCAAGCACAAATATTGTCGCTTCTCGACCGGTTGCAGCGGGAACATACATTGACTTATGTTTTTGTCAGTCACGATTTGTCGGTTGTTCGCCAGATATCCGACAGCGTGACAGTGCTACAACATGGCCGCGAGATTGAAGGTGGTGATGTGGAAGAGATATTTGTGCGCCCCCGCGACCCCTATACGAGAGATCTGATTGCCGCAATTCCGGGCAAGAAAAATGCGCTCCATCAATCTCTTCTCGCGGCACAATTATAATCGGCTTTTTGATGCAGATACTCATCGCCGCATTTAATGACAAATGAATGGCTTTCAGATCAACAACCGAAAAGCTTTTTTCTGAAATAAAAGCCGGCGTTGAAAAAAACCGCTGTCCTGCCGGAGAGGTATGCGGGCTTTCAATCCGGTTATTTTCATCCCGTCGCCAAAAACTTTATCTTTATCAAATAAGCTTTTAAACAAATCGCTTTCACGCGCATTCCCCGTTTTTATTTAGCAGTCGGTTGAATGAAAATCAGTCGGTCGGGGTAGGGGGAAATTTTTGAAAAATGGGGTAGGGGGCGCCGGATTAAATGAGAAGATTAAGTGCTGCATCCGGTCTTTCGGTTTTAAGAGTAGGTTCGTCGTAAAATCATGAAGGTACAACACAAACGCGAAACATCATCTTTCTTCAGAGAGTTTCAGGCGATTTAACAATCGGCAAAATTCTTGGAAACAAATTTTCCGGTTCGCAAAAAATGTCTTGAGCCTCACACAAAGGAAAAGCGGATTAATGGGAATTCTCCTTTGTTATCCATCTAAGAGGCAAGATTTATGAAAATGATTCAAGCGAATTAACTAACTGTTTGAAATAAATAAAGTTTTATAAAAATACGACAGTTAAAATGTAACGTAGAAAGCTAACAATACCGGAATAAAATAGTAGGTTTCGAAAGTTTTTGACAAAAAAATTGCCTGATCGACTACGTTTTCAGGCTCATGTTTTAATATGAAATCCAAAACTTTTGTTGAAAATATCGCAGTTGTGACTGTATGCCATTTGAAATGAATAGCGTTAAGCGTTATAAAACAGATGTCAGATTACGTTGTTCGCTAGACGTATAATTCGTATGATGATGGAAAGTAATATAGCTAAAACGTTGTGTAAGCTTGCGCTGGGGGTGTTAGTGCGCGAACCCTTTGCGGCGTTGAAGATATTTTACATTTTTTTCTCTGCCTTCGGGTGTTTTAGTCGTGTAAGGAAATTTTTCAATGAAAAGATGTATGTCTGTCTTGGCTCTGTCATTGCCACTGACAGCTTTCGCGCTATCGACGGCTGCTTTTGCTGCAAGTAGCGAAAAGGCTTCCCCCCAAGAACCGCAATCTTTATCGGTCGAGATTTACAGAGCCACAGAAAACGGGCTTGGTCATCAAATAGGGCAAGTCACAATTACCGAAAATCGCTATGGTCTGGTGTTTACTCCTGATCTTAAAGAATTGAAGCCGGGGCTTTACGGTTTCCACGTTCACACCAATCCGGATTGTGGACTGGGCGAGAAAGACGGCAAAGTTGTTGTTGCCGGTTTAGCCGGCGGGCATCTGGATCCCCAAAAGACCGAACATCACTCCGCACCTTGGGATGACAGCGGGCATCTTGGTGATTTGCCGCCACTTTATGTTGACGAAAAAGGCGATGCCAAATTGCCGGTTCTCGCACCAAAGTTGAAAAAACTTTCGGATGTGCGTGGGCATTCATTGATGATCCATGTCGGTCACGACAATTATGCCGATCAGCCGGAACCAATGGGTGGTGGCGGCGCCCGTTTCGCCTGTGGTGTTATCCGCTAATTTTAATTATCCAAAAGGCTCCTGATAATGGAGCCTTTTTGTTTATTCTAGGCGGCATTGTCTGATAGCAGCAGGTTTTAACAATGCGCCGCGCACGAAGTTGCTCTTTTTTCTTTCCCCCATTTTCCCACCGCTATCTTTACTGTTGTCATTGGAATAGTTGTGACTGGACAACTTGTGCCATCATCGCGCTTTTTCATGATGATTTTGAATTTTTCTGTTAAAAGGCCGGTGTACCGGAAAGCGGTTTTCGGCGCTTCTTTTATAATTTTTCTATATTTTCTTTCGCTTTGAACAGGGTAGAGAAGGCTGTTCTTCTCGTAGTTAAAATTTTTCGGCAAAGAAGCGACGTTGAAATGTGTTTTTCCGCCGTCTTTATAAACGGTTTTTTAGGAAATTTTTTACAAAAGTTTTTTAAAATTCTGTTTTTAAAGTTATGCCGTTTTGACTTTTCCTGTTCGGCCTCGAAAAGCTTAGCTGTTGCCAACGATAATCTCGTTTGGAACATATTTTGCCGCTTCCCGTTTAGATAGCAAACCTGCAATCGACGATTGCCACTCCACAAATATCCTATGTGGCGAAACAAGTTAGCGCGAAATACAACCGAGAAAGGGAAACAATGGGCGTTTTTATGGGACGTGATCTATTTTCTGCGCCCACGCAATTGCGTGAGCTACGTGAGCGCGCCGGTTTGTCATTGGAAGAATTGGCAAAAAGCCTCGGGCTACAAAGTGCCGAAGAGCTTGAGGAGTATGAAGATGAAGAAGAAGATACAATTGATTACTTTTCCATCGCACTTACAGAAAAAATGGCTCGCATTCTCATCGGCCTCGGCAAGCCAGCTATTCGTTCGGATGAAGTCTGGGCCTTGTCCATGCCGGACGCGCGCACAAGGTTACTTGCCAATCGCAAGGAAGCTTACAATGAAAGCGTGACCGTGCGTATTCCACCGGAAATAGTAACCGGCCAATTGGCGGCCAATATTATGGAATTGGCGGCTGAAAATGCGGAATCTACCGGAAAGCTGAAGGCTTCAAAAAAGCGGAATGAAAAAACGGCTAAATCTTGCCCCAAGAACCGCCGAAAAAATGGCGACAATGCCGATAGTCCGAAGAGTGACAGGAAGCCGAATGAACAACAAAAATTCAGCCAGTCGAAAGAAAATGCTATGAAAACACATTACCAACCGCTTGTTGTCGATGCGCCGTTCGAGGCTGTAAACGACAGCCGTTTCAACAATGTTGAAGACAACCTTGTAGATTTCGAACAAAACCGCATTTTGCCGGTTTATGGACAGACTGTTGCCGGTGAACATGGCGAGTTCGACCTTGACGGAAATATATTATACGAGGTTGCATGCCCACCCCAACTCAACCATGCGGTTAACGCTTATGCTTTGGAAGTATCGGGCGAAACCATGTGGCCACGGTATCAAGATGGAGAGATCGTCTATTGCGACCCGACACGCCGCGTGAAAAAAGGTGATTTTGTGGTGGCACAAGTTATTGCAGATGATCATTCGGCGGCACCGAAAGCATTTGTAAAAATGTTCTCTCACCATACAGATAAAGAACTGGTACTCGAGCAATTCAACCCGCCAAGAAAACTCGTTTTTCCACATGAGAAAGTGTTATCCGTTCACACAATTACTTTCTCGGGCACAGCCTCGGCTGAAGTCCTTTAGTAGGCTTTGCATTAAAGCGATCCGAATAATTTTTCTCTACCAACTTTTCTCTCTTCTGTTTTTCTCCTTATGTATTCATTCAGGTTTGAATGCAGAAAAACAGGAGGGGGGATTTGTATCTTTTGACGGCGCTTTGCGGGGATTTTTAAGATATTATTCTAACTTATTGAAAGGAAATATTTTTTTAGTAAACTCTTAATTGATAAAATGATTCAGGTTTTCTTATTAACTTATTGTTAACCATAGAAATTAACTGTTTCTTAAAACTTTGTTTAAGCACTGCGGCGAAAGCTCCGATATCAAGGCCTTATCAGGAAAACCGGTTAAACAGGCCGACCGAGCCTGATGAGCAGAGACAAGCCTTGTTTTTACGCCATTTGTGATCACAGATTTTTAATTTTTGGTGACAGGTTTGAGGTGGCAAAGGCTTTCTGATCTTTTGCGCACCGCATATTTTTTCGCTCAAAAGAGTTGCGATGAATGAGGTGAGAACTTCATTCATCGCTGGCCGTTTTTTAAAAGTTTGAAGACCGTACTTTTGACGCTTGCGATGTTTACGGTGTCAGAACCAATGATGTAGTTGAAACAAAAACGGTCTAACAACGAAGCTGTTTTGATTTGGCAAAATACTGAAGGCGGAACGGGTTTTTGAAAACCATTTTTTCCCATCATATTGTTCTTAATGAACTGCCGACCCGGTCATCTTGACGAAAGACGTGCTCATTGTTCTAATAATGACGGTTTGTAAATTTTTTAAGCGAAATTGAAAATTTCCAGTTTACTCGATTTTTCGATTTGCGTGGTGAAGCCATCTATCAGCTATCAATATCATTGTCATCGAGAAACGCTTGTTCATCCGGCTTTGTTTTGCGTCCAACAATTTTATTGCGTTGTGGAAAGCGACCGAAACGCTTGATAATGTTATGATGGATTTCCGCTTCAGTCAGTAAATCTTGATCATTAAGAGACTTGAACAATTTAATACTTTGTTCCTGATCGGAAAGCTTTTCGGAATGTTCAAAAGGCATATAAAAAAAACCTCGCAGGTCTTTTTCTATACGCTTGTCAGCGTCATTCTCGACAGCAAGCCGTGCAATTTTTAGCGCATCATGATCACTACAAAAAGCGCGGGGGTCATTGTGAAACATTTTGCGTGGAAACTGGTCGAAGATGAGGGCGAGAGCCAAAAGACCTTCATCGGTTTTTTGCCATTCTCTCAATCGGCCTGAAAGTGCCGTTTGCCAAAGCCGGAAAAATTTTTCGTGAATATTTTTGCCAAAACTGTCGTCTTGACCGAACCATTTGTTTCGTCCGGCATCCAACCAGAACTCTATAACTTCGTTCGGTTCAATTTGCTGTGTACCCATTCATGTATCCCCCTGAACATCGGGCATCTTCCAGAACCTGTATAATGCACGCGAAATTAACTGATGAAAAGAGAAAATAATAATAAACAGGGTTTATTTTGGCGGTTATGAGTTGATGTTTCGTAATTTACAAAAGTAAACGTCAATTGAGGTTAGCATAAATTATGTTTTAAAGGTTTCAGGCATTACGCATGTATTTTAGAATGAAGTAACTTTAAAAGAGATCACTTGATCGCCGTTCGGGACAGCGAATAATCGTTTTAAAGGCTTGCTATTTTTTAATGCTTTTTAACTGTCGTAAAATCGTCTTTTCATGAAGCCGGATTTTTAAGCAAATAACTAATCGCATGTTTAATGCGGTGTCGAAAAAAATCCTCGAATTTTCTGCCGAAGAGGAGGGGCTTGCCGTCAGCCGGTTCGTTAGAGAAATATCGGGTGGTTCAAATAAACAAAACAGCGTCATTATCTCTTATGGCTTTTGATTGGAAAGTTCGTATGGCAATTCAGGTGAAAATACGTGCAGAACCGGATACACGACTATTTCCGTCGCAATAATCGTAAATGGTTGGCCTTTGCACATTGTATAAACGTCATCATGAAACGGATATTGTACTGAGATCACATGTTCGTGAACATAAAACGCATATGTGATTGGTATCCTGCTACCGCTTTTCATAAGTGAAAACCAAGAGATGTTCAGATGTCAAAATCGGATGATCTCTATAAAAGCCGGATAGCCTGATCAGATGAGAGCTATCCGGAATAAAAAGGAGAGTTTAAAATGAAAAGATTAATGCTTGTCGCATCCGCTTTGCTGTTAGGTGTCAGCAGTGCTTTTGCTGCCAATGGTTTTGGTGATGGTAGCCGGGTTAACCAATATGTTCCAGGTCATTCTGCAAATGTTGCGAATGAACAGTTCAAAGGGAAAGACAAGGCCTATTTCTATCGTGGCGATGGTTCGGTTGAAGACTCCTACTATCCGGGGCGTCATCTGAACTCTCCTGTTTCCCGGCATGGTGTGAGTGATCAGGAAATGCATAACTTTGGTGATGGTTCGCCAGTAAACAATAATATGTAATTTCATCATTGCTGCGATTCTTGAAAACCCGGAGGTTTCACCTCCGGGTTTTTGTTTGCGATTTTTGATTATGGCTTTTAAAGTCGCATTCATAGAACCGGAAAAACGGGAGAAAATGGGATTATGACAAAAGTTCTGGTATTGGGTGCAGGCGGGATCGGTGGCTATTTTGGCGGTCGCTTGGTAGAGGCGGGAAAAGATGTAACTTTTCTTGTGCGTCCAAGACGGCAAAAAATACTTCTCGAACATGGATTGCGTATTGAAAGTCCGGCCGGAAATTTGAAAACGCCGGTCAAAACGCTGACCAATGAAGAACTCGTAAACAGGGTTTCTCAAGGTGAAACCTATGATTATGTTTTTCTCACAGCAAAAGCCTATGATCTTGATAGTGCAATCAATTCAATACGCCCGGCTATGGGCAAAGACACTGTTCTCGTTCCGGCACTCAATGGTCTTGCGCATATTGATCGACTGAATAAAGAGTTTGACAGGAAAAATGTGCTGGCGGGCTCGGTTATCATCCAGTCGACACTGACGCTAGACGGAATTGTTTTGCATTTGAATGATGATGCAATCGGGTTGTTCGGCTGCCAACAAGGGGGAAAGGACGAACGGGCAATTATTTTTGCAAATCTTTTTGACGGTGCAAAAGGAGTGCAAGTGCGTGCTGTTGAAAATGCAATGCAACGCATGTGGAATAAATGGGTTCGCCTTGCTACGCTCGCCGGAATGACATGCCTGATGCGTGCAAATGTTGGAGAAATCAACCGTGCTCCGGGCGGACAAGAAGCTATGACAGAATTTCTGGAAAAAAATAGCGAAATAGCGAAGGCGGCCGGTTTCCCTCTGCATGAGGGTGCAAGCAACGATATCGGCATTTTTTTCAAGGATAAACAGTCTTTGGCAACTGCATCTATGTTGCGCGATATTGAAGCCGGACATCAGACGGAAGGAGATCACATACTGGGTGATCTGTTAAACCGTGCCCAGCACTTCGGTATCAACCATCCGCTTCTTTCATTGGCTTACACAAATGTTAAAGCTTATGAGCAGCGTCGCCTTTCCGGTCGCGACAGGAAAAACTGATGCCGCGGTTCTCCGGGAGATAATGTTTGAAGAAGCAAAAACCGGTTTCCTGATTGTGGCCGGTTTTAAGCCTCGAAAACCGCGTTAGGGGTGGGAGCGACACTTCAACTTGTCACAGAGATATTTGTTGTTTGTCTCACGCCCCGTCACACACATTGCCTATAAAAGGGTGAGGCTAAACATATGGCCTTCGTAATGTTTATCAGTGTTCATGAGTTTTGATCAAAGGGCAAAACAAACTGCCCGAAGTTTAAAACTTACGGCGCAATGATTTTCCATCACGTTCCCAACAAAAAAGAGCGGGCTTATAAAGCCCACTCTTTTGAAGAAGATCTATCTTTATCCAATAATATGGCTTCGGCAATCATGG
The DNA here is from genome assembly GCF_016100335.1 of Bartonella sp. W8167. NCBI lineage: Bacteria > Pseudomonadati > Pseudomonadota > Alphaproteobacteria > Hyphomicrobiales > Bartonellaceae > Bartonella > Bartonella sp. W8167. Next base: position 365,121 of record NZ_JACFSQ010000001.1, read on the forward strand.
CAATGTTTCGCGGTGCCAGTCGATTGCCAGCTTTTCCTTGAATGCAAAACGCAAAATATGCTGATCGAAAATGCCCTCGGCTTTAATCGCTTCAAACTCGTTAGGCGACATGATTTGCACCACAAGAGAGGATTTTTCAGCAAACATGTCAATCGTGACATCGTCGGAAAAAGGAATATGGGCTTCCTTTTCAGAAGATGTCATATCCGGAAATTTGTGACTCCAGTGTTTTGCAAGTTGTTGAAGATATTTACTGGCATTTTCTGTCTCGATAATTGCACGCGAGCGGATTGTCATTTTATTTTCCTTCAAATTCGCTTGTCATTCCCCGTTCATGTTAGATAGGTATTATTTTTTGTATCAGCTATAAATTTTTTAAAAATAACGACGCTTTTGTTTGTCGGGTTCTTTCACGCTCGCTGATAACGAGTGAAGAAATCGACTGTTCTTTGAGTGACAATTCTCTTTGCAGGAATTATCTTACTCACTTGAACCGGCTGGCAGCCAACCATTCTCTGTCAACCGGTTTCAATCAAATTTACCGGAAGTCTTATCTTTTTATCAAGAGAAGAAAGCCCTTTATTCCGCAGGCTTGAATTCGGCCTCGATAATCAGATTAACGTCGTCACTCAACGGCCCTTCAAGCTCGTTCACACCAAAGTCACTGCGTTTGATTACGGTTTTTGCAGAAAAGCCGAGTGCCGGTTTTTTGGTTATCGGGTGCGAGGCAATCGTGCCGTTCAAGGTCACATCAAGCACAACCGGTTTTGTAACACCGTGAAATGTCAGATTTCCGGTAACTTTACCGGTTTTTTCGCTCGTTAGCTCGATCGCAGTCGACTGGAAGGTGATGCTGTTGAATTTATCGGCATCGAAAAACATCTCTCCGGCAATTTCATCATTAAATTCATTCGGAGTCTTGGGATAGTTTGTATCGACCGATTTCGGGTCTATTGTGACATGCAAAACCGATTTTTCAACATCATTTGCATCAAGATCAAGTTTTGCTTCAATTTTGTCAAAGCGCCCATAATAATTGGACAGGCCGAAATGTTTGACGCTCCACAATAAATTTGTGTGTGCTGCATCGAAAACATAGGCACCGCCCGGAATATCAAGCTTGGCTGCATTTGCTGCAGGGCTTGCAAATAAAATACCGGGAATAATCATTGCAGCCGCAATTTTTGTTTTATTGATAAACATAATATCGCCTCCGTAAATATGTAAATTTTTATTTTAGATAGCTTAGCCGTTTTGAAACATGTTGGAAGTGTCAACACTTACGACAGAATGTTTTTGTTTCATTGACAATATAATATTTCATCAAAAATTCAATTATTATAATATGATATATATTTATTATAAAAACTATTTAAAATTAATCATATTCAATTTTTGTTTGCATAGATATTTTTATGTAAATAATTAATAAATATATATGAATGTATATAAAATTTCATATCAATTTTTTAACATTCAATTATAAATACATTTAAATTAATATCCCTATGGAATAACTATATACGATATCAATGATATATTGAAGCAAATTTCGATTTAATTTGTTGGTAAAACTGTTTTTTCACAATTCATCTTTAAAAAATACCACCTGGCGAGAGCCGTTTCATGAAAGTCGGGGGGAAGGATGGCAGCTCATTTAAAAAGTACTGTCGCGTGCAATATTTTAAAATTTTTTAAACAAGACAGAAAATAACCGTAGGTTGTTTGAGACAAGCTGTTAACCTTCACCGATATTGAGGGAAAAAGCCCCTTGCGTTTTGTTTGTTATGTTTCCATATACACATTGTTTGTGGATCTTAAGTCATGAACCGGTAAACGCCAATAGCCTTTAAAAGGCTGCTGACAAGAGGGATTATAATGAGCGTTTTACGCTATTTTACCGGCGCTTTTATTTTTACAGTTGTCGGTCTGAGCCTCGGTATGTGGCTTGGCTATGTCGAAACAGGTTCGACAAGTGGCATATTTGAATATCTGTTCATTTGCTGTGTCCTTGGTGTTCTTGAAATTTCGCTGTCATTTGACAATTCCATTATCAATGCACGCATTTTGCGTGATATGAGCCCGGTTTGGGAACATCGCTTTCTTACTTGGGGCATTGTCATTGCGGTTTTCGGGATGCGCGTCGTTTTTCCGCTCATTGTGGTGGCGTGTGCGGCATGGATAAGTCCGTGGGAAGCGCTAAAGCTTGCTATTTGGGAACCACAACATTATGCCGACATCATGACAAACGCACATGTCGGTATAGCCGCATTCGGTGGTACTTTTCTTTTTATGGTTGGGCTTAAATATTTCTTTGATCCCGAAAAGGATACGCATTGGATTTTATTTCTTGAAGGGCGCGCCAAGAAATATGCGTCCATCCACGGTATCCAGATTGCCATTACACTTGTTCTTGTGCTCATTTTTTCCAGCCTCGTAAAACCGGAAGACGACCATACATTTCTGGTCTCGGCAATTTATGGCTTACTTGCGTTTATTGCTGTCGAAGGCTTGGGCGTGTTGATGGATGCCAGAAAACACACGATGGAAAATGTCTACAAGGGAGGTGTTGGCGCGTTTATCTATCTGGAAGTGTTGGATGCAAGCTTTTCTTTTGATGGTGTGATTGGCGCCTTTGCGCTTTCCACCAATCTTTTTGTTATTGCAATCGGTCTCGGGATTGGTGCCTTCTATGTCCGTTCAATGACAGTGCTTCTTGTTGATAAAGGGACACTTGCGCAATACCGCTACCTTGAACACGGGGCTTTTTACGCCATTCTGGTGTTGGCTTTCATTATGTATTTGCAGACTATTATTCACATACCGGAAGTCGTTACCGGCGTTATCGGAATGGTGTTCATTTTGTCCGCACTTTATTCTTCTATCCGGTTCAATCGCAATCATCCTGATTGGCATCTGAATATTCCGAAAGATTAGACGAGAGAAAAAAGTTCAACGGCGTTACCCGCATTCGTAATGCCGTTGTTGGTGATTAATTAGCTTCATTTGTCTTTCGTCTGTTTCAAGTGATCCATATAAAGTTGGTGCGTTTCGCTTAAAACATCGTCACGCCTTTTCCGGGCTACCAGACATTCAATGATTTTGAAGAAGTTAAACCTTTTAAGGCGATCGTCAGGCTGAAAGCTGCCGATAATTGTTGTAACCGGAATAACGCCTGCCCAAATCGGGGCGGTATAATCTTCCTCGTCGTCATTAGTGCCTGATGCGCGCCTCTTTGCTGCCGCTACGTCAATTCGTAATCTCGTTGACAGGCGCGCCGTTACTTTTGTTCCGGAATGCACATGAAAACGGCCTGCTTATGGGGTATTGTGGCTTTGCACCTGAACTTTACGAACAAGCAGGCAAAACGATTTCTGATATCGTCGGTAATTACCAATAACTGTAATTGGTTGTTTTTGACACTCTCGAACAGTTACGACCGCTGAGGGCAGAATGAAGATTATAAAGTGGTTTAAAACAGGCTTACGTGCAATAGATCTTGAAAAGTGAGAGGTAAAACTTAAGCAAGTGATGATTGGGTGAAGAGAGATCAGACAAATGGATATTCTTCCCCCGATATTAATCCATTACCTATGTTTTTCCGGACTGTCTTCGAGTTTTTAGGCCAACAAAGAGCGCTATAAATTTAAAAAACGTGGGAAGGTGAAAAATATAAAACAACAGAACGGAACGTAACCAACTCTAAAACTCCTTGGCACGCTCTTTGGTATTGCCGAAGTCTTTAACGGGACAATTTTATGATTGCCCCGTTTTGACTTTTTTGGTTGGTGGATATTGAACGACTCCAATTTTAAAATCCAAGCGATGGTTTGCAAATGCAATATCGTTCCGAAGTTTTTTGCCTTTAAAGTTTGGTTGACGGAGGTACATCATCCTTCATTGTGGTCACAAATTCAGGGCGCGGAACGGGCTCTGCTTCCGGTAGAGGAGCCGGATTTTGCGGCAAAGGTGGCTGAGGGTGAGCCGGTTTATGGACAGAATGGTCGGGTGCATGCTTATGGGTCGCCGGATGATGTGGCGCCGGATGAGGTGCGGGTCTATCGGTTTCGGCTTCTAAACCGCCATTTGCAGGCACAAAACTATAAAATTCACGTCCGATGATAATGAAAACAAAACCGATCAGTCCCAAAAAGCCTAGGGAAAGGTAAAGGAGTGTGAAATCGGGAATAGGCGTGTCAAAAAATGTGGCTTCGGCAATTGCTTTTAGATTGGCCGAAACAATGATTGCCGTCGCAAGTGGAGCGAGAAACACCAACACAACGCCGACCCAACCCAGGCCGGTAAATCTCTGCCGTATCAATGTAAATGACAGGTTCGATAATGTTGGCCGCGACTGGCTTTGACCGGAGAGTGACTGGGTGCTTACGAGTGAATAGAAGAAATATATAAGCACAATTGATGCAATAAAACCTAATATCAAAAATATTAGAGCCATTTTAGGTATCCCTCTCTATAATGAACTTTAAAAAGAATATAGAAAGGTTTTGGATTGTGTCTATAAAATTGATCGATATACAAGAACAATTCGGGATCTATTTGAATAATCGAAAATTGCTTCTTTGAATATTTTTTATTTGTTTGATGCTCATAAAACTGAATTCATACTTCAAGAGAAAGAAAACGCACTTGACAAAACCCGTATTGAAAAACGTGTAGTCCCTACGTAAAAGGTCGCAATTTGAAAACTTTATATAAACAGCAGAAAAATAACAGCCCACGAGAAAAACGCTGTTTTGTTGCAGTTGTTGATCGGGATAACGGATATTGGTGCCAATCACGCTATGATGTCTTTGCCTGCCTCTGTTTTATGGGAAATTCTCTTAAGACTTCGTTTCCGCTGGCGAAAAGGGTGTTTGCCCGCAAAAATCTTTAAAACTGTAATTTTACCGGAAAGGATAAAATTCCCGAATGGAAAACAGGGGAAATAGGTTTTTTAACAGTTTCAGCAACCGGTGATGATGCGTTTCATGGACACTTGCGGTTTTCAATGCTATTCAATCTCGCGTAGCATTAGAACAAAGTTATTTAAATGAAACTATCTGTCGTCATTCCTTGTCGTAATGAAGCTGAAAATTTGGCCTTTCTGCTTGATGAAGTCGATAATGCCATGAAAGAACGCGATTACGAGATTCTCGTTGTAGATGACGGTTCGACCGACGACACACCCAAGGTGTTATTTGAACGTATGAGCGAAGGTAAACCTTTGCGCCATATACGCCATGACCGCTCGGCCGGGCAAAGTGCTGCCGTGCGTTCGGGTGTCTTTGCAGCCTCCGGTGATATTGTTCTGACGATCGATGGCGATGGGCAGAACAATCCCGTTTATTTGCCGAAGCTCGCCGATGCACTTATTGCAGCAGGGCCGGAATACGGGCTGGCGGCCGGCCAACGTTTGAAACGCACCGATACTAAGTTGAAACAGCTTTCCTCCAAGCTTGCCAATAAATTGCGGCAGGCAATTTTGAAAGATAATACTCGTGATTCAGGGTGCGGGCTCAAAGCAATCCGTACAGAGCTTTTTCGACAATTGCCTTTTTTTGACGGTTGGCACCGTTATTTGCCAGCGCTGGTTTTGCGTGAAGGTTTTAAAACCACGCATATTGATGTGGTTGATCGCCAGCGTGTCCATGGCCATTCCAATTACGGCATTCTTGATCGCGGACTGCGCGGCATTCTTGATCTCTATGGCGTCTGGTGGTTGCGTCGGCGGCGCAAAGTGGTTCCCAAGGTGACAGAAATAAAGGCAAAGGGCGAAAAATGAGCGGTATTTTCTCACAATTTACCCAATGGTTGCATGATGTCTTTGTTGCGCAATGGGATGGCTGGATTGTGCTTGGCTTTATTGCTCAGGCACTTTTTATGATGCGCTTTGTTGTGCAATGGCTTGCTTCCGAGAAAGCCAAAAAAAGTGTTATGCCGGTTGCCTTCTGGTTTTTTTCACTTGGCGGCGGCACGCTTCTGCTCATATATGCAATCCGGCAAAAAGACCCTGTCTTTATCGCCGGTCAAGGCTTGGGGCTGATTGTTTATATCCGTAATCTCTGTTTGATTTATCGGGAAAAGAAACACAAACAGGCAAATTCCTAAAAAATCAGGCCGGTACATAATACCGGTTACACCTGCAGCACGAGCAAACGAGATCATGTTCGTTAACAAATGAAAACGGTTCTTGTGCTAAATGCTTTATGCATAGAGCATTTGCATGAGGAGAGGGACTCTTTCATCCGGAAAGCCGTTTTTAAAGCATCGTCAAGGCAGGTAAAGATAAGAAACAATACGTTTGACATCGCTTCCGCCACCAAAGCCGATTTCTATTTGTCCGGTTTTCCCTTCGGTTGGCAAGCCTGCTTTTTCAAGAACATTGCGTAAATCGTCCGGCAGCTTACCGTTTCCTGACCAGAGCACCATAAGCGGGGTTTCAAGCCGTTCTGCCACAAATGGTGAACCTATATGGATTGTTTTCAATGTCGGGTCCAACAAGCGCAAATTTCCGGGCAATTGCGGATGACGTGCAAACACCATTGAAAATGGTCCTGCGGCACGAAGTTGTCGGTCAAGTTTTGGATAATCAAATAGCTGTTCGGGCGGGTCAAACCGGTTATAGGCAGTCGCTATATTGAGATAAAGCACAAAGGGGACAACAAGTGCCGCAATCGCACCGGCTATGCCGAAAGCACGCACATATTTCAATGAATAGCAAAGCCGCGAAAGAACGAGGGCAAAATAGGCCGGTGCAAGAAAAAGCAATGGCTGTAACCAGCGGTCTTTGACATTGGTAATACCTAAAACAATTACAAGGCCGATAATGACTAGAATTCCGAAAAGCAGAATATGATAAAGGAGATGCTCTGCCTTGTTTTCTTGCCTCGTGGTCAATTGTGAAACTTTTGCATTGGAAAAGGTGTGGATGCCTGCAAGGATCAGCGCAATAATGAGGGCAACAGAAACAAAGCCCAGACTGGCAACAAAAAAATCGGCAAGTCCCGCAAGCCGGTCGGAAAAGAAATTGCCGGTTTTACCCATTGCAAGCTTGTTTGCCCGTGCAACAACACTTGCCGGATGGGCGAACATGTAAATGAAAGCCGGTGCTATCGCGATCAGGGTTGTCAGAATAGCCGCCGGGAAGTAGCGGTTTTTCAATGTGCTGCGAAATTCGACTGTCAACGCTGTGCCGCCGAAAAGAGCAACGAGAAAAAGCGTACCGTTATATTTGCCTAAAATGGCAGTTGCGCATGCAAGTCCGAGAAGAATTGCCCGTGCCCAGGAAGGCTTCCGCGCAAAAAAACAGAATGCCAGAAATGTATAGGCAGAACCGGCTGTTCCCATGATGGAATGGGTAAGTGCACGTTGCGATTCCCATCCAATCTGGGGTAGCAAAAACATTGCAAGCATGGATGCACCGGCAACGACAGGACGCACATGAAGAAGGCGCAAACCGAGATAGACGGAAAGAAATGTCGTTGCAAGAAGGCCGAATTTGATAATTTGCAAGCAATAAAAATGTAGCCCGAAGAGCTGTTCGACGCCGAAGGCAATCCATGTATAAAGTGGCGGTTGGGAGCCGCCATAGCCCCAATTCCAGAAACTGATATTGGAAGCAAGCTCCGCGTCATCAAGACCGGCACCTTGCGATAAAAGAGTAACGAACAGTGCTTCGAACGCAAAATAAAGAATGATGAAGCAAACAGCAATCGTGCCGTAATCCGGTTTATTATTTGCCATCACACCATCCTTAATTTGCTTGGCAGCATATCAATTAACGCGTTATCGTTGGACAATACCAGCAAATAAACGGGCGTGCGCACCGTTCTTTTGGTTATCTTTGCCTTAATCAACGCCCGATTGACATATAGTCGAGGTCTATATCCTCGAATTCTTCCTTTTTGTAAATATTGCGAAGATCAATGATTTTTCCACCTGGCATCAGTTTTGCAAGTTTTTTCAAATCAAGAGCGCGATAGGCGTTCCATTCGGTGATAATTGTCAAGACGGCAGCACCTTTTGCCGCTTCATAAGGAGAAGAACACCAGACAATATTGTCGAGAACCTTTTTGGCTTGCTCTTCACCTTCGGGATCATGCGCGCGGACGGTCAAGCCCGCCTCCTGTAAAACCTTGATAATCGTCAAAGCAGGGGACTCGCGAACATCGTCGGTATTGGGCTTGAAAGTAACGCCCAGCACAGCAACAGTGTCGGCATTTCTTTCTTTTGCCGCTTTTATGATACGCTCGCCCATTTTTACTTTGCGCTCTTCATTGATTGAAATAACGGTTTCGATCAATTGCTGGGGGGCGTTGTAATGAAGACCGGTTGCGGCAAAAGCGCGCGTATCTTTCGGAAAACACGAGCCGCCGAAGCCCGGTCCGGCATGCAAAAATTTGGAACCGATGCGTTTATCCATTCCGATAGCCTGGGCAACTTCCTGAATATTGCCACCGGTTTTTTCGCATAAATCGGCAACCTGATTAATAAAGGTAACTTTCATTGCAAGGAAAGCGTTGGCTGCATATTTAATGAGCTCGGCATTTTCAAGCGAGGTGATGACAAGCGGGGTTTCGCGCAAATAAAGCGGCCGATAAAGTTTGCGCATTGTGTCTCTTCCGCGCTCGTCCTCGACACCGACAACGACTCTGTCCGGACGCATAAAGTCTTCAATTGCCGAACCTTCGCGCAAAAATTCGGGATTGGAAACCATAGAAAAATGGATATCCGGACGAATTTTTTCCATACGCTTGCGTATACGGGAATTGGTTCCAACGACAACAGTGGATTTGATAACGACAACGGCGCCATCCTTCATGGCTCCCGCCACCTGATCGGCAGCTTGCTCGATAAAGTGCAGGTCGGCTTCACCATCGCCGCGGCGTGAAGGCGTGCCGACAGCAAGAAAAATTACATCGGCTTCTTTGACACTGTTTTCGAGATCAGTCGAGAAAGATAGGCGTTGTTCCTTGATGTTTCTCAGCATCATTTCGTCAAGGCCAGGTTCGAAAATTGTGACTTCGCCTCTGTTCAGTCGCGCGATTATGTCAGCATTAGTATCAACACATGTAACATCAAAACCGAATTCGGCAAAACACACACCAGAAACCAGCCCGACATATCCGCTACCGATCATGGTAATTTTCATTAAAGTCTTCCTTGCAAATTAATCTTGGTATTTGATATGACTGTTTTTATGTGACTGCAACCGTCGACCAGGGGAAATAAGGGGAGAAAAAATGGCTGGTGAGGCACTGATTGTTGTGGATGTGCAAAACGATTTTCTACCCGGCGGCGCGCTGGCAGTTCCGGATGGTGATCTCATTCTTCCGACGGTTTATGCACTGATGATGCGCTTTGACCATGTCATTCTTACTCAAGATTGGCATCCGCAAAATCATCAAAGTTTTGCCTCCAACCATCAGGGATTTTCTCCATATGATACAATTACCGTTGATTATGGTCCGCAAACACTTTGGCCGGATCACTGTGTACAAGGTTCTAATGGCGCGGCTCTCCATGGTTCGCTGCCCGTTGATAAGGCTGAAATGATTATCCGCAAGGGAATGGATCCGGAAATAGACAGCTATTCGGCATTTTTTGAAAATGATCGAAAAACCCCGACAGGGTTACGTGGCTACCTCAAAGAGCGTAGTTTGAACAAGCTTACATTCTGCGGTTTGGCAACCGACTTTTGTGTAGCCTATTCGGCACTTGACGCTAAAAATTGCGGCTTTGAAGTGTCGGTCGCTCTTGCCGCCTGTGCCGGAATTGATCTTAACGGTTCTCTCGACCTGATGCTTAAGACGATGAATGATTCTGGTGTCGAGCTGCTAATGGGTGCACTTTAGACCAAGGGGTGGAGTTTCCTTATTCAGTAAAGTGCACTGACTTATCGTCGTGATAATGCAATTCTGTTCGGGTCAGCTTAAGTCTATCGGGCAAGTGTCTGTTTTTCAAAATCGGAAATTGCCACTTGCTGAAAATGAGCGCTCGGTGACGAAACCTCGTTGTTGATGAGCTGTTTTCAAACATACCGGATTATTAAGGATAGTTCAGGCTCATCGACCCATTTGCATAATCGGCGTGAAATCAGGATATTTTATCATTCCTCCTGTTGAAGTTTGTAAGGTGCTCCAATTCAAAAAAGGAGAGGGCAGTTTTTGGCATCAGAGTTTGAAACAACAATAGAATTTTATCTCATGTCTTTTTGGTAAGACGATGTCTCGAATAGCTCGATGATAACGGGCTATAAGTTCGAAAGGTGATGCCCTCAACTCGTTCCACTCAAAAGCTGATATTCCGGTTAAAACTTTTTTTACAATTTCAACTTCTTGGCAGGCGCCTTGCGCAGCGGTTGAAGATGCTTTTGACGAATTTGTCTGTTGCGTCAATACGATCGCGATTCGTTGAATATTGTTGTTCCTGATAGGCAAGGGTAACAATTTTTCTGTAAACCGGCTCAAGCATTTTCTGATGCTCGGGAGATTGTTCTTTCAAACCGTTAAGAACAAGCCCCATGGCCTTTTCTATCGGCACACCGCTTTGACGAACCATCATGACCGAGCGGCCGACCTCTGCAACATCTTTGCAGGGAATGTCGGTTTCCTGTGAAAAAGCAGTTAGTGGAAAAAGAACAAATACAAAAAAGACGCTAGCAAAACGCATCAAAGTCTCCTGATCGAAAGCGGGGTTCCGTTTGAAACGACATATGAACTTGAAAAACATTTTATCCAGCTGATGAAGTTAAGAATAGTCATGTCAAGAGGCACTTTTCCGTCCGCTACCCAAAAAAGTCGAGATTTCCTGCTGCGGTGTTTTCTCGTCGAGCCACAAAACCATATTCGCCAATCGAGGCAAATATTGTTTCGATTTTTCTGCAAGATAAAGCCAATCCCCGATTGTAAGCGAAAAATAATCCGCAACTGAAAGGACTTTATGCAATTGTCTCATCAGACGTGGACTGTATACATCCGACCCCATGCGCCGCTTTTCATTTTTTAACCAAAGCCGTGTCGCAAAGTATCGCCAGTTGCTATAATCTTCCGGCCTATCAAGAACAAGTTTCGCAAACCGGCCTTGAGCAAGTGCGGGGATAGCCCAAAATCCCAAGGGAAACGGTGCGTAAACAATGAAATTGTTTTGTGGCCTTGCCTTTTCAAGAAAGATATTGCGACCAATCCTGTACTGTTTCTTTTCTTGTTCAGAAAATGCTGAAGGTATTTCAAACAAACTGTCGGGCACAAGAAGGAGATTGTCGCTTTCGGCCGAGCTTCCTGTCTTGCCATCGCGATCGAAAACGACCGGCGGCATCAGGTTTTTTCCAAGCGTTAGCTGGTTCTGGACCTTAAGCATTTTTCAACGTGTTTTCATTCACTTTGCTGGAGATATCGAAACATCAAATTTGTGTTTTATATTCTTATTTGTCGAACTTGAAAAAACAATGCCATTATTTAAAAATTCCGGCTTGCCGGGCGAATAATGCAAAGTTTTGTTTCGAAGCTTTCTAAGCTTCATTGTAGCACCCGATTTAAAAGAGGGGGATAGCAGCGCATTAAATCCCTTTTGAAAAACAGAAAATAGGGAGACGCGTTCCACATCCGCCTGGTTTTAAAAGGTAACAATAACAGCAGATTTATTCGGGTCGGGGGGAAGAGGGGTATTATACCCGCCCAAGATAAAAGAGGATAAGCGATTTCGAACCTTTTTGCCTTGACTATAGATTGCCGACCTCCACTCTTTCGGTTAAAAGACAGAAACAACATGGTTTTGACACAGTGTTTTCAATAAAACGCTTGTAAAGGGAAAATGCGAAAAAAGCATTTTAACCCCCCTCTATCAAGGAATGGAAGAATATATATGGCGCGGCAATTTATCTATCATATGGCTGGTCTTAGCAAATCCTACGGCAATAAAAAAATTTTGGACAATATCAATCTGTCTTTCTATCCCGATGCAAAAATAGGTATTCTGGGGCCAAACGGCGCTGGTAAGTCGACGATTTTGCGGATTATGGCCGGCATTGACAAAGAATTCACGGGTGAAGCCTGGCTTGCCGAAGGTGCTACTTGCGGATATTTGCCACAAGAGCCGGTTCTCGATGCGACAAAAGATGTTCGTGGAAATGTGATGGAAGGCGTTGCCGATAAAAAGGCAATTCTTGACCGCTATAATGAATTGATGATGAACTATTCTGACGAAACCGCCGAAGAAGGTGCAAAACTTCAGGATATTATCGACAGCCGCAACCTGTGGGATCTCGATTCACAGGTGGAAATGGCAATGGATGCGCTCAGCTGCCCGCCCGCAGATGCCGACGTTTCCAAATTATCGGGTGGTGAAAAACGTCGCGTTGCTTTATGTAAATTATTGTTGCAACAGCCCGATCTGTTATTGCTTGACGAACCGACCAACCATCTTGATGCCGAAACCACAGCATGGCTTGAAAAGCATTTGCGTGAATACCCGGGTGCAGTTCTCATCATCACCCACGATCGCTATTTCCTTGATCACGTAACCGGCTGGATTCTGGAGCTTGATCGTGGCCATGGCATACCTTACGAGGGCAATTATTCAGCCTATCTGGAAGCCAAAGCCAAACGTCTTGCACAGGAAGGACGTGAAGAAGCTGCCCGCCAGAAGGCTTTGACACGTGAACAGGAATGGATTGCATCAAGTCCGAAGGCTCGGCAGGCAAAATCGAAAGCGCGTATCAAGGCTTATGACGAATTGGTCAAGGCTGCCAATGACCGCCGTCCCGGTGAAGCGCAAATCATCATTCCGGTTGGCGAAAGATTGGGACAGGTTGTCATTGAAGTTGAACATTTAAGCAAAGGTTTTGGCGATCACATGTTGATCGACGACCTGTCTTTCAAATTACCGGCAGGCGGTATCGTCGGTGTTATCGGTCCTAACGGTGCCGGTAAAACAACATTGTTCAAAATGTTGACAGGGCAGGAGAGGCCGGATTCTGGGACAATCCGTATTGGTGACACAGTCAAAATGAGCTATGTCGATCAAAGTCGTGATGCACTCGACCCGAATAAAACAGTCTGGGAAGAAATTTCCGGTGGCAACGATATTATCAAACTAGGCAAATATGAAATGAATAGCCGCGCCTATTGCGGTGCGTTCAACTTCAAGGGTGGTGACCAGCAGCAAAAGGTTGGCAACCTTTCGGGCGGTCAGAGAAACCGTGTGCATCTTGCCAAACTTTTGAAAGAGGGCGGCAATGTTTTGTTGCTCGACGAGCCGACCAACGATCTTGATACCGAAACGCTGGCAGCTTTGGAGGAAGCTCTCGAAAACTTTGCCGGCTGTGCCGTTGTTATCAGCCACGATCGTATGTTCCTTGATCGCTTGGCGACACATATGCTGGCTTTCGAGGGTGACAGTCATGTGGAATGGTTTGAAGGCAATTTTGAAGAATACGAGGCCGATAAAGTACGCCGTCTTGGACCGGAATCCGTCAATCCGAAACGGGTCACTTACAAACGTTTGACACGCTGAGGTTCGTCACGCTTTCAAGAAACATTATCGTCGGGTTTCGATTTTTATGAGAGAAGAAGCGGGTTTTCCCCGCTTTTTTCATTTTTCCCTGTTTGATCGATTGCTGCCAATGTCGGTGTCGGCCATTTTGCTAACATTTTTACCTGTGTGATTTTCAACCGCGAGACGAAACCATAGAATAAAAACCGGATATAATCCCGATAAAGATCGGCAACAATTTTTCCGGTTAAAATAAATCAGCAGGCTTTCCGGTCGTTCAGGCTTTATCCATTCCTTTAAAATGAAAAAATCTATTTGATTAAAACCGACGAAGAGAAGGCTGGAAACTCGGTTATGAGAGATGAGTTAGATGGAAATAAGTTTCGTCAAAATTGAAGCTGTACCAGCCAATTAAAAGCAGGATAAAGGTTTTAAAAAACAGCCGTGAAAAAAAGCGGTTGAGGCACTCGAAGTACATCTATCCATCCCGACGAACGGTGAAAGAACATGCGCAACCCGATGTGGTCTTTTTCAGATAGATGATGCGGAAGAACACAAACGGTGGAGGTGTAAAGCGAAGCGTTTTTTACGTTTGAAGAGAAATTCGGACTATATGGGGAATTTTTGACTTTATGGGTGTCTTGACCGCAAAAAGTGGTAAACTGGTTTCACTGCCCGATAAGACAATGGAGAAAATTTATGCAAGATTGGTCAGCACAAGATTATTTGAAATTCGAGGATGAACGTTTAAGACCGGTACATGACCTTGCCAATGCTGTTCCTCTGAAAGAGGTAAAAACCATTGTCGATCTTGGTTGCGGCCCGGGAACTTCAACCGAAGTTCTGTGCGAGCATTGGCCAAGAGCCAAGGTTTCGGGCTTTGACTCTTCTGCCGAGATGATCGCCAGTGCGAAGAAGCGGTTGCCAAAAATCGAATTTACGGTTCAGGATATTGAAAAATGGTCTCCGGACAGCGATGTCGATCTATTATTCTCGAACGCTGTGTTCCAATGGCTGCCAGATCATATTGATGAGATGAAACGGTTGGTCTCTGCCATGAAAAGCGGTGCAGCACTGGCCGTACAAATGCCGGATAACCTGTTCGAGCCACTTCATCGGGCAATGATTCACGTTGCCGAAGACAAACGTTGGAATGATCGTATCGGTGCTGTAGCACGGGAAAAACTCCCCAATGTCTCTGTGTATTACGATGCTTTGAAGCCGCTTGTGCGCTATATTGATATTTGGCAGACAATCTATAACCCGATTATGGAAAATCACGAAGCGATTGTCGATTGGGTGAAAGGTGCAGCTTTGCGGCCGTTTCTGGCTCCATTGAACGACGAGGAAAAGCAGGACTACCTTGCTCTTTATCTTGAACGCATCAAAAAGCTTTATCCGACACAATATGACGGTAAAGTGCTTTTGCGTTTTCCGCGCCTGTTTCTGGTGCTGGTGAAATAAAAACAATCGCGATTGTTCTTCAACCGGAGTGATCCCGCCAGGTCAGTGAAGTTTGGAAATGGAAGAGCCATAAACATTTATGGCTCTTTTTTGTTGCTCAGCAGACCTAATTCCGCGAATGAAGCTTCCATTTTAGGGGAATTATTTATTCGGCTAATTAAATGTGATAATATTTTATTGAAAGTGTGGGGCAAATTATTCGTCGGTCAGATTGAAATGTTTACCGTCAAAAAGGTCAAAACCTAAAACAAGAAGATCGCAACACAAAAGAGTGGTGGAAACCGGTCAGCCTTTGTAATTAAGTCTATAGTTGACAATAGCTGAAATATATTGTCTCAACAAATTGCTTTAATAAACAATATGAGAATTAAATAATGATCTATTATTCCAAGCGCATCCACTTGAAATTTAATAAATCATTTTTATAAAATTATACTTTTATCAAACAAAGACGCTTACTCGGCACTGAAAAAGACAAAACGCATAAAACAAATGAGAAAATAATGTGAAAGCGTTGTTGATTGTTTTTTATCAACTACTAATTGATTCGGAATTTATTGCTTGGGGCATTTATATTTTTAACGGGAATATGGATAGAAAAGGCAAAAAAAGATTCTGTTACTGTTGCATAATTGTCTTTCTGCACAGAAAAATTATCCCGAATGCGCGCCAGAAGCTTTTAATAACGCATTTGAAGTTAAAAATACTTTCCATTTAATTAACCTTCTATTAACCACGTTGTACGAGAAAAATACCAGCGGTCAAACGTATCGCAATAACGAGGTTTCTAGACATCAAATGAAATACTTCTGGCAACAAAAAACGGGGCTTGCAGCGGCTCTCGGCATTTTGGGCTTTGGGCTTGTCGGCTGTGCAACGACACCTGCTCCAACAGTAGTGCCGAACGACAATGTAAACGTTGCACCGGCAAAACCGGTTGTCACGTCAACTTTGCTTGGCACCCAATCGGTTTATGACCGTTATGAGCAAACTCCTGACGAGCCATTTAAAATTCCACCGGTTACAGTGAAGATTCCTGAACAATACGAGCGCACGGTTGTTCCTTATCCGACCACCGAGATTCCCGGAACCATTATTGTCGAACCGGAAAATCACTATCTTTACCTTATAACGGGCGACGGTCAGGCTATTCGCTATGGCGTCGGTGTCGGTGCTTCCGGTCTTGGCTTCCATGGTGAAGCGAGGGTTCAATTCAAGCGTAAATGGCCGCGCTGGATTCCGACTGCCGATATGGTTCAGCGTAAACCCCAGCAATATAAGCGTTTTGCCGATGGTGTTCCCGGTGGCTTGCATAGCCCGCTTGGCGCCCGCGCGCTCTATCTCTTCCAGGGGAATACCGACACTTATTTCCGTATTCATGGCACAACACAACCTTCAAGCATCGGCAAAAATGTGTCAGCAGGCTGCATCCGTATGTTGAACAAGGATGTTGTTGATCTTTTCGAGCGCGTACAGATCGGCTCAAAAGTGATTGTTCGTTAATTTTTCCTCATAAGTGGTTCATTTGAAAGGGCGGTTTTCCCGCCCTTTTTCTTTTCCTACGTCGATTGTTTTTTTAAAACATGTCTCATCGGTTCGCAGGCTTATATTTTTGCTTATGAAATCATGAGGCCGGATTTTTAAGCTTTGATAGCCGCATTTATTATCTTCGATGAGGTGATTGAAAAATCACGATGCGAACAGAATAAAGTCCGAATTGGTGCCGATTTTCGTGTAATCGCATATTTTCTCTATGCGATTGGCTAATATCGCTGAAGTCGTTCAAGCGTGTGTTACAATTTGTCTTCTACGTCGACAAAACGGGTTGCCCGCCATTCTGTCAGTTTTTCGTTAATATCGTCAATGACAAAAAACCGTGCCGAGTCTTTATCATATCCCTCGTCACGCAATTCATCATAATTTGTGTAAGTGTGTCGGATATAAGCAACAATCGACAACCAAACGGCAATAGAGGGGGGAAGATGCTTCATATGCGGGCTTAACGATGCAGACCTGATCGGTTCGCTATCGGCATAGGGGGCTTGCGGTATCAGTAGCGTCAATTCTTTTGCAACAGCGCGTTGTCTCTTCGTTGTCATGGACAAATAAAAAATTGAACTTGTTTTCTTGTCAAACAGATTTTTGTCATTTGCGTTTATATAAGCTTATACGTCAAAATATAAAAACAGTTGCACCCGCTAACCAGGTTACAATTTTCCATTGATCAAAGGGAAGATTTGCTGCTCTCAATACTCCCGAAAAGCAATTCCTACTTTTAAGATAAAGCTTTTTTGAAAAACAATGTTGGGCCAATCAACAGCCCGAACAGTACTAAAACGGATTTTTTCGTATCTATGAGCACATCGGTGAGCGCTTCCCGAAACAGGGTAAGAAAAACAATTGAAAAAACGGTGCTGAATAACTTCTTTTTATAGGTGTATAGACTCTTTTTTCGCGAAGATTATCTCGGGTTGCATCGCATGTTGATATTCCGCTTATCAAGCAAAATCGGCTTCGGAGAAAACATGTCCCGACGCAAAAAGATATATGTTGAAGGGGAATTTTCCGGTGTTTGTGGGCATAAGTCATCTCTCTGCTTGACATTTGTGAAATATATAAAGATATCTTTATGTCTATAAGAGCGGAGAAGAGTCATGGTTCGCCAATTGGCGTTGAATGAAATGGTAGACGTATTAAAGGCGGTTGCTGAAACAACACGTTTGCGCATTCTGTTTTTGTTGGATAAGGGCGATCTGACGGTTTCCGACATTACAAAAATTCTGGGTCAATCGCAGCCACGTGTATCGCGTCATTTACGGCTTTTAACGGAAGCCCGTTTGATCGAGCGTTATCAGGAAGGTGCATGGGCCTATTTTTCTTTATCTTCTTGTTCGTTACGTCGGGAAATGCTGAAAATAGTGCTTCAACATATTGATGTTGAAGACAATCTTATTAACGCGGATTTGATGCGGCTTGGTGAAGTCAAGAAAGAGCGAAGCCGCGCTGCGGCTGCCTATTTTTCCAAAAATGCGCACGACTGGGATAAACTCAGATTGCTCCATGTGCCCGACAACACTGTCGAACAAACCATGGTAGAACTTGTCGGAACAACGCCGTTCCAATCCATGCTCGATATCGGCACAGGTACCGGATCTTTGTTGAAACTTTTTGCGCCCCTTTATACACGGGCGATCGGCATTGATAATAATCGCGATATGCTGGCTGTTGCACGCGTCAATCTGGATAAGGCAGGCGTTTCGAACGCTCAGGTCAGGTTGGGAGATGTGGCCAATTTGCCGGTCGAGAAAGAAACGTTCAATCTCGTTACTATTTATCAGGTTCTACATTTCCTATCGGATCCTGAAGTTGCAATCTTTGAAGCGGCGCGCGTCATGCGACCGGGGGCGCGGCTCATTATTGTCGACTATGCTCCGCATGAACTTGAATACTTACGCGAAAAATATGCTCATGTGCGTATGGGATTTTCCGATTCCCAAATGGAATACTGGCTTGATAAGGCCGGCTTGACATTGGAAAAAACTTTGAGTTTTCAACCCCAACAAAATGGCAATACAAAAGGGCTCACACTCAAGCTGTGGCTTGCCCGTGATCCACGTTTGTTGATTGCCAGAAAAACAACATTTCTAACGGAGACCGTTTAATGTCTGCCCCATCACTTTCCCGCCGCCCCGACTTGGGCGACAAGCTGAAGGTTTCATTTGAATTTTTCCCGCCAAAAACGGAGAAAATGGAAGAAATGCTTTGGCAAACGGTCAAACGTCTTGCACCATTAAAGCCGGAATTTGTTTCGGTAACTTACGGGGCAGGCGGCTCGACTAGGGAGAGGACCGGCAGAACTGTTGAACGTATCATTAAAGAAACACACCTTAATGCAGCTGCGCATTTGACATGTGTTGATGCAACACGCGAAGAAGTCGACGGCGTGGCACGGCAATTTGCTTCCATGGGAATTCATCATTTTGTTGCGCTTCGTGGTGATCCAAGCAACGGAGCAGGCGGGCGCTATCATCCCACTCCGGGAGGTTATGCCAATGCGGTTGAACTCGTTGCCGGCTTGAAAGCAATTAATCCGGATTTTGAAATCACCGTTTCGGCATATCCCGAAAAACATCCCGAAAGTCCCGATTTTGCAACCGATATTGATCTTTTGAAACGCAAAATCGACAATGGCGCAACCAAAGCCATTACCCAATGTTTTTTTGATAACCACTTTTATGTAGATTACATAGAAAGAGTGCGTAAAGCCGGTATCTATATTCCGATTTTACCCGGCATATTGCCAATCCATAATTTTTGGCAGGTTAAAAACTTTTGTTCGCGCAATGGCACGCATATTCCTGATTGGCTGGCACAACGTTTCGAGGGGCTAGAGAACGACCAGAAAACACATGATCTTGTTGCAGCCGCCGTTGCTGCCGAACAGGTTCTTGATCTTGTCGAACACGGTGTTGAAGATTTCCACTTCTACACGCTCAACCGTGCCGATCTCGTTTATGCTATATGTTATCTCATCGGCATACGGCCTGAAGCTGCGCTTAAGGCAAATAACGCCAAGTAGTGAAGCATGGTTTAAACGTTTATTGCAAACCGGTAACGTCGGGCGCGGACGCACGCCCGTCCCCACCTGTTTGATTGAATGAAAGCCGGTGCAGTAAAATGACGGTTGCCTGATTTCATGATAACAGCGGCAGTTTTCAAGTTTTCATCCGCTGGTGTCGGGTTTATTGGCACGTTGTTGCTTGGCATGGACGGATTTCGGCGAACCACTTTGGTTAGTATTTCGGCTTTCTCGCTGTTGCAGGCACAAGAGTGTTTTTCAAACGGTTTTTAAATTCGCATTCCGGATTGTTGCATCCGAATGGCAATGTTTAACCCGGAACCTTGTTGCTTAAATGGGATAATTTTCTATCAAAAGAGTTATATTAAACAAAATTGCTTCATTATAATACATTTTAGACATGATTTTATCATAATGGATATAAAACGAGTAAAAAATTCTTAAAATGAAGAGATAATTTTTGCTGCTTTCTTGCTATCGGACGCTGTATCAGTCATATCAATCCTGCGCTGTTATAAAAGTGCAACAAATTGGTTAACAACCAGGGAGACCGAGACCCCCCGCAACGGATTTCCCTTGGTTGAGGCCCGACTGGAGCTTGCTCCGGTCGGGTTTTATTTTAAGTATTCTGAGCTAAAAAGTTCATGCTCCCGGCACCCGGAATTATTCTGTTTGCTCTTTGAATGATCCTCTCGGAGCTTTGAATTTGTCTTTAAAATGGTTCAGGGCGTTTCAGGTGTCATTATTGCAGCCAATGTTCCCGATAAGTGGATAAGTGCTGACGCTTTTTCCTTTCCTCCGGTGTCGCATTTTTCGTGGCATTTGACAGTTTATTGGCATCGATTTCGGCGAATTCAAAACCCGATTTTGCAAGCGCTGTGAAAGTGCTGGAATCATGCCCCATGGGAAAAGTGATTGGGTTCAAGCCTTTATGCGACGACGACGAAAATTTACTTTTTGCAAAGCTGACAAAAGGAGCATTAAAGGCACTAGAAGGTAAAGTCGTTTAACGTAAAATATCGTCCAGCACGCGAAAAACGCAAAATGCATCTATTGAAGAATCATGGAAATTACAATTAGCGGCAAAGATGCTTGTAAGATGAAAAGAGCAGGGGGGAACCGTATAGTTCCGGAAATGAATACATAAAGCCTTCAACTGACAATCGTATAAATGCTATCCCCAAAAAAACAAATGTCATAACAAAAACGGGCAAAAATACCCGTCTTGCGATGAGTTAAGTACACTCTTTTTTTGACCACATGGAATGCAGTTCTAAAGCCGGTCGAGCAATTCTTTCGTCGGCCAGGAATCGGCAGGAAGTCCCAAGCGGAGCTGTTCGGTTCGCACTGCGTCGCGTGTCAATATACCGTAAACGCCATCCACTTTGCCCATATCATAACCACGGTCTGCAAGCTTTTGTTGCAATTGCTTCATTTCTTCGGTGTTCAACCCAGGTTCGGGATGGCCGATGTCAAAAGCCGGTGCACCGGCGAGCCGCGAGGCGAAATAGGCAACGGTTGTTGCATAGACAATCGATTTGTTCCATTCGACAAAAATATCGAAATTGTCATAGGCCAGAAATGCGGGCCCCTTTCGGCCCATTGGCAACATAAGTGACGCATCTCCATTATCAGGCCCTAGCGGGCCGTTAATGCCGGTAACGCCCCAACTGGTCCATTGTGAATGGGGTTTGCGATTTTGCCTGATTGCTTCTTGCCAGGGGAGATCGTCACGGGTGAGGCGCACCTCTTCAAGCCACGGTTCACCGCGCCGCCATCCAAGATCGCTTAGCATATGGGCGGCCGTCATGACAGCATCGGCAACAGACCCTTTAAGGTCGATTTTACCATCGCCATCGCCGTCAACCCCCCGTTCCAGATAGTCCTTCGGCAAAAGTTGCATTTGACCGATTTCACCAGCCCATGCGCCGGTCGTATTGGCATTGACGACTCCCTGATCGAAAAGTTTTAAAAGTGCAATCAATTGCGGGCGGAAGAGTTCCGGCCGTCTGCAATCATGGGAAAGGGTGAAAAGGGCATTCAAAGTATCGAAATTGCCTTGCACCGCACCATAATCGGTTTCGAGCCCCCAAAAGGCTGCAATAACGGGGCCAGGAACCCCATATTTTTCCTCGGCCTTGGCAAAAACGTCGGAATATTTTTGTAAATTTTCCTTACCCTTTTTCAAACGCGCTTCAGGGATGACGCGTTTTGAAAATTCTGCAAATGTGAGATTGAAAATGGCCTGCCCGTTGTCACGGTCAATAACCTTCTGATCAATCGTTGCTTTTTTGAGTTCATCGATCGCGTGTTCGCTTACACCTGCTTTGCGAGCTTCATCGGCCACATTCTCTCTGAATGTTTCGATTGGCGTGCCGCAGGCCTCGCGTGCTACTTTGGTTGCGACATCATCAGTCTGGGTTGCCGCTTCAGGTTCTTCAGCTTGTGAAAGCGGGCAGAAAACTGTCGCAAACAAGAATGTCGAAGCTGCCAGAATTGCTTGTCTTGTCTTGAACATTTATTCTCATTCCTGCACTTTATGACGTTTAAAATGTCTTGTACCATTTTTTATCAGAAATAAAGAGGCATGCGTAATTCGCTCGCAAGTCAAAGCGATATTTGCCCACTTGAGTAACACGATGTTTGCCTATTATCTAATTGGTATTATGTTTCCGGAAACATATTTTTGCCATTCGTCGCGGCTGCCATAAAAGACGTTGATGTCGGCATCACCCTTGATACCGGGAACACGCCCCGTTCCGGTATATTGCCAGAATGTCCACGGATGGGTGCCATATTTTTCTTGCGGATGGCCGGCGACTGACCGGAGCCAGAACGAATAACCTTTGATTTGCGACAGGCCGTTCCGATCGAAGAAATCGACCGTCGTATAGATGATGGGTTTCTTGCCATAATATTTTTCAACAATGGATAGGAAGACCTTCATTTCACTACGAACAGTCTCTGCTGGTGGCCGGATTTTACACGTCGGTGAAGAATCGTTCCACTCCATATCAAGAACCGGCGGCAGGGCTGTCGGGTCCTTCGGTACATTTCTGATATACCATTTGGCCTGTTCGGAAGCGGGCCGACAATAATAGAAGAAGTGATAGGCGCCGCGCGGCATACCGATTTCTTTTGTCCCATCCCAATTGTGGAGAAAATTGTCGTCTACACGGTCGCCGCCTTCTGTTGCTTTGATAAAAGCAAAAGAAATACCGCTATGTTTGACTGCTGCCCAGTCAACTGCCTGTTGATATTTCGAAACATCGGTTCCGTGAATGGGGTAATGCCATGGGGTAAGCTCGGCCCAGTCATGAGGCTTGCGATCATCAAAGCGGGGAGCGTTGATTGGTCCCTTGGGTGTTGTGCCGGATGGTGGCACGATATCGCCAAGATCATAAGACAAGGAAGTGCAGCTTGTAAGCAACAGAGCCGAAGCAATTGACGCCAGTAATGTGCGCGCCATTTTTTTTAAATTATCTTTAAACAACAATTCGACACCTATCGGGCTCTAAAATCACTGTTCACCATTGCTAAAAATAGTAAAAGAATGGCATATAAATAAAAACTTTTGGAAAAAATATGAAGAAACTTCGTTGGCGCCGCATCATCGGTCTTGTTATTCTCCTCATCCTCGTCATTGCCGGCTTGTGGTGGGGATATTCATATTTTTTCAAGGATTCCGGTGAAATAAATGGGGAAAAGGGCCTTCCTGAAGGTTCAGCCATAAGTTTGCCAAAAGTGCCGCTTACACCATCGGATATGACGCAAGCACAAAAACAGGATGTCATCAATAAATTGATGGAAGACGCAAAAGCATCTGCCTTGAAAAGTGGTCAGAGTGAAGAACAGGCGGAAAATTTTGCACGTGAAGCGGGTGAAGTTGCCCGTCAGGCAATGAACCGTCCTTCCACGGTTGACGGGGATAAAGAACAATAACAGTCGACTTCATTCATATCGCTTCGCACTATCAATTATCGGCCTTGGCCAAATAGTTGTTAAGGCGCCCGATCAAACAGAACAGTCTTATTAACTTCAAATTCAGGAAAACGGAATGCCTTCATTATGGACACGTATTGGCGAGCTTATCAGCAACATTGCTGGCGACGCATTGAATGCTATTGTTGAACGTGTACGTACCTTCTTTGAAGGGGATCCTGAAACACGCAGACAAGTTGCATTTTCTGTTGCCATGATTGCTTTATCGGCAAAAATGGCAAAAGCTGATGGTGTTGTAAGCGATGCCGAGGTCAAAGCATTTTATGAAATTTTTTCGGTTCCCGACCACGAGTTTCATAATGTCGAACGCCTTTATAATCTCGCCAAGCAGGACATTGCCGGCTTTGATGTTTATGCGCGTCGCCTGTTTCGGCTTTGTCAGGAATCCGACTGTCAGGGACAATTATTGGAAGATGTTCTGGAAGGCCTTTTCTATATTGCCAAATCGGACGGTGTAATCCATCAGGACGAGCTCTTTTTTTTGCGAGAGGTTTCCGATATTTTCGGCTTTTCTCGTGAGCAGTTCAGGGTAATCAGCGCACGTCATGCTGTTGTCGGTGAAAGTGATCCGTGGCTGGTTTTGGGCCTCAAAAAAGGCATAAGCTTCGAAGAAGCACGCAAACACTACCATGATCTCGTGCGCGAACACCATCCTGACAGGGTTATGGCACGCGGTTTACCAAAGGAATTCCTGGCTATTGCCAATGAGCGTCTGGCGGCTATTAATAACGCATGGGCTATCGTGCGTGAGGAGTTTGTTACAGTATGAGTGCAGAAACTTTCAAAGCGGATTATCAGGGAGCAACTGTGCGCCCTTCGCCTAATTTTGAAGAGCGCAAAGATGGCGCCAAACCGCAATTTCTTGTTCTTCATTATACGGGCATGGAAAATGCCGAAAGTGCCGAACGCCTTTTATGTTCGCCGGAAGCAAAGGTTTCAGCACATTATGTCGTGGAAGAAGACGGGAAAGTTGTGCAACTGGTTCAAGAGGCTTATCGCGCGTGGCATGCCGGTGAAAGTTTCTGGCGCGGTGTCACAGATGTGAATTCCCATTCTATCGGTATTGAGATTGTCAATGGTGGACCTTTGTTGAACTTTCCCGATTATCCGGAAAAACAGATTGAATCGGTCATCAAACTTTGCAAATCGATTATCAAAAAATATTCAATTGAAAAACGGAATGTGCTTGGCCATTCCGATATTGCACCGCATCGCAAAAGTGACCCGGGTGAAAAATTTCCATGGGAAAACCTTTTTAAGGCCGGTATTGGCCATTTTGTGCGTCCGTCCGCAATTTCCGGTGGACGCTTCATGACCAATGGTGAAAGTGGCAGACCTGTTGAAGCTTATCAATCAATGCTTGCGCTTTACGGTTATGGCATTGATATCACCGGTTCTTTCGACGAACGCACGCAACTGGTGACCAAAGCCTTTCAACGCCATTTCAGACCACAAAAGGTTGACGGTGTTGCGGATGTCTCGACGATTGACACACTTCATCGCCTGCTTGGCACGTTGAAAAGCCTCACCTGAAGCGTAAGGTTCTTAAAAATATAGCCGGAACAATTGAATGGCTATGCTTCAATGGAAGTAGGCAGCCTGACTATATTTTTTAAAAAATGCAGCGCTTTTTGCTCTTTTCCTTGTCCAATTGTTTCTGATCTTGGCTGTTCAGATTGATGGTCTTTTTTTCATAGAAAATAGATTTGTCCTGATTGTTCCAGAAAGGCGCCATTTACGGAAAATTTTTAAAGTTTTGTACTTCTAAGATTTTTATATGGGCGAGATTCGTCCGGTGACGGCTCTCCGGGCTTTATCTTGGTCGCGCAATTGTCCGAAAAACGATCAATGGTTTTAATTTCTTTAAGCCGGTCTTCCTTGGCGGAGTTGGAAAAACAGCTTAACCAATATTCAGGCCAAATTTTAAAATATATAGTGGACGTTCAAGGGAAGAAACGGTTAGCTTTTGTCATGTCATAAGTCGTTATTTCGCGTGGGAAACCTGCGTTATGGCATTTGCAAGTCATGGCATTTTAAAAAACCGAATTCCATTTTATTGCTTTCGGTTTTTGGGGATTTCTGTTTTTGCGGGCTTTTCATAAAACGGGGTAGGCTTTTGTGTCTTGAGCAGTTCGCGGAGAGTTTGGCAATGAAGCAGCTTTTATTGGTTTGCAGCCGATTGTTTTTGTTTTATAAAGAGCCCGTCAGTTGGTCGGGCAGCCGCGCCTTCTCAATACCGAAAGGTGAAAGGTGAGGAAAGTCCGGGCTCCACGGAATAACGGTGCCGGATAACGTCCGGCGAGGGCAACCTCAGGGAAAGTGCCACAGAAATATACCGCCTGTTCAAACAGGTAAGGGTGAAAAGGCGGGGTAAGAGCCCACCGCGCATCCAGTAATGGATGTGGCAAGGTAAACCCCACCGGGAGCAAGACCGAATAGGAGTGACACGCGAGCTTTGCTTGCAGCCGATTTCCGGGCCTGTCATTCGGGTAGGTTGCACGAGACGGGTGGTAACATCCGTACTAGATGAATGGCTGTCACGCGGAATTTTTAATCAAATTTCGCCATACAGAACCCGGCTTACAGACCGACTGACATTTTTCATTATTTTGTTATAGAATGAATAATCACAACATTTTTGTCTAAAACCGATTGACGGAATAATGCCTTTAGAGCTAATGCAAAGCATTCGCAATTAGAAAGTTTTGTTGCATGTCTCTTCAAGATGATAAATTCTCCCGTAAGTCCTCGCTCACCGAACGGACGTCGGAAGGCATTTCTGCAATGCTTGCCGGCAAGCGAAAGGGCGGACGTACATTTCTTCTCATGGTTGGGCCTGCCGTTATCGCCTCAATCGCCTATATGGATCCCGGTAATTTTGCGACCAATATTCAGGCCGGATCGGGCTATGGCTATACATTATTGTGGGTTGTGCTGCTCGCCAATCTTATAGCTATGCTGTTTCAGGCACTGTCGGCTAAAGTCGGCATTGTAACCGGCCGCAACCTTGCCGAACTTTGCCGCGACAATCTGTCAAAACCTGTTGTTGTGGCAATGTGGATTATCAGCGAAATCGCTGCAATGGCAACCGACCTTGCCGAATTTCTCGGCGGTGCTATTGGCCTTGCCTTGTTGTTCAATTTGCCGCTCATCGTCGGTATGATTATCACCGCGATTGTTACCTATGCGCTTCTGATGATTGATAGCCGCGGTTTCCGCCCGACGGAAATTCTGATCGGTATTCTGGTTTCGATTATTGGTCTTTGTTATCTTATTGAAATGGTGATCGCGCCGGTTGATTGGGAAGCTGCGGGGTTGCATCTTTTTACTCCGGAAATGCCTGATGCCAATGCTTTGCTTATTTCCGTCGGCATTATTGGTGCCACGGTTATGCCGCATGCGCTTTACCTTCACTCCGGCCTCACGCAGGCACGTGCCAAAGTCCAGAGTGACAAGGATCGTCGCCAGCTTGTGCGCTATTCCAACCGCGAAGTTATTGTTGCTCTTGCTATTGCTGGTATGGTCAATATGGCCATGGTTATTATGGCGGCAAGTACGTTTCATGGTGCGCATAACGACATTGCCGAAATCGATCAGGCCTATTACACATTGACACCGCTTCTCGGTATCGGTGCAGCAGGCGTTTTCCTCGTTTCGCTGATTGTTTCGGGTATTTCAAGTTCGGTTGTCGGCACGATGGCAGGACAAATGGTTATGCAAGGGTTTGTCGGCTTCTACATACCGATATGGGTTCGCCGTCTTGTTACAATGATTCCTGCCTTTATCGTTGTGGCGCTTGGCGTCAACTCGACCGAAGCGCTGGTTGTCAGTCAGGTTATTCTTTCAATATCACTACCTGTCCCCATGATTGCGCTTCTCTACTTTAGTGGTCGCAAATCCATTATGGGGCAATTTTCCAACGGTATTGTTACCCAGATCGTTGCCATTCTTTCGGCAATTGTTGTTTTGATACTGAATTTTGTATTGCTCTTCATGACATTCGGTTTGATACCGGAAATTTCGTGATTGATGAGCCCAATCCTAACACTTCGTTAAGCATAACTGTGCGATAAAGAAGATTGACGCATTTTGACCAATTGAAAAGTCGGAATGCGCCAATCGATTTTTAAACGTACTGTTAAAAGATAACGATGCCAACTGTTAAGGATACTGTTTTTAAACGTCATATCCCTGTTTTACTTGAACCTGTTCTTGCGGGAATGGATGCTTGTGCCGGTAAAACAATTATCGACGGTACCTTTGGTGCAGGTGGTTATTCGCGCGCACTTCTTGATAAAGGTGCCAATGTCATTGCACTTGATCGGGATCCTGAAGCTATCCGTGATGGCGAAGCTCTGGTTGAAGAGTATCGTCCGCGATTGAAACTCGTTCATACAGAATTTTCCAATCTCGGTCATGTGACAGAAGATAAAGTTGACGGTGTTATTCTTGATATCGGCGTTTCGTCCATGCAGATTGACGAGGCAGCGCGCGGCTTCTCGTTCCAGAAAGATGGCCCCCTTGACATGCGTATGTCGGAATCGGGCTTTAGCGCAGCCGATGTTGTGAACACTATGAAGGTGAAAGACCTTACACGTATTTTCGGTATTCTCGGGGAAGAACGCCATGCAGCACGCATTGCCAGAATGATTGTCGAAAGGCGTGAGAAAAAGCCGTTTTTGCGGACGTCTGATCTTGCAGATGCTGTCGAGACATTGGTGGGGCGGAAATCCGGCGATCATATCCATCCGGCAACAAGAATTTTTCAGGCCTTGCGCATTTACGTCAATGACGAGCTTCAGGAATTGGCAAAAGCGCTTGAAGCTGGCGAAGCGGTGTTGAAGCCAGGCGGGCGGCTTGGTGTTGTAACCTTCCATTCACTTGAAGACCGCATGGTCAAAAAGTTTTTTGCTCTCCGGTCAAAAGCTCACGCACAATCGCGTTATCTGCCGGTTCAACAAACAGAAAAGCCGACATTTACGCTTAAAGTCAAAAGTGGCATTACCGCAAATGAAGCGGAGCTCGAATTCAACCCCCGTTCACGCTCCGCGCGCTTCCGTTTTGGCATCCGCACAGATGCCGACATTGCACCTCTTGATAAATCAATATTCGGACTTCCTGAACTAGCCCGATTTAATGCCCGAACTGATGCCCGAAATGATGGTAATAGAAAATGACAGTTTTTCGTACATTTGATATGATCTTGGTGGCTATTATGATTTGTGCAGCCGGTATCACCTACAAGGTGAAGTACGACGCACTGAAACGCATTGGTGAAGTCCAGCGTATCGAACGACAAATTGTTGCCGAAAAAAACACCATCAACCTGCTGCATGCCGAATGGGCAATGATGATAGAGCCGGAACGTATGCAGGTATTGGCCACCCGTTATCAGGATCAACTCGGATTGCAGGTAACCGAACCCCGCCAGATTATCAAGTTGCAGGATATACCGGAACGGCTGCCAGACCAGATCGAAAATCTCATTAAGGATGACGAGCTTGAAGAAAAGAATTCGCTGCTTGCCCGCAACGGCAACGCGAATATCGATAATATCGCAACAGGAAGTGTCCGGCCATGAAGTTTATTCCGTTTTTGAAGCGTAAACCGAAGGCACCTCTCAATCGTTATGAAGAGTTGCAAAAGGCCGAATATCGTTCACGTAGAACCCGCCGCCGACTGATGGTGGTGGTGAGCTGTTTCCTATGTGTTTATGCAGTTATTTTTGCCCGTCTTATCTATTTCGGTATCAAAGGTGGCGAGATAGAAGAGGCGTCAGGGCCGGCGGTCGAACAATCGGCAGCCCGTCCAGATATTCTTGACCGTAACGGACGGCTTCTTGCAACCGATTTGAAAACTTATTCACTTTTTGCCGAACCGCGCCGCATCATTGACGTTGATGAAACAATCGAATTGATTTCAACGGTTCTGCCCAATCTTGATTGGCAGGAAACCTATAAAAAGCTTAAAAAGAAAACCGGTTTTGCGTGGATTCAGCGCGGGCTTACGCCAAGTCAGAAAGAGCAAATTATGGCTCTTGGTATTCCCGGTGTCGGGTTTCGCACGGAAGTGCGCCGCTTCTATCCGGGTGGACCAACGGCTTCCCATATTCTCGGTATGGTCAATGTCGACAATCAGGGCACGGCCGGTATGGAAAAATATATCGACAATGCGGGTTTAAGCGATTTGCGTGCAGCCGGACTTGCCGACGAAACGTCACTTGAACCGGTAAAACTTTCAATCGATATCCGTGTTCAGGCCATTATGCGTGATGTATTGGCAGACGCCATGCAAAGATATCAGGCAATTGCCGCCGGTGCAGTGGTTATCAATATCCACACTGGCGAGGTGCTTGCCATGGCTTCCATGCCCGATTTCGATCCCAACAATCCGGTCGATGCACTTAAAAAAGATCGCCTTAACCGGATGACAGCCGGTACTTTCGAAATGGGGTCGACAATTAAAAGTTTTACCACCGCAATGGCTCTCGACTCGGGAAAATTCCAGCTGAATAGCGTTATTGACGCGTCAAAGCCGCTTGCTGCCGGACGTGGACATTTCATCCGTGACTTCCACGGTAAATATCGTCCGTTAACAGCTTGGGAAATTTTCATCTTTTCTTCCAATATCGGTTCGGCAAAAGAAGCACTGACAATCGGCATTGACGGGCACCGCGAATTTTTAAAAAGAATGGGGCTTCTTGACCGTATGACGACAGAACTTCCCGAAGTTGCCCGTCCGGTCGAGCCGAGACGTTGGAAAACTGTCAATTCCATGACCATTGCGTTTGGCCATGGCATGATGACAACACCTCTACAAACCGCGGTCGGCGCAAGCGCCTTGATGAATGGCGGCAGGCTTATCGAACCGACATTTTTAAAACGCACAGCCGAAGAGGCGGAAGAACACTCCAAACAGGTTGTTTCACCGGAAACGAGCCGTGACATGCGTTATCTTTATAAATTGAATGGAGATATCGGTTCGGGGCGCAGAGCCAAGGTTGAAGGTTATCGTGTTGGTGGCAAAACCGGTACTGCCGAAAAAGTCGAAAACGGCAAATACTCAAAAACCAAACGGTTTAACGCCTTCCTTGCGTCTTTCCCGATTGACGACCCGCAATATGTTGTTTTGACAATTATTGATGAACCAAAGGCGGAAGAAGGAAAGTTTGGCGCAACGGCCGGTTTTAACGCAGCCCCGATGGTTGAAAAGATCATTCACCGGTCTGCAACTTTCCTTGGTGTAAGACCGGATTTCAAAGAAGAATATGCGCCTGTTCTCGCTTCTTCCGGCAACCAAAAATTGCCTGAGACGTCGTTCAATGATTAGGCCGAAAGGGGATAACGCATGAAACTTGATCAACTTTTGGGAAAAGCATGGGATTCATCCCTTTCTTCGGTTGAAATCAAGGGTGTTACAGCCGATTCACGAAAAGTATTACCCGGATTTCTGTTTGTTGCACTTAAAGGCAATAAGGGAGATGGCGGCGTTTATGCGGAGGATGCAGCAAAACGGGGCGCAGTTGCAATTCTAACCGACCATGATTTTAAACTGAAGTCGAAAAAAGTGCCGGTTTTGCGTGTTCCCGATGCACGTCACGAGCTTGCCATTGTTGCTGCACGGTTTTTTGGCAAGCAACCCGACACAGTTGTGGCCGTTACCGGCACCAGCGGCAAAACATCAGTGGCTTCATTTACACGCCAGATCTGGAAGGATGCCGGTTTTGCAGCAGCAACGATCGGCACTATAGGTGTTATTACACCGACAAGAAACGAATATGGCTCACTCACGACGCCCGATCCTGTGAGACTGCAAGAAACAATGGCCGAACTTGTTGACGAAGGTGTGACCCATGTGGCCATGGAAGCGTCTTCCCATGGCATAGATCAATGCCGGCTTGACGGGGTGAAATTGAAAGCAGCAGCCTTTACCAATCTCGGTCGTGACCATATGGATTATCACCCGACTGTCGAGGATTATTTCAGGGCAAAAATGCGTTTGTTCGACACACTTTTGCCGAAAGATGCACCGGCCGTCATTTTTGCCGATGACAAGTTTTCGGAAGCGGCAATTGAACATGTCAAACGTGCAAAACGGAAAGTTCTGACCGTCGGTCGCAAGGGCGATTTTATCAAACTCCGTCATGTCGAGCATCAACGTTCACGTCAGTTTGTCGATTGTATTGTCGATGGAGAGGTTTTCGAGTTCACCTTGCCACTTGCAGGCGATTTTCAGGTTTCCAACGCGCTGGTTGCCGGCGGGCTTGCCCTTGCAACCGGTGTTTCTGCTGCAGCAGTATTCCGTGCAATTGAACGGTTGCAGGGAGCACCGGGGCGTCTTGAACTTGTCGGTACAACAAAAGATAAAGCGGCAATCTATGTTGATTATGCCCATAAACCGGAAGCGCTGGAACAGGTTTTGCTTGCTGTAAAAGCATTCACCACCGGAAGAGTGATTGTGGTGTTCGGCTGTGGCGGTGACCGTGACAAGGGTAAACGCCCGATTATGGGAAGAATCGCTACCAAATATGCCGATATTGTTATTGTGACCGATGATAATCCGCGCACTGAAAATGCTGCCGAAATCCGTAGAGAAATTATGGCAGCAGCAAGTGGTGCCAAGGAGATCGGGGATAGACGCGAAGCCATCCGTTATGCCATTTCTCTGCTTCAGAGCGGCGATACATTGGTCGTTGCCGGAAAAGGGCATGAAAAGGGCCAGATTATCGGAACCGAAGTCCATCCTTTTTCTGACCATCAGGAAATAACGGAGGCCTTGGAAGGACAGCATAAATGATGCCATTATGGACGAAAGCCGAGTTACAAAAAGCAATTTATGGCGAGGTTATCGGCAATTTGCCGGATGAGTTGTCAGGCGTTTCGATAGACAGCCGCACCGTAAAGCCTAACGAAATCTTTTTCTGTATCAAGGGCGAAAAACTCGACGGCCATGATTTTGCGGCGAAAGCTGCCGAGGCCGGCGCAGGCTTGTTGATTATCGAAAAAGCCCACAAAGCGGATCTCCAAAAGCTTGGCGTACCAATGATAGCGGTTAATGATGCGCTGAAGGCATTGGATGAGCTTGCAGTGGCAGCGCGGGCAAGATCAAGCGCAAAAATTATTGCTGTGACCGGATCTGTCGGCAAAACGACGACGAAAGAAGCATTGCGCCACTGTCTTGGAGCTGTCGGAAAAGTTCATGCCAATCCGGCCTCCTTCAATAATCAGTGGGGGGTACCGCTAACCCTTGCCCGTATGCCAGCAGACACAGATTATGGTGTGTTTGAAATCGGCATGAACCATTCTGGTGAAATCCGTCCATTGGTAAAAATGGTGCGGCCTCACTTAGCCATTATCACCAAGGTTGCGGCGGTGCATCTGGGATTCTTTTCAAGTATCGAGGAAATTGCAACTGCCAAAGCGGAAATTTTCGAAGGTGTCGTAAAAGGCGGGACAGCTCTTCTTAATGCCGATGATGATTTTTTCTACTTTCTTTCCGATAAAGCGAAAGCGTGCGGGATTGAAAATATATTGAGTTTCGGCGAAGCCGATTTTGCTGATTACCGTTTGGAAAAACTCCATATGTTGGCCGACTGTTCAAGTATGAGTGTGAAGATTGGCAACGATGAAGCCATGGTGAAAGTAGCCGCTCCCGGGCGCCATATCGTGCAGGACTGTCTGGCAGTGCTCGGCGCGTGTGATTGCGTTGGTGCCGATATGGCACATATTGTGATGGCAATGGCAACTTTTAGCGCCGAAAACGGGCGTGGTGCACGTTATCATCTGGAACTGCCATCGAGCGGTACATTTACGCTGATTGACGAAAGCTATAACGCCAATCCCGCTTCCATGCGGGCAAGTCTTGAACTTTTGAAACAAGCAAAAACCGGTGCACGCGGGCGGCGCATTGCCGTGCTTGGCGATATGCTCGAACTTGGCAAATATAGTGAAAAACTTCACCGCGAACTTGCCGAACCGGTTTTTGCCTCGGGTGCCAATCCGGTTTATCTCATCGGTCGTGAAATCGAACCTCTAAAAGAGGAGCTTACCAAAAAGCTCAAAGTCTATTTGAAAGAAAATGTCGAAGAGATTATCCCTCTCATTCTCAAAGACATTCATGATGGTGATGTCATCATGGTCAAATCATCGAATTCTATTCGCTCTTCGCGTGTTGTGTCGGCTTTGCTCGAACGTTATAAGAAAGCCAATTGAAAGTTAAAAAGGCCAAGCTTCCATGTTGATGTATTTTTCATCACTGACCGATATTCTGCCCGGTGTCGGTGTGTTCCGCTATATCACATTCCGCACCGGTGCGGCTTTGCTAACGTCGGGACTTATTGTTTTTCTGTTCGGACCAAGCATTATTGCTTCGTTGAAAGTGCGTCAGGGCAAAGGCCAGCCAATCCGTGCCGATGGCCCGCAAACCCACTTCAAAAAAGCCGGTACACCGACAATGGGCGGTTTGATGATTTTAAGCGGCACGGTGGTTTCTGCACTTTTATGGTGTAACCTTGCCAATATCTATTTTTGGGTTGTGCTTCTCGTCATGTTGGCGTTCGGGGCAATCGGCTTTTATGATGATTATCTCAAAGTTACCAAACAAAGCGAAAAAGGCTTTTCGGGAAAAGCCCGTCTGACACTGGAATTTATCATTGCTATTGTTGCCTCCGGCGTCATTATGCATACAGAATCAACAGGTCTCGCACTTCCTTTTGTCAAAGATTATTTGCTCAATCTTGGTTGGTTTTTCATACCCTTTGCTGCTTTTGTCATGGTGGGATCCGGTAACGCGGTCAACTTCACCGATGGTCTTGATGGACTTGCTATTGTTCCGGTCATGGTTGCCGCTTCGTCATTTGCGCTCATCGCCTATTTGTCCGGCAATATCAATTTTGCCGATTACCTGCAAATCCATTATGTTGCGGGTTCGGGGGAACTTACCGTTCTTCTCGGCGCTGTTGTCGGAGCGGGACTAGGCTTTTTGTGGTTTAATGCGCCGCCGGCTGCGATTTTTATGGGCGACACCGGCTCGCTTGCACTTGGCGGCATGTTGGGTGCTGTTGCGGTTGCAACCAAACATGAAATCGTTCTTGCTGTCATCGGCGGATTATTTGTTATGGAAGCACTCTCCGTCATCATTCAGGTGTTCTGGTTCAAATTGACAGGAAAACGCGTTTTCCTCATGGCACCGATTCATCATCATTTCGAGAAAAAAGGCTGGACTGAAAGCCAGGTTGTAATACGCTTCTGGATTATTTCGATTGTACTTGCCCTGATCGGTCTTTCAACTCTCAAACTGAGATAAGCAAAATGATTATAGTCAATTCTTTCAAAAATAAAAAAGTAGCACTCTTCGGACTCGGTGGTTCGGGTGTTGCAACAGCAAAATCGCTTCTTGCCGGTGGTGCGGAAGTTCTCGCATGGGACGACAAGATGGAGACCGTCGAAAAAACGCGGGGCCAGAATATACCGGTGAGCGATCTTCATAACGTTGATTGGTCAAAAATTTCGGCTCTCGTTCTAGCTCCCGGAGTGC
The DNA here is from genome assembly GCF_016100335.1 of Bartonella sp. W8167. Taxonomy (NCBI): domain Bacteria; kingdom Pseudomonadati; phylum Pseudomonadota; class Alphaproteobacteria; order Hyphomicrobiales; family Bartonellaceae; genus Bartonella; species Bartonella sp. W8167. The sequence continues at coordinate 400,192 of NZ_JACFSQ010000001.1, forward strand.
CGCTCACCAATCCGGAACCCCATTGGACAGTCAAACTTGCAAAAGCTGCCGGTGTCGAAATTATCGGCGACATCGAACTATTTATTCGCGAGCGCAACGCTTATCTCAAACATCATAAACTTTCCGACGAGGATATGCCATTCATTGCAATTACTGGCACCAATGGCAAATCGACCACAACAGCACTCATCAATCACCTATTGAACGAGAGCGGAAAATTGTCGGAAATGGGGGGCAATATCGGCACCGCTATTTTGTCGCTCGAGCCGTTTGAAAAAAATCGTTTTTATGTGATCGAATGCTCGTCTTTCCAGATTGATCTCACCCCGTCCATCAATCCGACAGTCGGCATTCTTCTTAATATCTCGCCCGATCATATCGACCGGCACGGGACATTTGCGCATTATAGCGAAATCAAGAAACGGCTGGTAAACGGCGCGAAAACGGCATTGGTTGCCGTTGATGATGAAAATTCGACAAAAATCTATGAAGAGCTTTTAAACGCCCATCATAACGTTTTGCCGGTATCAAAAGACAAGGTATTGAAGAGCGGATATTATGCTGTTAAAGACGAGCTTTTCAGTGTGAAGAATGGCAAACCGGAAGCACGTTTGTCACTTTCCGGAATTTCCTCGCTTCGTGGCAGCCACAATGCCCAGAATGCGTTAATGGCACTCGCCACCCTTGATATTTTGAAAATAAAACCGGTTGAATTGCAGCGGATCTTTGCCTCCTATGTCGGGCTGCCGCACCGTATGCAGCAGGTCAGAAAAATCGGCCATGCTCTTTATGTCGACGATAGCAAGGCAACCAATGCCGAGGCCAGTGCACCGGCACTAGCCACTTTTGACCATATTTACTGGATTATCGGTGGTCTTGCAAAAGAAGGCGGCATTACCGCTTTGAAAGATTATTTTCCAAAAATCCGTAAAGCCTATCTCATTGGTGATGCCGCGGAAGATTTTGCCCGCACTATCAACGGAGCATTTCCGATTTCAATGTCGGGAACACTGGAAAAAGCTGTTCAGGAAGCCCATCAGGATGCGGGGGCAGACAAAGCCGAAGAAGTAGCCGTTCTGCTTTCGCCTGCTTGTGCAAGCTATGACCAGTTTAAAAATTACGGCGCTCGCGGTGATGCCTTCAAGGCTTTTGTAAAAGCGTTGTAATCTCCATTTTTGTTTCTCCTATATTTTATGGCTTCGGTTTAAGAACGCTGAAGCCATTTTTTTTCTCCAATAATTAAAAAGTTTAGCCGACGTTAACCAACCGGAATCCTTTTCGGCGTAATTTCCATGGGCGAATGAGCAAAAGTTGTACTTGACTGGATGATAGTGACAAAGGGGTTGAAATGGTTTCTCGTGCCGACCGTGGACCGATAGCCAATTGGTGGTGGACAATAGACCGGCCAATTTTGGCAGCCTGTCTCATGTTAATGGGGCTTGGCATTATGCTTTCCTTTGCTGCAAGTCCCACTGTCGCCAGCAAAATCGGTATTGCAGACAGCTTCTATTTTGTGCGTTGGCACATCATTTTCAGCTTCCCCGCACTTTTTACGATGATTTTTGTTTCCTTTTTTACTCCGCGCAACATTCGCCGGTTTTGTGCACTGCTATTGCTTGTAACGCTTGTTCTATTGGTCGCAACCTTATTATTCGGAGCTGAAGTCAAGGGGTCGAGGCGGTGGATTTCCGTACTCGGCGTTTCTGTGCAGGCATCCGAATTCATGAAACCGGCTTTCGTCGTTATGTCGGCATGGCTTTTTTCCGATCAGACCCGTAAAAATGGCATTCCCGGCTTTTTGCTTGCCATTATTCTTTATGCAACATGCGCATGCCTTCTGGTGCTTGAACCCGATATCGGGCAGACAATGCTGATCAGTGCCACCTGGGGCGGCCTGTTCTTCCTTGCCGGTGTGCCGATTTTCATCATCATTCTGTTCATCGGGCTTGCAATTGTTGGCGGTTTTGGTGCCTATCTCTTCGTTCACCACGTTCAGGAACGTGTCAACGGGTTTTTGACCGGAGAAGGCGATACTTTTCAGGTGGATGTCGGGCGTGAAGCCATTCTTCACGGCGGCTGGTTCGGGCAAGGGCCGGGCGAGGGGACTGTCAAACGGATTGTTCCCGACAGTCACACCGACTTTGTATTTTCGGTGGCTGCGGAAGAATATGGCATTGTTCTTTGCCTGCTGATTGTTGCACTTTTCGCCTTCATTGTTATCAGATCCATGAAAATTGCCATGAATGAACGGGATTCGTTTACACGCTTTGCCATTGCCGGCATGGCTATTCTGTTCGGTTGCCAATCCATGATCAATATGGCAGTGAACCTGCACTTGATGCCGCCAAAAGGCATGACTTTGCCATTTATCTCTTATGGCGGTTCGTCTATGGTGGCCATTGCGATTTCCATGGGAATCTTGTTGAGCTTGACGCGCAGACGCCCTGAAGCAAGGCTTTCCGCGTCGTTACCGACAATTATGCCGGCGGTGTGAGATGACTGATAAAAAAACAATTGTTCTGGTTGCAGGCGGCACCGGTGGCCATCTTTTTCCTGCTGAAGCTTTAAAAGGCGAACTCGTCCGGCGGGGCTATGATGTGCATTTGATTACCGATGACAGGGCGAGACGCTTTGTACGCACATTTGACGATGATCATGTGCATGTCATTCCCTCGGCAACCATAACGAGCAAAAATCCTTTCGCAGTTGCACGAACGCTCTGGCAACTCTTGAAAGGTGTGCGCGCATCACGGCGACTATTCAGGAAATTGCGGCCGGTTCTTGTCGTCGGATTTGGCGGTTATCCCACATTGCCACCGCTTTATGCCGCAAAGTCGATCGGTTTGCGTGCTTTTATCCACGAGCAAAATGCAGTGATGGGGCGCGCCAATAAAGCTTTAGCTGCACGGGTTGATGCGATTGCCGGTGGTTTTCTTGAAGATGAAGGGCCGTATAAAGACAAGATTGTTGTAACCGGCAATCCGGTGCGCGACGCGGTGATTGAAGCCTCAAATCAGCCATATCACCCATCTGATGGCAATGATGTTTTCAATCTTTTGATTTTCGGCGGCAGTCAGGGAGCTTCATTTTTCAACGAAGTTGTACCGGCGGCGGTAAAACTACTTGGCAATGATGTCAAAAAACGCCTTCATATTGTCCAGCAGGTCAGGGGCGACGATAAGAAACTCCTGGAAACCTATCGGAATCTCCAAGTCGAAGCCGAAGTTAAAGAATTTTTCGAGGATATGCCGAAGCGTATTGCCGATGCACATTTTATTATCTCACGGTCGGGCGCTTCTACAGTGTCGGAAATAGCAGCAATCGGTCGACCCGCTTTGCTTGTTCCTTATCCTTACGCACTTGATCACGATCAGGCAGCCAATGCTGCGAGGCTCGCGGCAACAGGTGCCGTTAAAGTGATGCAGCAGAAAGAACTTGATAGCCAAGAGCTTGCAAAAATGATTGATGCTGTTGCCAAAAATAGCACTCTTCTCGTTACACAGGCAAAAGCTGCCAAAACTGCAGGTCATAGAGATGCCACAAAAAAATTGGCAGATCTTGCAGAAGCATTGGTGGCGGGCAAAACAGTGAAAGAATATAAAGAAGGAGAAACTTCATGAAAATGCCCTTGAGTATTGGCCTTATCCACTTTGTAGGAATTGGGGGCATAGGCATGAGCGGTATTGCCGAAGTGCTCCATAATCTTGGTTATAAAGTTCAAGGTTCCGATCAGGCGGACAATGCCAATGTCGAGCGTTTGCGCGCCCATGGAATAAAAATTCATGTCGGCCACAGTGCCGATAATCTTGGGCAGGCGGAAGTTGTCGTTGTTTCAACGGCTATTCATAAAAATAATCCGGAATATATTGCAGCCAAAGAACGGCATTTGCCAATTGTCCGTCGGGCTGAAATGCTTGCCGAATTGATGCGTTTCAAACAGGCTGTTGCCATTGGCGGTACGCACGGAAAAACCACAACCACGTCACTCATCGGCACGCTTTTGGAAGCCGGTAATATGGACCCGACTGTGATCAATGGCGGTATTGTCAACGCTTATGGTACCAATGCTCGTATGGGGGAAGGTGATTGGATGGTGGTCGAAGCCGACGAAAGCGATGGTACATTTTTGAAACTTCCGGCCGATGTTGCGGTTGTTACCAATATTGATCCTGAACATCTCGACCATTACGGCACTTTCGAGGCTGAACGTGAGGCTTACTTGCAATTTGTGGAGAATGTCCCCTTTTACGGTTTTGGCGTCATGTGTCTTGATCATCCGGAAGTGCAAGCATTGGTGAGCCGCATTGATGACCGTCGCGTCATCACTTATGGCTCCAACCCGCAGGCAGATGTGCGCTTTCTGAACCACTACATGGAAGGGCCAAAATCGCATTTCGACGTCGTCATCCGCTCGCGTAAAACCGGCGCGGTTATCGAGATGAAAAATCTGGTTTTGCCAATGCCTGGCCGTCATAATGTTCTTAATGCCACGGCAGCCATTGCTGTTGCCCACGAACTTGGCGTTTCTGATGACGCCATTATCAAAGGATTGGCGGGCTTTGGCGGTGTCAAACGCCGCTTTACCCATACTGGTAGCTGGAACGGAGTGGAAATTTTTGATGACTATGGACACCATCCGGTTGAAATAAAGGCTGTGCTGAAAGCAGCGCGTGAAAGTGTAAAAGGTCGTGTGATTGCTATTGCGCAGCCGCACCGTTATACACGCCTTCATAACCTTTTTGACGAATTTGCCACCTGTTTCAATGATGCCGACACAATTCTCGTCGCTCCGGTTTATCCGGCCGGAGAAGACCCGATTGAAGGTGTTAACTCGAAAGCTCTGGTTGACCGGATCAAAACTGCCGGCCACCGTGATGCTCGTTATATTGCCGACCCGAAAGAAATCGCTCCGATCGTAAGAAAAATTGCAAAGCCCGGTGATTATGTTGTGTTCCTCGGGGCTGGCAATATTACACAATGGGCCTATGCTCTCCCCAATGAATTGGCAGATCTTGATAAAAAATAAGTTTTAGTCAGATGATAGATGGCGAAGCACTTTTAAAGCGGTTGCAACCTTCTCTTGAAGGTATAAGAGGGCGAATTCACCCGAATGTGGATATGAGCAAAGTCACCTGGTTTCGAGCCGGTGGCCTTGCCGAAGTCTTCTATCAACCGGCAGATGAAGCTGATCTAGCGGTTTTTTTGAAAAAATTGCCGCGGGATGTGCCGATAACAATTGTCGGCATCGGTTCCAATTTGTTGATACGTGATGGCGGCATTGCCGGCGTAACAATCCGCCTTTCGGCTAAAGGCTTCGGCGAAACCCAGCAAGTTTCGCAGACGCGTATTTTTGCCGGTGCTGCAACGACCGATAAAAGGCTTGCTTCTGTTGCCCTTGAGGCGGGAATTTCAGGTTTTCATTTTTATTGTGGCATACCGGGTGGTCTCGGTGGAGCATTGAAGATGAATGGCGGTGCAAATGGCGGTGAAACAGCGCAACATGTTGTTGAAGTCTATGCACTCGACCGCGAAGGAAAACGCCATATCCTCAATCTATCGGATATGCACTATTCCTATCGTCAATCAAAAGTCGACGATGGTTTGATCTTTGTTGGAGCACTGCTTGAAGGCCAAAAAGGTAATAAGGAAGATATCAAGAAAGCCATGGACGAGGCCATTCGTCACCGTGAAGAGGTTCAACCGATCCGCGAAAAAACCGGTGGTTCAACCTTCCGTAACCCGGAGGGCACGTCGGCTTGGAAAGTCATTGATGAAGCAGGTTGCCGTGGTTTGACAATTGGTGGTGCCGAGATGAGCACCATGCACTGCAACTTCATGATCAACACCGGCAATGCAACTGCCTATGATCTCGAGCTTTTAGGCGAAACAGTAAGGAAACGAGTGTTTGAAAAAACCGGAATTAACCTCCATTGGGAAATCAAACGTATAGGCCAATTTGTGACCGGTAAAGAAGTCAAGCCATTTGTGCCGTCTCCTTCAGATAACGCATAAATAATGGAAGGATGAGCTTATTACGATAGCTCGTCCAGTTACCATAGATGACTGGAAGTGGAAATTATCGCAACTACGAGAATAATTTTTCGGGAAATGGACGGTTGCTCCTCCGGCTATTTCAATTCTTGCGATGTTTGTTCATTCCTATGCTTGTTGCCTTTGAAGCGCCGCAAGTCATCACAAAACGCTTTAATAAGTTAAAAATAAATATAATCTGTTTTTTATAAATAAAAGTTATTGCGAATTTTCTTATAAAATAAGAAATGTTTGGCATAAAACCAATTTATGCGTTTGTTATTTTGATTAAGCAAATACAGAATACGATTTAAAGTGTTATTAAATATTAGCGTGGAAAAAATGAAACTGCTTTTGAATAGTTGTGTTTCCTTGCAAACCATTAGGCGAAAACTTTCTGATAAAACTTGGTTATTTATGATTTTTTATTGCCATTACGCATCAAAAAACGGAAACTATTTCGGTGAAGAAAGCGGGCAAACAGTTGGTAGCAATAAATATAGAAAAATTTTCTAAAAATATAAATGTTTCAATTTGAAATTTTCACGTTTTTCAGAGATGCGAATTTTATGCTTCTTCGAAAAAGCCAAGCATGAAAAAAACTGAAAAAAATCTATGAGTCATTTCAAGGGGATGAACGGAATTTCACCTTACGAATCAGCATCTTGCACTTTGCGGGACTTGTCATGGAAGGCCGATTCTGATTCATTATGGTTAACGCTAGTCCATTGATTCGCAAGGATGATTTGGAATTCAAAACGATCAATTGTATCGGTTTGATGCAAGGGGACTAAATATAGTAGTTGCTGAGGGAGCTTTTGAGCATGGCAAGCAAGCACGTTGCCGTATTGATGGGTGGTTTTTCTTCTGAAAGGCCGATCAGTTTGTCCTCCGGCGCAGCCTGTGCGGAAGCTCTCGAAAGTGTCGGTTATAAAGTCACCAAAGTGGATGTCGGGCGTGATGTTGCTTCGAAACTGGCCGAAATAAAACCTGATGTCGCGTTCAATGCTTTGCACGGAATTTTCGGTGAAGATGGGCGCATTCAGGGCATATTGGAATTTTTGCAAATTCCCTACACCCATTCGGGTGTTCTGGCATCTGCTCTTGCTATGGATAAAGGGCGGGCAAAAATTGTTGCCTCGGCAAATGGTGTCTCGGTGGCACCATCGCGTGTCATGAACCGTTTTGAAATTGGCAAAACTCATCCGATCGAACCACCTTATGTCATTAAGCCTGTCTATGAAGGGTCAAGCTTCGGCGTTGTTATTGTCAAAGCCGGTCAGAATACACCGCCCGCAGAAATAACCGGTTCATCCTGGCATTATGGTGATGATGTTATTGTTGAAAAATACGTTGCCGGACGTGAGCTTACATGCACGGTTTTGGGTGACAAAGCACTGGATGTCTGCGAAATTGTGCCGGATAAAGAATTCCAGTTCTATGATTTTCAATCAAAATACAAACCGGGTGGGTCAAAACACGTTTGTCCTGCATCACTTTCACCAAATATTTACCAAAATGTGCAAAGGATGTCGGTAGCGGCACATCAAGCATTAGGGTGCAAGGGTGTTAGCCGTTCGGATTTTCGTTATGACGAGGAAAAGGGTGAGTTGGTCTGGTTGGAAATCAATACGCAGCCCGGAATGACACCGACATCACTTGTTCCCGATATGGCGAAAGTTTCAGGTCTTTCATTTGGTGACCTCGTAAAATGGATGGTGGAGGACGCGTCGTGTATGCGTTGAACAGTCAGAACGGAGATGGTTTTTCGACACCTGTCATGTCGAATTTGCCCCGCCTCTACAGGCGGTTGCGGCGTACTGTCTCGCAACTCGTTTTGGCCGATATCGAGCTGCCACACCATTTTGGCACGTTTGCAGCAGTTCTTTTTTTAGGAGCAACGGCTCTCTATGGTATTTCAGCCGGTGGTCACATCGATGAGGTGGTGAAAGCGACTACCTCGACATTCGGTTTTGCAGTTGAAGATGTGGAAATTGCCGGCAATAACAGAATGTCGGAACTTGACGTTCTTTCGGCACTTGGACTTGACGGCGAAACGTCGATGATAGGTTTTGATGCTGTCGAAGCGCGTAAAGTTTTAAGCGAATTGCCGTGGGTGCAATCGGTTGATGTGCAAAAAATATATCCCGATCGCGTACGTGTTTCGCTTGTTGAACGCCAGCCATACGCGGTCTGGCAACATGGCGATGACCTTGACATTATCGATAATGACGGCAGAGTTATCGTTCCTTTCAAGCCCGGTCTTGCTGGTGATTTACCTCTTGTTGTCGGTATCGGTGCCGATAAAAAGGCTTCCGGCTTTGTGCATGAATTGGCTGCTTTTCCTGAAATTCAGGAACATGTTCGGGCTTATATACGTGTTGGCGACCGGCGTTGGGATGTACTTCTTGATAATGGTGTTCGTATCAAATTGCCGGAAGCCAATGCTATGGCGAGACTTGCCGATGCAGTCAAAGCAGATAAGGAACAAGGGCTTTTTTCACGTGATGTGCTGAGTGTTGATTTACGGCTTCCTGATCGTATTACCGTTGCGCTGTCGGACGAGGCAGTGGAACGACGCAATAACGTTGTTAAGGAAGAAGAGCGTCGCTTGAAGGCGCAGAAGGCAGGTCACGCATGAATTTGCTTGGTTCAGGCCATAACGGATTGCGCAAGGCACGCCTGTTGACGGTGCTTGATATGGGCTCAAGCAAGGTTGTTTGTGTCATTGCCCGTTTGCGCCCGTTCGATCATATGCAATATCTGCCTGGCCGCACGCATCATATTGAAATATTGGGGTTCGGCGTGCAGCGCTCTCGTGGAATAAAGTCCGGCGTCGTCATGGATATGGCAGCAGCCGAACAATCTGTTCGCTTGGCAGTTGATGCGGCCGAAAAAATGGCTGGTCTCATTGTTGATTCACTGATCGTCAATTTTTCGTCTGCCCGCTTGAGAAGCGTTATCGTTCATGGTGAATATGATGTAAGCGGACGTGAAGTTTCTTTGCGTGACGTCCGCTCGGTTTTGGCGAGTGCCTCGCAAAAGGCTTTCGAGCTTGATCGTCATATCGTTCATTCAATACCTCTTAATTATTCGCTGGATAGTGAAAAAGGCATTTCCGACCCTGTCGGAATGACCGGCAATTTGCTTGGCGTAGACGTTCATGTTCTAACCGCAGAAACTGTACCGTTGCGAAACCTGGAAGCCTGCATCAATCGTGCCCACATCAGTGTTGAAGCAATGGTTGCAACACCATTTGCCAGTGGCCTTGCAGTTCTGGTCGATGATGAAGCGCGTTTGGGCGCTGCATGCATTGATATCGGTGGTGGCACCACAACATTTTCTGTTTTTTCGGATAATCGTTTTGTTCATGCCGATGCTATTCCTGTTGGCGGCAATCATGTAACGCTTGATATTGCCCGCGGTTTTTCAATGCCTCTTGAAGATGCCGAAAGGCTCAAGGTTATGCACGGGTCGACACTTCCCGGAGGCGTCGATGACCGCCATATGATCAGTATTTCGCCGATTGCCGACGAGCGTAGTGAAATGCAATATCCGCGCGCTGTGCTTACCCGGATTATTCAGGCACGGGTTGAAGAAATTCTTGAAATGGTGCGTGACCGTTTGAACCGCTCGGGCTTCGGTCATGTCATTGGAAAGCGTATCGTGTTGACTGGCGGCGGGAGCCAGTTAACTGGTTTGCCGGAAACGGCGAGAAAAATATTGGGACGCAATGTGCGGGTCGGCCGTCCACTCGGAGTATCGGGGCTGCCGACTTTGGCAAAAGGATCTGCTTTCTCGGCAGTCGTCGGTTTGATGATCTATCCGCAGACAGCAAGTTTCGAGGAAAAAATTGTCCATACGATCGGTCAACTCAAGACTGGTACGGGGGGACGGTTTCAACGCGTAGGCCAATGGCTGCGCGAGAGTTTTTGAGTTGTTGAGTTATGTTTTTAAAATTCTACCGCTAAGGGCTTTGCGGTGTACTTATTGAGAAGGAAAAGACAATGACAATCAATCTGCACGGGCCAGATATTACAGAATTGAAGCCACGCATCACTGTTTTTGGCGTCGGTGGTGGCGGCGGTAATGCAGTCAACAACATGATCAATGCCGGATTACAAGGCGTTGATTTTGTTGTCGCCAACACAGATGCGCAAGCGCTTACCATGTCAAAGGCTGATCGTGTGATCCAGCTTGGTGCAGCGGTCACCGAAGGTCTGGGCGCCGGTGCACTTCCGGAAGTCGGTCAGGCGGCTGCCGAAGAATGTCTCGACGAGATTGTCGATCATCTTGGTAATTCGCATATGGTCTTCATCACCTGTGGTATGGGGGGTGGCACCGGAACCGGTGCAGCACCAGTGGTAGCCCGTGCAGCAAGAGAAAAAGGCATTCTGACAGTTGGTGTCGTGACCAAGCCCTTCCAATTTGAAGGTGCCCGTCGCATGAAAACTGCCGAAGCAGGCATTGAGGAATTGCAAAAATGTGTTGATACATTGATTGTTATTCCAAACCAGAACCTGTTCCGCATTGCAAATGAACAGACAACTTTTGCCGATGCGTTCATGATGGCCGATCAGGTGCTTTATTCGGGCGTTGCTTCGATCACCGATCTGATGATCAAAGAAGGCCTTATCAATCTTGATTTTGCCGACGTACGTTCGGTCATGCATGAAATGGGTCGTGCAATGATGGGAACCGGTGAAGCTTCCGGTGAAAATCGTGCACTTGCTGCTGCGGAAGCGGCCATTGCCAATCCGCTGCTTGACGAAACATCAATGCGAGGTGCACGCGGCTTGTTGATTTCGATTACAGGTGGTCGCGATCTTACGTTGTTCGAGGTTGACCAGGCTGCAAACCGCATCCGCGAAGAAGTCGATGCTGATGCCAATGTTATTTTTGGTGCCATTGACGACGAGTCGCTTGAAGGTGTCATCCGCGTTTCGGTTGTTGCAACCGGCATTGATCGCGCGAACGTAGAAGGCGCCGATACCGACGGACAAGGAAGCCAAATTGCAAGTCCGGTTCGTAAACTCGAAAATTCGGCTGCTCCGCAAAATGGTCCTAAGGCACAGTTGTCTGGCGCCAAGGCCCAGCCGATGGTCGAAGTTATGGAAGCTCTCGAATTGGAAATGAATAGACCGGTTGAAGAACCGTTCCGTCCGCAAAGCGAAATTTTCAAAACGCCGATGTCGAATGGCAATGCTATTCCGCAGCGCGCCAACCCGCAAATCCAGGCTTCGTCTACAGTGCATGCACAACCGCAGCAAATGCCGCAAACACCGCGTATGCAGCAGGCTCCGCGCATGGCACAGCCGCAAGCATCTGCTGCTCCGGTTAACATGGAAGCAACAGCCCGCGTACTCGACGAAATGACGGAAGTGCCGTCAATGCGTGAAAAACAACCGGCACCGCAATCGCGTCCTGCACCTGTCAGGATGCCGGAATTGCGTGATTTTCCGTCGGTTGCCCGCGAAAAAGCCAATGCGGCAGCACATCGTCAACCGGCCCAGCAGGGACCACGCAGCCTCTGGCAGAAACTGACACAGAGCCTTATCCATCGTGACGAGGAACCGACTGCACGGTTGGAACCTCAACGCAAGCAAAATCGTGAGCCGGTCTTGCCCGCACAGGAAAATCGCCGTCAGCTTTCATCTGACGCTGCAGTTTATGCACCGCGCCGTCAGCAGGCGGCTGAACCGCAGATGCGCCCTCAGACGCAACAACGGCAACCTGTCAGTGAAGAAGAACAGTTGGAAATTCCGGCTTTTCTGCGCCGTCAGGCAAACTGAATAAATGGTAATAATAATTCGGCTTTCCGGAATGGAAAGCCGATATAATAAAAAGCCCCAATAACCTTCTCAAAATTACCGCTGTTTTTTTAAACAGCGGTTTTTTTTGCGTTTTATAAATTTTCCCTAATTTTTCTTTGGCAATTCGGGTTTTAAATGGGCTTGTCATGAACGATTGCTGATTTTATGGCAAGCACGCTCGGGAACAGGTTTTTGAAAACATAGTGATAGAGACAGCGGAAATTCGACCGACCATCAGTCAATGCATTACCTCTTCGGGAGGTTAATTCATGAAGCTATTCATTGTATCGCGTGGCCACGTTTTTGCTTTTTATCGATTTTCGGGTTCGATAACTTGCCGAATGTATAGAAGAGTTTGGAAAGAGGCTCTGTCGTTGCATAATCGCTCATTCCAATAAAATAACAATGAAAGCTTGAAATGGCTAAAGTCGCGCATGCGTTGTGACTACCTTTAATTAATAAACGCAGAAAGAATTTGTTTAACTTGAAGTCAAATCGAGAAAGAGAGGTTGGAATTTTTCTCATTTCAAATTGGTGAAATGCACGCCGATGCGAAAGTGGATTTTCGGATTTTGAACCTGCAAGGAACTGCGGTTCAAAATAGACAGGTTAAAAGATATCCGATGTACAAATTCCGGTAAATCGAAAGGCGGTTTTTGCGTTGAATGAAGAGAAAAGAAATTCAATGTCGAAGATTGTTGCCAATAGTGCTATGTGAAAGAAAGTTTCGATAAGCCTCACAAAGGGAAAATCTTTCAACTATGGTTGGCAAACATAAGAATTCTCATCTTGATCCCCATTACCAGTCGACTTTGGCGAAGTCTGTTACGTTAAGCGGACACGGTGTACATAGCGGGCTTGCCTCGACTGTGACAATCCATCCGGCAGAAGTCGGCGAGGGGATCGTGTTTATAAGATCGACCCCGACAGGTGACAAAAAGAATTTCCGTGCTATCTCGGCAGAAACCGGAGCAACCGAGCGTTCCACGAGCTTGGGAACAGGCGCGGTGCGTGTTGAAACGATCGAACATTTGATGGCTGCAATCAGCGCCTATAATCTTGATAACCTTCATATTGAAGTATCACAGAACGAACTACCCATTCTCGACGGGGGATCATGGAGTTACTGTGAAGCTTTTGACAAGGCAGGCGTCGTCAACCAGAAGGCCAAGCGCAAATTTATTGTCATAAAAAAACCTGTACGAGTCGAATCAGCGACCGGTTTTGCCGAAATCGAGCCGTTTGAAGGTAGACGTTTTGATGTTTCGATCGAATTTCCAACGCCGATAATCGGAAAGAGTACCTTCGTTTTTGATTGCGAGCCGGAAAAGTTCAAGGAAGCGATTTCAAAAGCTCGTACATTCGGCTTTCTCAAAGATGTGGAAACTTTATGGGCTGCCGGTATGGCGCTCGGTTCATCCCTGGAAAATTCAATTGTTATTGATGCAGATGACAAGGTAATAAACCCCGGCGGAACCTATTATGAAAACGAATTTGTTCGCCATAAATTGTTGGATGCCATTGGTGATACAGCATTGACAGGTTCACCTTTTATAGGTCTTTTCCGTTCTTTTCGTGGCGGACATTCGTTGAATGCAAAGCTCGTAAAAGCGTTGCTTCACGATCCTTCCGCATTCGAGACCAAAGAATTTTGATGGAAATTGACTTCCAATACTTTAGTTTTCAGGGAATTGCCATAATTCAGTCTATAACGAATGATTGACCGATTGAGTAAAAATCGGCTAATCCAATGTTAATGTTATAGGTTGATAATAGCTGGTTATAACCTCCCATGACTTCTATTCGGGCAAGGACATGGTCCCGGTGTTGTCTTTTGGGTTTTGATAAACAAGGGAATGCCGGAAGGCCGGAGAGAGCATGACGAAGTTGAATTCGTATATTATGGATGCTGAAAGCAAAAAATCCACTATCGTACGTAAAGTCCTGATCGGGCTGATGCTTGGCAGCGTTTGCCTGACAGCCGGTTGTTCGAAGAAAGATAAAGATGTCGATTTGACATCCTATGTTGAAAAGATCGATCCGCCGGATGTTCTTTACAATCAGGCTTTGGCCAACCTTGATGCAGGTCGTTTGAGCGAAGCTGCAAAAAAATTCGATGCAGTTGATCGCCAACATCCTTATACCGAATGGGCTCGTAAAGCTCTGGTCATGGGTGCTTTCACCAATTACCGCAAAGGCAACTATGATGAAGCGGTCAATATGGCCAAGCGCTATATTGCCCTCTATCCGACATCCGAAGAAGCCGCATATGCCTATTATATCATCGGCCTTTCCTATTTCAGACAGATTCCCGATATTACGCGCGACCAGAAAGACACAAAGCGCGCAATTGCCGCTATGCAGGAAGTTGTCGACCGCTATCCAAATTCGGAATATGTCGATGATGCCAAGACCAAGATACGTTTCGGCCGCGAACAGCTTGCCGGTAAAGAAATGCAGATTGGCCGCTATTATCAGGAGCGTAAGCAATATCTTTCGGCTATCAAGCGTTACCGCACCGTTGTCGAAGAATATTCGAATACAAACCAGATCGAGGAAGCGCTCTATCGTTTGACAGAAGCAAACTATGCTTTGGGTTTAACATCGGAAGCGCAAACGGCTGCTGCCGTTCTTGGACAAAACTATCCGGAAAGCAAATGGTATAAGGATGCCTTCAACCTGCTGCAAAAGGGTGGTGTCGCTCCTCAGGAAAACAAAGGATCGTGGATATCCCGCGCTTTGAATAAAACCGGTCTGAAAAAAGGCTCTTGACCCTAGATGCTTGTACAGCTTTCGATCCGCGACATCGTTCTGATCGAAAGGCTCGATATCAACTTTGAAACGGGCCTGTCGGTACTCACTGGTGAAACCGGTGCCGGCAAGTCTATTCTGCTTGATTCGCTTTCTCTTGCACTCGGGGGGCGGGGTGATGCTTCCCTTGTGCGCCATGGTGCAGAAAGCGGGCAGGTAACGGCTGTTTTTGATGTGCCGATTGACCACCCTGCCAGAAAACTTATCAAAGAAAATGGCCTTGATGACGAAGGTGATATTATCCTGCGCCGCATCCAGTCTTCGGATGGTCGTTCGCGTGTGTTCATTAACGATCAGGCGGCAAGCGTTGCTCTGATGCGTGACGTTGGCCATGAGCTTGTTGAAATCCATGGGCAGCATGCCGATCGTGCGCTTGTCGATATTGCCTCCCATCGCGATCTTCTTGATGCCTATGGACGTGTAGACGATGACCTTAAAGCGGTGAGAGAACGTTATCACCATTGGCATGATCTCGAAACAACGTTGAAGAAACATCGCGAAAAAGTCGCAGAAGCTTTGCGCGAGGCGGACTATTTGCGCTCGTCTGTTGAAGAACTGGATAAGCTTGCCCCCGAGGCCGGGGAAGAAGAAAGCTTGGCAATCCGGCGTACCGATATGATGAAAGCCGAAAAAATTGCAGGCGACATCAATGAGGCCGGAGATATGTTGAACGGCGCGCAATCACCAGTTCCGGTTTTGGCAAATCTCGTTCGGCGGCTTGAAAGGAAAATTCCCGAAGCAGAGGAACTTGTCAAACCAATCGTGGATTCAATCGATAATGCGCTTGAAGCTTTGGGCCTTGCACAGGATAGCGTTGATGCAGCCATGAGCGCTCTCGATTTTGACCCGCAAGAATTAAGCAATGTCGAAGAACGGTTGTTTGCTTTGCGTGCCGCCGCACGTAAATATAATGTTCCCGCCGACAATCTGTCGGAGTTGCGCGACAAGATGGATCAGGATTTGAAAGATCTTGATGAGAGCGAGGAAACCGTCGGAAAACTTGAAAAAGAAGTTGCTGCAGCCCTTGCCGATTATGACAAGGCGGCCGGACGGCTTTCGCAAAAACGGCATGAACGGGCAGAAGAATTGACAAAAGCCGTCATGGCCGAATTGCCGGCTCTCAAGCTTGAACGTGCGGAATTTATCGTCAATATTGAGAGCAACACAGATGAACGTACGCCCGAAGGAATAGACAGGGTTGAATATTGGGTGCGCACAAATCCCGGAACAAGAGCAGGTCCGATGATGAAGGTGGCCTCGGGCGGTGAATTGTCGCGTTTTCTTTTGGCTTTGAAAGTGGCTCTTGCCGATCGGGGGTCTGCTCCGACACTGGTCTTTGATGAAATTGATACCGGGGTCGGCGGTGCAGTTGCCGACGCTATCGGGCAGAGGCTGTCCAGACTTGCCAAAGGTGTACAAGTGCTTTCTGTAACTCACGCGCCACAAGTGGCTGCCCGTGCCGACAGCCATTTCCTGATATCCAAATCCGAACATGGGGATGGTGACCGCCTGATTACGCGTGTCCATAAACTCGACATGGATGAACGCGCCGAGGAAATTGCACGCATGCTTGCAGGCGAACATATTACCGATGAAGCCCGCGCCGCGGCATTGAAACTGCTTAATGCAAAATAGAAAACACCAAATTTAAGTAGCGGCGTAAAAGCTCAACGATTTCAAAGTCTGTTGTTCGGCAATTCGTTTAATCAATCGAAGTCAAGCGGCTGGCTAATTCATCAAGCGGCTGGCTATATGATTTTGAAAAAAGGTGGATCATTCGCATCAGAAAAGCCGGAATGTGTTATAATAGTGCCGCATAATCTCGCAGCAAATCTTGAAGACATAGCTGACTAAAGCCAATAATACGGCCAAGTGAATCCGGAAACAATCAGAAACAAGGAAAGCTCGACCTGCATATTTTTTTGACTGATAGTTTTGTTTCCTTGTCGGATATTCTGGGCACCGTGTTCATCATTCTTTTTAATATTCGGCAATAAAAACAACAACGACTGACCTCTGTTCCAACGGAATTCTATTTTTATCAAAAGTCCGGACATTATGCCGAAGTCGGTAGGATTTGATTTATCTATGGAAAAAGTTCCAGAAAGTCGATTTTGCGAAGTTTTACGTGTCTGTTATTTTGCTGGAGGTATGGTCTTCGAGAAATGCGATGTATTTTCTCATCAAACCGACAGAAAGCAACGAGTTCGATTTTTCCGTCAAGTTGTTCTTGGCTTCAGCGGAATGTCAATAAATTGATAAGATAAAAGTGTGGCACCAATGGTTGGCAGTGGTTCTTTGGTGTTTTATCAGCTAAACATATGGTCACTTGTTAAAAATGAGCCATATTCAATGTTTGTTTTCATGGAATGAAAAACGGATAACGATCATATTGTCAGGCTCATTTTTAAGAATTCTGGAAACCGATGATGCAAGATATTTCAGTTGATGATCTCACGCCCGAACAGGCAAAACAGGAATTGGAACGGCTGGCAAAAGAAATTGCCCACCATGACTATCTCTATAATACGAAAGATCAGCCGGAAATATCGGATGGCGAATATGATGCGCTCCGCCGGCGAAACAATGCCATTGAACAGCGTTTTCCGGAATTGATCAGGCCGGATTCGCCTTCCCGCAAAGTTGGCGCAAAGGTTTCCGAAAAATTTGAAAAAGTGCGTCATCGCATCCCGATGCTTTCGCTTGATAATGCGTTTTCCGATCAGGATGTTTACGATTTTGTTGACCGCATCCGGCGTTTTCTGCGGCTGAAAGATGATGACGAGCTTGATATCAGCGCCGAGCCGAAGATTGACGGCTTGTCGCTGTCTTTACGATATGAAAATGGAAAACTCGTAACAGCAGCTACCCGCGGTGACGGAACGGTGGGTGAAAATGTCACCGCAAATGCACTGACAATTTCCGATATTCCACATGTTTTGAAAGGAAATTATCCTGAACTTATCGAAGTGAGGGGCGAGTGCTATATGGCGCACGCCGATTTTCAGGCCTTGAACGAGCGCCATGACGCTGAAAACAAGCAGGTTTTTGCCAATCCCAGAAATGCTGCTGCAGGCTCCTTGCGCCAGCTTGATGCCAGCATTACCGCGCGGCGTAAACTCAAATATTTCGCATATGCCTGGGGCGAGGTCAGCCGCATGCCGGCCGATACGCAATTGGGTATGATGGATGTTTTCCGTTCTTACGGCTTTACAGTTAATCCTTTAACGAAGCTCTTTCATTCGGCCGACGGATTGCTCAAACATTTTCATGCAATTGAAGAACAGCGCGCTGATCTTGATTATGATATTGATGGCGTTGTCTATAAGGTCAATGACCTTGCGCTCCAGCAGCGGCTCGGCTTTATCTCGCGTTCTCCACGATGGGCAATTGCCCATAAATTTCCGGCCGAACGTGCTATGACTATTCTAAGAGCAATCGATATTCAGGTGGGGCGCACAGGTGCCTTGACACCGGTTGCCCGTCTTGAACCGATTACGGTTGGTGGCGTGGTCATTACCAATGCCACACTTCATAATGAAGACTATATCAAAGGCATTGGCAATAAAGGGGAAACCATTCGTGACGGCAAGGATATTCGCGTTGGTGATACAGTTGTCGTCCAACGCGCCGGTGACGTTATTCCGCAAATTGTCGACATTGTCGAAGAGCGCCGCCCGAAGACGGCCGAGCCTTTTGTTTTTCCCCATATTTGTCCGGCTTGTGGAAGCCATGCAGTGCGGGAAGAGGGGGAAGCGGTTCGCCGCTGCACGGGGGGCCTCATTTGTCCGGCGCAAGCAATGGAACGTATCCGCCATTTTGTTTCGCGCAATGCCTTTGACATCGAAGGGCTTGGTGAGAAACAGGTAGAATTTTTCTTCAATGCCAAAGACGAGAATTTGGCAATCCGCAGCCCCGTTGACATATTTACTCTCGAGAGACGCCAGAAGGGAGCTTTGAGCAAGCTCGAAAATATTGAAGGCTTCGGGCGCACATCGGTTCATAAACTTTATGATGCAATCAATGCACGCAGGCAAATACCGTTAAGCCGGTTTTTATTTGCGCTCGGCATTCGCCATGTTGGCGAAGTCAATGCAAGAAGACTTGCGCGGGCGTACAAAAACTATAATGCTTTCAAAAAGGTTGCTTTGGCGGCACGTTATCCTGAAGAAAATAGCGGCGAAAGCGGAAATGATGCATGGAACGAGCTCACCAATATTGAAGGCATAGGTTTTATTGTTGCCGAAGCTGTTGTCGATTTTTATGGTGAGGAACATAACCGCAATATTTTGCAAGCCTTACTTGCCGAGGTAACACCTTTGGATGAAGTCTTGCCGGTTACCGATGGGTCGCCCGTACAGGGAAAAACAATTGTGTTTACCGGTTCGCTCGAGCGCATGTCTCGTGACGAAGCAAAGGCAATGGCAGAAAGATTGGGGGCAAAAACTGCAGCATCTGTCTCGAAAAAAACAGATCTTGTAGTGGCTGGCCCCGGAGCGGGTTCAAAATTGACGAAAGCACAGGAGTTGGGAGTGCAAATTATTGATGAAGATCAGTGGTTCAAACTGATTGGTGAGGAAAATGCGTAAAGCGGCACCACCAGAATTTCACGCAAAAATCGCGCCATCGACAGAGCCACGTTATATTTTAGGCATCTGCCTTGCACTGGCTGCAACGGTTATTTTTGCCTGTCAGGATGCCATGACCAAAACGCTGGTTCACAACTATCCGGCGACTTTTATTGTTATGGTTCGCTATTGGGTCTTTTTCCTTGCCGGCGTTTATATGGCCAAAACGGCAAGTGGCGGCCTTATCGCCAATATCAAAAGCAAGCGCCCGATTGTCCAGTGTTTGCGTGGTTTGTTGCTTCTTCTGGAACTCATTGCCATTGCCTTGGCTTTTCGTGTCATGGGACTTGCCGAAGCGACATCCATTTTCCAGTCCTATCCGCTTTTCGGTACGGTCATAGCGGTATTTCTATTGAAGGAAAAAGTTGGCTGGAGAAGAGTGAGTGCGCTGGTTATCGGTTTTATCGGTATCCTGATTATGCTGCGACCGGGAAGCAGCGTATTGTCTGTCGGCGCAATCTGGGCACTCGTTGCAGCATTATTTTTCGCCCTTTACATGGCTTTGACCCGCCTTGTTGGCGGTATTGACAAGACACAAACCTCTTTTTTCTATGTCGGGCTTGTCGGCCTTGTGGTTATGAATCTTGGACTTCCGTTTTTCTGGGTTCATATGGATAGCCACTATGTATGGATACTCGTGGCTTTATGCTTTACCTCTGTTGTAGGGCATTTTTTGATGATCAAAGCATTGAGCCTTGTACCTCTTACTGTGGTTCAGCCATTCAACTATTTGCAGCTCGTCTGGTCGGTTATCATCGGTTATATCGTCTTTGGTGATATGCCTGACCTGCTTACGCTTGTTGGTGCTGCTCTCGTGGTAGGAAGCGGTTTGTTTGTCTTCTTCCGCGAACAGGTAAAGGCCGCAAAAATCGTCGTGAAGTAGCGCTAACGAAGCCTCATGCACTCGAAAGCTTGTCTCCTCGCGTCGAATTATGAACCGGACTGGCGGCTATAAGGCAAAAACGAGCCGCAATTTCGGGATATTCATCGCTCTATATTCCACCTTTATCGTCTGCGCTCTGCTGACTGCCGCATTGGAGCCTTTGCCACGTCGGATTGGTGAAAGCGTTCAATTCTCTTGCAAGGATATAGCGATTTATACCCGTACTCAAAATCATTTATGATATGTGGTTTAGATTTACGTTCGTTGGCGCCGCTTTTGCGAGGAGGCCAAGCGTTTTGCCTCACTCGTTCTTGCGTTTTGGTCTTGTAAGCATAGCCCGTCTCTGAAGACGACCTTTAGTCTTCAAAGGCTGCGTTAGTTGCTGAAAGGTTATCGTGCAGTGACAAGTGACCAAACTTGCGGAATGAAAAACGCGAAAGATTTTTCTTTCGCGTTTTGTCTCAGATTCAAAGAGGCTGCGTTGCTGACTCAAGCCATTTGAGATCAACCTCATCAAGATGCGGTGCATTTTCTTTCATGACACGGGCATGATAGGCGTTTAGCCACTCGCGTTCTTCATTCGTCAGCATATCAACGGCAATAAGGTTACGGTCGATCGGGCAGAGAGTGAGCGTCTCGAAACCGAGCATATCAATATCGCCACCCTTGACCGGTTTGGCCGGTTTGACAACAAGCAGGTTTTCGATGCGGATGCCGAATGCACCTTCGCGATAATAGCCCGGTTCGTTGGAAACAATCATTCCAGGTAAAAGTTCTTGCCCACCGCGTTTTGAAATGGTTTGCGGGCCCTCGTGAACAGCAAGATAGGAGCCGACGCCGTGACCCGTGCCATGGGCAAAATCCAGTCCGGCTTTCCACAAAGCGATGCGCGCCAGAACATCAAGGTCCTGCCCGCGTGTGCCTTTCGGAAAACGTGCCGAAGAAAGGTCGATCATACCTTTGAGAACGAGTGTGAAACACTGTTTTTCTTCGTGACTTACGTGGCCGATTGCAACGGTGCGGGTGACATCGGTTGTACCATCACGATATTGCGCACCGGAATCAACGAGATAAAGCTCGCCTTCGTTAAGAGGCCGATTGGTTGCTGTGTTAACGCGATAATGGATAATAGCACCATCGCTACCACTTCCCGAAATCGTATCAAATGACAGATCTTCAAGTTTTGACCCCATCTTCAAGGCGGTGTCTGCGCGAAAACTCTCAAGTTTCGTGGCTGCCGAAATCTCGTCCACTGTGGCGGGTTTTTGCCGTGAAAGCCACGAGAAAAAGCGACAGAGTGCCACACCGTCGCGCGCATGGGCCTGACGGCTTCCTTTAAGTTCCGCCTCGTTCTTGATTGCGCGCGGCAAACGTGCCGGATCGCGCAAATCCTTAATTATACCGCCATGATCGGCAATCACCTGACGCAACTTCTCGGCCGAAAGTTGCCCATCAAGTGAAAAACAGGATTTTTTGCCAGCCTCTTTGATAACTTCCGGTATCAAAGCGGAAGGTTCGAAAATGTCGACATAATGGGCAAGATATTTCTTTTCATTTTCGCCAAGCTTGCGCTGGTCGATAAATAATGACGGCCGGCCTTTTGCCCGAAGAATAGCAAAAGACAAGGAAAAAGGTGTATTGGAAACGTCATTGCCGCGAATATTGAAAACCCATGCAATCGACGAGGGGTCTGTCAATAGAACGAGATCGCACCCGTCTTTTTTCAAGCTCTCTGCCATCAATTCAAGCTTTTTATCGGCAGGAACACCAGCATAGTCGAGGGGCTGGATCGTGACCGGCGTCAGCGGCGGTTCCGGTTGGTCATGCCAGATGAGATCGACGAGATTTTTTTCCGTACCGACAAGTTTGCCATGAGCTTTGTCCTCGACAGCTTGCTTCAGGGCCTTGACGCCATCGACAGTATGAAGCCATGGATCAAAACCGATATTCAAACCTTTGGTGTTTTGTTCAAGCCAAAGCGAAGGCGGGCAGGAAATGAGATCGGCATAAGTGAATATTTTTCCGTCTGTCTGGTTGCGCACCTGCAAAGTGTAACGCCCGTCAACGAAAATAACTGCTTTATCTTTCAAAATCAGTGCAACGCCGGCCGAGCCGGTAAAACCTGTGAGCCATTGCAGCCGCTGCGCGTGGGGAGGCACATATTCCCCCTGATGCTCGTCCGCCCTTGGCACCAGATAGCCATCAAGCCCGAGTTTTTCCATTTCCTTGCGTAACGCCGCAACACGAGCCTTTGCGTTATCGGGATTTGTTGCAATTTCAAATGATTGAAACATAAAATCGCCTCTGATTGTCTAGTCGGTGAAAGAATTATGATCGCTATGATCGGGCAATTCGATCACCTGTTATTTTTGTGAAATGGCCAAATGTCCGATTGTTTATTGGCCACCAATTTTTTTTGATCGTCACCTATTTTAAATGAATGGCAACCCAGCCTTCATGATGCAAGGTTTTGATGTATTTCGCGCCTTCCGCCTCGAAGGCCTTGACCACGCGGTCATGCTGCTCTTCCAAAATGCCTGAAAGCACAATGGAACCACCTTTTTTAAGCGCAGGAACCATTTGTGGCGCAAGTTCAATCAGGGGATTGGCGAGAATATTTGCAACAATGAGATCAAAGGGTGAGCGCTTTTTAATCTCTTCATCATCAAGGCCGGTAGCCGTAATGGCTGTTATTGTTTTGGCGACACCGTTTAAAGCAAAATTTTCTTTCGCAACTTTGATCGCAATCGGGTCAATATCGGTTGCCAAAATTCTGATCGGTTTGATCAAAGCAATACCGATTGCCAGAATTCCGCTCCCCGTTCCAAGATCAAGTGCATTTTGCGGTTTTTCATGTTCCATAACGTCGGCGATAAGTTCAAGGCAGCCGACTGTCGTTCCATGGTGGCCGGTGCCAAAAGCCTGACCGGCATCGATTTCGATTGCGAGATCACCCGGTTTCACCTTGTCTCGGTCATGGCTGCCATGAACGAAGAAACGTCCCGCGCGAACAGGATTAAGTCCTTCAAGACTATGGCTTACCCAGTCAATATCCGGAAGTATTTCTATTTCTATCTTGTTTTCATTGACGCCCAAAACTTGCGCAAAGCGGGGAAGTACCGAATTCTTTTCAGCTTCATCCACATAGAGCGAAACTTCATAGATTCCATTGGCCTCGTCTATTTCGGTTATCGCAAGGGGAAAGGCATCATCCTCGAAGGCGTGATCGAGAAGTTCATATTGTTTTTCGGCTTCGCGTTTCGGCGATTTATAATGTAGGCGGATCTGTCCCAAAATTTTTGTCCTTATGTCTTTTATTGTTTTGCCAGACTCTTGAGACGCTCTATAGCAATCTGGTCTTTCAATTCATTTCTGTTTTCTTCCACGCTATAAGGGATTACGCCGGCAAATTGGCCGCCTTTCTTGGTGAGAAGAATTGCCGCTGTGTGGTCGTAGGTATAATCGCCATTCTCACCGGGTACTTTTTCAGCCGCAATATTGAAAGATGATACCAGTTCGTGGACTTTTGCGGGATCACCACTTATGCCAACAACTTTGTCGGTAAAATTCGATAAATAATCGTGAAGAACTTCCGGAGTATCCCGCTCGGGATCCACCGTGATAAACCAGATATTGATGTTATCCGCGTCCGGTCCCAATTCTTTTATCCAGTTGGTCATACTCATCAACGTTGTCGGGCAAATATCCGGACACATTGTGTAACCGAAAAATATCGCTGACGGCTTTTCGCGAAGTTCAACCTGCGTAACGGTTTTTCCATTGGAATCGGTAAGGCTGAAATCCTCACCGAGTGGCGGACTGACGAAGGTTTGCCAACCAAATATGAATGCCATAAAAACCGCAACCAATAAAACAATGTAAAAAACACTTGAAACAGTCTTTTTACCTTCACTCGTCATTGCGAAAATCCCTTGAATTTGATTGGACCGCCAAAAAAGCCACTGGTGTGACCCCTGAGGATGATATTTTAAAATATATCGGTATGAAAACGATACTGCAATGAAAAGCGGAATTTAAATTATAATTGTCGGAAAGCTTCGGTCAGATAGTCGGGATTGCACTTCTCCTAACCGCGTTTTATGGTAATTCATCATTCAATATATCGGATTATCATGAGCATATCGCCAACAGACCAACGCTTTCAGGATAGTGCGCCGCGCATCCATTCAACAGCCAAACTCCACGGTTGTAAACTTGGACGTTTTTCTGAAATCGGTGAACGGGTTCTCTTACGTGATGTAACGGTTGGAGATTTCAGCTATTTCGAACGCAATGGTGAAGCAATATATACCGATGTCGGCCGTTTTTGTTCTATTGCTTCGAATGTCCGGCTCAATGCCCTTGAACATCCGATGGAGCGGGTAAGCATGCATAAGATGACTTACCGGCCGAATGAATATTTTCGTTTCATGACACTCGACAGCGCTTTTCGCGAGCGGAGACATAATAAACGGGTAACCGTGGGCCATGATGTCTGGATCGGGCATGGAGCCGTTGTCATGCCGGGGATTACCATCGGTCATGGCGCGGTGATTGGTGCTAATGCTGTTGTAACCAAAGATGTCATTCCTTACGAGATTGTCGGCGGCGTTCCGGCCAAGCGAATAAGAATGAGATTTCCCGACTACATTATTCAGGCGCTTCTTGACCTTTGCTGGTGGAATTGGCCGCTGAACACACTTTATGAAGCAATACCCGATATGCAACAACTCTCGGCTGAAGAATTTATCGCAAAGTGGAAAAAGCTTGTCTGAGAGTAGAAAAATCATCAAAGACACGCGATAACACGAATTTTATTTTCAATTTCTCGTTGTTTCTTTCAATAGTTATTTTGTACTTCAATTTTGAAAGGAAATTGAAAATGTCTTCTAAACGTGTTGGCGAGATTATCGTAGAGACACTGCAAAAAGCCGGTGTGAAACATTGTTACGGCATTGTCGGTGATACACTTAACTATATCACCGATGCGATATATCGCTCGAAAATCGAGTGGGTCCATACACGCCACGAAGAAGCTGCTGCTTTGGCAGCAGGAGGAGAAGCTTATTTGACTGGCGAATTGAGTGCATGCGCAGGCTCTTGCGGGCCGGGGAGCTTGCATCTTATCAACGGAATTTATGAATCAAATCGCAATCGCGCTCCGGTTGTGGCCATAGCAAGCCAGCTTTCGACCGAAGTTATCGGCAGTGAATGGCCGCAGGAAGTCGATTTTCCCGCACTCTATTCACATTGCTCGGTATTTTGCGAGCAAATTTTAAATCCGGAGGAAGCCCAACGCATAACGGTTGAAGCTTGTCAGGCAGCGCTGACGAAAAGGGGTGTTGCTGTCATTGTTCTGCCGGTTAATGTTTCCATGCAAACGGTAAGCCATATCACGCAATATAGCGTTCATCGGCCAAATCCGGTTATTCGCCCTTGCGATAGCGAACTTGAACAAGTTGCATCCCATTTGAACAAGGGCAAAAAAGTTGCAATCTATGTCGGTTCGGGTGTCAAAGGTGCTCATGATGAGGTGGTCGCTCTTGCGGCAAAGTTGAAAGCACCAATTGGGCATTCATCAAAATCGAAAGATTTCATCGAATATGACAACCCGTATAATATGGGAATGAATGGCATGTTGGGTGGAAAACCCGGTTTTGACATGGTTGAGCATTGCGATACTCTACTTTTGCTTGGTACCGATTTCGCTTATACGCAATTTTATCCTGATAAAGCGACGATTATTCAGGTGGATGAGGATGGAACCCATCTGGGGCGCCGTCATCCCGTCAATATGGGGTTGATCGGGGATGTCAAATCGACAGCGGCAGCACTTTTGAAATATGTTGACGAAAAGACAGATACCGCTTTTCTCGACCAGTGTCTGAAAACCAAAGCCGAGGCAGAAAAAGCCGAAGCGAAGGAAACCTCTGTTTCAAAATCGATCATTCATCCGCAATATCTCGTTTCGCTTATCAATCAATATGCCGATGATGATGCGCTGGTTACAGGCGACTGCGGTTCGCCAATGGTCTGGTTGCTCCGCCATTTTAAAACAAATGGCAAGAGAAGAACCCTTGCCAGTCTTTCCCATGGAACTATGGCAAATGCTTTGCCGCAGGCTATCGGCTTCAAAAAAGCCTATAAAGATAGACAAGTTATCTCGCTTTCGGGCGATGGTGGCCTTGCCATGTTGATGGGCGAACTTTTGACCGTTGTTCAGGAAAAGGTTGACATCAAGATTGTGGTTTTCAACAATTCTTCACTCAACTTTGTTGAACTTGAACAAAAGGTTGAAGGACTGGTCGACCATTATACCGATTTGCAAAATCCGGATTTTGCAAAACTTGCCGAATCGATTGGCATAAAAGGCTGGAAAGTTGATGAGCCGGAAGAACTTGAAAGCGCTGTCAAAGCCTTTTTGAGTGCCAAAGGTCCGGCACTCCTTGATGTCAAAACCAGCGGATATGAACTGGTTATGCCACCAAAAGTAACGGCCGGTGAAGTTTCCGGAATGGCACTTTATGGTACCAAGGCGATTATGCAGGGACGTGTGAAAGATGTAACCGATCTGCTTATTCACAATTTCATCAAATAATCGCTTCAACGATTTGATAAAATAAAAGGCAGAAAATTGATTTATTTTCTGCCTTTTTTAAACTTTAGGGAAGCAGCGATAAAACCGGATGATAGCCGGTGGACAAAAGATGCTCAGACTTTTTTGACAAAACTGTCGAGCACGCGCTTTTCGCCTGCTTTGTCAAAAGCGATGGTGAGTTTGTTTCCGTCAATCGCTGCGACATTGCCATTTCCGAATTTGATATGAAAAACCCTGTCACCCACGCTGAATTCGGACGGTTTGTCGGAAACCGATTTGGCGACAAGCTCGCCTTCGATAGTCTTTGAACGTGCTGCCCGTCCTGCACCATAGCCGGAATCGACTTCCCCATAACCGATGCGTTCAACATTGGCGCCCGAACGGTTACCCCAATTGGTGCGGGTAGCATCGGTTGCATTCTTTTTGGCTCTTTGCCAGCCAGGTGTTGAATAATTGTTCTGGAACGGCTCATGACGGTCAAAGCGCGATTGCCCGTAACCGCCATAGGATGTTTCAACTTCTGCAACTTCAACATGTTCATTGGGCAGTTCGTCAAGGAAACGGGATGGTATCGTCGTTTGCCATAACCCGTGAATGCGCCGGTTCGAGACAAACCAGATATGCAGATTTTCCTTTGCACGGGTAAGGCCTACATAAGCGAGGCGCCGCTCTTCTTCGAGCCCCGCGCGCCCGCCTTCATCAAGTGAACGTTGATGGGGAAACAGTCCTTCTTCCCAGCCGGGCAAAAATACGGTGTTGAATTCCAGTCCTTTGGCCGAATGCAGTGTCATGATGTTGACCGCATCCATATCTTCGTTCTTTTCTGTATCCATGACCAAAGAGACATGTTCGAGAAAACTTCTCAAACTTTCAAAATCTTCCATGGAATGGATAAGCTCTTTCAGGTTTTCAAGGCGCCCCGGAGCTTCGGCAGAACGATCGGCCTGCCACATGGCAGTATAGCCCGATTCATCCAGAATAGTTTCCGCAAGCTCCGTATGAGGGGTATTATCAAGCATATTCTGCCAGCGGCGGAAATCTTCTACAAGCTTTCTTAATGAGCTTCTGGGCTTCGGTTTCAGTTCATCGGTTTCTACCATTTCCTGAGAGGCTTTGAGCATAGGCTCGTTGCGGGCTCTGGCTGTATCATGGATTTGACGAACAGTTGCTTCGCCAAGGCCGCGTTTGGGCGTGTTGATAATACGCTCGAATGCAAGATCATCCGAGGGTTGTGCAACAACACGGAAATAGGCAAGTGCATCGCGAATTTCCTGCCGCTCATAAAAACGCGGGCCACCGATGACGCGGTAATTAAGCCCTAACGTGACAAACCGGTCTTCAAACTCACGCATCTGGAATGATGCGCGAACAAGAATGGCAATGTCATTCAAAGCAAGGCCTTGATGTTGTAATTGTTCGATTTCCTCGCCAATAGCACGCGCTTCTTCTTCCGAATCCCACGCGGCATGGACTTTGACTTTCTGATCATTTTCCGTTTTGTTATCGGTAAAAAGCGTTTTTCCCAACCGGCCTTCATTATGGGCAATGAGATAGGATGCAGCCCCCAGAATATGCGAAGTCGAGCGGTAATTGCGTTCAAGACGGATGACAGTTGCACCGGGAAAATCTTTTTCAAAACGCAAAATATTATCAATTTCTGCGCCGCGCCAACCGTAAATGGATTGGTCGTCATCTCCGACACAACAAAGATTGACGGTTTGTCCGACAGGGCGTTGTGCCAATAGTCTCAACCATAAATATTGTGCAGTATTGGTATCCTGATATTCGTCGACCAGAATATAGCGGAATTTTTTATGATATTCGCGCAAAACATCAGCGTTTTTCTGAAAAATATGGATGGGATGCATCAACAAATCGCCGAAATCACACGCATTCAGCGTTTGCAAACGTTCCTGATAGGCGCGGTAAAGCTCGCGTCCTTTGCCGTTGCCGAATGAGCGGGCATCACCTTCCGGTATCTGGTCAGGCGCAAGGCCATGGTTTTTCCAACCATCAATCATATTGGCAAAAGTACGAGCCGGCCACCTTTTGTCGTCAAGCCCTTCAGCCTGAATGAGCTGTTTGATAAGCCTTATCACATCGTCTGTATCAAGAATGGTGAAATTGCTGTTGAGGCCGACAAGCTCCGCGTGACGACGAAGAATTTTTACCCCGATCGAGTGGAACGTGCCAAGCCACGGCATACCTTCAACCGCTCCGCCAACCAGTTCTCCAATACGGTTTTTCATTTCACGTGCGGCTTTATTGGTGAATGTCACCGCCAGAATCTGGCTTGGATAAGCAAGACCAAGCCGTAAAATATGGGCAATGCGTGTGGTCAGAACCCGCGTCTTTCCGGTGCCAGCACCAGCCAGAACCAGAACCGGACCTTCTGTCGTTGTTACGGCAAGGCGCTGCTCGGGATTGAGCTTTTTAAGATAGTCGGCGTCAGCATCGGCATTTCGACGCGCAGCCATAGCGCGTGCAGCCAAACTGCCATCACCATTATGAGCTTCATCGCGCACAGAAGATTGCGGCGTTGGCTTTTTCGGCTCGTCATCAAAAAACGGTATATCGTCAGGAAAATCGGTCATCATCACCAATCTAATGGTTCGAGATATTTTCTGCTAGGCCAGAATATAAGCTTTTACACGAAAACGATTGCAAAATCACTTTTTTTTGCGTTGGGCTTCATATTGATAGACGCGCCGGTCGGTCAAATTCTTCCGGTTGTCTATGATTGGAGCAACAACGGGTTTCAAGTCCGGTTCGCGTTTGATCAAAGCGACAAGATCGTTGAGCTCGTTCATGGCAACGAGTTTGATAATATCATCACGAATTGAGCCATCTTCGCGCTTAGGCAATTGATGCACAACCTGAAGAGACTCGATTTTCTGGTCTTTCAGAAGATTGCGAACGGCTTTTTCATCAAGCTTGTCCGATTCAACAAAAACATAAAGCCCGACACCTTTTGCGGGAAGCGAGTAGGTTGCAATGGCGATATCGCCAATATCCGGATTATTTTTCAGAAGATTACGAATGACTGGCCCTTGATGTTGGACGCGGTCACCTGTTCCATCGCCATCCGACCATTTGAACATGTCTTTGGTGATAAAATTATAGACACGTTTTCCGGTTGCCAACCAAAGACGCGACGGCCAGGAGCGGTTTTTCAATATCCGCTTTTCTGTAGGTGTCATAAGTTCCGGCGCAAAACTTCTTTTTTGTTTTATGAGATGACGGAAATCCTCATAGGCAAAATAGCGATAGAGAGCACCGCGGTGTTTATGCACACTTGCCAACTGGAAATCGATAATCGAGGCTTTTCCGTCGCTTGTCATCAGCCAGTTTTGCGGCTTTGCAAGGTCGTTATGGGTAATGCCCATGCGGCGCAAATTGCGAAGTATTTTAAATGCACTCAAATAAAATTCGGGTTTGTTCGGGCGCGCCAGATGTAGTGGTGTTCCTTCACTCCACGAGCGATATAGCCCGTCTTTATCAACGGCAATAAGCTGTGGTACGCCTTCAAGACCGCGGACTTTCTTCAATGCCCGTATTTCTCTTCTTGCCAATATCCAGGCAAGCGGGCGAGACCATTTTGGCGCAGCAGTGACAATGCGGCGGATAACGCGTTTATGCGGATCATCAGCAAAATAGCCGACCCGCGTTTCCGAAAAAACATCGCGCTTTAAAACCATCAAAGCCACAAATTCGGTTAAAAATTGTGGGTCTTTCAAAGGCGGCAAAGCGCTGTCTGAATCGGCAAAATGTTCCATAGCGTTGAGTTAGACGGTTGGCTCTCTTCTATCAAGTCCGTTTGTTCAAATCGGTTAAAAATATAAACGACAAAAAGCAGGAAGTAACCATTATTGTCAAATTCGGACAAAAATAGCACATGTCTTCGGCATAACTTCAGAATTGGTGCTTTTCTAAGGCGCGGTCCAACATAAGTCCGGAAAGCGCGCATTGGCTTACAAGTTTCAAGCTTACGTCAAGAAATGAAAGAATAGGCATGCAGGCGGAAATTTCGCGTTAAGCGGCGTTAGACGATAGTATTTTAAAATGAACCCGGATTACTGATTTTAAAAAACCTGTTTGCGGGGTGCTTCAAATATTTTTTGCAAGCTTCAGGGCAAGCAGGCGCAACGCAGCTGAAAGATTGATTTCGCAAGGTCGTGTCTCGTCGATCAAAGTTACGAGGCTAGCAAAAGAAAGTTCAAGTTTGTTGGCTTCTTGCAGCAGAATATCAATATAGGCCTGCTCAAGTGATATACTTGTTGCATGACCATCAATGCGAACAGAAATTTTCTTTGCCTGCGCTTTCTGCCAGTCAATGGTTCCGATTGACGAGGGCAGATTATCCTTGATCTTTGTCGTGAGGAATTTTCCTTATATCAAGAAAGCTTTCGGTTTTTTGTTTTTGTCGTTTATCAAATGCACGCTCGATTTTTGTACGGCCGAATAAAACCCGCTTCTCTTCTGCTTCCTTTTCGTTGTTCAGACGTTTCTTTTGTTTGCGAAACTGCCGTAAATTGACAACTTCAGCCATTAAAACCGCCTCATTTCTTCCGGAAGGCATCAAGAGAGACAACATCGGCGGAAGGCTTTTTTTCTTCTGCACTCGACTTATCATCGCCATCAACGGCTTTTTCGTGTGCTTTTATTTTGCCGGAAGTTTTTTTCTTGCCCTTTTTATCGGCAAGAATGGCAAGTTCACCACCTTCTTTTTCTTCCGTTATTGTTTTCACATCGGGGCTATCATTGTCACTTTTCGGCATATCGGATGCAAGATCGAACGCAGCTTCGAATGCCGCCGTCGGATCATAAAAAACCTGAACGGCAGAAAATGGAATGACAAGACGTTCGGGAACGTCACCAAACGAGAGGCTTACTTCAAAACCGGTATCTGAAACATTCAAATCCCAGAACTGATGCTGCAAAACAATTGTCATCTGTTCCGGATATCGCTCTTTCAAGCGTGATGAAATTTTTACCCCCGGTGCATTTGTAAAAAAAGTAATGAAAAAATGATGGTCACCCGGAAGGCCGGCTTTTGCTACCTCGGACAAAACTTTACGGATAACACTACGTAAAGCGTCCTGAACGAGAATGTCATAACGGATCTGATCATGAACCATCGAAAACCTGTTCCTTCTGCGATGTGTTTTAACCAAACTTGGCACACATCCTTAATGCAATGTAGCCAATTGTAATGCAATGAGGCAACCAAAATCTCCTCAAAAATTTTCTTGACCTTCGATTGATCACAACCTTCGGTCTCAAACTTGATGAAATGACCACTATGGCTTTCGGAACAAAGACAAATTGAAGCCAAAGTTTCAAACTTGAACTTTCAAAATTGAATGAGTCGATAGTTTTTAAACAGAATGCTGCTGAACAAAAGAAGTGAAGGCTTCTGTTGCCAGGTGCCTCCGAACCCCGCTTGGACCGGCGAAGGTCCAAGACTTAATTTGAAGCGTTCGCGCCGCAATTAAGCAGCGAGACGAGCTTCCGCATAGTTGTCATTTGCAACTACTTAAGTAGCCCGATAACGGTGGTACAATGCCGGGTAAAAGAGCAATCTTTACGCCCTTGTCGATCCTATTTCGCCCCCTTCATAACAAAAACAACCAGAATAATGAAAGCTGTTTTGGTTGTGGTGGAGGCGCCGGGTACCGCCCCCGGGTCCAATGGGTTTATTACACTGTCCATTTATTACCATAGCTGGCAAGCCAGCACCGCCAATATAGGTAAAATGGCTCTCATAGAAAAGGGGGGGTGTCCAACTTTTTCGCAGCCCGTTTCAAATAACGATACAGGCGTTCGGTTAGCTGGTCGGGCTTTTGAATTTTCATTATTCCGGATGAAAAATAATGAAGGATCATTGTTTGCCGGGAGATAAAAAATGTTAAAAGGTCGCTCCTCATTCATGGCAGGAAAACCGGCTTCATGCTCAACCACTTGGGGCAAATAAATATATGATGCAAATGAGGATGAAGTAGCAGTCAAGCGGTATGACAAGAGATTGCCGTTTAACTTGCAAATACGCGATGCCGCGGAAATGGCTATAACCGATGGTGCCGCAATGTGTAGAAAAGAGCCCTCGAACAATTTGCGCAAGAGACAAAAACAACCAAGCAGTCAAGAAATTTTAATGAATTGTCGTTTCATTGAAAAACAGTCGTATGAAAATCGGATGATATGATACTTTTTTGTTGCCGATAAACCCGTTTGCCCGGGCAAAGGCAAAGGCCGGTTTCACGTCCAATCTCGCTGAGGGTCTAATTCCTCCTTTGCGCGAGGAACAAGAAGATTGTGAGATTTGGTGGAAAGGCGAAGGTGGCAGCCTGTTTATAAAAACTTGGACGGGTCGAATCCGTGGTCTGGAACAACATCGTTCAGTCCGATTTTGTGGCGATTTGATTCTAAAAAATTTAGCTATCGGGATTCATAAGGTCACAAAAAAGCCCCTCGAAAGAGGGGCTTTTCCTAATTCAGCAGGATGTGCTTTTACCGGGCTTCTTCACTTTTTGCTTCTTCAACGTGGTGATGCCCGTGTTGGTGTTCATGACCACCCAGTACTTTATGAAGTTGAACCGTATCAAGCTCGTTTTCCCAACGGGCAACGACGATACAGGCTACCGCATTGCCGACGAGATTGGTCAATGCTCGGCATTCCGACATGAAGCGGTCAATACCCAATATGATTGCCATGCCCGCAACAGGAATAGCGGGAACCGCACCAAGTGTAGCGGCAAGTGTGATGAAGCCTGCTCCGGTGACACCGGCTGCTCCCTTTGATGAAATCATTGCAACGATCAGAATAAGCAACTGGTGTTCAAGCGTAAGGTTGATGTCCAAAGCTTGCGCGATAAACAATGTTGCCAATGTCATGTAAATATTGGTTCCATCAAGGTTGAAGGAATAGCCTGTCGGAATAACAAGCCCGACAACCGATTTCTTGGCGCCCGCCTTTTCCATTTTTTCCATTAATGTCGGCAAAGCAGCTTCTGAAGATGATGTGCCGAGAACCAACAGCAGCTCGTCTTTGATGTAGCGGACAACTCTGAAAATCGACACGCCGTTATATCGGCAGACAGCACCAAGAACGACAACGACAAACAGAATAGATGTCAGGTAGAATGTTGCAACCAGATAGAACAGGTTGATGACGGAGCCGATACCATATTTACCGATTGTGAAGGCCATTGCACCAAAAGCACCAATCGGGGCGGCTTTCATGAGAATGGCAACCAATTTGAAAATCGGAGTAGAAAGAGCATGGATGAAATCCAGAATGGGGCGGCCACGTTCGCCAACGGATCCCAGAGCGACACCGAACAATATGGAAAAGAACAGTACCTGAAGGATATCGCCCTCGGCGAAAGCAGAAATTACTGTGGAAGGAATGATGTTCATCAGGAATTTGACGATTGATGCGTCATGGGCTTTTTCGGCGTAAACTTTGACCGAAGCAGCATCAAGTGAAGCGGGGTCAATATGCATTCCCGCCCCCGGTTGCAGCAAATTTCCGATAATGAGGCCGATAATAAGCGCCAGCGTTGAAAATGTAATGAAATAAAGCATGCATTTGCCTGCAACCCGACCGACTTTTTTCAAGTCGCTCATACCGGCAATACCGCTTACAATGGTCAAAAAGATAACCGGTGCGATAATCATTTTAACCAGTTTGATGAAGGCATCACCAAGCGGCTTCAACGATGCACCGACATCAGGATAAAAATATCCGAGCAAAATACCACAGATAATCGCGAATATCACCTGCACATAAAGTACTTTGTATAACGCACGACGAGGATGTGGTTTTGTCATTTGTTCAATTTTGTAAGCCATGAAGCCTCCCTCTGATCGACCGCACCACTTTTTTAAAATGGTTCCAGCAGCTCCTCGGCTACCTCCCGACCGACCTTTTCCATAAAGTCCTGCAATTCATATGCCAAGTGGCCATTGCTTCGCAAGTTTATTTCATCAAATAACAGCATTTTCAGTCAATAAAATAAATAAAAATCGGGGGAAAAACCATG
Source organism: Bartonella sp. W8167 (assembly GCF_016100335.1). NCBI lineage: Bacteria > Pseudomonadati > Pseudomonadota > Alphaproteobacteria > Hyphomicrobiales > Bartonellaceae > Bartonella > Bartonella sp. W8167. The sequence continues at coordinate 435,000 of NZ_JACFSQ010000001.1, forward strand.
AATTCACCATAGGTTGGGCTGATATCCTCAATTTTTGATTCAAATGTTTTTTACCAATTGGGAGAATTCCGTTTTATTTCAAAATAGAATGGCGAACAGTCAACTTTCTTGTCTTAATCCGAACTTTTGTTCAGAATAAAAGCAAACTGCTGTTTGATAATAAACTGGGGCTAATCGCATAACGCCACTGTGGCTCGGAAGTTTAGCGCTTCTTTTGCCATTTCCGTTAGGGTGATGAAGAGAAGCTAAAGACGCGAAAAAGCTGAAGACAAGAGGAGGGGAGGACGGTGCCGGATTTTTGGCCTGATATTCAAGGTTGGGTGTTTCAACATACAAAAACGAGATTGTGCAATAAAAACAACTGTCGACATCATTTTATTCATAAATGGTGGCAAGTGATGATTTGATTGCTTTGTTTAAAATTCTGCCAGCTTTGTTTATAAAATTGCTATCAAACCCGGGAAGTTTTTCCAAATACTCCGGAAATTAGGACTATTCCAATAAGGCCACTCATTGCGGCTTTGATAAAATGAAGAAGTGCATATCGGAAAGTAGAAGACGGATATAGCTGAAAATCCAAAAAGAATTTTTTTCCCGAAAACGCGAAGTTTCAACGTCTTCGATAATTTTAACAGTGATTTTTATTCGGCAGGTCGCGCTCCGATATATTTCCAGCCTTCGTCAATATCGTTCAAAGAAAACCATTTGGTTTCGACACGCCCGAAAGGCCTGAAAAATTCGACAGCAAGATTAAGCCAATCAGGCCCTCCGACGATGGCATAACGTTTCAATTTTTTAAAAGCTTCGGCCCTGATTTTTGCTGTATCCTCATTAAACAGACTTTCCCAATCGATACCGTCATATTCTTTGAAGATAACGATCATACTGATATGATCTTGCCCTTCCGCTTCTGCTTCGAAAAGGCCATAGAGATTTTCAACATCCGAAGACGCAAGCACGCCATTGATCGAAAATGCAATAGCACCGGCGCGATCTGTTTTGATTTTGGAGACAACGGATAGTGTATCTTCAGGCAACATGCTTTTCCCCTTCCTTGAAGCGCAATTAAGTTATATGTAGAAAATTAATGTAGCGTTTCAAATGGTCTTAAGAACGATTTGAAGCGGAATTTATAGGTGTGGTCGATGACAATAAAGCTATCGGTTAATCTTAACGCAATCGCGGTTTTACGCAATCGTCGGAATTTGCCCTGGCCAAATGTCGTAGGCATGGGGCGCATTGCACTTGATGCGGGGGCAGACGGTATTACAGTGCACCCGCGGCCCGATCAGCGCCATATAAGATTTAGCGATCTTCCCGACATCCGCCGCCTTATTGACGACGAATTTCCAAACCGGGAATTCAATATTGAAGGTTACCCCGACCCAACATTTCTTGATATGGCAGAAACTTATGCCAACCAGATAACATTGGTTCCTGATTCTCCCAAGCAATCAACGTCGGACCATGGGTGGAATTTTAGTCAACAGAGCACTTTTTTAGCTCCGATTATCAAACGGCTGAAGGATCGTTCCATCCGCGTTATTCTGTTTGTAAGTCCGGTTCTTGACGGGCTTGAAGAAGCAAAAAAGCTCGGTGCTGATGGTGTTGAAATTTATACCGGCCCCTATGGCGACGCTTATGACAGCGACAAAAAGCAGTTGCAAGCGCTTGAAGCGGTTACAATCGTTGCCGAAAAGGCAAAACAATTGGGGCTCCTTGTCAATGCCGGACATGATCTGACAGTGCCCAATCTTCCCCCCATTGTAAAATGTGTGCCGTGGCTTTATGAAGTCTCGATCGGTCACGGGCTTATAGCAGATGCTTTGGAACACGGTATGAGAAATACCGTTATAAGGTTCAAACGGGCGTTAACTGTTTAACCGTCCGTTGCGGCACTGATTTAAGACTATATAAGGCAGGTAATTTTTCCTCCGTTTTTCTAATTCTTCAACAATGAATACTTTCGTCTGAAAGGATTGCGCCATGGCGGACCCTCAAGATATCGACCTTGCGACCGACGATTCTACGCCAGCTGATGAAAGCAATGACCATTCCAAAGAAAGCTTTTTGCTTCTGTTGATCGGCGCCATAGGTGTTGTCTATGGTGACATCGGTACAAGTCCGATTTACGCGTTTCGCGAGGCCTTGCGCGCCGGTGCAGGCAACCATGATATTCTGAAATTCGATGTCTATGGCGTTATATCTCTTATCTTCTGGGCGTTACTGCTTATCGTTACAATCAAATATGTTGTTTTCGTCTTGCGTGCCGACAATAACGGCGAGGGCGGGATTTTATCTTTGATGGCGCTTGCACGCTCGACTTTCCGAAAGAAAGGTGGCTGGGCTCTGGGGATAGGCATACTCGGCGCATCGCTGTTTTTTGGCGATGCCGTCATTACTCCGGCTGTCTCGGTGCTTTCGGCTGTTGAAGGTATGGAAGTTGTGGCGCCCGACCTCGAGCCTTTTGTTGTGCCGCTGACACTCATCATTCTGGTGGCACTTTTTGCTGTCCAAAAGTTTGGAACAGGAAAAGTTGCAATTGTTTTTGGTCCGATAACATTAGTCTGGTTTCTGGCTCTTGGCGGGTTCGGTCTCTTCCATATCTTTGATGATCTGACGATTTTAAAATCATTGTTTCCAGGCTATGCTATTTCCTACGTTGTCAGCAATCCGGCAACTTCATTTGCAGCCGTCGGCGCAGTGTTTCTGGCGGTGACCGGTGCTGAAGCGCTTTATGCAGACCTTGGTCATTTCGGCCGTCGTCCGATTGTTGCAGCATGGCTGTGGATTGTGTTTCCTTGTCTTGTGCTCAATTATTTGGGGCAGGGTGCATTTATCCTTTCCCACGGGCGCAATACGATCAATCCGTTCTATCAGATGCTGCCCGAATGGGCACTTATACCAATGATTATTCTGGCAACGATGGCGACAGTGATCGCGGCTCAGGCGGTGATAACCGGTGCTTTTTCCATTTCACGTCAGGCTGTGCAACTCAATATTTTGCCGCGGCTCGAGATATTGCACACGTCGGAAAAAAATCTCGGCCAAATCTATATGCCGCGGATCAATCTTATTTTAGCGGTTATCGTTATTCTTCTAGTGATAGGTTTTGAAAAATCATCCAACCTTGCAGCTGCATATGGTATTTCAGTTACCGGCAATATGATCGTCACAACATCGCTGCTTTTTATCGTCATGAGGCGCATCTGGAAATGGCGGCTCGCTTTATGCCTTCTGCCTACGCTTGCGTTCCTGTGTCTTGATCTTCTTTTCTTCAGCGCCAATCTGATAAAAATCCACGATGGCGGATGGGTGTCCGTCGGGCTTGCCTGCAGCGTGGTGCTGATTATGTGGACCTGGGTTCGTGGTAGCCGGCATTTGTTCAAAAAAACCCGCAAAGCCGAAGTGCCGCTTGATCTTATCGTCACCAAAATGGCCGAAAAACCGCCAATCATCGTGCCGGGGACGGCTGTGTTTTTAACGAGTGATCCGAAAAGCGCGCCCAGTGCGTTGATGCATAGCCTTAAACATTATAAAGTTTTGCATGAAAACAACGTTATATTGACGGTGAATACAGCCTCGACACCACGTGTATCTTCGGTTGATCGTGCACGGGTTTCCCAGTTTAATGAACGTTTTATGCAAGTCACTTTGACATTCGGCTATATGGAACAGCCGAATATTCCGAAGGCGTTGGCAATTTGTCGCAAATTGGGGTGGAAATTCGACATTATGACCACATCATTTTTTGTGTCCCGTCGTTCTATCAAACCGGCAGCGAAATCCGATATGCCGATGTGGCAGGATAAATTCTATATTTTCCTTGCCAGAACCGCCGCCGACGCAACCGAATATTTCCAGATTCCAACTGGCCGTGTTGTGGAAATTGGCACCCAGATTACAGTTTGAGCGAGGTTACTGTTTAAAAAAGCAATCTTGCTGTCCAAACCGCCGGCTTTGTTGATGAACTAAAAAGGTGACAAAGCCGGTAAAGCCGTTCCACAAATTTCGATTTCTAATAAAAAGAAATTTTTACTGAAAATATTACTTGCTATTGGCAATTTCTCGTAGCATGGTAACGAACCGTACGGTACGGTACGCAAAAAGATGAAAACAGCAGACATGCAACAGTCGACAAATGCTCTGGTCAATAATTTGACAGATCGTCAGAAGGACGTTCTTGACGCAGCACTGCAAGTGCTCGTCAAAGACCATCTGGCGTTGACAATGTCGAAAGTTGCGAAAGCAGCAAGCTGCTCGAAGGAAACACTTTATAAGTGGTTCGGCGATCGCAATTCATTTCTTGAAGCCATGGTCGAATGGCAGGCTTCAAAAGTTCGTGCGGTACCGATCAGTCGCGAAGCAGTTGATGAACAAACGCTTTTCAACAGCCTGGAACATTTTGCACGCGACTGGTTGATGGTTCTGACCTCGCCGACATCGATCGCGCTTAACCGGCTTGCCGTCAGTCGGGCGGGGACGGGCAAATCCAATCTCGGAAATGTCGTTCTTTATCGCGGACCGTTTGCAATGGCGCGTCGCTTGAAACCGATTTTGGAAATCGGTCGCGATTGCGGACTTTTACAAATGGACAATCTTGACAACGCATTCCGGACATTTTTCGGCCTCGTTGTTCGTGATGTCCAAATAAGAAAATTGCTGGGCGACGAGTTTCACATGGACGATGAAGAAATCATCCGTGAAGTGCGCACAGCGACCAGACAATTTTTTGCTCTTTACGGGCGAAAAAAAACAGATGAAACACAAAATTAAGGGAGTTTTCCATGCGTGTTTATTACGATCGTGATGCAGATGTTAACTTGATAAAATCCAAAAAAGTCGGTGTAATCGGCTATGGTTCCCAAGGCCGTGCCCATGCTTTGAACCTGAAAGATTCCGGTGTGAAAGAGATTAAAGTAGCTCTTCGTCCGGGTTCAGCGACAGCGAAAAAAGCTCAGGCTGACGGGTTCGAGGTTGTGACTGTTGCCGAAGCTGCAAAATGGGCTGATCTCATTATGATGGTTACCCCTGATGAATTGCAGGCCGATATTTTTAAAGAACAGATTGCTAACAATTTGCGCGATGGCGCGGCAATTGCATTTGCTCATGGTCTGAACATCCACTTCGGTCTGATCGAACCGAAAAAGACTGTGGATGTCATTATGATTGCTCCTAAAGGTCCAGGTCATACAGTGCGCAGCGAATACCAGCGTGGTGGTGGCGTTCCTTGCCTCATTGCCGTTGGTCACGATGCAACAGGCAACGCGCATGATCTTGCTCTCTCTTATGCTTGTGGAATTGGCGCAGGCCGTTCAGGCGTTATCGAAACAACATTCAAGGAAGAGACCGAAACCGATCTCTTCGGCGAGCAAGTTGTTCTTTGCGGTGGTCTTGTCAATCTTATCCGTTCAGGCTTCGAAACTCTGGTTGAAGCCGGTTATGCTCCGGAAATGGCCTATTTCGAATGCTGCCACGAAATGAAGCTCATTGTTGATCTTATCTATGAAGGCGGCATCGCCAACATGAACTACTCGATTTCCAACACCGCCGAATGGGGTGAATATGTTAGTGGTCCGCGCATTATTACGGATGAAGTCAAGGCGAATATGAAGCGTGTTCTGAAAGACATTCAGGACGGTACCTTCTGCTCCAACTGGATGCAGGAATATAAGTCCGGCGCTGTTCGCTTCAAAGCTATCCGCCGGATTAATGACGGCCATCAGCTTGAACAAATCGGTGCAAAATTGCGCGGGATGATGCCGTGGATTAAAGCCAATGCATTGGTCGATAAAACACGCAACTAAGCAAAGCGGTTTGTTTTTATAAAATCTTAACGAAAGAGCCGGTTATACCGGCTCTTTTTTCTTATAAAATTTTACGAAAACTCGATTTGCAGGTTCAATTGTTTGTGGCAATTACGTCAGGTCTTTCCGGCGTGATCATGACAACCTTTAGGGAAGAGATAGGGACCGTTTTCTTTGGTCGAGTGATTGTTCGAGAGAATTTGCGTAGATTTTTTCTCGGTTAACGCGTTATTTTACGAAAGTCATCCTTTGACACTTGAGACGATGGAATTTATTCACCTTCATCATTTGTTAGACAAGACAATTGGCTGTCGGAACAGGCTTCAATGAAGGAACAGGTAACAATAATTTTCAATATTTTGAAAATTTATCAGGCATAAAAAGTCTGGTATTTGTTGAAATAGAAAATTTCTATTTCAAATAGGGAAGAAAGCCGCAAACCGCAGCCCATGGCAATTTCCCCGCCTCATAGAGTCATAACGACAATATTTATTTCGGAAATGGTGACTTACAGGTCTGACGCACACCACCACGGTCGATATAAGTATCGTCAGACGAACGATAACTTCTATAACGATCGCTACACCATTGTTGGTGGTTGATATCCGGACCGGTATCCAATTTATATGTCGGGCCACCGGGATTTGTCTGTTCTGGTTTATAATTGCGGTTCGGCTTTGGTACCCCGTAATGGGCGTGAGGAAGCGGTGCATTTTGCGGACGGGCTATGGGTGCCAGTGGACTGTTAAGTTCAACCGCATTGCTATTCACCGTGCAGGCGAATGACACAAAAAGTGTTGTAATAAAAATACTTGCTAACCGGCAAGACATGGATTTCCTCATTCAAATTCAAAAAACTTCGGCCAAAGCCGATACAGCCATCACGTTTCGTTTCGACAGTAATAAGAATTCAATTCTACTTTGTAAAACTTATTAGAAGACGACTTGTATTTTCAATAATATACGCCAAATTGGGATGAGTTAGTAGAGAAGGAACCACAGTCATGTCACATTTTTTAAGAAATTTTGTTATTGCCGGTCTTGCTGCAGGAAGCGCTTTTTTGAGTGTCAATGGCGCATTAGCCGACGATAAAGTCACCATCGGTATGCTCGTTTGTACCGGACAAGGGGCAGAGGGGCACATTTTCAAAGCCACCGAAAAGCTGACCTGCGTTCTTCAGCCTAACGACAAAGGTGCACAAACCGATAAATATGTTGGCAAGATTGAACAACTTGGTATAGACATTGGCAAAGCCGGTGCCGGGCAAATGTCCTGGATGGTTTTGGCCGCCAGCAAAAATGCTTATAAAACCGGAATTCTCGTTGGCAAATACGAGGGGCTTGGTGTGGACGCTGCAGCCGGTGTCGGTGGTGGTGCCAATCTCCTTGTAGGCGATAATAAAGCATTTTCTTTGCAACCGGTGAGTGTCGAGGCTCATGAAGGCGCCAACATTGCTATCGGTGTCTCCAAATTGACATTGGCTGCCGACAACAAATAATCGGGTGACAAGTCGCTCGCCTTTTTATGCAGGGCCATTTTCAGCTTGTCTTTGACTTGAGATATTTTAACGCTAATAAGGATGTAGTCTTCAAGGCTGCATCCTTTCTTTTCGGGCATATTCAAACTTTACAGTCCTGCCTGTTTTATCATAAGCATAAAGAAGCGAAGGTTCGTCTATTCGGGTCTCCAGTCAAAGAGGGGCCAGTCAAAGAGGGGCCAGTCAACGAGGGATTTGTCACTGTGGCACATAAAGGTCGTTTTTTCGAAGTGTTCGACGTATTCAGTGACACGATTCTTTCAGGAAATCCTGTGGCAATTGTGCATGATTGCAATGGTTTGACAGACCAGAAGATGCAGGCAATCGCACGCGAATTCAATTTGTCCGAAACAGTTTTTGTGAAATCACCAAAAGACAAAAAACATATGGCGCGTTTGCGCATTTTTAAACCGGACGGAGAAATGGCATTTGCTGGCCATCCGACAATAGGTGCTGCTGTGTCTCTGGCACTTAAAAACGATTGCCGGAACGATTCGCTCATTATTCTGGAAGAGGAAGTCGGTATTATTCGCGCTGTTGTAGACCAGACCGGAAAGGTGGCTTTCGCCGAATTTGATCTTCCGAAACTGCCTGAACAACTTCCGCTTGATACGCCGAAAGAAATTTTTGCCGCGACATTTGGACTTGAAAGCAAGGATATCGGTTTTGAAAATCATGTGCCAGCTTTATGGACCGCCGGCGTGCCATTTTTCTTTGTACCTGTTCGTGATTTGAAAACAATTGCCAGTGCCTTGCCTGATCCGGTTTATATTGCCGAGAATTTCGACAAGTTGAATGTAAAAACCCCGTCATTTTACTTGTATAGTCGGGAAACGCAGCTGTTTCAGAGTGCATTCCATGTGCGTATGTTCCGGCCGGACGGGTTTGAAGATGCAGCCACAGGTTCGGCTGCGTCTGCATTTTGCGGTGTGGTCCAGCATTTTGACCATCCTCTGGACGGAAAGAAAAATATCTGGCTAGAACAGGGCATGGAAATGATGCGTCCTTCGAAACTTCGGCTCGAATGGTATGTAGAAAATGGCAAGCTGGTTTCTGCGCGCATTGGCGGAACAGCTGTCAAATATTCAGAAGGGCGTATTTTTTGTTGAACATTTCCCAGCTTTCCTGCTGTGATGATAGTGATTGGGAAAGCTTTCTTTTGCTTGAGATTGCTTTCAGCTTTTATGATTTTCGAAAAGCTGTTTTCAATAGCCATTGTTTTCAGTTACCAAAAATCATTTGCAATGTATGGTTTTAATATCCCGCTTTGGTTAAGATGGTAGAATGATCATAAAAAAATATCATGTCACACCACACTGTTGGTGAACTATCTTGTAAATTTATCTCGAAAATCATGAAATGATGAAACAATGTTTTCTGACCTTTGCAAAGTTCGAGACGTGTTCTGCCAACATTTGTAGAAAAGCATGCTTGAGAACTTAATAAGTACCTTGAAAAACTGATCATGAACAAGGGATGGAAAAGACCGTCATTCCAACTCGAGCTTGAAGGGAAGGTAAAAAACACAAGTTGCTTTCAGCCAGCATGGGTGGCAATGCGGTCAACCAAGCCGAGCGGCGTATTTTTCTCTAAAAGTAAACCTCGTTGAATTGCAGCTGATCAGCGGTATGTGAAATTTCCCCCCCCCCTGCTGCAAAGATTTAAGTCAAGAGATTTAATCCAAGAGGTCGCTCCACTCAGCGGGCAATCACTATGGAAGTCGCCTTCTGCATCGAAACCAGAGAGGACCAATGGCCTCATATAAAGCACCCGACAGATCCAATGCCACCAATGTCGGCCAAGATTTGTGGCGCCTGTCAATAGGCGTCCCATAGATGCGGAAGAATAATAAAATTGCCATCGCGATAGCTAGCAAGGGCGCTTGAACAAACAGTTTTTTTAGAGTACTCACATATGAAATAGTTTATCTCCTGAAATAGTTTATCTCCACGTCTATAAGAATATTGCCGAGTGAATAAGAACTTCGCCGAGGCCAGTGCGCGCATTGATCATCCCCCTACATTCATTGCGTAACGGGATGATAGTTGATTAACTGCACAGCAAAGCGCTGACACCAATGACGATGGGAGATTAAACAAAATGCGTCAAATTGTTTCGGCAAACAGAGTCACTTCAAACAGCATAATTTTGCAAAAATAACAGTAGCAATCCGGTTAGGCTTGCGTAACCTTAAAACGTTCATTTTCTAAAAATTTTTTTCTAATTGTAACAGCGAGTTTAGCAATATATTTCTTATCTTGCGGCTAAAAATGGAGAAAATGAAAACCTCATTCCAACTATGATGAAGAGGATCATCATGAAGCGTTATTTTTCCACATTATTGGCTGCAGTTCTTGTGCTTTTTACTAGCGCCGCATATGCTGATCGTCTTGACGACATAAAAAAAGCTGGCGTTCTAAAAGTTGCATCTTTTGATAGCAATCCACCGTTTGGTTTTGTTGATGAAAAAACAAAAAAGATAACCGGCCTCGATGTTGATTTTGCTCAAGCTGTTGCTGACAAAATTGGCGTCAAATTGGAAGTTCATCCAACCAATCCGGCAAACCGCATACCTCTTTTGACTTCAGGTCAGGTGGATTTGGTTGTGGCGAATTTTACGGTCACTCCAGAGCGCGCCGAGCAGGTTGATTTTTCCATTCCCTATTTTGCTTCAGGTCAACAATTTATTGCCAAAAAAGGTTTTTTAAAATCAGCTGACCAACTGGCAAATTTGCGCATAGGAGCAGATAAAGGTACAACCAATGAAATCAATCTGAAAAATTTGTATCCGACAGCAACAATTATTACTTACGATGACACGCCATTTGCTTTTGCTGCGTTGCGAAACGGAAATGTGCAAGCCATCACACAAGATGGTCCGAAGCTTGTTGGTTTATTGGCAAATGTCCCGGACAAAGATCAATATGAGGTGCCGGCGTTCACCATTTCTAATGATTACATGGCAGCAGCAGCACCCAAGGGTGAAACTGCGCTTGTGACCGTAGTCAATGAAACTCTGCTGGATTTGGAAAAGACAGGAAAAGCGGAAACAATTTATAATAAATGGTTCGGCCCCGATAGCAAAACTCCGCTCCCCAGATTGTTCAAGATTGGCGATAAACAATAATTCGCTTCATCAGACATAAAACTTGTGCGAGAGAGCCGGCACAATCGGCTCTTTTGTCTGTTCCAAGAACAAAAATTTATATGCAAGACTTTTGAGTAGAGCACATGCTGTCACACGAGTATTTAGGCTGGATATGGAAAGGTTATCAGGTAACCATCGCCCTTACTATTCTTTCATGTATCGCCGCCTCATTACTTGGTGCCGTCTTATGCAGCATGCGCATAAGCCCGTTTTGGCCTTTCAATATTTTGTCCAAAGCTTACATAGTGATTTTCCGAAATACGCCATTGCTGGTTCAACTTTTCTTTTGGTATTTCGGGGTCAGCCGTTTTGTACCGGACAGCATCAGATTTTGGTTACTGGATGCACATCAATGGGTTTTCGGCCCACTTACTTTAGATTGGCCGTCATATGAGTTTATATACGGATTTATTGGTTTGGCACTCTATACAGCTGCCTATATCGCAGAAGAATTGCGGGCTGGTATAAAAACTGTACCGATAAATCAGGAATCTGCTGCCTACGCCCTTGGTTTCACGCGAAGTCAGGCATTCCGTTTTATAATTTTACCGCAAGCAGTACGCAACGCGCTTTCACCACTGCTCGGCCAATATATGATGGCTTTAAAAAACTCTTCTCTAACAGCCTCGATAGGCGTTGCCGAACTTTTCTATGTTGCAAGCCAAATTGAAACGCGTTCACTTTTGGCTTTTCCTGTCTATCTTATTTTGACAGTGTTATATTTAATAACCATTGCTCTTATCGAGATAATCGGACGCATTATTGAAACACGTCGGCTTAAAAGCACCGGTCGGAGGGTTCAGGCATGAACTTCTCGTTCATTTTCGATAATTTGGAATATTTGATGATTGGTGCTTGGCCAAATGGGCCAGTAGGCGGCTTGGCTTTAACATTGCTATTGTGCGTTTTTTCAGCTGTCTTATCAGCTTTGTTCGGTCTTTTATTTGGTATCCTGCTTGTTATGTCGGGTCATAAATGGCAGTTGGTTCTGGTTGCTATTCTTGGGTTTTTCCGGGCCATCCCAATTTTGATGTTAATTTTCTGGATCTATTTTTTGCTTCCCATGACGCTTGGCATATCTGCGCCAAAAGTACAAACTATTGTTTTGGCCTTATCCCTGGTTGGCGGGGCTTATCTTGGTCATTCTGTTGCAGCAGGTCTGCGCAGCATTGGCGACGATCAATGGGCAGCCGGACTAGCACTAGGATTTAATAGGTGGAAAGTTCTATGGTTTTTGATTTTGCCACAAGCACTGCCACGTATGGCACCATCATTTATCAACCAATGTATCTCGCTTACGAAAGATACGTCGTTGGCTTATATCATTGGTACACAAGAATTCCTGACCTTGGCGCGGCAAATTGATGGTCGCTTGACAGGCGCTTATTCAACAGAAATCTATCTATTCGTAGGGATTGTTTACTTTGTGCTCTGTATGACATTGAGTTTTTTTGCAGAACGCATCAACAAACACTATTCAAAAGAAAGACAGTTTGTCTGAAATGCATTGCAGATTAAGTTTGTGTTTTGGTTCTGCTGCGTTAATTTTAGAAAAACAAGTCAAATCCGTTTAACTATTTTTAAACATTTTCTGACATTTTGTAATGTTGTCCCCAGTGTGTCCCCAACCAATCTTTTTAGAAGAATAAAGAATATTCTGTCGGAATACTGTGTTCAGTAATTGTTTGATTTTGTTTGAAAAAAAGATTGGTGGGTGATACAGGGATCGAACCTGTGACCCGCTGATTAAGAGTCAGCTGCTCTACCAACTGAGCTAATCACCCACAGTGACGTTGTCAAACAACGGATAGCGGTTCTATAGCGTTCCTCATGAATGATGTCTATAGAAAATTTTTATTTTTTCTGCCTTTTTATTCTATGTTGAATGGCCCATTCCGACGATTGAGAAAATATCTTGATCTTCACCTGAAAACGTCTCATTATATAGCTTTCATTCATTGCGTGTAACAAAGGTTGTTACCGGTAGAGAGAGGACGATCGAGCGTAATGCCCGACCAAAATTCAGAAGACCCTTCTTGTAGTATCGAGCGGTACAGGCCGTTCCGGGGGAAAATTTATTATTATCAATCTATCAATTTTTCTTGTGCGTTGAGATTAACAGCCCGACGCAACAAAACGTTTTTTGCACCCGTTAAAAGGATGGACGTTCTCCGTCGTTTTTCCGGCTACGGCTTTGAGGAATAACATGATCGGTATTGTTTGTCCTCAATCTCTCTCCTGTCTTCGGCCTTTTTCCGGGAATTGATGAATGTTTGAATGGATCGCAAATCCCCATGCGTGGATGGGCCTTGTAACGCTTATCTTTTTGGAAATCGTTCTGGGCATCGACAACCTTGTCTTTATCGCAATTCTGGCAACGAAACTTCCTGCTAAAGTAAGAAACCGTGCCCGCCTGACGGGGTTGAGCTGTGCACTGGTCATGCGGTTGATACTTTTAACCGCTATGGGTTGGGTGATGACACTTGACCAGCCTTTGTTTTCGGTTGGCAATTTCTCGTTCAGTTGGCACAGTTTGATTCTCATTGTTGGCGGCGCATTTCTTCTCGCCAAAGGAACTCTTGAACTCCACGAAAGACTGGAGGGCGAGGTCGAGGAAACCGGAGCTCCTGTGGCTCACGCTGTCTTCTGGCAGGTCATCGTGCAGATTGTTGTTCTTGACGCAGTGTTCTCTCTGGATAGCATTATCACTGCAACGGGTATGATCCCGAAAGACCAGATGATGGTGATGTATCTGGCGGTTATCATCGCGATGGCTGCCATGATGTGGGGGTCGGGGCCGTTGATGGAATTTGTCAATCGCCATCCCACTGTTGTCATTCTCTGTCTCGGCTTTTTAATGATGATCGGCTTCAGTCTGATCGTGGAAGGATTCGGTTTTCATATTCCGAAGGGATACCTCTACGCGGCAATCGGTTTTTCCGTTCTTATCGAAGCATTCAACCAGATTGGCCGTCACAACCGAGAAAAACTGATTTCGACAAATGATTTGCGTGAACGCACAGCAGGGGCGGTTCTAAGGCTTTTGGGCGGAGGTAAAAAAGAAGGCAATCTTGGTGAAACTGTTGATTTGATTGCAGAACAAGCAGCCTCGTCGCAAATTTTCAGACCCGAAGAAAAGCAGATGATTCGTGGGGTGCTTGATCTTGCCGACCGGCCTGTCCGTTCGATTATGTCTCCTCGAAACGAGATAGAGTGGCTTGATCTGGATACCAATGAAGAGGAAATGCGTAACGAGCTCGAGCAATTCAAACATAGCCGTCTCGTGCTTGCCCGCGAAAAGGTCGATGAATTCGTCGGTGTGGCGTTGACAAAAGATTTGCTGCTTGATCTTGCTGAAGGCAAAAACATTGACTGGCAAAAGGCTATGCGCCAACCTTTGGTGGTTCACGAAAACACAAGTGTTTTGCGTTTAATGGAAAAATTGCGCCGCTCGCCCATACAACTTGCCATTGTTGTCGATGAACATGGCTCTTTTGAAGGTGTCGCAACCCCAACCGATATATTGGAAGCGATCGCTGGCGATTTTCCCGACGAAGATGACGAACCGGTTATAGCCGAACAATTGAAAGATGGCAGCTTTATGGTTGAAGGTTATGCGGATATTCGCCGGTTGAGTGGATATCTCGAGAAAGATCTCGTGGACGAGAATGATCGTTATACCACTCTCGCCGGTTTTATGTTATGGCATTTCGGACATTTGCCCACTACAGGCGAAAATTTTGATGCCGAGGGGTTCAATTTCAAGGTGATTGAAATGGACAGGCGCAATATTTCGAAAGTTTTGATATTGCCAATTAAAAAACAGGACCAGTAATTTTATTAGATAATAATCGGTGTTTGATAGAAACGCGTCATTGAACAAAGACAGTTTTAAAGTATAAAATAGTTTCTCAATCGAAGGGAAAGAAAAAATGAAACCACTTTTGCAGATCATTGTCACATCGACGCGCGCAGGTCGCGTAGGCAAGAAGTTGGGAGACTGGCTTTGTTCATACGCTGAAAGTCATTCAAATTTTGATGTCGAGTTGATTGATCTGGCAACAATCAACCTGCCATTATTTGATGAACCGAAACATCCTCGTCTCCATCAATACGAACACGCCCATACGAAAGAATGGAGCAAATTGATTGCAAAAGGTGATTGCTATATTTTTGTTATTCCTGAATATGATCATTTGCCGCCTTCATCTTTTGTCAATGCGGTCACCTATCTTGCCAATGAATGGAGCTATAAAGCGGTTTCGTTTCTGAGCTATGGTGGTATTTCGGGTGGGCTTAGAGCCGTGGAAACAGCCCGTTTGATGGTTAATGCCGTAAGAATGGTTCCAATTCTGGAAACATTACCAATTCCGCAATATACCCAATATCTTGATGAAAACGGTTATTTCCTGCCGAATGCAGCGATAGAAGGCGGCGCGCAAGCAGTGTTGGACGAGCTGTTCAAAATGAATAATGCTTTGAAAAACATCCGCCCCAAATTCTAATCGGACATGAATATCGGAAAATGTGATGACTAAGTTTTTAGTCGCACTTGAAGATCAGAATGACGCGCGGATTGCTTATAGCGTTCGCGCCGATATTGTTTTGCTGTCGGGCACATTGCAAAAAATACAAAAGCTTTGTTCGACCCTTAGGAACATGCCCGACTATTTTCCGCAAATCTGGGTAAAAACTTCAAATCCACATCTGGTGACCGCCAAGGTTATGGAAAAATGCGGAGCAAACCGGATTGTTGTTTCAGCTTCTCCCGACAAACTTCCTGCATTTCATAAAACACTGGTCACTCAATGTAGCGGTTTTCCTCTGGTAGCGTCGATGGAAGCGGGAGATTCACCAAACAATTCATTGATTCCGATTATTAGCGCATTGGGGTTTGCCGGTATTTTGCTTCAGCCGCGAGATATGGAGCAGACCATTTTAAGCCAGATGAAAATCGAAAATATCGGCCAGTTCATGGAAAAATCACGAGCGTCCAATCTGGAAGCCGGCGTTCTTGGAATGATCGAAGCGCCCGATATACCGCGTCTCTTGCCGTATTCCCCCGACTGGTTGGGATTTGTCGTCAGGCATCCTATCAAGTCCGGCCAATTTGGTGATGATGAAACCAATTCATTAATGCGCGCACTTTTGCCATTTGACAGCGGGCAGGAACAAAGCAATGGCGATACCGGACTAGGAACCGACCGTATTATCATTGAGGATTTTATCCTTCCGATGGAAATTGGTGCCTATAAACGCGAATATGGGCATAAACAAAAAGTCCGTTTCAACATCAAGGCCGATGTTGAACGCTTGTCTTCAAATCCCGAAGATATGCGACATATCTTTTCATATGATCTTATTCTTGATGGCATCAAGAATCTTGTTTCCCTCGGACATGTCGAACTGGTTGAAACATTGGCTGAACGCATTGCCGCACTCATTCTTGCTTATCCAAGGGTTCAAAGGGTGATTGTGCGTGTAGACAAGCTAGAACTCGGCCCAGCTGCCGTTGGCGTGGAAATCGAGCGATATCGGAAGAAGGCCTGAACTGTCCTCTTTTCAGCCTATGTAATTCGCCTTTTTTGCTGCTCAGCTTTTCAGCTTTTTGACGAGTTGTTTTCGATATTGGAATTGCGCTGCCGATATTGACTGATTTCGAATGCAGCAACGAAGAACAGCGAAATAACAAGCGGAATGATGAGATAAAGCAGCCGGAATACAATCAAAGCCGAAATAACATCGGCCGGATTCATATTCGGCATGCCGGCCATAAACAGGGCTTCCAATACGCCGACGCCGCCAGCGGGTGCGTTAGATAAAAGTGTGACTGTAAAGGATGCTAGAAAGACGCCCAGTACGACGATAAAACCGGGGTTTCCGACATCGGGCAAAGTCGCGTAGATAACGCCTGCAGCACCGATCAACTCGAGTGGTCCGATGATTAATTGTTGAACGACAATGCTGAAATGGGGATAAGAAATCTGGAACGATTTGCCAATTTTTAAAGGGCGCAACTGCAACAGGCTGCCTAAAATATAAAGCCCGACAAATGTCAGCATGCCTACGCCGATTGTAATGGCGAGCCATGAGGGAATTCCTTCATGGACGAGTGTTACCAGATCGGGGCGGATAACCAGTACAAGGCCGGAAAGAAGAATTGTCCCAAGAGCAAAAGTGAAAGAACAAAAAGCCACGAGCACGGCTATTTCAACGCCCGTCAGACCTTTTTTGCTGTAAGCGCGATAACGTACAACCGCGCCAGAAAAAACCGATGCGCCGATATTATGGGAAAGTGCGTAAGTGGTGAATGAACAAATGGCGATATAGTGGAGCGGTATTTTCTTTCCCAAATGTTGCAATGCTATGCGGTCGTAGCCGGCAAGAGCCGCATAGGCGAGCAGCGCAAAAAAACCGGCGAGAACCCAGTGATGCGGGCTGAGTGCGCCAAGGCGGTTCGTGATATCGGCAAAGGAAATCGCTGATAATTTATGGTAGAGAATATAGATGGAAACCACCATTGCGATGACGCCGATAAGCGGCCAAATATATTTCTTCAGTTTCATGCGTTTCCACTCGTATTTTCCGGCTTTTTCACCATATCTGGCGATGTCCGGTCTTTAGAAGGCACATTTGTGTCCCCATCGCAATAGCGCAAATGTTTTAACATACCTTTAGCGATTTCTTCGTCATCCGTCACTATGGTATTCGCACCCATATCTTTTAAATAGGCCGTTTCCATGTCCGTTACAGCATGGGCGATGATGTCTATTTTGGCATTTGATTTGCGAGTTTCGGCAACAATCTTTGCAGCATCAATTGCACTTTTCGTTGAAATGACAAGTTGTCGTGCCGTGCTCAAATTGCCGGCTTCAAGCACTTCCGTACTGGCGGCATTGCCGAGAATTGCTTCGTTTTTCTGTTCCTTGGCATTTTTTATGGCCTCGGCATTATTGTCGATAATAACGAAAGGCGTTTCCAAATTTTGAAGAGAAACGGCAATCCTTTCACCGATATCGCCGAAGCCCACAAGAATTATATGGTTCGTTTTTATCGTTTTGACCAACCCGTTTTCATCGTCCCCGCCAATATCAAGAACCGTATTTTCGCCGTTTTTTGTCTCGAGACGAGAGCGGATTTTATCGGCAACGATAGAGACGAGCGGGTTTAAAAGAATGGATAGGATTGCGCCTCCAACAATAAGGTCACGTGCTTCGTCATTGATAATTCCCAATGCAGTTCCAAGACCTGCAAGAATAAAGGAAAATTCACCTATTTGCGCAAGACCCGCTCCGATTGTCAGCGCTGTTGCATATGGCCGGTGAAAAAGACGGACAATGGCATAAGCTGCAAGAGATTTGCCACCGATAATGATGATGAGCGTAACCAGAAGGGGGAAAAACGCAGTAATCAATTTTGACGGGTCAAAAAGCATTCCGACCGAAACGAAAAATAGAACTGCAAAAGCATCACGTAGGGGCAGGGTTTCTTCTGTTGCTCTCTGGCTAAGCTCGGAGCTGCTCATAATCATTCCGGCGAAAAACGCACCAAGAGCAATAGAAACGCCGAAGAGATGCGCAGAAAAAAACGCAACGCCTAAGGCAATTGCCAGAACGCTCAAGCGGAAAAGCTCTCTGGAGCCGGATTGCGCGGAGATTTTCAAAAACCACGGGATAACACGGCGCCCGATGACAAAAGTGACAATGATAAACAGAACAACTTTGGCAATTGTCAAAAGAATTGTTCCAAAGAGCCCCAATTGCAACCATTGCGCCAGCGGGTCGGCTTCGCCCGCAACGTTTCCACCTAACGAAGTTGATAGGGCGGGGATAAGCACCAAGGCGAGAACCATTGCCAGATCCTCGACAATAAGCCAT
The DNA here is from genome assembly GCF_016100335.1 of Bartonella sp. W8167. Taxonomy (NCBI): domain Bacteria; kingdom Pseudomonadati; phylum Pseudomonadota; class Alphaproteobacteria; order Hyphomicrobiales; family Bartonellaceae; genus Bartonella; species Bartonella sp. W8167. The sequence goes on from NZ_JACFSQ010000001.1 coordinate 453,370, forward strand.
CCGACGGCAATACGCCCGCGTTCTGTTTCAATCAGATTACGCTCCTGAAGAGAGCGTAAGAGCACAACGGTACTTGCTGTAGAAAGCGCTAATCCGAAGACGACGCCACCGCCAAAGCCCCACCCCATGAAAAGACCGAAGCAAAGACCCAATAATGTGGCAACCGCCATTTGCACAATGGCACCGGGAATGGCTATTGCCTTGACCGATAGAAGATCTTTGACAGAAAAATGTAGCCCGACGCCGAACATTAACAGAATGATGCCGATTTCGGCAAGCTGATTGATCAAATGTGAATCAACACGAAAGCCACCGGTGTGAGGGCCGACAATGACACCGGCCAGAAGATAGCCAACCAGTGGCGAGATTCGTAAACGATTGGCGAGAACACCAAACAGGAATGCAAGACAGAGTCCCACAACAATTGTTGTCACCAATGGTGTGTCCTGTATCATCTGTGGCTGATATTCCCTCCCTGACTTTCAAGTTCTGTTATTCTGATATGTAGTGGCTATAGACACGATTTGTGTTAAGCTTATGACATAAGGGAATTATTTTGATTATAAAAAAGCCGGTATGAAGAAACCTGTTCATACCGGCTTTTCGCAATTTTTTATTATGCTTTCTCCGGATTTACATGCGGCTTATCTTCGATAAGATCGCGTCCTTCATGGTGGTGATGCCACCAGTTGCCCAAGAAAAGCAGGATCGGTGCTGCAATGAAGATGGATGACGATGTTGCAATGACAACGCCGACAACCATCGGAACCGCAAAATTGTGAACCGCGCTACCGCCCCAGATCGCCATTGGCAACATGGCCAGAACAGTTGTTGTCGAAGTAAATATACAACGGATAAGCACCTGATTGATCGACATATCGACCAATTGCCGCAAAGCCATCTTTTTATAAAGTCGCATATTTTCACGCATACGGTCGTAAACTACGACTTTATCATTGACCGAGTAGCCGACAATTGTGAGCAGCGCCGCAATCGCTGTCAAATTGAAATCAAGCTGGAACAGCGCGAAAAAGCCGACCATTTTCGTTGTATCGAGGACAATGGTAACAATCGCACCAACAGCAAAGAACCATTCAAACCGCCACCAGATATAAAACATCATGGCAATTGCTGCGAGAACGACAGCAGTAAAACCTGCTGTTGCAAGTTCACCCGAGACTTTCGGCCCGACAACTTCTATCTGGTCGAAAGTGACATCCGGATAGATTATTTTGACAGAGGTCTTCAACTTTTCAATGGCTGCGGTTTGCTGGGCTTCACCGCCATCCTGCTGTTGAACCCTGATGAGCACGGTGTTCTGGTTGGAAACATTTTGCAAAGCAATTTCACCAAGCCCCAATTGCCCGAGTGTGGAACGCAATGTTGCAAGATCGGCAGGTGCTTTGGTCGTAATCGCCATCTGGCTGCCCCCCATAAAATCAATGCCGAAATTAAGGCCGGGCTTGAAGAACAGAACGATTGATGCGATTGACAGGAAAATGGAAACACCGATGCCGATGAAGCGGGCATTCATAAAATGGAAATTGGTGTGTTGCGGAATAAATTTGAAAAATGAATGGATGTGCAATTTTGTAATTTTCCATTCACGTACCACCCACGACATAATGATGCGAACGATCGTTACGTCGGTAAAGAGCGAAATTACAATACCAAGAAGCATTGTAACCGCAAAACCGCGTATCTGGCCGGTGCCGAACCACAATAGCAAGACGGTGGCAATGGCGGCTGTCACATTCGCATCGATAATGGTGGAAAAAGCATGTTTGAAGCCACGGTCAAGTGCCGCCATTGCCCCCATGCCTTTTTCGCTTTCCTCGCGAATACGTTCATTGATAAGAATATTCGCATCAACTGCAATGCCGATGCCGAGAATGATACCGGCTATGCCGGGTAACGTCAGTGTTGCACCGATAAGGCTTAACGCTGCAAATGTCAGCACAGTATGAAGAGCAAGCGCTATGTCGGCAATAATGCCCCAAAGGCCGTAAAGGAGGAAGATAAAGAGCGCGACGAGAACAAATCCGGCAATACCTGTGTAAAGCCCCATCCTGATGGCATCAGCTCCAAGATCAGGCCCGACAGTACGCTCTTCAATCACCGTTAAAGGTGCAGGCAACGCACCTGCACGTAACAAGGCAGCAAGGGTGGAAGCTTCTTTCGGTGTGAAGTTACCGGTAATTTGTCCGCTGCCACCGGGAATGACACCTTGAATGGTTGGGGCAGTCAATACTTTATTATCAAGTACGATAGCAAACGGCTTTCCTATATTCTGGCGTGTAATTTCGGCAAAGGCCTTGGCACCGATTGTATTGAGTTTGAAAGATATCAGTGATTTTCCCGGTATTTGCGGGTCAAAACCGGCCGATGCATCAGTTAACACGCTGCCATCAAGCGAGACCTGATCGTAAATAGGAAAACGTTGGTTTTCGTCGGTGTAGCCTGGCAATATCGAAACGCCGGCGGGCGGGTTGTTCATGTCAATATTGGTTGGAACGAGGTGAAATGTCATTTTTGCGGTCGTTCCCAAAAGATCGCGCAATTGCTTCGGATCCTGTAACCCCGGTAATTGAACTTCGATACGATCGAGACCTACTTTTTGAATACTCGGCTCTGCAACACCTACCTGATCCACGCGCCGGCGGATGATTTCCAGACTTTGGTCAACCGCGTTGTTGACACGATATTTGATGCCTGCATCGGTGAGCAAAACACGGATAGCGTCGTTCTGCTCGGCAACATCAATATCGGAATCGGAGGCACGAAAAGCGCCGGCAGAAATTGGCGTCGCCAACTCTTTCAAGGCTGTCAGTGCGGTTTGGCGCTGCCCTGCATCGGGAATAACGGCTACGATCGAATCACCGATCATACGCACGCTTGTCGATTGGATTTGCTTTTCACGGAGTTTGCCACGAACATTATCAAGAGCTGTTCTCAATTGGTCACGTTTGAGCGATTTTGCGTCGACTTCAAGAACGAGGGAAGAACCACCTCTCAGATCAAGCCCCAGAACAACTTTTGTCTGACGCATGAATGATGGCAAATATTCAAGCTGTTTTTCAGTGAGCAGATTTGGTAATGCAACCAGAATCCCCAATAGAAGAATGACAAAATATAAAGTTGTTAGCCAGCGTGGTGTTCGCATAAAATCCATCCAATAATTGGCACCTGAAAAACACGTTCTATATTACGATTTGGTGCAGAGAAGAACCATCTTTTTCAATTTTTTAACATTGAGGCTGATAACACGTATTATCGTGTAAGGAAAATTCTATCTACCATTTATTTGCCATCAATTTCCGACACCGATGTCTCATTTCGGCGAATACTGCTCATTTTGATGTCAGTGGCTCACTGAATTGGAACTTGAATTGACGACCGGTTCTTTAACTGTTTTGTTTTTCTAAAATAATTTTATAGTTGGATTTACGATAATTTATTTCAGGACGATATGGTTTTATCGGCTAAATGCAGCTTGCTTTTATAAAACGGGGCAAGCAAAATTTTCGTGCATGAAGCGCTTAGAGAAAGCTTGATGATTGGGCTTTTGTTGCGTCATTTGGGGAAAGCATGGACATTGCAGAAATTCGGAATTGAAATATGATTTAACGAAATGGCTTAGCTTCTTCTTAAGTGCGATAAAGCACTATATGGCCGGAAACGCATATCGTCACGTTCAGGTTGCAGCTTGTGCGCCAGCTTATATCTCTCTAAAACTATAATGAGGTGAAATCGATATTTTTTTCAGTTGTGCTCCATTCGTTTATTGATTCAAACGTCGTAAATAACCCATTGAAAAAAATATGACTTTGTTTCCGGTGGAACGGTTTATTTTCGAAATTATACCAGGATTTAAAGCTTGAATTTGTGACCAAAGAATATTTTGGGTGAAAAATGCACTCAAAACTCATCCGAGAATTCAGAAAATGATTCCGGATTGTCATTCAATGAACTGAATTTACTAAATATTTTTATTTGTGATGGACCGCATTTTGACGGCGTTTTTGAACCTTGGCAAAGATGATCGTGGATTTGAAGCGTAAAAGCTATTCTACATGCGATCGCAGTGCTTTTGAATAAAGTGGCATTTTTATAATGAAGCCGCTTTCAGAATAAGAAATTCACTTTTCTATGTTGCCAAAACGTCAGTAAATTTTAAATGCAAGAGGGATTGGTAGATATTGATGAAACTGTAAATAATTTTGTTGGCAAATCCAAATTGGGAAGGCTAAATTTAACGAACCTTGGCAACAAAACTTATGAGTTGTCATAGTTTTGCAAAAATCATGTAGGAAAAGAAAAAATAGCAGTTGAGTCCTTCTCAGTCTCTCTACAAATTGCTTTGTTGTTTTTAAAATCTATATGCGCGATTCGTAATCTTTATAAGAGTGGTCAGTTCGTTGAACTTTAAAAATTTCATTCGCAAATGCTGTTTTGTCTACGCTCTGGTGTGTGGCTTGTCGGTGGCTGCATTGCCGGTTTTTGCGGCTATGAGCGATGCGGCAGATGCGCAAACACCTGCTACAGCCGATAATTCGGTTTTAAGTCCGGCTGATCTTGTGAAACAACAACAGGCGGTTGTGAATGGTTATAAAGACCAGCTGAAAGAGCTTTTGAAGAATTACGATTCCGGACAGGATGACGATTCAGCTTTAACCGATATCCGCAATAAAGCGCAGGATATAAATGGCAAGATTATAGGGACAGCGCTTCTGTTTCGCTCGCCCTTGAATGACATTAACCTGCGTCTCGACCAATTGGGTGAACCGCAAGAGGGCGTGCAGGAAGCTAAAACTGTAACCGACGAAAGAAACAATCTTCGCCAGCTCAAAGTTAAAATCAATACTCTGGTTGGCCAATTGGAAGACTGTTCGATTGATTCCAATCGTTTGGTTGAAAGAACAATTGCCCAGTCACGTGAACTCTTTGCAAGAACTTTGACCCACAGGGTCGAGTTCTCGTCACCTTTGGGTACTCAAATTGCCCAATCTGCAAAAGATGCGGGCGCGGACTTTTTCTCTTTAATTTTTTCTTGGTGGCAATTTGTCTATCAATTCAAGCTGTTAGCTCTATGTGCTAGCATTTTGATTCCGTTTTTTGTCGCGTGTATTCTGGCGATTTCAACGCATAAACTGATCGGTCGTGTGAAACACGAGGCAACGAAAGAAGATGAAGATGCTTCCTATTTGAAGCGTTTGTCGTTTGCATTCGTTGCGACGCTTGTCCCGACGATGATATGCGCGGTTTTTGTGATCCTCGTTCTGATATTTTTCAATTATCTTGGAATAAGTTGGACAAATCTTGATCTCGTGTTCCGCTCTGCTGCCGATGTTGTCATGCTGGTATTTTTCATTGCCCGCATGTCGTTTGTTATTCTCTCGCCAAAGCTGCCGGAATTGCGTTTGATGAGAATTGCTCCGCGGCCTGCTCGTTTGCTGATTGTGCTATTGACATTATTGGCTTTGGTGATGGGCCTCGATTATTTCCTGAATGCTGTCTATCGCGCGGTATCGGCACCTCTTTCGCTTGCAATTGCCAAGAGTTTTATTTCCGTTATCCTTGTTGGTATTATCATTCTTGCCATTTCGTTTGTGCGCGCAAGAACCAGCACCGAAGATGACAAGAAGGTTACATCGTGGCCGCTTTACATCCGCATTCCGCTTATTGTGGTCGGGCTATTACCTATTTTGACGGCTCTTGCAGGTTACGTCGGTATGGCACGGTTCATCTCCCAACAGATCGTGGTGAGTGGTGCTTTTCTCGTTTTAATGTATCTGGGCATTCAAACAGCACGTGCAACGGCGGCGGAAGGGGCATTTGCTAAAACATTTATCGGGCGCCGTCTGGTACAACGGTTCAATATTGATGACAGTACAATGGATCAACTTGGACTGGTTGCCGGTATCCTTCTCAACATCGTTGTGATTGTTGTTTGCGTTCCTCCGATCATTATGCAGCTCGGCTTTTCGGCTGCCGATATTTTTTCCGCTTTTATTCACATAATGACCGGCTTCGAGATCGGGAATGTTTCGATATCGCTCGTTGGTATTTCAATCGGCATTATATTTTTCCTGATCAGCTGGTTCCTGATCCGCTGGTTTATCGGCTGGCTTGACGGAACGGTTCTCGCGCGCGGAAAAGTAGATTCAGGTGTAAGGAATTCAATTCGCACAGTTGTCGGTTATGGTGGCATTGCACTTTCCGCGCTCATTGGGCTATCGGCGGCAGGTTTCAATTTGAGTAGTCTGGCACTGATTGCCGGTGGCCTTTCACTTGGTATCGGCTTTGGTCTTCAAAATATCGTCCAGAATTTTGTCTCCGGTCTTATTCTGCTTGCTGAACGTCCGTTCAAGGTTGGCGATTATGTCGAGACAGGAACAATTGTCGGAATTGTCAAACGTATCAGCGTGCGTGCAACAGAAGTCGAGACGTTGAAACGGCAAACAATCATCGTGCCGAATTCGAGCCTCATCAACAATAATGTCGGCAACTGGACACACCGCAATAAAATCGGTCGTGTCGATGTCACTTTTACTGTTCCGGCCATGTCCGATCCTGAACATATTGTCGATGTGTTGATGGAAACGGCTAATAACACTGAGGGCGTTCTAAAAAATCCTAGCCCGTGGGTCAGCTTTTCAAGTTTCGACAGCAACAATTTCAATTTTACACTGGCAATTTACGTGCCCGATATCACATCAACAATTGCCGTTACAAACAAGGTTCGCTTCCAGGCCTACAAGCGTTTCTCTGACGAGGGAATTACCTGATATGAAAAAATGGTTTTTTGTCATCGTTGCTTTGCTATGTCTTGGCTCTCAGGAAGGATTCGCCGCAACGATAAAAAATACCGATCAAAAGACACAGTCTCTCGTGGTTGCCGAAGGCAGTTCCCGCCGCGACGTTTCTTTGAAGGCCGATCAGACAGTCGATATCTGCCCCAAAGGATGTTTTGTGACTTTTCCAAATGGTGACCGGTTCGCGATCAAGGCGACAGATACGATTGAAATCAACGGAAGTCGGGCAAGCTTCAAATAAGCGGCCGGCTATATTGGCAATATCAATATCATGATGAACGTCACGCGTTTTTTGCAGACGATAGAGTCGTTGTCTCCAAAACCGGTTGTTTTCTATTGCATGACGTGTTTTACTTGATCATGTTCAATGCATAACGGAACGGAAAGGGCTCACAGCCAAGTGTGGTATCACGCTTGTCTGTCAAGATAAACGTGTTGATGAGAGAGTCCTTAAAGATATATCGTCTGGCATGAAAGGCGCGTTGCCTGGAACTATTTTGTTTTTAAATTCTATTGAAGCGGTAAATGCTTTCGTTTTTTGGGGAAAGGTCTGATTTTAAGAAAAGGTCCGATCCCGATTTTTCGCTGATTAGCCACTAAAATGAAATCTCCAAAATCAAGCTCATGGATAATCACTACCGGAAAAATTTAAATTTCCGAGAATGCATATGAACGTTACGCCTGATGAACCATCATCTTGATGCAATAACCCGAAACTGCGTGAAAGGGAGTAATAAGTGGTGCGGACGGCGGGACTTGAACCCGCATGATCTAAAGATCGAGGGATTTTAAGTCCCTAGCGTATACCAATTTCGCCACGTCCGCAGCACCTGTCCTTATAGGGAACGAAGAACAAAAAGAAAAGCCAAAATTTCGATTAAAAACGTCGTGCTCCGGATAGCCACAACATTTGTAAAAAGCCACGACATCTGTAAAAAATAAAAGGCAACCGCTAGCCAGATAACCTCGCTGTTATGATATTGCCGAATTTTCCGATAAAATTCGATGGCGCCGAAATTCCATCACCTGAGAGGCCTGTATATTGCTCGTTTAAAGGACTTTGCAATTTTTTTTATACTATTAAGGCGTATTCTACAAAAGCTTAGCTGTGTTTAAGAAATATTATTTCAATTTGTATGAGCTATATTTTTGGACAGAATATGTAAAACGTAAAATATCTCTTTGATATAATACACGTTTTTTTATAATATTAATGCTATCGAAGGACCTATATTGACATTGAATTTTTAAAAATTTTATTGACATTGATAAGAAAATCAGGTGACGAATTCTCGATCTATCGTTGTCAATAATTCTCTTTTTCGTACGAACACAATTTATGAGCAATTCTATTGTCAATCAACATGAAGAGTGGCTTCAACCCGATTGATTTGGAAGCAGTATTTTTTGTGCCTCTGATGCTTTTTAATGCGAATTTTTGTTGAATATAATCCTGTTTGTTCTAATCTGCCAAAGTCGGCTTTGTGAAAAAGGCCATCTCGAATTTTATGAAATAGAAAGCATTTTATATCATGAGTGAGTTTGTTCAAGACGTGGCAAAAGCTGCCAAAGCTTTGCGCAGTCTTTTTGATGAGACCCCGCTTCAGCGGAATGAATATCTAAGTCACAAGTATGGTGCAGAAATTTACCTCAAGCGTGAAGATCTGACTCCGGTTCGCTCCTATAAAATTCGTGGTGCTTTCAATTTCATTTCGCAGATGCTCGATAAGGTTTCGCCAGAGGCTGCTTTTGTTTGTGCTTCAGCCGGTAATCACGCCCAAGGTTTGGCTTTTGCTTGCCATCATTTTAAACGTAAGGGCGTCATCTTTATGCCGGTAACAACGCCGCAGCAAAAGATCGACAAGACACGTACATTCGGTGGCAAATATATTGAAATTCGTATGATCGGTGACACATTCGACGAATGTTATGCGGCTGCCAAAGCGTTTGTTGCCGATGGGGGCGGGGTCATGGCACCGCCTTTCGACGATATGCGGATTGTGACCGGACAAGCGACCGTTATGTATGAAGCCGCTGAACAGTGGAAGGAACTCGTTGGCGACGAAAAGCCGGATTTGGTCATTATTCCGGTTGGCGGCGGCGGGCTGGCTGCAGGCATCAGCCATTTTATTCGTGAAAGCGGCTGGACAAAAACCCACATCCACTTTGCCGAACCGGAAGGTGCCGCCAGTCTCTATACCAGTCTGAAAGAAGGTAAACGCGTCAAACTGGAAGATGTCGATACATTTGTTGACGGCGCTGCCGTTGCGCAGATTGGTGAATTGAATTTCAAGATGCTGAAAGGTTTTTCACCTTTCGATGTTTCGATTGTTCCGGAAAATCGTTTGAGCGCCACAATGGTTGAAATGCTGAACGTTGAAGGCATCGTTCTTGAACCGGCAGGTGGCCTTTCGATTGACGCATTGAAAAGCATTTCTCCTCAGGATTTGAAGGGTAAAAAAGTTCTTCTTATTATTTCTGGCGGCAACTTCGATTTTGAACGTTTGCCGGAAGTTAAAGAACGCGCATTGCGCTATCAGGGCTTGAAAAAATATTTTATTTTCCGTTTTCCGCAACGCCCCGGTGCATTGCGCGGCTTCCTCGACCAATTAGGGCCGGATGATGATGTTGCGCGCTTCGAGTATTTGAAGAAATCGGCGCGTAACTTCGGTTCCGTTCTTATCGCTATCGAAACAAAGCGGTTCGAGAATTTCGCGGTTCTTGAAACCAAATTCAAAGAACTTGGCTGGGCCTATCGCGATATCACCAATGACAGAGTATTGTTTGATTATATTATTTAAAAAGATCAAACAGTTATATTGAATAAAAGGTGTTTTCAATGAAGTTTCTTTCGTCACTTATTTTCGGCCTGACAATTTTCTTATCAGGCGCGGCATCAGCAAGTGCTGCCGAACCGGATTCTATCCAGAAGGCGGAACTTAACGGCCTTGTTGCGGAAATTAATAATGCAGCACAAAGAAAAGATGTGACCTTCATTGCAAACAATATGCCCGAGCGCCTTTTCAAAGAAATGGCGCTCAGGCTGAAGACTGATGAAGCAACGCTGAAGCAGAGTTTCGTAAAACAACTGGATAGTCAGTTCGCAAGTCTTCCTGCTAACGCCTATCACCTTGATGGCGATAAGATAGAATATTGCCAAACTTCAAAGGGGGTTCCTTATGCACTCGTTCCAACGCGGATCGAGACGAAGGAAACAATTGCTCAATATCCGACATTGGCAATTCTTGATAACACCAAATGGCACCTGATTTATGGCGGGCAGAGAACAGTTCAAAATCCTGTATTTCTGGAGATTTATCCGGATTTTCAGGATGTGAATATCCCCCAGGAAACAATTACACGGAAATAGGCTCGTCGATAAACGACGCTTGAATGCTTTCGTGACGTTGCGTGAATGTTTTTTCCTCTTGGGGCCTTTTTCTGTCAGACGTTGAAATCGGTAAAACGACAAAACAGCTTTCTCCGGATATTGTTTAACCGGTTTTCTTCCGGTGTGAAGATTTGACGACGGGAAGTGTTTAATTTTTTGGTGACAAGAACGTGTGACTTCCTCTGCGGTCGCGCGACAATCAATTTTATCGTTCATGAGAATAACTACTAGCGCCAATATCAAGATCACATATGTGACTAGTCCCATGTGTGCGGGTAAATGATCCAAATTGGAACGTGAGTGGTGTGAAATTCAAGTCAACCAACTCGCGTTTTTTATGGAAAAATTTATTATTGATGAAACCGGTTGCTTTTTCGTACGGTTTGAACGATAAGACGCCTTGTGATGCTTGGGTTGGATTGCCAACTTTCTATTTAAGAGACTTCGTAGCATCATTCACCTCGGTTGAGGTGTTCATTGGTCGCGCAAGTCGCTTCAAGGTTTATCCTCAAGCGTTTCGTCCTTATTTTTTGACTGTTCCTGACTTCCGGTTGCGCGGAAGGCAAGGATTCTAAATGGCCTGCCCAAGAAAACGCGGCAGGGAAAGATTATATTTTGAAAACACAAAATTCGAATGCCTTCGAGGCATTGGGGGTATCACCGGTTCTTGCTAAAAATTTGCTGAAAGCCGGTATGACTGACCCGAAACCGATACAGGAAGAAGCTATTCCTTCCATGCTTGCAGATTGTGACCTGCTAGGCATTGCACAGACAGGCTCGGGCAAGACACTGGCTTTCGGTCTTCCGGTCTTGACGAAAATCCTTTCAATGGGCGACAAACGCCGCCCGAGAACGGCTCGTGCTTTAATTCTGGCTCCTACGCGCGAACTCGCCGTGCAGATTGAAGAGGCTATCCATATGGTCTCGAAAGGTACTCATCTCTCGACAGCTCTTATTCTTGGTGGCGTTTCCAGAAATTCACAAATCAAAAGAATGGCGCAAGGTGTTGACGTTCTCATTGCAACGCCCGGAAGGCTCATGGATTTGGTCCATGAAAAGAGTGTTGATCTGTCAAAGACGGACTTTCTTATTCTTGATGAAGCCGACCGTATGCTTGATATGGGATTTATCAAGGATGTTCGCCAGATCGCAAAACTTGTTGCCAAAGACCGCCAGACAGCACTGTTTTCCGCTACCATGCCGAACGAGATTGAAAAGCTTGCCGAGACGCTTCTTCGTGACCCCGTTCATGTTGAGGTTGCCAAACAAGGAACGACGGCTGCCGAAATCAATCAGGTGCTGCATAAAGTCGACCGGCGTGACAAAAAAGATGTTCTTAACAAACTTCTGACCAATCCGGCATTAAGTTCGGTCATTGTTTTCACGCGTACAAAGCATGGTGCTGATGCCGTGACGAGAAATCTTGCAAAAACCGGCTATTCAGTTGCAGCAATTCATGGCAACAAATCACAAAATGCGCGGCAAAAAGCGTTAAAAGGCTTTCGTGATGGAACGGTTCGCATTCTTGTCGCTACCGATATTGCAGCGCGAGGCATTGATGTTCCAGGTATAAGCCACGTTATCAATTACGAGCTTCCTGACGAAGCTGAAAGCTATGTGCACAGAATTGGGCGCACGGGGCGTAATGGTGCTCATGGTGAAGCCATTACACTTTATGACGAAAGTATCGAGAGTGCGCGGTTGAAAGCTGTTGAACGCGTTATCCGTATGAAATTGCCGCGCGAAGATGTTCCGCCGCAGTTCGGTCCTTTGCCGGAAAAACCGCATAGTGATCGTGAGGGTAGTGAACAACAAGCCGGTGGCGACAGTCATAACGGTGGGCGGGAAAAGAACAAGGCTCATCGCCGCAAACGTGTTTTTTCAAAGGCCACAGATCATAAACAGGGTTCACGGAAGGATGCACCGCATAATGCATCTCATAGCGAAAGCGCTACAAAGGAAGACGGTTATCGTATTTCCAATAAAAGTCGGAAAGGTAACGGCCGCAGGAGAAATAGCGAAAAACTTGATGCACGTAGTGATAAACCGGTAAGCCCGAAAAGAAAAAGGCCGAACAACCGTAAAAAACCGGTTAGATTAAGGAAATCTGTAAGGCGTGCAGCCTAAATTTTCAAGGTTGGCATCGGTCTGTATTCCCATAGGAGGGCAACAAAACCGGTTTTGATGCGTTTGTTTTAAAATTGAAATTATGATTTAAGCCCGAAAGAATATAGCGTCTTTCGGGCTTTTAGTTCTTTAAGACAAGAAAAGTCGTGCGGGTAAAGTCTTCAGCCGTCATGTAAGGAAAACTGTTTGCGACGACGATAAAATAAATATCGTTCTTCCAATAAAATTTTAGAAAACGGCATTGAATTTTCTTAACGCGGCTTGGGCGATTTGTTCCAACTCTCATGGGGAAAAAACGGAAGCAATTGTTCTTCATATTATCCAATTTGATCGCTATAGGCCTTGCATCGCTTCATAACTTGTCTAGTATATTTTTTGACAATTTTTGAAACCGGTCAACATCGGTATAAGGTTCCGGATAACAAGAGGGCCGTGATTTGTGATGAAAGAACAGAGTGAATTTATTGTCTCGGACGATTGGTTGAAAGCGCGTCTTGGTGATTCCAAACTTTCAATTCTTGATGCTTCATGGTATTTGCCGGCGGCAAAACGGAATGGACGTGAAGAATATGAAAAGGCGCATATCCCGGGCGCTGTATTTTTCGATCATGACAAGGTTTGTGACGAGACTTCGGGTCTTCCTCATACGCTTCCGAGCCCTGACAAATTTGCACAATTTGCAAGTGATATGGGGGTTAATGCAGACGATACGATTGTGATTTATGATAGTATCGGCTTTTTTTCGGCACCACGCGCATGGTGGATGTTTCGTGTCATGGGGGCAAACAACGTCTATGTTCTTGATGGCGGTTTTGCAGGCTGGAAAGAAAAACATTATCCGGTTACGGGCGAACCGACGAAAATCAGGAAAACATTATTCAAAGTCAACTTTGACGCTGAAAAAGTTGTACTTATCGACGAAATGCGTGAGCTTGTTGATGGTAAAACCACGCAGATAGCCGATGCGCGTAATCATAAACGTTTTTTGGGTGAAGAAGCCGAACCACGGCCGGGAATGCGCTCGGGTCATATGCCGGGTGCGCACAATATTCCTTTTGCGACATTATCCGAAGGTGGCAACTTCAAAGACTTGAGTAAGATTAAAACAATTTTCAAGGATGCAGGCATCAATGTTGCGGCTCCGGTTGTAACGACGTGCGGTTCCGGCGTTACGGCAGCTGTGCTTGCCTTGGCGCTTGAATCACTGGGTAACCATAATGTAAGGCTTTATGATGGGTCATGGAGTGAATGGGGGTCTAAAAAAGATACGCCGGTTGTTACAGGCAATAATGGGGATAAATAATATGCCACATTTTCTCAATGCGCGCGTCACACATCTGGAAATGTACGAGCGACCGAACATAACCGTGCCGTCGCCGCTCAATATGCAAATTGCGATAATGCCTGCCCATCATATGCCTGTTCATTTTTACCGTTATCTCTATGAGCAGATTGGCAAGGCGCATCACTGGAATGTGCGCCGGAAGATGACCGATGATGCGTTGCGCGACCTCATACAGTCGGAAAATACCGTTATACAGATTCTTTATGTCGATGGTTGTCCGGCGGGATTTGCAGAAACAAATCTGAAAGAATTGCCGAAGTCGACCGAAATTGTCTATTTTGGTCTTGTTCCGGATTATCAGGGTAGGGGATTATCCTATTTCTTTTTTAATGAAATTTTGCATTCCGTGTGGGAAACAAATCCGGATAAAGTCATCATTCAAACCAACACATTGGATAGCCCGCGAGCTTTGCAGCTTTATCAAAAATGCGGCTTCACGCCGGTGAGCTATAATGATGTTATGATCGAGCGTTGGGATTGATTGTCCGGATAAATGGTCCGATTGTTATCATACCGTTACAACCCCATTTTGTGAGGCAAACGACAAACCGGATTCATTCTGGCAATATAATTTTACGTAAGCCTGCTTATTTCCTGATATGCGCCCTAACAACGGGATCGTAAACGTTCACTGATCGAATGATTATAGTGAGAGTGTGGATACTTTGCCGAAATATTGATTTTTGGAAATATTTTTCATCAATCCCACGCTTTTGATGCAATGGCTTCTTTCTTACTGCGGCGAGAAACGTACTTCCCTTACGTAACGTGTATGTATTCCGAAACTTATAATCTCTGTTTTCCAAAACCGGTAGGGGCAGACAGAGCTAGTGCAAACTTCCGACACCAAGCAATTGTTCGATAACGTCATGTTGACCGGATAATTCAACAGGTGAGCCAGACCATGCAATTCTTCCCCGTTCAAGAATGATTGCATGTTCGGCAAACTCTAATGCCGGTTCAATACGCTGTTCGACCAACAGCACTGTCATATCATGGGTTTTTCCCATTTGTGCAAAAGCGTGCATCAATTCTTCGCAGATGACGGGTGCCAAACCTTCCAACGGCTCGTCAAGGAGAAGAACTTTCGGCTGTCCCAACATAGTGCGGGCGGTTGAAAGCATTTGTTGTTCTCCTCCGGAAAGTTGCCCGCCGAGGTTTTTTCGCCTTTCTTTCAGCCGCGGAAACGTGGTATAGGCTTCCTCGATCGCCGATACAGGGCGTTTTTTTAAACCGGTCATGAGATTTTCTTCAACCGTGAGGGTTGGAAAAATATCACGCGTCTGCGGGACATATCCAAGACCTGCCATAGCTCTTTCCGAGGTCGAAAAGCGCGTCACATCGGTGTCGCCCAACACGATGCGCCCGCCGAGATAGCGTGTCAGACCCGCGATTGATGCAAATAGTGTTGTTTTACCAACTCCGTTTCTTCCCAAAATGGCAAGACGGGAGCCTTTATCCACCGTAAAGCTGACGTTCTCAATGACTTTTGTCTGCCCGTAACCGGCTTCGAGCTGCTCTATTTTCAACGACAATGCCGTCATTGCGCATAACTCCCCAAATAGGCAACGCGCACGTGCGCATTGTTGACAACATCTTTTGGTGAACCGTCAAATATCACTGCACCGGCGGCAAGAACTATGACGCGGCTTGCAAATCTGAACACAAGATCCATGTCATGTTCGATCATGAGAACAGAAAGATCTTTCGGTAAACGGGCGAGAGCATCTTCGATGCGTCCGGTTTCACTCTGTGGTACACCGGCGGCCGGTTCATCCAATAATAAAACTTTGGGGCGCAAAGCCAAAGCCAAAGCGATTTCAAGCAAGCGTTGTTGGCCATAGGCCAGATTGGCAACCTTTATCCTTGCGAGCGTTTGTAAGCCGAGCGTAGAAAGGATTTCATAGATTTCGTCCATAATATGGGACATGCGACGATAATTGCCAAATATATAGCGGGCTTTTCCTTCCACTTGTAACAATGCAAGCGCTATATGTTCTTCCGGTGTCATATCGCGGAACAAGCGAGTAATCTGGAAACTTCGTACCAACCCTTTCCTGACGCGTGAAATTGCATTTACAGACGTGATATTTTCGTTGTCGAGAAAAACGCCGCCACTATCAGGTCTGAGGTGACCGGTTACCAGATTGACGAAAGTTGTTTTTCCTGCACCATTGGGGCCAATCAATGCGACGCGATCGCCTTTATCCAATCCGATTGAAACATTATCCGTTACTGTCAAACCGCCAAAACTCTTCTTCAGGTTCGAGACCTCGAAAATCTTGCTCATTTTTCTCTTCCCCTCATGTGGTTGCGCCACAGGGTAAAAAGTCCGAAAAGGCCTTTTGGTGCAAAAAGCACGGCAACAATCAGCAATATTCCGACAATCGACATCCAGTAAAACGGATTGATAGCGGAGATAATATTTTCAAACCAGAGATAAGCAGCCGAACCTATGAGCGCACCATAAAGTGTTCCGGTTCCTCCGATAACAAGCATAACCAATGCTTCTGCCGACATTGTGA
Source organism: Bartonella sp. W8167 (assembly GCF_016100335.1). Lineage (NCBI taxonomy): Bacteria > Pseudomonadati > Pseudomonadota > Alphaproteobacteria > Hyphomicrobiales > Bartonellaceae > Bartonella > Bartonella sp. W8167. The sequence continues at coordinate 469,573 of NZ_JACFSQ010000001.1, forward strand.
AGCTCAGACTGTCCAAACCGACCACCTCGGTAGAAATTGCGTTCAACGCGCCGCCAATACCGGCAACGGCGCCGGAGATGATAAACATCACCATTTCATTTGAGCGGACTGAGGCTCCCATTGCTTCGATGCGGACAGGGTCCTCTTTGATGCCGCGACACAACATACCGAAAGGTGACCGGACAATGAGGTTAAGCAAAACGAGAACCACAACCAGCAAAGTGGCCGAATAGAAGAATGCTGTGACCCCCCACAAATCGAACTCGAACATGCCAAAGAGGGGGCTCACCGTAATACCCGAAAGACCATCACTGCCGCCGGTCCATGACGATGCTTTGTTGGCAAATTCGTGAAAGAGGTGAACCACTGCAATAGAGAGAACCAATTGCGCCAGTCCTTTCGCCCGAAGGATAATCAATGCGGAAAAAAATCCTGCTATGGCACCTGCAAAGAGGCCTACGATTGTCATTAAAATCGGATCCGTTATAGAAAAGCGAACCGAAGCGATTCCCGCAGCATATGCACCGGCACCAAAAAGTGCGGCGTGCCCAAGTGTGGCTATTCCACAATAACCGGTTACCAGATCCAATGACAGGACGAGTAAAGCAATAGAGATAATCCGTGTGAAAACTGCGAGATTATCAGGAAAGAAAAAATAAACCGCGGCGGTAAATATTGCAATAATACCAACAGCTGAAAGTATAGAACGGTCGCGGTTCGGGGTTGCTTGTAAAACGTTTATATTCGACATTTATTTCATCCTCCCGGCCAGTCCGCGAGGAAACAGCGTAACAATGAAAATAACAGCAAAATAAAAGAAGAATTCACCGAATTCCGGCGCGATATATCGACCTGTTGTGTCAATGACACCCAGCAACAGGCTGGAAAAAAGTGCACCGGGAATGGAACCGGCACCGCCGATGGAAACAACCACCAGAAATACAACCATGTAACGCAGTGCATAATAGGGATCGAGCGGCAGGAGTTCGGAGCCGATGATTCCACCCATTGCTGCAAGGCCGATAGCAATGGCGAAACTTACCGCATAAATGATCTGTGTTCTTATTCCCAGCGCTTGAGCCATATTGGCATTATCAACAGCAGCGCGTAATTTTATTCCGAAATTGGTTTTCTCGATAAGAAACCATAATCCGGCTGCAACAACCATGCCGATGACGATCAGAAACAGACGTTGTTTTGGCAATGCGCGAAAACCGATGTCGACCGAACCGGTTAGAAAATCGGGTAAGGGAATGGTCTTGAGCGTCGGACCTGCGACATAATTTGTGACCCCGATGACAAGAAAAGTGATGCCGATTGTCATTAACACCTGTGTGAGTTCCGGTGCGCCATAAATCTTGCGATAGAGAAACCGTTCGGCGGGAATTGCGATGAGAATAGTCAGAACAATTGCAAGGATCATTGCAACAAAATAATGAAGCCTCAACTCCATAACGCCGTAAGAGGCAAGGTATCCCCCTATCATGGCAAAAGCACCATGCGCGAGATTCACCACGCGCATGAGTCCGAGCGTGACAGAAAGCCCGATGGAAATAATAAAAAGAATGGTTCCATAGGCAAAAGCGTCAATCGCAATGCTCGCTAAAGTTTCCATAAGTTCCTCCCGCAAAAACGCGTTTAATCGGCGTTTTTCAAGCCCGGATCACCTTGATGCTCAAAGGTGCGGATTTCTTTATTATAATAGGTTCCGTCTTCCGCTTTCGTTACTTCACGCAAATAGATGTTTTGTGTCATGTGGCGGGTTTTCGGGTCGATAGTCACCGGACCGCGAGGGCTCATCCAACTCATTCCTTTGATGGCTTCAACAGCTTTTTCCGCGTCTTTCTTACCATTTGTCGCTTCAATCATTTTGTAAATGACATGTATCGCGTCATAAGCGCCGACCGCTGTGAAATTCAGTTCTTCGGGTTTGCCAATTGCTTTTCTGGCGTGTTCGACAAAGGTCCGGTTTTCTGCGGAATCATGCGATGTTGTGTAATGGAAAGTTGTAAGTGTACCGAGCGCGTTTTCTCCTAAAGCCGGTAAATCGGCATCCTGCAGGAGATCACCGGGTGCAAAAAACTGGATATTTGCAGCCTTTACGCCATTATCGACATACGACTTCATAAAACCCAAAGTTGTCGGGCCTGCCGGTAAAAAAGTAAAAACACCTTCTGCTCCTGAATCTTTTATACGTTGCATAACCGGACTGAAGTCATTTGTTGTCAGAGGCACACGAAGCGACTGAACGATTTTTCCACCGGCTTTTTCGTAGGCCTCTTTAAACGCGGTTTCAGCGTCGATACCGGGACCATAATCGGCCACCACTGTAGTTATTTTTTTCGCCCCTTTGTCAAAGGCAACCTGTCCCAGGGGATAAGAGACCTGCCATTGGGTAAAGGAAGTGCGTACAATATAGGGACTATGTGTCATAATCGTCGAGGTGGCGGCGTTCATGATGACCAAAGGCACATTGCCCTGTTTCAATAAAGGTGCCACTGCCATAGCATTGGGTGTGAAGAAAAAGCCGCCAATATATTGAACTTTTTCTTTGACAATCAATTCCTGTGCCAAAGATTTCGATTGTGCCGGATCTGTAAGCGGCAAATCGCGATAGACAAACTGGATTTCGTGATCACCAATTTTGGAACCATGGTCGGCGACATAGGTATCAATTCCGGCTTTAAAATTTTTCCCCTGCAACGCATAAGGGCCGGAAAAGGGGCCAATAATGCCGACTTTGATCGTATCGGCTGCCGAACCGGATGATAAAAATCCGAAAAGAATGAGAAATGTGACGATAAGTTTATTCATAATACCTCCCGAAATTATGATTCACTCGTTGATTGTCAGATTTTTAAAATGCGAGACCAGTATAGTTTTCTGCAAATACTGTTTGAGCTGATTGCGAAGAGACAAGATAATCATATTCCGTACGCTGCATACGCTGGTCGAATGCACTATAATCCGGAAAGCGGTGCAACATCATTGTTGTCGCCCAGGAAAAACGTTCGGCTTTCCAGATACGAGCCAAAGCCTTTTGTGAATAATGATCGATTCCGGCAGTCGAATTTTCGGTATAAAATTCGATCAATGCATGGGAAAGATAGCGCACATCACTTGCGGCAAGGTTGAGCCCCTTGGCGCCGGTTGGCGGCACAATGTGGCCGGCGTCACCAGCAAGAAACAGACGGTCGAAGCGCAACGGTTCGGCTACAAACGAGCGAAGCGGTGCGATGCTTTTTTCAAGACTGGGCCCCGTTTTCAATTTATCCGAAAGCGATTGGGGAATGCGGCGACGCAATTCATCATAAAAGGCTTCATCTGTCCAATCTTCGACGTGATCTGTCAGAGGAACCTGAAGATAATAACGGCTTCGTGTCAACGAACGTTGTGAGCATAATGCGAAACCACGCGGTGAATTCGAGTAGATAAGTTCGTCGTAAACCGGCGGTTGGTCGACCATAAGTCCCAGCCAGCCGAACGGGTAAACGCGCTCGTATTCTTTAACATATTCGGAAACAGTACGCCGGCTTACACCATGGAAACCGTCGCAACCGGCAATAAAATCACATTCGATAATGTGTTTCTTTCCACCCTTATGATAGCTGACGACAGCCTTATTGCCTTGATATTGGTCGATCGTGACATCTTCCGCTTCATAGACGCTGGGCGCGCCCGATGCTTTGCGTTTGTCCATAAGATCACGGGTCACCTCGGTTTGCCCGTAAACCATGACCGAACTTGAAACCAGCGATTTGAAATCTATTCTGTGACTATGCCCGTCATAGGCTAACATAACCCCGTGATGAATAAGCCCTTCGCTTTCCATGCGCTTTCCTGCTCCAGCTTCATTGATGAGCTCGCGTGCACCATTTTCGAGAATACCGGCACGAATGCGGCCAAGAACATATTCGGGAGTTTTGCGTTCGAGAATAATCGTTTCAATGCCCTGATTGTGCAGGAGTTGCCCTAACAACAAACCTGAAGGGCCTGCACCGATAATGACAACTTGTGTTTTTTCCACCTTTTCCTCCTCCATTTTATGACTGGATCGTCATCTTCATAAAAAATATTAATGCACAACAAAAACAGCAGGGGCGAACAGAGGGTTAACCGACAATATCCGCTGCTATTTCTTTATTCCTCAGTGTGCCGTAAAGAAGCCTGTTCGTTCACTCGATTGATTGCCCTTCGTAGTTCTCCCGCAATCTCATCGCGATAATGAGTACTAGATTCTCACCTCCTGAAATGACATTGTTTCCATTAGCTGCCGCAACTCTAACAAAGCTCCTCCCGATGTCACCGCCATTTGCGGCAAAACCAGCCATTCCAAGCTCCATGCAGCGCCCGATCTTTCGTTTTCATGGATGAGAGATTGTGCAATTGTGCCGAGAAGTCCGGCTTGCAACCGCGCAATAGACACGAGAATTTCAGCCTTAACAGGATTGTTTTTATGAGGCATTGCTGAAGATGTTCCGCTCTTTGCCAGCGCGATTGCGTGTACTTCGTTTTGCGCCATTAAAACAATATCCTGACCGATTTTTCCGAGTGTTCCCGTAATGAGACAGAATGTTTCGGCAATGTCGATAATCCGGCTACGGTCCGTCTGCCAGCTATTTCCATAATTGAGATCAAGCTTTTTAGCCATCAAGCGGACAATATCGCGATTTTTCACGCCGAAATCTGAATTATTGCCGATTGCTCCGCCGGTTTGTACAATAAAAAAAGTCGATTGCGCGTGGGAGAGCCTTGATTGATCGGCTAAAAGTGCATTCTTCCAGGACGAAAGCTTGTCGGAAACGGTCATCGCACGGGCAATTTGCATGCGTGTATGGGCGATGTAAGTTTGCGTTCCATATCGCTTTACCAAATCTTCAAGTAGCTCAAGAATGATGCTTAAAGATTGTTCCAATCTTTTAAAAACACGTTTTAACCTCAACATAAGCGCAGTGTCGACAATATCCTGACTGGTTGAACCTTTGTGGATTGACGTATCAAATGGCGTTTCGGCTTTTTTGCGAAGCTGTTTGACGAGTTCGGGAACGGGAACACCGTCACGTTGCATCGCTTGTTTTATGGCTGCAACATCGGGCTTGAAACCGGCGTAGAGTTTTTCAAGATAGGTTCCATGCGCTTCAGGAATAAATCCTGTTTCTTTCTGCGCAAATGCCAAGGCAGCTTCGACATCAATCATAGATTGCAATTCGGCGTCGATCGAAAACAGCTTTGAAATTTCGGGGTCCTCAACCAGACAATCAATCAGTTTTTCCAAAATTGCATACTCCCGATGGCTTCAAATTGTTTGTAACTTTGTAGCAAAGCCTTTTTATATTCGTTTTACGTCCAATTAGGCCAACGAACCTGTATGCTCTGTTTCGTTCAGCTTAAAAATTTCCGCATACAGAATTTGTCATCTATAAAAATATAGTTTTATCTTGATCCGTTCCGGTTTTTGACCGAATTGTTTGCGGCATATTGGCATGAGATCGTGATTTCAGAGATAAGTTACGCCAATGGAATGAAAAAACGTTCCATTGGCGTCCATGCTTTTCCAACTTAAATATCCAGAAAGACAGTTTCATTTTCACCTTGAACGATAATATTGAAAGTGAAGACTGTGACATTATCGCGTTCGGATTTTTTTGCGATCAACGTATTGCGACGTTTTTCAGAATCAATCCGGTTGAGGAGGGGGTCTTTTTTGTTCAACTCCTCCATATCGGAAAAATACGCACGCGTATGAAGGCCGATATTGATACCTCGTGCGCCAACCCAAACCGTTATATGCGGTGCCTGTTTGCGTCCATCGGGGTAGGGAGTAACACCCGGCCGAATTGTTTCAAACCGGAAATAGGCTTTATCGGCTGATGCCGGCTGCCGTCCCCATCCGGTGAAAGTCGGGTCGGCTTTGCCCCGCGTCTCGTTGACAGAATTATAAAGCCCGTTGGCATCGGCTTGCCAGATTTCAACCAAGGCGTCTTTAATCGGCTCGCCACCACCGTCAAAAACTTGTCCTTCGAGAATAATACGCTCGCCTTTTGTTTCATCTGTCAACATTGTCGAACCGAGATCATGGGGATAGACACCATGAATGCCGACATAATTGGGTGTTGCACCGATATGGATGTAGGGGCCAACGGTTTGCGAGGGAGATTCTTTGAGATAATGAAGTTCCTGAACCATATTAATTGCCCTCCATACGATTTTCAAACATTGTCGAACGACGCCCGCGAAGCACAATGTCAAACTTATAAGCCAAAGCATCCATCGGTATTGTTGCATTGCGATCGAGTTTTGCGATCAGGCGGCCGATGGCTTCCGGATCGGGAATTGTTTTGACAATCGGGCACTGCCAGATCATCGGATCACCTTCAAAATACATTTGGGTAATCAAACGCTGGGCAAATGCATGACCGAATATCGAAAAATGGATATGAGCCGGACGCCAATCATTCACACCGTTCGGCCACGGATATGCACCCGGTTTTATTGTACGGAACATGTAGAAGCCGTTTTCATCGGTAATGGTGCGTCCGCATCCACCAAAGTTCGGGTCAATCTCGGCAAGATAGGTTTCTTTTTTGTGCCTGTAACGGCCGCCGGCATTGGCTTGCCAGAATTCAATCAAAGTACCGGGAACGCCGTTGCCATTTTCGTCAAGAACACGCCCGTAAACCACAATGCGCTGGCCAATCGGCGAACCTGTCTTGGCATAATTGCGGATAAGATCATTATCCAGTTCACCAAGTATATCGTGGCCAAAAACCGGACCTGTCATTTCCGAGATTGTTGGTCCTAAAGAAAGCAAAGCATTGCGAGGTGACCGCAAAACACTGGTTTTGTATTGAGGTGTATATGCTGGTGGATGCCAATCTCTATCCCGCTGGATGAAACGTCCATTCATTTTTTCCTCCTCTTATCAATTCAACTATTGCTGAACACCAAGTTTGTGTAATTCTCTCTTGGCAATCTTGATTGCGCTATTGGCGCTTGGAACGCCGGCATAAACCGCTACATGCATGAGTGTTTCAACGATGTCCTGAGCGGTAGCACCGGTGTTTTGCGTGGCATTGACGTGCATGGCAAATTCTTCCTCGTGTCCCAAAGCTGCCAATAAAGCCAATGTCACAATCGAACGTTCCCGTTTGCTGAAGTGTGGGCGGGACCATAAACTGCCCCATGCGCCCTCTGTTATGAATGTCTGGAAATCGCTATCAAACGGCGTTGTATTGGCCACAGCCCTGTCAACATAGGAATCCCCAAGCACCTGCCGGCGCGTAAGCATACCTTTTTCATAACGCTCGTTTTTTCCATTTTCAGCCATGCAATTTCTCCGAAATAAAACTTCTCAATGCCTTTATTGTAAGCTCCGGCTGCTCTATACATGGTAGATGTCCGCAAGCAGCTATGGTTTGATAATCAGCATTGGCAAGGAGATCAGCCATTTGTTTGACCACTTGCGGTGGTGTCGACAGGTCGTTTTCTCCGACAATAACCAGTGTTGGCAATTTCAATTCAGCAGTCTTTGATGTGAGATCACTATCACGCAATGCAAAACAGGTGGCGCAGTAGGCTTTGGAACTGGTCCGTTCCAACATATTGCGGTAACACGCATAAGCATCGGGTCTTTTTTGCTTGAAATCGTGCGTTAGCCAGCGAGTCATGATATTTTTGCCGACAGCGGGAATTCCCCTTTCACGAATAATAGCAATCCTCTCGTTCCATGATTTATCGTCGCCAATTTTGGCAGCCGTATCCATCAATATAAGTCCGGCAACTTTTTCCGGATGATGATAAGCAAAATTTTGTGCGATAAGCCCGCCGACAGATAGTCCCACGAGTGTAATGTCGTCTTTCCATGAGACAGCATTGAGGAGTTCAAACAAATCTTTGGTCAGAAGATCAATCGAATAAGCTTCGTCTTCACCACCGGATAGTCCGTGACCCCGCTTGTCGTAACAAAGGCACCGGTAATCCTTTGAAAGATCGGTAACGACATCATCCCAAATGCGTAAATCTGTGCCTAGCGAATTGATAAAGACGATGTGACGACGTTTGTTAGCTCCGCTTATAGAATAATTTACCGCTATGTCATTTGCAAAACAGAATTTCATATCATCCCCTCCGATTATTACTTTAAAAAAAGTAAGTGATTATGTAAAATGATAAATTATGCTTGTAATATAATTAATGGGTTATAAGAATGATAGCCTTCCAACAGATCAGACTTCGCCATTTGAAGACGTTTCAAGAAGTTGCGAGGCAGAAAAGTATAAGTGCTGCTGCAGATGCATTGGCAATTACACAACCCGGCGTTTCCAAGACCGTTCGAGAATTGGAAACCATTCTTGATACAGAACTTTTCGACCGCAGTCATAGAACACTCCGTCTGACACCAGTTGGCAAGCGCTTTTTGACGCATATAGAAAATTCTATGCTGGCATTGCGTTTGGGAGTCGAAGAAATTGAAGAGACGCACTCGCCGGAAGCAAAGCCGCTCCATATTGGTGCATTGCCAACTGTGTCTGCGCGTCTGTTACCAAAAGCTATACAACGTTATATTGCTCGTAAAATAGGAGGCAGGCCGGTTATCGTAACGGGACCGAATAATTATCTGATCAATCAGTTACGCGATGGCAGGGTCGATATTGTCATAGGCCGGATGGGCGAACCGTCAGAAATGATTGGATTGCGTTTCGAGCATCTTTATTCGGAAAAAATCTGTTTTGCAGTACGTCCGGATCATCCGCTTTTGAAGCGACCCAATTTCGATCTTGCAGCGATGGGACAATATGATTTTATCCTGCCAACCCAACAATCGATTATTCGTCCGGCAGTAGAAAAACTATTGCTGATTTCCGATATGCCTCGCCTCAATATTGTTGCAGAAACTGTCTCGACTGCTTTTGGCCGTTCGTATACGCGTTCGAGTGATGCGATATGGGTGATTTCCGAAGGGGTAGTTCTGGAAGATATTCGTGCTGGTTCTTTAGTGGCCTTGCCGTTTGATACGTCCGAAACTTTGGGCCCGGTAGGAATGACATTGCGAACGGAAAGCAATATTTCACCGGCTCTTGAATTTGTGATGAATGATATCCGTAGCGAAGCAAACAATTTTCATCCTTGATACGGGGTCAAGAAAAAACTGTAACTATCCTGTTTTCAAATAGTTTTTCGTCAACAACGAAAGGAATGGAATGCTGTGTCGGAAACCTGTCGCAATGGAATTTGGTAAATTCGGCTAATACTGGTTATGATTATTGAAAGAGGCCTATGCGTCGGTATTGAAGCGGCGCATTGGCATGACTTGCTTGCTCTCCCAACTGTTTGATTTTCTTGTGAAATGGCGATTTGATGCAGGCGGGATCGGTTGCTGAAGCATCGCCTGCCAATGCCAGTGCCTGACAACGACAGCCACCAAAATCTATATTACGTCTTTTGCAGGAACGGCATGGCTCAGGCATCCAGTCAAAACCACGGAAGGCATTGAACGCACTTGAATTATGCCAGATTTCGGAAAGTGTTTTTTCTCCGAATTTATCAAACTGTAAGGTTTTAATGGTTCTTGCCGCATGACAGGGTAGAACTGTGCCGTCAGGGATGACGACAAAAGCATCACGCGCCCAGCCGCCCATGCATGGCTTGGGGTAATCGGCAAAATAGTCGGGAATGACATAGTCGATATTGATAACACCCCGTAGCTGTTCGCGATATTTTTCAACCTTGTCCATTTGTTTTTCAAAGTCTTCACGCTTGGGCATCAAAGCGTTGCGATTGAGTAATGCCCAGCCGGAATATTGAACATTGGCGATTTCTATGCGTTCGGCGTCAAGCTCGAGAGCAAGATCGAAATAGGCGTCAAGTTCGTCAATGTTGTAACGATGGATCGGAGCATTCAATGTAAGGGGCAGCCCCAGTTTACGGACAAGTTTTGCTGTAGCGATTTTCTTCTCGAATGCGCCTTTATAATGGCCTATCAATTCTGTTGTTTGCGGCGTTGTACCCTGTAGTGATAGTTGCACGTGATCAAGGCCTGCTTCTTTCAAAGCTTCCAATGTTGCTTCGGGCAAAGCAACGCCGGCGGTAATAAGGTTCGAGTAAATGCCGTTATCGTGAACGGCTGCAACGATCTCTACAAGATCTTTTCGCAATGTCGGTTCGCCACCGGACAAATGCGCTTGTAACACGCCGAGCTTTGCTGCTTCTTTGAAAAGCTTTTCCCAAAAGTTTTTATCCTGTTCCTGATCGGCTTTCATGAGTTCCAGAGGGTTGGAACAATAGGGACATTGAAGCGGGCATCGATAATTGAGTTCCGCCAGCATACTGATGGGAGGGAAAATTTCTACAGTCATATTTTTACGACAAGTTGGTCGGCCCAATCTTGTAAAAAGGAGTAAACATCGTCAATGATTTCGTGAACCGGAGCGTCATAGGTTTCGGATAAAGAAAGAGCAATCTCGCGTGCGGTTCTCTTTCCATCACAAAGCCGTAATATATCAAGTCCGATTTCATTCGGCCAAAATACTTTTTCCGGTGAAAGAAGTGCATAAGCTTTTCTCACCGGTTCGTATTGGATTCTGACGTGATGAAATAATTCCGGGCGACTTTCGTCGCTCAGAATTTTTCTTTGTTTTGTCAAACGGTCTGCCATCATTCGTTCGAGGTACCACGAAAAGCGCCAGGGGGAATACGTCCGGCTTCTCCGTAAGCATAATCCAGCGCATCAAGCATTGACCAGAGCACACCGGTTTTGAATATCAAAGCATCTATGACGGCCTGCTGTTTTTCGGGCGTGTCGGCATGTTCGCGCACATAGGCCAATGAAAAACTTGAATCCTTCGGTGCCTGCGTCAATCTCGGTTTGAAATAGGCCAATGTCTCTTCGCTCACATAAGGATATTTTGCCAAAATACCCGGAACACGTTCGGCGATGATTGTCGGTGAAAACAATTCCGTCAATGACGAAGCAACACCTTCGAGAAGCGGCCTTTGGCGACAGAAGTTAACATAAGCTTCGACAGCAAAACGCGTTGACCAAAGAGCCTGTCTTTCGCTTTTGACCATCTCTTCATCAAGTCCCAAACCGGTAGCAAGTTTCAACCAGCGCGCAACACCGCCATCCAGTCCGTTTGTGCCATCATGATCGCTAATCCTGCGACGCCATTCGGCACGGAAAACCGGATCTTTGGAATTCATCAGAATTGCCGCATCTTTTCGTGGAATGGCTGCCTGATAACAATAGCGGTTCAATGCCCAGGCTTGAAGTTGCAATTTCGTCATTTTGCCAGCCATCATCATTTTATGATGGGGGTGGTTGATATGGTAACGTTCTTTCCCGATCTGACGTAGTATTTTTTCAAGCTCATCAGGTGTCAAGCCATTGCGGGCGATATTATGATAATCAGTCAAAATTTATCTCCATTCCGTCAAATGCAACTTCCCAGCCGGATTGTTCGACTTCATGACGTTCAGCCGAATGATCATCAAGGACCGGATTACTATTGTTGATATGAATAAATATTTTTCTAGAAACTTTTGCGTTACGCCAGGCTTCGATAGCGCCGTCTGCGCCCGATATCGACATATGGCCCATGCGTTGTCCGGTTTTGGGGCCAAGGCCGGCTTTTATCATCTCGTCATCGCGAAATAACGTGCCGTCAAAAAACAGGCAATCGCTATTTTCTGTTTGATTTTTGACCAAGGAACTTACCCTTGCACAACCGGGAATATAGGAAACCGAGCGATTGTTTTCCTTGTCAAAGATCCTGACGCCGATTGTATCTTCAGTTTCCGAACCAAAATCTTTTTTCTTCTTGTCTTCCAGAAAAAGTGCAATTTTCCCCGGAACAGGAAAAGCCCTGATCTCGAGGCCGGTAGGTTCATTATTTACATCGGAAATCTTGGTCAACCTGTTAAGCGGCAATATTATTTTCTTGACTATTGCCGGATCCAGAATGTTGAAAACGGGATTATTGTCGAGCACATTGATAACCCGTTCTGTTGCGTAAATGACAAATGGTTGTCTTTCCCGCATGGTCAAAAGACCGGCGATATGATCAATATCGGCATTGGTGAGAACGACTGCTGAAATCGGTGTTGAACGCAACAGTCCATTCGGGTCGGGGAAAAGTTCCGGAGTCGAATTGATTTGCTGGCGTAAATCGGGCGAGGCGTTGAAGAGGATCCAATGTTTTTTGTCTGCCGAGGCAATGATGCTTGATTGCGTGCGAGGTAAAAAACCCGGTTGATGATTGCGCGCATTGCGGCTCAGATAATAATTGCAATTCCATTGCGGAAAGCCGCCGCCTGCTGCTGATCCTAAAACTTTAATATACATAATGAATTGTCTGATTTGGCATTTTTTTGACTTGGCGATATTGCCAAAACTTTGAAACAACCGGCATTAGAAATATTCTGCAAAAATATTGAAGATGAATATCCGGTCAATTCATATTTTAAACTTTACGGGTTAGATGCCGAAATGTTGTATCAGCCGACATAAAACCGAATGAAGTGCTACGCCTGCAGAAAAGGCTGCAGGCGTGGCGGTCATATTAACGTTTGTTCTTTACTTCCGCCGGCAAGTAACGGGAAATTTCCATTCCTGCAGCGACTTGACACATAGACGGTTTTTTCCATGTTTTTTTCACGGTTTTTCTCCTTCAATATTCGGGTTTATTGCTTCTGCCGGATAGACCGGAAGAAGCGTTTTAAAAAGGGCAGAATGTCCCTTTTATTTATTATCCGGCAAACTATAGGCGATGACCAGATCGGAACGGTTTTTGTTGGTTCCTGTCCGTGTGGCACCGCCCACAACGGCAACGATATACTGTTTGCCATCCTTGCCGATGTAAGACATTGGTGCACCTTGGCCACCGACGGGCAGACGCCCGCGCCAGAGTTCTTTTCCTGTGTCGTTATCAAATGCACGGATGTAATAATCAAGCGAACCGTGGAAGAAGGTCAATCCACCGCCGGTAACAAGCGGTCCGCCCATTGTCGGCATCCCGAGCGGAATGTAAACACCGGGAACAAATCCATGAACCGGTGCATCCTGAATGGAACCCAGCGGTACTTGCCATTTTGTTTTTCCGGTAACAAGGTCGATAGCCGTCAATGAACCGAATGGTGGTTTAAAGCACGGTACACCGAGTGGCGAAACAAACATAGAGCGTTCAACACCCCAAGGAGTGCCGGTTTGCGTTGAATATTCGCCTTCAGTTGTCGGCTTCAAACCGATTTTCTTGGCGACATCCTGTTTAATGAAACGGCCCCATTGTGCCATACGGATATCATTGACGATAAGCGTACCGGTTGAAGCGTCGATTGCGCCGCCACCCCAGTTCATGCCGCCATAATAGCCGGGGAAAATAAGAGTACGTTTCTTATCCGATAATGGTGTCCATTCGCCTTCCCAACGCATTGATTTAAATGCGATACGGCAAACGAGCTGATCGAAGATTGTGGCACCCCACATATCGGATTCTTTAAGTTTTTCTGTACCGATTGAAAGAGCCGAGAAAGGTTGTGTCGGTGCAACATTCATGCCCGGCATCGCATCTGTGGAGACAGCGCGTTGCTCGACCGGATAGACCGGTTGTCCATTGCGGCGGTCAAGTACAAAAATCTCGCCACGTTTTGTCAACTGGATGACAACCGGTACAACGGAACCATCGGGTCTTGGGAGGTCATAAAGAATAGGCTGGGAAGAAACATCATAGTCGAACTGGTCGATATTGGCAGTTCTAAAATGCCAGGCTTCTTTACCTGTTTTTATGTCTACCGCGACGATAGAGTCGTTATATTCATCCGAATAAGGGTGGCGATTACCTGTCCAGAAGTCCGGTGTCTGGTTACCTGTCGGGAAATAGACAAGGTGGAGTTTCGGATCATAGGCGGCAGTGCCCCAGAAATTCGGTGTTTCAGGCGCATAGGTCTGACCTGCGGGAAGCGGAGTGCTGTCTTTTGCACCGCGTGCTGCATCCCATGCCCAGAGAATTTTACCGGTAATGGCGTCAAATCCACGGACAACACCGGAAGGTTCGCCAACTGTCAGGTTATCGTTCAACCGTCCACCAACGACAATCACGCCATCGGCAACAAGCGGAGCAGACGTGATATTGTACGAGCCCTGATCACTTGTCGGCGGCTCTTTTGTAAGACCTACAGTCAGGTCAACAAAACCATTGTCGCCGAAGCCGTCACAAAGCTTGCCGGTTTCCGCATCAAGTGTGAAGAGACGTGCGTCAATTGTGGTTACAACAATACGTTTGCGGCAAACTGTCGGAAGGGCAGCCTCAGTATTGCTGCTGTGTTCATTATCACCGTTTGATGCTGAATGATTGGCAGCAGCTTGTTCATACTGCTCAGTGAGGTCCGTATAGCCAACGCCACGGCATCTCTTCCAACCTTTTGTACTCTGGAAGATTTTCGGCTTCGGATCATATTTCCATTTTTCAATTCCGGTTGTTGCATCAAGTGCAATAATCTTGTTGAGCGGCGTGCAAAGGTAAACTGTGTCATCCACTTTCAGCGGAGTGACCTGATATTCCGCTCCGTCGATTGCAAGATCGCCTGTATGATAAGTCCAGGCAACTTTCAAATCCTTGACGTTGGATTTGTTGATCTGGTCGAATTGTGCATAACGGTTGCCTTTGGTGTTGCGCCCCCATGCAGGCCAATCATTTCCACTGTCCTTGCCGGCATCGCTATAGACAACCGGTGACTTTTCGCCACTTGCTGTTACCAATGCATGCGGACGCGGCATATTGGCGAGAACCGCAATAACAGCGATGGCGAGTACAACAGAACTGATCGTTGCGAACATTGCTGAAAATGACTTTCCGCCATTTTTCTTGAGCAATGCCGGCGAAATAATGGAAACGACCAAAGCAAAAACAAGAAATACCATAATTCTTGGCACAAGTTGCCAAAAATCAAAGCCGACTTCCCAGAATGCCCATAAAAGATCAACTATGAGAAGTCCGTAGGCAACCCATAAAGCCGTTGAACGGCGTCTATAGACATCAAAGCCGATGACGATCATGGCTATACCCGCAATGGCATAAAACCAGGAACCGCCCAATGCTATGAGCCAAACACCTCCAAAGGTGAGCGCCAACCCTAAAAGTAGGGCAATAATACCAAGGACGCGAAGCGCCCAAACTTTCCAATTCGTCATTTATACTCCCAATCTTATTGGATTACCCCAGCGTTTAATCAAGTAACGAACAAATTTTCGGCGCATTGCTTCGCTAGATTTTGCCCGCTTGCTTAACCGACTAGCAATTACATTGAGAAAACAAAGGTCTAAAACCTTTCAAAATGCACTCAGCCTGAAAATACTTGGACCCTATTTAAGCTGCGACATTTTGTCTCTAATTTTGTCTAGTCTGACAATAGCAGAGCGGCAAGATGTGCTGTTTCACTAAAATGACGCAATTGCCGCAATTAAAAACTTGCCTTTTCAGATATTTGTTTTGCAAAAAATTTTGAACTCGGGCTGCTTCAGATGCATGCCATGATTTCCCGCCAAAATCGGGGCTGCTGCATTGGCTATTGCCCATGCAACTTGTGTGTCGGCATCTTGATCAAGAACGAAGTCAATCACGTCTTGTTGAAGGAGCAGCTTGTGCTTATCACTCAACTCATGGCTGATCCACTTTGGCCGGTTCGGCATTTTTTTCAAAATATTGCCGATAGCGTCCGGTGAGTGGACTGTTGAATATATTCCTACGATATGATGCTTTTTGAATGTCTCGAGCACAATTCTACTCGTCATATCGTCATCTTCATTGGTTTCGTGAATGATGACCGGATAACGCTGGTCGATTATTTTCAGAAAGCCGACAACTCGATCGCGATGTTCCCGCCTTTTCATAGAGCCTTGAATAACAAGAATCTCTCCGTCATCACGTAATATTCCATTCATCAACTGTCCGGCAGTTTGTCCCTGAACAAAATTGTCAACGCCACCATAAAGATGGTCGACATCAATCGGTACGTCATTGACAATAGTAACAATTTGCTCGCCACGTTTCGCTACTTCAAGAAGTGCAGGGATTGCAGCTTCATCCGATCCGGCTGCTATAATCAGTGCATTGCGTTGAAAAGGGGGCGTCAGAATTGCTTTATAAAGACCGTCATGGTCCCCTTCGGGAATGAGCGTACGGTGCAATGAAATATATGACGGTAAATTGCGGGCGTGAATTTGCGCAAATGAATCAATTTCACCCCACAAGGGTGAATGGTTGTGGGGCCCGTTTTTAGGAATAATAAGTTCGATGCGGTATGTACCATGCCAGAGATCCGGCAGAACGCGTTTTATGCCAAGTTCCCGTGCAGCAGCAATAATTTTTTTGCGGGTTACTTCCGATACGCTTCCACGTTCGTTCAAAACACGATCGACCGTGCTTCGGCTCATCCCTGCCAGCCTTGCAATATCGGATGTATTTACACGTTTAATGGCTGCTTTTCCCAAGTTTGAATAGGCTATGGCTGACAAAAACTCTCCTCCCGAAAATATATCCCGAAAATTGATATCGAAATTGCATTGAAGAAATACTGCAATCCTTTTTCAACGACCTGAAAACACACTGAAGCAGATCAAACGTGTCCGGAATTAGGAATATCTAGAACACGATGAGCTTTTCGATTGACGTTTTGCATCTCTTTAAAAATGGAGTTTAATAATAACATAAAGCTTGATTTGAAAATCTGTTTTCCCGCCCTGTAACAATTTTTTGAAGAGATGAAATATTTTTAGAAACAAATATAATATTGTGAATGGCTATTAATTCAAGTAAATAAACGTGAATAAATTATCTAATATATATTATGAAAAACAGATTAAATTGGATAGTATTATTTTTTATTATTAAAATATATTAATATGTAATCAATTTAAAATTATAAAAATTCCTCTCATATTATTATTCGGTTTTTCAAATTGCAAAACCTCGCAAATTCTCGGGGCGTTATTCAACCTGTTCACCCTGATAAATGATAATGCCGGACAGGATGCTTTCCGGAGGTTTTGCCTGAAATTTTCATGACCCATATGTTTTTTATGGGCTCTTTTTGTCGGCTCCTTTATATCGGCTACGCTTGTAGATTGGGTATTTATAACGCCGTCTATTTCAATTTCTATCATCACCTCCACATGTTGGCTTTATAGAGTCTGCGAAACGTGTAATTTTTAACCTCGTTCCCACAGAACGCGTCACACCTTATTTCATTGCAAATCGCTTTTGTGAGGCACAACAGCGATAGTTTAATCTGATCTTCATCCGGTTTTCGACACCAGCAATTGGTGAGTGATAAACTTCAATCAATCGGGATTTTTTAAAAAATTCAGCTCGTTTTAAAACAGGTGGCGAGTAATCGGATTTTTGTCCGGTTAAAACAAGCTTGAACATTGCTGCCGACAGATCGGACGTATCTGAAAACGCGTTCAATAACGGTCATCAGGTCGGTTATCAATAACATTTTGAATCGTTGGATCAGCTCTTGATGCGTCGCGAAAGCGATTTCTGATTTAATCGAATTGGTTATTGTCTGAAAGTATTAGAGATTCGCTATGAAGGCGCGAAGCTTTGATGTTGAATATTGACGATCAAAAACATAATCCACTCTAGGTTGATTTATCTGTTTGAATGCTAGAAAAACCAAAAAATGACGATTTTTCATTATTTTATAGAGATTTAGATTATAAGAAGAAGAATTTTTTCAACTATAAATGAAAAAAACTGTGATAAATTAGCCAAAGAACAGCATAAAATTAACTAAAACGATTTTTTTCTGCTTGTTCTGCACTTGAATTTATGTGCGTGTTATGCTTCTGAATTTTAAAAGGAGCTGGTCTGTCGTTATCAGCAAATAATTCTCAACGGGGCATTTTTACAATGAGTAAAAAATATTTCAGTACAACAGTGTCTGCTTTAACATTGGCATTGGCATTTGCGGGGTCGAATACGACTTCAGCGTGGGCTGGAACAATTAATTATAATGGTACTCAAGGCGATTACGACACATACCATAGTGAAAAAAACGGAACCTACGTGACAATTCACGAGAGTGACGTGAACAATATAGTTACAGTAGATAATCCGAGTAAGTTAACAGATGACTATAAAGCTCCTGATACCGTTGCAGGAGCATCGGCAACTAATGCTTCAGGAAATACCGTTAATATCCAGGGAACTGCGAAAGTTAATGAGGATGTTTATGGAGCAATCGTCGGAGACGGTGTTGCTGAGAAAAATAAGGTTGTCATAACCGACGGCCAAATTGGGGGCCGGGTAATGGGCGGCACTTCCAATGCCGGCAGTGCCAACAATAACAGCGTCGAGTTCTCAAAAGGCAATGTTACCGGAATGATATACGGTGGATTTGGGAAGACCGGTTCATCTGGCAACACTGTGACACTAGATGGAGGAACAGCGTCCGCAATTATTTTGGGTGGTGCTTCGTCAAGTGGAGATGTTAAAAATAATTCGGTTGTGGTCAAAAGTGGCAGCTACGGAAAGAATATTTACGCCGGTTACACGGACGCTGAAGGCGTAGTTGACAACAACACATTAACCCTGAGTGGTGGTGAGACTACTGCTTTTGTTGCAGGCGGTACATCTTCCAAGGATGCATCTGTTTCCAATAATCACGTCATTATGGATGGAACGGCAAGAGCATCAGGCATTGCAGGGGGATTTATTTTCGACAAAGCTGAAAAAAGCGATGCTATTGGAAATAGCGTAACCATTTCCGGCACCAGCGAAGTAACAGAAACTGCTTATGGCGGAATGGTTGACGTAGGTAATGGTTCAGCAAAAAATAATGTGACAACGATTTCCGGCGACGCAAAGGTTGTTGAAGCCGGGGGTGGTAATGCGCTAAATGGCGCAGCACAAGGAAACAAACTCGTCATCAATGGGGGAACTGTTACACTTGGCCACGGCGGGTTTTCACAGACCGGTTCGGCGTTACAAAATACGGTTGAAATGTCGGGGGGGACAGTAGAAAACCAGATTATTGGCGGGCGTTCGCAAAGTGGCACCGATCCGGATGCTATCAGCGTGTCAGATAATCAGGTTACCATTACCGGTGGAACTGTCAAGAAAGATGTTATTGGCGGCGGAGCCGACACAGCGGGTAATGTGACAGGTAATGCCGTTACCATGAGTGGTGAGGGAACAAACGTAAAGGGAAATCTCGTTGCCGGTGCTAGTAAATTGGGCGATGTAACCGGTAACACTGTCAATTTAAATGGCGGTTCGGTCGAGAATTTCGTTTACGGGGGGCAAGCAATGAATGGTCGTGCCGATCGTAACATAATAAATGTTACCGGAGGGTCTGTCGGACGCAACATTGTCGGCGGAGAAAGTAACAAGGGTACCGATAAAAATCAGATTCATGTTTCTGGCGGGACAATCAATGGGCAGATTACAGGGGGATATTCAACAGACAGTGCAAGCACAAATAATGTTGTCACGGTCAAGAATGTCACTGTTACAGGTAATCTAACTTCCGGCTACGTTGAGAAGTCGGAGAATGGCGAAGTATCGGGTAACGCCGAAGGCAATTCGCTTACGATTTCTGATAGTGCGACTGTTAATCAGGTTACCAGTGGTTATACACAATATGGCTCGGCGTCAAACAATACTTTGTTGGTGACCTCGAATGCAACAGTCAATACGTTTGCCGTGGCAGGTGCTTCCGAAAATGGTAATGTGAGCGGAAATTCGCTCACTATTAATGGGGGGGCACATTTGGCTGATTATGGCGTTGGTGGTAAAACACTTATTGGTGATGCGACAAATAACAGCGTGTCGATCGAAGATGCGACTATTGATGGCAATGTTTACGGTGGTGTTACGTCAAATGGTAATGCCACGAATAATTTGATCACTTTAACAGGTGGAAATGTAAAAATCGGCGGCACTGTTTATGGTGGTTTTTTTGACGGCGAGGTCAGATCGTCTGCAGATGTCTTTACCGGCAATACATTGAACCTCGTTCACTTCCGCGGCGAGTTGGGGGGCATTGAAAACGTACAAAATTACAACTGGGTTCTGCCAAAGGACGTTGTCAATAATGAGACTCTGGTTCACATAACCGGCGGCAACCCCGTTAATCTTGCCAATACGACGCATACTGTTGCAATTGAAAGCGACGGTAATCGCCTGTCCGTTGGCGACAAAATTACGCTTATTGATAAAGTTGCCAACGCGTCGGCGTCTAATATGGAAGTCAAACAAGGCAATTTCCTGATCTATGACATGAAGGCAGAACAATCCGGTAATGGTTATGTTCTAACCGCTCAAAATAGTCAGGCTGTTAAAGAGGAAAACTCTGGCAATAGCAACAATGCAGGAAACAACGGCGGAGAGAATACGTCCAACAATAGTGGTAGTAACAATTCCAATGGTACCGGCAATAATAGCAACAATGCAGGTTCAAACAGCGGAGATAATACAGTAGGTAACAGCGGCAATACCGGTGCTAACAATGGGACCAATGCCAATCAAAACAATGGCAATGGTTCCGGCAACACTTCTAATACCGACAATTTGCCTAATGTTAATATCGGTGGTAATAACAACACCGGAAATACGGCACATGGTGAGCAGGGCGAAAGCGGCAACCGCGAGCTTGCGGGTCGTCTTAACCCACAAACGAAAGCATTTTCGGAAGGACGTGCAGCATCTCTGGGCTTCTTGAATCAGGGCGCAGACTTGATAGCCAATGCCGGCATTCGTGCAGCCAGAAGTTCTGTTGCAGAGGGTGGCAATAATCCATGGCAGATGAATTTGATGCCGTTCTTTGTTATTGACGGTAGCTCGAACCGTTATGAAACGGGAAGCCATGCAAATGTTGACGGTTTCAATATGGCTGTCGGATTGGCAACCGGCTTTGACCTTGCAGACAAACATCCGGTAACGCTCGGTGCATTCTTTGAATATGGCCGTGGTACATATGACACCTATAACAGCTTTGCCAATTATGCATCGGTTCATGGTGACGGTGACACGCACTATACAGGTGGCGGTGTTCTCGGCCGGATTGATTTTGCCGGTACAGGCTTAGGTCTTGTTAACAAGCTTGACGCGGGTCAGGCGGACGGGCTTTATGCGGAAGCATCGTTCCGTGCTGGTCATCTTGACACCGATTTTGACACGGATGACTTGTTGGGTGAATTCGGCGAGGGGAGTGATTACGACAGTGGGGCGGACTATTACGGCCTACATGGTGGTGTCGGTTATGTCATGAATTTTGACGAACGTAATTCGGTTGATGTCTATGGCCGCTATTTCTGGACAAAAGTCGATAGCGAAACCGTTGATGTCGGTCGTGACCGTTTGCACTTCGATGAAGCAGATAGTTCGCGTTTACGCATCGGTACCAGATATACGATGATTTATAACCAACAGCTCAAGCCATATGTCGGTATTGCTTACGATCATGAATTTGATGGTGAAGTTGCAGCCCGTGCTTATGGATTGAAGCTGGACAAGCCATCGCTTGAAGGTGACACAGGCATTGTTGAAGCAGGTATTTCGATGAAGCCTGTCAGCACGATTGATGCTTTGAGTGTTGATGTAACCGGTCAGGGCTTCATTGGCAGACGTGAAGGCGGCGGTGGCGGTCTCAAGATCAAATACCAATTCTGATCAACCTTCATCAATTTTGATTTTAATAAACTATTTTCCGGAATTTCAGGAAAATTGAATATTGAAAGCCTGTGCTTTTTCATTTGGAAAAAGTGCAGGCTTTCTTTTTTATAGTTGTTTATGCTCGATTATTTCCTGTTTTCACCGAGTGATATGAATGGAGGGAGTGTCGAAATTTTAAAACGAAAATTTGTGATTCCACGAAAATCAAAAAATTCTATTTGGAAATTTTTCCAATCCTGATAATATTTGTATATTAAAAGTATTCATAAATATTTACAAAAAGTATATTTAATCGAAAAAATAATATCGAATATATAAAATTTGATATATTATAATTATTTAAAGATATATATAAAAATATAATATATATTTTTATATATAGAATAAATAATTTTATTTCTAATCTTTTTATGGATGTTTTTTTGAGCGATAATTTTGAGCGATAAATTGGGAAAAAACGTTTTATACAGATTTTTTAAAAAGTGGGAAAATAAGGAAAGTGATATTGCCGGGTTATGTATGATGCGGAAATATGCCGGTCTGCTAAAATTCCGGCATCGGCATTGAGACCGGCAGTAATCGAAGTTATTAAAACCTGTACAATGTATCCCGTATCATTAGGTTGTATGTCGGAGCTCTAAAAAAATGTTCAAACTTCACATTGCAAACAAAAACTATTCCTCATGGTCGCTCCGCCCGTGGGTTCTTATGAAAACATTGGGGATAGAGTTTGAAGAAATAAAACATTATTTCAAGCAGGATAATTATAGTCAATTTAAAGTTTTTTCACCTTCGGCAAGAGTTCCAGTTCCATTGATGGCACGATCACTGTTTGGGGTAGTCTTGCAATAACAGAATATTTGTATGAAAGTTACGACAATGTGTGGCCGACAAACCGTGTTGCGCGAGCTTGGGCGCGTTCGGCCGCTGCTGAAATGCATTCGTCTTTTCAGGCATTAAGGGCACAATGCCCGATGTCGGTAGGTGTTATTGCGAAACTGAAAAAACTAACCCCGGAACTTGAAAATGATATTCGTCGCGTGGATGAACTCTTTGTATCCGCACAAGAAAAATTCAATGGGCCGTTCCTTGCCGGAGACAGATTTACTGCTGTTGATGCGTTTTTCTGTCCGGTGGCATTCCGTATCAAAAACTATAACCTTAAATTAAGCAGGAAATCGATGGGCTATATAGAACAACTCATTGCACTCTCTTCTATGCAGGAATGGTTGCAGCTTGCATTGGAAGAGCAGGAGACGGATCCGATGGAGGAGCAACAACTTGATCGATACGCTATTCGCATTAAAGATCTCAGGGACATTTGAAACGCCGTATAGAGACGCGTCTAAAGCCCGTGCGATACCGCAATAATACCGACCCGATCAGCAACCTGAATTCGAAGAATTGCTGCGTAGCCTTAACTCGACGAATGGTTACAGAAGAGCTTGAAAAGCAACTATACTTGCTGTGGAGACAATTTAGATCCGTTTTAACGATGAAAATGCACGGATCACATAATAGAACATTCTAAACCGGAAAAGAGCCGGATAGCTTCTGCCCTGTGGTTGTAAACGCTAGGGCTTTAAAAAAAGCCGAGCAAATCAAATACTCAGAACATTCAAGGTAAATAACCGGTTCAGCAATTGACGACGCATGTTATGCTGCCCATGCACATGCCTAAAACAAACCGCTTTCAATATGAACCATGTCCGCCTATGACCTGAAGTGAAGAGAGCTATAATGACCGGGAAGATTAGCACAAGAAGCAATCACAAAACTTCGGGAAAACTGCAACGGTTTTTTATTTTCGCATCTCTTCCAACAATTTCCGCTTTAAAAATTTCACGGTAAAACAACAATTTATAAACAGGAAGAAGAAAAATGGCTCCCCGGGCCGGATTCGAACCAGCGACCAACCGGTTAACAGCCGGTGGCTCTACCACTGAGCTACCGGGGAACGATGCTCATTTGTGTGATGCAGCAGGGCTATAGCAAATGAATTTATGTTTTGCAAATAGGGAAATGCTATTTTTTAAAAAAAATCTGAATAAGTGTTCGGGATACTGCATTTATAGCACTCACACAGGGGGAAAAACGCCATTCTTGCTTGTATGTCGAAGAAGCAAATAAAGCGTGACGAAGGAAGAAGTAGGGCGAGGCTCATGCACCGAAGTGGTGGTGAAGCCATAAGGAACCCCCGTTGCACGTCCCAACCGTATTTTAAGAGATAACGGGAGATAAATTTCGTCATTAGAAATAAACGAAATTCAGAGAATATAACATCGTTTAGAGAAGGCGGCTTGAGGACAGCAATTCGAGTCTCATGCGGGAACTATTCGTTTGTCGAAATTAACTCATTATCCGGATGAATAAATTTGATCATTGCATTGATAACACGGATTGCAAAAAGAACTTTTCAGCACAGACAATTTTTTAAACGTTAGGGTTATGTTGATCGGAAATGCAATCGGATAAAAGGTCAGAGAATAATTTGGAAGATAAGCATGTGACACAAACGATTAGCGAAAACAGATTTGAGTCCGCTGTCGAATTTGTCTTCCAATAATGTGCAAGATTTAACAGAAAATCCGCATATTCAGTTATAGGGTGTCTTGACGGAAGCGTTTGCTTAACTTAATGACCTACGTGCATTTTATGAGGCCTCGTGGCGGAACGGTTACGCAGAGGACTGCAAATCCTTGTAACCCGGTTCGACTCCGGGCGAGGCCTCCATTTAGTTCCCCCCATTGGATCGGTTTTTCTGAACAGCCAGATTCTTCTACAAGTAGCCGATGTCTACATGCGATTTGCCTGACCGGCTTTTAGTTCCTTAAATTTCATCAACATCCGGTGATGCGGCACTATAGTTTAAGTCTGTCAGACGGAAGATGTTTATTTCAGAAAAATTGTGAAATGATAGCTGTTTCCAATCGACCGAATCGTCAATTTCATTTTCATTCGGAATATTCAATCGGAAGCAAAAATGTTGGCTTGTTACACCGACTTTTGTTGAGCTGTCCGCTGTTGTCGGTCTTAAGAATTTAGGTTTATAACTCTATGCTTTCAGGCTTTTGTAAAGTCGGACATTCTCGAACTCGGCAACATGAATGAGTGTCAGTAAAAAATTGACTTAATTCTATCGTGCTTATCACTTGATAGATTTTCTCAGAACTTTTTCATGCGTATTTTATATATTTATGTTATAGCTATGCACAATTGGATCACAAAGGTCTGATGACGTATTCCACTTGATTTCGCTAGTGAAACAACGAGTTTGCCAATGTTGTGATTGACTGAAGCGATGTTTTTTGCGACATCTCGTCGGGTTATATATATTTCCGTTAAAATGTTGCGTAGTGGGTATAAAAAGGAAAATCGGTTATGGCAGCAGATTTTGCAATGCTAAGGCAGAGAATGGTCGATGGGCAGATTCGTACAGTTGATGTGACGAAACTGTCCGTGCTCGCCGCTTTTTTGTCTATTCCCCGCGAGAAATTTGTCCCCGCGAAATTTGAAGAACTCAGTTATTCGGACGAGACAATTCCGTTGGCAGCGCCTCGTGCAGGCGGGTGCGGACGCTATTTGATGAAACCGGCGGCTCTGGCTAAATTGCTGCAGGCAGCAGATATTAAATCCGAAGATATTGTGCTCGATATTGGAGCAGGTACAGGTTATAGTGCCGCGCTTTTGTCAAAATTGGCAAGCTCTGTTATCGCACTGGAGCAGGATGAAAAACTTGCTGCAATTGCCAATGAAAATATGCAAAAAGGCGGCTATGACAATGTTGTTGTCGTAAGTGGCGAATTGACCAAAGGCTATGCTGAAGAAGGTCCGTTTGATGTAATCCTCCTTGAAGGGGCGGTTGATTTTATTCCGGAGGCGCTATTTGCACAATTGAGGGAAGGCGGTCGTCTCGTGGTTGCTGAAGGGCATGGAAATTCTGCTGTTGCGCGGGTCTATATGAAAGAAGACGGAGTCGTTTCTGCACGTCGAATATTCAACCTCGCAATCAATCCGCTGGAAGGTTTTCAGAAAAACCCGGAATTTGTTTTCTGAGATATCTTTGAAGGGTTGCGCTTGTGCAACGTTTAAGATTTTTAATGAACTGACGCATTGCATTTTTTGGACGGTCAGGTAAATAGTAGCAACTCGTCCATGCAAGATGGATGATTGTGAATTTATATGAATAGAGGTGTAGCTGTGGTGAAAACAAAAAAAGCTCTGTTATCGGCTTTGTTGCTATCAGGCGTTGTTTTTGCGTCGCACCCTGTGCATGCCGAAACGCTAATGGGGGCTCTTGCCAAGGCTTACACAAATAATGGTAATCTGAACAGTGAAAGAGCGAGCGCGCGTATTCTTGACGAGGATATAGCTATCGCAAAATCCAATTTCCGCCCGCAAATCGAGGGTTTCGGTTCTTATGCCCGCGGCCGTAGTGCTGCCACGACCTATTATACAACGACCGGGTCGTTGGGGGTACAATTAAGCCAGAAAGTCTTTGATGGCTTTGTTACCAAGAACACGGTCGCTTCAGCAGAGGTCAAAGCACAGGCCCAGAGAGAATATTTGCGCAATACCGAGCAGAATATGCTGGTCAATGCTGCAACCGCTTATGCAAATGTTTTCCAATACAGGCAAATTGCCGAATTGCGTCGGCAGAACCTTGCAGCGCTTGAAGAACAGGTTCGCGCTGACAAGGCCAAACTTGATGTCGGTGAAGGAACACGTACAGATTTGGCTCAATCCGAAGCAGCCCGTTCAGTTGCAGTCTCCGAGCTCAGCCTTGCACGTGCCGATGTGAAGTCGGCAGAAGCTGTATATCGTCAGGTTATCGGGGCTGATCCGGATAAACTCGAACGCCCGCCGGTTTCTAAAGCACTGCCGGGTTCGCCGGATGCCGGATATAAAATCGGTGCAGCGACTCACCCTGCAATTTTATATTCAAAATATCTGATTGACGCGAGCTCCTACAATGTAAAAGCCAAAGAAGGCGCTTTGCTTCCTCAGGTGGATTTGTCCGCAAGTACATCTTATAACCAGATTTATAATGGTCCCGGTGACGGTGGTCGGTCGAATTCCGTTGGCGTGTCGATCAATGTTCCTATCTATCAGGGTGGACGGACGTCGGCACAAATACGCCAGTCAAAGGAACAGCTCGGTCAGGCAAGAATACAGCTTGATTTGGCACAAGATAGCGTTCGTGAAAATATGTCGTCATCCTGGTCGCAATTGGAAGGGGCTCGTGCTTCTGTCATAGCCTATCGGGATAGTGTTCGTGCTGCGGAAATTGCACTTGATGGTCGTGTTCAGGAAAACCGCGTTGGACAAGCGACTACATTGGATGTGTTGAATTCGCGCACGCAGCTCATTGATGCCCAGATTTCTTTGGTAACGGCAGAACGTAACGTAGTTGTCGCAAGCTACAATGTCCAATCGGCAATTGGCAAAATGACAGCTGATCAATTGGGACTCCGTGTTGTCAAATATGATCCTGAAGAACACAACAAAGCTGTGAAGGATAAATGGATCGGCGTACGTACACCGGATGGTCGGTGAATTTTCCGGTCCAATAAAGTTTGTTGAATAACCAACGGGATATCCGACCCCGACAAAATTCTTCAACTGATTATAAAAAGGCACATTTTTTTTAAAATGTGCCCTTTTGTTTTTATAGTTGCTGCGCCGGAACTGATGGTTCGAATGCCATTATCAGTTGAAGAAAAACGGATAACATCCTCTGGATTCATCATTTTGTCGACAACGTGCCGACTCGTTCCATCATGATAAAAACATATGGCTCGCAAAATAAAAATCACGGAAAGCATTGGTTATTCGTGGACACATGTTTGGAAAGTTAAATTCGCAATACCAATAGAAGACCATTCATCAGTAGGTCATCGGACGCTATTGAAGTTTTTTTTCTTCCATTTCCGAAATTCTCATTTTCATGACACGGTATCGGACAACTGATGCTGTTTTCGGAATTACCAACAATCAAAGTAGCCAATTCTGTAAAAATCCCACGATGACTGACTTACATTTCCGGTCATTGTTCGATTTTTAAAATTGTCATTTATTCGGCATTTATTAGCTTGATTAAAGCTAACCGGATTTTACAGTAATGAACGTGATTTATCCGATGCAACAGCTAATCCGGGAAAGAGCAAATTATCTATCCGATGAAAACTGTTTGAGAAGGCTGAACAATTTATCGCTAAACGATTGAGATAGATAGAGTACTGCAATTTTCCATCTATGTTTCAAATTGCCCATTGAATTGCCTAATAACTTGTTTTCCGAAGGATACCGGCCTTGTCTGGATGAACGTATCGCGGGTATAACAAGGGTATCAACCTAGCGTAGGTTGAAAAAGAAGAGAAAGCTGTGCGTAGTGTACCGGAAATTTTGCTCAATGATTTTAGCAAGCTGGATGATTTGCTAAGTTTGGCCTACGATTCTGGTTGCTAGTTGGAGTATGAGGTTTAAGAGTATGGCACAAAGTTCAAACGCGGCTAAGGAACCGACAACAGACGAGATACTCGCATCAATACGCGAGATCATCGAGGAAAATACAGGACACGTCACTCCGCGTGTGGCCGCGAAAAACCAAAGTGAAATTCGCTCTGGAGCTCATATTGATTCCGCCCCCGCGACAGCGCAAATGAGACCGGAGGCGAATACAGATTCTTTGAACGTTGATGATGCCATGAAAGCTTTGGCTGCCCGCATCGGTTTGAGCGAGCAGGCTAACCGGAACGAGTTCGATAGCAATGCGGGACAGCCGGTCAATAACAATATGAAAGCCGTTGCCGATAGCACAACGCAACCGGTTATGACCGACGTTCCGGCCGGACAACAAGAGAGGGTAGAGTTCGAAACAGCTCGTCCGGTAGAGGAGGCGACAGGCACGTTCCAGAATACGTTGTCTCCGAATACTTTATCACAGGATTCTTTGTCTCAAGATGCTTCGCCTCGGGATTCGTCTATGACCGGCGTCTATCAACCGGCTGGAAGTGGAGACTTTTCTGCTCGTGAGGAAGTTGAAAACGCCCCCGAAAGAGAACCGCAACCGGTGACTCAGGGTGAAGAAATTTATGCCGACATGCAGTTCAGCCCGAAATTTTGGGAAAGTGTCGACTCTTTGGCCGAACAGGCATTGCGGCCGGTACTTGTGAAATGGCTGCAAAAACGTTGGCCTTTTCTTGTGGAAAAGATTTTGCGCGAAGAAATAACCACTGCGTTTGAAAAGAATTTTCCCTCCGATCGTGGATAATATACCGGCGAATTAGTCTTCGTGACGAATAATCGGCGCTCTTTTGCTATTTACGGGTTTACCGGTTTTCCGGTTAACGAGGTTGCGTTCAAATGCGTTTGATGCAGGGGGGCGTCAACGCTTAACGGTCAAAGCAATTGAAATCGTCGAAAATGCGTAAAGTCCATATTAAATCAAGAAATTTTATCGATTCATTCTATTATTTTTTGAAACCTGTTACGAAGTCGGTTAAAACCGGTTGAAAATGTGTGTTCAAACGGAAGCCGGATATCTTTTGCACAACAGCAACGAGATCGCCCGTTTACCGGTGGAAATTGGAAAAGAGAATGTTAGACAAAACTTATGATGCCGGCTCGACCGAGCCCCGTATAGAAAAGCAATGGGAAGACAATGGTGTCTTCAAGGCTGGCGCAGGGTCCAAGCCCGGTGCCGAGGCTTTCAGCATTGTCATTCCGCCGCCCAATGTCACCGGCTCGTTACACATGGGGCATGCGCTTAATAATACCATTCAGGACATCATGGTTCGCTTCGAGCGTATGAGGGGCAAAAATGTTTTATGGCAACCGGGAATGGATCATGCCGGCATTGCCACCCAAATGGTTGTCGAACGGCAACTCGCGCAAAGAAAAGAACCGACACGCCAAGAAATGGGACGTGAAAAGTTTGTCGAACGTGTTTGGCAATGGCGCGAAGAATCGGGTGGCAAAATCGCTCACCAATTGCGGCGTCTGGGCGCCTCTTGTGACTGGTCGCGCGAGCGCTTCACTATGGACGAAGGATTGTCGCGCGCAGTTCTTGAAGTTTTTGTTACTCTATATAAAGAAGGGTTGATTTACAAAGATAAGCGCCTTGTCAATTGGGATCCGAAACTGTTGACAGCCATTTCCGATCTTGAGGTCGAGCAGAAGGAAATAAAGGGGCATCTTTGGCATTTCCGCTATCCTTTGGAAGGCAAAGTCTTCAATCCGGATGACCCAAGTACCTTCATTGTTGTGGCAACAACACGGCCCGAGACTATGCTTGGTGATACCGGTATTGCAGTCAATCCGAAAGACAAAAGATATCAGGCACTCATCGGCCACCATGCAATATTGCCGTTTGTCGGACGTAAAATTGAAATTGTTGGTGACGATTACGCTGACCCCGAGGCAGGCACAGGTGCGGTTAAAATCACACCGGCGCATGACTTCAACGACTTCGAGGTCGGTCGTCGTCATAATCTGAGAATCATCAATATCATGACAGAAAATGCGAAAATTTTTCTGCGTGACAACGAGGATTTTTTAAAAGATCTGGAACAGACAGACGAGCTCAAGAAACTTGTTGAAATATTCGACCAGATGGATCGCTTTGCGGCACGGGAAAAAATAGTCGAGATGATGGAAGAGGGCGGCTATCTTGCTGGCGTGGAAGATCATACGCATATGGTTCCTCATGGCGACCGTGGTGGTGTACCGATTGAACCGTTGTTGACCGACCAATGGTATGTCAACGCGGCAAAACTAGCAAAACCGGCCATTGATGCCGTTAAAAACGGCAAAACGACGATTATTCCCAAAAACTGGGAAAAAACCTATTTCAACTGGATGGAAAATATCGAACCTTGGTGCATTTCCCGCCAATTATGGTGGGGGCATCAAATTCCCGCCTGGTACGGGCCTGATGGCAAGGTATTCGTCGAAAAATCGGCGGAAGAAGCACAGAAGGCTGCTGACGCACATTATGGAAAGTCTGTTGAACTGCGGAGAGATGAGGATGTGCTCGACACGTGGTTTTCTTCGGCCTTATGGCCATTCTCGACGCTAGGTTGGCCGGATAAGACAAAAGAACTGGAAATCTATTACCCGACCAGCGTTGTGGTAACAGGTTTTGATATTCTATTTTTCTGGGTTGCCCGTATGATGATGATGGGGCTGCACTTCATGCATGATGTGCCGTTCCACAACATTTATATGCATGCGCTGGTTCGTGATAAGCACGGCGCTAAAATGTCGAAATCGAAGGGCAATGTGATTGATCCCCTCGACCTCATGGACGAATATGGTGCAGATGCTTTGCGCTTTACGCTGGCTATAATGGCGGCGCAGGGACGCGATGTAAAACTCGATCCCGCGCGTATTGCCGGATATCGTAATTTCGGAACGAAACTATGGAATGCCACGCGTTTTGCTGAAATGAATGGCGTTGCCTATGATCCGTCATTCAAACCGGAATCGGTCAAACTCTCGCTTAACCGCTGGATTTTGACTGAACTTTCGAAAACAGTTGAAGCAGTCACCTCCGGAATCGAAACTTACAAGTTCAACGAAGCAGCGGCGGCTGTCTATCGTTTTATTTGGAATACGCTTTGCGACTGGTATCTCGAACTGTTGAAGCCGATTTTTCAGGGCGAAGATGAAAGTGACAAGAAAGAAGCACAGGCCTGCGTCGCCTGGGTTCTTGAACAGGTCTATAAAATTCTCCATCCCTTCATGCCTTATATGACGGAGGAATTATGGAGATTGACGGCAACGGATCAGCATAAAAGAGACACTATGTTGGCACTGGCAAGTTGGCCGGATATCAATTTCCGTGATGAAAAGGCAGCCGAAGATATCAATTGGCTCATTGATGTTGTGAGCGGAATCCGTTCTGCCCGTGCAGAGATGAATGTTCCGGCGGGAGCAATGGCACCATTGGTTATTGTTGAGGCTGGCAAGCAAACAAAAGAACGCGTCGAACGTCATGAGGCAGCAATTAAGCGCCTTGCCCGTATTGAAAGCATTGAATTCGCTAACAAGGTTCCTGAAGCGTCGGCCCAGATTATTCTTGGCGAGGCAACCTTCTGCATGCCATTAGGTAAATTGATCGATTTTGATGCCGAGCGCGCAAGGCTTGAAAAAGAGATGGGTAAAATTGATCTTGATATCGAAAAGGTTGAAAAGAAGCTCAATAATCCGAAGTTTGTAGAAAATGCCAAGCCGGAAATCGTCGAAGCCGAACGCGAACGGTTAAGCGAACTTGAAGCAGCTAAGGAAAAACTTGTTGTTGCCATGAAGCGCTTGGGTTGATTTCACAACAACTTTAAAAAAACGAAAACCGCCCTGACATCCGTTAAAGGGCGGTTTTCTTTACCTTTAACCGTTTCCGCTTCCATTGCCTGTTGATGAAGCATAATTTTTTCGCATGGCAGGAGCTGGCTCGGGGATATCGGCAGGATTTAATGTTCGCCATTGGCGTTCTCCGTTATCGCCAAGATACCAGTAACCAGTGGAAGCTGAATGTTCATCCGTTGCTGCGATTTCCGGCTTTTTCGTAACAGAACAACCCGATACAATAGCCGCGCAAAGAGCGAACACTATAATACTCGTTTTACTCATCATTGTTTCGACTCATTAAAATCAGTTTCAATTTGGAAAATCAGTTTCAATTTGGAAAATCAGTTTCAAGTTGGCAAATAACGTTGAAGTTGGCAAATCAGTTTCATGTTGGCCATGTTTGTTCAAAAAAACAATCAAGCTTTATAATTATCAAGTTTTAACGGCTTTATAACTTATTCTACATAATTGCGATCCTGATGCAATTTTAAATGAAATAATGCGTTGCATCGAGTTAACCATAGCAAGGTGATTTTTACGTGTTGCTTTGAAGCAACACCTTTATGATAGTTGATATGCTAATAATACCAGCAAAGTTGGTGCCTCATTCCCACCACAAAGAAAGAGCATTTTAGCAAGCATTGATAGCATTCGTGTATGAAGACGGGCGAGATAGGAAAAGTTCATATGAACAGGTGCAAAGAAGGTTGGTTGGCCAGTGTGACTGCGCTCACATTGGGAATCTGTCTTTCCACAGCATCTGCTTTGGATGTGAACCACACAAAAAGCGAGTCCGACAGTCCGTTCGAGTTTTTTAAAAGCGGCATTTCAGCCTATAAAAATGGCGATAAAGGTCAGGCTGTCAAGGCGTTGAAATATGCCGCCGATATGGGGCATCCGGGTGCCAATTGGAAGCTTGCCCGTATGTATGCGGATGGAGATGGTGTTGCAGAAAACGACTACGCCGCTTACAAGTTTTACGTTCGCATTGTTCAGGAAGGTGCCGATCCCGGTTCGGAAGATGAAAGCTATCTCTCGGATGCACTTGTTGAAATAGCCGACTATCTCGTAACCGGAATTCCGAATTCGCCCGTTAAACAGGATATGCCTCAAGCGCGTAGCCTTTATTTGCAGGCAGCAACCAATTTCGGCAACCCCGAAGCCCAATATCGGTTGGGTAAAATGCTGCTGAATGGTGATGGCGGTGAAAAGAATCCTGTTCAAGCTGCACGCTGGTTCCAACTTTCGGCGAGAAAAGGTAACCCGGCCGCACAAGCAATGCTGGGAAACATGCTTTTTCAAGCGGGCA
Source organism: Bartonella sp. W8167 (assembly GCF_016100335.1). Taxonomy (NCBI): domain Bacteria; kingdom Pseudomonadati; phylum Pseudomonadota; class Alphaproteobacteria; order Hyphomicrobiales; family Bartonellaceae; genus Bartonella; species Bartonella sp. W8167. The sequence goes on from NZ_JACFSQ010000001.1 coordinate 502,903, forward strand.
AGACGGTGCGTGGACTTGCAATGATGACCGCCGCGTATGAAAAAGCCGGGCCACATGATCAAATATGGATAAGACAGTTGCAAGAGCGTGCTTTTGCTGTTTCCGGTGAAGCCGATCGTCGCACGGCTATTTCGCTTGCAAGCGACATTGTCAGAAATGACAACGGTTTCTGATTAAAAATTTGTTCTCAATTTTATCGATTTCCCATTAGCCAATTCGTTTAAAAAGTATGGTTTCCGGCGTCGGGATAAACTCAAGAAATCCGAATTAAAGCAGTCCTGCCAATTCCGATTTCCGTCCTTAAAGTTGCCTGATACCGATGAACTTACTCCGCGGATAGTCTGGCGGTTTTGCTAAACCCCGTGTTAATAGCACTCATTGTTCTCCCGACATCTCTTTTGCTGGTGTTATATTGCACGACCTCTTAACGCTTTTTCATTCGATAAAAAGCGTTGGTTTATTGCGGTTCTTAAAAATCTGACATGAAAAGGAAAACAACGTGACGGATGTTTCAATAACTGTCCTTTAAACCGGATATCGGAATTTACCTGGTTAACTTGCCTAATTCTAGAAGTTGAGAGGGAATGGCAATCCTATTGATGTTGCCTCTGTGGTCGGAGCAAAGCGCTAGAAACTTATCTCATTAAAAGGACCACAATTCGGCTTTTGAAAATGCCAATCCTATGTAGGTGAAAAACACGTTCTTGAAAAAGCGCAATAAAAGACGGAATCCCGACTTATGTGCAAACAACCCGATATAGAATTGTTAAAGCCGGAAAGGTTTAGCAGGTGCTTAAACCTTATCCGGCATTCTAAGAATTATATTTGGTTAAAACGATCAATGGCTCAGGATTTTCGATAAAAAATCGCGGGCGCGTGGGGTTCTTGATTCCGGAGAAGCAAAAAACTCTTCGGAAGTACAATCTTCCAATATTGTTCCGGCATCCATGAAAATGACTCTATCGGAAACTTTATGGGCAAATCCCATTTCATGGGTTACGCAGATCATGGTCATACCGTCCTGCGCAAGTCCCACCATGACATCAAGAACTTCTCCGACCATTTCAGGGTCAAGGGCTGATGTCGGTTCGTCGAACAGCATAACAACCGGATCCATTGTCAAAGCGCGCGCAATGGCAACCCGCTGTTGTTGACCACCCGAAAGTTGCCCCGGATATTTATCCTTATGGTCGATCAGACCAACGCGTTTGAGATATTTAAGTCCGCTTTCAATGGCATCTTTTTTTGAGCGGTGAAGAACCTTGGTTTGGGCAATCGTCAAATTTTCCATCACCGATAAATGCGGAAAAAGCTCGAAATGTTGGAAAACCATTCCGACACGGCTTCTCAGTTTTGGCAAATTGGTTTTAGGCGAATGAACGGGAACACCATCAACCCAGATTTGCCCTTCCTGAAATGGTTCGAGTGCGTTGATTGTTTTAATAAAGGTCGATTTTCCCGAACCGGAAGGGCCACAAACAACGACAACCTCACCCTTGCTAATATTGGTAGAGCAATTTTTCAAAACGTTGAATTTTCCGTACCATTTTGAAACGTTTTTTACTTCAATCATGTGTTCGGGCATGAAACTTTCCTATCAGCGAATAATGGCAACTTTCTTCTGCAGGTACATAACGGCCTGAGAAAGAGTAAAACAGATAACAAAATAGAACACAGCAGCAAGAATATATGCTTCTTGTTTGACACCGAAGTTATTAGCCACAATGTCAAAACCTTTGAGGAGATCATTACCGCTAATGGCATAGACAAGCGAAGTATCCTGAAACAGAATGATAACCTGTGTAAGAAGTACGGGAAGCATATTACGCAATGCCTGCGGCAATATAACAATCAGCATGGATTGCCAGTAAGTCATGCCGAGAGCCTCGCTTGCAAACTTCTGACCTTGTGGAATTGAACGAATTCCCGCGCGCATAATTTCCGCAAAATAGGCTGCCTCGAATGCGGTAAATGTAATGAATGCAGAATTGTTCGCCCCTATTGAATGACCGGTTACAAAGGGAAGCAAAACGAAGAACCACAAAATCACCATGACGAGCGGGATTGCCCGCATTGCGGTGACGTAAAAAGTGGCAATCCATGACAGCGGCTTTATTGAGGATAGGCGCATCATTGCCAATAGTGTTCCGAAAATCAGCCCTAGTATCGTTGCTACAATAGTGAGAACAACACTAAAAATAAGACCGGACAAAATATAGGTTTTGAACACATCGAAAGTGAAGAAGGAAAAATCCATCCACGAAAAATCGAAGGTCAGGTAATAGGAGAGGGTGGAGCCGAGATGGGACATAATTATCTCCCCTCCGTCTGGAAACCGGGAATCTTGACCGTTCTTTCAATGATTGTCATGACAATGAAGATAACGAGAGAAATGATGACATATAGGACAGTGACGACCATATAGTTTTCATAAACATGGCTTACTTCTTCAATGGCCTGAAATTGGAATTGCATCAATTCATGAATCGAGACAGCGAATGCGACTGCCGAATTTTTTACAATCCCCATCGATTCCGATATGAGTGGTGGCAGAATTGTTCGCATCGCGCGCGGCAAGATGACATAGCGGTAAGTTTGAGACGTGCTGAATCCCATCGCCATGGCGGCATAACGTTGCCCTGTCGGAATCGATTCAATGCCCGAACGAACCTGTTCGGCAATACGAGCGGATGTGAAAAATCCCAATGCACAGATGATGAGAATCATTGGCGGGAAACCCATTGCCGGAGGATAAATCTTCGGTACGACAAAATACCATAGAAATATTTGAACCAACAACGGGATGTTACGTGTTATTTCCACCCATATCCGTGCAATTATTCGTAAAACCCGGTTCAATATAGAGGTTTTAGGCAAAGTTCTCATTGTGCCGATAATTACGCCGACAATGATGGCCAAAATCAAACTTGAAACGGAAAGTAGCGCGGTATTGAGAAATGCATTGACCAAAGTGTCAAGATAGGTGTGGCTCAAACCGGCTTTGCCAAAACACCCCGCAACATGGGTGTGATCGATATCATCCATACAGAGGAATGAAAAATCCATTGTAGACTATTCCCGAAAACTTACACAAAGCACTCATACATAAAAATTTGGATGAACAAAACCATGATATCCAATTGTCAAAATGGCTGCCTGCAAGTTCCCATGCAAGCAGCCTTTCAGCATGATTTTATTATTTGTTTTCCTGATAGTCTTCCATCGGTTTGTTGTTCGGGTGTTCCCATGCATATTTGGTTGTATCCGAAAGTGGCAATCCGACAACTGTATTTGAAGGAGGTACCGGTTGCATGAACCACTTATTGTAGAGCACTTCAAGTGAACCATCCTTGACCTGACGGACAATGCTGTCGTCGATGGCCTGCTCCAGATTTTTGTCATCCAGACGTAACATGCATGCTATCGGTTCAACGGAAAGAACATCGTTCAAAATTACGTAGTCTGACGGGTTCTTCGATTTTGAAATATTTCCGGCAAGAATCGATCTATCCATAACAAATGCGTCGGCTCTTCCGGATTCAAGAAGAAGAAAGCTGTCGCCATGGTCTTTTCCATTTACTTCTTTAAAATCAATGTTCTGCGCACGTTTATTTTTCCTGATAAGTTGAACGGACGTCGTTCCTGTCGTCGTTGCAACAGTTTTGCCGTTAAGATCGGCAATCGACTTTATCCCTGAATTTTTCTTTGTTGCAATGCGCACTTCCTCGACATAAGTCGTATAGGCAAAAGCCGCTTCTTTTCCTCTTGCAGCATTATTGGTTGTTGAACCACATTCAAAATCATAAGTTCCATTTTGCAAAAGCGGGATGCGGTTTTGCGAAGTAATAGGCAAATAATTGATCTTTATCGGTTTTCCGATTTTTTTGGAAATATCATCGACAATGCGTTCAGCCATTTCGGTATGAAATCCGACATATTTGCCATTTCCTAAAGCGTAAGCCAAACCTGAAGATTCACGCACACCCAATGTAACAGAGCCGGTGTCTTTAATCTTTTCGAGAGTGTCTTTTTGCTGACCCATTGCTGTTCCGGTCAATCCCAAGATTGCCAAAGCGGCAAAAGCCATGAGAGCCTTTTTCATGAATGTTCTCCTTATTCATTTAATTCCGCAATAAAATTGCAGTTAGCGATAAGTTTAACACATTTTTTTTCATGAATATAATTTTTCTGTGTTTTTAAACGGATTCTTTATAGTTTCACTTCGCTGAAAGCGAACGCAGAATGAATATCAGCGCAAATTAATAACAACCGGCACATGATCCGACGGTTTTTCCCAGCTACGGACAACACTTTGGACAGAACTGTTTTCCAACTTGTCTGCTGCCTCGGGTGAAATAAGAAAATGGTCGATTCTTATGCCATCGTTTTTCTGCCATGCTCCGGACTTGAAGTCCCAAAAGCTATAATTCGGTTCATCGGACGTGGTGCGGATAGCATCATAAAACCCGAGATTTTTTATTTTCCAGAGTGCTTGTCGAGTTTGGGGAAGATAAAGCGCATCTCCCACCCATTCATCAGGATTTTTCGCGTCGAAATCCGATGAAATGACATTATAATCGCCGGCAAATATCAACGGCTCTTCCAAGGCAAGAAGAGAACAGGCATGTTGAAAGAAACGCTCATACCACCGAAGCTTATAAGGATATTTGTCACTATCAACCGGATTGCCGTTCGGTATATAAAGTGATGCAACGCGGATGACCCCTGTCTTGGTCGAATAAACAGCTTCAATATAACGCGCCTGTTCGTCGCTATCATCTCCGGGAAGACCGCGTATGACTTCATCCGGATTGGTTTTTGAAAGTAGCGCAACGCCGTTGAACCCTTTTTGACCATGCGCGTCAATATGGTAGCCAAGCGCTTCAATCTCGGCATGCGGGAAGGTTGTGTCAATCGTTTTTGTTTCTTGTAAGCAGACAATATCGGGTTCACACCATTTCAGCCACTTTATCAGCGTTTCATGTCTGGCCCTGATGCCTGCTACATTCCATGTTGCTATCTTCATGGATTGTACTTTAATCAATGTTTGCTTAAAGCTTCAAGCATTTGTTTGTTATTGATCGGTGTTTCTTGTTTTTAAAGCTTAAGCGCAGCGAAATCGGAATAGGGCTTTCTTTAGTCGAATGCGTTTTTTAAACTGCACTATTTGAATGGTTCAAAACCCGCTAACTGCCTTCCGTTTAGAATCTCGTCAAACCATTAAGAGGGATGTTCCGGTTTCGTGTGGCGCACATGATCAGCAGAGGTGGGGAGTTCTTGGCTTCTCGTTGTTTGGGACACTTCAATGTTTCATTGGCATTATTAATCTCATGATGGAATAACATAACTAACAGTTTGAATTCTGGATATTGACCTGCTGCAAATAAAACCACTTTGATCTCTATTATTAAAACCGCTTTGATCTCTATTATAGTGTAGGCTCCTCTACCATGCGAGGGCGTGAAAGCCTCAGCAGATTTTCGTGAATTGTTGGATCATTGTCTCAAGACGATTCTGTTTTTCTTGGATTGATTCTTGAACGAAGCCCATCAAGTCCCAAATCAATCGCAAAAAGTGCAAGAATTTAACGTTTGAGAAGCTTACTGGTAAAACCGGCCTTATAAAATAGGTTCGAGCATAGAATGTTTTTATCCTAAACTGTGTTCGGTTTGCCTTATCGCCGCCAATTTCGCAATTTCATTGCTTTTCTTGGGCGATAGGGCTTGACGCAACGGTAGTTTATCGTTAATAAACCGCCATCGGAGCCGATGTGAGGTTAGCTACATTTTCGAAACGACACGTTTTGGAGTTCGCCTCAAACAGGGTTCGTTTTACGGTTTTGAAACGCAAATGCCGGATGCATGAGACTGAAAAAGTCTCCTCTGCTTATAGTCGGGTGATCTGCACGATAGCGGTGAAGCCCGGTTTTTTGTGCATGTGTTTACTGTTGTTACCAGGTGACTGGTAGCTGAATAAAGTGAAGCGGCCCAGATTGGGCGAGACAAAAAGAGATTGAAAAGAGGAAGGTTGAATGCCTACCGTAAACCAGTTGATCCGCAAGCCGCGTACAGCGCCGGTCAAGCGTAATAAGGTTCCTGCCCTTCAGGCAAACCCGCAAAAGCGTGGTGTGTGCACGCGCGTTTATACAACGACACCGAAGAAACCTAATTCGGCTCTCCGTAAGGTTGCCAAGGTTCGTTTGACCAATGGTTTTGAAGTTATTGGTTATATTCCGGGTGAAGGTCATAACCTTCAGGAACACTCCGTTGTCATGATTCGTGGCGGACGTGTTAAGGATTTGCCGGGTGTTCGTTATCACATCATTCGTGGTGTGCTCGATACACAAGGTGTCAAGAATCGTAAGCAGCGCCGTTCAAAATACGGTGCCAAACGTCCTAAATAAGTTTGAGAGACGAAGCCAATGTCCCGTCGCCATAGAGCAGAAAAACGTGAGATTAATCCAGATCCTAAGTTCGGCGATCTTGTGATTACAAAGTTTATGAATGCCATCATGTTTGATGGTAAGAAGTCAGTTGCAGAACGCATCGTTTATGGTGCGCTTGATGCAGTTGGAGATAAAGCAAAAACAGAACCGGTTGCTCTGTTTCATCAAGCACTAGAGAATGTTGCTCCGCATGTTGAGGTTCGTTCTCGTCGTGTTGGTGGTGCAACTTATCAGGTTCCTGTTGATGTGCGTCCAGATCGTCGTCAGGCATTGGCCATTCGTTGGCTTATTGCTGCAGCACGTAACCGTAACGAAACAACTATGGTTGATCGTTTGTCGGGTGAATTGATGGATGCTGCGAATAATCGTGGTTCGGCTGTCAAGAAACGCGAAGATACGCACCGTATGGCTGAAGCCAACCGCGCCTTCTCGCATTATCGTTGGTAAGAGAACTCTTTTTAATCGAAAGCAAAAAATATGGCTCGCGAGTATAAAATCGAAGATTATCGCAATTTTGGTATTATGGCGCATATTGATGCCGGTAAGACCACAATGACCGAGCGTATTCTTTACTATACCGGTAAGAATCATAAAATCGGCGAAACGCATGATGGCGCTTCTACGATGGATTGGATGGAGCAGGAACAGGAACGTGGTATTACCATTACTTCCGCTGCAACAACCACCTTCTGGAAAGGTCGTAACGGCGAAAAATGCCGGTTTAATATTATTGACACTCCAGGACACGTCGATTTCACAATTGAAGTAGAACGTTCATTACGCGTTCTTGATGGTGCTATTGCACTTCTTGATGCTAATGCTGGTGTTGAGCCGCAAACAGAGACTGTTTGGCGTCAGGCAGAAAAATATCACGTACCGAGGATGGTTTTTGTCAACAAGATGGACAAGATCGGCGCTGATTTTTATCGCAGCGTTGAAATGGTTGGTTCACGTCTTGGAGCGAAAGCACTTGTTCTTCAGTTGCCTATTGGTGCGGAGAATGATTTCGAAGGCGTTATTGATCTTATTGATATGAAGGCCCTTACTTGGGACGGTTCGATTGGCGGTCATACAATGACCAGTGAAATTCCCGCCGATATGAAGGATAAAGCTGAAGAATATCGCGAGAAACTGGTTGAGTCTGCTGTTGAAGTTGATGAAGCAGCTACCGAAGCTTATCTTGAAGGCAAAATGCCTACCAATGACGAGCTTATCGCTCTTATCCGCAAGGGTACCTGTGAGGTTTTGTTTCATCCTGTTCTTTGCGGCTCGGCTTTTAAAAACAAAGGTGTTCAGCCGTTGTTGGATGCTGTTGTTTCCTATCTTCCTTCTCCGGTTGATGTTCCTGCTATTCAGGGCGTTGATGTCAAGACAGGTGAAGAGACGACACGTGAATCTTCCGATGCAGCTCCGCTTTCGATGCTGGCCTTCAAGATTATGAACGACCCGTTCGTTGGTTCGTTGACTTTCTGCCGTATCTATTCAGGCGAGCTTCATAAAGGTGTTTCGCTTGAAAACACAGTAAAAGGCAAGAAAGAACGTATCGGTCGTATGCTGCTGATGCATTCGAATGCACGTACAGATATTGATGAAGCTTTTGCTGGTGATATTGTTGCCTTGGCAGGTTTGAAAGAAACCACGACTGGCGACACACTTTGCGATCCGCTCCATCCGGTCATTCTGGAACGTATGGAATTTCCTGATCCGGTTATTGAAATTGCTATTGAGCCGAAAACCAAGGCCGATCAGGAAAAGATGGGTATTGCTCTTAATCGTTTGGCAGCGGAAGATCCGTCATTCCGTGTTAAATCGGATGAAGAATCCGGTCAGACAATCATTGCCGGTATGGGTGAGCTTCATCTGGACATTATCGTTGATCGTATGCGTCGTGAATTCAAGGTTGAAGCCAATGTTGGACAGCCGCAGGTTGCTTATCGCGAGACGATAACGAAGCCGGCTGAAATTGATTACACACATAAGAAGCAATCCGGTGGTTCGGGTCAGTTCGCTCGTGTCAAGATTCTTTTCGAACCTTATGACGGCGAAGGCTTGTTGTTTGAATCGAAGATTGTTGGTGGTTCTGTTCCGAAGGAATACATTCCGGGTGTTCAGAAGGGGCTTGAGAGCGTTATGGGGTCAGGTCCTCTTGCGGGCTTCCCGATGCAAGGTGTTAAAGCAACCTTGCTTGACGGTGCCTACCATGATGTTGACTCTTCCGTATTGGCCTTCGAAATTGCAGCCCGTGCTGCTTTCCGTGAGGGAGCTCAGAAGGCTGGAGCCCAGCTTCTGGAACCAATCATGAAAGTCGAGGTTGTCACACCGGAAGATTATGTCGGTGATGTTATTGGTGATTTGAATTCCCGTCGCGGGCAGATTTCCGGTACAGAACCGAGAGGTATTGCTACTGTGGTTGATGCCATGGTTCCGCTTGCAAACATGTTCGGCTATGTCAACAGTTTGCGGTCTATGAGCCAGGGGCGTGCCCAATATACAATGCAGTTTGATCATTATGATCCAGTGCCGACGGCAGTGGCTCAAGAAATTCAGAAAAAATTCGCGTAATCAGGCGGTTACGTATTAACTTTCAACTCAGCCCTGAATAGGGCAGGAAATGGAGAGAGCTCAGATGGCAAAGTCCAAATATGAACGTACGAAGCCGCATGTAAACATCGGCACGATTGGTCACGTTGACCATGGTAAAACAACGCTGACAGCAGCGATTACAAAGTATTTTGGCGAGTTCAAGGCATATGACCAGATTGATGCTGCGCCGGAAGAACGCGCTCGTGGTATTACGATTTCTACAGCACACGTAGAATACGAGACAGAGAAGCGTCACTACGCACACGTTGATTGCCCGGGACATGCTGACTATGTCAAGAACATGATCACCGGTGCTGCGCAGATGGATGGTGCTATTCTTGTTGTTTCGGCAGCTGATGGCCCGATGCCTCAAACACGCGAGCACATTCTGCTTGCCCGTCAGGTTGGTGTTCCTGCAATTGTTGTTTTCCTGAACAAAGTTGATCAGGTCGATGACGAAGAGCTTCTCGAGCTCGTTGAACTCGAAGTTCGTGAACTTCTTTCGAAATACGATTTCCCCGGTGACGAGATTCCGATCGTTAAGGGTTCTGCTTTGGCAGCTCTTGAAGGCACCAATAAGGAAATCGGTGAAGATGCTGTTCGTTTGTTGATGCACGAAGTTGATGAATATATCCCGACTCCGAAGCGTCCGATTGATCAGCCTTTCTTGATGCCGATTGAAGATGTGTTCTCGATTTCCGGTCGTGGTACAGTTGTTACCGGTCGTGTTGAACGTGGTGTTGTCAAGGTTGGTGACGAAGTTGAAATCGTTGGTATTCGTCCGACGACGAAGACAACAGTTACCGGCGTTGAAATGTTCCGCAAACTTCTTGATGAAGGTGAAGCAGGCGACAACATCGGTGCACTTCTTCGTGGTATTGAACGTGAAGGTGTTGAACGTGGTCAGGTATTGGCAAAGCCCGGTACAGTTACTCCGCACACCAAGTTCAAGGCGGAAGCTTACATTCTGACAAAGGATGAGGGTGGACGTCACACACCATTTTTCACCAACTATCGTCCTCAGTTCTATTTCCGTACGACAGACGTTACCGGCATTGTAACATTGCCGGAAGGTACAGAGATGGTTATGCCGGGTGATAACGTAACGATGGATGTCACACTGATTGTTCCGGTTGCTATGGAAGAGAAGCTCCGCTTCGCTATCCGTGAAGGTGGCCACACTGTTGGTGCCGGTATCGTTTCTAAAATCATTGAATAATCTAATTTTAATTGTTAAGGAGCGTCTTTGCAAAAAGACGTTCCGGTTGACAGGGATAAAAAGAGTATGAACGGTCAGAACATCCGCATTCGCTTAAAAGCGTTTGATCACCGGATTCTTGACGCATCGACACGTGAGATTGTGTCGACCGCCAAGCGTACTGGCGCCAATATCCGTGGACCGATTCCGCTTCCAACGCGAATCGAGAAGTTCACGGTTAATCGTGGGCCGCACATCGACAAGAAGAGCCGTGAGCAGTTTGAAATGCGTACACATAAGCGTCTTCTTGATATTGTTGATCCGACGCCGCAGACAGTGGACGCGCTTATGAAGCTCGACCTTTCTGCTGGTGTTGATGTCGAGATCAAGCTTTAAGGCTTGGGGACGGAAGGAACGAACCCGATGCGTTCAGGTGTAATAGCACAAAAGCTGGGCATGACCCGCGTCTATAATGATGCCGGAGAACATGTACCTGTTACGGTTCTTCGTTTGGAGAATTGTCAGGTTGTTGCTCAGCGTACAGTTGAGAAGAATGGCTACACAGCTGTTCAGTTAGGCGTAGGGCTTGCAAAGGTGAAAAACACTTCTCAAGCGTTGCGTGGTCATTTTGCAAAAGCTTCGGTTGAGCCGAAAGCTAAAATTGCCGAATTTCGTGTAAGTCCCGACAATCTTTTGGAAGTCGGGGCCGAGATTACTGCGGAGCATTTTGTTCCCGGTCAATTGGTTGACGTCACCGGTACGTCAATTGGTAAAGGTTTCGCCGGCGTTATGAAACGTCATAACTTTGGTGGACATCGTGCGTCGCACGGTAACTCCATTACACACCGTGCCCATGGTTCGACAGGTCAACGTCAGGATCCGGGTAAGGTGTTTAAAGGTAAGAAAATGGCTGGCCATATGGGACAGACACGAATTACAACTTTGAATATCGAAGTTGTTTCAACCGACGCTGATCGCGGGTTGATTTTGGTTCGTGGCGCAGTTCCGGGGTCGAAAGGTGCCTGGATATTGGTGCGGGATGCAATCAAGAAGAGCATTCCTGAAAATGCACCGAAACCGGCCGCCTTGCGTCAGCCAAAGAATGCAAAAACAGATGCTGCTGCCCCCAAGGCGGAAGCCACAGTCGCTGAGGGAGCCTGATAATGGATCTCATCATAACAACTCTTGACGGCAAGGATGCTGGTAAGCTGAAGGTTTCTGAAGATATCTTCGGTTTGGAACCCAGAGAAGACATCCTGCAACGTGTTGTCCGCTGGCAGCTCGCTCGGCGCCAACAAGGTACTCATCAAAGCCAGACACGCGCTGACGTGTCCCGCTCGGGTGCCAAGATGTATAAGCAAAAGGGCACGGGGCGTGCTCGTCACTCTTCTGCTCGCGTTCCACAGTTTCGTGGTGGCGGTAAGGCTCACGGGCCGGTTGTTCGCAGCCACGCTCATGAACTTCCGAAGAAAGTTCGCGCTTTGGGATTGCGTCATGCTTTGTCGGCAAAAGCCAAGTCCAAGGATTTGATTATTGTTGACGAATTGAATGTCAAAGAAGCCAGGACCAATGTTCTTGTCAAAGACTTTGCTAAGCTCGGCTTTTCAGACGCATTGTTAATCGGCGGTGAAGCAATTGATTTGAAATTTTCCCGTGCCGCATCGAACATTCCTAATGTAGATGTTTTGCCGGTTCAGGGGATCAATGTTTATGACATTCTGCGTCGTGGCAAACTTGTTTTGTCCAAGGCAGCTGTCGAAGCCCTTGAGGAGCGGTTCAAATGACAGATCTTCGCCACTATGATGTCGTCGTAAGTCCGGTGATCACCGAAAAGTCGACGATGCTGTCGGAAAACAATCAGGTCGTTTTCAAGGTTACGCCGAAGGCGACCAAATCCGAAATCAAGGAAGCTGTTGAGGCTTTATTCGGTGTCAAAGTTACAGCAGTGAATACAACAACCCGCAAGGGGAAGGTGAAACGTTTTAAAGGCGTTGTCGGTCGACAGAGTGATGTCAAGAAAGCGATCGTGACGCTGGCTGAAGGTCAGTCAATCGACGTTTCGACTGGTCTTTAAGAGGCTCGGAGTTAGGAATAATGGCACTCAAGCACTTTAATCCGACCACGCCAGGGCAGCGTCAGCTTGTCATTGTAGACCGTAGCGGTCTTTACAAAGGCAAACCTGTGAAAGCGCTGACCGAAGGTTTGTCGTCGAAAGGCGGTCGTAATAATCACGGCCGTGTAACTGCCCGCTATCAGGGTGGTGGTCACAAAAGAACATATCGCTTTGTCGACTTCAAGCGTTTGAAGCGGGATATGCCCGCTAAGGTCGAACGTTTGGAATATGATCCCAATCGGACTGCATTCATTGCGCTTATCCGTTATGAAGACGGTCATCTGAGCTACATTCTTGCTCCGCAGCGGTTGGGCGTAGGAGATACGGTTGTTGCCGGCGTAAATGTTGATGTTAAGCCCGGTAATTCGATGCCTTTGGGCAATATGCCGGTTGGCACGATCATTCACAATGTCGAGATGAAGCCGGGAAAAGGCGGGCAGATTGCCCGTTCGGCCGGGACTTATGCACAGCTTGTTGGTCGTGATCAGGGTATGGCTATTCTCCGTTTGAATTCGGGCGAACAGCGTCTGGTTTCAAGTGGTTGCTATGCGACTGTTGGCGCCGTTTCGAATTCCGATCATGGTAACACAAATGACGGTAAAGCCGGTCGCGCCCGTTGGCGTGGTAAGCGGCCACATGTTCGTGGTGTTGCAATGAACCCGGTCGATCACCCACATGGTGGTGGTGAAGGCCGTACATCAGGCGGGCGTCATCCGGTTTCTCCGTGGGGTAAACCTACAAAGGGTAAGCGTACACGTTCGAACAAGGCGACTGATAAATTCATCATGCGCTCACGTCATCAACGCAAGAAATAAGAGAGGTAGTCTGAAGTGGCTCGTTCAGTATGGAAAGGACCGTTTGTTGACGGCTATCTTCTCAAGAAAGCTGAGAAGGTACGTGCCGGCGGTCGTAACGAGGTTATTAAAATGTGGAGCCGCCGCTCCACGATTTTGCCGCAATTTGTTGGCTTGACCTTTGGCGTCTATAACGGAAACAAGCATGTTCCTGTTTCTGTTTCGGAAGAAATGGTCGGACATAAGTTCGGTGAGTTCGCTCCAACCCGCAGCTATTATGGTCACGGTGCGGACAAGAAAGCGAAGAGGAAGTAATAATGGGCAAAGCTAAGGCTCCGCGCCAGCTTAAAGATAATGAAGCAAAGGCTGTAGCTCGCACAATTCGTGTTAGCCCGCAGAAGCTTAATCTTGTAGCGGCAATGATTCGCGGTAAGAAAGTTAATACAGCTCTTGCAGATTTGACTTTTTCTCGTAAACGCATTGCCGATACGGTGAAAAAGACGTTAGAATCTGCGATTGCCAATGCAGAAAACAATCACGATCTGGATGTCGATTCGCTTATCGTAGCGGAAGCTTCAGTTGGTAAATCGATTGTTATGAAGCGGTTTCATGTGCGTGGTCGTGGCCGCGCCAGCAGAATTTTGCGTCCGTTCTCTCATCTTACAATTGTTGTTCGCGAAGTGTCCGATAAAGAGGAGGCCGCATAATGGGTCAGAAGATCAATCCAATCGGGCTTCGTCTCGGTATCAATCGTACATGGGATTCTCGTTGGTATGCTGATACCGGTGAATATGGCCGGTTGTTGCATGAAGATTTAAAAATCCGCAAGTATGTCATGAATGAGTTGAAACAGGCAGCCATTTCGGAAGTTGTTATTGAACGTCCGCATAAGAAGTGCCGTGTAACGATTCATTCAGCTCGTCCTGGTCTTATCATTGGTAAGAAGGGGGCCGACATCGAGAAGTTGCGTCGCAAACTGTCTGAAATGACACATGCTGATACAGCTTTGAACATCGTCGAGGTCCGCAAGCCGGAAGTTGACGCCGAGTTGATTGCACAGTCAATTGCGCAGCAGTTAGAACGTCGTGTTGCTTTCCGTCGCACAATGAAGCGTGCAGTGCAGTCAGCAATGCGTCTTGGTGCTGAAGGTATCCGTATCAACTGTGCCGGTCGTCTTGGTGGTGCTGAAATTGCCCGTATGGAATGGTACCGCGAAGGACGCGTTCCTCTTCATACCTTGCGTGCAGATATTGATTACGGTACGGCCGAAGCCAATACCGCCTATGGTATTTGTGGCGTGAAGGTTTGGGTATTCAAGGGTGAGATTCTTGAACATGACCCGATGGCTTCCGAACGTCGTGCTATTGAAGGCGATAATCAAGGTTCAAACACGAACCGCCGTCGCGAAAACGCCTGATTTTTTAGACGGGCAAAGAAGGATTTGGAGTAGAGAACAATGTTGCAGCCAAAACGCACAAAGTTCCGCAAGCAGTTCAAAGGCCGTATTCACGGTGTTTCGAAGGGTGGTACGGAACTTAATTTTGGTGCCTATGGTCTTAAGGCCATGGAGCCTGAACGTGTTACTGCACGTCAGCTTGAGGCGGCCCGTCGTGCTATCACGCGTCAGATGAAGCGTGCCGGCCGTGTGTGGATCCGCGTTTTTCCGGATGTTCCGGTATCATCGAAGCCTACCGAAGTTCGTATGGGTAAAGGTAAAGGCGCTGTTGAATTTTGGGCAACACGTGTTGCACCGGGACGTATTATGTTTGAACTTGACGGCGTACCCGAAGATGTGGCACGTGAAGCGTTACGGTTGGGTGCATCAAAGCTTCCAATTAAAACACGTTTCGTCCAGCGTATAGCTGAATAAAGGGACTAAGCGATGAAAGCCGCAGAAGTACGGGCTCAGACGCTCGATCAGATGAATGAAGAGTTGGCCAAGCTGAAGAAAGAGCAGTTCAATCTGCGTTTTCAGAAAGCAACCGGTCAGTTGGAAAAAACAGCACGCGTTAAGCAGGTTCGCCGTGATATCGCGCGCATAAAAACAATCGCCCGCCAGAAGGCGGCCGAAAGCAAGGCTTAAGGAAGTTAAGACATGCCTAAACGCATTCTGCAAGGCGTTGTCGTCAGCGACAAGAACGATAAGACTGTTGTAGTCAAGGTAGAGCGGCGCTATTCGCATCCGCTTCTACAGAAGACTGTCAGTCAGTCGAAGAAGTACAAAGCGCATGACGAAAACAACGAATTCAAAGTTGGTGACGAGGTTTTTATTCAAGAATCGAAGCCGATTTCGAAAGATAAACGCTGGGTCGTTGTAAAGAACGGCGCTGCTTAATCAGTCGGATTTTTACATACAGAACGTTGGGTGCTGTTGCGCCCAGCATTTTGTTTTGAAAAAGTCTTAATCATAATTTGACAGGCAAGTCCGAATGTGTCAAATGCACTGCCGGACGTAAACATTTAGAGAAGGCGGCCAGTCATGATTCAGATGCAAACAAACCTCGACGTCGCGGATAATTCCGGCGCCCGTCGTGTCATGTGCATCAAGGTGCTGGGCGGCTCGAAACGGAAATATGCTTCCGTTGGCGACATTATTGTTGTCTCGGTTAAAGAAGCTATTCCTCGTGGCCGCGTAAAAAAAGGTGATGTGATGAAAGCCGTGGTAGTTCGTACTGCCAAGGATATTCGTCGCGCTGACGGTAGTGTTATTCGTTTCGACAAGAACGCTGCTGTTTTGGTTGATAATAAGAAAGAGCCGATCGGTACTCGTATCTTCGGACCGGTTCCCCGTGAACTTCGCGGTAAGAATCATATGAAGATTATTTCGCTCGCGCCAGAAGTGCTATAGGGAGCCGTTGCGATGAATAAAATTCGTAAAGGCGACAAAGTCGTCATCCTGTCCGGTAAGGACAAAGGGCGTAACGGTGAAGTAATCAAGGTTAATCCTGAGGAAAATACTGCAATCGTTCGCGGTATCAATATGGTCAAGCGCCATCAGCGTCAGACCCAAACTCAGGAAGCTGGTATTATTTCGAAAGAAGCTCCACTTCATATTTCAAAATTGGCCATTGCCGATCCCAAGGATGGAAAACCAACCCGTGTCGGTTTTCGTATTGAAGAGGGTGGCAAGAAGGTTCGCGTTGCCAAACGTTCGGGAGATCTGATCGATGGCTGATAAGATTCAAGAGCCGCGTTTGAAAACGCAATATATCAAAGTAGTTCGCAAGGCGCTGCAGGATAAGTTTCATTACGAAAACAATATGCAGGTTCCTTACGTTGACAAGGTTGTTCTCAATATGGGTGTGGGAGAGGCAACAGCCGATTCCAAGAAGCCTGCAAGAGCAGCCGAGGATTTGACCCTTATTGCAGGGCAGAAAGCAATTGTAACACACGCACGTAATTCTGTTGCGACATTTAAAGTTCGTGAGGGAATGCCACTTGGTGCAAAAGTTACATTGCGTAGAGACCGTATGTATGAATTTCTTGATCGCCTGGTAACGATTGCTTTGCCACGCGTTCGCGATTTTCGTGGTCTTAATCCTAAAAGTTTTGACGGTCGTGGCAATTTTGCCATGGGTATCAAAGAACACATTGTGTTCCCGGAAATTAACTACGATCAAGTAGATCAGATCTGGGGTATGGATATCATCGTTTGTACGACGGCGAAAACGGATGATGAAGCACGTGAATTGTTGCGTGGTTTCAATTTTCCGTTCCGTGCGTAACGGCAAGCGTAGCGAGGTAAAATTATGGCCAAAACAAGTGCCGTTGAGAAGAACAAGCATCGCCGTGCGATGACCAAACAGTATGCAGCACGTCGTGCGCGTCTGAAAGCAATTATTATGGACCAGAAAGTGTCGCTTGAAGAGCGTTTTCGTGCGTCCATTCAGCTTGCCGAGTTGCCTCGTAACTCTGCAAGGGTTCGTATTCGCAATCGTTGCGAAGTTACCGGTCGTCCGCGTGGCTATTATCGTAAATTGAAAATGTCGCGTATTGCATTGCGTGATCTTGGTTCGTTCGGTCATATTCCGGGCGTTGTGAAATCAAGCTGGTAAGAGGAGTTTCGTAAATGTCTATGTCAGATCCTCTTGGAGATATGCTTACACGCATTCGCAATGCTTTGGGACGTAAGAAATCGAAGGTTTCGACACCTGCATCGAGATTGCGTGCTCGTGTTCTCGATGTTCTTCAAACTGAAGGCTATATACGCGGATACAGTCAAATCGATTTCGAGAACGGTAAGTCCGAGCTTGAAATTGAGTTGAAATATTTTGATGGTGCACCGGTGATTCGCGAGATTTCTCGTGTTTCCAAGCCTGGTCGTCGCGTTTATGTTTCAGTGAAGTCTATTCCACAAGTTGCTAATGGTCTCGGTATCTCGATCCTTTCGACACCGAAAGGTGTTATGGCTGATCATGAGGCTCGGGAGCAGAATGTTGGTGGGGAGCTTCTTTGCCGCATCTTCTGATGGATGTCGGAAAAAGCTAGAAAGATAGGTTATAACAATGTCACGTATTGGAAAAAAACCGATTCATGTCCCGGCTGGCATCACTGCTTCAGTTGACGGGCAATCGATCAAGGTTAAGGGACCGAAAGGTGAGTTGAGTTTTGTCGCGGATGATGAAATTCATCTCAAGTTGGAAGATAATGTGGTGCATGTGACACCACGTGATCAGACCAAGGAAGCACGTTCTAAGTGGGGCATGTCCCGTTCAATGATTGAAAACATCATTGAAGGTGTGAAGGGCGGCTTCCAGAAGAAGCTGGAAATTAACGGCGTTGGCTATCGTGCAGCAATGCATGGTAAAAATGTTCAACTTTCTTTGGGCTTTAGCCATGATGTCATCTATCAGGTGCCCGAAGGTATTACAGTTGCTGTTCCCAAGCCTACAGAAATTCTGGTTTCCGGAATTGATAAGCAGAAGGTCGGTCAGGTAGCTGCCGAAATTCGCGAGTATCGCGGACCAGAACCTTATAAAGGTAAGGGTGTTAAATATGCGGACGAGCGAATCGTGCGCAAAGAAGGCAAGAAGAAATAAGGAACTTGCGTTATGGCTTCGCCTAAAGAAATACTTCAGCGCCGCGCACAGCGCGTTCGCCGTCAGGTAAAAGCGGTCGCTAACGGCCGTATGAGATTGAGTGTTCATCGCTCGAATATGAATATTTATGTTCAGATCATCGACGATCTGCACAGTCGGACCGTTGCATCTGCATCAACATTGGATAAAGAACTCCGTTCGTCAATTAAAGGCGGTGCCAATGTCAAGGCAGCAAGTGCGGTCGGCAAGCTTATTGCCGAACGTGCAAAAGCTGCTGGTGTAAAAGAGGTTGTGTTTGATCGTGGTGCTTATATTTATCATGGTCGCATCAAGGCTCTTGCCGATGCAGCTCGCGAAGGCGGTTTGAACTTCTAAATTGATTGCCCGGAGCTTCCGGGCGCTTCGCCGAGGAATTCCTCTCTTTCAAGGGGAATTCTTTTTTGATACGTGCTTCCGGAAAAGAAAAAGGAATTAGGAATGGCACAAAAAGAACGTAATAATCGTGATGAGCGTCATGAAGAACGTGACAGCGAGTTCGTTGATCGTCTCGTACACATCAATCGCGTCGCCAAGGTTGTGAAGGGTGGTCGTCGTTTCGGCTTTGCTGCTCTTGTTGTTGTCGGTGACCAGAAGGGGCGTGTCGGCTTCGGACATGGTAAGGCTAGAGAAGTACCTGAAGCGATCCGCAAAGCTACTGAAGCTGCAAAACATGAAATGATTTATGTGCCGCTTCGTTCGGGACGTACACTCCATCATGATGTCGAGGGGCGCCATGGTGCTGGCCGTGTGTTGTTGAGATCGGCTGCTGCTGGTACCGGTATTATTGCTGGTGGTCCTATGCGTGCTGTTTTCGAGACGCTCGGTATGCAGGATGTTGTCGCGAAATCTCTCGGGTCTTCAAATCCTTACAACATGATTCGCGCAACTTTCGATGCGTTGAAACGTCAGGTCCATCCGAAAGATATTGCCGCCCAACGTGGAATTAAATATTCGACTCTGCAGGCTCGTCGGCAGAATATCATCGGCAACGAAGAATAGTTCGTGGAACTTGCGATATAGAGGAATTAGAAAATGGTTGGGAAAAAAACCCATAGTGGCAAGAAGGTCACTGTTGAGCAAATCGGCAGTCCAATTCGTCGTCCGCAAGTTCAGCGTGCTACGTTGAAAGGGCTTGGACTTAACAAAATGCATCGCCGCAGCACATTGAATGATACACCAGCAGTGCGTGGTATGATTGCAAAAGTAGAGCATCTCGTCCGTATTGTGGATGAAGGCTGAGGATTGTAGGAGTAAAGAACATGAAACTCAATCAACTGCGCGATCAAGAAGGCGCTACAAAGAATCGTAAAAGAGTAGGGCGCGGTATCGGTTCCGGCATGGGAAAGACAGCTGGTCGCGGTGTTAAAGGTCAGAAAGCGCGTTCGGGCGTTGCTATTAACGGTTTTGAAGGTGGACAGATGCCGGTTTATCGGCGCTTGCCAAAACGCGGCTTCAATAATCTTTTTGCCAAGAGCTTCAATGAAGTTTCTGTTGGACGTGTTCAGACGGCGATTGATGCAGGAAAACTTGATGCCTCAAAGACTGTTGATAGTGCGGCTTTGAAAGCTGCCGGCGTTATCCGCCGCGAAAAAGACGGTTTTCGTCTTTTGTCGGATGGTGAATTGAAGGCAAAAGTTACCTTTGATGTTGCCGGTGCCTCTAAAGCAGCTATCGAGAAAGTAACAAAGGTCGGCGGCGTTGTTAACGTTCGCGCTGTTGCTGAATAAATTATTTTCTTGAGAAAAATTCGGTCCGGTGTGATGTGAATAGCATTCATTCCGGGCTTTTTTTATGCGGAATTTATTATTGCAAAAACTATTTTTATCAGGCAAAACGGCTTTGAGTTAAAATAGGTTTAACTAACATTGTTTCTCTTTGCGTTTTTTTGCGTAGAGAGTTAAAGCATGTGTTAATTTTCGTGGTTCAACACCATGGATAAAACCGGAGAGATTTTATGGCATCCGCCGCAGAACAACTGGCTTCCAATCTTAATTTTAGTGCTTTTTCGCGTGCTACCGAGCTTAAGAAACGTATTTGGTTCACTTTGGGTGCATTGCTCGTATACCGTTTTGGTACCTATATACCAATGCCGGGAATCAATGTTGATGCACTAAGACAAACTTTTGCACAACACGCGTCTGGTGTTTTGGGATTGTTCAATATGTTTGCCGGTGGAGCTGTCGGACGTATGGCCATTTTTGCTCTGGGTATTATGCCATACATTTCCGCATCCATTATAGTGCAATTGATGACGTCGGTTATTCCCTCGCTTGAAGCGTTGAAAAAAGAAGGTGAGACCGGCCGGAAGATTATCAACCAATACACGCGTTATGGCACTGTGCTGCTGGCGCTCATTCAGGCCTACGGCATTGCTATTGCACTTGAAAGCGGGATGGGAACGGGCTTACAAATTGTTACAGATCCTGGAATGATGTTCAGGATTACTGCTGTTATTACGCTTACAGGCGGTACGATCTTCTTGATGTGGCTTGGTGAACAAATCACCTCACGTGGGGTCGGAAATGGTATTTCCCTGATCATCTTTGCAGGTATCGTCGCAAACCTTCCCTCGGCTATTGCTCAACTCTTGACGGCACATGCACAAGCAGATCTGTCGACGTTCATGCTGCTTGCTATTATCGTTATTTGCATTGCGGTTATTGCTGTTATCGTTTTTGTTGAACGTGCACAACGACGCATCATTATTCAGTACCCCAATCGCCAAATGGGCAATAGAATGTTCAAAGGCGATACTTCGAATTTGCCACTCAAACTCAATACCGCCGGCGTTATTCCTCCGATTTTTGCGTCGTCACTTTTGATGTTGCCTGCAACAGTTAACAATTTTTCGCAAAACATGCCTCATTGGCTGCAGGCGATTTCCTTTTCATTGAGTCATGGACAACCGCTTTACATGGTTGTTTATGCCGGACTGATGGCATTCTTCTGCTTTTTCTATACGGCGATTGTATTCAATCCGAAAGATACAGCTGATCAACTGAAAAAACATTCCGGGTTTATTCCGGGAATACGGCCTGGAGAGCGGACTGCTCAGTATATTGACTACGTACTGACACGCATTACCGTTGTTGGTGCGATTTATATTATTCTTGTTTGCCTTTTGCCGGAATTTTTGATGTCGACATTGCATGTTCCGTTCTATCTCGGCGGTACGTCACTGTTGATCGTTGTAACAGTTACACTTGACACGATAGCGCAAATTCAAGGGCATTTGGTTGCTCACCAATATGAAGGTTTGCTCAAAAAATCAAAACTCAGGAGCGGGAAAAGAAATAGATGAAACTGATTTTTTTAGGACCACCCGGTGCCGGTAAAGGTACGCAGGCAAAAATTCTGACTGAAAAATATGGTATTCCGCAATTGTCGACCGGCGATATGTTGCGGGCCGCAGTTGCAGCAGGAACCGAAGTCGGCAAGAAGGCCAAGTCTATTATGGATGCTGGCGGGCTTGTTTCAGACGAGATCGTGAACCAGATTGTTTCTGACCGGATTGATGAACCTGATTGCTCGAAAGGTTTTATTCTCGATGGGTATCCACGCACTGTCGGTCAGGCCGAAGCGTTGCAAGAAATTCTGAAACATAAACATACGAAATTGGATGCAGTCATCGAACTTGTTGTCGATCAGAATGCGCTTGTCAATCGTATGAAGACTCGCGTTGCAGAAACAATTGCTGCAGGTGGAAAAGTTCGCTCGGATGATAATCCGGAAGCTTTTGCCAAACGCCTTGTGGAATATGGTCAGAAAACTGCTCCTTTGTCGCAGTTTTATGAAAAAACCGGTTTGTTGAAAAAAATTGATGGTATGGCCTCTGTCAAGGATGTCACACTGGCAATTGAAAAAGCACTTCACTAAAGACAGTCCGGCTTATAAGTGAAAGGGGAGTTGACTTTTGCGGTGAAATCCGTCAAAGACAGCACAATTTCATTTTTTTGAGAGATGATTGGAATCGGCTTTGTGTGCGGTTCTGGTCGCTTTGTGTTCCAACTGCTGGTAGTTGCGACACAAATGGTTGAAATTTAATTTAAGGAGAACAGGCGTGGCTCGTATTGCTGGCGTCAACATCCCGACGAATAAGCGCGTTATTATCGCTCTTCAGTATATTCACGGGATTGGACCGAAATTTGCTAAAGAAATCGTTGATAAAGTCGGTATTCCTGCTGAGCGCCGTGTGAGTGAACTTTCGGATGCTGAAGTTCTTCAAATCCGTGAAGCTATCGATCACGATTATCAGGTGGAAGGTGACCTTCGTCGCGAAGTTTCTATGAATATCAAGCGTCTTATGGATCTTGGTTGCTATCGTGGTTTGCGTCATCGTCGTTCGTTGCCGGTTCGCGGTCAACGTACACATACCAATGCACGTACCCGTAAAGGTCCGGCACGGGCTATTGCCGGTAAAAAGAAATAATTCACACGTGAATTTACTTCAGTTTGCCTGAAAACAGAAAACATTGTTTTTTGTTCGGGTTGATTGGAGCTAATAAGGTGTAGCCGCTGGAAATACGGCGGTGCAGAGATCAGTGAAAGGAAAATTATGGCCAAAGAGCCTACACGTATTCGCCGTCGCGAACGTAAAAATATCTCGTCGGGCGTTGCTCATGTCAATTCGACATTCAACAATACTCTTATAACAATCACCGATGCTCAGGGAAACACAATTTCCTGGTCGTCAGCTGGGGCTCAGGGCTTTAAAGGTTCGCGTAAATCGACACCTTTTGCGGCGCAGGTCGCTGCAGAAGATTGTGCAAAAAAAGCGCAAGATCACGGTATGCGGTCACTTGAAGTTGAAGTTTGCGGACCAGGTTCGGGTCGTGAATCCGCTTTGAGAGCACTTCAGGCTGCAGGTTTTATTATTACATCTATTCGTGATGTGACACCCATTCCGCATAATGGTTGCCGTCCGCGTAAGAAACGCCGCGTTTAATCCGGTTGTTTTTCGGTGTCAGAGCTTTGCTCTGGCGTTCAAGCTGGCCGTCACGGCTGAATGGTGGCGGAAGTAAAGGACAGGAATAGGAATATGATCCAGAAAAACTGGCAGGAACTGATTAAGCCTAATAAAGTCGAGTTTCAGACTCAAAACGGTTCGAACAAAGCTGTTGTGATCGCTGAGCCTTTGGAACGCGGCTTTGGTTTAACGTTAGGTAACGCTTTACGGCGCGTATTACTGTCTTCTTTGCGCGGTGCAGCTATCACTGCTGTGCAGATTGACGGCGTGTTGCACGAGTTCTCGTCAATCCCCGGCGTACGGGAAGATGTTACAGATATTATTTTGAATATCAAAGAAATCGCCATCCGTATGGAAGGCGAGGGTCCGAAACGCATGGTCGTTCGTAAAGAAGGACCGGGTGTTGTCACTGCGGGGGATATTCAGACAGTCGGCGATGTCGAAATTCTCAATCCTGAACACGTTATTTGCACACTCGATCAGGGTGCCGAAATCAGGATGGAATTTACAGTGAACGCAGGAAAGGGTTATGTTCCTGCCGATCGTAACCGTAGCGAAGATGCTCCGATCGGTCTTATTCCGGTTGATAGTCTTTATTCGCCAATTCGCAAGGTTTCATACAAAATCGAGAACACCCGTGAAGGGCAGGTTCTTGATTATGATAAATTGATCCTGACCGTTGAGACAAATGGTGCAGTGAGTGCAGAGGATGCAGTTGCTTTTGCTGCCCGTATTCTGCAAGACCAGCTTTCTGTATTCGTCAATTTTGAAGAACCGCAGAAAGAAGCTCCGCAAGAGCAGGTTTCCGAGCTTGCATTTAACCCGGCATTGCTCAAAAAGGTGGATGAGCTGGAACTTTCCGTTCGTTCTGCCAATTGTCTTAAAAATGACAACATCGTTTATATTGGCGATCTTATCCAGAAGACGGAAGCAGAAATGCTGCGTACGCCGAATTTTGGACGTAAGTCGCTCAATGAAATCAAGGAAGTTCTTGCTTCAATGGGACTTCATCTTGGTATGGAAATCCCCGCTTGGCCGCCCGAGAATATCGACGACCTGGCAAAACGTTATGAAGATCAATACTGAGTTAGAAATTAAGGAGAAGGCTCATGCGCCATGGTAAATCAGGCCGCAAGCTGAACCGCACTGCTAGTCACCGTAAGGCGATGTTTGCCAATATGGCAACGTCACTGATCGAGCATGAGCAGATCGTGACGACGCTTCCAAAGGCAAAAGAAATTCGTCCAATTGTTGAAAAGTTGGTAACATTAGGTAAGCGTGGAGGTCTCCATGCACGCCGTCAAGCCATCTCGGCAATTCGTGATGCAAAGCAGGTTGCAAAGTTGTTTGATACTTTGGCACCGCGCTACGCAACGCGCAATGGCGGCTATCTGCGTATTATGAAAGCCGGTTTCCGTGCCGGTGACAATGCTCCTCTGGCTGTCGTCGAGTTTGTTGAACGCGACGTGAATGCCAAGGGTGCTGCGGATAAAGCACGTGTTGAAGCAGCAGCCAAGGAAACTGAAGCTGCCTGATAGCTTGCTTACAAAGCATTTCGGAGAACCCGCTTTTATAGCGGGTTTTTTGTTGTCTATGATGTTTCGAATTTCTTCAATGCGGTAAGGCACTTACCTTCGTCTTCAATAGGAAGATACAAATTGTCGCGAATTTTTTAAATCTCATTCTGTTGAATGATTGCATGAAAATCTTGGGATGAGAATCGCGTAACGTTATCCGATTATGTTCCAAAAAATATGTGTATACAAAACAAGGAAAAGAGCAGCACGTGAATATTGTGCTGCAAGTCGTATCCGACAGAATTGAACACCACTGGAATTGGTATTTGAACATTGGCGAAAAGAGAAAAGCATTTTGAGCGGGAAATCGATTGTGCCTTGTAGTGCGTGTGGGCGTAATCTCGCAGCGGAAATTACTCGCTGTGTTTTAGTGTGCGGGTACGAAACTTGATGTTGTAGGGAATATTCGACGCACGCAATGCTTCATCTTTTTGAAATTGGAACCAAAATAGGGGTGGGAGTTGGGCTGCCGTTCCTTGCAAGAATGCACCTGAAGTATGATTACAGAAGTCTTAGCCTCTCTATTGAGAGTTCCATTGGATGATGCTTGAAAAATATCGTTTGCTCCTTCACAAAAAGCATCGAAGAAACGGATAAAAGATATGAAAAAAAGGATGGTTCCGATATCGTTCTTTTGCCAAAATCATCAATAAAATGGCAGTTCAGTTAAAAATAAGCATTTAGAGATAAGTCTCATTGAGAAATGCTTAAAAATACCAGACTGTCTCTGCTATTGTGAAAAGAGAATCTATAATAAGGAATCGATGATGAAGCTGTCTTTCAAGGCAATTGTTCTTTTCAGCGTTTTAACAGTCATTCTGCCTCAGGCAGGATTTTCCGAAGTGCCGCAATCTCAAGCGGAAATTAAACTGAGTTTTGCGCCTCTTGTTAAAGCAACTGCACCTTCGGTGGTCAACGTCTATGCTGCCAGAATTGTAAAAGCGCGTTCTCCTTTCGCTAACGACCCTTTTTTTGAACAGTTTTTTGGTCAATCGCTTCAAAATGCTCCATCAAGAAGACAGTCCTCACTAGGTTCCGGCGTGATTGTTGATCAAAGTGGTCTGATCGTTACGAACTATCATGTTATCCGTGATGCGGATGAAATAAAGGTTGCTTTGTCGGATGGTCGCGAATTCGAAAGCAAGGTGATGTTAAAAGACGAGGCAACGGATATTGCGGTTTTGAAAATCACTCCTAAGGGTGCGCCATTTCCGGTTTTGCCATTGGGCGATTCTGATGCCGTCGAGGTGGGAGATCTGGTTTTGGCAATTGGTGACCCGTTCGGAGTAGGCCAAACCGTCACAAGTGGCATCGTTTCAGCTCAAGCACGCACACGCGTCGGCATTTCCGATTTCGATTTTTTCATCCAGACCGACGCACCGATTAATCCGGGCAATTCGGGCGGAGCACTTATTGATATGAAAGGGGAATTGATTGGTATCAATACGGCGATATATTCGCAATCGGGCGGTTCGGTTGGAATCGGCTTCGCAATTCCGGCAAACTTGGTAAAAACTGTTGTTGATGCTGTGAAAAGGGGCGAACAGACATTTGAACCGCCTTATATTGGTGCATCATTTCAGAACGTAACAGCAGATGTTGCCGAAGGGCTCGGAATGGATCAGCCTTATGGAGCCATTATAACCGATGTTGCCAAACAAAGCCCTGCCGAGAAGGCTGGACTTAAAATCGGTGATGTTATCCTGAAAGCAAATAACATCCGTATTGATAATCCTGATAGCCTTGGTTACCGGTTAATGACAACGGGTATCGGTCACACGCTGGATATCGAATATCTGAGAAACGGCAAGACAGCCAATACCTCCATATCACTCACTTCTATTCCCGAAAACGAGATTGCACGTCCCGAAAAATTGTCGGGAAATACGCCTTTTTCCGGTGCTGAAGTGATGAATTTGACGCCGATGAATGCACGCCGTTTTCATGTGGCACCGGATTCAAACGGCGTTGTCATCAATGATGTTGAAGATAACAGCAATGCTTCAGGATTGTTTCAAAGGGGTGACATTATTCACGGCCTTAATGGCAAAGAAGTCAAAACTGTTGCCGATCTGAAAAAAATTCTATCAAATGGCCAACCGCGTATCTGGCAACTCGAATACGAACGCAACGGCATGTTGGTTCGGCAATTTGTGCGCTGAGGTGTTTTCTTGGTAAACGACCTTTTCTCATCTTCGTCTGATCCGGAAATGGATAAGACAAAACCTCTAGCCGAGCGCATGCGGCCGCAACATTTGTCTGAAGTGATCGGGCAGGAACATCTTACCGGCCCAGAGGGTGCATTGACCCGAATGATCAAGTCCGGCTCTATGGGGTCAATGATCTTCTGGGGACCACCTGGAACCGGTAAAACGACTGTCGCACGGCTTCTTGCAGGCGAAACGAAATTGGCTTTCGAACAGGTTTCAGCAATCTTTTCCGGTGTGGCAGAGTTAAAGAAAGTATTCGAAAGTGCGCGGGCGAGACGCATGTCGGGTAGGCAAACTTTGCTTTTTGTCGATGAAATTCATAGGTTCAATCGAGCCCAACAAGATAGTTTTTTGCCTGTTATGGAAGATGGCACCGTTATTCTTGTAGGGGCTACGACCGAAAACCCTTCATTTGAACTTAATGCGGCGTTACTTTCCCGTGCACGTGTTTTAACATTTTATCCGCTCGACGAAAAAAGTTTGGCAACAATTATAACAAGAGCTGAAAAGATCGAAGGTAAGGCTCTTCCTGTTGATGATGGCGCACGAGAAATGCTGGTGCGTATGGCTGATGGAGATGGCCGTGCAGTGCTGACAATGGCCGAAGAATTATGGCGGGCAGCAAGACCGGATGAAGTTTTCGACGATAAAACACTCCAAAAGATCGTACAGAAAAGGGCTGCAATTTATGACAAAGGGCGGGATGGTCATTACAATCTGATTTCGGCGCTTCATAAATCAGTTCGTGGGTCCGATCCCGATGCTGCACTTTATTATCTTTCTCGTATGTTGGATGCCGGCGAAGACCCGCATTATATTGGTAGACGCCTTGTGCGTATGGCTGTTGAAGATATTGGTCTTGCTGATCCGCAAGCTCTTTTGATCGCAAATGCAGCCAAAGATGCTTATGATTATCTCGGGTCGCCGGAAGGGGAACTTGCTTTTGCCGATGCGTGTATTTATCTCGCAACCGCTCCGAAATCCAATGCCGGTTACGTGGCATTTAATAAAGCGATGCGTTCTGCGCGTGAAAACGGTTCCTTAATGCCGCCAAAATCTATCCTTAATGCTCCAACAAAACTTATGAAGCAGGAAGGTTATAGCGAAGGCTATCATTATGATCATGACGAACCGGATGCCTTTTCGGGGCAGGAGTATTTTCCCGAAAAAATAGGCCACCAGCACTACTATGATCCGCCGGAACGCGGCTTTGAACGTGAAATAAGAAAACGCCTTGAATGGTGGGAAAAATTACGTAAAGAGCGCAGAGAAGAAAAATAAACTCGGTATTTCGCTATAAAAATTGTATTCATGTAGTGAAATCCGGAAAACCACCTCTATAATCTCCAACAGGAGATTAAAGTGAATCCACTCTAATGGAGATTACAAACAATGTTGAAAAAGTTGGGCATCCTTTTTCTATCAGCAAGTTTTTTAACCGCATGTGAAACCACAAATCCCTATACCGGCGAAAGTCAGGTATCGAAAACGGCAACGGGCGCAACGATCGGTGCCGTAGCAGGTGCCCTTGGTGGTCTGATGGTTGGCGGTTCAAGTCATGCGCAAAGAAATGCTGTGTTGATCGGCGCCGGCGTTGGCGCACTTGGTGGCGGCCTTATCGGCAATTATATGGACCGTCAGGAAGCCGAACTTCGCCAACAGCTCCAAGGGACGGGCGTATCCGTTACACGATATGGCGATCAGATCCGGCTCAATATGCCCGGCAATATTACGTTCAACACCGATCAGGATTCAGTCAAAGGGCAATTCTATCCGGTTTTGAATTCTGTTGCTATTGTATTGAAAAAATATAACAAATCTCTGGTGGATGTTTTTGGTTTTACAGATTCGACCGGAAGTCTTGAACATAATCAGGATCTGTCACAAAGGCGTGCACTTTCGGTTGCCAATTACCTTAACAGCCAAGGCATTGATGGACGCAGACTTGCGGTTCAAGGCTATGGCCCTTCTAATCCGATTGCCTCCAACGACACTGTGGAAGGCCGTTCTCAGAACCGTCGTGTAGAAATCCAGATTGCACCGTTGCGTCAGGACGGCTATTGATTTTCTGTGAATTAAAAATTTGTTTTTCTAAAAACCGCCGATCAGATCGGCGGTTTTATTTTATTGAGTTTTTCCTTGAGTGAAAAGAACATTAATAGAACAAAATGACATAATAGAACAAAATCAACGTGTTATATGGCTTGTCAAAAAAGAACAAATAGTGTACAAATGAACCATCAAATAAATGAACGCTCTGGCTTCATATGTTAGAAAAGGTTAGTGTAAGATGTCACAAAATACATTGCGACTCGTTGAGGATAAAACAGTGGATAAATCAAAAGCTCTGGATGCCGCACTATCCCAGATTGAACGTTCGTTTGGCAAAGGCTCTATCATGCGCCTTGGCGATAACAAACATATTGTCGAAATCGAAACAATTCCGACAGGTTCGTTATCGTTGGATATTGCGCTTGGAGTAGGGGGACTTCCAAAAGGTCGTATCGTAGAAATTTATGGGCCTGAAAGTTCCGGTAAAACAACTTTGGCTCTTCATACAATTGCCGAAGCACAAAAACGTGGCGGCATTTGCGCTTTTATTGATGCCGAACATGCGCTTGATCCGGTTTATGCCCGTAAACTTGGTGTCGATATTGAAAACCTTCTCATTTCGCAGCCGGATACAGGCGAACAAGCTCTGGAAATTACGGATACATTGGTGCGCTCCGGTGCGGTTGATGTTCTTGTCGTCGATTCTGTGGCTGCACTTACGCCACGCGCTGAAATCGAAGGTGAGATGGGAGATTCGCTTCCTGGCTTACAAGCCCGTTTGATGAGTCAGGCATTACGCAAATTGACCGCGTCCATTTCACGTTCGAATTGCATGGTTATTTTTATCAACCAGATTCGTATGAAGATCGGTGTTATGTTCGGCTCGCCCGAAACGACAACGGGTGGTAATGCATTGAAATTCTATTCGTCTGTCCGTTTGGACATCCGTCGTATCGGTTCTATCAAAGACCGTGATGAGGTTGTTGGTAACCAGACACGCGTCAAGGTCGTCAAAAACAAGCTTGCTCCTCCATTCAAGCAAGTTGAATTCGACATTATGTATGGCGAAGGTATCTCGAAGCTCGGTGAACTTATCGATCTTGGTGTGAAGGTCGGTATTGTCGAGAAGTCCGGTGCGTGGTTCTCGTATAATTCCCAGCGTTTGGGGCAGGGACGTGAAAATGCCAAACAGTTTCTTCGCGATAACAAGGAAGTGGCTGACGAAATCGAGGCAGCTTTACGGCAAAACGCCGGTCTGATTGCAACAGAACTTCTTGAAAACGGTGGTCCGGAAGCTGATGATGAAAGCGCAGCAGGCTGATCCTGCTTTATTGAAACCGGCACAGATAGTTAGAGTGGTTTCGGGATCGAAAATTTGTCCATACTAATGTGAAAACGTTAAAGAATTTATCGGTTCTGTATCTGGTTTATAATTGAATGATGGGCGTCAGCAGAAAGACTGGCGCCCTTTTTTGATTGTTCCGTTAGAGCTTATGGATAATGCGGTTGGCAGTTAATATAAATGTTGTTCGATAGAAGTTGAATTGTAAAGGCTAGCTAATAAAACCGTCAGGAAAAACCTACTGGAAAAAACGGCAGGAATAAAATTCCTCAGGAAAATGCCAGTAGGATATGTGTCTATGTCGGAATGAAACGGCATTGTTCTGTCGAAACGATATTCGCTTTGCAGTGGTTGTGCGTGACTACACAGTTTTTCATGATGATTCTTCTGGCGTCATTTCAAAAGCGTTCCTAGAATTTCCTAAAATGCCCTAAAATTCTATGTATAGCGCGTGGTACTTTTACGTAAATGATGTGTTCGGAGTTCTGTCCTTATCGGTGCGAGGTGCTATCGTTTTAATAGCGGTTTGATCAGGCACTTCAGGAAATCAGACTGAACGGATAAAAGTTCGGTCTAGTGAACTCTTTTATTCGCTATTGCAAAAAATTGTCGTGGTCTTGGTATCTCATGGAATTATCGCGGAATAATGAGCCGTGTTCCAATTTTATGAATTGTCGTGCTTCGAGTTGGTATTCGACCGATTGCTGACGGCAATTTTGAAATTCGCGGATGAGAGTTTATCGGATGCGGTTTACTGTTGATTTCAGGATTAAATAATTAAGAGGGACAAGATCCGATTTGCTGCTGGTAAATTGAAGAAAAACCGTTTTAACACCAAAAAATATTGCGGTAAGTCAAAGAAATCTTTCTGACGCAATTGATCGAAAATGTCCGAGGTAACACATTCCGATAGGGATTTATGCAATAGAGTGGTGGCAATAGGAAAAACCGACAATGGGATAGCCATTGAATTTAAGCGGGTAAAACGTGTTGGTAGGAGGTGGTTGCTTTCGTCACCGCCCATTCAAGTCGTTGAGATAATGTTTGAACAAGCGCTTTTTTTAAGCTCGTGGCATATGTTTCAAGTGTTTTCTGTTGATCTACTTTGCTTGAGCCAAAAAGCACCGGATTTAGCATTCACATTGCGGGATTGGCTTGAAAAAGTAGTTTCCAGATTGGTGAATATGCTCTAAAAGGCAGTCAAATATATTTTTAAAAATCCGGCGGGCAGGATTAAGCTCAGCGGCGAGTACAGGTGTCAGTTATGAATAGTGTTAACGAGATCCGGTCAACATTTCTGGATTATTTCCATAGAAACGGGCATGAAATTGTCCCATCCAGTCCGTTGGTTCCGAGAAATGATCCGACCTTGATGTTTACCAATGCGGGAATGGTACAGTTCAAGAACGTGTTTACCGGTCTTGAACAACGCCCCTATAAAAGAGCAACAACAGCGCAAAAATGCGTTCGCGCCGGCGGTAAGCATAACGACCTTGATAATGTGGGCTACACAGCTCGCCACCACACATTTTTCGAGATGCTCGGTAACTTCTCTTTTGGTGATTATTTCAAAGAACAGGCCATCTATTTTGCCTGGAATTTGCTTACTAAAGAATTCTGTCTGCCAAAAGAAAAGCTGCTTGTTACTGTCTATCATGAAGATGATGCGGCAGCCGAGTTATGGAAGAAAATAGCCGGTCTTCCGGACGACAAAATTATCCGGATTTCAACCAATGACAATTTCTGGGCTATGGGTGACACGGGTCCTTGCGGACCGTGTTCGGAAATATTCTATGATCACGGTGATAAAATCTGGGGTGGCGTGCCGGGAAGCGCCGAGGAAGATGGTGATCGTTACATTGAAATCTGGAACCTTGTTTTCATGCAATATGATCAGGTGACAAAGGACCAGCGTAATGATCTTCCGCGGCCGTCGATCGATACAGGCATGGGGCTTGAACGTATTGCTGCCGTTTTGCAAGGTGTTCATGATAATTATGATATTGACCTCTTCAAGACATTGATCCGCGCCTCCGAAGAGGCAACCGGTGTCAAGGCGGAAGGAGAATTTGTTGCAAGTCACCGTGTGATTGCAGATCACCTTCGTTCATCCGCTTTTTTGATCGCCGATGGCGTTTTGCCTTCCAATGAAGGGCGCGGTTATGTATTGCGCCGCATTATGCGTCGCGCCATGCGTCACGCCGAGCTCCTGGGCGCAAAGGAACCGTTGATGTGGCGCCTGTTGCCGACCTTGATACGTGAAATGGGACAGGCCTATCCCGAACTCATCCGTGCTGAAGCGCTGATTTCTGAAACATTGCGGTTGGAAGAAACACGCTTCCGCAAGACTTTGGAACGTGGTCTTACCCTTTTGAACGAGGCAAGCCACAATCTGAAATCGGGCGATCATCTTGATGGTGAAACAGCATTCAAACTTTATGATACCTATGGTTTCCCGCTTGATCTTACTCAGGATGCACTTCGTCGCCGCAATATAACGGTTGATGTCGAGGCTTTTGACAAGGCAATGGAACGCCAGAAAGCAGAAGCCCGTGCCAATTGGGCGGGGTCTGGAGAAGAGGCAACCGAAACCGTCTGGTTTGCCGTTCGCGATCGCGTCGGTTCAACCGAATATCTTGGCTATGAGACAGAAAAGGCCGAAGCAGTGATTACTGCAATTGTGAAAGATGGCAAAATTGTCGATGAGTTGAAGGAAGGTCAAGAAGGAGCATTGATCGTCAATCAGACACCTTTCTATGGCGAATCCGGTGGTCAGGTGGGTGATACCGGCGTAATTGCCGGCGAAAAGTTCTCGTTTAATGTGACCGATACACAGAAAAAGGCGAACGGTGTGTTTGTCCATATCGGTGTTGCGAAAAATGGCTCGATCAAGACGGGCGACGTTGTCGAACTTGATGTTGACGAAAAGCGGCGTCGTAAAATCCGTGCCAACCATTCAGCAACGCACCTTTTACACGAGGCTTTACGCGAAACATTAGGCACGCATGTTGCCCAGAAGGGGTCATTGGTCACGCCTGAACGTTTGCGTTTCGACTTTTCTCATCCCAAACCGATGACAGCGGAAGAAATCAAACAGGTTGAAGATTTGGCAAACGAAATTGTTTTGCAAAACAGCCCTGTGACAACCCGTCTTATGAGCGTTGATGACGCCATTGCCGAAGGTGCAATGGCCTTGTTCGGCGAGAAATATGGTGACGAGGTTCGTGTTGTTTCAATGGGGCAGCGGGTTGACCCGACAAAAGTCGGAAACCGCGCGTGGTCGCTTGAACTTTGCGGTGGCACCCACGTCAAACGTACCGGTGATATCGGGCTTATCCGCATTGTATCGGAAAGCGCAGTTGCTGCCGGTGTTCGTCGTATTGAAGCGCTGACAGGCGATGCAGCCCGCCATTATCTTGATGGTCAGGATCAACGTGTTCACGAAATTGCCAATGCATTGAAAACAACGCCTCAGGAAGCACTGGAACGTGTCCATGTGCTTGTTGAAGAACGCCGCAAGCTAGAAAAAGAGTTGAATGAGGCAAGAAAGCAATTGGCCTTGTCCGGTGGCGCTAATGATCACGGCGAAGCCGATATTGAACAGATAAACGGACTAGCCTTTATGGGGCGTGTTGTTCATGGTATCGCGCCAAAGGATTTGAAGCCACTTGCTGATGCCGGTAAAAACAAGATCGGTAGCGGCGTTGTTGCCTTTATCGGTGTTTCGGAAGATGGCAAGGCAAGTGCTGTCGTCGGTGTTACCGATGATTTGACAAAACGGTTCAATGCTGTCGAACTCGTCAAAGCATTGTCGGAAGTTCTAGGTGGTAAAGGCGGTGGTGGCCGTCCGGATATGGCTCAAGCTGGTGGACCAGATGGTAACAAAGCAGATGATGCGATGAAAGCCTTGAGACAAAAATTACAGAAATGAGACTTAAAAAGCGGGCACTAACCCGCTTTTTTATTGTCTTATGGGCTTACGATTTTATTGTTCTTCTCTGCAGTCATTCCATCAAGTCCGTAAAAAAGTTTGAAGCCGCTTCCGGCTTTTGGCTTCATATTATTTTAGTGAAATTGCGAGAGTGCGGGAAGCTCGCTTTGTGAGGCAATAGTGCCGATCTTAAAATGACACATGTTTTTGAGAGCAGGGCGCAACGGGCGGTTTTAGGCCTATTCAAGGGAATAGTTTAAGCGCGGCAAGACTTATAAATTTGTTTTTAGCGAACAATTAAACAGGATTTTCAAAAGTTAAAACTTTGCCGGCTGATGGTGATCGTTCGTGAGAAGTGACTTGCAAAGTTGCGAAATGCAACGAATGGTCATGACGGGCTTTTATCAATGAGTGATAATAGGTTCATACTTATCTTGCTCGATCATCGCTATCAAATGGAAGATTTGGAATAGCCATTGTTAACGTTCGTATAGCTGGATTGAATAGCCCCGTTTTTCATGCACCGGTGATAATTTCCTATAGAGGGCTCTTCCGACAGTGGATGAATATATTGCTAATTGAACAGAGGGGTTTCGTACTGGCCTTTGATGGGCGGGATATTGCTGCCTTCACAGAGTGAAATTGGGTTTTCAGCTATTCATTGCCGGTTAATGTCGCTTGAAAAATGGAAAGCGGGTTACAAAGTGCAAGAACGGAAAATGTGTATTTTGGGCGTCACCGTTACGTTGGGTTGGCTATTGCGGCTTCTCGTGAATGGAACAGGATTAAATTTATTGAAGGAATTTGGCTATTTCGCTCATGCGTTTATTCCATTCCGTTTCAACTCATTTCTTTTATTAGTAAAACGCCGAGTGTTTTTCTTGCCCCGCAACTGGTCAATAGGGAATTCATTTAACCGATCTTATTGTGAAAACGGTTAATCCCGTGACATCGGACTTACCATCTTGAATGGTTTTTATAGTCAATGCGTTAAGCTACAAAATTGGTCGGTTTATGATGGTTGTTGAACCTGAACAGCATTGTCGCGGTTAAGTGCATGGGGCGAATGGTCTATTGTTAAACCACCCGCTTTAAGAAGGGCTGTGAAGCGACCGCCTTTTTCAGCAAGTTCATCGAAACTGCCTTGTTCGACAATATGACCATGATCCATAAATAATACCAGATCCGCATTGCGCACTGTCGAGAGCCGATGGGCGATGATGATTGTTGTCCGATTGCGGCTTACTGTGTCAATTGCTTCCTTGACGCGCGCTTCTGTTTCAACATCCAGTGCACTTGTTGCTTCATCAAGCACGAAAATAGGCGAGTTTTTCAATACAGCTCGGGCAATTGCCAGCCTTTGCCGTTCGCCACCGGAAAGGAGCGACCCGCGTTCTCCCACGCGGGTGTCATAGCCATTGGTTTTTGCATGAATGAAATCATTGGCAGCAGCAATCTTTGCTGCCTCATATATCTCTTCATCCGTTGCATCGGGGCGGCCGATGCTGATGTTTTCTTTGATTGTGCGGTTAAACAGCCCTGAATCCTGAAATACCGTTGCCATAGCATGACGAAGGGACGCACGGTTGACTGTTCTTGTATCAACACCGTCAATCGTTATAACGCCGCTTTCCGGATCGTAGATTCGTTGTAACAGGTTGATCAATGTTGTTTTACCCGCACCGGTAGGCCCGACGATTGCAGCGGTCTGTCCGGGTTTGATTTCGAAGGTGATGTCATAGACACCTTGCAGAGTATTCGAAAATTCATGGGTGACATGGTCAAAACGGATGTCGCCTTTGACATTGGTCAATGAGGGGAGGCCTTTAGGTTCGGCTGCCGCAACAGTCGAATCCATCATGTCATAAAACGCGTCGAGTTTCGCCCGATTGGAACCAATGAGATTGATGAAATTGCTGATCTGGTCAAGTTGACCAATCATCATTTGTGAAAAGAAAACAAAGGCAACAACATCACCAATATTGAGGATACCTTTGGAAACCAGATAGGCGCCAAGAACAATGACGACGATGACTGTGATTGTCGAGGCCATACGGTTAAGGCCGGCAGCCAAGGCCCACCAGTTCAAAACAGGATATTGTGCCTTGAGCACGTTTTGTGCATTCTGTTTGACGCGTTCGCTTTCTTCATCGCCGCGGTTGTAGCTTTGAACAACCGAGACATTGGAGATTGAATCTGTGACATGCTCGAATAAAGCAAGATGATATTTTTCAACCGATTCCTGTCCCGTTTTGGTCTTGGTCATGACAAGACGAGCGATCATGATATAAATAATGCCAAGCGAAATCAGAACGATGGACAGTCGGTAATCGGTCCAGATTGCAACGCTTAACAGAATTATAAGCTGAATCATTGAAGCGAGATGCTGGCGCATGAATTCGAGCCACATCGTGAACATGGATTCGCAAGCTCGCAGCATTGTGTGAAGTGCATTGGAGGTACCGATTTTCTGGTGCCATGCAAGCGGCATATTGATAATGCGCTGATAGGATTCAGCTAATACTCCCAAGCGTCTGCGATGTGCCAGACGATCAGCTCCCCTGTCGACCATTACAGTTGCGACAATGGAAAACATACCGAGTGCCGTCCACAATGCGAGATAAGGAATAACTGCTGTGAAGGTATCGCCAGCCGAAAAGGCAGTGCCGCTTGATACTGCTTGCGCGGTTAAAGACAGTTCATCAATAATCCAGCCGAAAATTTTCGGTATAAAAACCTGCACAGCCGCCATAGCAATATTGGCTGCACAAATGATGATGACAGTTTTCTTTTCTGTCATCAAATAGCTGACTGCACGCGTATAAGTTTTAAAAAGCGACAAGCTTATACCTCCAATGACACCTTGTCCCCGTGGTTGTCCGTTTTAAAATCGGTTCAACTGTTTATAATGTTTATTTAATGTGCGCTACTGTTCAATTTACGATCAGCAAAACCACTTTTAACAACACGATGTAACCGAGTGTGATCACAACGATAAATCATGTCGCTATTGTCGTTCGATGATGCTAGAGAAAACACCAAGGAGATGACGATGGCCGGTGTTGAAATAAAAAAAGTGGATGAAGATGAAAACGGTATGCGCGTTGACCGCTGGTTCAAGGTTCATTATCCGGGACTGGGGTTTGGCTACCTGCAAAAACTTTTGCGTTCCGGGCAAATCCGTGTTGAAGGGGGCAGGGTAAAGTCTGATACGAGGCTGCAAATCGGACAATCGGTGCGCGTTCCGCCTCTACCTGTTGATGAAAAAGGCGCAGTACCTCTAACAAGCAAAACCATTCGTGGGCAGGATGATGGTGACGTTTTAAAGCAGATGCTTCTTTACGAAGACAAGAAGCTTTATGTCTTTAACAAGCCGGCCGGTCTTGCTGTTCAGGGTGGCTCGGGTGTTACCCGTCATGTCGACGGCATGCTTGAAGCCTGGCGCAATCAAAAGGGTGAAAAGCCACGCCTTGTCCATCGGCTTGATCGCGATACGTCAGGTGTCCTCGTTGTTGCAAAAACACGCTCGGCAGCGCAGGCTTTGGCAGCGGCATTCCGTGCCCGTGAAACCAAAAAGACCTATTGGGCCATTGTAAGAGGTGTTCCCAAAAAACGCGAAGACAAGATTTCAACATGGCTTATTAAGGAATCCACCCCCGATGGCGATAAAATGCGTGTGTGCCCGCATGGCGAACCGGATTCCGATCATGCTGTTTCGCACTACCGTGTTATAGACACGCGCGGGCAGATTTTGTCCTGGCTTGAAATGGAACCTTATACCGGACGCACACATCAATTGCGTGTTCACGCGGCCTATATCGGCCATCCGATTATTGGTGACCCAAAATATTTTTATGCAGATCAGAATTGGGAACTGCCAGGCGGTATTCAGAATCGTCTTCATCTCCATGCCCGCCGGATAAGAATACCCAATCCTTCCGGAGGAATATTGGATGTGACCGCTCCTCTTCCGCCGCATATGGTGCAAACTTTCAACCTTCTTGCATTTGACGAAAGTGACGGAGATCAAGATTGACCGACAAGCCGCTTCGCCTCGCGCTTTTTGATTGTGATGGAACGCTGGTTGATAGTGTCTTTGCTATCCAACGGGCAATGGTTCAGGTATTTGAAAAATTTTCTTATAAAGAACCCGATCTTGACGAGACAAAACTTGTCATCGGCCTGTCGCTTGATCGTGCGATAGCACGTCTTTTAGATCGTCCTGTTGATGATGAAATTCTCGAAATGGTGACAGCCTATAAACAGATTTTTGCTAAAAACAGAGGCGATATATCTTTTACCGAGCCACTTTTTCCGGGAATTTCCGAAATGTTGACAGCGCTTGAAAGTAAGGATGATGTTCTTTTGGGTGTTGTCACCGGCAAGTCGAGGCTTGGAATTGACAAAATACTGGATGCCTACAAACTTCATTGTTTTATTACAATCAAAACAGCAGACGAATGCCCGTCAAAGCCTGATCCCACAATGGTTATCGAAAGTTGTAAACAAACCGGCGTGTTTCCCGAAAATACTTATGTGATCGGGGATTCAATTTTTGATATGCAAATGGCCAAGCTTGCTCATGCCAAAGCGATTGGCGTTTTCTGGGGCTATAATACGCCGGAAGCTTTGAAAGAAGCTGGAGCAGATAAACTGGTAAGAGAGCCAAAAGACATAATTTCGATTTTTGAAAGTGATAACAATGCGTGAATTGCTGCAAGAGCTGAACGACGATGCTGAAAAAGCTGATCCGGTAAAACAGGCTCAGATTCTCTCAAAACGCGAATTACCAAAGCGGTTTTACAAAGAAGCTTCTGTCAAGGAAGTGGGCGGGGAAGCGGGTGGGGAAGACAGCGGGGAATTTGCTGTTGTTCTTGATGGAAAGACAGTCAAAACGCCGGCACACCATAAACTTGTTTTGCCCAATAGAGCTTTGGCCGAGATGGTGGCACACGAATTCAATTCGCAAAAAAAGACAATTGATCCGGCGAAAATGCCGGTAACCCGTCTTGTGAACTCGATCATTGATGGTGTCATCAATAATGAGGATGTTGTGCGGCACGATATTCTGGAATTTGTCGGCAATGATATGTTGTTTTATCGGGCGGATTCTCCAAAAGAGCTGGTTGAAAGACAACACCATCATTGGGACCCCGTCCTTGATTGGATTCGCAACAATTATGGCGCCCGTTTTATGCTGACTGAAGGGGTGATGTTTGTAAAACAGCCCGAGGGTTCGATTTCAGCTATACGAGATGCTCTTCAAACAATAGAGTCTCCTTATGTGTTGGCGGCATTGCATTCGATCACCACTCTTTGTGGTTCGGCATTGCTCGCGCTTGCAGTCTGGAAAGGCAAAATAAGTCTGGCAGAAGCTTGGCAAATTGCCCATCTTGACGAAGACTGGACCGTCGAACATTGGGGAGAAGATGCCGAAGCCAAGGAAAAGCGCGCCTATCATCAGGCTGAATATGAAGCGGCTGCAGCGGTTATAGCGGCTATTGAAAACCTGTAAATTTCAAAAGTTTGACCAGTGGTTTATTGCTTCTCCGGAAAAACACGCTAGGTTAAAGAAGCAAGTTTTTATTACCAAGGAGTGAAGCTCAATGTTATCGACCATAATTTATAGAACGACAGCGATTGCTGAAGGCGGGCGGGAAGGCCATGTGCACTCGGAAGATGGTGCACTCGACATCGACTTGGTAAAACCTAAAGAGATGGGTGGTAACGGTACGATTGGTGCCAATCCTGAAACGCTTTTTGCTGCCGGTTATGCTGCATGTTTTGAATCGGCAACGCGTTTTGCTGCACAAAAAGCGGGATTTAAAGTTCAGGACGGAAGTTATGTAAAGGCCGAAGTCGGTATTGGACCACGCAAAAGCGGTGGTTTTGAACTTACAGTCATTTTGACAGTACATCTGGAAGGGCTCGACAAACAACAGGCTGAAATGGCCGCCCACACCGCGCATAACGAGATTTGCCCTTATTCCCATGCGACACGCAACAATATCAGTGTGCAGATTAAAGTTATTTGATAATAATAACTCAAAAAAACACTGCGGTATCAAATAGTTATGA
The DNA here is from genome assembly GCF_016100335.1 of Bartonella sp. W8167. Taxonomy (NCBI): domain Bacteria; kingdom Pseudomonadati; phylum Pseudomonadota; class Alphaproteobacteria; order Hyphomicrobiales; family Bartonellaceae; genus Bartonella; species Bartonella sp. W8167. The sequence goes on from NZ_JACFSQ010000001.1 coordinate 543,270, forward strand.
ACCGATCGGAGAGTTTTTCTGCAACGAAAAGCTGTCTCTCTGCGCGACCGTAAGGTTCAGTTAAATGGGCTTTGATGCTGCAGTGATTTTTGTTTTTATGCTTATCGCTCATAACTTGAATGAGCACCCACAAAGACAGATAAGTCTGACGCATAACACATCCCGAATTTTAAGGGCGGAGTCACAAAGCGGTAGCCTTCAGACTTCGTTCAAAGTTGGTTTGTTACGCCGTTTCTAAAAAGGCAGTTTTTCGTGTCCATCATGGTAAGACCCATATTACCAACTAAAAATTCTGCTTGAGCTCACTTGATCAGTTGCGCAATTTGTAACCAGCGTTAGATAGGCATTAAAATTCATCGCAAGTTACAAAATTTCAAATTTTGAAGGCTTTTATTCTACTCTTAACCGCAAAAATTTACGTCCGGCCATTAGTGTTCCGGAAAGGTATCTAAAAATCGTTCGAAACTGGTTTGAAAAGGCGCGGTTCAGGTCGAAAATAGGTTGGAAATTTTCCAGAACCGCACGTCGATTTTATGAAAAGAGAAATCTACAGTTTATGAAATCAAATGAATAAACATTTTGATGACAAACGCTATTTGATTGGTTTGATTTCCGGTGCGCTGAGTTTTATTTCTTCAAATCCCGGAAATGCCGCGCTCATTGTAGAAATTGTTGTTGCGTCGTCACCACGGACAAAATACCACTGATTATTATCAAGAATGGCAACAAGTTCACCTTTGATCTGATTTTTGTTATTGCCGTTGATTGTTGTGATTACAAAATCGGTGGGAATAATATAATAAGGCGTTCCATCCTTGAATTCTCCCGCACTTTTTTTCGATTGGCTTATCGTTATTTTGTCAACCTTATAGGTTTGCGCCAATTGTTTCATCTGGTTCACCATAATTTGGCGAAATTGCTCCTGATCGACTTTCGATTGGGCAGCAAGCGACTGGATGATACGCGGTGGTATTGCATTCAAAACAGCATCGAAATTGGAAGTTTGAAGCGCGGTTGCGTAATTATTTGTCGCATCGCTTAGCATCTTGACTTCTGCGTCCGTCGCCGATCGCGCATTGGCCGCGTTTAGTCCACAAAAAGCAATTGATAAACCAACGATAATTTTGGAGATGCCGCGCATAACTTGCCCTTGATACTGTTTACTCATACGTCTGTTATAGTGAATCCGGAGTCTAAAGGCAAAGCGTGACAGGAAAAAGGCAAGAAATGTTACAAAAACGGAGGCCGAAGCCCCCGTTTTCAAAGATCTTGGTTAATGAAAATCAGACAGAATAGTACATGTCGAATTCGATCGGATGAGGTGCCATCTCGAAACGCAGAACCTCTTCCATCTTCAATTCGAGGAACGAATCAATCTGGTCATCGTCGAATACGTCACCGGCTTTAAGGAAGGCACGGTCTTTATCAAGACATTGCAGTGCTTCACGCAAGCTGCCGGAAACAGTCGGGATTTTTTTCAATTCTTTTGGAGGCAGATCATAAAGATCCTTATCCATAGCCTGTCCAGGATGGAGCTTGTTCTTGATGCCATCAAGCCCTGCCATCAAAATTGCCGAGAAGGCAAGATACGGGTTGGCTGTCGCGTCAGGGAAACGGATTTCTACACGTTTTGCATTTGGCGAAGAACCAAAAGGAATACGGCAGGAAGCCGAACGGTTACGAGCCGAATAGGCAAGTAGAACAGGTGCTTCATATCCAGGAACAAGACGCTTATATGAGTTGGTCGACGGGTTGGTGAAAGCGTTGATAGCTTTTGCGTGTTTGATAATACCACCGATGAAGAACAGGCAGGTTTCCGAAAGACCGGCATATTCATTGCCGGCAAAAGTCGGTTTGCCATCTTTCCAGATCGACATGTGGACGTGCATACCCGAACCATTATCGCCAAAAATCGGCTTCGGCATGAAGGTTGCCGATTTGCCATAAGTATTGGCTACCTGATGCACGACATATTTGAATATCTGCATTTTGTCGGCTTCGCGCACCAATGTGTCAAAGCGGATACCCAACTCGTGCTGGGCGGCTGCAACTTCGTGGTGGTGCTTTTCAACGCGAACGCCCATATCGGTCAGAGCGGTCAACATTTCCGAACGGATGTCCTGACAGGAATCAATCGGAGGAACCGGAAAATAGCCGCCTTTTACGCGCGGACGGTGCCCGAGATTGCCCATCTCGTATTCGGTGTCGTCATTCGAGGGGAACTCGTTGGAGTCGAGCTTGAAACCGGTATTATAAGGGTCATTTTTGAAGCGCACATCGTCAAACAAGAAAAATTCAGCTTCAGGGCCGACATTGACTGTGTCGCCAATACCCAATGATTTGAGATAAGCCTCGGCTTTTTTGGCGGTCGAGCGCGGATCACGGTTATAGGATTCGCCGGAGATCGGGTCGAGTACATCGCACAGGATAACCATTGTGGATTGGGCGAAAAACGGATCCATATGGGCGGTCGTTGGATCGGGCATCAATACCATATCCGACTCATTGATTGCTTTCCATCCGCTGATGGAAGATCCATCGAACATGACACCATCAGCAAATGTGTCTTCGCTGATTTCAGCGATATCCATGGTTACATGCTGTAATTTGCCTTTAGGATCGCTAAAACGCAAATCTACGAAGCGAACGTCATTATCCTTAATTTGCTTAAGGATATCAGATGCAGTCGTCATATTACATTCCTTATTTAAAAGTAATAAAGGGTTGATCGGACATGCCCCGCAAATATGGGGCATGAGTTAACTTATGGCTTAGATAGCGTCTACGCCCGTTTCACCTGTACGGATGCGGATAACCTCTTCGACAGATGAAACAAAAATTTTCCCGTCGCCAATGCGACCGGTTTGTGCAGCTTTGCGGATAGCTTCAATCGCCGGCTCTACGGTTTCATCGGCAACAACAATTTCGACTTTTACCTTGGGGAGAAAATCAACAACATATTCTGCACCACGGTAAAGCTCTGTATGGCCTTTTTGTCGGCCAAACCCTTTGGCTTCCGTAACGGTTATACCTTGCAAGCCGACATCCTGAAGGGCTTCCTTCACTTCATCAAGCTTGAATGGCTTAATGATAGCCTCGATTTTTTTCATATTGATCTCGCCTCCAACGTTAAACTTTAGCTTCGGTAACCGCTTTAAGTCGATTTTTCCATTATCTATTAAGTTATAAGCATGTTTTGTGCCAAGTTGGAAAAATAACGCAATAACTCAACAATATTTTGCAGGAATGCGCAATTTATAGATTGTTAACCATAGCGATTTTTGACCAAACAATTATATTGGACTTAACAATTTGTGTCGTGGATGAATAAAAAATGGGCGGCGTGATGAAAAAATATGCAACATCAAAGTTAAGCAGACATTTTCCTGTTGAACTTTTGACACCAAAAGAAATGGGTGAAGCCGATCGTTTGGCAGTCACTTTAAACGGGCACGATAGTTTCAGACTGATGGAACGCGCCGGTCAGACTATCGTCGACATTATTTTGAATGATTATCGTCATTGCCGAAAAATCGCTGTTTTATGCGGGCCCGGAAATAATGGCGGCGATGGTTATATGGCAGCGCATATTCTTAAAAGCCATGGTTTCGAACCAACCATTTTTGCATTAGGGAAACCAAGAGCGGGAAGTGACGCAGAAAAAGCGGCTGCTTTGTGGGGAGAAAAGCACTTGCCTTTTGATAAATTTTCTTCGCCACAGGATTTTGATGTCGTTATCGACGCTTTATATGGCGCGGGGCTCGATCGCCCTTTGGAACAAACGCTTCAGGAGAAATTGAAAAGATTGAACGAAAGTGGTGTTCCTGTTATTGCCGTCGACTTGCCATCGGGTGTGTTCGGAGAAAATGGGATAATAAAAGGAGAGGCGGTCAAAGCGGCAAAGACAGTCACATTTTTCAGATTGAAGCCCGGACACGTATGTTATCCGGGAAGATTACAATGTGGCGAGATCAGACTTGCCGATATCGGTATTCCGGAAAAAGTGCTGGAAACTATCAAGCCGACACGTTTTATCAATTTTCCTTCACTTTGGCTCAAGAATTGGCCGGAACTCGATTATGATACACATAAATACCGTCGAGGACATGCGGTGGTGTTTTCCGGCCCTCAATCATCAACCGGTGCTGCACGACTTGCTGCCCATGCTGCCGCAAGAAGCGGAGCAGGGCTTGTTACAATACTCTCTCCGGAAGACGCACTTCTCGTTCATGAAATGCATCTCACCAGTATCATGCTTAAAGAAATGGGGAGCGACGCAGAAATTCTCGACTTTCTCGAAAGCCGGAAAGTGCGTTCGGTTGTTCTTGGCCCTGCATTCGGTTCATTGGAGCGTGCTTTTTCGATTGTTGAAGCAATTCTTTCGAAGAGTAAAATTTTTACACTTGTGCTTGATGCCGATGCGCTCACCGCTATTGCAAAGGAAAGTCAGAAAATATTTGCGCTGATCAAACAATCACCGGTCAATGTTATTATGACGCCACATGAAGGCGAGTTCCAACGCGTTTTTCCGTCTGTTGCACAAATGGAAGACTTGTCGCGTATAGAGAAAGCCGCAAAAGCAGCAACTGATAGCGGTTCAGTGGTTGTCTATAAAGGCGCGGATACAATCATCGCATCTCCCGACAGCCGCCTTGCGGTTAACGTAAACGGGACACCGTTTCTTGCAACAGCAGGTTCTGGTGATGTGCTTTCGGGAATTATAGGTGGTTTGAGTGCACAACAAATGCCGATTTTCGAAGCAGCTTGCGCCGGAGTCTTTCTCCACGCACAGTGTGCTGAACATTTTGGACACGGTATGATTGCAGAAGATATTGTTTCAGCAATCCCCTTGGTTCTTTCTGAGACAATTATGTGACTAATTTATCACTACTTAACTATAGATAGCACTTTTTTCCAATTTTGGCTTTTCATTGCGGGGGGACTGTCACATAACATCATTACAAATTTCTATTCACTATAGCCTATCGGGCACAGGGAGAAATCCGTATGAAAATTAAAGCACTGTTGGCAGGTTCTGCTGCTGCCATGGTTATATCGAGTGCATCTTACGCTGCCGATGTTGTTGTAGCCGAGCCGGAACCCGTCGAATATGTACGCGTTTGCGACGCTTATGGACAAGGGTATTTCTATATCCCCGGAACCGACACATGTATGCGCGTCGGTGGATATTTGCGTGCCGATATAAAAGGCGGCGATAATGTTTATGCCTATAAGGGCAAAAAAGATCGCGATACTTATGCATGGCGTGCCCGTGGTGAATTGCGCTTCCAGACAGCGAGCGAAACCGAGCTCGGAACATTGCGCACTTTGGTCGAACTACGTAACCAGTGGGATGATGGCAATGATACTTTGAGCGGTCAGGCTCACTTTGCTTACATCGAATTGGGTGGTTTGCGCGTTGGTGTTGACGAATCGATTTTCTGGCATTGGACGGGTTATCTCGGCAAAGTCTTGAACGATGATGTCGTTGATCCCGGTATGTTCCAGCGTACAAATGTTTTAAGTTATACATTCTCCGCAGATAACGGTTTTTCGGCAATTATCGGTGTTGAACAAGGTACTGATAACGGTAGCGATAATCCGGGCGACAACTACTACCTGAAAGGCATGGGTAAACGTGTTGCAACCGGTGCTGGAAAAGCCGACCGCGATGACCCCAATGCACGCCATTTCTATAGCGGTAGCAGCATTGATGATTACACACCGAATGTTCTTCTCGGTGCGAAATTTGTACAGGGTTGGGGTTCAGTTGCTGCTATTGGCGCTTATGATGCACAATGGGAAGAATGGGCTGCCAAACTTCGTGTCAATTTGAACCTGACCGATCAATTGTCGGTTTGGGTCATGGGCGGCTATAAGAGCAATGATGACTATTACGCCTATGACGATGTCTATAATAAAGATCGCCCCAACAGAAAGCATGATTACTATTATCGCATGCACACCAGTCAATATGGTGATTGGGGTGGCGATTGGGCCGTTTGGGGTGGTACAACCTATAAAGCAACCAAGAAGGCTTCCTTCAATTCCCAGTTGACCTATGACGACACAGATGTTTTCAGTGCATCGGTCAATATGGCTTATGAACTTGTTCCGGGTCTCGTTGTTACACCTGAAGTTTCTTACCTGAACTTCGGTAACGACAAGAAGTGGGATGATGGTTCACGCGTTACATTCCATGGCGACAATGCCGTTCAGGGGATGTTGCGTATGCAGCGCAATTTCTAAAATCAAATTAATTGAGTTTTCGAATGGCGGCTTTAGCCGCCATTTTTTTTGAAAAATTTAGTGTGGTTTTTGATTTTATGAGATTGTTTGCGTTAAAACGAAATTACGAATGCACAATATGCGGGAAAATTGCGCAATAAGGTGGTAAACCGAACCACTTCGGATGTTCAGGTTAAAAAGGCGGGTTGAAGATTGGAACTATAAATATCCGGTTTTAGAAAATTTTTCCCTGCTTATCCGGAATTGAAGCAGCTGATCATCCAGAAAAACATGTTTAACATATTCATTGAACGAGATGTGTTTTATGACGACCCCGTTATCAGCTTCAAAAGAAATATGACCTGCTATCAGAATAAAGATACGAGAATATTACATTGATAGAGTTCGATATCCTTAAGATTAAAACACTTGCAGAGATGAGATGCAGCTTGTGAGAAATGCTATTGATCGATCCGGCGATATCGTTTTTTTGGCTTTCGTTTTTTAAGTTCAGCAGTTTTCTGCTACAAAAGCCTTCAAAGAAGGCAGGAATTGAACATCCCTGCCTTTTTATTATCTTCTTGAAAAGAATTTTGTTTGTCCGTGTGTTACGATACTGCTTTTTTCGTTGGCCGGCGTTCCAGAAGTTCTTTCAGGAACTGTCCGGTGTAAGAGCGTTCCACTTTCACAATATCTTCTGGACGGCCGACAGCAACGATTTCGCCGCCTCCATCGCCACCTTCGGGGCCAAGGTCGATAATCCAGTCGGCTGTTTTGATCACTTCAAGATTGTGCTCGATAACAGCAACGGTATTTCCCTGATCGACCAGTTCATGCAGAACTTCAAGAAGTTTCGCAACGTCGTGAAAGTGCAGGCCTGTTGTCGGCTCGTCAAGAATATAGAGTGTCCGACCGGTCGCCTTGCGGGCCAGTTCTTTTGCTAACTTTACGCGTTGTGCTTCACCGCCGGAAAGGGTTGTCGCTTGTTGCCCGACCTTGACATAGCCAAGCCCGACCTTGACCAATGTATCCATCTTGTCGCGAATAGCGGGGACTGCCTGAAAAAACTCCGCCGCTTCGTCTACTGTCATATCAAGGACATCGGCGATGGATTTACCTTTATAGGTGACTTCCAACGTCTCCCGATTATAGCGTTTTCCGTGGCATACATCGCACGTTACATAGACATCCGGCAAAAAGTGCATTTCGATTTTTATGACACCATCGCCCTGACAGGCTTCGCAGCGCCCGCCCTTGACATTGAATGAAAAACGCCCTGCCTGATAACCACGGGCTTTTGCTTCCGGCAAACCGGCAAACCAATCACGTATTGGCGTGAAAGCGCCGGTATAGGTAGCCGGATTCGAACGCGGTGTGCGCCCGATCGGGGATTGGTCAATGTCGATAACTTTGTCGAGATATTCAAGCCCCTCGATTCGATCATGTTCTGCCGGATGTTCGCGGCTTCCCATGATGCGGCGCGAGGCTGCTTTGAACAGAGTCTCGATAAGGAATGTCGATTTGCCACCACCCGAAACACCAGTGACACAGGTAAACGTTCCAAGAGGAATATCGGCTGTAATATTCTTTAAATTATTGCCTCTCGCCCCGACAACGCGCAATTTCTTTGTCTTGGAAATTTTGCGACGCTCGGCCGGTACGGGAACAAACATTTTACCTGAAAGATATTGTCCGGTGAGGGAAGCCGGATCATCCATAATATCTTTTGGCGTTCCTTGCGCGACGACTTTACCACCGTTAACACCCGCGGCCGGACCAATATCGACAACATAATCAGCAGTCAGAATGGCATCTTCATCATGTTCGACAACAATCACCGTATTGCCGAGATCACGTAAATGTTTAAGCGTTTCAAGAAGACGCGCATTATCGCGCTGATGTAATCCGATAGAGGGTTCATCGAGAACATAAAGAACGCCGGTCAAGCCTGAGCCGATTTGCGAAGCAAGTCGGATACGTTGGCTTTCACCACCCGATAATGTACCGGAGGCACGCGCTAGAGTGAGATATTCAAGTCCGACATCGTTCAGAAATTTCAAACGGTCGCGAATTTCTTTCAAAATGCGTGAAGCAATATTCTTCTGTTTTTCATTGAAGGTTTTATCCACTTCCTGAAACCATTTATCGGCTTTGGAAATCGACATTTCGGACACTTCACCAATATGAAGTTTGTTGATTTTTACAGCCAGAGCTTCCGGCTTCAACCGATAGCCTTTACATGCCGGACAAGGGGAGGATGACATATAACGCTCAATCTCCTCGCGCGACCAGGCAGAATCAGTCTCTTTCCAGCGCCGTTCCATATTCGGGATAACACCTTCAAAACTTTTTGTCGCAGAATAGGAGCGCATACCGTCGTGATAGGTAAATGTTACTTCTTTTTTGCCAGTGCCGTAAAGGATAGCGTGACGAGCTTCTTCGGAAAGGTCTTTCCATTTGTCGGTAAGCTTGAAGTGATATGCCTTTCCGAGTGCTTCAAGTGTCTGATTGTAATAAGGTGAAGAGGATTTCGACCATGGAGCAATCGCACCGGCTTTCAAAGACAAATTCTCGTCTGGCACTACCATTGCCGGATCAATTGCCTGAAGCGACCCCAAGCCGTCGCAGGTCGGGCAAGCACCAAACGGATTGTTAAAAGAAAAAAGCCTCGGCTCAATTTCGGGAATTGTAAAGCCGGAAACAGGACAGGCGAACTTTTCGGAAAATAGTAAACGCTCGTGCGTGTCATTTTTCGATTTATTGGCTGAACCGCCGGCTGTTTGTTCTTTTGGAAGCGGTTTATCGGCAAGTTCTGCAACGGCCAATCCATCAGCCAGATGAAGACAGGTTTCAAGACTATCGGCAAGGCGGGCGGAAATATCAGGTCTTACGACAAGGCGGTCAACGACAACATCAATATCATGTTTATATTTTTTATCGAGTTCGGGAACATCCGCTATCTCGTAAAAAACGCCGTCAATTTTGACACGCTGAAAACCTTTTTTAAGGAGATCAGCCATTTCCTTTTTATATTCACCTTTGCGTCCGCGTACGAGCGGAGCCAGAATATAGAGCCGTGTTCCTTCAGGAAGCGCCAGAACTCGATCAACCATCTGGCTTACGGTCTGGCTTTCAATGGGTAACCCAGTGACGGGCGAATAGGGCACACCGACTCGCGCAAACAACAAGCGCATATAATCATGAATTTCGGTAACCGTGCCGACAGTTGACCGCGGGTTACGACTTGTGGTCTTTTGTTCAATAGAAATTGCCGGAGAGAGACCATCAATCTGGTCAACATCCGGTTTTTGCATCATTTCCAGAAATTGTCTGGCATATGCCGAAAGGCTTTCAACATATCGTCTTTGCCCTTCGGCATAGATCGTATCGAAAGCAAGCGACGATTTGCCGGATCCTGAAAGGCCAGTCATGACAATGAGTTTGTCTCGTGGCAAATCGAGATCTATGTTCTTTAAATTATGTTGGCGGGCACCACGTATTGAAATATATTTCTGATCGGACATATTTGGCCTTGCGGGGAAAGAACAAAAATGGAACACTCGCTTTCAAATAGGTGAGATGGTCAAAAATTGCAATGGTAAGATTTGACCCAAAACAATAACGAAAATAGAAGTTCTGTGGAAATTGAATGAATAAACCGGGCTTTTTTGCCCCAAGCTTAAAAATAGATTATATGGTGGCAAATTGAGCTTTAGCATTTAATTTTCGGTTTTTTGCCGCGCAGTTTGGAGTTTTTATAATGGCAGGCAGTGTTAACAAGGTCATTCTGGTTGGTAATCTCGGTGCAGATCCGGAAATTCGCAGGATGAATTCTGGCGATCAAGTAGCAACTTTGCGCATTGCAACATCGGATACGTGGCGTGACCGTAATACTGGTGAGCGTCGCGAGCGGACAGAATGGCACAGTGTCGTTATTTTTAACGAAAATCTGGTCAAAGTTGTCGAGCAATATCTGAAGAAGGGGGCAAAAGTTTATATTGAAGGACAGCTGCAAACCCGCAAATGGCAGGATCAAAACGGTAACGACCGTTATACGACCGAGGTTGTTCTGCAAAAATATCGCGGTGAATTACAAATGCTTGATAGTCGTGGGGAAGGTGGCGCCGGTCGCCCACAGGTAAGCGATCAATCCGGTTCTGGTGGTTTCGGCGGCGGGTACGGCAATTCCGATCAGGGTGGAAACAATCAATCAGGAAGCAATTTTTCACGCCAGCTCGATGACGATGTTCCATTCTGAGGCTCTGATATTTTAACGGTTATCAGAAATTGCGATCGCCATTTAGTCCATTGAATTGAGATTGGCGTTTAATGCGGTGTCGTGATCTTCCTGGAACCTTATTTGCATCATTCAGAAAATTTAAAGAGCTCCCCGTTTCCGTTGTTTTCAGGCGAATCGCAGCTTTCGGGAATAAGTGGGGAGCTTTTATCAAGCTGCAAAACCTATCTCACAACCTTTTTGCCAAACCAGAATAAGAGCGACAGTTCAGTGGGAAAGATTGGCTGGACAGGAGCAGGATATTCCGAAACTGTCTTGCCTGATTGTCACCCGTGTTTTCCGAAGTGTTTTGAACATGTCTTCGTTTTGGGCTTCTCCGGCAGCTTTCATGAAAATTAAAGCTGCAACCAATTATATGCGCAACTATCCTCAAATGATGTGAGAAAGTGCGATTGGTGGTGATGCAGTGTCACGCAATATGGAAGAGAGCCAAAATCCCGTTGGCAACGAATTGCACGGCAAGAGCTGCAAGGATGACACCGAAGAGGCGGGTCAGTATTGTTCTACCCGTTTCACCAAGAAGTCGGTCGATCGGGTGGGCAAGAAGCATGAAACCGTAACAGACAATGACCGAAATCAGGATTACAAAACAGGAAACGGCAGTGCCTATAAAACCCGGATTCTTGCTCGCCATAAGAATGGTGGCTGAGATCGCGCCGGGGCCGGCGATCATCGGTATAGCAAGCGGGAAGGCTGCAATATTGTGAATATGATCGCGTGTAACCGCGGTTTTGACAGATTTCTGTTTTCTCGCCGAGCGTTTTTCGAAAATCATTTCGAAAGCAATCGCAAACAATAAAATACCGCCTGCAATCTGGAATGCACCGAGTGAAATACCCAAACCTTCCAAGATCGCCCCACCAATAAGCGCGAAAGCGAGCAGAATGACAAAAGAAATGACAGAAGCAGCCATTGCGGTGGACTTGCGTTCCATATGGGTCATTTCGCGCGTCAGTCCGAGGAAAATCGGCACCAGCCCCACAGGATCAATCGTAACCAGTAATGTGATAAACGCATTCAGCAACAAACCTGCATCAAACATGATTGTTACTCCTTGGTGCGCCATCATTCGGTATTTGCCAAAATGAGGGGCAGTTAAAATCATTTATTTCCGCTCTCATGGCACAAATTCAACATAAAGTCATCCACCGATTTTTCTTGTGGCCAACTAACACACTGAAAATAAAAGCCAAATCCATACATAGAAGGGCAAGAGAAATTGGCTTTTCGGGGCATTTTTCGTTATAAAGGAAGGGCTGATTCTATTAAGGAAGTTGTGTAGCCGTGAACGATCAAATTATACCACCAGATTCAGGAAATCCGAACGGTATTGAACCGGTCAATATTGTAGAGGAAATGGAGCGCTCCTACCTCGATTACGCCATGAGCGTGATTGTATCGCGTGCACTGCCTGATGTTCGTGATGGTATGAAACCGGTCCATCGACGCATTCTCTATGCAATGAACCAGATGGGGCTTTCTTATAACAAGCCTTATCGCAAATCTGCCGGTGTTGTCGGCGAGGTGATGGGTAAATTCCATCCTCATGGCGATTCGTCTATTTATGATGCACTGGTCCGTATGGCGCAGGATTTTTCGCTGCGCGTTCCGCTTATTGACGGGCAGGGAAACTTTGGTTCAATTGATGGTGATCCGCCGGCAGCTATGCGTTATACCGAATGCCGGCTGGAAAAAGTTTCCGATAGTCTGCTTTATGATATTGATAAAGAAACGGTCGATTTTCAGGATAACTATGATGGCCGTGAGCAGGAACCGATTGTCCTTCCGGCACGTTTCCCGAACCTTCTGGTGAATGGTTCGGGCGGTATTGCGGTCGGTATGGCCACCAATATTCCGCCGCACAATTTGGGCGAAATTGTTGATGGTTGCGTCGCACTCATTGATAATCCGGCCATAACGCTCGACGAAATGCTCAAGATTATACCGGGGCCGGATTTTCCGACCGGCGGGATTATCCTCGGGCGCGCCGGAATACGTTCGGCCTATGAGACGGGACGTGGCTCGCTCATTATGCGCGCCAAGGTTGAAGTCGAAGATATCCGCAATGACCGTCAGGCCATCGTTGTTACCGAAATTCCCTATCAGGTGAATAAAGCAACAATGGTTGAAAAAATTGCCGAACTCGTGCGCGAAAAACGTATTGAAGGCATTTCGGATTTACGCGATGAATCCGATCGGGAAGGCTATCGCGTTGTGATCGAGCTGAAGCGCGATGCCGTTGCCGATGTTGTATTGAACCAGCTTTACCGCTACACACCTTTGCAAACCTCGTTCGGCTGCAATATGGTTGCGTTAAATGGCGGTAAGCCTGAACAGATGACGCTTCTTGACATGCTCAAGGCGTTCGTCCTGTTCCGTGAAGAAGTTGTTACACGGCGTACCAAGTTTTTGCTGCGTAAAGCACGTGAACGTGCCCATGTTTTGGTTGGTCTGGCAATTGCTGTTGCCAATATTGACGAAGTCATCCAGCTTATTCGCAATGCACCGGACCCGCAAACCGCACGTGACCAGTTGATGACACGTCGCTGGCCGGCTGCGGAAGTCCGCCATCTTATTGAATTGATTGATGACCCCCGTCACATTATTCATGAGGATAACACCTATAATCTTTCGGAAGAGCAGGCGCGTGCTATTCTTGATTTGCGCTTGCAACGCCTGACAGCTTTGGGGCGCGACGAGATTGCCGACGAGCTCAATAAAATTGGTGCTGAAATTACCGATTATCTCGATATTCTGGGTTCTCGTTTGCGCGTCTTGACGATTGTCAAAGACGAATTGATGGCTGTTCGCAATGAATTTGCCACACCTCGTCTTACGTCATTCGGCTCCGGTGGTGCCGAAATGGATGACGAAGACCTCATTGCGCGTGAAGAAATGGTCGTCACTGTAAGCCATAGCGGCTATATCAAGCGCGTTCCGCTCAATACTTATCGGGCGCAACATCGCGGTGGTAAGGGCCGCTCCGGCATGACAACAAAAGACGAGGATTTTGTAACCCGTCTGTTTGTTGCCAATACCCATGCACCGGTTCTGTTCTTCTCTTCGCGCGGTATTGTTTACAAGGAAAAAGTGTGGCGGTTGCCGGTCGGTACGCCCCAATCGCGTGGTAAAGCGCTCATCAATCTTCTGCCGTTGCAGCAGGGTGAACGCATCACTACAATCATGCCATTGCCGGAGGATGAAGAAAGCTGGAGCGAACTTGATGTCATGTTTGCAACAACGCGTGGCACTGTGCGGCGAAACAAGCTTTCCGACTTTGTACAGGTTAATCGCAACGGTAAAATTGCGATGAAATTCGACGATGATGAAGATGAAATTCTGTCTGTCGATACCTGTACGGAAAATGATGATGTGGTTCTCACCACTGCCGATGGTCAATGTATCCGTTTTGCCGTTTCCGATGTTCGTGTCTTTGCCGGTAGAAATTCCATTGGCGTGCGCGGTATCAATCTCGGCGAAGGTGATAAAGTCATTTCAATGGCTATTTTGGAGCATGTCGAGGCAACACCAGCCGAACGGTCGGCCTATCTCAAACGCGCCGTTGCCGAACGCCGTGCAGCCGGTAACGATAGCGATGATGTGACAATCAGTGACGAGGAAGAAGCAACAGGCGATGCCGAGCTTAGTGACGCACGTTATAACGAGCTGTCTCAACATGAACAGATGCTGTTGACAGTAAGTCAGTTTGGTTATGGCAAACGTTCTTCATCCTACGAATTCAGAATTTCCGGTCGTGGTGGCAAAGGAATAAGAGCCACAGATCCTTCAAAGACGGCCGAAATCGGCAAGCTGGTTGCAGCTTTCCCTGTCGAGGAAAACGACCAGATTATGCTTGTTTCGGATGGCGGAAAACTCATCCGCGTTCCGGTGTCTGGAATTCGCATTGCAGGACGTTCGACAAAAGGTGTCACGATTTTCGATACAGCCGAAAACGAAAAAGTTGTTTCGGTTGAACGTATCTCTGAATCGGAAGACGATAGTGACGTTGAGGAAACTGTGGCGAATGATGACAACGGTTCATCAGACAATTCTGATACGCAAACGGATGATTGAATAATCAGGTCATATCAGGATGGCTGACCGGAGGTGAAAGATGAAAGTAGCAATTTTTGCTGGTTCGTTTGATCCGATTACCAATGGCCATCTTGACGTTTTGCGGGGTGCCTTTGGAGTAGCTGACAAGGTTGTTGTTGCCATTGGCATCCACCCGAGTAAAGCCCCGCTTTTTACGTTTGAAGAACGTAAGAAACTGATTGAAACGGTCGCGAAGACTGTTCTGAGAGACACAGAAAAGCGTTTGGAAGTTATTTCCTTCGACAATTTGCTGGTTAATACAGCACGTGAGATCGGCGCAAATTTTATCATACGTGGTTTGCGGGATGGAACCGATTTTAACTATGAAATGCAGCTTGCCAGCATGAATAGGGCGTTGGCACCTGGAATACAGACATTGTTCTTGCCGGCAGCTGATGCGGTTCGGTCAATTTCCGCTACTCTTGTGCGGCAAATTGCATTGATGGGTGGTGATGTTTCGCCCTTTGTTCCTGAAAATGTGGCATCCGCATTGATAAAAAAATTCAAATCATAAATGGAGAAAAACTTTGGTTCGTAAACTTTTAGGCGTTATGGCCGTTCTGTTTGCACTTTTTTCGCTTGGTTCCGTAGCTTTTGCCGCTGGTGGAGAAAATCTTGTCTTAACAATGAAAGATGGTGATGTCACAATCCGGTTGCGGCCTGATCTCGCTCCTAAGCATGTCGCACAAATCGAAAAGCTCACCAAAGAAGGTGCTTATGACAATGTTGTCTTCCATCGCGTTATTCCGGGCTTTATGGCACAGACCGGCGATGTAAAATTCGGCAAAAAAGGCAGCCCCGAATTCAATATTCGTCGTGCAGGCATGGGTGGGTCACAATATCCCGACCTTGCAGCGGAATTTTCCAAAGTACCATTCAAACGCGGCACAGTCGGTATGGCACGTTCGCAAGACCCGAATTCAGCCAATTCACAGTTTTTCATCTGTTTTGATGATGCTTCTTTCCTCAACGGCCAGTACACAGTTGTTGGTGAAGTGGTAAAAGGCATGGATGTCGTTGATAAAATCAAAAAAGGGCGTGCCGATAATAACGGTTCGGTTGTTGATCCGGACGTCATTGTGAAAGCACGTATTGAAGCTACAAAATAAAGGAAAAGAAATGGCTGAGATTAAAGATCCGGAAAATACTCTGATATTGGAAACGACAAAGGGTGATGTGGTTATAGAATTATTGCCTGATGTTGCACCTGAACATGTCAAGAGAATTAAAGAATTAACCCGTGAAGGCGCTTATGACAATGTGGTTTTTCACCGCGTGATCGATGGCTTTATGGCACAGACAGGTGATGTCGAATTTGGCAAAAAAGGTAGCAAGAAGTTTAACGCATCACGCGCAGGTATGGGCGGATCCGACAAGCCCGATCTTAAAGCCGAATTTTCCAATGTGCCACATAAACGCGGCACGGCCTCAATGGCACGCAGTCAAAACCCGAATTCGGCAAACTCCCAGTTTTTTATCTGTTTTGAGGATGCTCCGTGGCTCAATCGTCAATATACGGTTTGGGGACAGGTCATTGAAGGCATGGAAAATGTCGACAAGCTCAAAAAAGGCGAGCCTGTCAGCGATCCTGATAGCATTGTCAAAGCAACAATTGCTGCTGATAAAAAATAATTTTCAGAGTTGAACACAGTTGTTCGGAAGCTTTGATTTATGAAACTTGAAAAAAGGTGTTCTGGTAAAATTCGGAACACCTTTTGTTTTTTATGAACTTCGCATTCCGGCAGATGGCAGTTTTTGCTCATTCTAAAAATAGAGCGATATAATCTTCGTAAAATGATTCATGTTTTATCTTTAACACTTTGAATTTTAATGTATAAATATTTTTATTGATATTATTTATATCGTTCGGTTCACTCTTGAATAATATATTTGGCATCGGGAATGATCGGAGTAACGGCCACCAAAAAGCTTGATTATGAAAGTGATTAAGCGCCTCGCTTAAAACGCGATTTCCATTATTTTTCTTATGTAAAATATGCTGATATTCGTTCGGTTTCTCGCAAGAAAAACTTCGTAATAATGTGACGGGAAAATAATAGGCTTCAATGCATTTCCAGATGTTTTCCGAAAGCCCCTGCCACTAATCATTTTAATCGGAAATTGACGTAAGATTACCGACGATCGTCGAACTGTCCATTCGATGTTTTTGATCGAAACAGTTGATGGAAAACACGATTTCTAGCCCGAAAAATCGTGTTATATCCGCATTCCTTTTTTGAAGATACTCTGTGGCAAATGGCAGAATTAATCGCCGAAAACCGCTTCACACTTTTCAGAAAATAGGTTTTTTGTTGCGTATTTTTGATTCCGAAAACCGCTTCACACTTTTCGGAAAATGCGTTTTTAGTGGCGCATTTTTAATCCCGAAAACCGCTTCACACTTTTCGGAAAATGCTTTAGTAAAAAACCATTACCAAGTATCCTTGGCAGGGCCTCCATAAAGGTTGGTCTTTTTATCAGATATAACAGTGCGACAAGCATTATCCGCTTGTCCGATTTTTGAATGTGCGTGCGCTCTAATGCAAGTTGATCTTTTTGATTTCGAGTTACCTGAAAAACAAATCGCTTTGCGACCTGCTGTGCCGCGAGAAAGTGCTCGTCTTTTACATGTCGGAAAAGGTAGAAGTCTCGAAGATTTGCATGTGCGCGATCTACCCTTGCTTCTCAAAAAAGGCGACGCGCTGGTTTTCAATGACACCAAGGTTATAAAAGCCCAACTTCAAGGAGAGCGGCGGCGCGGTTCAGCCATTGCCCACATTGGCGCAACACTTCATAAACGTGTAAGCCCTAATGAGTGGCTCGCTTTTGTTCGTCCGGCAAAACGTTTAAAAATTGGCGAAACAATTGTTTTCAACAAGAAGGATCCAAACCTTGACGATGATGACAAGCTTGTTGCCACGGTTCGCGAAAAGGGCGAAAACGGCGAAATGCTGTTGGAATTTGATAAATCGGGTGCCGAGCTTGATCGTGAAATAGCGCTTATTGGCCATATGCCCTTACCACCTTATATTGCATTGAAACGGGGCGAGGACAAGCGTGACGAAACCGATTACCAGACCGTTTATGCACGCGAAGAAGGGGCCGTCGCGGCGCCGACTGCCGGTCTTCATTTTACCAAGGATTTGATGCAACAGATCAAAGATCGGGGTGTCGACGAATATTTTGTAACGCTCCATGTCGGTGCAGGCACTTTTTTGCCCGTCAAGGTCGACGATACAAAAGATCATAAAATGCATTCCGAAATTGGCCATATAGACCAACAAACGGCAGATGCATTGATGGATGTGAAAAGACGTGGCAACAGGGTTATTGCTGTTGGGACAACGGCGATGCGACTTCTGGAAAGTGCTGCGGATGAAAACGGGCAGCTTGATGCATGGGCGGGTTCAACCGATATTTTTATAACACCGGGTTATCATTTCCGGTTTGTCGATTGCCTGATGACCAATTTCCACTTGCCGCGCTCGACATTATTCATGCTTGTGTCGGCTTTTAGCGGGCTTGATGAAATGAAACACGCCTATCAACACGCTATTGAAACAGGCTATCGTTTTTATTCTTATGGCGACACAAGTTTTCTGGAACGAAAAGATTAGGAACAATGAGCGAAACCTTCACCTTCAAGAAAATTACTGAAGATGGTCACGCGCGGCGTGGCGTAATTACAATGCCACGCGGCAAAGTCCGCACACCTGCTTTTATGCCGGTAGGAACCGCCGGTTCGGTGAAGGCAATGTATATGGAGCAGGTTGAAGAGCTTGGTGCCGATATTATACTCGGCAATACCTATCATTTGATGTTGCGCCCCGGTGCAGAACGTATTGCAAGGCTCGGCGGCCTTCATGTTTTTGCACGTTGGCCGAAGCCCATTTTGACCGACTCCGGCGGTTTTCAGGTTATGTCGTTAGCTGGGCTTAGAAAATTGACCGAAAAGGGCGTGACCTTCCAATCGCATATTGATGGCGCGCGTTATGAGCTGACACCGGAGCGGTCAATCGAAATACAATGCCTTCTTGATTCCGACATCCAAATGCAGCTCGACCAATGTGTTGCCTTGCCTGCCTCATTCAAAGAAATGGAAAAGGCAATGGAGCTGTCTTTACGTTGGGCAGAACGTTGCAAAACGGCTTTCGGGAACCAGCCGGGCAAGGCGATGTTCGGTATCGTTCAGGGTGGGGATAATGCAGATTTGCGGGAACGGTCGGCAAATGCTTTGAAAGATCTCGATTTGAAAGGCTATTCCATTGGCGGCCTGGCGGTAGGTGAGCCGCAAAATGTTATGATGGATATGCTTGATGTGACCTGTTCGATTCTGCCGGAAGATAAGCCGCGTTATCTGATGGGGGTTGGCACACCTGATGATATTTTGAAGAGTGTGGCACATGGCGTTGATATGTTCGATTGTGTCATGCCGACAAGGGCAGGCCGACATGGTTTGGCGTTCACCAGATTTGGTAAAATCAATTTGAGAAATGCAAAACATGCCGAAGACCCGCGCCCGTTAGATCCCCAATCTCCCTGTCCGGCTGCACGGGATTATAGCCGTGCCTATCTTCACCATCTCGTAAAAGCGGGTGAACCGTTGGCCGGAATGGTGATTACGTGGAACAATCTCGCTTTTTATCAGCAATTGATGCAAGGCATAAGAGACGCGATCGAAGCACATCGTTATGCCGATTTCGTAGCCGAAGTCACAGAAGAGTGGAATAGGGGCGATAGTGGGGATTGATTTAAAAAAGCCCCGCTTGATTGAATTTCACTCGTTGTATTCATTTTCAGAGTTCCTATATTCAAAAAATGAAAATATCTGTCCTTGATCTATGTCCCGTGCCTGAGGGAAGTTCGGTTGCTCAGGCGTTAAAAAATTCCATAGCTCTTGCCAAACATGTGGATGAGCTAGGATTTCCTCGTATTTGGTACGCTGAACATCACAATATGACCGGCATTGCAAGCGCGGCAACGGCGGTTGTAATGGGGCAGATTCTTGCCTCGACCAATAAAATCGTTGTCGGTGCGGGCGGCGTTATGCTTCCCAACCATTCGCCCCTGGTCATCGCCGAACAATTCGGCACCCTTGAAGCACTCTACCCGAAAAGGGTTGAACTCGGATTAGGGCGCGCCCCGGGTACTGACCAGATGACAGCCAGAGCCTTGAGACGTTCGCTTGATAGCAACCCGAACGATTATCCGCGCGATGTTGTCGAATTGCTTGACTATTTTAAAGATGCCGAGCCTCAGCAACAATTGCGGGCAGTTCCGGGGGCAGGTTTGCATGTACCGGTCTGGATTTTGGGGTCGAGCCTTTATGGGGCGCAGCTTGCGGCAGTTTTGGGCTTGCCCTATTCATTTGCCTCGCATTTTGCACCGGCCGAGCTTTATCGCGCACTCAAAGTCTATCGCGATAATTTCCAGCCTTCGGAATATCTTGATAAGCCCGTTGCAATGGTTGCAGCAAATGTTGTGGTTGCTGAAACGGATGACGAAGCAAAGTTTCTATTTTCTTCCCAACAACAATCCTTTGTAAATTTAAGGACGGGGCGCGCCGGTCCATTACCAAAACCGGTTATGAATTATGTTGATAATCTTCCCTTCAATCACCGCTTGGTGCTTGAACAATCTTTATCCTGTTCTGTAGTCGGTTCGTCTGAAAAAGTCGAGCAAGGGCTGAAAAAACTGATAGCCGATACGAATGCAGACGAGCTGATTGTTACGAGCCCGATTTGGGATAATAAAAAACGCATGGATTCATTCACACTTCTCGCTCGTATCATCAAGAACCTTTGAAATTCGGACAAGTCTTTTGTCGATCGGATAGCAAGCGGTGATAAACATTGGGCTTTGAAAAAAATGTCGGCTTAATGTCATTTTTAAAGAGCATCGCTTGCTGTTAAGCAGTTGACACCTAGTGGGGAGTGGAAATGTGTTCGGCAGAGCGGCTTGCAACAAGCGACTTTTTAAAAAGTGTGAAGGAATTTTAAAAAGTGTGGAAGGTTAACCAAGCCTTGTTTCAATAGTCGCGAATAGGGGCTAAAAAACGTAAAACTGCGCAACCGGAGACCGGTTAACGCAGTTTTATCTTTACGCATATTCCGGACGATACTCATACACATGTCCGGAATTACACCTCTGGTACGCACTACCTGATCCAGAGAGAAACAAGTTGTTTTTGTTTCTGGAGCCTTTGTAGATGAACAATGTTAATCACGGGTTAGCGAACACTTAATGAAGTATGAAAATCGCTATTTTTTTTAAAAATTTTTCGGTTTTTTTATTGGTAAAGGGTGATTGATTTGGCGCGTGCATTGATGTTTCAGGGCACAGGTTCCGACGTCGGCAAAACAGTTCTTGTTGCCGGCTTTTGCCGTTTGGCTTCGCGCAAGGGCATCAAGGTAATGCCGTTCAAACCGCAAAATATGTCGAACAATGCCGCTGTTGCCGATGATGGCGGCGAGATCGGGCGCGGTCAATGGCTGCAAGCCTTTGCGTCAAATGAAAAACCGTCCGTTCATATGAATCCGGTTTTATTGAAACCACAAAGTTCTACCGGTTCACAAATCATTGTGCAGGGTAAGCTTTCGGGTTTTGCAAAAGGTGCCGATTATCAAAAAATGAAGGGTGAACTTCTTGATCGGGTCATGGAATCTTTTGCCCGATTGAAGGAGAGATGCGATTTGGTGCTGGTGGAGGGGGCGGGTTCACCGGCAGAAATCAATTTGCGCCATGGTGACATTGCCAATATGGGTTTTGCGCGAAGTGCCGATGTGCCGGTCGTGTTGATTGGCGATATTGACCGCGGTGGTGTGATCGCTTCACTTGTCGGTACAGCAACAATTCTTGATCGCAACGACCGCGCAATGGTCTGCGGTTATCTCATCAACAAATTTCGTGGGTGTTTGAGCCTTTTTGATGATGGAATCAAAGCAATCCGGAATTTTACCGGCTGGCCCTGTCTTGGCGTTATTCCGTGGCTTGAAGGGGCAAGCCTGTTGCCTCCTGAAGATTCTATGGCACTCGAACATAGAGAGCCGAAAAAACATGGCAAAGTGAAAATAGCTGTACCGGTTTTACCCCATATTGCCAATTTTGATGATCTCGGCCCGTTGTCACATGAAAGTGATGTTGAAATTGTCTTTGTCAGGAAAGGTGAATGTTTTCCGGCCGATAGCGACGTTATTATCCTTCCCGGTTCCAAATCGACCATAGCCGATATGATTGCTCTTCGCGAACGCAAGTGGGATGAGGAGATTATCAGACACGCCAAAAAAGGCGGTATGGTTATCGGCATTTGCGGCGGCTTTCAGATTCTGGGCAGGAAAATTTTGGATCCCGATTCTCTGGAAGGAAATGTTAGCGAAACAGAAGGGCTTGGCCTTCTTGATATGGTAACAAAAATCGGGGAACGAAAACTTACACGCAATAGTAATGCTATTCATCTTGCAAGCGGACTTAGTCTTACAGGCTATGAAATCCATATGGGCAAAAGTTTCGGTCCGGATTGTTGCCATGCACCTTTAAAAATAAACAATGTCGAAGACGGTGCGACCTCGCCTGATGGAAAAATTTGGGGAACCTATCTTCATGGTTTGTTTTCGGCAGATGCTTTCCGTCGTTATTTTATCGGAAATTTTGGTGCAAAGCCCGATAAGTCCGGACATTTTGAAAAAGTTGATAATGCGCTTGATAAAATTGCTGATGAACTGGAAAAGGCCGTCGACGTGGACACGCTTTTTCGGCTTGCACGATAAAGTTTAAGCAGCTATCTCTAAGAGAGCCGGTTTTTTGCAAAAGAATTTGCAAAAAATAAACTGGACTTTCAGGAAGTGGACCCAATTCGGGCATTTCATTCAAGCCGGTCAGTCAAATTATTGTATTTAAGAATGGGCTAGAAATCCGGTTCCGGTTTGTGTTCTCATCATTCAAGAACTCAGATTGTGTATCAAAGGCATAAAGCCGGTTTTTCAGCTTTCTTTGTAAAGTGATGAATGTCTATTCCATAAATGGAGGAGATTTTTGGCAAAAATAACATTGATTCTTGGCGGGACGCGTTCGGGAAAGTCGGTTTTTGCCGAAAATTATGTGTTGTCTGCCAAAAAAGTACCCGTCTATCTCGCAACGGCAGAAATTTTCAATGAAGAGATGGGAAGACGGGTTGACATGCATCGCTCACGTCGAGAGACGGGCTGGATCAATGTTGAAGAACCGATTGATATTATGGGCGAGATCGCAAAACATAATAGTGAACAAAAGATCGTCCTTATTGATTGTCTCAGCGTTTGGCTTGGTAATTTATTGGAGCATCACCGGAACGTTGAAACAGAAATGGCAAAGCTTGTTGATGGTCTTGCAAGACTTGAGGTAGAAACGGTTTTTGTTTCGAGCGAGGTAGGGCTCGGCATTGTGCCGGACAACAAGCTTGCGCGTGAATTCAGTGATTATGCCGGTCTCATGAACCAGAAAATTGCGACTATTGCAGAAACGGTGTTTTTTGTTGCGGCTGGTCTGCCGCTTAAATTGAAAGGCTAAGTTTGATGTCGGAACAAAAATTTTTACAGAGCAAAATCCCAACCACCGTCATAACCGGATTTTTGGGCTCCGGAAAAACCACAATGATCAGGCATTTATTGGAAAATGCAAAAGGCAAACGTATTGCTCTCATCATTAACGAATTTGGCGAGCTCGGCGTGGATGGCGGTTTGCTCAAAGGTTGCGGTCTTGATAATTGCCATGACGACGATCTCATTGAACTCAATAATGGCTGCATCTGTTGTACGGTTGCTGAAGAATTCATTCCGACTATGACCAAACTCCTCGAGCGAGAGGATAGACCCGATCATATTGTTATTGAAACATCCGGTTTGGCACTTCCCCAGCCGCTTGTTGCAGCCTTCAATTGGCCCGAGATCAAAACGCAGGTGACCGTTGACGGGGTGATTACCGTGATTGACGCTCCGGCGGTGGCCGAAGGCCGATTTGCCGATGATATTGATAAAATCAATGCCGAACGTGCCGAAGATAGTTCGATCACTCATGAAAGCCCGCTTGAAGAATTGTTTGAAGATCAAATTCATGCGGCTGATCTCATCGTCCTCAACAAAGTTGATCTAATCGACGAGGATACGCTCGACAATGTGCGCAATATCATTTCGAGTCATAGCGACAGAGTTCCCCAAATGGTCACATCGAGTTTCGGCAGTATCGGAACCGATCTTATATTGGGGCTTGGCGTCGGTACCGAGAGCGATATCGAAAACCGCAAATCCCACCATGAAATGAACCATGCGAAAGGCGTTCCACATAATCACGACGAATTCAAAAGCTTTGTCGTTAACGCACCATCCATCCATGATCCCAAGGCTTTGATCGAGCGGTTGAAAACGATCATCGAAGAAAATGATATTTTGCGGCTCAAAGGTTTTGTCAATGTGGTTGGAAAGCCGATGCGTCTTGTTGTTCAGGCCGTCGGTCAACGGATTGATTCCTATTTTGATCGCCCTTGGCAAAAAAACGAAGAGCATAAAAGCCACCTTGTTGTTATCGGTCTTCACCAAATCGACGAGGAGAAGGTGCGCAAAACTATTGAAGCGCTTGATGTCTGATGCATTTGCTTCTTGCCCAGAAGGGAACCATAGCCGAACAGGACAAGGCGATTGATCTTGGACAATCGCCTGCCGATGTTATTTTTCTTTCGGCGGCTGATACCGAATTGGCAAGCCTTTCGGTTGCAAAAGCCGCGTTGAAGAAAACAACGTCTTCGCTGAGGCTTGTCAATTTGCTTTCGCTTTCGCATCCCATGTCGGTTGACACCTATGTCGAAAAAACCGCGTCATATGCGAAATTGATTGTATTGCGCGTGATAGGTGGTGAAAGTTATTGGCCTTATGGCCTGCAAGTTCTCCACTCGCTGGCACTGGAAAAAAATATCAAACTGGTGGTTTTACCTGGTGACGATAAAGTAGACGAAAATTTGCAAAAATTTTCTACTGTTGCCGAAGAGGATTGCCACAATCTTTGGCACTACCTTATTGAAGCGAGTGCGCAAAATATGCGCTCCTTTCTTGAATATTGCGATTATTTGCTGGGGCGCCATGAGAAGCCTGTGGAGGCGATACCTTTGATGAAGGCCGGTCTCTGGTCGCCGGATGACCCGCCGTTAACTGTTGATGATCTCGTGAACCGCCACAATGCTACGCATGAACCGGTTGCGGCGATTTGCTTTTATCGTGCTTTGGTGCAGAGCGGGCAAACAGCGAGCGTCGAAGCGCTCATTGACGCTCTTCAAAAACGCGGATTAATCGCACTGCCGATCTTTGTTTCAAGTCTCAAAGATGAGTTGAGTGTCGCAATTGTCGATTCAATTTTTGACCGGCTTTCTCCCGATATTGTGTTGAATGCAACGGGTTTTGCTGTTTCAAACGGGCATACGGGACGAAAACCTACCGTCCTTGAAAAGCGCGGGGCAATGGTTTTGCAGGTGGTTTTTGCCGGAAGCAGCAAAGAGCAATGGGAAAAAGATGGACGTGGATTGACCGCCCGTGACCTTGCCATGAATGTTGCGCTTCCGGAAGTCGATGGGCGCGTATTCACCCGCGCTGTATCCTTCAAATCGGCAGTCGAATTCGATGACGAGACAGAATGCAATGTTGTCGTCCATAAACCTTTGAAAGATCGGGTCGACTTTGTTGCAGAGCTCACAAAAAACTGGGTAAGACTGCGCAACAAGAAGCCCCATGAGCGCCATGTTGCCATTGTCATGGCCAATTATCCGGGTGGCGATGGCCGCTTGGGGCACGGTGTCGGGCTTGATACACCGGCAGCCATGATTGTGACGCTTAACGCCATGAAAAGCCAAGGCTACGAAATAGAAAATATTCCGGAAAATGGCAATGAGCTCATGCGGTTGATGATTGAAGGTCCAACCAATGAAGGGGTGAAAGGAAGGATAGTCCGGACAGCACTTTCTTTGCGTCTTTACAAGAAGTTCTTTCAATCGCTTGATAAAAAGATTCAAGATGAAGTGACTGCACGTTGGGGCGTTCCGGAAGACGATGCCTATGTGGTTGACAATGGATTGGCTTTGCCGGTTTTAATGGTGGGGGAAACGGTCGTCGGATTACAGCCGGAACGCGCATTCGGAATGGATGCAAAGCAAGTCTACCACGCACCCGACATTGTTCCCACCCATCATTATCTCGCATTCTATTTCTGGCTTCGGTTTGTTTATAAAGCCGATGCTATTATTCATATGGGTAAACACGGCAATCTTGAATGGCTTCCGGGAAAAGCTCTGGCACTCTCGAAGCACTGCTATCCCGAAATAGCTCTTGGACCGATGCCGCACATCTACCCGTTTATTGTCAACGACCCCGGCGAAGGGACACAGGCAAAACGACGTTCTTCGGCCGTTATCATTGACCATTTGACCCCGCCTTTGACACGCGCGGAAAGTTATGGCCCGTTAAAAGATCTGGAAGGCCTTGTTGATGAATATTACGAGGCCTCGGGCGTTGACCCGCGTCGTCTCGTAAAACTCAAAGGTGAAATACTTGATCTGGTGCGGCTCACCGGCCTCAATCATGATGCCGGAATTGAAGACCATGATAGCGATGATCTGGCACTTGAGAAACTTGATGCTTTTTTGTGTGATCTCAAAGAATTGCAAATCAGGGACGGGCTACATATTTTTGGCAAAGCGCCCTCCGGCGAACAATTGGAAAATCTCCTTGTTGCAACGGCGCGTGTGCCTCGCGGCGAGGGGGAAAATGGCAGTTTACACCGTGCTATTGCAGATGATCTCGGACTTGCTTTCGACCCGCTTGATTGTGTTTTTTCAGAAAAATGGCAAGGTGAAAAGCCCGAAATATTGAAGGGCATGACCGACAGCCTATGGCGCACAAATGGAGACACGGTTGAACGGATCGAGCTACTGGCGCTGGCGCTGGTGTCGGAAAAGATTACCCTTCCTCAGAACTTCACGAAAACAGCGCCAATCCTTAAAAATATTGAAGAAACATTGCGGCCATTGATTTTAAGTTGCGGCAAGGCTGAAATTGACGGGCTTTTAACCGCTCTTGACGGGCATTTTGTCGAGCCCGGGCCATCCGGTGCCCCGACACGCGGGCGGCCGGATGTATTTCCGACAGGGCGCAACTTTTTTTCGGTCGATACAAGGGCGGTACCCACACAATCGGCTTGGCAATTGGGTAAAAAATCGGCCGAACTTCTCATTATCCGTTATGTACAGGACCACGGTGATTGGCCGAAGGCTTTCGGCCTCACCGCTTGGGGAACCGCCAATATGCGCACCGGTGGCGATGATATTGCGCAGGCTCTCGCACTTATCGGCGTCAAACCTTTGTGGGATGCGGCATCCCGCCGTGTGACCGGTGTTGAAGTTATTCCTGTAGCAGTTCTCGGGCGGCCACGTGTTGACGTGACATTAAGGATTTCCGGCTTCTTCCGCGATGCATTTCCCGAACAGATAGCCTTGTTCGATCAGGCAGTGCGTCTCGTTGCCTCGCTTGACGAGGAGGAAGAGGATAATCCACTCCATGCGCATTATTTGAAAGACGTAAAAACGCTCACAGAAAACGGAAAAACCACAAAAGAGGCGGAAAGAGAAGCCGGTTTTCGTGTTTTCGGCGCTCGTCCGGGAGTTTATGGAACCGGCGTTCAGGAGCTTCTCGACAAGGGCGAATGGAATGACCGTAACGACCTTGGCAAAGCGTGGATTGCCCATTCTGCTTTTGCTTATGGTAAGGAAGACGGGGTGGCTGCCCAAAATATGCTTGAAAACCGGCTTCATCATATCAATGCCGTTGTCCAAAATCAGGATAATCGCGAACATGACCTTCTCGATTCCGGTGAATATTACGCCTTTGAAGGGGGAATGGCTTCGGCAGTCGCCGATAAGCAGGGGGCTTTTCCGAAAGTCTATCACAATGATATGTCGCGCCCCGAACGGCCGATGATAAAAACATTGCAGGAAGAAATCGGGCGGACACTCCGCGGGCGGGCCGTTAATCCCAAATGGATAAAAGGGGTTATGCGCCACGGCTTTAAAGGTGCGGTCGAAATGGCTGCAACGGTTGATTATCTCTTTGCTTTTTCGGCTACAACAAATGCCGTATCCAACGAACAATTCGAAGCGATTTATAATGCCTATATAGACGACGAGACTGTGCGGAATTTTTTAATCGGAAACAATCCTGCCGCTTTAAGAGAAATGGCACATAAACTTGAACAGGCGATCCGGATAGAGTTGTGGAAACCGCGCTCCAATTCTGCTTTGTTTGAACTGGAAGAACTACAGAAAGGCTCGATAGCATGGACGCCAAGGAAAAGCTGACGGAAGCGGAATTGAATGCCCGTCATGCCGAAAAAATGAAAAAGAAAGAGGCCGCGCGCAAAAAAATAGAAGCCGGTAAAACTAAGGAAAAAGGTCTTCTCATTGTTCATACGGGCAAGGGCAAAGGCAAGACAACAGCTGCTTTCGGTATGGTTTTTCGTGCTCTCGGCCAGAATATGAAGGTTGGCGTTGTGCAATTTGTCAAGGGATTGCGCAAAACCGGCGAGCGTACTGCACTTGAAAAATTTGGCGATCAGGTGCGTGTTTATGCCCATGGCGAAGGCTTCACATGGGAAACGCAGGATCGTGAAAAAGACATTGCCGAAGCGCGAAAAGCGTGGGACATTGCCAAAGATATGATCCTCGACGACACCACGGATATGGTGCTTTGTGACGAGCTGAATATCGTATTGCGCTATGATTATTTACCTTTGGAAGAAGTGCTTGACGTACTATCCAAGCGACCTTTCATGAAGCATGTTATTATTACCGGTCGCAATGCACGAAATGAATTGATTGAAGCTGCCGATCTGGTAACAGAAATGGAATTGGTCAAACATCCGTTCCGTTCTGGCATAAAAGGACAGAAGGGGATTGAATTCTGATGACCGCAACATGGCAGTTCTGGGCATTTCTTTCAGCAATTTTTGCGGCTTTAACAGCGATTTTTGCAAAAGTCGGCATAAGCGGTATCAATTCCGATTTCGCCACTTTGATAAGAACAATTGTTATTATTGCCGCATTATGTCTGTTTTTAAGCATCACCGGACAATGGCAACGTCCGGGAGCCATTCCGGCAAAATCATGGGTTTTCCTTGTTTTATCAGGACTTGCCACGGGTGCTTCATGGCTTGCCTATTTTCGCGCTCTGCAATTGGGAGATGCTTCCCATGTCGCTCCGATTGACAAATTGTCGGTTATCTTTGTTGCTATTTTTGGCGTTACTTTTCTCGGTGAAAAACTGACAGCCATCAACTGGACCGGCGTCGTGCTGATCGCCGCAGGTGTTATTTTACTGGCATTAAAATTTTAGAAGAGCATAATTGTTTTGTCTCTAAAACCGCTTCGGCAGCTTTATGTGAACTGGTTTTTTTAAAGCTCTATGATAGTATTTTGAGTGACGGGCTTTTATCACTCAAAGGTTCAGCCATTGCCGCAACGGATTGTCATGGGCTTGTAAGAGTTTATAGGCAAGAATAACGCATACAATGACCAATAGCGGTTTTATGAGCTTGGCACCGGTTTTCATGGCAACGCGGGCCCCCATTTGCGCACCGATGAATTGGGCAATTCCCATAGCAATGCCGATTTTTACATTGATCGAGCCCATGACAGCAAAGGTTAAAAAACCGCCGAGATTGGATGAAAAGTTCAACAGTTTCGTATGGGCTGTCGCTTTGAGAATTCCAAATCCCGAGAGCGAAACAAAGGCCAGCATATAGAAAGATCCGGCACCCGGACCGAATATGCCGTCGTAAAAGCCGACAAGTGGCGCCATAGTCAGCGAAAAGATGATTGGTCTCATCCGCTCCTGTTTATCGATGTCGTTGAGGTTCGGCTTTAACGCGAAATAACAGGCTACAACAATGAGCAGAACGGGCAGAAATGCTTGAAATAATTTGACGGGAATAAGGGTTGCAACCAATGCGCCGATAATGCTTCCGATAAAGGCCATGGCGGCCTGAAGGATTTGTTTCCTTATATTGACTTGACCACCACGGGCATAGGCCACCATTGCAGAAAATGACCCGAAAAGACCCTGCAACTTGTTTGTACCCAATGTTTCGACTGGCGGAAGGCCTGAAAGCATCAGGGCAGGGATGGTGATAAGGCCACCGCCACCGGCAATCGAATCTATAAAACCGGCAAGCAAACCGGCAAAAATCAAAATCAGAACAGTCGGGTCAACAAGGAATTCCAGCATTGGCGAATATTACCTGAAAAGAATAGAATAAGGAATAATAGAATAATTTAGATAAAGAAACGTCAAACGTTGCATTCATGCACTTGTGTTTTTTGTGCAATATTGGCAAGCTCTACTTTTAGTTCAGCTCTTCTAACGTGGCAAGAAGCGGAGTTTCGCATGTTTGACAGCATCGCAAATTATTTTTCCCGTCATAATTCGGTTCGTAAAGTGGCCGAAAATCCGGCAACAGCGGCCGAGCTTCTCTTGCTCATCCATTTAGGCTTTGCCGACGGCAAACATACACCAAGCGAAACAGCCGCTTTTTCAAAAATTGCCGAACAACAATTTGGCGTATCTCCCGATGCTTTGCCGGATGTCATCAAATATCTTTATGATTATGGCTATGAAACCACAACCGGTCAGGCTGCGGCTCTCTTTGGTGAATTGGCACCGGATCGGCGTATTGCGCTTATCGAAAATTTGATGACAATTGCTGCTGCCGATAATCATGTCGATGCTGATGAAGTTGCGCTCATTCATCGGATAGCAGCCATCCTCGGTGTCCCTTCACAAGAGGTGGAGCGGATTTATAACACCGTCAAAGAACGCGCTTGAAGGCAAAACCGGATATGGTTAACAGAAGCTCTATGCCGGTTTTTGTGGGCATAGGCATTTCATCATTTGCCACAATGGGTGACATGGAAGAAGCTCTCGAAACTCTCGAAAAATGGAATATTGTGGCTTTGTCAACTCTTGACGGTAAACAATCCAATCGTCTTATTTTAAGCGCTTTGAAACGTCTTGCTGTTCCTCTCGTTACATTTTCATCGGAAGAGTTGGAGACAATGACTTGCTTTCTGAAGAACCCTTCCGATATTGTTTTTCAACATACGGGCTGCCATGGCGTTGCAGAAGCCGCCGCTTTGGCTGCTTCAGGTAAAGGTGGTATTTTGCTCGTTGAAAAGACAAAAATCGGTGGTCTTACCATTGCTGTGGCAGGACGGAAGGAAGAATGACAGTATATTTTATTGGCGCAGGTCCGGGGGCATATGATCTCATTACACTGCGCGGGCTCAATCTCATAAAACGTTGTCCGGTCTGCCTTTATGCCGGCTCGCTTCTTTCGGAAGAATTGATTGCCGAAATTCCTTATAAAGCACGGCGCGTCAATACCGGTCATCTTGATCTTGATGCTATCGTCGAAGAGTTTGTCAAAGCGGAAAAAGAGGGGAAGGATGTTGCAAGGCTTCATTCCGGCGACCCTTCTATCTATAGTGCAATAGCCGAACAGATGGCAGCGCTCGACAAGCTTGCGATCAATTACGAGGTGGTACCTGGGGTTGCTTCCTACGCGGCGGCAGCGGCAGCCATGAAGCAGGAATTGACACTTCCAAAGCTAAACCAATCGGTCATTTTGACACGGACATCGGTCAATTCTTCACCAATGCCGGAACTCGAGACATTGTCAAATCTCGGACAAGCAAAAGCGACAATGGCAATCCATCTTTCGGCAAAAAATATTGCTGCAATCCAGAAAGAATTATTGCCGATTTACGGGTCCGATTGCCCCGTCATTGTTGCCTATCACGTAAGCTGGCCGGACGAAAAAATCATTTCAGGCACGCTTGCTAATATTCATGAAAAGATAGCGCAAGAAAAAATAGAAAAAACCGCGATCATCTTTGTCGGGAAAGCACTGCGGCCGGAAAAGCTTAGCCGTTCGTCTCTTTATGCTTTTCCGCACGGTCCGCTTGGCAAAATGTCCGCACCACGTCGATAACATCTTTTTCCGTGTTCAATGTGACGACATCGGGCAGGGGCCTTCTGGTAATCATAATCACCGGAAGGCCGAGTTTGCGAGCAGCCTCCAACTTGGGAAAAGAGGCGGTACCGCCGGAATTTCTGCACACGAGACAATCAAAATGATGTTTGACGAGAAAGTCATGTTCATCTTTTTCATTTTCCGGTTTACCAAGCACAATTTCTATATTGGCTTCGGAAACAAAATTTTCCGGCTTCTCGACCATACGCGCGACAAATGAAACATCTTTGCGCACCAGAAATTCATTGACGTGCTGGCGCCCTATCGCAAGGAAGCAGCGGCTATTTAAAGGAATAGCAGCGATGGCTTCCGCAATATTATTCACCGTCAGCCACTTGTCTTCTTTCGCCGCTTGCCAGAGCGGACGCTCGAACCGGATATAGTCGATTTTTTCCGAGCGCGCTGCCCGCCAGGCATGATCGGTCATGGTTTCAGCGAAAGGATGGGTTGCGTCAACAATAAGCCCTATATTTTCCTTTTTGATTGTATTGATAAGCCCGTCAATGCCGCCAAACCCGCCAATGCGGTATCGCCCCGCGGGAATTTTCGGATGCGATGTGCGGCCAGCGAGAGACGAAAGAACAGGATAGTCCTTTTCGGCAAATTTTTCTGCGAGAGCATAGGCTTCGCTGGTGCCACCCAATAATAAAACTGTCCTACCTTCTCGCAAGAATATTTCCCTTCCTGTCGGTCACAATGATTTCGACCGATACCGGCGCATCCCTTAATGTTTCTTCAGCAATATGTTTTGCCTGAAGCGCAATAGGGGTAGCAATATCAATTCCTTCTTTTGTAGCAATATCAAGCACTTCTTTCGCAGTGTTCGCATTTTCGATGAAGTTCTTGAAAGATTGGTTTAAGCCTGCATTCTTTGCAACATTCCACAAATATGTCTTGTCGACTTGGGAGCGGGAAGAATGAAGGTCCATTTCGCCTTGCGCGAGTTTTGTGAGTTTTGCAAAACCGCCTGCAATTGTCAGTTTATCAATCGGGTGGTGCCGCAAATATTTCAACACGGCACCGACAAAGTCCCCCATATCCAATATGGCATAGTCGGGAAGGTGATAGATTGCCTGTGCCGCATCTTCCGAAGTTGCGCCGGTTGCACCAAGAACATGGCTTGCCCCTTCTGCACGAGCGACATCAATACCGCTATGAATAGAATGAATCCATGCCGAGCATGAGAACGGGTGAACAATACCGGTTGTACCGAGAATCGAAATGCCGCCCAGAATGCCAAGGCGCGGATTCCATGTTTTGAGCGCGATATTTTCTCCATCCGGTACCGAAATTGTAATGACGAGATCTTGCGGAAAAGAATATTTGTCACAAATTTCCTTGCAAACCTCGCTCATCATCCGGCGCGGAACGGGGTTGATGGCCGCTTCTCCGACATCAAGTGGCAAACCCGGTCTTGTAACAGTTCCAACACCTTTTCCGGCTTTGAATATAATTCCGCTATTTGGAGGGGCTGGGGTGACAGTTGCGATAATCGTCGCCTTGTCTGTTACATCGGGATCATCACCTGCATCTTTGATAATTCCCGCTGTCGCCTGATTTTCTCCAAGACTTTTGAGCGTAAGCGCAAATTGCGGCATTTGCCCCCTTGGCAATCTTATCTCCACGGGATCGGGAAAAGCACCGGTAATGAGAGCAGTAAGCGCTGCCTTGGTTGCAGCGGTAGCGCAGGCGCCTGTTGTCCAGCCCAAGCGAAGGGGACCTTCCGGTTTGCGTTTCAATGTGCTTTGCAAGTCTGCCATTTTGACAATATTTCTTGAAAATTAAACGTTTACAGTGGTTGGAAACTGCACAATAGATAACACATATAATGCATTGATTCTTGATTTCTATAGATTTTACCATCAAAAGGACCCGAAATGACGGCAGATTTGCCATTCAAATTGCCACAGTTCATTGCCGGGCATGTGTGGTTGGTGGGCGCGGGGCCAGGTGACCCCGGACTTCTCACACTCCATTGTGTCAATGCACTTAAACAGGCAGACCACATCCTTTATGATGCGCTGGTCGATCATTCGTGCCTCAAGCTTGCAAAACAAGGCGCAATTTTAGAATTTGCCGGTAAACGCGGTGGCAAACCCTCGCTTAAACAGCAGGAAATCACCGACCGCATGATTTGCCTTGCCAGAGAAGGCAAACGGGTTTTGCGTTTGAAAGGCGGCGATCCTTTTGTTTTCGGGCGTGGTGGTGAAGAAGCGCTTGCCTTGATAGAGGCGCATATTCCCTTTCGCGTTTTTCCCGGAATAACAGCAGGAATAGCAGGGCCTGCCTATGCAGGTGTTCCGGTAACGCATCGTTCGGTCAATCATAGTGTATTGTTTTTAACCGGTCATGATGCTGACGGAACAGTGCCGAAGTCTTTTGACTGGAAAGCAATTTCCCGCGCTGCGCCGGTTCTCGTGTTTTATATGGCGATGAAACACATTGATGAAATTGCCGATGACCTTATCAAAGGGGGTCGCAAGAATGACGAACCGGTCATGTTCATCACCCATGCGACCACCTCCAATCAGCGGATTTATAAAACCGAACTCGGCCATATAAAACAAACAATCAAAGAGCATAATATCGAACCACCGACAATTGTTGTCGTTGGTAAAGTTGTTTCGCTTGCTGGTAAACTCTCGCCGGAAATTGTTAGAGACGAATTGGATAACAGATCATTATGAATGGCTTTATGGTGAGCGCTGCCAATTCGGGAGCCGGTAAAACTGTTATCACTCTGGCATTGATGCGAGCCCTGAAAGAAATGGGGTTAGCCGTTGCTCCCCGAAAAGCGGGGCCCGACTTTATTGATCCGGCATTTCATAAAGCGGCAACAGGCGAGGATAGTTACAATCTCGATTGTTGGGCAATGCGCGACGCGCTCATAAGAAATATCAATTTTACCGACACTTCGGAGCAGAAGTTTTTTGTTGTCGAAGGCATGATGGGGCTTTATGATGGCGCCATTAACGGCAAGGGGTCGTCTGCCGAACTTGCCCGTTTGTTGGATTTGCCGGTATTTTTTGTCGTTGATGTGACAAGCCAATCACATTCGGTAGCAGCACTTGTCAAAGGTTTTGCTGAATTTATGCCGGGATTGCGTTTTGCCGGAATTATACTGAATAAAATTGGAAGTCCTCGACACGAAGCCATGCTTCGCGCAGCCTTGCGACCGCTTGATATTCCGGTGGTTGGCGCTGTCTACAGAAACAACGCGCTGACACTCCCCTCACGTCATTTGGGACTTGTTCAGGCTTCCGAACGAACCGACCTTTATGGTTTTATCGGAAAAGCGGCAGAAATCATAAAGGAAAGCGTTGATCTTGATGAGATGATCGCATTATCGACTTCAAATCGTGTGAATGTTGCTAGTGCGACGATTGATTATATCCCGCCACTTGGACAACGCATTGCGGTGAGCCGTGATGATGCTTTCCGCTTTTCTTATCCACACCTGCTTGATGGCTGGAGAAAAGCCGGTGCCGAAATCACATTCTTTTCGCCTTTGGCGAATGAAGTGCCGGATAAGGATTGTGATAGTGTTTATTTATGTGGTGGTTATCCGGAACTTTTTGCCGGAAAACTGGCTACAGCCGACAAATTCAAAAAAACGATGATTGATATAGCAAAAGCCGGAAAAACCGTTTATGGCGAATGCGGTGGTTATATGACTTTGGCGGAAACATTGGAAGATAGCGAAGGGATTAAACACCCGATGCTTGGTTTGTTGCCTCTCAATACCAGCTTCAAACAGAAGAAACTGCATTTAGGCTATCGCCGATTGGTTCCGGAAGGAGAGTTTTTCGGAAAAAACCGCTTTCGGGGCCATGAATTCCATTATGCCTCCATTATAGATGAAAAAGTCGATAAACCACTTTTTAAAGCCTATGATGCACTTGACAATTCTGTAGGTACAAGCGGAATGAGAATAAACAATGTTGCCGGCTCTTTTATTCATTTGATAGATATTGAAGGTTGAAAAAATATCCTACACGCGTAAAGAAAATGCGGCGTAACTGTTTGATGTGTTTTCGAGTAAATTTACTAAAAACTCTGTCATTGCGACTTTTTATCAGAAGATGAGGAGAGGCGATGATGCTGGAAACAAACTGCCGTGAACACATTGAATTTGGAAGATATTTTCTTGCACCAATGTGATGTGAAATGGCAAACCGGATATTTGAAACAATCGCATTAAGGGATTCGTCCGTTAATTATGAAATATGAAATTGATAAGCTCAATGTTGCTTCCGCAGTTAACGCAAGAACACGCCGTATCAGCATACTTGCTCTTGCTGTCGGTGCCTTTGCAATTGGTACATCAGAATTTGTTTCAATGGGGTTGCAACCGGAAATGGCCAAAAGTTCGGGTGTCGATATACCGACTGCGGGTCAGTATATTTCAGCCTATGCGATGGGGGTTGTTGTCGGTGCACCGGTTCTGGCTGTAGCAACTGCAAAATTTCCACGGAAATATGTTCTGATTGCTTTGATGCTGTTTTATGCCTTTGCCAATATTGCCAGTGCCTGTGTGACGAGCTTTCACGCGCTGGTCGGCTTGCGATTTATGAGCGGTTTGCCGCATGGCATCTATTTCGGTGTTGCCTCTATTGCCGCTTCTTCCATGGTGGAGATGAAAAATCGTCCCAAGGCGATCGGGGCGGTGATGCTGGGGTTGACAATTGCGACAGTTGTCGGCGCACCTTTTGCAACCTGGCTTGGTCAGCAACTTGGATGGCAAATGGCTTTTGTGCTGGTTGGTAGCATCGGTGCTCTTTGTGCAATTTTGGTGTTTTTCTTTCTACCCAGTTTGCCGACCGCATTGGGGACAAGTCCCCTTACCGAGCTTAGCGCTTTAAAAGAAAAGCAGGTCTGGTTCATGTTGGCAATGGTAGCGATTGGCACAGCCGGCCTCTTTGCTGTCTTCAGCTACATCAAATCGACTTTGACTGTCGTTTCCGGTGTTTCAATTGCCTGGGTACCATTTATCATGCCGCTTATCGGTCTTGGCATGGTAACAGGCAACATTTTCGGACCAAAAATAGCGGTAAAAATTGGTCCGATGAAGATGATATTTTATGCAATGCTGTGGAGCACAATTACATTCTTTCTGTTTTTCTTCCTCTGTCATTCTGGTATCACGGCTGCCATCGGCTGTTTTCTCATCGGTACATCATTTGCCAGTATGCCGTCAGTTCAGGCACGCGTGATGGATGTCGCAGCCAATGCCCAGACACTTGCAGGAGCACTGATGCAATCGGCCTATAATGTCGCCAATGCTTTGGGTGCTGAATCGGGTGCAGAAATCTTGCGGCTAGGTTTCGGTTATCAGGATACGGCGATTTTGGGCGGATGCCTTACCTTTTGCGGCGTGTTGATCTTTGCAGCGTCGTGGTACGTCGATAAGCGTGATCAGGCCAAAGCATCAAAACAGGTGTGATACCGGTGGGGCGTCTTTGTTTTGTCCTTTTATTGGCGCTCCTGATTGATCGGTCAATCGGCGATCCCGATTGGATATGGCGTAAAGTTCCTCATCCGGTAGCGGCATTCGGGGCAGGGATAAAGTGGTTTGAAACGCGATTTAACAGAAAGTCGATGTCTCCCCGCCGCAGGAAATGGTTCGGCATTATTGCCATTCTTATCCTATTGCTGGCAAGCTTTGTTGTTGGCCTTTTTATTCATAAGCTTCTGCTAGGATTAGGGGGTGCTGGAGTAATCATTGAAGCGCTGGTAGCCTCCATCTTCATTGCGCAAAAAAGCCTTGTCGATCACGTTGGTAAAGTGGAACAAGCATTTAAACAAGGTTCGCTTGCCGAAGCGAGAAGCGCCGTTTCACTCATTGTCGGGCGGGAAACAAAAAATCTCGATGAAAGTGCAATTTGCCGTGCAGCTATCGAAAGCCTCGCCGAAAATAGCTCTGATGGCGTTGTGGCACCTGTATTCTGGTTTCTTATCCTCGGTCTTCCCGGCCTTTTTTGTTACAAATTGGTGAACACTGCCGACTCGATGATCGGTTATGAAAATGAGCGCTTCAAGGATTTCGGCTGGGCTTCGGCACGACTTGACGATGTTGTCAATTTTATACCGGCAAGAGTGACAGCGTTTATCGTTATCCTGACATCCGGACTTTTTATCAATTGGAAAGCTGCAGCAAAAGCACTCGAAGTGGTGAAAAAAGATGCGAGGCACCATCATTCGCCCAATGCCGGTTTTCCCGAATGCGCCTTTGCAGGCGCCCTTGATGTCAAGCTTTTGGGACCGAGAATCTATTCAGGCAAAGCCGTTGATGAACCTTTCCAGAATGATAGCGGGACAATGGCCGGTCCCGCCGATATTTATCGTGCTATCCGGCTCTTCAAGCGTTTGATGGATGTGTTATTTTTAATTATTCTGGTGCTGTTTCTGATCGTTTTGGTTGTTTGAATGTTTTCCATCGGGACGGTTGAACATATCGCGCGAAATAATAAAGGCGAGCGGTACAGCAAGTAGCAATATAATAATCAGAAAGATAAACAGCACTTTGGAAGCCGCAATCATACCGCTGACACCACCCGGATCAAATAATCCGGCAAGATTGGTAATGCTTCCGGCGAGTGCTGCGCTTAAAGCCGTTGAAAACAATTGGATTGTTGTGAGAGATGCACTGGCACGCGTGGCGTCTTTATCGGAAGCACATTGTAATACGCGGGTAAGCAAATGCGGCCACGATGTTCCAGCCCCGACACCGATCAGGAAAAGGGCAATACAAATCGAAATCAGAAATCCCGATGATTGCATTTCGGAGGGGATGAAATAAAACAAAGTTGCCATTCCAAGCATATCAATCACGGGCGCGAGAATGATGATTTTGCGCACAATTTTCGGAGAGGCTCCGGCACTTGGCAATGAACCACAAGTCCAGCCGATGCTCATAAGCGCGGCAATATAGCCTGCAACAAGTGGTCCACGCCCGTGAAGTTCCTGAAGAAACAGGGGAAGATAAAGCTCCGCACCGTTTACGGCGACCGAAATAATAACCATCAGGCCGTAAAGCGGCAGGAATATCGATTGAATAGAAAATGAACCTTCGGGAAGCATTTTGTTTTCAGAATGATTATCGATAGTCCCAAGAACTAAAAGCAGGATAGCACCGATAATAATACCGGCAATTTTAATGTTGTTGTCGGCAACCGCACTGCTTGCGGAAATGGCAAGAACCATAACGGTCAAAACAGCAAGTTGGATAACAGGAAGCCGTTCCGAAGCATTCTTAAGTTTTGCCGAGGCAGGCAAAACTTTAAGTGCAACGCCGGAAAATAAAAGTGCCAGAATACCAACTGTCCAGAATGAAGCGCGCCAAGTGCTGTATTCGGCAAAAATGCCGCCAATGGCGGGGCCAAGTAATGTTGAAATGCCCCACATGCCGGAAATGAGCCCCATGGCACGTGGCCATAAGGCAGGGTCGAATACAATTCTGACCATGGAATAGGACAGTGACAACAAAAATCCGCCGCCGAAACCTTGAATGAGCCGACCAAACAGGAATGCCGCCATAGTCGGAGCGACACTACAGATAAGGGTGCCAAAGGCAAAGAGGAGTGCCGAAAGAACGTAAGCTGTTTTCGGTCCGAAACGGGCTAGCAATTTTGCTGCGAGCGACGCACCGATAAGCGATGCTGTTACAAAAATTGTTGCTGCCCACGAATAATATTGTTCACCGTGAATATCGGCAACAAGGGAAGGGAGAATAGTGACAACAATATAGACATTGACCGCATGCAGAGCAACCCCGCCTGCAAGTGTTACAGAGCGGACACCATTTCTACCTGAAAGAAGTGTTGACCAGCCTTGTTCATTCATTGTTATCCCTATGTTTTTATTAGAATCAGTGTCGGCCTTCTAAATAACCTCATAAGACCATGGAGCCAAGGAACGAAACTTTGATCAGCAATTTTTGTTCCCGCCAAAAGAAAAAGCCCCGTTTGAAACGGGGCTTTCGGCTTTTCAAATTTGAAACGTTCAAGCAAGTGCTTTGGCAAGATTTTCCGCAATCTTGTCAAGGAAACCGGTTGTTGAAAGCCACTTCTGGTTCGGTCCGATGAGAA
The DNA here is from genome assembly GCF_016100335.1 of Bartonella sp. W8167. Lineage (NCBI taxonomy): Bacteria > Pseudomonadati > Pseudomonadota > Alphaproteobacteria > Hyphomicrobiales > Bartonellaceae > Bartonella > Bartonella sp. W8167. Next base: position 583,071 of record NZ_JACFSQ010000001.1, read on the forward strand.
GGGCAAGATCCTTGGTCATGAAACCGGATTCAACCGTGTCGACACATACTTTTTCAAGTGTATCGGCAAAGTGCTTCAACTGGTCATTGTTGTCGAGCTTTGCACGGTGAGCCAAACCGCGAGTCCAAGCGAAGATCGAAGCAATCGAGTTGGTCGATGTTTCTTCGCCGCGCTGGTACTGGCGATAGTGGCGGGTTACTGTTCCATGTGCTGCCTCGGCTTCAACCGTTTTGCCATCCGGCGTCATAAGAACCGATGTCATGAGCCCCAAAGAGCCGAAACCTTGAGCCACTGTGTCGGATTGGACATCACCGTCATAATTCTTACATGCCCAGACATATCCTCCGGACCATTTAAGTGACGAGGCCACCATATCATCAATCAGACGATGCTCGTAAGTGAGATGGTATTTATCAAATTCAGACTTGAATTCTTTATCGAAAACTTCCTGAAAGATATCTTTGAAACGGCCATCATAGGCCTTCAAAATGGTATTTTTTGTCGACAGATAGACCGGAACTTTGCGTTGCAAACCATAATTGAACGACGCACGGGCAAAATCGCGAATTGATGCGTCAAGGTTATACATGGCTAATGCAACACCGGCACCGGGTGCATCATAAACATCATGCTCGATAACTGTTCCGTCTTCACCGACAAATTTAATTGTCAGTTTGCCTTTGCCGGGAAATTTGAAATCTGTTGCTTTATATTGGTCACCAAAAGCATGACGGCCGATAATGATCGGTTTTGTCCAGTGTGGGACAAGTCGAGGAACATTTTTACAAATAATTGGTTCACGGAAGATAACGCCACCAAGAATGTTACGAATTGTACCATTCGGTGACTTCCACATTTTTTTCAGATTGAATTCTTTGACGCGTGCTTCATCCGGCGTGATTGTCGCGCATTTAACGCCAACGCCATATTTCTTGATAGCATTTGCAGCGTCGGTTGTTACCTGATCGTTGGTCGCATCACGATTTTCTATCGAAAGATCATAATATTTCAGATCTACATCGAGATAGGGATGGATCAATTTTTCCTTGATATATTGCCAAATAATGCGTGTCATCTCATCGCCGTCGAGTTCGACGACCGGATTTGCGACCTTGATCTTTGCCATTAGATATTCCTCTTCCGTAGTTTTAATATTTTTGCCGTTATAACATTGGCAGTCGTAAACTGGAAAGCCCTAAACCGTGATTATAACGGACCTTTGAAGATGAAGTAGGCTCCGCTAACGATAAGAGCAAAGCCGACAAAGTGATTAACAGTGAGTTTTTCACCAAGATAAAGGATAGAAAAACCGGAAAATATCAGAAGCGTGATCACTTCCTGAATCGTTTTAAGCTGCGCGGCGCTATATACAGTATGTCCCAAGCGGTTTGCGGGAACAGCAAGGCAATATTCAAAAAATGCAATTCCCCAACTTACGATGATGACGAGCATTAATGGCTTGTTGGTGAATTTCAGATGCCCGTACCAGGCAAAGGTCATGAAAATGTTCGATAACAACAATAAGCCGATTGGCACGATATAGGGTAAAATCTGCATTTTGATAAACCGGCGAATTTTATAAAGCGCGATCGTAATAAAGTTCGATGCCTGTTAGAGTAGAAATATGTTTGACATATTCCTCGATGATTTGTGGCATTTTGATATCTTTCACAATCGTCAGATTGCGCAATGTCGGAAATATCATAACATCATCCCAGCTCAGGCGCTGATTTTTATTATCGGGATGGAAAGATAAGGTAACAAGTTTGTCTTCAACCTTCTTTTTGTGATCGGCAGTTTCGCTCATTGCCTGATCGAATGATTTGCCAAGTGATTTTTCTTTTTTTGCCTGAAAATAATCAATGGCTGATTTTGTAGCAAATTCCGGAAGTGACGCTTTTACATTTCGCGGATAAAGCAATGCATTGATATCGGCTGATATCGCCGAAAGCTCGTCGGTTACTACTTTCTGATGGTCGCTTGCTGGTGATATAACCTGATTTTTTTGACCGATTTCATCGAACTTATGGGCAATATCGAGGCTTTCAACCATAGCAGTCCCATCGTCGAATTCCAAAATCGGCACCTGTTTCTTGTGAACGAGCCGCATGCATGTGTCGGAATCATCGTTAAGCAAAACAACATATTCGACACGAACACGTTTATATCCGGCCACCATTTTGGCGCGGGTACAAAACGGGCAATGGTCATAATAGTAAAGTTTCATCGAAAATTTCCTCGCACTGTTGAGTTTTTTCTGGTCTTAGCGGCAGTAGTATCAAGACTTTTTACACTCTACCCCAAAACAATCGATCGGAAAAGCAAAGTAAAATTGAAGACAGCAGAATCTGTGCGAGCTCGTCGGAATTGTTATTTATGTCCTAAAATAGTTGGACCGGAGAAATGGAATTACCATTGCAATCATTGTCTGTTGGTAAAACGGATGTCAGTCGTTTCACGCTCGGGCAACAGCAACCTATAGGAAAGGTCGCAAAATGACGGCCGGTCTCAAAAGCAAAGTGGATGATGTCCATTCGGTTGCCAATGGTTTTATTTGATTGCCAGTCATTTTCGAGCAGTTCACTACCGCTGAAAACCGGAATAATTGTAGATCAAAGCTGTTCAATCAGAATTGTTTTTGTAAAATTGCCGGAAAAATGATGAATTTTCTATTCAACGCGACTATTAACTCTAAATAGCAAGCTTGCTTGCGCTGCATTATTTGCATCCGGCCGCTAATTGAACTATATTGTTCACAGAGAATAGTGCCAAAAGTCTGGCATTATATCGGAGGCGAAAATGGTATCGATCACATCAACTGATATGAATTTGGTCAATCATGGTTTTGATGTTCCGGGACTACGTGCAGCCCAGAACATACAAGAAATTGTCCAATCGCAGAACAACGCCACACAAACCGTGCGTGTCGATGATCGTAATGTAATGTCGCCACGTATTTCCGATGCTTTGTCACGTATACAGGAACTTGTTGAAAAGGGGATTAATGCATCCGGCATTATCAGTCAGCAAGTCAATACGAACATGACCAATCCGCAATATTTTACCGGCACTTTGAACGACGCCGATGCGGCTAAATATGCCGGGTTCGAGGGTGTTCCGACTGGCAGTTTTCAGGTATTTACGCCGCCTGAAATCAGTGACGACAAACTGAAAGATCTTGTCAAATCCACTGCCCAGCTTGGTGGTCTTCCAAATGGCGATGATGCTTTGTTCAAAGCACTGCAAAATGATACGGCAAAGATCTATAACCAGAAGGATTCTGAAAATCTTCTTGGTAAACCGGTTGACTGGAAGCAGGGAAGCATTGGCGGTACAATGTGGGATCGCAATGCTATTGACCAGAAAGCTGTTCAACAGGTGGCTCAAGATGGTAAACAAATTTTTGCCGGTGCAATCGGTTCAATCCATTTTGCAATTGTTTATTAAAGCTTGATTTTCTATTCCTGAATCCAATGGCCCAATTCATGATAGGTGTTGGGCCATTTTTATATGTAAAATCTTAATGTGAATTTTTGCTGCGTTTCGTGTGGAAAATAGAGGTATTTGGAAAACGTTGAAAACCTCAATCTTCTTTCCGAATGTTTTTCTTGGGAATAAATCGAAAAAAGCCTGTCTCTGGCTTAAAGGGACGACGACTCGGTTGAATGCCGCGGTGCAATGGAATTTTCGTGCATGTTTGCATAGCGTTTTCTCAAGACAAAATAATGTTGCGTTATGGAATCTATTTTGGCGCGAATTTGTTCTTTGAAATAATGCGAGAAATGTTTAAACTCCGACAGCTCTCGAAAGATAGTATGGTGTGAACGATGCGCTTTTTTATTTCATTTCTGTTGTGTATTTTGTCATTGCCTGCCTTGGCTGAAAGCCGTACTGCAATAATCGGAGCTATCCAAGTTATTGATGGGGAAACACTCGAAATTCAAAATCAACGTATAAAATTGTGGGGAGTAGATGCTCCGGAACTTAACCAGACATGTAAAAATGGTCAGGATGCCGGTTATGATTGTGGAAAAGAAGCCGCATCTGCACTTTCGCAATGGTTGACAGAATTGCAACCTGTGCGCTGCGAACCGCGTGGCAATGATAATTCAGGCAATACGATTGCAATTTGCTATACCTCAACTGGGGATGACATAGCAGGCTGGATGGTTCGCAACGGCTATGCGATCGATTGGCCGAAATATTCCAATGGTTTTTACGGCGTTTCAGAAAAACAGGCACAATCAAACAAGAGTGGTATTTGGCAACATAATGAAGCCGCACCGTGGAAATTGACTGAAAAATAGAACAGCTCTTTTGAAAGCGTCCAAGCGTTTGGCGAACCAATGCGTTAGGAAGTGCAGTTGCTGCCGTGTATGATGCATAGATTGTTTGCCCGATTTTTGAGGCTGCAGTGGTTAGTGGCTGGGTATCTATATGCTGTCTGTTCCTTGTTGCACTTCTAGACGGAACGTTATTTGATCTCAAAGGGGCGGAGGGCTTAAGCTTAACCGTTGGGCTAGTACATAAATAACGCCTATCATCCGCTATACATGTATATTGCCCTCACAGTCTCGAAATGTTGTTAGCATTTGAAGCTTGAGATTTCCAAAGTTATTGTTCTATCTGAGCGTTAAAGGAATGTTGCATAACAAATGCACTGAGTAGAGTTGGCAACGATGTCAAAGGCAATAAAAGTAGTGCGAATCCAAATACAGTACGTAACCCTTGTCTATAGCTTTGTTATAATCGGGCCGAACCGCTTGGATGCATTGATAAGTTATTGTTCCGTTCTCCGGTACTCCAGAGCTACGATCGTATGGATATTTCCATCTTATATCCATCTTGCGTAATGAATAGCATCTGTTGCCGTTTTATAATCTGTCCATTCATAGCGACACGACAATCATTTGCACGATTACCGGATATTTTTCATTGCCGTTGAACATTCTGATCGATATAGAATATATTGTCGAGTGACTGTTCCAATACGTCTTGCGGTGGATCATGCAAGCTTTCCGATTCTTCGGTTCTGTCAACTGTGTCGCCACGAAGCTTTAACCGTGAGACTTCATACTTATTCAGTCGTGTGTTTTTCGCATCAAATCCGAACCACAACCTTATGTCCGGAAGGGCTTTTAAGCCATAGTAATTTTGATAAAGCTGCTATTCCACCGGCATTGAATGTTGCTCTAATGGATTCTGCTATCGGATTAAATGCCGTGTTATAGACTGGTATTGCATTCACCTTACCTGTAACATTGGCTTTTTGTAAGCGTTCAGTGATCTCTTCAATCACCGCATCAAAATGTATTGTCTCAATGGCTTCCAGAAATGCCTTGCGAATAGCCGGTTCATATTGCTGAATTAATTGTTCGAGCTATTCTTGTTCGGATAGACGTTTCAACATAACGATTACAATCTAAGCTGGTTAACCATTTGAGGAGTGAATAATGGCTTGGCTTTGGGATAATATAGTGGGTGTAATAACGACGGTTCTAGCCATTTATGGTGCGGTCCTTTCGAGCCTTAATTTTTGGCATATGAGGAAACGAGATAAAAAAGAACTCTATATTGAAGCTAATTTTATACAGTCATCTTATGTTGAAGCAAATATTGCGACCATAACCGTTGTTAATAAATCACTAAGACCCATCACTATTAAAGAAATAGGCTTGAAATATGATCCGTCCGTTGAGCCTAAACTGTCAAAACCTGTCGATTATGAGAATGATGCTGCTAGATTGCCCGCCAAACTTGAGACTAGCGATCAATTTAGTTACGACGTTCCTTGTTGCTATTTTGCAAACGAAAAAGAAAAATTCCATCATTTTGATACGTGTGCTGTTCCTTACGCAATAGACAATGAAGGACAAAAATATAACGGAACTCCATTGCAGCATCCAATCTATTTTGTTTTAGGCAGCTAACTCTCGAACTGGCACAGATAATGAATTGGCATACGAGAAGGGTTAAGTGATGAAACAGCAACGATAGTTTATTTGACGTCATCGAATTGGCTGCTTTACATTGGATCTTGGGTTCTAATTCAATTTTAAATTTGATGCTTCTTGATTTTAAAAGTTATTCGAAAAGATATTTGCCTCTTTTGTTATCTTGAAGACGCGAACTTCTATGTTGGTTGTTTCACAGTATTTAAATTATACAGGAAATAAATGGTCCACTTTTTGACGTCTCCGTTACAGCGTATTGCAGGCCAGGTTGACTTTCTTGGTCGTGGTTGTGTGGGCGTTTTGCCCCATTAGTTGTTATTTGAGCGCGGTAGTTTTTTATCAATAGAGATGGCCGATCCTGACTATGGATTGTATGATCTTTTGTTCGAAGTTTGACGTCGGTCGTTCCGATTGAACAATCAAGAAAAACTAAAGCATAGGTGATCTATTTTGCGTATAATAACTTTGAAAGCATTAGTTACTACCGTCAACTTTGCAGTTGTATCGCCCACTGTGGTCGTGTCGATTCAATTGATCAATATTCTTAAAATACAAAAAACAGATAAAAATATTTTACTTACGGATTTACACCAGAGGTTAATACACAAAGCCATCGGACGCGAGAGGGGAAGCATCATTGAGATGTGCCGTTATGAAACATCGTTTTGCATTTATGGTTTATAAACAACGTCGTTTTGAATTATTGTCATCTTAGTTATTTTCTTTTTTTTTCAAATATTTTCCAATACTCTTCAATTTCCCATAAACGACCTTTGGTTACATATTTTATATGTCGTATAACATCTTCATAATCGTTAGATGAAAAATTGGACCATCCTTTATTTGCTTTTTCCCGCCAAAATTTTTCAAGGCCGCCAACTTTTTCCTTGGCTAAAGTTTTCAATAAACGCCTGTCTATTGGTGGATGCAAAGCGTTTATTCTCATCTCTTGAACGATGCATTCTGGTGGAACATCATTTAGGAACATAGCCTTGAAATATACGTTTATAAATTTTGCAGCTACGCCATGCGTGAAATGCATCGTTTTGTCTTCTATGATATTTTCGGCCTTTAGACATATTTTTTGTCGTAGTTTTCTATGGCAATCATCAAATTTTATCGGGTCAGGTAAATCGTCTAAAGTCCTAAACTTCAAAAGCAAGTTGTTCCTAGCAATCTTTGCACCTTCGTCATTTGAAAATCGACATTTCGGAGAAGATCGAGCTGCAGTTAATGCACACCAGAGAGCAAACGTTTGCTTAACGTCAATTAATTTATCTTTATCCATTTGTACTGACTTTCATGACTCTTTGATACTTACGATGCAATCGAATGAAGAGGATCACAATTCATAACTTTTACTAGGTAATATTCTTTTGAACGAAAATATGTTTTGCGACCCCGTTCATTCATAGAATTCATGGTTTCGGCAGTCTTACGATAAGTTATAGCAAAGATATAAGCCATTTTATTGCACAATACACCAGCTTGATCCTTTTTTGTTAATAGTCGTGTATCGACCAAGTGTGTATTCTTCCATCTTTCCTTTATGTATAAAAAACTTCGCCTAAGTGAAGTTTTAAAAATAGCTTATCTCTTAAATCTTCAGCAATCATAACAAAGTGTTGTTCTCTTTATTATCAAATATCTTACTAAGTTTTTTCCCATAATTAATAAACGGTTTTTCAACTATCTTCCAAGAAAGGTAACCAACTAAAACACTGGAAAAAGAGGAAAGTACAGTCAATTTTAATGAACTCAGACCTGGCATTAAAGAAACCCAAATTTGCTGGATAACCCAACCCCATAGGTAAACGCCATATGACAAATCATATCGAGGTTTCAAATGAACAATAAAATTTCTTGTAAACAAGTATGTTAATGTTAAAAAAATTGAAATATACATTAGGTAAGGCGTAAGTGAAGTATTCCTGAATAAATAACATATGATGAACGAAGCCAAAATAAGTTCTATATTTATTTTCACTTTATCTTTCCATAAAGCTAATAGACAACCGAATACAAAACTTAAGCATAAGAATTGTCTATCGATGTCGTTAGGTTGGATCCATGTAAATATGAACTTATTACCCATAAACGCATCAATAATAATTCCGATTCCTATTAATGTTGCCAATTTACGATTTTTAAAAATACCGAAGACAAATAAGCAAAGTAATAATGCGTATGAATAAAATTCATAAGGTAGACTCCATAAAGACCCATTGACACCAGCGCTTAAATTGCTCGAAAAAACACCGGGCAAACTATATGACAAAAATAATAGAACATTTTTATAAAAGTATGAGTAAGTCTCTTGATTAGCGTAGTATTCTCCTAATGATAAATTTGTAAATATTGATCCAATTAAGAATGTAGTTAAAAATACAACAAAAATTAACGCAGGGAAAATACGAAATATTCGTGAAATAGCAAACCCGAAAGGATTGCGTTTTACTAGAATACTGTTTGTAACAAAAAGTCCACTTAAAAAGAAGAATACCTTTACTGCAACCCCTCCAGAATAATCATAAAAAATTAATGATTTAAAAAATCATGAGTCTTCTTCGTAACAAATACATTTGAATGACCATAAATAACTAATAATGCAGCGATTATTCTCAAGAGATCAAAATTATTATTTTCTCTTTTCAAGATATCTTTTACGTACAAAACACATCCCCTTTTTCGTCTTGTGGGGAGGACTTATAACAGATGTTCTCCGAAAAAATAGGGGTTATCAAAAACTTTTATTCAAAATGGATTTATCTCGATATCCATGTGACACCATCGAAAATTGCTTGAGCCTCAACAACGGTTTTTTAAGCGCCAATAAGTGCTTTGCTTTGTATGCGAATCGTCTCGATATGTTCCCGATTTGCTTCCGATTTGCGTAAGTCCAAATGATATTTTTAGCAACTTTGGAAAGCATATTGACGTTAGTGCCGAGGTTAGATTGTAAGGAAAGGTACTTAACATCACTCGGTGGTTGCGGCCTTTTGCGTCACTCCACGGTTGTCGTATCGGCAAAAGCGGACACGATATCTATCGGCTGCAGGTCTCGCTCGCATTCATCCGCTTTATCATCCGCTTTATCATGTTGGATTACGGCTCGTGCCAACACCGGAGTTTAGCCAAACACACTCAATCTGCTCCAGCCGAAAAAATGTAGTATCACGAGATTGATATTTTAAGGTGAAAATTACTTTCGTGATACGCATGTTGGAAATTAGACGAGAACCAACAGATAGAAATCAGCAGCCATATAACGGAGGTGATAACCTGTTAGTTAATAAGCTAAATGGCTGACCAAATTCCGGTAAGTCTGGCAATTGAGGTGATATAGTCCCGAAAGATTGGCGAGGAATAACCGTTCAACCGCTTATACGCGAGTTTAATTATAGCAAAATGGACGCGCTCAGTGTTGATATATACCTGTACGTAATGGACATGGTAGGTGTCTTCATTGAGAACCTCGACAGGCTGGACTTCGTAGAACGCTATAACGGCGTCAGAACACTTTTGTATTGTGATCTCCTTTCGGGGGAGGGACAATATTACGCGGCAAACCTGTATGACCACAATCGGTTTGCATTTATGGCAGCAAGGCTTAAAAGATTAAAAGGGATTTAGTCCTATTAATAAACGATATTCGAGGGTTAGAAACTTATTTGAGAAATCTGCTATTCCGTAAGGGGAGACGTATTTTTTCTGCAGCAACGAAGGTCTACAGACAAGAGAATTGATAATCATGAATGCTGAAATCATATGTGTTTTCTAAAAAATTTTGTAACATAAAAAAGATTGTTGTTTTGGCAATTTTTCTGTTTGCCTTTGGTAAAGTTTATGCTAGTTGCAATGCGGCGCCCTTATAGCTCAGTTGGTAGAGCACCTGATTTGTAATCAGGGGGTCGGGAGTTCGAGTCTCTCTGGGGGCACCATTGATTTGTTCAGCAAAATCAAAAAATTATTGAATATATTATCTCAAAAGAAACGTCATTTAATTTCCCCAAACAATAGATCAAGGCGTCGATGGAGACAACGTTCTATGTTGTCGTAAATCTCGACAGAGAATCGTTAGCGAGCAATTTGTGGGGTAATAAAAAGATTTTAAAACTCGGCGCGGCCGGATAGGGCTTTTTTCAGGCGCATTTCATAATCTTGTCTCGTAATTTCTATCGCGCCGAAATGCTCAAGATGTGGTGTTGTAAATTGTGTATCAAGAAGAATGAAGTTATGGCTTTTTAAATGGTCTACAAGCGCCACAAGACATATCTTGGAAGCATCAGTAACGCGAGAGAACATGCTTTCTCCGAAAAAGGCTTGCCCCAGAGCCAAACCATATAAACCGCCGACAAGCTTTTCGTTTTGCCAAGCTTCAACTGTATGGCAAAAACCGAGGTCGAATAACTCTCCGTAAGCTTTACGAATGGGGTGATTGATCCATGTTGTTTCACGTCCAGGCTTTGATTCGGCGCAGCCGGAAATAACGCCTTCGAAATCGGAATCAATAACGATGTTGAACGGCTTTTTCTTCATAGTTTTCTTCAGACTTTTCGGAATGTGAAAATTGTCCAAAGGAATAATTCCACGCCGTTCGGGACGTATCCAATAAATGTCAGGATCTTCTGCATCATCCGACATAGGAAAAATTCCCTGCGCATATGCGCTCAGCAGTAACGCAGGGGTTAATTTATCTTTTTCTTTTTCAGACAAAGCTATCAGCTATTCGATGCTGCTTTATCGGCAAGATATTTTTCCAGCCAGTGGATGTCATAATTTCCTTTGGCTATATCTTCATTGCCAATAAGATCACGGAAAAGCGGGAGGGTCGTTTTGATACCGTCGACAACGAACTCGTCAAGAGCGCGCCTTAGCCGCATCATGCATTCAAGCCGCGTTCTTCCATGAACAATCAGTTTGCCGATCAGGCTGTCATAATAAGGCGGTATCCGATAACCGGAATAAACGCCTGAATCAACGCGCACACCCAGACCACCCGGTGTATGGAAATGGGTAATCAATCCGGGGGAAGGGGTGAAGTTGACCGGATCCTCGGCATTGATACGACATTCAATCGCATGGCCTGAAAAGTGGATATCACTTTGTTTTGCCGACAGCCCTTCGCCGGCTGCAACTTGAATTTGTTCGTGAACAAGGTCAATGCCGGTTACGGCTTCAGTTACCGGATGTTCGACCTGAAGACGGGTATTCATTTCAATGAAATAGAATTCGCCGTTTTCATAAAGGAATTCAATCGTTCCGGCGCCGCGATAACCTAATTCGGCACAGGCGTTGGCAACAATCATGCCGATTTTCTGCCGTGCTTGTTCGTCCAACACTGTGGAATTGGCTTCTTCCCAAACCTTCTGGTTACGTCTCTGCAAAGAGCAATCCCGTTCACCGAGATGAATTGCATTTCCGGCGCCATCACCCATAACCTGAACTTCGATGTGACGCGGTTTCTCAAGATATTTTTCAATATAGACAGCGTCATCACCGAACGCAGCAGCAGCTTCGCTACGCGCGGTACTAAGAGCAATTGAAAGCTCTTTTGGAGAGCGCGCTACTTTCATACCGCGTCCGCCACCGCCGGCAGAAGCTTTGATGATAACAGGATAGCCGATTTTATCAGCAACCTTATAGGCTTCGTCGTCATCTGTAACACCGCCTTCGGAACCGGGAACCACGGGAATGCCTAAACGTTTAGCTGTTTTCTTGGCTTCGATTTTATCGCCCATAATACGAATATGAGCGGCAGTCGGGCCAATAAAAGTAATCGAATGAGCTTCCAGAATTTCAGCAAATTTGGCGTTTTCCGAAAGAAACCCATAGCCAGGATGAATGGCATCTGCACCGGTAATCTCGCAAGCAGCAACTATTTGCTGGATATTGAGATAGGAATCGCGTGAAGGAGGCGGACCAATGCAGACGCTTTCATCAGCGAGCCTCACATGCATGGCGTCAGCATCGGCTGTCGAATGAACAGCGACGGTTTTAATACCAAGCTCTTTACATGCACGCAGAACTCTGAGTGCAATTTCGCCACGGTTGGCTATCAGGATTTTCTGAAACATTTCGTGATCCTGTCTTATTCAACAACGACCAGCGGCTCACCAAATTCAACCGGTTGCGCATCTTCAACCAAAATAGCTTTGACCGTTCCTGCACGCGGCGAAGATATCTGGTTCATTGTTTTCATTGCTTCAATAATTATAAGAGTTTGCCCCTCGGAAACCTGTTGTCCGACTTCGACGAACGGGCGCGCTCCCGGAGCCGGTGCGAGATAGGCAGTACCAACCATGGGGGAGGTAACTGCGTTTTTCGTCAAATCTTCTTTTTTGGGTTCGGCCGGAGCAGGAGCAGCTGCCGGAGCGGCAGGTGCATAGGTTGTTTGCACCGGTACGCCACCACTTAACTGGCGGGAAACGCGGATACGTAAATCCCCTTGTTCGACTTCAATATCCGAAAGGTTTGTATCATTGAGTATTTCGGCGAGATCGCGGATGAGATCTTTATTTACACCTGTGTTTTTGACGGTACTTGTTGTTTTTGTAGCCATCTTTTTCTTTTACTCCTCGATCTTCATGACCGTTCTAATATTCAGGATCGGAACTTTTCAAGCTCAATCAACAACCATCCTCTGGCAAAACCAAAGACGGCTTTAAAAATCCAACTATTTCAACTGTAACATTTTTAATTACAGTTCAAAACTCAAAAACGCTTATAAGCATGTTGGGGAAAAAGCGAAAGTGCAAATTCCCTGACCTAGGCAGAACTTTGACAAAAGTTTGAAGTGATCAAGACAATCAATATAATCTATTTATCAAGAAGTCCGATTTTTTGCTTCAAAATATTTTCACCCACTGCGCCGACCAGAACTTCGTTACCCAAAATATAAGACGGTGTGCCGTTGATATTGAGAGCATAAGCAATTTGACCATTTTCTACAAAAGCTTGCTGAAGCTTTTGATCATTCATGGCCTCACGCAGTTTTTGTTCATCGGCGCCAAGTTTTACAGCAACTTTCATTGCTTTTTCTTCATTCGCACGACCTTCGCTCGTCAACATTTCGGCGTGAAAGGCAGGGTATTTCATTGGCATTAACTTTAAAAACGCACGTGCAACGATATGTGCTTTTACCGAATCGGGTCCTAATATTGGAAAATCCTTAAGCACAATTCGCAAATCCGGATTGTTTTTTAAAAGTGCCTGAATGTCAGGGTAAGACTTTTTACAATAGCCGCAATTATAATCAAAAAATTCAACGAGCGATACTTTGCCTTTGGGATTACCAATCACAGCATCGTTTGGCGAGTTAAAAATCTCGTCTTTCATTGCCGCTATGGTCGATGTCTGGTTTTCGGCTACTTTTTGAGCTTGCTTTTTAGCGAGTGCCTCCTGAACTTCAATCATGACTTCAGGATTTTTAACGAGATAATCTTTGACCACTTCACGGATATGATCGTCCGACGATTGTTTGTTTAAAGCCTCGCCCACCGCTTTGATGAAACTTTGATCATTGAGAAGCTCACTTTTGATTTCGGCTGCTTGCGTAGTGTTGTTGCCAGAGGCAGCAAAACCGGTTTCACTTAACGGAGATAGCAACAGTATCGCCCCCATTGCGCCTGCGCAAATGGAATGATTTTTATTAAAAAACGGTTTAAAAATTTTCATCGTGAGGCTTTCTGTAGATATCATTTCTTTTGTTGCGTTGTATTGAGAATATCTTGTGCACGCAACCACTCGGCTGAACCGGGTGTTAGTTTTTGCTTGGCGCGGGTTGCAAAAATGCGGGCTTGCATGCGGTTTCCGCTATAATAATGCATGTCGGCAGTTGCAAGATCGGCAAGTGCAACCTGTCCGCTTCTGCCATAGGCAAGTGCAAGATATCCATATCCGGCGGCAAATTCCGGTTCCTTGGCGATGCCATTGCGTATTTCGGTTATCGCAGTCGGGACATTTTTAGGATCATTTGTTAAAAGCAGTGCATGTCCATAGCTCACCTTAAGAAGGCTAGAACCACGCGGGTCGATTTCAGCGGAACGTTTGTAAGCGCTCGCCGCTCCTGCAGGGTCGTTAGCCTTTATCAATGCGTCCCCCAACAGTTCCTGAAAATACGGATTTTTGGGTTCATCTTTTATAAGATCTTTGACTTTCTCGACAGCTGTTTTGGGCGAACCACTTTGAACAGCCAATATAGCTTCTCCATAACGCGCCGGAAGTCCTCGCGGATTATCTTTAAACATACGGCGCAACTCGGTGAAGTGATCAGTATAGGCTGCTATCTTTGCCCGTACCATGTCATGACGTAACTGTAATTCGGGGGAATCCTTTTTGTCATAATAGGGGCTCTGTTTTGCAAGTGTTTCCAAGGCTGCAATACGTTCACGGGGAAGCGGGTGGCTAACTCTATAAGGGTCAACCTTCGTTCCCGAGAGGGCAAGAGCATTGGAAAAACGTTCGAAAGTAACAAGCATTCCTTTTGTAGACTGACCGGTTGCATTCAGATAGTTGACGGCGGCTCTATCGGCAGCAGCTTCTTCACTGCGTTGATAGTTAAGCAATGTGCGCATAGCCATTTCGCTACTACCGGCAGCAATGCCACCGCCCGCACCGGCGGCAGATGTGTTGCCAGTCGATGCACCGGCTACACCGGCGCCGATACCAAGCAGCATACCGATAACAGCCATTGTCTGGGCGCGTTTGATCTGTTCGCGCAAACGTTGTTGGTGACCATTTGCCAAGTGACCCGTTTCGTGGGCGATGACACCGATAAGTTCATTCGGTGTCTCTGCCTGCATCAATGCACCTATATTGACAAACATACGCTGCCCGTCGACAAAAGCATTGAAGCTTTGATCGTTTACGACGATGATTTGTATTTTGTTGCGTATGCCGGCGGCTTTGAAAATCGGTGTTGTGTAATCATAAAGCAATTGTTCGATTTCAGCGTCGCGGATGATCGGTACCGATTGAGATTGGGCTTGCGCAACACCGATAGATGGTGCAAACACCAATAACATAGCCAAACCGAAGTGAAGAAAGAAAACTATCGATCGTTTTGTAAATGAACAGACTTTTTGTCTTGAAGTTTGCAACTCTATTTTCATAGATAATCCCCTGAGTGCTCAGAGCATAGATACGATGTCTTTATTGTTCTAGCCACGCCTTTCAGGCTTTTCTACGGCACGTTGTTCGAACTTATATGTTTTTTTATGTGGAGACCAGCATGATTTGTCTATCAAGAAGGAGTAATGTCGATCCTTTTTTTGCAATGGACGTGCTTGCGGCGGCCAATAAAAAAATGAAGGCGGGTGAGCCGGTTATTTCAATGGCAATCGGTCAGCCGGCCGCGCCCTGTCCGGCGCAGGTATTAGAGGCAGCCGGGCGGGCACTGAAAGATGGTCATATCGGCTATACCGATTCGCTTGGCTTGGCGGCTTTGCGTGAAAAAATAGCTGCCTATTATGAAGAACATCATAAACTGTCAGTATCTCCGGAACGTGTTGCTGTTACAACCGGATCATCAGCGGCATTCAATCTTGCCTTTTTAGCATTTTTCGATGTGGGTGACAGGGTTGCAATAACGCGTCCGGGCTATCCGGCCTATCGCCATATCATGAAGGCACTTGGACTTGAGGTCGTAGAGATTGATACCGGTGGAAGCGGCCTTCCTGATTTAAAAATGCTTGAAGAAACACAATCACGTGCGCCACTGAAAGGTATTTTGTTTGCCTCTCCGAGTAATCCGACCGGTGCGTCACTTAAACCGGAAGAGTTGAAAAATATTATCGAATTTTGCCACGACCATAATATTACAGTGATTGCTGATGAAATTTATCATCGACTGAACTTTTCTGCTCCAGACGTGACGGCATTATCTTTTAGTGACGATGTCACCGTCATCAATTCGTTTTCCAAATATTACTGTATGACCGGATGGCGTGTTGGCTGGATGGTGTTGCCAGAAAATGCGGTAAGGTCGGTCGAGAGGATATCTCAAAATCTCTATATTTCGGCACCTGAACTTTCACAAATAGCTGCAATTTCCGCCTTCGATGCGACATCCGAACTTGAAAAAATAAAAGATAGTTATCGCATCAATCGTGAACATTTGACAAAAACTTTGCCCGCGTTGGGTTTGCAGTTGCTGGCACCGATGGATGGCGCTTTTTACGCCTATTGCGATATTTCCAAATTCAGCAATGATAGCACAGAGTTTGCGCGCAAAATGCTTGAAGAAACCAATGTGGCTGCAACGCCGGGTATAGATTTTGATACACTGGAGGGAAGACGAACAATGCGCTTTTCTTACGCGGGTGCACCGAAAGCAATAGACGAGGCGTTAGTGCGGCTTGATAAGTGGTTGCGCTAAGGAATTTTTCGACGGAAAAAACAGGAATGTCCTGAAATATGTCAATTTACGAAATGGCAGAAAAGCCGAATTTTGCTGTGGCGCCGATGCTTGATTGGACCGATCGGCATTGCCGCTATTTTCACCGTTTGCTGACAAAACACTCTCTGCTTTATACGGAAATGGTGGTTGCGGATGCCGCAATTTTCGGTGACAGAGAGCGACTTTTGAAGTTTGACGGGTGCGAACATCCAGTGGCTTTACAATTAGGCGGATCTTCGCCCGATAAGCTCGCGGAAGCCGCGAAAATCGGCGCCGGTTTTGGCTATGATGAAATCAATCTCAACGTCGGTTGCCCTTCGGATCGCGTGCAATCGGGTGCGTTTGGTGCGTGCCTTATGTTGGAGCCCGATCTTGTTGGAAAAATCGTTGAAAAAATGAAACGGGCTGTTTCAATTCCGGTTACCGTAAAATGTCGCATTGGCGTTGACGACCAGGATGTTCAAGTCGCTCTTGATAATTTGAGTGCAGCAGCATGGCAAAGCGGCGCGGATGCATTGTGGGTTCATGCACGAAAAGCATGGCTTCAAGGTTTGAGCCCAAAAGAAAATCGTGACGTACCGCCGCTTGATTATCAACGCGTTTATGATTTGAAGCTGAAAAATCAAAGTCATTTCATCGGGATAAATGGTGGTATTCAAACAATAGATAAAGCAGCTGACCATTTGGAACATGTAGATGGAGTGATGGTCGGGCGCTATGTCTATCAAAATCCTTCATCTCTTCGCGAAGTTGACGCGAAAATTTATCATGATGATCGGGCTCCGCTTGATGACGGTTCGGTTATTGAAGCAATGTGCGAATATATTGATCGCTATATCATGAATGGCGGCAAGCTTTCCAACGTCACCCGCCATATGATAGGGCTATTTTCCGGCCGTAAAGGTGCCAGAAAATGGCGGCAGACACTTTCGACCGAAGCCAATCGGGAAAATGCGCAGTCATCCATTTTACGCGCAGCTTATTCGTATATCGAATAGTTTAATCAAGTGGAATTTTCATTCAGGCTCCATTTTTTTAATGCAAAAATGTACCCGTTCTGCCAGTTCAATCGACCAGAATGAGCCGGTCTCCGCGCACCGAGTAACCGGTAAGGCGATCAAGAAAGCTCATGCCCAATAAACTTCCTGAAAGGTCACCGGGACGGCTAACTAGCGCTCGTACATTGCTGCGTTCGATATCACCTATTTTGAGATTATCAATAATAATAGGCGCGGCATTCGTACTGCCATTTGCAGTCTCGACCGGTATATTAAATCCTAATCTTCCAACATCAATATTTGCAGCAATTGCATCGTCATAGGTTAGAACAACAGCAGAAGCACCCGTGTCGATCGTGAGGCTCAATGTCTTACCGTTAACAGCTGCGTTTGTTAGAAAATGTCCATTTGCGGAACGTTCGAGGCTAACGGTTTTGCCGTTTTCACTGTAGCGCGTAACAGGACTTCCTGGAATAATGCCGCCAGTTACACGATATGCGAGATCCTGTATTTCGTAACGCAGACTATAGCCACACATGAGGGCGAATATAATAACGCACCATATTGCAATATTTCGTGCAGCATCGGCCAACTTTATCTTTGATCCCAACAAAGCAGAGGTTGCTGCTAGTCCCCATATTCCATAATAACCGAGATTGGCAATCTTGTCGGTTGTTGCATTGGGAGCACTATCGCTAAATGCAAGCAGTAAAATGATAATTAAAGCGGCGGCAGAGATAATAAGCCAGAATGGTTTCATGGTGCTTTCTCTCCAGTCAGTCAGGGATGGCAACAATTAACCGACAAGGCTTGTTATTGCCAATAATATAATTGTCAGGCACTGCTCGACAGCGCCTAAAGTATCGCCGGTATAGCCGCCAATGCGTTTCTCACACTCCAGTGTAAAGACGTAAATAAACAAGAATGAAGCGGCAATGGAAATTATTATCCAGCTGAAGCAAAAAAAGCAAAGGCCTGCAATCAGCAGAATGATACCCGAAACAATCAATGATTTGCGCGCAATTTCGATTGATGGCTCACCCGCGGCGGCGGCTGTGCCGTTTTTGCGTGCAAGTGGAAGCCTCGTCCAGAACCATACCATGCCGCCACGGCTTACCGCTTCACACACCATTAAAGCAATAATTGCACGATAGAGGCCAAGATTTATCTCAATTGACCCGACAAGCGCTATTTTTGAAAGCACGGCGAAAGTCAACGCCAACGTACCATAAGTACCGTTACGCGAGTCTTTCATAATCGCCAGGCGATCTTCTTTCGATTTTGCGACAAAAAAGGCGTCGGCTACATCTGCCAATCCATCTTCATGAAGTGCACCGGTGAGCATCGTTGTGAAGAGAACGCAAAAAACCGCTGACACCCATATATTCAAGCCGATAAAGTGGGCAAGTGCCAGACACAATCCGGATAGAAGACCGATAAACAAACCGGCAATCGGAAAATAATGTGCCTCGCTAGAAATTGAATGCTCGGGCGAAAACCAATGACTTTTTACAGGTAAACGCGTGAGAAAGCCTAATGCACGCATCGATGGGCCAAGAAAATCGCTCAAGATTTCTCTTACTCCTGTTAAAGTGATTTTAAATTGCTTATAGAACAATCCTTGATGAGATTCTATTTGTTCATTTTGTTTGAAGGGTGTTTCCGTGACCGCTTCCAGTCCTTTTGATGATTTTCGTGCTTTACTGAACAGTTTGCCTGATCCGGACGAAAACGCCATAAAATTGGCGAGAAAACGTCAGTCGGAACTCACAAAGCCGGAAGGCTCGCTGGGAAGGCTTGAAGACATTGCGCTTTGGTATGCGGGATGGAGAGGAAAAGAAAAACCCATTGTCACACGTCCTCTGGTCGCGGTGTTTGCCGGAAACCATGGTGTGACAGATGAAAATGTTACACCGGTTCCCCGCGCTGTCACCCAACAGATGGTCGAGAATTTTGCTGCCGGTGGCGCTGCGATCAATCAAATATGTGTCGCTTATGATCTCGGCTTGAAAATATTTGATCTTGCTCTGGATTATCCTACGATGGATATCACCAAAGATGCGGCGATGGATATGCGTGGTGCTGCCGCAACAATGGCATTCGGTATGGAATCAATTGCCGGCGGCACCGATTTATTGTGCTTGGGCGAAATGGGGATAGGCAATACGACAATTGCCTCGGCAATTTCTCTTGCACTTTATGGTGGTAAGGCCGAAGAATGGACAGGGCCGGGCACAGGTTCCAAAGGTGATTATTATCGGCGCAAAATTGCGGCTGTAAAAAAGGCTGTCGAACTTCATAAAGATCATCTTGATGACCCGTTCGAGGTTATGCGACGTCTCGGCGGGCGTGAAATAGCAGCTATGATGGGCGCTATTCTTGCAGCTCGAATGGAAAAAATTCCCGTTATTCTCGACGGTTTTGTAGTGACTGCAGCAGCAGCTCTTTTACATAAAATAAATCCACATGCACTTGATCATTGCATAGCAGGCCATGTTTCAGCTGAACCGGCACATCGCCGCTTGTTGGATAAAATAGGCAAAAAACCGCTTCTCGACCTCGGGATGCGATTGGGTGAGGGGACGGGCGCTGCAATTGCTGCAGGTGTTGTAAAAGCAGCTGTGCTCACCCACTCACAAATGGCAACATTCGAGCAAGCCGGAATTAAAATCTGATAGGCTCTCTTTTATACAGCCTTTAGTTTCATTTGATTCCGCTATTGTTCTTGCCAAGGGGTGACGGAAGCGGAAGCTTCTACAGTTTTGTCGTCAATTGTTGCGAGTGCATCAATGAAAAGTGGTACAAAAGTGCCGGGGCCTTTGGCGGTGCGGCCGGCAAGTGTGCCTGCGGCTGAAAAGGTTGAAAAAGCTTTGACTGCTGCGTCGAACGGTTTGTCAGGTGCAAGTGCGACAAATGCTCCTGTCACACAAGTAAGCGCACATCCGCAAGCAGAAACTTTCGACATCAGGCTATTTCCGCCTTCAATCAATACGTGCCGTTTTCCATCAGTGATAAAATCACTTTTGCCGGACATGGCAATAACTGCCTTTGTCTTTTGGGCTGCCGCTATCGCAGCATAAAAACTATTTGCACCATCGTCTTGGCTGTCAACTCCGTGAGCTGTAGTTGTCGAGGTAAGGGCAATGATTTCAGAGGCATTGCCTTTTATAATACGGGGGGACAAAGTGAGAAGATGTGCTGTAGCATTCGTCCGGAAAGACGTTGCAAAATGCGCTACGGGATCGAACACAACCGGCTTGCCCAATACTTTCGCTCGCTCCATTACGAGTCGCATGCCTGCGTATTTTTCAAGTGTTAATGTGCCGATATTGGTTGTAACAGCATCAGCATTATCGACGAACTCGGCTGCTTCATCGGGCGCAAAGGACATAACCGGTGATGCTCCAACGGCATTGAGCACATTGGCACAGAAATTCATCGCAACTTCATTGGTTATACATTGAATGAGAGGGCATTTTTCCCTCAATTTCAGAAGACTGATGCGTTTATCGAACTCGAATAGCATTTTTAAAGATGATTCACTTCCTTTTCGATCATCATATAATCAAGTGGCAGCTCTGTTGTATATTTTATCTGTTCCATCGCAAATGCTGAAGACACATCCCTGATGTCAATTTTAGCGATAAGTTTTTTGTAAAAAACATCATAGGCAGCGATATCAGGGACGACCACGCGTAGCAAATAATCCACGTCGCCACTCATCCGGTAAAATTCCACAACTTCGGGAAAAGCGTGAACGACTTCTGAAAACCTTTTCAGCCATTCATGATTATGGGCGCCGGTTCTAACCGAAACGAAAACTGTGACCCGGGTATTGACCTTCTCTGGTGATAGAATTGCGACGCGGCGTTGAATCACCCCGTCTTCTTCCAGTTTTTGTATACGCCGCCAACAAGGTGTAGTAGAAAGACCCACTTTTTTGGCAATATCTGCAACGGCAAGCGTTGCGTCCTCCTGCAAGAGACGAAGAATTTTCCTATCAAGACGATCCATTATCGCATCCAAAAAAATTAATAAAACAAGCTTTCAATTCTATATATAGAAAATAAATTCTTTTTAATAGCAATAAATAAAAATTATTCTACAATTTATCGAATGTAGGTATCCACCAGTCTTTTAAGCGTGGGTAGTAATTCACGTTCAAACCAAGGATTACATTTAACCCAATGAGTATTTCTCCATGACGGGTGGGGGATAGGAAGAACGTGATATCCTCTTGGCTGCGTTATTGAGAGAATATTTTTCCAGTTTTTAACGGTATCGGTAACCGATTTTTCTTCAAGATTGGAAATGTGATATTTCTGGGCATAGCCACCTATTGCGATAACCAGTTCTACTTGCGGCATTAATTTGAACACACGCTCGTGCCAGGTCAATTTACATTCTTTTCTCGGTGGAAGGTCGCTTTTCGATTTGCTGTAACCGGGAAAACAGAATCCCATTGGTATGATGGCAAATTTATTTTTATCGTAAAAGCTGTCGCGGTCCACGCCGAGCCATTCTCGCAAGCGGTCTCCTGAAGGATCATTAAAAGGTATGCCGGTTTTATGAACGCGCATACCCGGAGCTTGTCCAGCAATGACAATGCGAGCCGTGGACGAAAGATAGGCCACAGGTCGAGGTTCCTGTGGAAGTCGTGGTAAGAACAGCGGTTTATCGTAGCAAATGCGACAGGCCGAAATCTGTTTTTCCAAACGCGTGATTTCTTGAGAGTTTGTTTGAAGTTCCTTTGTCATAATTGCAATATGAGCCAATGAGGATATTCCTTCAATGATTACACTCACGCGTTCACGAAAAAACGACCATCGGATATGAAAATTGTCAAATATAATGTCAGCCAGCTGAATTAAAAAAGAATATCGGAATGAAAACGTAAGAAATTCTTGATCACATAATTTAATAAATTAAATCATCATCAAATGATATCAAATAAAAATGTAATTATATATAGTTTGTATAATAAAAATATTTATAATAATAAATTTAGTTAATTCACTATGTCATTAAATTTCTTTGAAAATAACAACGGTATTTGGGTAGGATAAGTATAAGTCTTAAAACGAGTCGATAAACATCTCTGTTCAAAACTTGCAAAGCCAGTCACGTTAACAAAGATGATTATGTACAATGTCAGTCAATCACCGGTTCTCTGCGGGCGTGGCGCTAACTCGGCCGCAAGTTGTGAGAGAATAAAAACAATAGATTGAATTGCTATTTGAAGACGTTCCGATGGTTATAAAAGGCATGTTCTATTAAAAAATGCTTCAATCCGATACAGCGATAACTGTATCGATATGTTTTGATTTCTTTGAAATACCACTTGGTTCAGGCTCGAAAGAATCAACGAGGATGGGCGCGTCGCCAAGTGTGAGGCCATTCGAACGAACCAGCCCATATGCCCAGTTTTTGTTTACGTGCATCCGCTTCTTCCTGCTTATAATCGTAATAACTGACCGCCCAGCCATCTTTCACCATTTCGCGGTTCAAGTCATGGTCTCCGGCGCGACATTTAGCCAATAGACGATCGAATTTATCTCTTTTTGTTGACGTGCAACTGATTTCATTTCCACCGATCAATGCTGCAAGATGTTGTTTGGCCATTTCACCACAAGGGTAGGAGGCACCGTCTTTGTCACAAAATTGGTGAAGTTCCGGAGCATCAATCCCTAAAAGGCGGACTTTTTGTCCAGCAAGATGGAGGGAATCACCATCTGAGAGTTGTGTTTTCCCGCGGATGATTTCGACTTTTTCAGGTTGATAGGAAGGTTCGTCTTGAACGACAGATTTCTTCGTATCAGAAAAATAAAGATAGGCGGCAATGGCAACAACCGCCAATGCCGTGACAATATCCACTAAATTGATATTTCGACGCATCATGGATTTTGTTGTTCATGTTTTGAAAAAACGGGAAGAGAACTTTTCAAAACAGGACTTTAACTGATCGGTACCATGACATGTTTTTTATAGCCCGGCCGCGCCTGCAATTTTTGGTACCAAGCCTCGACATTGCTGAATTTGTTTTTGCGTGGTAATTCCATTGCATAATAATAATATACAAAAACACCCGGAATAATATCGCCAATGCCCAGATTTTCACCGGAAAGAAAAGGCTGTTTCTTTAATTCGCCATCCATAATGGATAGCCCTTTTTCAAACTTTTCAACGCTATCAGTTACTTTTTGTTGATCGCGTTTTTCCGGTGCAAGACGCACGACATTCATAAGAAGATCGACAAACGGGTTAAACAACGTTGCCATTGTCCAATCCATCCATTTTTCAGCTGCGGCTCGTTTGCCGCAATCTTCAATCCACAACACCCCTTTGCCATAACGGGCAGCGAGGTAACGTACGATTGTGTTGGATTCCCAAAGAACCAAGTCGTCGTCCTTAATAGTGGGAACCAAGCCATTCGGATTGAGTGCTAAAAATTCGGGTGTATCCAATCCGCCATACGGGCCACCAGCTTTTATGAACTGATAGTCGAGCCCGATTTCTTCGAGTGTCCAAAGAACTTTTTTTACATTGCTGGACGTAGGGCGTCCCCACAGTACGAGCATTCTATGCCTCTTGTTTGTGTTCGAGTTTCATATGGTCAACAATGAAATCTGCAATTGCTTGTACATCATCAATGTTGAAATACGGCAAATGCTTTTCTTCCACCGGCTTATCCGATGCAATAGCGACAATATGAGGATCTGATTTGTTAAGGGGTTCGCCAACTTTTCCACCGGTACGACGAACTTCCAACTTGTCGTGGCTATCCCGCTTGTATCCCTCGACAATCACAAGATCACAGGGGGATAAAAGCTCGAGAATTCTTGAGAGCGGAGTTTCTTCTTCCGCTTTGTTTTCATGAATGAGTGCAAAGCGCCTTGAAGACACAACAGCAACTTCCTGAGCTCCGGATTTGCGATGACGCCATGAATCGGTATTTTCATGGTCAATATCGAAATCATGATGTGCATGTTTGACCGTTGAGATTTTGTAACCGCGTGAGGTCAACTCTTCGACAAGGCGTACAACCATTGTCGTTTTTCCATTATTTTTCCAGCCGGTTACGCCAAATACTTTAAGCTTTGGTTTCATTTTTTATCCCGAATTTATCCTGTAAATATTGATAATCTTCCGGCGTGTTGACGTTGAAGAATGCACCTTCAGAATAGATATTGTCAAACCGCACTATAGACACATTATGAGCAAAAGCGAATGACCGGATACTTTTATTTTCTGACCCTTTCAAGAATTCGAAAAGATCGGATCTGAGGTTCGTTGGCCAAAGTGCAAATGTCGGTTGGAGACCCGAAGGTGTAGAGGCCATCCTCAAAGTGGTGTTTTTGTCAATATCCGACGTGATTCTCGCAAAAAACTCTTCCGGTATAATCGGACAATCCACGGGCATTGTCAGAACGAAATCGTAGTTATTTGCAAAAGCATAATTAAGCCCCGCATAAACGCCTGCAAGCGGGCCACCATATCGGATTTCTGCAGGGTCTTCGAGAACCGGAATAGGTTCAAACACGTCGAGACTATAAGTGTTTGAGCTGATGGCAATCGGAAAACCGTGGTTTTTGAAAGTCTCGATCTGGTTTTGAATGAGGCTTTTTCCGTCAAATTCAAGCCCCGCTTTATCCCGCCCCATGCGAGACGAATGTCCCCCTGCCAATATCAATCCTAAAATTTTCATAGATTCAACTCGGAAATCTCATCCTAACAACGTTGATCAACACCAGAACGTAAAATCCGATAATCAGGTTTTTATCGAATGTGTCATTTTCTAAAAATAACATCCAATCGCACCGCTATCTTTTTCGGATACCAATTCTAGAAGATGAATGGGGTAAAGTCGATAAAAATACCGCGTAACTGTCATTGACTTCCAATATTATCAGCGAAGTCAATTTTTTAAAAACAGGTAAAAGCGAACAATATCAGCGGGGTATCCGGAACGAACCGAATGAGCTTTTTCGATTGACGTTTCACGAGAAAATCACGGAAAATTCAATAAAGGCGTATTTAACATGGATCAAAATTAGTTTTGCACCGATTTGTGACAATTGATCTTTATAAGAATTGTGCTGCTTCAGGCGATTAAAATCTCGGTAGGAGTGCCACAAATCGGCATAGAATTTTTTTTAATTGTCGCCGTTCGTTTAAGAGCTTGGTTACGAAAATCTTTTAAAAGATTTTTGTAATTTCTCGGATACCCCAGACCATGTTTCAAAAACGCATTTCGCGCCTCATTTTTATGTTTTTTGCCAGTTCGGTCCTTTATGCCTCCCCATATTATGGCGTGGAGCAGGCTGCTGCGATCAATAATTTGATGGAGCTCTTCAGCAAAAAACAGAAACCTGCGCCCGTACTTGAAATGCAACCCGAGTCGGGTCATCAGTCCGACACGCAAGGTAAAGCAGTTAACAAATCCCAAAACACTGTGCCCGGTACACCCCAAGGTGCACCTGCGAAAAAAAATAATATCGATTTGACTAACCGTGTAACTGTCGCAAGCCCGAAAACTTTTAACTATAGGCCTGAACGCCTTGTTCCGGTAGAGTTCTCGAATATTGATTTTATTGAAACAAATTCGACGATGAAATCGGCAGGTCCAGCCCGATTGCCGTTGTCAGAGCCTTATAACGTTATTCTGGAAGGCGTTAATTCAGGGCAAAATACCGATATAGACCAATCTTTAAAATCGGATTTTTCTCATATTGATGTGAAAATAGAAGACTCGCTTGCCGATTCAGTGACCAGACATTACGTGAATAAGCCCGATCTCATGTGGTCTGTAGCGGGCGAAGTTACTGACAAAGCCAGAGACGTGATGCGCTTTTTGGCTAGAGTCGACGAGGACGGGTTGGAGCCACAGGATTATTTTGTAAAGCTACCAGATGAAAATCTTGTGGGCGAAGAACGCAATCTTGCATTCACCAATTTTGATGTCGCTCTGACAAGCCGCGTCCTTCGTTACATTCAGGACGCATCGAATGGTCGTATTATCGCCGATCGTCTCTCGCCGTTTCATGATTTACCACGTCGCCAGATCGATTTCGAAAGAGAATTGGGCAGATTGGCAACAAGTGAAAATCCTGTCGCCGATTTAGAGGCTTACCTGCCACAATCCGATTCATACAAAGCATTGAAACATGCTCTGGCGCAAATGCCGAAGAGCGACCATGCAGACAATGTGAAAATATCACTCAAGACGGTCATTAAACCCGGTGAAACGAACGAGGACTTGCCGCTCTTTACGAGTCTGCTTCTGAAACGGGCACCGTCCGGTTATCTCTCCGATCATAAAATGAAGTTGGAAAGGTTTCTGCAAGAAACCAGCTATAATGACCAATTGGTAGAGTGTGTCAGAGACTATCAAAAATTCGTTGGCAAAACGGCGGATGGTGTTATCGGGCCCGCAACGGTTGCAACCTTGGCAAACAATACTGTTGAAATAAAAAGACAGAAAATTGTTGATTCGATGGAACGATTGCGCTGGCTTCCGCACGACTTCGGTTCCCGTTATGTGTTCATCAATCAG
Organism: Bartonella sp. W8167; assembly: GCF_016100335.1. Taxonomy (NCBI): domain Bacteria; kingdom Pseudomonadati; phylum Pseudomonadota; class Alphaproteobacteria; order Hyphomicrobiales; family Bartonellaceae; genus Bartonella; species Bartonella sp. W8167. Next base: position 609,975 of record NZ_JACFSQ010000001.1, read on the forward strand.
GCAGCGTACAGAGGGCAATATGTCGAAAACAACGCAGTCAAACTTGATATGAAGGTTGTGGTTGGTAGCCCTCAAAGGCAAACCTATTTTTTCTATGATAAAATAAGACTGGTTACATTCAATCCGTCTTGGGGCGTACCCCATTCGATAGTTGTCAATGAAATGCTCCCGCGTATCATGCAGGACTCAGGTTATCTGCAACGCAACAATTATGAACTTTATGATAGTTCGGGCAGAGTGGTTTCAGCATCATCAGTCAATTGGCAACAAGTAGCTAACAAAGGACGTGGAATCAGTATTCGCCAGACACCGGGGAAGAACAATGCTCTTGGCGAACTCAAAATACTTTTTCCAAACAAGCATGATATCTATCTTCACGATACGCCCAATAAGACAGCTTTTTCCCGCGACATGCGTGCTCTAAGCCACGGATGTGTGCGTCTTGAATATCCGCGGGAAATGGCAGCAGCAGTACTCGGCAAAAATGTTGATGATTTAAAGCCCTATTTTGCAAAAGGCGAGCGGAGCTTGTCATTAAGTGAACCTGTTCCGGTTTACCTCACCTATTTTACTGCCTGGCCAGATCTGAAAAGTGGCAAGATTAATTATTATGATGATATTTACGGCCGTGACGAGTTGATGGCGGGTGCCGTTACAAAAACAGAGTCAGTCCGAAAATCGGACATTTAGACACCATAAAATTCCGACTTTTGTAAATAGTGTGCCGACTATTTCGACAGCCACTTTCAATACAGCTAAAAAGGAATAGCCCCGACTGGACGCGGCCAAACATAGCTCGTTCAACTGACAAGTTTAAGCGTAAGTTACATATCCTTTAAATCGCCGGGATTGTTGTCGGTTCAGATTTAAGCATGTGGATATTGTTTTAAACGACCACTTTCGCAATTGCTTTCATGTTTTTTCCCGTCCTTGAAAAACATCTTTATAGCGCAACTCAAAAAATGCCATGATGAATTTGGAACAAAGTGTGTTTGACCTAGTGTATGGTAAGATTTATTCCGGAATAAAATTGCTAGGCCTCTTTCCTCAAAAGCGAGGCTGTTTTCTCCAACTTTTGTAAATGGCGCTTTCTTGCGCTTATTCCATCCGGCATATTAAGCGGGTTTGGAGGATGCTTTTGAATAAACGTATAAAGTTGTTAGTAAAGAGATAGTCGCTCTTCACAGTCGAAATTATCTCTTGCTAGCAATATCGGGTTGCCATCTGCAATCATATCTTACGGTAAAAATCATATCGCCTGAGTGGCTTTTTATAACTGTCAGAAACACTTTACCCGACGAGACTCTTCTTGATATCGGAGATGCGCCAAGCAACACGTTAATGTGTGAATGTAAATGACTATCCGGATAGGGACGACTGAGCCAAGCTCACTGTCAACCATTACGAAAAAACAAATAAAAAAGCCGCTTCGTTAAAAAGAAGCGGCTTTTTTTGTAGTAAAAAAACAATTATTTAATTTTGGTTTCTTTGAACTCGACATGCTTTTTGGCAATCGGGTCATATTTACGTTTTGTCATCTTTTCTGTCATTGTACGGCTATTTTTCTTTGTAACGTAGAAAAAGCCGGTATCTGCAGTCGACAAAAGCTTGATTTTAATGGATGCTGCTTTAGCCATAATTAAGGATCCTGTTCCTGAATATAAATTCACCACCTTCAAACCGGACGCGATATTCCGATGCAAGTGGATTTTGCCGCGACACTAAGGATGTTATACAAAAAGTCAAGAGCGGATTAGCTTTAACACCACTCTTGAGACCACTAAAATAATATAAAGTCCGAAAAATGTAGCCATTGTGTCTGAAAAGCCAAAGGGCGGAAAAATATCCATGGCTTTACCGATGGCTGTTGGTCCTATCAGCATCCCGATGCCGTAGCAGAAAATAAACGCCGAATTGGCGGCTGCAAGTTCGAAACCTTTCAGCCTTGAGCCTAGTTGAGCAAGACCGATCGTATAAAGTCCGGCAGAGACGCCGCCGAGAATAAATAGGTCGAGTGTCAACATCCATTTTACATTGGCAATCCAGGGAATCAACAAGGTGCCAATCAAGCCGATGATTGCGCATCCCGTTAACGGATAACGACGGTCGGTCACAAAATCGCTAATAATGCCAATGGGAATAAGCAGCAGCACATTTCCCAATGCTAGAACGGACATGAATTTTGCCGCTTCGCCTTCGCTATAACCGAGATTGAGACTGAATGGTGTGATAAGTGTTAAGGCACCCATCTGTATGGCGCCGTATACGAGAACTGCCATTGTGGAACTCGGGACAGCAAAAATATATCTGAAAAATGCGACATGATCGCTATCTTTGAATTGCGGGCTCAAGTTCCAGGCAACGATGATCGGTATTGCAGCAATTGCAATCAAAAAGCAGGCGGTACCGAATGGCGTGAATCCCTGACTACCAACATGGGCTAGAAGGGTAGGGCCGATAGTAAAACCGAGACCCAGTGTAATTGCATAGATAGCAAGAATCGTGGCGCGTTTTGCAGGGGGCGCGGAACTATTTATCCAGAATTCGGATAGAACGAACATCACGGTGATTGCAAAATGCAGGGTGAAGCGCAAAATAAACCAGATGACAATCGATTGGAAATAATAGAAGCCTAAAAAACTTGCACATCCGACGGCCATCATTGTCAGAATTGAACGTGCAACGCCGAGTTTTTTTGCAATGCGGGCGCTAAAGACCGCCGCGATTATTGTGGCAATACCACCTACTGTACCACTATAGCCGATGACACTGCTGGAAAAACCTCGTGCGGCCATCAGGATTGAAATAAGCTGCGTTCCCAATCCCAAAGCTATTCCAACAGCGCCGATTGTTGCTGTTGCAGCTGAAATCGCGCGCCAGGGCTTTGCATTCTGAGAGGATGAATCGGATTGCATCATGGACTATTCTGTCATCACTCATATAGGCTTTGCAGAGGAGTTTTCTGCTTGAAGTAACTTTATTGGATTTTGGCAAGTGCGTTAAATGCCATTTATGCTGGATAAGTTTTAAAATTTAGAATGCTTACAGATTTATCCACTCCTACACTTCAAGTCAAACGGCACAATCCGGTTTCAAATTTTACCCGTCGGGGCAGATACAATTGACTTTCAACATTATCAGCAAATCATAAAAATCGGGCTTTTAATAATTATTGAAAATAGACCAAAGGTTATTCGATCACGAAGTCGATCAAATAGAACGGCGGGCTTTTCGTGATGATCGATTGAAGCGGCGCGCGCCCGTCTTGCTTTTATGATGAGAAACCGGTGACAATGGTAATGGCCGTGGCGCGCTTAGCATTTCAAACCGCATCGCCCCGGCAATTGGCTGTGCTTCGACGAGACGTACACTGACACTATCTCCCAGCTGGTAACCTTTATGGCTTTTCTCGCCTATCAAAGCGTGACGCGCCTCGTCAAATACATAGTAATCGGTTGCCAGAGTTGAAATAGGCGTAAAACCGTCGGCTCCCAATCGGTCAAGTGAAATGAATAAGCCCGATTTTGTGACACCGGCAATGCGACCGGTAAATTCAGTGCCAATTTTATCTGCGAGAAAATGCGCAACCAACCGGTCGATTGTTTCTCGTTCGGCAGCCATTGCGCGGCGCTCTGTAAGAGAAATAGCTACTGCAATTTCATCAAGATTTTTTTCTTCTTCGTTCGTTAAACCGTCATTGCCGAGCTTCAGTGATTTGATCAGGGCACGATGAACGATTAAATCCGCATAACGGCGAATAGGCGAAGTGAAATGGGCGTAGTTACGTAAGTTGAGGCCAAAATGACCGATATTCTCGGGCGCATATTCTGCTTGTGATTGGGTACGCAACACCACCTGATTAACCAGCTCTTGTTGATCGGTATCTTTCACCCGCTCAAGAATTCTATTAAAGCGTTCCGGCGTAAGCTCCGCGCCGCGGGAAAGTGAAAGACCAAGGGACGCCAAAAACTCTCTCAAGCCTTCTTGTTTTGCGAGCGACGGCTGGTCATGTATACGGTAGATCAAAGGTTGATGTTTGGATTTGAGGGTTTCAGCTGCCGATACATTGGCCTGAATCATAAATTCTTCAATAAGTTTATGGGCATCAAGGCGTGGCGGGATGACCACGTCTTTAATGCGTCCGCTTTCATCAAGAATAATTTTCCTTTCAGGCAGATCAAGTTCCAACGGTTGCCGTTCGTCACGCGCTTTTTTCAGCAAATCATAAGCTGCCCAAAGGGGCTTCAATACGTTTTCAAGTATTGGCAAAGTTTTTTCGTCAGGCTTGCCGTCAATAGCCCTTTGCGTTTGTTCGTAAGAAAGTTTGGCACACGAGCGCATCAATATACGGTGAAAACTGTGACTTTGTTTTTTCCCGTGACTATCAAAAACCATGCGAACGGCCATAGCAGGCCTATCTTCGCCTTCGCGCAGAGAACAAAAGTTATTCGAAATTCGTTCTGGCAACATCGGTACAACCCTATCGGGAAAATAGACCGAATTACCGCGTTTTAAGGCTTCCTTATCCATTGCACTGTCGGGGCGGACATAATAACCGACATCTGCAATAGCAACCGTCACGACAACCCCGCCTTTATTGTCTTCGCTATCATCCATATTTGCACAAACGGCATCGTCATGATCCTTTGCATCTTCGGGATCAATGGTTACGAGCGGGAGGTCGCGCCAATCCTCCCGATTTTCCATTGTAGCAGGTTTAGCTTCTTCCGCTTCTTCGAGGACGCGGTCAGGAAAAATATGCGGAATATCGTGAGAAATGATCGCAATCATCGATAGCGCTTTTTCGCTATCGACACTGCCCAGAATATTTTTGACGACGCCGCGTTTCAAGCCGTAACGTTTGTCACGACCGATCTCTACTTCGACGAGGTCTCCGGCTTTTGCCTTGCTATCCGGGGGGAGATCAACGGCAACTTCGGGTGCTTTTCGGTCGATCGGCTCAAGACGCCATTTACCTTGGCCTAGATCACGAAGAACGCCCATAGTGGTAAAATCACGCTTATCAATTTTCTTAATAGCGCGGCCGGTATAAGAAGGTCCCTCCTCTCTTTTATTGCGGAAAATTTTGGCAAGGATTCTGTCGCCGACGCCAATGGCCGGTCCTTTTGTGTGTCGTGCGGGATGAAGAGCGACAAGCGGCGCATCCTCACCATCCCATTCGGAAGGCTCAGCGATAAAGCCGCCATCATGATCGCGCCCTTTAACGTCGAGAACCGCGACAGGTGGAAGCATGTGTTTCGGAACAATTTTTTTGCGTTGTTTAGAGACGGCACCTTCGGCCTTCAGTTCACGCAAGAGGCCTTTAAGCCAAATTCGCGCATCCCCTTTGAGGTTGAAAGCCTTGGCAATCTCCCGCTTCCCGGACAAATTGGGATTTTCTTTGATGAAAGAAAGAATATCATCCTTTGTGGGCAAGTGTGAAAGTTTGTTCCTGCTTACGGGATGTTGTTTCATAGCTCTATTTTCCATCCCGTTTCACGGGTTATTCTGCTTTCTTGGAGGTTGCCTTCTTGGTTGCCGCCTTTTTTACCGTCTTTTTGGTGACGCTTTTCTTGGTTGCCGCATTTTTTGTTGCAGATTTTTTTACTGTGGCTTTACGGCCTTTTTTGGGAGAAGCTGCTTTTTGTGAAATGAGTTCCAAGGCCTCTTCCAAAGTTACCGATGCCGGGTCTTTGCCTTTTGGTAACGTTGCATTGATCTTGCCCCAGTTGACATAAGGTCCATAACGGCCGTCGCGGACTGTCACATCGCCACCATCGGGATGTTGTCCAAGGGTGGCAATAGCTTTGGGCGTAGATCCCCTCCGTGCGCCTCCACGTGCCTGTTTTTCAGCTAAAACAGTTACCGCCCTGTTGATGCCGATATCGAAAACCTCTTCCGGCGTTTCAAGATTGGCATATTGACCATCATGAGACACATAAGGGCCATATCTGCCGATAGAAGCCATAATCGGCTTCCCGGTTTCAGGATGTATTCCCACTTCACGCGGTAGAGATAAAAGAGCAAGTGCTTTTTCCAAATTCATTTCGCTTGGCGACCAGCTTTTCGGAAGGCCGGCGCGTTTCAGCTCCTCGCCATGTTTACACTCGACATAGGGGCCGAAACGACCGATTTTGAGTGTTACGTCTTCGCCATTATCAGGGTTTTTGCCTAGTATTGTAGGGCCATCCTGCTCGGTTGTGTTGCCATCCTTGGCGTCTTCACTTCCCAATTGTCTGGTATATTTGCAATCGGGATAATTGGAGCAACCGACAAAGGCACCATAACGGCCGAGTTTAAGAGATAGACGCCCCTCATGGCAGAGCGGACAGGAGCGGGGATCACTGCCGTCTTCGCGTGGGGGAAATGCGAGTGGTGCAAGCGCGTCATTTAACACATCAAGCACATTGCTCACGCGTAATTCTTTAATATCGGAAACCGAAGCATTGAACGCGTCCCAGAATTCGCGCAATACCTGCTTCCAGGACAACTTGCCGTCGGAGATGAGATCAAGCTTTTCTTCAAGATCGGCAGTAAAATCGTATTCGACATACCGATTGAAGAAGTTTTCAAGGAATGCTGTAACAATGCGCCCTTTCGCCTCGGGAATAAGCCGGCGCTTGTCTATCGTGACGTAATCGCGATCACGTAAAGTGGCAAGGGTCGAGGCATAAGTCGACGGGCGACCGATTCCAAGTTCTTCCAGTTTTTTGATCAGGGTTGCTTCGGAATAACGGGCAGGAGGTTCGGTCGTATGTTTGAGAGCGTCAATCGACACTTTTTTGAGCTCTTCATCCGCTTCCATCTTCGGCAGCCGCATCGAGTCTTCGCTATCGGCAGAGTCGTCATCTTTCTGATCAAAATAGGCAGCAATAAATCCGTCAAATGTTACTACCGACCCGACAGCTCTCAAATTTGCATGGTCGGAACCGTTTATTGCTTCAATCTCGACAGTGGTGCGCTCGATATCGGCAGACTTCATCTGACTGGCGATCGCCCTTTTCCATACAAGCTCGTAAAGTTTGAACTGGTCGCTATCGAGAAATTTTTTAATGTCGTCCGGTTTACGTTTGAAATCGGTTGGACGTATAGCCTCGTGCGCCTCCTGCGCGTTTTTTGCTTTAGTCGAATAGAAACGGGGTTTCTCGGGCACATAATTTGCACCGAATGTATCATGAATGGCATTTCTTGCCGCTTCAATGGCTTCGGGGGCGATCTGTACGCCATCAGTACGCATATAAGTGATGAGGCCGGTTGTTTCGCCGCCAATGTCTATACCTTCATAGAGTTTCTGTGCCACTTGCATGGTGCGCGAGGCCGAAAATCCGAGTTTTGATGAAGCCGCTTGTTGTAATGTTGACGTTGTGAATGGTGGTACCGGATTGCGTTTTGTCGGTTTTGATTCGACACTTGTGATCCGGTAACTTGCTCCATCCAACATGTTGCGGATATTTTTTGCCTGATCTTCTGTTTTAATGTCGAGCTTGGCGAGCTTTTTTCGGTTAAAATTCGTCAGATTAGCCAGGAAGCTCTCGTTTGCTTTTGTTGCAAGCTTGGCTTCTATTGACCAATAGTCTTCACGCTTGAAACGCTCGATTTCCGATTCCCGATCGCAAATGAGGCGCAACGCAACTGATTGCACACGACCGGCCGAACGGGCTCCGGGAAGTTTGCGCCAAAGGACAGGCGATAAGGTGAAGCCGACAAGGTAATCAAGTGCACGACGCGCCATATAGGCGTCAACAAGGGGAATGTCGATATCACGCGGGTGAGCCATAGCATCAAGAACGGCGTGTTTTGTAATCGCATTAAAGACAACGCGTTTGACAGGTTTACCTTTCAAAAGCTTTTTATGCTGTAAAATATCAAGAACGTGCCAGGAAATAGCTTCCCCTTCACGGTCCGGGTCAGTTGCCAGAATGAGGCCATCGGCATCTTTTAAAGCCTTCGATATTTCTGCGATTCGTTTTGCACCGGTTGAACTCGTGTCCCATTTCATCGCAAAATCTTCATCCGGCAGAACAGAGCCGTCTTTTGCAGGAAGATCACGTACATGCCCGAAGGACGCGAGAACTTTATAATTGGGTCCTAGATATTTATTGATTGTTTTAGCTTTTGCCGGTGATTCGACGACGACAACATCCATAATGATATCCGCTTCCCTGAACCAATGATTTTACTGTACTCTCAATTGACCGGCTTATTCCCATTGGTCAAGGCTAAATAATAAAAAAACACATGTGCAACTATTGATTGCGTAATTAAAAAATACACGTTATTATAGCTAAGCTAACTAACTAATTTAACATTTATTTAGGACTACTTTCGAAAATTTCTACCGTCAATCAGGAGCAATACATGAGGGGAACTTGTGTAACAAGGAGAAGGTTACATGTCTCTAGAGCGCGTTGAAATCATCGGATATATTGTCGATATGTCCCGTCAAATGAATATTATGGCGAATAACGCCAATTCTCCATTTTTGGCTTATTTGTTGGAAATGGTCGCAAAAGAAGGGCAGCACATCTTAAAAAACGATACGGTCAACAAGGAAAATCGTTGATCACCAATGATACAAGTCCGCCGCTGTGACGGACGAGTTTCCCGGCCAAATCAAGTTCAACGAGTATAAGATAAATCTTGTCTATCGGCACACCGGACGCAAGACAGAGCGTTTCTATGTCAATTGGTGTTGTTGAAAGCGCATCCATTATTGCATTTCTGTCGAAGTCGCTTGCGTCAACATTGCGATTTTTTTCTTCATTCTTGTGCTCGGAGAATTGCTTGAATGATTCGTCTTTTTCGTCGTTATCAAACAGCGGCAGTCGAGGTGCAGTTGATGGTGCCAAGGGGCCAAGTGTTTCTATGATATCTTCAGGTCGGGTTACGAGCAGGGCGCCTTCCTTGATAAGATTATTTGTTCCTTGTGCACGCGGATCCAAAGGCGAACCGGGGATAGCAAAGATAATGCGTCCTATCTCGGCCGCCAATCTTGCAGTAATCAGAGAGCCAGAACGGTTTGCTGCCTCGCACACGAGAATTCCTAAAGATAAACCCGCAATGATTCGATTGCGGCGCGGAAAATCTTGGGCGCGTGGTTGCGTGCCAATCGGCATTTCGCTGACAATTGCCCCACCTTTATCCAATATGGCTTCATAAAGGTCGCTATTTTCCGGCGGATAGATATGATCGATTCCACCTGCCATAACGGCAACAGTTCCAGTATCAAGACTTGCGCGATGGGCAGCTGTGTCGACGCCACGCGCCAGTCCTGAAATGATAGTAAATCCTGTTTCACCAAGTTCTTTCGCAAAAAGTGCAGTCAATTTTTTGCCTGTTGCCGAGGCGTTACGAGAGCCCACAACACCTACGGAAGGCGAAAAGAAACATTTGGGGTTACCCTTGACTGCAAGCAGAGGAGGGGGAGTTTCTATAGCTCGCAAATAGGGTGGATAATCAGGCTCGCCCACTCCTATGAAACGTACACCAATTTTACCCGCAAGTTCGAGCTCGCGTTCTGCATCCTGTTTGCTGGCAATCCGTATCGGTTTACCTTTGCCTCCCATCGTGCTGAGCTCCGGCAGAGCATCAAGAGCCGCTGCAGCCGAACCGAAATGCTCTATGAGGTTAATGAAAGTAACAGCACCGACGTTTTCGCTGCGTATGAGTTGTAGCCAACTCAGCCGCTGAGCATCGGTAAGGACAATCCCTTTACGTTTTTCCATCTCGGTTACAGAGCTTTCCTCTATTGTTTCTTTGCGCCGATCTTGCTTTCAGTTCCGTTCAGCAAGCGTCTGATATTCGCATGGTGTTTCAAGATAACGATGATACTCATCACCGAAAGAACGAGCGCAAAAAGATTTTGCGCTGTGCTATCCATGAAAAGTAGAATAAAAACAGGCACTAGGATAACTGCGAAAAGTGCCGAAAGCGAGGAATAACGCGTAATGAATGCGGTGAGCAACCAGACGCATATAAAAACCAATGCAGCCGGTGGGTAAAATCCGAGGCATACACCGAGGTAGGTGGCAACGCCTTTGCCGCCTTTGAATTTGAGCCAGACGGGGTAGATATGACCGATAAAGGCAGCAAAACCGCCTAAAGTGACAATGACGATATTGTTATAATCGAACGACGATAATAGAGAGGCGAAATAAACCGCCAATGTCCCTTTGAACATGTCGCATAATAATGTCAATAGAGCGATTTTTTTGTTTCCCGTTCGCAAGACATTGGTGGCGCCTATATTTCCGGAACCAATTTTGCGCACATCTCCGAGGCCGGCTAAGCGGGTGAATAACAGCCCGAAAGGGATCGAACCGATGAGATAACAAATTATCAGTGTCAGCCACGAAACCATCTTTGGAGATAAACCTATATCGGCCATAAAAATATCCTTTTCAAGATTTGCCGTTAGATCGTTCAGTTCCGGTATTCATATACCAGTTTGCCGGCAACATAGGTTTTTAGGACATGTCCTTGAAAACGGGCATTTTCGAATGGCGTATTTTTGGATCTGGAATGAAGCATATCAAGAGTTAAGACCCAAGGTTCATCAAGATCGACCAAAATGAAATCCGCAGGTTTTCCAACTTGCAAAGTTCCTGCATCAATCCCCAAAATCTTTGCAGGATTGGTGGAAAGTAAAGCCGCTATTTTGCCAAGCGATAGCGAATGATCATGGTAAAGCCGGAGTGCTGCTGCAAGCAATGTTTCCATTCCTACCGCGCCAGCTTCCGCATCTTCAAAGGGTAAGCGTTTGGTATCGGCACCTTGAGGATCATGGCTGGATACGACAATGTCAATTGTTCCATCACGAACGGCTTCAATCATCGCATGACGGTCATCTTCCGACCTGAGCGGCGGCGAGAGCCGGAAAAATGTCCTGTATTCTCCAATGTCATTTTCGTTCAATGTCAGATTATTGATTGAAACGCCGGCTGTAACATTGGTCAAATTCTGTTTTGCATAACGGATGGCTTCAGCCGACATTCCCGTTGAAAGTTCTGCTGCGTGATAACGGCAACGGGTTAAAGCAGCCAGACGCAAATCACGTTCAAGCGGGATGACTTCCGCTTCTTTCGGAATACCCGCAAGGCCAAGCCAGCTTGAAAGGAGCCCCTCGTTCATGACACCGTCGCCGGTTAGCCATTTATCTTGCGTTTCATGGATGATAAGGGCGTCGAAGTCATGGGCATAAGTCATGGCACGTCTCAATACCAATGAATTCTCGATTGTTTTGTGTCCGTCCGTGAAGGCTATTGCACCGGACTCTTTCAATAGACCGAACTCGGTCATTTCCTGCCCTTCAAGTTGCTTGGTAATTGCAGCTGAAGGATAGACATGAACCGAGGCATTTTCACGCGCTGTTTGCTTGACGAATTCGACCAGTGCAACGTCATCTATGACCGGATGGGTATCCGGCATCATGACAAAGGATGTTACGCCGCCCGCTGCAGCAGAATGACTTGCCGAACGAATGGTTTCCCGATGTTCGTTACCCGGCTCACCGACATAGACGCGCGCGTCGACCAACCCCGGTAGAATTGCTTTGCCATGTGCATCAATAACCTCCGCACCGTCGGGAATGCCCTGATTTTGTGCATCTTTGCCACAAGCTTTAATGATGCCGTCGACGATGATGAGCGTTCCCAATTCGTCCTTGTCACAGGAAGGGTCAACGATGCGAGCGTTTTTATAAACCAAGGGTTTTATCATTGGATATCTCCTTCGCTGCGGCGTGGATCCAAGAGAGCCTCGATAACAGCCATTCTGACAGCAACGCCCATTTCAACTTGTGTATGAATAACGCTTTGCTGACCATCAGCAATATCCGATGCAATTTCGACCCCGCGGTTGATTGGCCCCGGATGCATGACAATGCAATCCTTATTTGCAAGTGCCAGTTTTTGTTTATCAAGACCGAAAAAGCGGAAATATTCTCTAACCGAGGGAATAAATGCTCCGGACATGCGTTCTCGTTGTAGTCTTAGCATCATGACAACATCTGCGTTTTTCAGGCCTTCCTGCATTGTTGTGAAAACTTCAACGCTCATATGTCCGATGTCATAGGGTAAAAGCGTCGTGGGTGCGACGGCGCGTACCCGTGCTCCGAGCGCATTAAGACTTAAAATATTGGAGCGGGCGACACGCGAGTGCAATATGTCGCCGCATATAGCGATAGTCAAACCCTCGATCCGTCCTTTGGCCCGACGGATTGTCAATGCATCAAGGAGAGCCTGGGTTGGATGTTCATGCGCACCATCACCGGCATTGACAACGCAGCAACTTACCTTTTGAGCTAGTAGCGCCGCCGCACCACCCGATTTGTGGCGCACAACCAGAATATCAGGATGCATGGCATTCAATGTCATTGCGGTGTCGATAAGTGTTTCACCTTTTTTTACGGATGAATGGCTGACAGCCATATTCATGACGTCGGCACCAAGTCGTTTGCCTGCAAGTTCAAAGGATGATTGCGTACGTGTAGAATTCTCAAAAAAAAGATTGATCTGTGTTCGACCGCGCATCGATGTTTTTTTCTTGTCAATCTGGCGTGATACTGCGACATTGGCGTCGGCGCGATCAATGAGTGTAGTAAGATCCTGAGCACTGAGGCCTTTTATGCCGAGGAGGTGGCGATGGGGAAAAATAGGGAAAGAAGTTATTTGAGTCATAGCAGAAATTTCCTAAAGAAACTGAGTGACACTACAACAAGGCTTGCTTTTTATGCAATCTCTGTTTTAACCGCATAAAAAACTAAATTTCCAGATAGCAATATTATTAATTGACGGAATCAGGAATAAATTGTGAGTACCTTACCCAATCAGAATATTATGCGAAAAAATGCTTTTTTGGATGACGCGGTTCTGTTCCGTTTTTCGTCGCTTTTGCCAACCCCGCTTTTAGCAGGTTTCGAGGAAATAGGTGCATTTGTTGCAAGCAGGGAAGCGCAAGACCTTGCAAGACTCGCCAATATTCATAGACCCATTCTCAGGCGTGAGAATGAATGGGGGGACAATCTACAACAACTGGAAATCCATCCGGCTTACCATGCTTTGCTGCGCCGCTCCCGTCAGGCAGGGTTATGTTCTTCTCTATGGGAAAATGGACCGGCCGAAAATGGCGTGCGTTATCAGTCACGGGCAATCAGACTTTTTCTGATGGCAGGACTCGAGACAGGGCATCTTAACGAGATTACATCAACAAGTGCAGGAATTTCCGCACTTATCGGTGAATCGGATTTATTTTCCGGTTGGAAAAATGTGTTATTATCCCGCCAACATGATTATTCGGCGCGTGCCATTACAGCAAAACGGTCAGCAACGCTTACCTTTGCCAACGACGATATCACAAATAATTTGCAAAATCCTGCGCAAGTATCGGCTGCGACGCGGATTTCCTTTGATTCGGCAAGTGGGCGTGATCTCTATCGTATAGATGCTGTCAAGCAATCAGTATTAAATCCGACGGCCGACGGATATTTTGTAACAGCCGAGGTCGGCGGGCAAAAATGTTGTTTCTTTGTATCGCGCTTTCTTGAAAATGGTGCATTGAACGGAAATATCTCTGTAGATTTTCTTGTCCACCGCGCTGGTGAATGCTCGGCTCCCGAAGGACAGGTTTCATTTCACAATAGTCTCGGTTGGTTGATCGGCAAGATTGGCGAAGGCGATAGGGTCGTCAGAGATGTCGAGACGATGACGCGTTTTGATCAGGCAGTTATTTCTGCAGGCGTACTTCGTGCAGCACTTCAAACAGGCATCAATTTTTTCAGGCGCTTCAATCCGCGACAAGTTTTACCACCATTGACAGAACGTATATTTGCCGATCTTGCTCTCGACGTGGTTGCTTCACAATGCCTTGTTATGCGGCTTGCCCGTGCGTTCGACAATGCCGCATCAAATCGCGGAGAAGCGGCATTTGCTCGTATCATGACACCGATCGTTGCCATCCACATCAATGAGCTTGTGGTTCCGGTTGTGGGAGAAATTATTGCTCAAATGGGAGCGCAGGCATATATGTTCGACAGTCGGATGGCCAGAATGCTTGTTGATGCACCGATGCGTAGCATGAAGGGAAATGGTGGTAATGATATTGTGATTGATACGATCCGTTTGGGAGAAAGGGCACCCGGTCTGTTTCAGGGGCTACTTGACCAGATTGGTCGTGATATCGGTCCAGCCGGTCCGAAAACTGTCGAAATACTCAATGCAGCTGCACGAGTGGCTGCAAATGACATTGGTGCCGGCAGACTTTTTATCGAACAGATGGCCTATGCCGGTGCAGCAGCCGCTTTGCAACAAGCCGATATGAATCATATCACTGCTGCCTATATAGAAAGCCGTCTTGGAGGACAGTGGCGCTCATCCTATGGAATGTTGAGTGCGCGTCATCACGCAGGACATATATTGGATACACTTTATCCTGCTGTTTAAGCGCTCGACCTTTATTCTTCAGTTCGAGTTAAACTTTGAAGTCTGTCGAGTGCTCCTTGCAAAATAAAAGCGGCTGCTGCTGAATCAATTCTGTCAGCACGTTTTGCACGCGAAACATCCATTTCGAGAAGGCCGCGTTCTGCCGCCACTGTTGACAGCCGCTCATCCCAGAATACAAAAGGAATTTGTGTTAAACCATTCATATTATGAACAAAAGCACGCGTTGCCTGAACGCGTGGGCCGCTTGTGCCATCCATATTTTTGGGAAGGCCAATAATTGCTACGCCGATATTTTCTTCAAGAAAAATTTTCATGAGGTCATGAGCGTCGACGGAGAATTTTTTGCGTTTCAATACAGGGCGGGGGGTGGCAAAACGCCAACCGAGATCGGATACAGCGATGCCTATCGTTTTTGTCCCCAAATCAAGGCCAATAATATTTTTGTCCTTAAGACCGAGATCAGGAATTTCAGTAATATCTATAACCGACATTGAGGCTCGCCTTTATCAAATATTCCGCTCAAACAAGCAGGTACTTGGCATTTTAGGATTTTGCGTTCAATATACGGTAAAAGATGGAACTTCCAATAAAAAACAAGGGTAGTGGTATGAAAATCACATGGCTCGGGCACGCAGCCTTTCGCGTCGAAGTTGGCAAAGCGGTTATTCTTATAGATCCTTTTTTGACCGGTAATCCGGCTGCAAAAGACCTTGATATCAAAAAGGCTGTCGAAGGTGTAACCCATATAGCCCTCACTCATGGTCATAGTGACCATGTCGGAGATACAATTGCTATTGCAAAGGAAAAAAATGTACCGGTAACAGCAAATGCCGATCTTGCTGCCTGGCTCCAGTCGCAAGGTGTGAAAAACGTCATTCCCGGTAATGCAGGTGGTACGCAGGCTCATGACGGCTATAGCATTACTTTTGTCAATGCCATTCATTCGTCGGCCATGCTCACTGAAAACGGTGTCTCGCAATGTCTTGGCAATCCTAACGGGCTGGTATTCCATTTTAATGATGCACCGACGCTCTATGATATGGGTGACACAGATATTTTTTCCGATATGCAATTAATTGACGAATTGCACGAGCCGGAAATCGGCATTGTGCCCGTTGGCGATTTTTTCACAATGGGGGGTGCCGTCGCAGCTCTCGCATGTCAACGTTATTTCCATTTCAAAACAGCGATACCTTGTCACTGGGGCACTTTTCCGGTTCTTGATCAGACGCCGGAACGGTTTGTTAAGGGTATGAAAGGAACAAAAACCACAGTTGCATTGCCAAAAGTCGGTGAAACGCTCGATTTCTGAACGTTTTTTCTTGCTCTTGGGGCTTTGGCCTTTATACTTTTCGTCAGCGAAAATGCCTTTCATACGGGATTTGCCTAATATCTATAGATATTAAAACAGTCAAACGTGTTGCCCATCTTTCGCGCATAGTGGTGAAAGGCGATTAAGCGGAACGTATGGACAGAGTACGATTCCAAACTTTGTTGAGCAACTTGATGGAGATGAGGGACCTATTGTGCCACAAAGTTTTTTGTCAGTGCATTTACTGAAGGATTATCGTATGCGGTAAAAGCAACCAATGCATTTAAACGCTAAAGAGCTTGCACCAGCAGCAACAAAGATCGGGTATCGAAAGTTTGCTAACAATGTGACGGATTATCAGATGGCCGGATTTTGACTAACGCTTTATGACAGTAAATATACTATCGTTGGGAGCAGTACAAAAGACTTTTCATTTTTTATGAAAAACAGCGTTTTACCTTATCCGGGCAATATTCCTGAAAACCAACCAGCTAAATAATATTTTTTGGCGGAAAACAACGATGAAAAAAAGCTTCATAAAAATTGCTTTTTTACTTATTTTTCTAACTTATGGAACATTTGGAATGGCTCAAACAAAGGTGGTTGCCACATCATTACACGCGCCAACAGGCATAGCATTTAATAATGAAGGAGAAATGCTAGTTACCAACTGGTCTGGAAATTCCGTCGTTAAAATAACGACACAAGGAAAGCAGCAAGTTGTTTATTCTGGCATAAGCGCTCCAGCGGGCATTGTTGTTGATCATAACGATGATATCTATGTTGCATCTTATCAAGACAATTATATTTTAAAGATAGATAACGTCGGTAATGCGTCAAAAATCGCGAGCGGTTTTCATACTCCCACGGGGATCGCCTGGTCAATTACCGATGAATTATTAGTCACTAATCGTTCATCTGGCGAAATAGTATCCGTCAATGTTGAAACGGGTGCAAAAAAGATAGTAGCGTCAAAACTTGGCTTACCCGTTGGCGTGGCACAATTGCCTAATGGCGATTTGGTCGTTTCACAATATAGCGGGAATTTAACGCATATTAATGCAGCAGGCGTTCATAAGCCGCTAGGTTCCGGCTTTGATCGGCCTGGCGTGGGGATTGTGACTGTTTCTGACCATTTAGTTGCTGTCATTGATAATGGCGCAGGGGCTGTTCGGCTAGTGAATGTTGATACAGGGGAAACAAAACTGCTCGTTAATCATTTAGATGGGGCTGTAGCTTTAGCCTATTTCAAGCATCGTTATTATGTTGGAACTTGGAATGATGGCCAAATACGTGTTTTCGATTAATATCAAATTCTTAAAAATTGAACTTCAATGTTTACCGGCAAAATCAATATAACCGGCAAGGTCAATACAATAAGGATGATTAGCCAATCTTAATAACTCGGTCACCACTCTTATAGCGGGCGTTTTTTGCGTGATTTTTGAATGGGAAAGACAGATCAAGGATAAGTAGGATTTAACTTATAAAAATCCTGGCTCATTGTCGTCTTCTACCCGAAACAGTTTGTCTGCGCGCGGGGTAACCATGCCCCCACCTGAACCATCAATTACCACTTGGTTTGAAAGCTCTGACGATAGAAAATTGATAACGGATTTATGCTCCAGAAATAGGGGTAGTTGTCATTGGCAACATTTATGTCATGGGGGAGCTGTCGCCGACTTTAATTGGAATATAGTCTTATTTTAAGACCGCGATTCCATGCTATCGGAGCGCTTTTCCTTCTCTTAATCAAAGACCGGAATGCCTCGTTTTCGGCGTTGCAGATGGAAAAACAGTTTTAGAAATACCAAAAGTCGGTGAAACGCTCAATTTCTGCACGTCTTTTCTTGCTCTTGAGGGCTTCGGCTTGTATAGCTTCATTATACAAAATGTCTTTCATACGGGATTTACCTAATGTCTGTAGATATTAAAACGGTCAAACGTGTTGCCCGTCTTTCGCGCATTGCTGTGAAAGATGACGAAGCAGAACGTATGGCAAAAGAGTTGAACGCTATTTTGGGATTTGTCGAGCAGCTTGACGAAGTCAATGTCGACAATGTCGAGCCTTTGACATCTGTTATTCCGATGACTTTGCGTACACGTGAAGATGTGGTCACTGACGGAAACAAAGCGGCTGATATTGTCGCCAATGCACCTTTGAGCGAAGACAATTTTTTCCTCGTTCCAAAAGTTATCGAATAGCAATTTGAATATTTATTTTTGAGGCATGATATGACCGATTTGACGAAGCTGACAATAGCCGAGGCTCGTGACGCGCTTAAGAAGGGCGACTTCAAGGCAACCGAACTTGCGGATGCATATATCCATGCCATTGAAGCATCCAATCCTGCTATCAATGCCTATGTTTCGGTAACAGCCGATCACGCACGAAAGATGGCAAAAGTCTCCGATGAAAGATTTGCTCAAAATAAGGCAGGTGCACTTGAAGGGATCCCGCTTGGCGTGAAAGACCTTTACGCAACCTATGATATCCACACCCAGGCGTGTTCTCATATCCTTGACAACTTCAAACCGAAATATGAGTCGACTGTAACAAATAATCTCTGGGCTGACGGTGCGGTTATGCTCGGGAAACTCAACATGGATGAGTTTGCAATGGGATCGTCCAATGAGACATCCTATTACGGTCCCGTTGTCAATCCGTGGCGCGCCAAAGGTTCGGAAGAAAAATTGGTGCCCGGTGGTTCTTCCGGCGGGTCGGCTGCCGCTGTTGCAGCTCGTTTGTGCGCTGGTGCGACGGCAACCGATACTGGCGGTTCCATTCGTCAACCTGCTGCATTTACCGGTACTGTCGGCATCAAGCCAACCTATGGACGTTGCTCGCGTTGGGGAATTATCGCTTTTGCTTCTTCGCTTGATCAAGCTGGCCCCATTGGCCGTGATGTACGGGATTGCGCCATTTTGTTGAAATCCATGGCGTCATTTGACGAGAAGGATTCGACTTCGGTTGATCTGCCGGTTCCCGATTATGAAGCATCCATCGGAAAATCGGTTAGGGGTATGAAAATCGGTATTCCTAAGGAATATCAGGTTGACGGTATGTCGGAAGAGATAACGGCACTTTGGCAACAAGGCATAGATTGGTTGAAAGAGGCCGGGGCTGAAATCGTCAATATTTCGCTTCCTCATACCAAGTACGCATTGCCTGCCTATTACATCGTTGCACCTGCGGAAGCATCATCCAACCTTGCCCGCTACGACGGTGTACGTTACGGACTTCGGGTACCCGGCAAAGATATTATCGAAATGTATGAAAACACGCGTTCCGAAGGTTTCGGCCACGAAGTCAAACGGCGTATTCTCATCGGCACTTATGTGTTGTCGGCCGGTTACTATGATGCCTATTATCTAAAAGCACAAAAGGTTCGCACGCTCATCAAACAAGATTTTGATAAATGTTTTGACGCCGGCGTTGATGCTATTTTGACTCCTGCCACACCTACTGCGGCGTTCGGAATTGCCGATAAAAAACTGAAAAACGATCCTGTAGCTATGTATCTCAATGATATTTTTACGGTTACAGTCAATATGGCAGGACTTCCGGGAATTTCTTTACCGGCCGGACTTTCAAAGGACGGGCTACCTTTAGGTTTGCAGCTTATTGGCAAGCCTTTTGGTGAGGAACAATTGTTCCAGACTGCCAATGTTATTGAACAGGCGGCTGGAAAGTTTTCTCCCGAAAAATGGTGGTAAGCAATCGTTGATATCTGCCCATATCGGCATTCGCTATTAAATCTGTTGAACACGGCAACTTCCTTGCCGTGTTTTTATTTGCCTACGTGTCGCGTATTCAACAATGAAAGCTATGTGGCAAGGGAATGAAATATCAGTTGCTTAACGGTCCAAAAGCTTTGGTCTTAGGGATGCGATAAATTTTTGAATCAATAAAAACACATATTATCAGTAAGTTATGAGTGTTTGTTATAATTAAATATTAACGATACGAGATCGTCAATAACCGGGATTAAGTACACTTTCAAGATTCTCAAATAAGACCGGTAAAAAAGTTGGGCTTGTTGACGTATTCAATTAGGGTGTGGTTCAATGTTTGTCGGTGTTTTACCGGCGAGATTTTCCACATTGAAACGTCAATGTAGCCTCGCAATATTTTCATATCAAGATAAAGGCCATCGCTTTCGAAAATTATCTAAACAACTGATGATTGACTTTCTCATACCGATAAAACAAACCGAGTAGCTAACTCCGTGTCTGGCAAAAATCGAGCCCTAATTGTTGCATTACAAAAATGGTGGTCAAATTCGGAGTGCTAATTTATTTCAGGATAAGCCGGTTAAACGGGGGACAGGATTGTCACCCCCCGAGATAAGCTGCTTTCACCCGCGGGTCTTTGAGCATAGTTTTGCCTTCACCCTCGAGAATGATTTTACCAACTTCCAGAATATACGCATAGTTGGCGACCGATAATGCAGCAAATGCATTCTGTTCAATAAGCAGCACTGTTTTGCCCATCTCGTTGATTTTCCGGATTATAGAGAAAATTTCCTGAACGAGAATGGGGGCAAGGCCCAAAGACGGCTCGTCAAGCATGACAAGTTCGGGATTGCTCATAAGTGCCCGTCCGACCGCAAGCATCTGCTGTTCGCCGCCCGACATTGTTCCGCCTAATTGTTTCGACCGTTCGCGGAGCCTTGGGAAAAGATCAAAAATCCATTCGATATCCCGCTTGATTCCGTCTTTGTCTTTGCGGATATAAGCACCGAGTTCCAGATTTTCAAAAACGGTCAAATGTGGCATGATACGTCGTCCTTCGGGGCTCAAGGCAATTCCCTTTTTCAGGATTTCTTCAGGCTGTTTTCCGAGGATATTTTCACCTTTATAGATGATTTCACCGGTTACCGATTTGTTGAGCCCCGCGATCGAGCGGACGGTACTGCTTTTTCCTGCGCCATTTGCTCCAATCAATGTGACAATCGAGCCTTCCTTGATAGACATGGATAAGCCTTGTACGGCTTTGATTGCCCCATAATTCACACGAAGGTCGTTAATCTCAAGAATATTCATGAATTTCTCCGCCAAGATAGGCTTCGATAACTTTTTGATTGTTGCGGATTTCGTCCGGAGTTCCATTTGCAATAAGTGCGCCATATTCCAGAACCCAAATGCGGTTACATAGCCCCATGACAACGCGCATATCGTGTTCGATGAGCAGAATAGTAAGTCGGAATTCTTCCCTTATTTTTGAAATAAAGGCGCGTAATTCTTCACTCTCCTGAGGGTTCATACCGGCTGCCGGTTCATCAAGAAGCAACAATTCCGGTTCGGTTGCCAAAGCACGGGCGATTTCCAGACGTCTTTGAGCACCGTAGGGGAGCGCTGTTGCAGGCTGGTCAGCAAGGTCAGCAAGGTGAACTCGATCCAAAAGTTCAAGTGCTTGTTCACGAATGTGTTTTTCTTCTCTCACTGCCGAAGGGATGAATAGAGCGCTAGCAAACCACGGGCTTTTTTGGCGCACATGCGCCCCAACCATGACATTTTGCAAAACGCTCAATCCGGTAAACAAGCGGATGTTTTGGAATGTGCGGGCAATATGACGTTTGCAAACAACATTGGGGTGAAGACCTGAGACTTTTTTGCCGTCAAATGTAATTGTGCCACTTGTCGGGGTGTAAAAGCCCGAAATCATGTTGAAAACGGTGGTTTTACCGGCACCGTTAGGGCCAATGAGGCCGGCGATGCTTCCCCGTTCAATAGCGATGTTGATGTCATTGACTGCCGTTAATCCGCCGAAGCGCATTGTGACATGATCGAGGTTCAATATCGTGTCACTCATGATTGATCTCCGCTCTTTACCTCGGAACGTTTTTTGAAAAAGCGGTAAATTCCATTCCAGGAAAATTCACGTGTGCCGAGCAAGCCGCTTCTCCAAAACAGGATTATGCCCATGAGCAATATCGAAAAAATGACCATTCTAAGCCCCGGAATTCCAGGAATATGAATGAATCCGAAATTAATCGGTTGCTCGACAATGCGTAACCATTCCAGCATCACGGTAATGATGACACTACCAATGATGCTACCGGTAATCGAACCGAGGCCACCGGCAACAACGATCATCAAAATATTGAATGTCAAAAGAAAATTGAACATTTTGGGATCGATTGTTGAAATAAGCGCTGCAGTCAGTGCACCTCCGACGCCGGCGAAAAATGCACCGATTGTGAAAGACAATGACCGGTAGAAAAACGTGTTAACGCCCATAGTTTTTGCAGCAATCTCGTCATCTCGTATTGCGCAAAGAGCGTTTCCTGTGTTGCTTTTTAAAAGCAGCACAATAAAGGCGACAGTGAACGCAAGCCAGCCATAGTTCCACCATAAATTGCCATATTGCGGTATACCTTTTATGCCAAGCGAGCCATTCGTAATCGGCGTCGCATTGGTAATGACAACACGTATAATTTCGGCAAATCCAAGAGTTGCAATGCCAAGGTAATCCCCACCCAGGCGCAAAACCGGTAGGGCAATGACAAGGCCGAGAACAGCAGCGCATATGCCGCCCAAAATAACAGCAAAGAAAAACGGTACTTGCAGATTCTGGAGTGGACCGAACATTGGCTGCAAAATCCACATCATCTGCTTTTGTTCGGGTGATAAAAGCAAGATAGCACAAACATAAGCGCCAATAGCCATAAATCCGGCATGTCCTAAAGAGAACATTCCGGTAAAACCATATATAAGATTGAGTGATACAGCCAGAATCGCATTGATTGCAATGAGGTTCAAAATGCGCACGGTATAAGCATCAAAATGGTTCTGCGCATAAAACAAAAACGCAATAAGGCAGCCGATCGAAATCAGTGAAAGGATAATTTGTGAGGATTTTGACATCAAATTTTTTCCTCGCTTTTCTTACCCATAAGTCCAGTCGGCATGACGAGCAGGATCATGATGAGCATGATAAAAGCAAACGCATCACGGTAGCCGGAAAGTGACGGGAAAAATGCGATGATCATGATTTCTATAAAACCTAAAAGCAATCCTCCAAGCATTGCACCTTCAACAGAACCGATACCACCAATAACTGCGGCAATGAACGCTTTTAACCCGGGAATAACCCCCATATACGGGTTGATTTGAGGGTATCTGAGTGCCCACATGATACCGGCTATTGCAGCAAGGGCAGATCCGAGGCCGAACGTAAATGCAATAATCTTATCTACAGAAACGCCCATCAATCGGGTGGTTTCGATATCGCGAGAAATTGCTCGCATGGCCAAACCCGGTTTGGTTTTATTGATAATCCACAAGAGAAGAACAACAAGCAATAGTGAAACAATGGGAACGATCAGAGCCATTGGAACGATGCGGATGATACCTTGAGCACCTTCTCCAAAATGCCATTGGATAGGAGTTACCAGCAGTTCGGGTTGTTTGACGCTTTTTGGCACGCCAGTGAACAAAACGGTTGCGAGATTCTCGATAAGAAACGACATGCCGATTGCACTGATAAGCGCTGAAATACGCGGGGCATCGCGTAAAGGACGGTAAGCGATACGGTCGACTGCGATACCTCCGGCACTGGTAACAAAGACCGCAAAACAGACGGCAAGTAGCCAGATAGGTGTAAAATCCTGCGGATGAATAAAACTGTAATAGGCAAGTGCCAGAATAAGAATAATGAAAAGTGCTGCCCAATAGGATTTAATGCGTGTTTTAAAGCCGATGAAGACGGAATAATAAACAAGAATAGCGAGTATAATCAGAAGCACTGCCGCCCAGGCAGGCATGAAACTTATAGTAGAGAAAAAAACAAAATAGGCGCCAAGCATAAAAATGTCGCCATGCGCGAAATTGATAAGGCGTAAGATGCCGTAAACCATTGTGTAGCCAATGGCTATCAGACCATAAAGCGCCCCTAACGCCAAAGCATTAAAGAAATGTTGGATGAACATTTCCGTGCTCATGTCTAAGCCTTCCAGATGTCATAGAGGGTTGAGTGGAGAAGCTCCATATATAACTTCAATCATTCGGTCGAGTTTTATTCGGCCGGATGATTGTTTTTTAACAGGTTTTTCGTTTATAGAGCGGGTTTAACCTCACCGAGATAAACGCGTTTTCCATCCTTGATCTCGATAACGCCGATCGGAATTTCAGGATTATGGTTTTTATCCATAGTCATAGCTCCGATCGGTGTTTCGAAGTCTTTGAGCTTTGCAAGTTCGGACGTAATCGCTTCGCGGTCGCCGCTACCGGCTTTCTCAATAGCCTGCATAAACATCATGTAGGCAGTGTAGCCGAGAACCGCATTTACGTTCGGTTCCTTGTTAGGGTAGGTTGCTTTCCAATCCTTGGTGAATTCAGCTGCTGCTTTAGGCATATTCGGCATATTTGCGTCATAAGGGAAAGTTGTGTGAAGAAAACCTTCGGCAGCACTTCCACCGATTGTAACTGTTTCAGGATTATCCATGGCGTCGCCGCCCATAATCCGGAAAGTTGCACCAAGTTCACGAGCCTGTTTCAGGATAATCGCACCTTCAGCAAAGTAAGCCGGAATGAAAAGGACATCCGGTTGTTCGGCGATAATCTGGGTGAGGGCTGCCGAAAAATCCTGGTCACCCGAATTATAATTGAGGTTTGCTACAACTTCGCCGCCAAGTTTTTTGAACGAGGTATCGAAGAAATTTGCAAGGCCGATTGCATAATCGTTGGAAACATCTTTCAGAATGGCCGCTTTTTTGGCGTGTAACGTATTGAAAGCATATGTTGCTGCTCCAGCGCCCTGATAGGGGTCAATAAAGCATGCACGGAAATAATATTTTTTGCCTTGGGTAACGAGCGGGTTGGTTGCAGATGTCGCGATTGCTGGTGTTTTTGCAGGCTCCGAAACTTCGCCACCAGCAAGTGCCAAAGACGAGCCATAAGTTCCGATAATGCCGTTGACTTTATCGGAAGCAGTAAGTCTCATTACAGCGTTTGCAGCTTCTACTTTGTCGGATTTGTTATCAACAACGACAAGTTCGACTTTGTGTCCGAGCACTTCCGGCTTGATTTTGTTGGCTAGCTCGACGCCTTCAAGCTCCAGTTGTCCTCCGAATGCGTTTTGCCCTGTCAGTGGAAGAAATACCCCTATTTTGATAGGGTCTTCGGCGAGAGCACTGAAATTCAGTGCTGTGGCAGCAATCACTGCTGCAATCAATTGCTTGAAAGCCATGTTTGTTTATCCCTCTGTTTTATTATTTATAGTAATTTCATAATATAAACTGACTTACGTTACAAGTTACAGTGACAAAATCCGTTTATATTTTAAACTCACGTCGAGTTTTACCATGTTCCAGTATTCTTCATGGAAACCCATGGTTCTTGCGGTGCAAGTTTCTCGCCTTTTTGTAAGAGCTCGATGGAGATACCGTCTGGTGATTTAATAAATGCCATATGACCGTCGCGGGGCGGCCGATTGATGACGATTCCCTGATCGGCCAAATTTTTACAAGTCTCGTAAATATTGTCGACTTCATAGGCCAAATGCCCGAAATTACGCCCCCCCTGATAGTCTTCCTTGTCCCAGTTATAAGTAAGTTCAAGTTCCGGAGAGTGGTGAGAATGAGCCGTATTTACATCTTCAGCGGCTGCCAGATAGATTAGTGTAAAACGTCCTTTTTCATTTTCTATCCTCCGTGTTTCCTCAAGGCCGAAAATATCGCAGTAGAAATGGAGTGATTGTTCGAGGTCTTTGACGCGAACCATTGTGTGTAGATAACGCATATTTTTCTCACTTTCTTTGATTTTCAAGTTTTACCGGTTTTTGCAACCAAAGTGAATATCATGACTGACATTCATCGCAATCGGGGGTAAAAAACGAAACCAGGTGATTTTCTTTATGCAGGCGTCGACAATTTGGGGAAATCCTGTTCTCGGGGCTTGCGTCGCAATGAGTGAACAATATTTACTGGAGTTCAAGAGAATCATTCGTGATTAGAAGATATTGACAGGACTGTGAGAATTATGGCGAGCGATGATTTAGAGGAAGGCTGCCTTCCATCTCAAGATAGTTCTGAAACAGCAGCAACAGATGTTGCCGAAGTGAGTGGCACCATCAAATGGTTCGATGTTAGCAAGGGTTATGGTTTCATCGTGCCGGATATTGCCGGTGTTCCGGATATCCTCCTCCATGTAACTGTGATGAGACGTGACGGTTTTCACACTGCACTGGAAGGTGCACGCATTGTATGTCTGGTCAAAAAAGGTGAGCGGGGGCTGCAGTGCATCCAGGTCAAATCAATTGACCTTTCTACAGCGGTACATCCATCAGAATTACCGGCTCGCACGCATGTGGTTGTAAAAGCCGAAAGCGGTTTGGAACGCGCAATTGTCAAATGGTTCAATCGCGAGAAGGGGTTCGGCTTTCTCACCCGCGGCGAGGGGACTGAAGATATATTTATCCATATGGAAACGCTCCGTCGTTTCGGTCTTGCGGAATTGCGTCCGGGGCAGGTTGTTCTGGTTCGTTTCGGGCGAGGTGAAAAAGGTCTGATGGCCGCGGAAATCCATCCCGACATTGCGATACCTTTTCCAACACATTAAACAATCTTTTCTATTTTTCGTTTTGCGACGAGTTGTTGCCGGTTACTGTCAGACTGTTTACCGTTTAAGCCCAGTTGGAAGTAGGCTAATGATGAAGAGGTTTTTTGTCGGACTTATATTTCTGATATTTGGTCTAAGTTCGAACGCTTATTCGGAAGAACCCATGCGGTTACCGGTTGATCCGGCGCCCCTCGTTATCATCACCGGGACTGGTAAAATTTCTTATGATGTAGAGGTTGCAAAAACACCTCAACAAAATGAATCGGGTTTGATGTATCGGACCGATTTTCCGGCTAACCGTGCCATGTTGTTTGTTTTTCCCGAAAAACGTATCGTGACAATGTGGATGGCCAACACACCTCTTCCTCTTGATATGTTGTTTCTGGACGAAAACGGCATAATTGAATCCATTACCCAAAACACCATACCTTACTCAACTAAAATTGTATCTTCACACGTGTTCGCAGCCTTTACAATCGAAGTGAATGCTGGTGACGTGCAAAAAAACAGGATCAAAGTTGGCGACAGGGTGTTTCATCCTGCGATATGTGGTGGATGTAAGGTGGATTAAAAATGAATGCAGAGGACGTTCAATATTTCAATCATGAGGGGTTCAAACTGGCCTATCGGGAAGAAGGAGAAGGAGATCCCGTCTTATTAATCCACGGTTTTGCGTCCTCATCCTATGTAAATTGGTATGCACCGGGGTGGTTTCGTGCATTGAACGAAGCCGGATATCGTGTAATTGCCATTGATAATCGCGGCCATGGTTTTTCTGATAAAAGTCATGACCCAAAGGTTTATACGCCCCAGGCAATGGCAGGAGATGCGGTTGCGTTGCTTGACCATCTCGGTATTAAAAAAGCCCAGATTATGGGTTATTCAATGGGAGCCAGAATAACTGCCTATATGTCGATCCTATATCCGGATTATGTCAATAGCGCGATATTCGGAGGATTGGGAATCGGTATGGTTACGGGCGCAGGTAATTGGGAGCCGGTTGCTGAAGCGCTTCTTGCCGACGATGTTTCGAAAATTACCAATAAACGCGGTTTGATGTTCAGAACCTTTGCCGACAGAACAAAAAGCGACCGTAAGGCACTTGCAGCATGTGTCATTACATCGAAACAGGAGTTGACGGCAGCTCAGGTTCATTCAATAAAACAACCTGCCTTGGTTGCCGTTGGTACATTGGATGAAATATCTGGTGATGCCGAGCCGCTCGTGGCTTTGTTACCACATGGTGAAGCATTGATCATTCCGAATCGTGATCATATGCTGGCTGTTGGCGATCCGGTCTATAAAAAAGGTGTTATCAGCTTTCTTGCAAAGCATCCGATTAGTCTACCTTGATCGCATTTATGCAACGGATGGTGTCGATCTCGGATTTTCCATCCTGAATACAGGGAAAGGGAATAAAATTGCCGTGCTGTGAACAAAAGGGTGAGGCTATCGACGCTGGCTTGCTTCTTGAAAGTCTCAAGCAAGAAGCAATGGAAGCACAGGAACAGGATCCTGCATTGAGTGTATTTTTCCAGCACGCAATTCTTGATCATCAAAGCCTTTCCGAAATGATTGCCGGTCGCGTGGCAGCAAGGCTCTGGACGAGGGAACTCAACGAAGAGATACTCAATCAAATCTTTAACGAACAGATTGGCGGTATAAAGGATCTGGAAGAAATTATTGCCCGCGATATATCTGCGGTTTTTCATCGTGATCCGGCATGTAACCGGTTCATTGAGCCGGTACTCTATCTGAAAGGTTTTTTGGCAATCCAGTCCCACCGTTTTGCCCATAATTTGTGGCTTATAGGCAGAAAAGACCTTGCCTTATTTTTGCAAGGGCGTTCATCCAGTATTTTTCAAACGGATATTCATCCGGCAGCCCGGCTTGGGAAAGGTATTTTCCTTGATCATGCGACAGGATTTGTTGTCGGTGAAACTGCTGTTGTTGGTGATAACGTCTCCATATTGCAGGATGTTACGTTAGGTGGGACAGGTAAAGAATCGGGCGATCGGCACCCCAAGATTGGTCATGGGGTGCTAATTGGCGCCGGTGCCAAAGTGCTTGGCAACATAACGGTCGGCGATTGTGCAAAGATTGCAGCTTGTTCGGTTGTGCTGAAACCGGTTGAAGCTTATACTACTGTTGCCGGTGTTCCTGCGAAAGTGGTTGGAAAGATAGAAGATCGAGAGCCGGCATTAAGCATGGATCAATCAATTAATGAGTGAAATAACGAGCCGACATCTTTACAGAAGTCGGGTCCTGCCTTATCTGGCAGTCTGTTTAACCGTTGCAATTTTAGGAGAACGCTGTGAAGCCGGACGAAATCAAGAAACTTGATGGCTACTTTAAGCGCAAATTTCAAAACCAGTCACTGCACGTAAAACCAAGACCACGTAAGGATGATTCTTGCGAGGTTTACCTTGATGATGAATTTCTCGGGGTCATTTATCGCGACGAGGATGAAGGAGAATTGTCATATAATTTCTCGATGGCAATTCTTGATATCGACCTTGACGAATAGTCGATAGTCTTAACCTTTGTTTTTACGATTAAATTTCCGGTTGTGACTGGAAGGGTCGCTAAACTATTTAACGGCCTTTTGTATTCTCTGCCCGATGTAATCTTTTTACCCGGGCTAAAGCAACTTTTGTGCCCTGAAGCTCGTATATCCGTTACGGGCTATGATGATATGGTCGTGAACAGTAATTCCCAAAGCGTTGGCAACATCTTTGACCACATGTGTCATTGAAATATCTTCGCGCGACGGCGTTGGATCTCCTGAAGGGTGGTTGTGGACGAGGATAAGTGCGCTGGCAGAAAGCTGCAAAGCACGTTTCACTACTTCCCTTGGATAGACCGGCGTGTGATCTACCGTACCGACTTGCTGGATTTCATCCGCAATAAGGCCGTTTTTTTTATCCAGAAAAAGTACACGGAATTGTTCGCGTGTTTCTTGCGCAAGGGCTGCTTTACAGTAAGCTAAAACTTTGTCCCAAGACGAAAAAACATCACGTTTGTGAAGTTCTGCACGGTTTACACGTTCGCTGATACCCGCAAGGATCTTAAGGTCGCGCGCCACAGCGGGACCACACCCTTGAACCTCTTGCAGAAGATTGATATCTGCGCCGAGCACATCGGCAAGATTGCCAAAGCGGTTTAGCAACGCTTTGGCCAAAGGTTTTGTGTCGGCACGAGGGATAGAGCGGAACAATAAAAGTTCCAGATATTCATAATCAGGAAAACCAACGCCTTTCGTATCGAAATAACGTTGCCTCAAGCGTTCCCGATGTCCCTTTGTGTCAGCAGATGTGTTTTGTTTACTAGCTGACCGGTTCCCTCTTATTGTTTTCGCTTTATCCTGATGGGAACCGGATAATAAAGCCGCCATCATTTTTTCGGCAAATTCATTTTTATCCGTATTTTTTCCCATGATGGAGGCGCCTTTTTATGCTCCGGTTACCGGCACATAAAAAGTGTTGTTTTGCGAAAGTGTGAATATCTCGCAACCATTTTTTGTAATAGCCATTGTGTGCTCATATTGCGCCGATAGTGAACGGTCTCTCGTCACAGCAGTCCATCCATCATTGAGTATTTTGACCCCCGGTTTTCCGAGATTGATCATGGGCTCGATTGTAAACATCATTCCCTCGCGCAATTCCGGTCCTTCACCGGGCTTTCCATAGTGGAGGATGTTGGGAGCATCATGGAATATAAGACCAACGCCGTGGCCGCAAAAATCACGTACAACAGAACAACGTTCCGATTCCGCGTAACGCTGGATTGCAGCACCAATATCACCGACCGTGGCGCCAGGTTTAACTGCGGCGATGCCACGCATAAGAGATTCATGTGTGACTTCGAGTAAACGTTCGGAAGCTCTTTTTAACGGGCCTACCGGATACATACGGCTGGTATCGCCGTGCCAGCCATCTTTAATGAATGTAACATCGACATTGACAATATCACCGGCATGAAGCTGTTTATTTTCCGGAATTCCGTGACAGACAACGTGATTGATCGATGTGCAACATGATTTGGTATAACCGCGATAGTTGAGGTCTGCGGGCAGGGCATCCCGATCTGCCCCATAAGCAAAAACGAAGTCGTCAATTTCCTGAGTCGTCACGCCGGGTTTGATAATATCGACCAATGCATCAAGACATTCTGCCGCTATCCGGCCGATTTTGCGCATTCCCACAAAAGCTTCTTCATCGTAAATACGAATTTGTCCGGTGTATTTTACCGGTGCATCTTTATAATTGACGTAACTAACCATTTGCCTAACTGTTTCTATCCTTTGACATCGACCATACGTGTCACAAATTTACGTATCCGGAATATCGAGTTAATATTCCATTGGCCAATTTTCAGCTCTCGCTTCCAACGGAACCAATGTAGTGTGAATTCCTGAAGAAGGCACATTCAAATTATCATCTTCCCATTGAATCACAAAGAGCATAGCCGGTGATGAAGCTGATTGCACGATATTTATAAGTGAGAATTATGAATTGAACGCAGAATAACGTATTTTTGACCGGCACGGGATTTCGTCTGTCTACAGATATTTTTTCAATATGAACTTGAAATACCGTTTTTGGATTCAACGACCAGCCGACAAAAGATCAAGAGATCAGATATTCAGAGGAAACGCAATTATATTCAGGCAACAGAAACTGATCAAAATCGAACTAAATTGGAAACCGTTTGTAGCAAAACGTATTATTATGCCGCGATAACCGGCTTTTGGATGGGGAGGAAATTTATGCGAACCCGATTTTGGCTGTATTGTTCTATAAAATAAAGCTCATGTTAAGGCTCTTAATGAAAACATGGTATAAAGCTGCGGGATACCAAACTGATCAGCAAAGTCGAGAGCTTGGAAACAGGAAGCTGCTTCAACGTTGAGGGGAGAAATAGTCAGCCAAATCAGAGCGCAGCTAAAAGATCGCTGATTGTCATATTTGCACAAAAAACCATAATCGTCGTGACAATTGCGACCGCCATAAGAGTAATTGTGGTCTTAAGTTCAATATTCATTTTCCGTGAACCCCCTTCAGCAACAGGCTTTACGACGTTTATATCAATCGCAAAGATGACCGGATTTAGGCATGAAAAAGGCAATTTCAGGTTCTTTTTGAAATTAAAGTTAATGTTTGGTTGAGGTTCCTTGAAAGACGCACTAAAAGGCATCAAAACCAGAGAAGTGAATAAAATGGCTGGAACAGATAGAAAAAGAGAAAATATGACAGGTGGCCCCGTCATCGTATTGGTCGAGCCACAATTGCCGGAAAATATCGGTATGGTAGCACGTGCAATGGCCAATTTCGGTTTGTCGGAACTGCGCCTTGTTCATCCACGCGAAGAATTCCCGAACGATAAAGCTATCGCAACCGCTAGCAAAGCCGATCACATAATTAATGGCGCACGCGTTTATGATACGTTGAGAGAGGCCATTTCGGATATCAATTTTGTCTTTGCCACGACAGCTCGAGAGCGTGACGGTTTCAAACCGGTAAGAAGTGCAGTAGAAGCTGCAGAAACGTTAAGAATAAAAGAATCGTCGGGAGAGCGGACAGCTATACTTTTCGGTCGCGAAAGGTGGGGGCTGAATAATGAAGAAATCAGTTTGTCGGATGAAATTGTGACTTTTCCTGTTAATCCTGCATTTGCTTCTCTCAATATTGCACAAGCGGTCTTGCTTATGTCTTACGAATGGATGAAATCCGGTCTCGAAAAACAAACCGATACAGCTTTTCGTAACGAAGAGATGGAACCGGCGCATAAAGCCACCCTTTATGGCCTTTTTGATCAATTGGAAGAGGCGTTGGATATTCGCGGGTATTTTCGCCCGAAAGAACGCAAGGAAATCATGGCAGAGAACTTACGGTCAGTTTTGACACGTGCAGCGTTTAGCGAGCCGGAAGTTCGACTGTTGCGTGGCGTAGTTGCGTCGCTGGACCATTTTTCACCGAAATTGCCACGCGGTGCCGGGTCGCCTGATCACCGTAAACGTGCGAAGGATATTGATAAAAAAGATGAGTGAACACCCTATACTGTTTTTTGACAGTGGCATCGGCGGTCTTACGGTTTTACGTGAGACTCGTATTTTTATTCCCGATCGCAAATTTATCTATATAGCTGACGACGCAGCTTTTCCCTACGGAAATTGGGAAGAAGATGCACTTAAAGCCCATATTATCGAACTATTTGCGAAACTGCTTGACCTTTATCATCCTGTTTTGTGCATTGTTGCATGCAATACGGCATCAACATTGGTTTTAAAGGATTTGCGCCGTGCTCATCCTGATGTTCCTTTTATCGGGACAGTTCCTGCAATCAAACCGGCTGCCGAGCAGACCCGTTCGGGTTTGATATCGGTGTTGGCGACGCCTGGAACTGTCAAACGCGCCTATACGCATGACCTTATTTCGTCTTTTGCATCGAAATGTCATGTCCGACTGGTTGGAAGTGCCAAACTTGCGGGCTTTGCAGAAGATTATTTAAGAAGGAAGCCGGTTGATCGCGCTTCTCTGAAGGAAGAGATAGCGCCGTGCTTTGTAGAAAAAGATGGTCATCATACAGACATTGTTGTACTTGCCTGCACCCATTATCCGTTTCTGGTCAATTTGTTCCGAAAAAACGCTAAGTGGCCGGTTGACTGGATCGATCCGGCAGAAGCAGTAGCAAAACGTGCATTATCTTTGTTACCGGATGCCGATCAGGTCCAAACTCTTACCGAACATCTGGATCTTGCACACTTTACTTCGGGCAGAACCGATTATGCGACCAACAGATTACTTCACGGATTCGGTTTGCGTTTGACGCCGCTTGGTCAAGAGTGACCATCGACTTTTAGAATCGGGCTAGCGCACAGTTTTGTGCCGCGTTGAATGGAGGGATAAAGCACAAGATCGTATCCGTTAGGACTGGCTCCGTTAACATTGAAGAGGAAGCAAGCAGGGCCCAATAGAGATCGCAGCTAATTCAGGTTAGCAGGTAAAACGGTTTTGAATGTTTCAACCTGCATTCAGGCACACGCCACGACTATAAAATTGTTTTTGAAACCAAAATTACTGAATACTTTTTGTATTGTACCAAAATTTGCAGGAAATCGCCGCTGTTTTTCAACGGATATTGGTCCGTCCGCTTGACTTCGGCTGATAATTTAATTAAAGAAGCCCACAAGTTTTTTCGGTTGACGATAAAGCTTTAACCGACGTGTCCCGTGGACATTTGCGCAAAGCGTGCGCGATTTGTCCTGTCAGTCCATGAAATTTTATGGGCAGAGGAGGGCGCGTTTCCCTGAGGCAGTAATTTGCCTTTTATTCGATCTTAAGGAAATGCGATGAGCAAGCGCGAAACTACGAAATATAAAATTGACCGCCGTATGGGCGAAAATATCTGGGGCCGGCCGAAATCGCCGGTTAACCGTCGTGAATATGGCCCGGGTCAACATGGCCAACGCCGTAAAGGCAAGCTTTCCGACTATGGCACCCAATTGCGTGCCAAGCAGAAACTGAAAGGTTTCTATGGCGATATTTCGGAAAAACAATTCCACCGTATCTATGAAGAAGCAGGTCGTCGCCGTGGTGATACCGGCGAAAATCTGATCGGTCTTCTCGAATCACGTCTTGATGCAATCGTTTATCGTGCAAAGTTCGTTCCGACAATCTTTGCTGCACGTCAGTTCATCAACCACGGTCATGTAAATGTAAATGGTCGTCGTACCAACATCCAGTCATACCGTTGCAAGCCCGGCGATGTGATTGAGGTTCGTGAAAAGTCGAAGCAATTGGCACTCGTTCTTGAGGCAACACAGTTGCCTGAACGAGATGTTCCAGATTACATCGAAGCAGATCACACAAAGATGAAAGCAACCTATACACGCATTCCGGCTTTTGCCGACGTTCCATATGCAGTCCAGATGGAACCGAATCTTGTCGTCGAATTTTATTCACGTTAATCGTGAATCAGATAATCTGTTCAAGCAGGGAGCCCATCGGCTCCCTGTTTTTGTTTGCGACATATTTTGAAGGAAGGTGAGATGGCCGAGCTGAATGATATCGACGATGCTGTAGATGGTTGCCATCCGCTATTTCGCGATGCACCTTCAACAGTAGAATTCAATAAACTGAGAAAACGTTTGCTGCGGCATATGCGTCAAGCATTGGATGATTTTTCAATGATTAAACCGGGACAGAAATGGCTTGTTGCCTTGTCCGGTGGCAAGGATTCCTATGGTCTACTTGCTTTACTTCTGGATTTGAAGTGGCGCGGTTTACTACCAGTAGATATTTTGGCCTGCAATCTTGACCAAGGGCAACCCGGTTTTCCAAAAAATGTATTGCCGGATTTTTTGGAACATTACGAGATTCCCTACCGGATTGAATATCAGGATACATATTCAATAGTCACCGAAAAACTGGATAATACACAAACCTATTGTTCTCTTTGTTCGCGTTTGCGCCGCGGTAATCTCTACCGGATTGCACGCGAAGAAGGATGTTCGGCTTTGGTTCTTGGCCACCATCGTGATGATGTGCTGGAAACATTTTTTATGAATCTGTTTCATGGTGGTCGATTAGCAGCAATGCCGGGCAAGCTCGTCAATGATGAAGGTGATATGCTGGTTTTGCGCCCGCTTGTTTACGCGGCAGAAGAAGACCTCGCCAAATTTGCTGAAGCCATGCGTTTTCCGATTATTCCTTGTAACCTCTGCGGCAGTCAGGATGGTCTTCAGCGTAACGCAATGAAAAAAATGTTGAATGATATCGAAGCAAAAATGCCTGGCCGCAAAGATACGATGATCCGTGCTTTGACGAATGTTCGTCCAAGTCATCTTTTAGATAAAAAAATCTTTGATTTCAGTGCTTTTTGAATCGCTCACTTTTACTTACGATAAAGATCGTTCGCTTGTTGCAAGTTAACGGCTTCGAATAATGACGGTTTGCATCCAATTCGAATTAAAAATGGATGTGAATAGACGGATGATGAATGACATCCCCGTGACAATAATTGGTTCATTAAACGTCTTCTAGATTAACTCATATCAAGAATATGGATGGAACCCGATCCGGAAAATTAACCTCGACAGATGTAAAAATGATCGGAAGACCTTCATTTATCATCCGTTTTTATAACTGTTACGTGCGACTCATGATGATGTCCCGAGAACAACTTTCCCTTTTCTGCAATAAGGATCAACAAAATTGACCCGCATGAGAGAAGGAAAAAACCGCCTGCAATCGGGATGGTTGTACCATCAAACTGTTGGGCAATAATGAACCCCAATCCGGCGCCGATAATTGTTTGTAAAAAACCGAATACAGAAGAGGCAGTTCCAGCAACCTTGCCGAGGGGCTCCATAGCAAGGGAATTGAAATTGGCGCCAAGCCCGCCATAAGAAAACATAATGATGACGAGCAACAGCATAAAATAACTGAATGGAGTTGCTCCTCCCCCGTATATCGAGCCAATAAACCAGACTAAAGAAGCAATGCAGAAAATCAGTAGCAATGTGTGAGAAATTTTACGCATTCCGAAACGACCGACAAACAGCGAATTCAGAAAGGAAGAAAGCGCCTGGAACGCTGCGACAAGTGCGAAAGCTGCAGGAAACCAGGGGCCCAAATGATATATGCCATCATAAATCTGTTGCGAGGTATTAAGAGTACAGAAGAGACCACCAAGAACCAGTGAGAACGCCAATGTATAACAAAGCGACACGCGGTTCGAGACAACCATCCAAAGGCTTTCTCCGACAGAGGAAAATGTAAGGGGACGATTCTCATATAAAGTTTCGGGAAGACGAAAATAGACCCAGATTGCGATGGCTATTCCTGCGATTGCCATGAATAGAAAGATAAGTTGCCAATGGCCAAAAAACATAATGGCCTGACCGACTGCGGGGGCGACGACCGGTACGATCATGAAGACCATCATGACAATGGACATAACCTCGGCCATTTGACGACCACCATAAATATCCCGCACAATTGAAATGGTTAGGACACGGGTCGCGGCCGCACCAATTCCTTGAATAGCACGCAAAGCCAATAGCCATCCGAAATTCGGAGCGAATGCACATGCAGCAGAAGAGAGGGAATAGAATATCAAACCGGCAATAATAGGCTTGCGTCGGCCATAACGGTCACTTATAGGACCAAACAACAATTGCGACAAACCGAAGCCGACAAGATAGGAAAAAATAATATAATGCTGGTCGTTCTGGCCAGACATTTTCAGGCTAAGAGACATATCACTCATCGCAGGCAACATGATGTCAATGGCTATCGCATTGGTTGCCATGAGTGTTGCAATCATGACGATAAATTCTTTGTAGCCGAGAGTAGCTTTTACCGCATCTATATGCTGCCGTTCGCTCAAATGATGTGACATGAGTTCCCTATAACAAAAGTGCCGATCTTTAAGACCGGCACAATGATTAAACTGCAATAGTCTTAATGTGATTTCACGCAGTTTTAACAGCTATACCTTTCTCTTCAAGAAAATTCTGCAATTCCCCGTTCTGGAACATTTCCCGAATAATATCACAGCCGCCGACAAATTCGCCTTTAACATAGAGTTGCGGAATCGTTGGCCAGTTTGAATAATCTTTAATAGCCTGACGCAGTTCGTCGGATGTCAGTACATTCACGCCTTTGTAATCAAGACCGAGATAATCCAGAATCTGGACAACCTGCCCGGAAAATCCGCATTGTGGAAACCCCGGTGTACCCTTCATGAAAAGCACGATGTCATTGGACTTGACTTCGTTATCAATAAAATCGCGTGCAGCGGTCATTTCTTTTCCTTCCGTCTAAGCCTTTTAAGGCTGTCGAAAAATCGATTTATATGTATGGTTAAAGCAGAAGCGAAACAAGTCCCTTCATACTGATGTGGTTCAATCCGGCACACTGGTCTGTAAGGCAAGTGCATGGAGAACGCCTCCCATATTGCCTTTCAAAGCATTGTAGACCATCTGGTGTTGCTGGACGCGATTTTTACCGCGGAAGCTTTCAGCAACAACTTCGGCTGCATAATGCTCTCCATCACCGGCAAGATCGCGGATTGTCACTTTGGCATCGGGAATACCATCACGAATGAGCTTTTCAATCTCATGTGCGTCCATTGCCATAATGCATCTCCTATATTTTCGGACTTAAAGAATAGCACAAGCCAGGTTTGTAATCGAAGTTTTGTTACTTATTTTCCATGAAATCGGGAAACCAGCTCTCATAGGCATTTTCAAGTTGGTTGACAGACAGTTTTATCTGCCCTTCAACAACAAGATTATCACCAGTGACAGTTCCTAATTGGTCAAGTTCGACGCCTGTTTTTTTCGCCTGTTCCTTAACTTTTTCAAGTTTTTTACAGTTAACAGCAATAAGGTAGCGTGCCTGATCTTCACCAAAGAGTTCAGCATGAGCCGGCGTCTTTCCAGTCAATGCAATCTTCACACCACGGCGGGATTTGATAACCATCTCTGCCAGTGCAATTGCCAAACCACCATCAGAAAGATCATGGCAAGCATCAACGTCCTTGTTTTCTATCAGATTTCTTATGAAATTACCATTGGTCTTTTCTTTTTTAAGGTCGACATGAGGAGGCGTACCTTGTTCCATGTCGAGAATATCGCGTAAATATATCGATTGTCCTAGATGGGAACCGCAACCGCCAACGATAAGGATGGTATCATTGTCTTTCATACCATCGATTCTTGCCATATTCTGCCAGTCATTGATAAGACCAACACCGGCCATCGTTGGTGTAGGCAGAATTCCTTCGCCGTTGGTTTCATTATAAAGCGAAACATTTCCCGATACGATCGGAAAGTCGAGAGCTTTGCACGCTTCGCTAATACCTTTGATGGCATAGACAAGCTGGCCCATAATTTCCGGCTTTTCAGGATTGCCGAAGTTCAGATTATCACTACAGGCAAGCGGCTTTGCACCTGTTGCACAAAGGTTGCGCCAACATTCTGCTACAGCCTGTTTACCACCTTCAAAGGGATCCGCTTGACAATATCTCGGTGTCACATCGGAAGAGAATGCAAGCGCTTTATGCGGATTTCCTTCCACACGGATAACACCTGCATCACCACCGGGACGCACAAGACTATTCCCCTGAATAAGAGTGTCATATTGTTCGTAAACCCAGCGCCGCGAGCTTTGATCGGCCGAGCCGACAAGTTTCAGCAATGCATCTTGAAGATTAACCTCTTTGATATTTTCCAACTTGACGGGTGAAGCTTCTTGCGGCTTGACCCATGGGCGGTCATATTCGGGTGCTTCGTCGCCCAACTTCTTGATAGGTAGATTGGCAACCTCTTTGCCATGTTGAAGGACACGAAACCTTAGATCGTCGGTCGTTTTCCCAACAATTGCAAAATCGAGACCCCATTTTTTGAAGATCGCGGCAGCCTCTTTCTCAAGGTCCGGCTTCAAAATCATCAGCATACGTTCCTGGCTTTCCGAAAGCATCATTTCATAAGCTGACATGTTGGTTTCTCGAACGGGAACACGATCAAGATCAAGTTCGATACCGAGATCGCCTTTTGCGCCCATTTCAACGGCAGAGCAGGTAAGACCGGCAGCTCCCATATCCTGGATCGCTATAACTGCGCCGGAAGCCATAAGTTCAAGACACGCTTCCAACAGACATTTTTCGGTAAACGGGTCACCAACTTGAACAGTCGGGCGTTTTTCACCGATTGTGTCATCAAATTCGGCAGAAGCCATAGTGGCTCCACCAACGCCATCACGACCGGTTTTTGCACCGAGATATACAACAGGAAGGCCAACACCTTCCGCTTTCGAATAAAAAAGTGCATTGGTCTTAGCAATTCCGGCAGCAAATGCATTGACCAGAATATTGCCATTATAGCTTTTGTCGAAATTGACTTCACCGGCTACCGTCGGAACACCGAACGCATTCCCATAACCACCCACACCGGACACAACGCCGGAAACGAGATGTCTTGTGCGTGGGTGGTCGGGAGCTCCAAAACGCAATGCATTCATTGCCGCGACAGGTCGGGCGCCCATCGTGAATACGTCTCTCAAAATACCACCAACACCTGTGGCTGCTCCCTGATAGGGTTCGATATAAGAGGGGTGATTATGGCTTTCCATCTTGAAAACTACACATTCACCATCGCCGATATCAACAATGCCCGCATTTTCGCCAGGCCCCTGAATAACGCAATCTCCTTTGGTAGGGAGTGTGCGGAGCCATTTCTTGGACGATTTATAAGAGCAATGTTCGTTCCACATCGCCGAAAAAATCCCGAGCTCGGTAAATGTCGGCTCACGACCAACGAGCTCTAGAATGCGTGCGTATTCATCGGGTTTTAAACCGTGGGCAGCAATAATTGCCGGCGTAATGGCAATGTCGTTTTTCACGCTCATTGGTTGGCTCCATCAAACAACTTCGAATTCAATATAAACAAGTGGGTTACTGTCAGCACTGGTTGTCGCCTTTAACCCAACGATCAATGTCCTCACCAATTGCGTTGCCGTGAGGCGTTGCCATGAGTGGACCGTAAACTGAAACTTTTGCGGGATTGCCTTCGGCTTCAACCACAAGTATCGGCTTGCCACCCGGTGTACTCTTCGGAACAATGAGCATGCGCGGCCGACCGGAATAAGACTGGAGTTCAGGTTCGAAACCATAGCGTTTGAATTCTGCTTTGTCGGATTTGAACCAGCAACGATTAGCTGCCAACGCGACACGTTCCATCGTTTTGAGTGCAGGCTCACCGCTTGCAAGTTCAATATTTCCGGGACCGGTTTTTTGAGTGCAGGCATAAAGCCCCAGGCTTAGTAATAAAACCGAACACGTCGTTATCTTTCGAATTTTCATGCTGTAATTCCTAATGCACCGGCAAAAAGTCTTTTACCATCTGTGCCGCCATGAGCGGGCTCTACTAGGTCTTCGGGGTGGGGCATCATGCCGAGGATGTTACCCTTTTCATTGACGATGCCCGCAATGTCATCAATCGATCCGTTCGGGTTTGTGCCTTCGGCGTAACGGAAGACGACCTGTCCATTACCTTCCAGCCGGTCTATCGTATTTTTGTCGGCATAATAGTTGCCATCCTGATGGGCAACCGGACAACGAATGATCTCGTTTTTATCGTAAGCCCTTGAGAATACCGTCTTTTCGTTGACAATTTGCAACTTTATTTCGCGGCAGGCAAACCGCAACGAAGCATTCCTCATCAATACACCGGGAAGTAGTCCGGCCTCCACCAGAATCTGGAAACCGTTGCAGACGCCTATGATCTTTGTTCCCCGTTCGGCTTGTTCACATACGGCTTTCATAACCGGCATTCTTGCTGCGATTGCTCCACAACGCAAATAATCACCGTAAGAAAAACCGCCGGGGATCACGATGAGATCGACGTTCGGTATAGTCGTTTCTGTCTGCCAGATTTTAAGTGGTTCCACGCCGGTTATCAGACGCAGAGCGTCAACCATGTCACGGTCACGATTTAGCCCCGGTAACTGGATTACTGCAGTTTTCATCACGCCATCCGTTTCCGTTTATAAAAGTTCAATCTGGTAATTTTCTATAACTGTGTTGGCGAGCAATTGTTCGCACATTTCTTTGAGCTGTTTTTTTGCCTCGTCTTTAGTAAGGCCATCCAATACAATATCGAAGACCTTTCCTTGTCTGACAGATCGGACACCTTTGAAATCGAGGCTGTCCAATGCGCCGACAATTGCTTTACCCTGAGGATCAAGAACGCCAGCCTTGAGAGTGACGGTTACACGCGCTTTCATGATTTATTCCTGCATTTTTTGCCAAAAAGGTAAGGCGGCTTTAAAGCCGCCTGAAGAATTATTTTACAAGAACGGGACCGTTCGGCCGCGATTGCTCATTCTCATTCATGATTCCAAGACGTTTTGCAACCTCCTGATAGGCTTCAATCAAGCCGCCCATATCACGGCGAAATCTATCTTTATCCATTTTTTCTTTGGTGTTTATATCCCAAAGTCTTGACGAGTCCGGAGAAATTTCGTCTGCCAATACGATATGCATGACATCGCCTTCCCATAAACGGCCAAACTCCATTTTGAAGTCGATGAGTTCAATACCAACGCCGACAAAAAGACCGGTCAGGAAGTCGTTAATTCGTATTGACAATTGCATGATGTCTTCGAGCTCGGCAGGGGTAGCCCAGCCAAACGCTGTAATATGCTCTTCGGATACCATGGGGTCATCGAGCTTGTCTTTTTTATAATAGAACTCGATGATTGACTGGGGAAGGGGAGTTCCTTCCTCAATGCCAAGACGTTTTGATATCGAGCCGGCAGCAACATTGCGCACAACGACTTCCAGAGGCACCATATCCACAGCTTTGATGAGCTGCTCGCGCATGTTAACGCGTTTGATAAAATGGGTTGGAATTCCGATGCGTGCAAGCTGCGTAAATATATACTCGGATATACGATTATTCAAAACGCCTTTACCGTCGATGACTTCATGCTTTTTTGCATTAAAAGCGGTAGCATCATCCTTGAAAAACTGGATATATGTCCCCGGTTCCGGCCCTTCATACAAAATCTTGGCTTTACCTTCATAAATGCGGTGACGACGGTTCATGGCTTTTTCCTTAATTAAAGCTGATAAATTAGCTTGATGTTTCCCTAACGCAATTCGTGGGATTCCACAATCATTTCCACGTGATAGACACCAAAATTTCCAATTTTGATACAAGTTAATTTCACGTATACTATTGCTAACATGAATTAAATGTTGCAAGAACATGCGCGTAAGCCGGATCATGGCAAAAATTAGGAGAGATTCTCATGGACGGGATGAAAGAGCGTGCGGACGCTTTCGAACAGAAGTATATGATCGATGAGGAACTTCGTTTCAAAGCTAATGCCCTTTCCAATCGTATGATCGGCCTTTGGGCCGCCGACCGTCTGGGAAAAACCGGCGAAGCCGCTGATGAATATGCCAAAGAAGTCGTGAACGCATCATTCCAGCGTGGTAATGAAGAAGCTGTTGTTCAAAAAATCGTCCACGACTTTCATGCATCCAATGTTGAAATTGACGAAAGCAAGTTGCGTAACAAAATGGCTCAACTTCTCAGAGAAGCTATCGAACGCGTCAAAAACAGCTAAAAAATCTATATTGAAATTCTTGCAGTCCAACCGCCCTGTCACTTTATCCGAGGCGGTTTTTTGTTAACTTAAAGCTTTGCCAGAAAATGCGAAAACACCATAAGTCCTTCTGGCCATGGACCATAGCCGGAAGCTTTATTGATGTGGCCGGCTTCACCGGCATCAATAAATAGCGAACCCCAATCTTCCGCAATCTTTTCGGCAACGCAAAACTCGCAATATTCATCATTACGACTGGCAATAACAATCGACGGAAACGGCAGACGGTTACGCGGGTAGGGGCCAAATGTCATGAGATGCTTAGGACGAATATCGGGGTTTGATACGTCTGGCGGTGCAACGAGGAACGCACCACGCACCTTTTTACCGAGAAACGGCACTGAAAGAATAAATGTTGGTACGCCGAGTGAATGGGCAACAATAACGACAGGTTTTTCGGCTGCTTCT
This sequence comes from Bartonella sp. W8167, assembly GCF_016100335.1. Taxonomy (NCBI): domain Bacteria; kingdom Pseudomonadati; phylum Pseudomonadota; class Alphaproteobacteria; order Hyphomicrobiales; family Bartonellaceae; genus Bartonella; species Bartonella sp. W8167. The sequence goes on from NZ_JACFSQ010000001.1 coordinate 652,877, forward strand.
ACTTCCTTGATGAGTTCTCTTGTCCAGTCTTCCCGAACAGGTTTGGACCATTCGGCTTGTTCCACCCGATGGGCTGTCGAAAGCTTTTGTTCCCACCGCGTTTGCCAGTGATCGGGGCCCGACCCCTGATAGCCAGGGACAATGAGGATATCAACCTGATTTGCTTTCATCAATAAACCTCTTGACTGTGAGTTTATAATCGTCCGGACAGCGACAGTTGTGACCCGATAGATCAACAGGTCGATGCAACATAAGCGTTAACAACATATAACATGTTGACCAACTTGTATGTTGATCAACATGTAGATTATCGACTTATCAGAACTGTTTTATCCGAATACACGATGAAAGATAGTATCAACATATTTTGTGTGGTATCCGAGATCGAATTTTTCACGGATTTCTTCTTCGCTCAAAACGCGTCGGACATCCGGATCAGCCAACAGCTCGTGAAGGAAATCCTTGCCATGTTCCCAAACCTGCATCGCATTGCGTTGTACGATCCGGTAGGCATCTTCGCGACTGACACCTTTTTGCGTTAAAGCCAAAAGTACCCGTTGCGAGTTGACCAATCCATGGAACTTGTTCAGATTTTTCATCATATTTTCCGGATAGACGAGTAGCTTATCAATTACCGAAGTAAGCCGAGCCAATGCGAAATCAAGAGTGATTGTTGCATCAGGACCGATAAAACGTTCAACCGACGAATGCGAAATGTCGCGCTCGTGCCATAAAGCGACATCTTCCATAGCTGGCATAGAAAAAGACCGTATCATACGCGACAGCCCGGTAAGGTTTTCGCTTAAAACCGGATTGCGTTTATGCGGCATTGCAGAGGAACCTTTTTGCCCCGGAGAAAAATATTCTTCAGCTTCAAGAACTTCTGTTCTTTGCAAGTGGCGAATTTCAATCGACAAACGTTCGATAGACGAAGCGATGACGGCAAGAGTTGCAAAAAACATTGCATGTCTGTCGCGAGGGATGATCTGCGTCGAAATCGGTTCCGGACGCATACCCAATTGATTAGCTACATAAGCTTCAACACGCGGATCAATATTTGCAAAAGTTCCAACAGCTCCCGAAATTGCACATGTTGAAATTTCTTCCTTGGCAGCAACAAGACGGGCGCGACAGCGCGAAAATTCTGCATATGCAAACGCTAGCTTGAGTCCGAAAGTTGTTGGTTCGGCATGGATACCGTGGCTCCGGCCGATCATGACAGTGTCTTTGAATTCGAAGGCGCGTTTTTTCAGGGCTGCGAGAAGTTGATCCATATCTTTGATAAGAATATCGGACGCTCTCATCAGCTGGACATTGAGAGTTGTATCCAACACATCAGAAGACGTCATACCTTGGTGAATGAAGCGGGAATCGGGACCGACAAATTCGGCAAGATGAGTGAGAAATGCGATGACATCATGCTTTGTGACGGCTTCGATTTCTTGAATTCTGGAAACATTGAATTTTGCCTTGCTCCCTTTCTCCCAGATATTTTTCGCAGCTTCCTCCGGAATCACTCCAATTTTTGCAAGCGCTCTGCAAGCATGTGCTTCAATCTCGAACCATATGCGGTATTTTGTTTCTGGTGACCAGATGTCAACCATTTCAGGACGGGAATAACGCGGTATCATGATCGAGTTCCTTCTGTTCAGTTTCTTGCCGCTTTGCGCAAGGCTTCAATACGTGATTTATAAATTTCTTTATTGCCGTTCTTAAATATTGCAGATCCGGCAACAAACGCGTTAGCGCCGGCACCTGCAGCGCTTTGAATTGTTTCGACGGTGATTCCACCATCAACTTCCAATGTTATGGGGCGTTCACCGATCATGGCTCGTAATTTTTTGATTTTTTCAATCATCGCCGGAATAAAACTCTGGCCGCCGAAACCCGGATTGACTGTCATTACAAGGACGAGATCAATTTGATCCAGAAGATACTCTATCGCACTTTCAGGTGTGCCTGGATTAAGCGAAATGCCGGCTTTCTTGCCCAGTGCTTTTATAGCCTGCAAGGACCTATGGGGGTGGGGGGTCGATTCTGCATGAACCGTTATGATGTCAGCTCCCGCTTTGGCGAAGCTTTCAAGATAGCCATCAACGGGGGAAATCATCAGGTGAACATCAAAGATTGCTTCTGTAACTGGCCTGATTGCTTTCACAACATCGGGACCAAATGTTATGTTCGGTACGAAATGACCGTCCATAACATCGACATGAACCCAATCAGCGCCGGCAGCGACGACGTCGGTAATTTCCTGACCAAGACGTGAAAAGTCCGACGCGAGGATAGAAGGGGCGATTACTTGTTGAAAAGACATATCAATCTCCTTGGCTGGTGTTTCCTACCACGGAGCTCATCCGAGATAAAACCCGTTTTTCGGCAGATCCACATAAGAACCCGTTCATTATCAAAGTTATTTTAACCGAGATTGCTAGCATTTTAGGAAAAATTTGCGTACTAATGCACTGGAAATTTTAACCGAAAATTTCAAAAATTATGAACCGGCCTCTTCGAATATTGAATTATGACTGAACATTCGACACATCTAATCTCCTCAGACAAACCGATAGTCACTGTGTCATCCGTGGAATATCGCGATGCCATGAGCCATTTTGCCGGTGCAGTTCATATTGTGACGACCGACGGGGCAAGAAATAAACGTGGAGTTACGATTTCAGCCTGTTGTTCTCTATCCGATGATCCGCCAACTGTTCTTGTCTGTCTTATGCGACAACACGAGGAAAACAGGATTTTTATCGAAAACGAAAAATTCTGTGTCAACACTTTAGCTGGACATCATAAAAATTTATCCGATATTTTTGCTGGTCGCGGGGGACTGACGCAGCCGGAGCGATTTTCGCATGGCAAATGGCAAATGCTGAAAACCGGTTCACCGGTTTTATCCGATGCACTTGTTGCACTGGATTGCCAACTGGTAGGCTGGCATGTCCATGCTACCCATTACGTGCTCATCGGGGAAGTTGTCGCGGTGAAAAGAAATCCCGGCGTTGACGCACTTATGTATCTTGATCGCGCTTATCGCACACTACCATTGCTGTGACCAAAGCATAAAATACGACAAGTGCGCTAAACCCGATTTATTTTTTACTTTTTAGCAAAATCGCGTGGAACATCGCCTGTCCTTTTCAGCTTCATTCCGACAACGGGAATTAAATCGTCCTGAATTTTGACAGAGACAGTGATGTTCATCGAGTTTTTATCTTCAAGGCGTGCCATCATTGCGCCGTTCAACTGCTTGCGGTTAAGCCCGAATACCATTCTATCGGCTCCAACCTTCCCGGAAACAACGTCCAACCCGTCACCTTTCGAACCGTCATTGAACTCACCGGAAAAGCCCGAAGGACCTCTTGATACTGTGGCTTTCATAGGTTGTGAAAAAACGCCAACACGGCAATTGCCATCAAGAGTCATCCCGACTTGGGAAATTTCCGATGTGCCGGCAAAAGTACAAGTAAATTTCGTTCCTTTATATTTTCCGGCCACAACCTCTCCCGGGCCAGCCCAGCTTCCTTCGATCGAATGGAAGAATTCGACATCACTGTCGGCAGCCCGACTTGCCGTTACAGAAGCCGACGTGGCGATAGTCAATCCAACAAAAGCCGAAACTATTTTTTTCATAATGGCGTTACTCTGCCTTTTACTCAACACAGAAAGGAAAAGATATGAACCTGAGAGGTAATCATTACGTGCCATTATGGGAAAAAATGGTTAATTCTTTATTCTTTTCCGCCTGACGAAGTTGCTTTTTTCAAATTTTCTTTGGTTCTATTCCGGTTCAACCCGATGAGGTCGCCAGTAAAATCACTAATTCCCGGACGTTTTTCACCATCGAAAGGAAACGGTCGTAAAGCATCCATAGTCGCAATTCCGATGCGCGTTGTCATGAGGCCGTTGACAACACCTTCTCCCAGTCTTGCGGAAAGGCGTGTTGCGAGACCTTGCCCGATAAATTGTTCGACGAGACCGTCACCGACAGCAAGAGTTCCTGTGACAGCCAAGTGGGAGATCACCCGTTTGATGAGCGCAAACAATCCGAACCGTCCGGGACGTGCTCCGTAAAGCGTAGAAAGCCGCCGGATGAGGCCGACCACTTCGTAAAGAACATAGCCGAGGTCAATGATAGCGCGCGGACTAACAGCAGTGACAACCGACACTCGTTTTGCTGAATTAAGGATGAGCTTTCGTGCTTCCATATCAATGGGTCTAAGGAGCTCGTATTCAGCAAGATGAATAAGCGCTTTGCCATCAATAATATCTTGACGATGTGACTGCATCGTTTTCCGGCCCCGGGTGATATATGGACTATGAGCAGTGTAACGGATCAATTCATCAACCGAATGACGGGCAAGGGCGATTTCATCCTTTTTCGTTGCTTCTTCGGCGTTCAGCCGTATTTTGTCGACAGATGCCAAACGCATGATCGCCCTTACTTCTCCGATGACAAAGAAAATCAGTGCAATCAACCCGATGATTGTAATTAGAAGCGCAATAAAACCCGCAAGCTCATATTTTTCAAATAGGGTATTTATGAGATCACTCGTCCATAGTCCGAGACTTAAAATAACTAACAGAAACACCGCCGATAGAAATACTTTGCCACTTGAGAATTTCGGTTTTTGGTTATCAACCTTTTCATAATCAAGGTCGTTGAGCTCGTTCAGTGCTTCTTCAAGAAACGGATCACTTTGCTCCTCCGCAATTGAATCAAGGTCGTTGATTGCCTGAGGTTTACGATCAATCATATAAGATAATCTCCAAACAGAAATTCCATAGCACGATCAAGACGGATTTGCGGAAATGGTGAATTCATTTCCAGTTTTGGTGGCAGAAAACGAACGAATTGAAGCCGGTCGCGCAAATCTTCACTGACAAGTTCGGAAAAGGATTGAGGCAAATCACCCGGAAATATGGCGGTTTCAGTTTTTCCATCAAAAACCGTATCGCCAATTTTTTCACCTTTGATTGGCGTACCGATGACAACGGGTAGACTCTGTCCGCGCTTTTCACTTGTACCCTCTTTTGTGGAACGCAATGACGCGACAGCTAATGTATCTGTCAGGACACCATTCAGTTTCGCATTATTGAGAGCTTCATCGACAATTTGTTCGGTAATTTTTTCAAGACGTTCGTGGTCAATATGGTGAAGATAGTCGACTTTTGTCGCCGCTACCAAAATGCGATCGATCTTGTGTTTTATCAGTCTTCCAAAAAGACCGTTGCGACCCGCGCGAAAACAGACGAGAATTTCGCTCAATGCGTTCTGCATCTCCAGAATTGAGTCTCTCCCTCCGTTGATTGCATCAAGAGAATCTACAAGAACGACCTGACGATCGAGCCTAGCGATATATTCTCTAAAGAAAGGCTTGATAACAAAAGTTTTATAGGCTTCATATCGCTGCTCCATGACTTTCGCGATCGAATTTTCAGGAAATTCTGTTATACCTAAATCGGGCAGTGGCGAGAACGCCAAAACCGGAGCACCTTCAAAACGACCGGGGATTAAAAAACGCCCTGGAGGAAGAGCCGAAATCATGTTCCCCGAATTCTTTGCGGTTTTGAGGTAATCTTTGAAACTGTCAGACAAGGTTTTAACGTCTTTTTCATTTGCTTCGCTCAAAAAATTGATACTTTGAATTGCACCGAGCCAAGCTTTTGCATGTTGTTTGTGAGCCGGAGAATTGGCTCTCTCGATCGACTGGGCACTGAAAGTGCGGTAACTCTTATCAAGAAGTGGTAAGTCAAGTAACCATTCTCCCGGATAATCGATAATATCGATATTGAGTTTTGTTTGCTTTAAACTTGAAAATGTTTGCGAACGCGGGAGAAATTGTAACTTCAACCTGAGCTGCGAGAGAGAGCGTGTCGACTGTGGCCAGCTCCTTTTATTGATCAGACAATCAATATGCTTTTCAAATTCGAAGCGAGCAATTTTACTGTCAGGTTGTTCTGCCAGTTTAGCGCTGAGCAGCCTTCCTTCACGTACCACCTCAAAGACCGGCAACCGATCGGAATGCAACAGATTTTCAATCAACGACGTAATAAAAACCGTTTTTCCTGCACCCGAAAGCCCCGTAACGCCAAGTTTGAGAGTCGGGTTGAAAACGCTTCTTGCACGATCGTTCAATGTATCGAATGCAATGGCGGCTTCGTCTTTTAATGATGTTAATGAAGGCAATTAACGATTTTCCCGAGTTGGTTAGAACTAGCTTTTTTGATTAATTTAACGGTCATAGAATATGGTGTACAAAATTCACGTCCGCAAGGTGATGACGATGTTCAAGGCTTCAGAATGCTGACGAGGTGTCCTCTTCCGGATAATTGGTCATGAAAGCCGGTTGATTGATAAACGGGTATCGAAGAAAATTCTAATAAGGCAAGATTGACGGTGCCTAGAATTAAAGGGCGCGGTAATTCGATCTCGGTAGAATTACAAAGTTTGTTGATGGCGGTGCTTATGGATGGGTTGTGCCCAATGATAAGCAACGGAAGACTTTTTGGGAGTACGGAAATAATTACCGAAACATAGTCTTTGCCACTGCCATGATATAATAGTTTAACAAATTCGGGTTTTATATTTGAACCGAGATGGAGCGCGCCAAGCGTTTGTCGCGTGCGTAATGCCGGAGAACATAGCACCGTTGAAGGACGGAAATTTTTCTGTATAAGTATTTCTCCAATTTCTTTTGCTTCAAGTAAGCCTTGTTCTGACAAAAGTCGATCGAAATCTTTTACCGTTTTTGCGGTAGCTACAGCCTCGCCGTGACGCATAAGAGCGATCAAATTTTGTGGTGAACTCGTCATTTGACAAATAAGAAAAAACAGTAATCGAAATTTCTGGTAAAGAAGATTTTATCTTTCTCATATTTATACTATCATTGAATATGATATAGTATTAATGTTTAGAAAAATTTGTCAAAAAGATATTTTTTGTCTTGTGTTCGATTTTTTTGCACAATATATAGAGCCGCACATACAACATGTGGAGGCTTTGACTATGAGCGAAACACAGAACGCCGAGTATCATCCTACTGAAGATGAGCCTTTCATGAGTGAAAGGCAGAAAGTCTATTTTCGGGCGAAACTAATTGCTTGGAAGAACGACATTTTACGCGAAGCAAGAGAAACGCTCGAAAATCTACAGGAAGAGAATGCCAACCAGTCGGACTTGGCTGATCGCGCATCATCGGAAACGGATAGAGCCATTGAATTGCGTGCCCGCGACCGTCAAAGAAAACTGATTGCAAAAATTGATGCTGCGTTGGAGCGGCTTAATGATGGCACATATGGTTATTGCGAGGAAACGGGCGAGCCGATAAGCATTAAGCGTCTTGATGCGCGTCCGATTGCTACTCTCTCGATCGAGGCGCAGGAGCGCCATGAAAAACGCGAGAAAGTTTATAAAGACGAATAAAATAAGTTTATAAACGGATCACTTGAGCCTGTGTCAAATTGCGAATTGACACAGGCTTTTTTGACAAACTTAAGCTTATCCAATTCGGCTACACGCGTGAAAACAAAATTTTGTACCGCAAAAAATCATCGAAAATTACAGTTTGGATGATATGAAATTGCGTAAAATTGCGCCCACCATGAATGGCAGTATTTTATGCTAAGCTCTTGGTGCTTTAAAGGTCATTTAGTCACGATCAAGTTGGTTCCAAAATTTCCCGCTTTTCCCGGTTAAGGTGATATTTAATAGTCTCGAACGCGGATAATCGTTACCAAATCTTTGTATAAAGGACAGTTGAAAAGTATGGTGCACAGAATTCATGTTTAAATATTTGTAGTTGACGTTACCAAGATCGACGAAAAAACTCACCACGAGTAAATGTGGAGGGCATTGGATTTCCAAGAGCTTTTATCTTCAGCATTCATCTGTGTTAATTGGATCCATCTTCTGTCGACCTTTTCAAATTGCTTGAAAATTCTATCAGGCTTATTCTCGCTGTAGTTAAAGTTGTAATTTTATTATGTACCAGTGAAGCGCGAAGTTCTGCTTAACTTCCATTTTAGATGGAACATTAAATCTGTAATCCAAAACATTGAAAAATGCTGTCTTAAATTCACCACGTTAAAACCAATCAATAAACGATGTTAACTGGCTAGGGGGGGAAGTTACGGCTTTATTTTTTCATTTTTTATTGCGTTACTTAGCTCGTTTTCGAACATATGATCGAAGTCATCATCAAGATTGACAGATGTGTCAGTATTTTTTCGAGGCTCGTCGAGGGCAGGTTCACGTCGACCTTCTATTTCAGCGCTGACAGCAGAATCTTTTAACGTCGGTCTAATATCGGGTGAGATATACTGCTTTGGAGCAGGACGTAGTGACATTCGGTCATCTTTCGTAGGGGAAAAATCACCGATTGAAGGTTCTTTTGGAGCCGATAGAGGTGATTGTAAATTAGGGTTTAAAGATACATCCGTAGAGGAATAGTTGTTGAATTCTGGCGTTGTGCGAGCGTTGTCCGGCGCTGGAGCAACGTTAAGTTCGCCAGATGACGGATTGATTTTAACTGTTGAATAATCCGTTGTAAAGCGCCGGTCTGACGAGATAGGTCTGCTGGGTGAAATCGAACTATTGTTAGCCGAGCGTGACGGTTTCGTTAACGTTGGTTCGCGATAGCTCGATGTCGGGCGGGTACCCCGGACTGAATTCATTTCTGCAATAGCGGGATCCTCGTTTCTAGCAGCTGGTTCGCCAATTTTTATATTGGTTTCGATGACTATATCAGTGGGACCACCAATCATCAACAGATGTTCGACATTGTCACGACGCACCAATACCAATCGGCGCGTGCGGTCAACCGCAGCTGCATCGCGCACTGACAAGCGTGGAGTGCGGGATTTTCCGCCTACGACAAATGTACCGTTATTGAATTTTCGTAAAAGCGAAATCGTGATTGCTATTGCCGCAATGACGATAATGAGTACAACAAGACTGGTAATGATATTGGCAGCCGATTGTCCGATCTGGTTTTCTAACCAAGCATGCATACTTTCTCTATCTCCTGTTGGAAGAGCGTAATCTTAACTATTCTATTACCTTCATGTTTGGGTTTTTAACAATTAAAAACGTCAGCATAATGGAATGGATAACTGTTTTTTAACATATGGACCGGGAATTGCATTCGTCGAGTAAAGAGATGTTTATGAAAATTCTACTTCTTTCTATTAAAGCTGTCATGGATAGCCTAATCTAAAGGTAAAATGAACTTAAGAATCAATCTTGATCCAAAGAGGCATTATCAAGCTATGAAAAGGCCGGAACAATCAAACCGTATATGGGCTTTTTCGGGAAGACAAACTGTTTTGATGAGGTTTGTTGTTGCTGTAATTGTGTTGATCGCAATCATTGTCTCGATTATCAGTTTTTTTGTCCATAGTCACCAAATTGATCTTTTTGCCCAAATTGTTTTCTTATTTCTTGCCGTTGTCGGCTTTTCCGTTATGGTCGCGTTTTTGTCCGGCGTGTTCAACGGGGTTGGTAAAAACCAAGGGAAGGAGTGCAGAATTCCTGTCGATAGTCTGGATGATGCAGTACTACTTGCTGATACAGCGGGTCACATTATTACGGCCAATGCAAGTTGCAGGAAACTTTTAGGGTTCGAAAATGCAAAAACGGTTTTTGGACTCTTTTCACTTCTTCAAGACGCTGAACAAGTTATTTATCGCTTGAGCGCGAAAGCTCTCGCGGGGACAGCGGCGCATGAGGAAACGCATGCCGCCCGATCACTATGGAAAAGCACTTCCGGCAGCAATCAAGCGTGGTACAGTCTGGCTGTTAAGCCCATAAAACTTCACGGCTTGGTCTTTTTTGTATGGAGGCTCGAAGATATCGGTTTTGCCCGTGATATGAACGAGCCGCTTTTCCGTAATCTTCAGGAAGCAATCAATCATCTGGATCAGGCGCCAGCCGGTTTTCTCTCGGTCGATCATAACGGTTCGATCATCTACCTCAATGCAACATTGTCGAATGCATTAAATATTGATTTATCCAAATTCAAAACGGGCGAATTGACATTTGATAGCCTATTCAAAACAAGCGGGCAGGCGCCAAGCTGGGTAGACATAAAGAAGCATATCGACGAGAGCGGCAATAACTACCGGTTTTCGGTGGATTGGCATAATACGCAAGATGACCGCACAACTTTTATTATTTTGGCTGCAAAACAAGCTGGTGATGACGAAGACGAGTCGATTTATCGTCTGGTGCTGGTGCCTGCGTCTTCGCGTTCTGTTTCGGATCCGGGCCCAGACGCGACGTTTAAAGTTCTGCGCTATTATTTTGAAAATTCACCACTCGCAATTGCAACAATCGATCGCGAGGGAAAATTACTAGCTGCTAACAAGCCTTTTAAACTTTTAATCAATGTAAATCAGGATGATTTAAACAGAAAATCTGTCAGCGAATTCTTTACCGACGCAGGAAAACGGGACATTGGTGAAATTCTCCGGAAATTATCAGCAAACAGAGCCGGTAATCTCACCACTGAAGTAAGTTCTTCAACCAATGAAAATCGACATTTCAGACTATTTTTCTTGAAGGTATCCAAAGAAATCGACCAGCCGGAAAATGAAATGGCCATTTTGTCTGTCATTGAAACGACAGCGCAAAAAACGTTGGAAGACAAAATGGCACAAGGTCAGAAGCTTCAGGCTGTTGGACAGCTTGCCGGAGGCATTGCGCACGATTTTAATAATGTTCTTACAGCAATTATAATGTCTTGTGATCTTCTACTTGCAAGTCATCGTAGCTCCGATCCTGCACATGCCGATCTTATCAATATCAAAAATAATGCCAATCGTGCAGCATCTCTTGTTCAACAATTATTGGCATTTTCGCGCCGCCAGACGCTACGACCGGAAGTCGTAGACCTTACCGAATTGCTTTCAGATGTCAGAAACCTTTTGATGCCGCTTTTAGGAAGCAATATCCATTTGAAATTCAATCACGGGCGAGATTTATGGGATGTCAAGGTTGATCAGGCGTCGTTCCAACGTGTGCTGATGAATCTTGTGATCAATGCACGTGATGCAATGCCCGATGGTGGCTCTATTACGATTTCCACGGCAAATGTTGCTCGCCAACAAATAGCTGATCTTTCTTTTGATGGTCTTGACACCGGGGATTATGTCGAACTCGATGTCGAGGATACCGGAACCGGAATTCCGAAAGCTGTACAAGAAAAAATGTTCGAGCCATTTTTTACAACCAAGGAAGTCGGGAAAGGTACCGGGCTTGGTCTTTCAATGGTTTATGGGATAGTCAAGCAAACAGGCGGCTATATTTATTGCGAAAGTGAAGAGGGGAAGGGCACCAAATTCCGTATCTTTTTGCCGCGGTTTATCGCCGAAATTGCTCGGAACGACCAGAAAACAGTTGAGCCGGAAAAATTAAAAGTCGAAAAAAATGCCGATCTTTCGGGAACAGCTACAGTGTTGCTGGTGGAAGATGAAGCAGCTGTAAGAATGGGCGGCTTACGTGCTTTACAGTCAAGAGGCTATACCGTACTGGAAGCCGAAAACGGTGTTGAAGCGCTTGATGTCATTGCCGAGCATAACGGTGCCGTCGATCTTGTTGTCTCTGATGTTGTTATGCCGGAAATGGATGGACCGACTTTACTGGGTGAAATGCGTAAAAAATATCCGGACATCAAATTTGTATTCGTTTCCGGATATGCAAAGGATGCTTTTGCAAAGAATTTGCCGCCGGATGCAGTGTTCGGCTTTCTATCGAAACCGTTCACATTGAAGCAGTTGGCGATGAAAGTGAAAGAAATGCTCTCCGGCAAGGATGTCTCTCATTAAAGCGTGTTTTTCGATTTTAATCGAAAACATTGCGTTTAGGTGATTGAAATCCTCGCGATCTAATGCAAGATAAAAGTCGTTAAATTCGGTAAAGAGGGTGAACCATGCGTAAAATTCTGATTTCTACAGTTTCGGCCTTGGCGTTAACTGGTAGTCTCTTCATGTCGTCAGCTTATGCCGATATTATTATCGGCTTTATGGGACCGATTACCGGTCCAGTGGCGGCCTACGGCATTCAGGCTAATAATGGCGCGAAAGTTGCCGTTGACGAGTTGAATAAAAATGGCGGCATCAACGGGGAGAAGCTGGTGCTCAAAGTTTTCGATGACGGTGCCGAGCCAAAGCAGGGGGTATCTGCGGCAAATCAGTTGATAGGCGAGGGAATTCAATATGTGATAGGACCGGTTACATCGAATATATCGTTACCCGTTTCAAATATTTTGGAAGAAAATGACGTATTGATGATAACACCTTCCTCGACGACGCCCGAACTTTCAAGTCGTGGGTTATGGAATGTTTTCCGTACAATAGGACGTGATGATCAGCAGGGTGACTATGCAGCAGATTATTACGTTCAACATTTAAAAGACAAACGTATTGCGATCATTCATGATCGTGCGACCTATGGTAAAGGTCTTGCAGATGCGTTCAAAGCTGCTTTGAACAAGGGTGGCGTAACGGAAGTCCTTTATGGCAATATCACTCCGGGAGAAAAAGATTATTCGGTTATGGTGAGCCGACTAAAACAAGAAAAAGTCGATTACGTCTATTTTGGTGGCTACCATCCCGAAGCCGGCCTTTTGTTAAAACAAATGCGTGAGCAAGGGCTTGAAGCGCCGCTTATCGGTGGTGATGGATTTAATACATCCGAATTATGGTCGATCGCAGGGAATGCTGCTGAAGGGACGATGTTTACCAATTCTGTAGATGTCAAGAGCAATCCGGATGCACAAGAAACAATTAACGCATTGAAAGCCCAGAATATTCCGCCGGAAACTTTTGCAATCAATGGTTATGCAGCTATACAGGTTCTGGCCTTTGGCATTGAAAAAGCCGGGTCGTCAACTGATCCAGAAGCTGTGGCAACTGCGATCAAATCCGGCGAACCGATTAAAACAACCTTGGGTGAGATTACTTATGGCGATCGTGGTGACATAACGTCAAAAGTGTTCTCGATGTATAAGTGGCATAATGGCGAGATTGTTTCTGCCGAATAAAGTGAACGGTAAAAAACAATCGGTTGACATATAGAAGGCGGCTTTAAGCCGCCTTTTTTATGCATCCAATCCATGAGATGCGTATATTTTTGAATCCGTTATGTCGCAAGTTAGTTGCTCGCAAGTGCAGTTGACTGGAAAATCCGGTCGAGCATTTGCGCACCGTCTTTTTGCATATTTGCCTGCATTTTATTTTCGGTCGCATCAAGCAGAGAAGCAACGGTATTATTACGAATGGCAACAGGATTTCTTTCATAACCGGGGCGCAAGAAGAAATTGGCCGTAGGAACCTTGTTCCGGTATTGTTGAGGCATTGTTACCATGTCGTAGCCATTGCCGTCTCCGGTGAGGTTTAGCATTTCGAGCTCTGCGCCCGAAAGTGGACGGGTGACACCTTTTCTACGTAAAAAAGTTATTGATGTTCTCAATTTGTGAATCTGCAAAAGCGGTCCCACGTCTTTATCCATGGTCATAGCATGCATTCCAAGGCCTGCATCGGTCTTTGCAAGTTCGCTTTGTGCTCCCCAATTGTGAGGTACGGTTCTTGCTTTAGCCGTCATACGGTCTACAACAGCGGCTTTTTCAAGTAGTTTAGTTTTTTCTGTTCCTGATGCTGTTTGAGCTTTTTGACGCAATTCTTTGGCTATATCGCTACCATATTCCCACATCAGGCTTACACTCGCAGTGGCAACAAGCTGGTTGTAACCGATGGCAGTCGATGCCGGTCGGGCGTTTGCTTTTCCCTTAGTCATTCCCGACTGGAGATCGTGGGTTCCATCTCCACCGGTTTCAAATGCATAGATAGAGACAAGTTGTTCGCGATTGAGGCCTATTTCACGCGCAGCATTGACATAGGTACGCATGAATTCACTTTCGTTGGATGGGCGTTCAGGTTGGAAGCCGTACACACGTTTTGAAGCTGCTACAAAATCCTCGACACCCGGTATAGAGCGACGAGAGCCGGTAGAACCACCGGTCGAAGGCTTAGCAGGCCCATTATAAAGTGGGGGTTGTGTAAGAACGTAATCTGTCAGTTCCACAGTTTGCCCACGAGCGCGTTTTTCATTACGTAATTTGCGCTTTGCGCTGATCTGTTCCCAATAAACGGATGCCTGTTTGTTGTAGGCGTTGTAAGCTGTTCGCCAAGCGTCGTAGTCACTATTACCAGCCGTTTTTAAGGGGCTTGCCGGCCTGATACTGGAGGTTGTCTCACTTGATGGCTTTGATGAAGACCATTGCAGGGACTGCAGTGAATCCGACATGCATCCGCCTATAAATGCACAGCAGCTGATTAAAAAAATGGTCTTTGTTTTTAACACAATAGCTCGATCCTACGAAAAGCTCCATCGGCTATTATGTGGTTAATTGGTTGACAAGTTGTAAAGAGGTAAAGCACACTTGCAGGAAGTGACGTGCTCTCTTCAATCTTGCTAACTACCCAATCAGGACATCCGAATTCAACCGGTTTTCTCGTTTGGCAATGATCGTGCGTCGAAAAATTGGTATGGTATAATTGAGTTATAGAATTGGAAAGATATCAGGCTGCAGCTATTTGTCGTTGCAACTATTATTGATTATTTTCCGAGGACTTTTATCTTTCGGGATAGAAATGACACTCGATTTTTCCCGAGCAGTTTCCAGTCTTTCTTGTTGGGGATTCGGGAAGACCTTAAACTATTATATTTCAATATGAAATGATTTGCTGGTCAGCATTTACTTCTTTATGCGGCTTTTCGATAAACGCACGGAGTGTTGCAGGATAAAGCTTGTGTTCGACTTTGAGAACTCGTTCAGCAAGACTATCGGCAGTGTCATTCTCCAATACGGGAACAGCGGCCTGCCCCAATATAGTTCCCTCATCCATCCCTTCGGTTACCAGATGAACAGTGCAACCGGTTATTTTTACGCCGGCGTCAAGAGCACGTTGATGGGTATGTAATCCTCTAAAAAGAGGAAGAAGGGCAGGATGAATGTTGAGTATTCGTCCCTCATAAGGACCAATGATGCGTTGGGAAATCAACCGCATAAAGCCCGCAAGGCAAACAATGTCCGGTTGGCAAGCATTGATCCGATCAAGAAGTGCGGTCTCGAAGGTTTGCTTATCGGTAAAATTTTTGCGCTCGATAATGTAGGTAGACAGGCCCAATATGCGGGCCTTTTCAATACCTTTTGCATCTTTATTGTCGCTTATGACTGCAACGACTTCTGCCGGAAAGTCATTTGTTCTTGTTGCTTCAACGAGCGACACCATATTTGTACCGCTGCCCGAGATGAGAATGACTACTTTTTTTTTCATAAGTCGAGATGTCCCTTATAGATTACGCCTTTATCTGTCCGGGATGCGATCGACCCGAGTTTCGTAACCTTTTCGCCTTGTTGTTCAAGCGCGGTAGAAATATCGGCAGCGTTTTTTGCCTCGACGACGACAACCATTCCGATACCGCAATTATATGTGCGCAACATTTCATGCTCGGCAATATTGCCTTGTTCTGCAAGCCATGAAAATACCGGCGGTACGTGGATGGAAGAGAGGTTCAACTCTGCGGCAAGAGTTTTGGGCAAAACCCGCGGGATATTTTCCGGAAAACCGCCACCTGTGATATGTGCAAGAGCCTTGATACCGCGATATTTTTTTAAAACTGCAAGAAGTGATCGGACGTAAATTCTCGTTGGCGTTAAGAGAGCTTCGCCAAGCGAGACCTTTTTATCAAATGGTGCTGGAGACTTGAGATCAAGGCCGCTTTTTTCAACGATCCGCCGGACAAGCGAAAATCCGTTTGAATGAAGTCCTGTGGACGTGAGACCCAATATGACGTCGCCTTCATTTATATTATCGGATGGCAGAAGCGTACCACGTTCAGCTGCGCCAACAGCAAAGCCGGCCAAATCATAATCGCCGTTTTTATACATACCGGGCATTTCGGCTGTTTCGCCACCTATCAGTGCTGCACCGGCTTGCCTACATCCTTCGGCAATACCCGAGACAATGGCAGCTCCTTCGTCGGGCTGTAGTTTTCCGGTCGCAAAATAATCGAGGAAGAAAAGTGGTTCGGCACCTTGAACGACGAGATCATTGACGCACATAGCAACAAGATCAATCCCGACAGTATCATGAATTCCGGCATCAATGGCGATTTTCAATTTCGTTCCGACACCATCATTGGCAGCAACCAGCACAGGATCTTTGAAACCTGCGGCCTTGAGGTCAAACAAACCGCCAAAACCTCCGAGTTCGGTATCCGAACCGGCGCGCTGCGTCGTCTTAACAATCGGCTTGATTTTTTCGACCATCAGATTTCCAGCATCAATATTAACACCTGCATCTGCATAAGTCAGGTTGTTTTGAAGGTGATGTGTGTCGCCCATCGGATTTGTCCTTAATTACGCTCTTGAACACGTGTGACCAATGCCACGTTCATGCGTGCCCCGCAAGTTTTATCAGGCGTTTAAAAAAGATATAAACGATTGTTTCTTGACGTTATTATACGAAGCTGCATATCCTTTAAAAACAACAAATTCAGTGGACGTCCATGAGCGATACGGATTTTGATAACCCAACGAAGGGGAAATCGACGAAAAATGTCAAAAGAGGTTTGAGATTCAAACGGGACAAGAAAACCGTTTATATCCCCGCTTATGCAAATATCGCTTTTCGGGGAAATGTTAAAAAGCAAGCTATATTCTGGCTTTTGACGCTTCTTTTTTTCGTTATTTTTATGTTTGTTTTCAGTTCGATTCTGCTGCCTTTTGTGGCCGGAATTGTGCTCGCCTATTTTCTTAACCCGATCGTCGAATTGCTTGAAAGGATAGGAATTTCGCGTATGTGGGGGACGGTTCTTATTACGATTGCTATCGTTCTTGTCCTCGTTATTGCCTTAACAATTCTTATTCCTGTTATAACTTCACAATTGCAACAATTTATCCGTGAAGGCTTACCGGTTTATGTCAATCGTATACAGGCTTTCTTTGCCAATCACAGTTTCGAATGGATCAAACAATATATCGGGAGCGACGCCTCCGAAATTCAGGCGAATATTCAGACCATGTTGGGGCAAAGTTCGGATCTCATAAAGTCGGTCTTGAATTCCGTATTGGATTCAGGAAAATCACTGGTAAATCTGGTAAGCCTGTTTGTCGTGGCCCCCGTCGTTGCATTTTATATGCTTCTTGACTGGGAACGCATGATCAAGACGATTGATTCGTGGATACCTCGTAACCATTTAGAAACTGTCCGCGGCATTTTTCACGAAATGGATAGGGCCGTCGCGGGATTTATTCGTGGGCAGACATCTGTTTGCCTCGCACTTGGTGTTTACTACGCAGCCGGACTTACAATTTCAGGTTTGAATTTCGGTTTATTGATCGGGCTGTTCGTTGGCTTTATAAGCTTCATCCCATATGTTGGCTCCATGACCGGATTTGTTCTTTCGGTTGGTGTCGCTTGGGTACAATTTTATCCGGAAAATTGGGAACGGATTGTCGTTGTTATGGGTGTATTTTTTGTCGGACAATTCCTAGAAGGTTATGTTTTACAGCCAAAACTGGTCGGTCAATCTGTCGGCCTCCATCCGGTTTGGCTAATGTTCGCACTTTTCGCCTTTGGCTCACTTTTCGGTTTTACCGGCATGCTCATTGCAGTTCCCGCGGCTGCAGCAGTCGGGGTTCTTGTACGGTTTGCTCTCCATACCTATCTTGAGTCGCCGCTTTATTCACCGAGCGGCAGTTCTTCAAGCGACCATGTCGGAGAAAAGGAATGAATAAAAGGTTAGAGCAATTGCCGCTCTCGCTTTCACATCCAACTGATTTTTATTCCGATGATCTGGTTGTAACAAAAAGCAACAAATCTGCTTACGAACTGATAGAACGCTGGCCGGATTGGCCAATGCCTGTCGCAGTACTTGTCGGGCCGGATGGGTCTGGTAAAACACATTTTGCAACTGTTTGGGCAGATATTTCAAAAGCACAAAAAATTGAGCCCGACCAGCTTGATCAAGCTATCACCTTTATAGAAAAAGGCATTCCGGTTCTTGTCGAGGATATGGATGGTTTTGATCTCAATGAGGTTGTCTTTTTCCACCTAATCAATTCGGTCAAAGAAAGCCACGTTATAAATCCGAAAACCACATTACTGATAACTGCTCGCAAGGGGCCGTCGAATTGGAATGTAAAGCTTGATGATCTTGCAAGCCGGTTAAGATCCGTAACGTTGGCAACACTTGAACAGCCCGACGACGAATTGCTTAATGCGGTCGCTTTCAAATTGTTTTCCGATCGACAAATAACAGTCGATCCTTCGGTTGTGGAGTTTTTAGTGAGCCGGTCGGAGCGGTCACTTTTTGCGTTGGGAAAAACTGTTGATCAAATCGACCGTTTGGCCTTGCAAAGAAAAAGTAAAATCACCAAAGCTCTTGTGTCGGAAGCTTTGGCAGTTCGCGGCGAATCAAACGCACTCTAGTTTCGCAATGTTTCTAACGGTTTATTGAACCTGTCAAAGCTCTGTCGATCAAATTCGAAATGGCGGGCGACTTTGTGCTGAGGCTTGCTTCATTTGCCCAGCCGATAATGTCTGTTGTTGGTACGACCACCCGATGCCATGAACCCTGATGTTCGTAGGAACGCATTTCTTGACCGGCTTTTACAGTAGCAACAATTTTAGATTGCGAATCAGCATTTGCATAAATTGTTGTGGCATTTTTTGCGTATATGACGTTGGCTGCATTGTTGGCAGCAAAACGGGCTTTCGGAGGTAATGTGGTATCGGGTTTGTAGGGAACCGGTGACGGTGCCATTTTTGGAACTACCAACGCTATCTTTGGTTGCACAGGAACCGCCGTGACAGGAGTGGGTATTTTCTGCGCTGGCTGTAGAGCAATGTCATGGGATGAAGCAGAGACGATAGACGGTTTTTGATTGGGAGTAGGACTTATTGCTTCTCTAGTAGCAGTTTTCTGCTCTCCGGCCGATTTGACTTCATATGTGTTATGATACCAACCGGCACCACCTAAGAGGGTTAACCCGCCGAGCAAAAAATAGCTCAGTACCGACGAACGTTTTTTTTGCGTCGTGCGTTGCCGATTTTTATTTGGCTTTGTCCGTTTCACCGCCATAATCAATCCTTTCACTTGGCAAATTTTGGCACGAAATTGTTTTTGAAAAGTTATCGGCTAAAAAAATTGCAGGATAAACCGCAAAAAATACGATTTGACCTTGCACTTCACCGTGGAAAAATTTAGGGAATGAGCGTCGAACGTGACAATGTCGGAGCGTAGCGCAGCTTGGTAGCGCACCTGATTTGGGATCAGGGGGTCGTAGGTTCGAATCCTATCGCTCCGACCATAACTTGATTTGACAAAAAGATGATGCGACAAAGTGGTCGTAACAGTTTATAATTTGGCCACAGCATGATCCGAAGGGAAAAAATCATGGTAGCACGAATTTTCAGTCCGGCTAAAACAGCCATGCAATCCGGAAAAGCGAATACCGGCTTTTGGGTTCTCCAATATGAACCTAATGAAGCTAAAATGATTGATCCGCTTATGGGGTATACATCATCGGCCGATATGAAAAGCCAAATCAGGTTGACGTTTGACACGCAAGAGGAAGCAATTTCGTACGCAACAAAAAACGGAATCGCTTACCGATTGGAAGAGCCACATGCTGTCACGCGCAAGCGGGTTGCATATTCCGATAATTTCCGGAGTGATCGTCAGGTTCCCTGGACACATTGAGGCTATTCATTTTCTTAAATATTTTTTTGGTCCCGTAGCTCAGCTGGATAGAGCAACGGCCTTCTAAGCCGTGGGTCACAGGTTCGAATCCTGTCGGGATCGCCATAACTTTTTCTGGAAAATTGGTGGTATCTAATAACTTTGTCTTATCAGAGCGTTAGACTGTTATTGTGACAAACCGGAAATTTGCAATTTTTCACCGTAATAAAACTGAATTGTAGCGATGAAAGTCCGGAAAATTCCCGTGAACTTCTCTTTGGAATAATAATTTCAGGCTGTCCGTTGTCTAAAATCGTTGCCATAAAAACTAATTTTTCGTTTTAAGCGTGAAATTAACTCGCGACACCGTGACAAGGTGTCAGTGTAAAATCGATATTTCTCCAGTTGTGGTGTTCCGGCATGAGCCAGAAAAAAGTTGGTAATATTTGCTGCTAAAACGAGCGTTTCGATGTCCTTTTGGAAGTTCACCTGATTATTGTCGTTCAATTGTTTGACTGTGCCTTTTGAATGTTAATCTCGTTTTAAAATGATTTTTGACGCAAGCTTGTCGTGACGAATAGCTTTCAATTCTACCTTCAAAACAGCGGTGACATTAAAAGTTGATTGGATTTTTCACTCTTGAAAAGTGACCAACTTTTTTAATTAAAACTCAATCTTCCCCCGAAGTTCGAGGACAAGGCCTTTTCGCATATGTCGAGCTCTTCAATTTAATGGGGCAGCAAAAAACGTTGAGCAAAGCTGATTCTTGGAATTCTGTCCAACGCAAGAATACTTCAGATTGTTACGAATATATTCGGTGGCTACGAATCATGGGCGCGGTGAAAAGTTATTTTTCTTCCTGTCAGAACAACCGATTGCTGTAACGCTAAAGCTCGGACCGTAGGATAACGTGCTTTCAAAAGCACGTGTAATTTCGGCGAGGACTACCGGAAGACGTTAGAAATCACTAACCTAATGGTCAATGACCAAAGTGGTTGGCAATTATCTCGAATTTTATACTCACAGGAGAAGTGGTACGCCCAAGGGGATTTGAACCCCTGTTTCCGCCGTGAAAGGGCGGCGTCCTAACCACTAGACGATGGGCGCGTGTCGGTGAGACGGCTTATAGAGAGGATATTTTTTAATCGCAAGCCCTGTTTGCAATTTTTTTTAATTTTTTGCTGAACAACTCCAATTCCAATCACGTTTTGGTCCTACATCGACGTGAATTGATTGATGGCAATATGTTCCGACACCACCGCGATTAGGTAAAGCGCGGACAAATTTTGCAACATCCCATTTGTTTGTGTCGGGAACTTGTATATCTGCGGCAGCACAGGACATGTGCATCGATCGCTTTGCGCCGTTGACCTTCTGATTATAGGCGGGGCTACGATATCCCGAAGTGATAATAACCGGCTTATTAAATCGACGTTCAATCGTTTTCAAAATAGCGACAAGCTGGGGCCTCAGGCAAGATACTTCGACGTCTTTACGTGCCACTTTCAATCCGTTCGGAAGCGAACGACCATACATACTGACCGATGCAAGCGTATAAAGCGATGGCGAATCAATTTCATTCGCATCAATATCGGTATCGTCATAAAGACTCGTACGATGTTTGATAACAATTCCGCCATTAGGACGCACACCCGGTAGGACATCGTTATATTCGTGCGGATCTTTTTTCGGTAAAGGCACAAGCGCGGTTTTTGTTTCGTTGTCGACGGGCTTGTTTCCCTTCTTATTATCCGAATGTCCGAACAGACGCATCAACCCGCCTTTTTCCTGGCTTGTTGCATCGTGTTCTGGTGCCGGAGCAGGGGGTTCGGTTGGGTCTGTGTGTGCTTCGGTAGTAGCTTGACTGTTTTTATCACTCGTCGGCTTTTGCGGGGTAGCTATCGTATTCTGTAGCGGAGCAACAGTCGAAGTGGTCGAAGAGGGTGTGCCATTATCTGTCGATACTGTTTGCGCCGGCGCAACATCATCGCTGCGAGGCGCATCTACCGGCTGAGCCAATTCTTCTTTTTTCCGTCCGAAAGAAAACAGAGCCGTTTTTTTTGGCTTTTGTTCTTCTGTTGTGGTTGCTTGCGGAGCTTCCGGAGATTGGGCGCTCGCTTCAGGCTGGGATGCAGCCTGAAATGCTACCTGTTTATTGCCAGATGCAGCTAGCTGTTGCACATTCGCTTGCTGTTTTTCCTGTAAAGGCAAAGGCGTTGGCAATGGCACTTTGTTTGACCGGTCACCGGAATATGCCGACGGAACGGGGATGTTTGAAGTCTGCTGGTTTGGATTGGTAGAATTTGGATCGGTGGAATTGGCGCCGTCTCCACCCGTGTTCTCTGGCAGTGGATTGCCGTCCGGAGCCTGCATTTCTGCGCTATTTGTCGGCTTCTCCAATGTTCCGAGGCCACCATTACTGGACGTACATGCCGTAAATGCGACTATTAATGATAGCAACAAGCCTGAACGAAATAAGTGACTGCCAACAAGCCGATGCTGTTTTTTCGTCTTACAGAAAATGTGGCTACAAGTTAACAATCGGCAACCTCTTGTTGTGCCCCAATGCTTAATGCACTTCAGCGTAATAGTTAAAATTAAACTCGAAGCATCGTATGGCAATCGAATGCGTCTAATTTATTTTAAAGATGAAAAATGTTTATCAAGTTTCGATTCATAATTGTAATATATGACACTTTAACCACACAATTACGACAAAACAACAAATTGGCATGAATGTCGTCCAACATCTCTTGACGTTGGCTTTGTGAATATCTCATGATAAAGAGTACTTTTATTATAGCGATGGGAATATAGAAATAAGATGAAGATGCCGTTCAAAAAGACGCCAGGTATTGTTCTAACGATGGTTGCGGTCGTTTTAATGGGCTGCGCCCGTGGAGCCGAATTTACCGCGCCGGAGCAGGCGGGAGCATCTCACGAGGAAGTTTATCCCCGTTTTTCCAATAAACCCAGAGCGGCTACTGTACAGTTTTCCGAAGCTGAAAAACAATCTCTGACCAACAAACTTGATTCAGAGGCTACGGCTTTGAAAAAAGTGCCTGGTCCTTCTGCCAACAGCGCGTCCAAATTGGCCAAAGCCAAGGATGATGCCCGTCGCGAAGCGGAAGAAACCGTCCGCCAAATTGAACAGAGCGGCAAACAGGATTAATCACTGAAATGTCGCTTGTCTTCAAACTTCAACTTTAACATTAACTTTTAGAACCGGATTATAAAATGTCGGAAGAATTCCATAAAATTCGTCGTTTGCCGCCTTATGTATTTGAACAGGTTAATCGCCTGAAGGCAGCGGCGCGAGCGAAGGGAGCCGATATTATTGATCTCGGGATGGGAAATCCTGATCTGCCCACGCCCCAAAACATTGTCGATAAACTTTGTGAAGTCGTTCAGGATCCAAGAACCCACCGTTATTCGGCTTCGCGCGGAATTCCCGGGCTAAGACGTGCGCAGGCAAAATATTACGAACGCCGTTTTGGCGTGAAACTCGATCCTGATACGCAGGTAATTGCCACATTGGGGTCAAAAGAGGGTTTTGCTAACATGGCACAAGCAATCACTGCTCCCGGTGATGTTGTTTTATGCCCGAATCCGACTTATCCGATCCATTCTTTCGGGTTTATCATGTCGGGCGGGGTTATTCGCTCTATGCCTGCGTATCCGGGGGAGGAATTGTTGCAGGCTCTTGACCGCGCTGTCAAACATTCAATACCGAAGCCGATTGCGGTTATATTGAATTACCCCTCGAATCCGACTGCCTATGTTGCCGATCTCGACTTTTATAAGGAAGTCGTCGATTTTGCTAAAAAGAATGACATTATCCTGCTGTCGGACCTCGCTTATGCCGAAATTTATTTTGGTGATAAAGAGCCACCGTCAGTTTTGCAGGTTCCGGGTGCGATTGACGTTGCTGTCGAATTTACTTCAATGTCAAAAACATTTTCTATGCCGGGGTGGCGCATGGGGTTCGCTGTTGGTAACGAGCGGCTTATTGCCGCTCTGACGCGCGTCAAATCATATCTTGATTATGGTGCGTTTACTCCAATTCAGGTTGCTGCCGCTTACGCCTTGAATGGCGATGGTTCCGACATTGCCTATGTACGTTCGGTCTATAAAAAGCGTCGCGATGTTATGGTAGAAAGTTTCCATCGTGCCGGTTGGGATATACCTTCTCCAGAAGCCACAATGTTTGCGTGGGCACCCATTCCGGAACAGTATAGGCATCTTGGTTCTCTCGCTTTCTCGAAGCTGCTTATCGAGAAAGCTGATGTCGCGGTTTCGCCCGGTATCGGTTTTGGTGAACAGGGTGATGATCACGTACGTATTGCCCTTGTTGAAAATGAACATCGTTTGAGACAAGCTGCACGCAACATCAAACGGTTTTTCTCGGAAGAAAAAAACAAGGCAGCCTGATCAATGGTAAATGCGCTGAGAATCGGCATAGTCGGACTGGGGACAGTCGGAAGTTCTGTTGTCCGGGTATTGAAAGAAAAAAAGGATTTGCTGACCAAGCAATGTGGCAGACCTATTGATGTCGTTTGTGTCAGTGCACGAGACAAGACACGCGAGCGAGGCATCGACCTTCAAGGTATAGAATGGGTCGACGACCCGTTGGTGCTTGCTGCCAGTAAAGAAATTGATGTTTTTGTCGAGCTTATTGGCGGAGAAGAGGGGATAGCACGTTTTTGTGTCGAGGAGGCGCTTAAGCATGGTCATCATGTTGTTACAGCAAATAAAGCTCTTCTTGCGCGTCATGGTGTAGCTCTTGCCAAAATTGCCGAAAAAAAGGGTGTTCTATTAAATTTCGAAGCGGCTGTGGCTGGCGGTATTCCTGTCATCAAGGCAATGCGTGAGTCGTTGTCGGGAAACAGCGTTTCAAGAGTTTACGGAATTCTGAACGGTACGTGTAACTACATTCTGACTCGTATGCTTTCGGAAGGTATTTCTTTTGAGGAGTGTCTTAAGGAAGCTCAGAAACTGGGCTATGCAGAGGCAGACCCGACATTTGACATTGAAGGATATGACACGGCCCATAAACTTGCGCTTCTTACAAGTCTTGCATTCGGATGTGTGATATCAGTTGATGATATCTACGTAGAAGGAATCAGCAACATTTCGCTTGCGGATATTCATGCAGCGGATGAACTTGGCTACCGGATAAAATTATTGGGAGTTGCTGTAAAAACCGATACCGGTATTGAACAGCGTGTTCACCCGACTATGGTTCCGACATCGACGGTTATTGCGCAGGTTCAAGGTGTCACAAATGCGGTTTCCATCCAGACCGATCTTCTGGGAGAATTGTTGCTTTCGGGACCAGGTGCTGGTGGTAATGCGACTGCTTCGGCAGTCATCGGTGATATAGCCGATATTGCAAAATCGCACCCCGGTTTTCAACATGGTCCGGTTTTCGGGACGCCTGCGCAGGCTCTTTCGCCGTATAAAAGAGCGCGTATGCGAGCTCATGCAGGCGGATATTTTATTCGTTTGACTGTTGATGATAAAATTGGAGTTTTTGCAAGCGTTGCCAAACGAATGGCTGAAAATTCGATCTCTCTTGAATCGATTGTTCAGCGCCCATTAGCGGAAAATATCCAGCCAAATACCAAAAATATTGTCCTTGTTACTCACGAAACGACGGAATCGTCTGTGAGAAAAGCATTGATGTCCATTATGGAGGATGGACATCTCGTGGATAAACCGCAAATGATCCGGATTGAACGTCCCAATTGAAAAGTCCCAATTGAAAATAAGTTTTTTAAGACTGGTCATTCTACTATCACTTATGTTTCAATAATAATTCACGAATTGATCGTGTTCCCTCTTGCAGAGTGCAGAAGTCTTTGCCAAAAGCTTTAGTATAACGTTGTAAACAACGTCGGTTTTTCTGTAACAATTATCCGATGGGATCAATCATATGTCGAACTCGGCTGACCATACATTACATGGACTCAATCGTATTTTAACACTTGAGCTCGTTCGCGTAACCGAGCGTGCGGCAGTGGCCGCGGCACGTATTCGGGGACGTGGAGACGAGAAGGCAGCTGACCAAGCGGCCGTTGATGCAATGCGCAAGGAATTGAATCGTCTGCCCATTGACGGCACGGTTGTGATCGGTGAGGGTGAACGCGACGAAGCTCCGATGCTGTATATCGGTGAAAAAGTTGGTACCAAAGAGGGACCGGCGGTCGATATTGCACTTGATCCATTGGAGGGCACCACCATTTGTGCCAAAAATTTACCGAATTCGTTGGCTGTTATAGCTATGGCAGAAAAAGGTAATTTGCTTTATGCACCGGACGTTTATATGGAAAAACTTGCAATCGGGCCGGGTTATCCAAACGGTGTTGTCGATATTGATGCCAGTCCTGTAGACAATATTAACGCGCTTGCCAAAGCAAAGGGCGTGAAATCGAATATGATTACTGTCTGCATCATGGACAGACCACGCCATGCCAAGCTTATCGAGGCGGTTCGTACGACCGGTGCGTCGATACGGTTGATAGGTGATGGAGATGTTGCCGGTATTATCCACACGACAGACCCGGATGAAACCGGTATTGATATTTATATGGGAATTGGTGGCGCTCCGGAGGGTGTTCTCGCCGCTGCTGCACTTCGTTGCATCGGTGGGCAGATGCAGGGTCGTTTACAGTTGAACACAAAAGAAAAAATCGAACGTGCAGCCAAAATGGGCGTTAAGGATCCCAACAAAGTTTACACTATGGAAGAAATGGCAAAGGGCGACGTACTTTTTGCTGCGACCGGTGTCACGGATGGCAATCTGCTTTCGGGTGTGAAATTCGCGAAAAATTATATCCAGACAGACACAATTGTCATGCGTTCACACAGCGGAACAATTCGCAATATTATTGCTCGCCATCAGGATATGACAAAATTTAACTGAATGGATCGGGCAAGCAAGCTTTGCCGGTAACACAAAACTTACATCCTTCGGAAGGCGCGTTTTCTCTCATGAAACACGCCTTTTTTCATATGGATTATCTGGACTAAGCGAATAGTCCCGCTCTTTGTCATTTTTTCAAGAAGAGAAGTGTCGATTTTAAGAAACTTGACAATGCGCGTGGAGCATAACGATTATAGTGTTGGACCGTCTGGCAGATAAAAACATAACTTCCTCAAAGAAGCGAGTATATTGACAAGTAATGACGTATAAAAATGGAATTAAATATTGTTACGTAATAGTGAAATATGACAATTAATGTTAAAATATAGAACATCTATTAATTGGAAAGGTAATTTAATACGGCCTGACATTGATCAAGGCGAAATAAAAAATATTTTCTCGGCTAACGATTTTCCGATAGAGCGGCAAAATTAGACATTCGTAATAAAGATGCTTTCATCAATGATCGAATTATCGATTCATTTGCGGCAGATGAGCCCGAATAAGTATTGAATTATTATTTATGAAAAGAATATCAGGATTTTAGATCGACAATAAAATTTTTATTCAGAATAGAATATTCAATCTATACTTGATGTCGCTATTACACGAGCGAAATAACTCATAAAGCAGGAAAAGTGCAGCTCATTTGAGCTGCACTTTAATTTGATAGGGGAATTAGTCAACTTTTACAGTTTTGACCCAACCATAAGGATCTTTGGCTTCACCCTTTTGAATATGGATGAGTTGATCGCGAAGATGCTGGGTAATCTCCCCACCATTACCATTTCCGATAACTGTTTCACCACCCTTATATTTGAACACACCAATTGGCGTGATAACAGCGGCAGTGCCGCAGGCAAATACTTCTTTGAGGTGTCCACTTTTTGCGTCTTTTTTCAGCTCGTCAAAAGAATAGCTGCGTTCTTCAACTTTCATGCCATTGTCTTTTGCAAGTTGCAGAATAGACATTCTGGTAACGCCATGAAGGATTGTTCCGTCAAGCTTCGGAGTGATCAGTCGATTATCATCCATAACAAAGCAAACATTCATGCCGCCAAGTTCTTCAATCCATTTACGTTCGACAACGTCAAGGAAAAGAACCTGATCGCAGCCGTTTTTCTCGGCGTTGATTTGTGCCAACAAGCTTGAAGCATAGTTACCACCGCATTTGGCTTCACCGGTACCTCCGGGACCAGCACGGCTGAATTCTGTATCGAGCCAAACGCTAACCGGCTTGGTTGATCCACTCTTGAAATAGGAACCAACCGGTGAGGCGATAACGCTAAAGATATACTCTTTCGCCGGATGGACGCCTAAAAATGCCTCGTTGGCAAACATGAATGGACGCAAATACAAACTGGAATCTGGAGCTTCCGGAATCCAATTACGGTCAATTTTTACAAGTTCGTTGATCGCTGCAAGAAATACATCCTTACCGATTGGCGGCATTGCAAGACGTATTGCCGAATTGTGGAATCTTTCCGCGTTTGCTTCAGGACGGAAAAGAAGAATACGGCCATCATGCGCACGATAGGCCTTCAGCCCCTCGAAGATTTCTTGACCGTAATGAAGAATAGCACTTGCTGGATCAATCTGAAAAGGTTTGCGCGCAGTTATAACCGCATCATGCCAACCTTTACCAGCAGTCCACTGCACCACTGCCATGTGGTCGCTGAACACGCGACCAAATCCAGGATTCTTCAATAGTTCCGTGCGCTTCTCGGCGCTAACGGGATTTGTGTTTTTTTCTATCTTAAATGGAAGAACAGTACTGGAACCTGTCATGACAATAACCTTTTGAAATGTATCTTCATCTTATTACTCATTTGCCAATGATCTGCATCGGTATAGCAATAAGGCGTGAACATTAGAGTTTGTTTGCCGTTAATGTCAATGCTTTTAGAACTTTGGAGAACCAGAACAACAAGATTGTGAAAATTTTTCGTTCGTTTGCGACCAATAGTTATTCACTACTAGTGACGGAACATAACAAAGTTTCAAACATTCAGGAAAATGGGGTGAGAAAATAAAATATGGTTTTCCAGCGTGACTAAGTATTTTTTCGTAGAAAATTAAAAAGAGAGTAGCGTTATAATGCATAAAAATAGCCTTTTCGGAGCCTTTCGGGCCTTCATGATTCCACTTTTTAATCGTGCATTATTCGAAGCATTTATTGTGTTTACAGTATCGGCTTTATTTACATGGACGATACTAACAATAACCTTTATGTCGTTTTGTTAACGATAACATATTCAACTGATTGAACTTCAATATCTGCGATATGTCGGCTAAAAATAGGGACCTTAAGACCATTCTTCGCACGATTTTAATTGTAAATAGCAACGAAGATAACATCAGGTAGAAGCGGGATAGAGTAGGGAGCAAAAGAAAAATGAACACCGACACGCATTGATTACATCACGTTTGCTGTTAGCTCCATCTTGGCGCTTCGGGAACGCAAAAATTGACTGGTTTTGGCGGCGTCCAGCGATGATGACCAACTGGTTGTAAATTAATCTGGTTGCAAATTTATAGTGACAAAATTTGAAGGACTATTTATCAGAATAACAGTGAAATCGACGGAATAAACATTAAATATCGATCGCGATTGTGGCAATAAACGATTGTCAACTAATGTTCTATCAATTGCCGCCGAATAGGCGCAAAATTTGAACGAGTTGGACATTGAAATTGTTGGCTATTGCCTTAAGCCGAAGGCACAATCAACATCCGAAAATCTGAGTGACCGATGTGGAAAGCCACATATTTTATCAACCGTAGCTCATATTTTTTACAAATTGATCAGGGTTAGGGCGTTACCAAGCTCTAGAAATGTCTTATTGGTTTTCTCCTCGCCTCTGTAGCTTGCTCTTAATAGGCTGATTGGCTTTCGAAATAAGCAAATGGTTAAGTCAAAACGAGTTCCGGTTGTGCTGGACGGTCGAAGTCTTATCAGATCTGCTTAGGAAAAAGGCATATCAGGACAGATTGATAAATTTACCTAATTCCCTAAAGCCCCCAAAACCCTTCCCGAAAGTTCATTAACTACCAAAAACGGTCGGATGGAGTTCTATTTACCGACGAAACAGCTTCCATTCTGGCTCTTTATCTTTTCGCAGAGGCTGACAGCATTATCACGCGGGCCGACTTGTACCCTGACGCGATAATATGTCCCTTTACCCGGAATGGAAGCGGGTTGGATGCTTAACGGCAATGAACCGATGAGTGAACCAAACAGACTTTTTGCTTTATTCATCGACGCAGTCGCCGATTCTTGCGTCGGCTGGGAAGCTATTTGTACATAGTAACCGCCTGCTCCGACACTTGCTGTTATGGGAGCAGCCTTCGGTTCAACCTTGGTCAACGGGGTTGAGGCAGTATTAGGAAGCGCTGCCGGCTTTTGTGTTGTCTGTTCTGCCGTTTCAACAGGTTGCGCTTGTTGTTGGGGCTTAGGGGACGATACTGTATTAATACCACTCAATTTATTTTGTGAGCTGCTCAAATCTTTTGAAGTGCCATTGTCGGTGTCTTTATTCGATTGGGCGTCGTCATTGATAATTTTTGTCAGTTCAGAATCAGTTTCGGACATTTCAGGTTCGGATGATGCTTTCGCATTGGATTGCGATTGCTTTGAACCGTTTTGAACATTTGCCAGATTGTCACTTTGAGACTTTTCGGCATTATTTCCACTCGCTTCGACCTGTGAAGGGGCTGAATTGGTAGTTGGCGATATTGTTCCATCCGGATTAACGACGACGGATTGGACTTCTCTTGTCGGCACACTTTGATTTGATGCTGCAGCGATCGCATCCTCGACGTTCGACGAATCCGCGTAAGAAGCAGCGTCATTTAAAGCCGTCAGATCTTCCGGAGTTTCCGAATGATCGACAAGCTTTTCCTGATTACCTTTATCGTCAGTCTCTCCATTAGCCTGATTATACACGTCCTGATTGTTTTGGCTTTCATTATTGGTGTTCGTTTGTTCAGCCTGCACTTTATAAGGCGCATTGTCGGCATGAATGACAGTTGATGCGCCATCTCCTTGAGATGGCAGAAAATATTTCATAGCAGCATAACCGCCGCCGAGAAGGATGAATAAAGCAACGCCGCTAACAGTCAGTTTTTTCGCCAAGGATTTTGTGCGAGGTTGATTTTGCATCTCTGCAAACGGTGCATTTGTTCCAATCAGCGTCTGTTCATTTTCCGAATAAGCCGGATTGTCTTCTGCATAAACATTGCCGCTATTTTGGAGGCCATATTGCCCCTGCGGGACGTCAGGATTTTGTTCAAATTGATTTTGCTTCTGATTATAACCGGACTGGGCATAAGCTTCAGCAAAGAAATCATCCTGCTCTTTTGGAGTGTTCGGTGTTTCCTGCTTGTTACCAACGCTGAAAACATCGGCAAACTCGTTTTCCAATGCGTCGCTCTGTGGGGCGTTTTCTTCAGCCGGATAGGGTATTTCAGGTACATCTACCGGTTCTGTTTGCTCAACGATTTCGTCGGCAAATTTATATGTATCGACATCCGGCGGAAGGTTGGCGTTATTTTCGTCAAGATTCTTTGCCGTCTGTTGCGTATTGGCAGGATAATTTTCTGCGGCAGTTTGCTCTTCATGAGCGAAAGCAACATGCTCTTCAGGATTGTAATTCTGTTCGACAGGTTGGGCAGGATAATCACCATGATTTTGTGGTGATTGATCTGCATTTTGATTTCCGGAACGTGGTGCATATTGCTGCTGTGGTTCCGAATGCTCTCTAAATTCCGGCTCTGGTTCCGGCGGTATTGGAGGTAGAGGTGGTTGTTCGTTCACAGTTTCAGCTGCTTCCGGATAAGATTGGTCGGAGTCAGCTGATGTATCCTGAAATTGGTTTTGTTCTACTGGAGGATTGACGATAATATTTTCGTCAGTTGAAAGGTCTTCCAGACCGAATGGATCGCTACTTTGTGCGACCGGTTGTTGTGTCGTGTTTGAACCCGAATTAGTCTGCGCTACCGGCGGATTTTGATGTTGATTGTCCGAAAAAACATCATCAAAACCGAATGGGTCATCACCATTCAAGAAATCATTTTCGGGCGAATTCTGACTATTCTGTGGTGGCGTATAGGGTAACGGAGCCGTCGTCTTTGCTGCATTTCCAGCATAATAATTTTCGGGAGAAGTACTAGACGGACTGGCTCCATTCCACTGAGCCGGAGAAAATTCCGCATTGTTTTCCACACCGGAATTTGTTTCTGTACCGTGTCTGTTGAAATTTTCGCTACCACCAGAAGGTTGGCCCAGCTGCGAGGTTGAACCACTCGAGTCATTTTGCGCCGGAGAAGCAAAATTGTAGTTATTATTTATTTGAGGTGCTTGTGGCTGGGCCCCATCATTCAATTGTTGTGGCTGGTTTGGTTCGTTAAATGCGGGCAGAGGATCGTTGACGAGCAGATTCTCGAGCTCTTTATCAAAACTCATTTCATCAAAAACAGGATCCTGACGGTTCTGCGCTTGATTCAAGGGGGGAATTCGGCCATTTTCAGACGTTGTTTGATAGGAATTCGTGTTTTGTGACGTTTCCTGTAGAGGCTGAGGAGCGAAATTCTGCGGATTATCCGGTTGCGCAATATTTACGGGATTTACAAACGACGCGTTGTCGATGCCTCTTGTATTATTTAAATTATTTGTATTTGTCGGCGTATGTTGCGTCTGTTCCTGAGGAAAACCGAAATTTCCGGATGCAGGCGGATTTTGTGTTTGATTGTTATAATTCTGTCCGGTCGGATAAGTGGGCGCCGAAGGTTCATCGCCAATAGGTAAATCAGGTAATGTATCAAACTCGGCCCCAGAAAACCCGGCTGGCGGCTCGATCGGTGTACCCGGGGCACGCGCCTGCGGCGTGAATGACGGCGTGTCGTAAAGCTCGTTAAAAGGTAAGTCGGGCTCATGTTGCTGTTGCCCATTGCCAAGATT
Source organism: Bartonella sp. W8167 (assembly GCF_016100335.1). Taxonomy (NCBI): domain Bacteria; kingdom Pseudomonadati; phylum Pseudomonadota; class Alphaproteobacteria; order Hyphomicrobiales; family Bartonellaceae; genus Bartonella; species Bartonella sp. W8167. Next base: position 685,517 of record NZ_JACFSQ010000001.1, read on the forward strand.
GTCATCTTGCGGCAAAAAATCGAGGTCAGTATTCCCGGAAGCGTTTTCGTTACCCGTCTGACGAGCATTGTCTAAAGAGCCGGTACCTTGCGGATGATCTTCAAGAAAAGGCAGATCGGCATCATTTTGACTTCCAACTTGGGGGCGGGGCGTCAAATTTGCGCTTGTATCCGGTTGACGGGCGGGGCTATTTCCGTTCGCATTAAAATCCAGATTGAACAGGCGCGTAAGCTCAAGAAGTGGATCTTGATCTTTCGTGGCCGGTCTCTCGGGACGAGAAGCATTGCGATCATTATCGGTCATAGTTTTTCCCACATAGTCGGTTACGCAATCTGTTATCTATTGCATTCTGCCGGACATCAAGCGGATTCACCCTAATAATCCGAAATTCTGTTTTAATATCATATATATACTAGATAACGCCAATCAAGTCAAAGCTATGCAAGCTTGTCTTTTCGTCGTCGTTATCAGCGCATTTCTACCGGAGCATCGACGCCAATGATACCCAAAGCAGATGACAGAACATCGGATACGGCCTGAATCAAACCTAGTCTCGCTAAAGACAATTCTCTATCGTTAAGCTTGATAAAACGTAAATCCTCATTTTCTGTCCCTTTATTCCAGTGACCATGGAAGAAAGAGGCCAAATCATAAAGATAAAATGCCAGCCGGTGTGGCTCATAATTGAGCGTTGCTTGCTCAATAACGCGAGGATACTCGGCAAGCTTCTTTATGAGAGCAATCTCGCCCGCATCTGTCAATTTTTCCAGGTGCGAGACAAGTTCTTCTCTTGAAAAGTTGGAGAGATTGAGAAGTTCTTCTGCCTTTCTGAACGTCGAGTGACATCTCGCACAAGCATATTGAACATAAAAAACGGGGTTATCTTTTGATTGCTCTGTTACCTTTGCAAAATCAAAGTCAAGCGGCGCATCGCTTTTTCTGTAAATCATCATGAAACGGACAGGATCTCTGCCCACTTCATCGACAACGTCGCGCAGCGTAACAAAAGAGCCAGCTCTTTTTGACATGACAACCGGCTGTCCATCGCGAAGCAATTTTACCAATTGGCAAAGAAGCGCTGTCAGCTTGGCTTTACCACCCGATATAGCTTTTGCGACTGCTTGCAGACGTTTGACATAACCACCATGGTCGGCACCTAGAACATAAATCATTTCGTTGAATCTACGTTCGAACTTGTTCCGGAAATAGGCGACATCTGCTGCAAAATAGGTGTAAGAGCCGTCAGACTTAATAAGTGGCCGATCCTGATCATCACCAACATCCGTCGAGCGGAACAATGTCTGCTCCCGGTCTTCCCAGTCTTCTGAGGCTTGCCCCTTTGGGGGTGGTAGTGTGCCTTTATACACATAGCCCTTCAAAGTAAGATCGTTGATGGTACTGCGGATTGCCTTGGCGTTATCGGCATGCAAGGTTTTTTCTGAAAAAAAGACGTCGTGATGTACGTTAAGTGCTGCAAGATCATCACGGATCATCCGCATCATCGCATCAACTGAACGTTCTTTTATAAGCGGTAACCTCTCTTCCTCGGACATTGCGAGAAGTTTGTCACCGAATTCTTTTTTTAGGGCTTCACCAACCGGTACAAGATAATCACCAGGATAAAGGCCTTCGGGAATTTTACCGATATTTTCTCCCAGTGCTTCGCGATAGCGTAGAAAAACAGATTTTGCCAATACATCAATCTGCCCGCCGGCATCATTGATATAATATTCTTTTACAACGTCATGGCCGGTGAATGACAAAAGATTGGCGAGAACATCACCGACAACCGCTCCACGACAATGACCGACATGCATCGGTCCGGTCGGATTGGCAGAAACATATTCAACATTTACTTTCTTTCCGAGTCCAAGCTCCGAACGACCGAAACTGCTACCCGATTTAATAATGGTTTTTAATACGTTTCGCCAAAATCCGTCCGTCAATCTCAAATTAATGAATCCTGGGCCAGCGACATTGACAGATTCGATATCTTTGTCTGTTTCAAGAAGAGTAGCAATCCTTTCGGCCAAGGCTCGTGGATTGCAGCCGACCGATTTGGATAAAACCATTGCAGCATTTGTTGCAAGATCGCCATGTGAAGGGTCGCGCGGTGCTTCAATACTCATTCGGCTCAAATCAAGAGGCGAACCGTCTTTGGTTTTGATATCAGAATGTTGAAGCAATTCTTTAATTTTTTGCTCGAATTCATTAAATATATTCATCATGGGAATCCGTGTTGTTCTCACCTTCGTTTAGGACAAAAGAGTCGTGCGGTCAAACAATCGTCGATATTCGCGCAGCGCATAATTGTCTGTCATGCCTGAAAGGAAGTCGGAAATTATTCGTGCCCGTTTATCGGTATTCAAGTTTATTGTCGTATTATACCATTCTTCCGGCATTGCATCAGGGTGTTCATAATAAAAGTCGAACAACTCGGAAACAATTTTTTCCGCTTCGCTTCTACGATTCCAAACATATTCATGATGATACAGATTATCATACAAAAAGCGTTTAAGCCCACGTTCGGCTTTTGCCATTTTAGGAGAAAACCGGACAAGTTGGTGACCGGCATTATGAATATCGTCGATGCTGACAGGCGAAAGCTCGTCGATGAGTTCAAGTGAATGGTTGATGACATCTTCAACCATCAGGGTTATTTGCCGACGGACAAGCTCGTAGCCTCTACGTGTTCTATCAAGATCGGGATAATCTCGTTTGATGCTGCCAAGAATATTGGATGTCAATTCAACATTTTCAAACTGCGTCAAAGAAAGAAGGCCGGATCGTAAACCGTCGTCGATGTCATGAGCGTTATATGCAATATCATCTGCTATTGCTGCGCATTGCGCTTCAAGACTGGCAAACCTATCAAGTTCAAGGTTCTGAAGTTTATTATATTCAATGAGAGTAACCGGTATCATCGGGCTTTTGGCAGCAGGACCTGTAAGCGGGCCATTGTGTTTTGCAAGCCCCTCCAGAGTTTCCCATGTGAGGTTTAGTCCGTCAAAACGCGGATAGCGATGTTCAAGTGATGTGACAATGCGCAGGCCTTGGGCATTGTGGTCAAAACCGCCAAAAGGCTTCATTTTTTCGTTTAATGCGTCTTCACCGGCATGCCCGAATGGCGTGTGTCCGAAGTCGTGAACAAGCGCAATCGCTTCGGCAAGGTCTTCGTCGAGACGCAATGCCCGCGCGAGCGCTCGAGCGATTTGTGACACTTCAAGACTATGTGTGAGACGCGTGCGATAAAGATCACCTTCGTCAGCAATGAAAACTTGCGTTTTATGATTGAGCCGTCGGAACGCGTTCGAATGGATGATGCGGTCGCGATCACGTTGGAATGGGGTACGTGTCGGACTGGACGGTTCGTCAACAAGCCGTCCACGACTTTTTGAGGGATCACTCGCATAGGGTGCACGCGGGCGATAACCGAAGCCTATCTCATTTATATCCATTGCAAGTTTTCCAATCGAGACCTAGATTCATAAACGGATATCTTTTATCCGATATTCGGGGTTACGAAAACAGTCTGATGCAAGGAAGTATTGATTATGGGTATTGAAGTTACCGATTCGGCGGTTAAACGTATAGCGCGGATTTTGGCTGGTGAACCGGACAAAACCGCGTTGCGCATTTCTGTCGAAGGAGGGGGGTGTTCCGGCTTTTCCTACAAATATGATCTTGTCAGCGAACCTCCCGCAGATGACGATCTGGTAATCACAAAAGACGGAGCAACAATATTGATAGATTCGGTATCTCTATCCTTTATGGATGGATCGGAAATAGATTTCGTCGACGACCTTATGGGGCAGGCATTCAAAATCAACAATCCCAATGCTGTTTCGTCCTGCGGCTGTGGTGCAAGTTTTTCAATATAGTCGCATTTTTTGAAAATTAAGCGGTTGTGACCGATTTTTAATTTAACTCCGTTAACGCCAACATTTTATAACGCTGACAGAAAAACAGATGACACTTGAATCTCGCCTCAAATGCACTGCAAGGATAGTCGTTCCGGCAAGTTTTTTTGCTTTATGGGGCGTCTTAAGTGTTTTTAATGCAAATGCCGAAGACAAAAAACCGGAATTGAATTTTGCAGCGCCGCAACAGACTGATCAGGATAATAAGCCAAAACAGGGCAGCGACCCTAAAGGTGCAAATACGTCGACAACTGTGCATAGTCCGGCAACGAATAAGACGCCGAACATTTCAACTGACCCGGTGGAAGCACAACAACCGGTTAACACACAGCAAAAGGCCGAGCTTACTCTCAACGCCCGTTTGACCGATAAAGGTTCCGATATCTCGCGTGGATTGATCTGGCGTATTTATGAGCCGATCTACGGGGTTGATAACAAATTGCCACTTGTTACTTCCGCTGAAGGGGGCAGCGCCCATTTCTCCCTCGATCCGGGGAGTTATATCGTCCATGTATCATTCGGTCATGCCAGTGTAATGCGCCGGATAACTGTTCGTGCCGAGCAAAAATTGTCGGAAACACTGGTCTTGGATGCAGGTGGTTTAAAACTTAATGCGACAATGCCCGAAGGTAAAATCAACCCGCAATATTTACGCTTCTCAATCTATTCGGATGATAGTGAAAATGACGATACCGCGTTGATTTTGTCAGACGTAAAAGCAGGCGAAGTTATACGATTGAAAACCGGTGCCTATCATATCGTCTCAAATTATGGATCTGCCAACGCCATTTCGCGCTCTGATATCAGAGTTGATGCCGGGAAAATTACTGAAGCCACAATGCAGCATCATGCTGCGCTTATCACTTTGAAACTTGTTCGCCAGCAAGGGGGCGAAGCACTGGCAGACACAAGTTGGTCAATAACAAATGATTCTGGCGATATTATTCGTGAAACTGTCGGCGCTTATGCCACTCTTGTCCTTGCCGAGGGTGATTATATTGCAATCGCGAAGAACAAAGATCAAATTTATCAGAAAGAATTTTCTGTGACTTCCGGACGCGATGAAGATGTCGATGTCGTTACAACCGCCCAACCTGCTCCACCGGTTGACGATTCAATGGATTGAAAGCTCTTTTATTGACGGGCGTAAAGCCTCGGACAGCATCACAAAATGGGGAGGTTAGAATCAGCAATCAAATTGCTGATAATGATGTCATGGCTTCATGTTGAAGTCCTAAACAATGCGACTCTTTTGCCTGACTGACATTCAAGGAAAGCTCTAAGCAAGCTGCGCAAAGCGCATAGAACTGATGTAATTCCTTACATAGCGTTTACTGAAAAAGGCCCGTTTTCGGTCCTCATCTTGTGTCCAAAAACGCGACTTTAAAAAAATCTGGCAGACAAATGATTCATCTGCCAGATACTCAAAATCAATCAATCTTCTTCGTTAGAGCGGCGAAGGTCGGGTGGCGTTGCTTCCTCTTTCAGGGTAGCAATGACTTTTTCAAGCGGTAAAGACACCTGTTCCTGACTACCCAGGCGTCGCATATTTACCGAGCCACCATCAGCCTCTCTTTTGCCGCAGACCAGAATAACCGGTACTTTTTGTAGCGAATGTTCGCGTACCTTATAGTTGATCTTCTCGTTTCTGAGGTCAGTTGTAGCAATTAGACCGGCAGCTTTGAGTTTTTTGACGACTTTTTTGGCATAATCGTCAGCTTCCGATGTAATCGTTGCAACGACAACTTGAAGAGGTGAGAACCATAAGGGTAAATGTCCTGCATAGTTTTCCAGAAGAATTCCGAGAAAGCGCTCCATCGAGCCACAAATTGCACGGTGGATCATGACAGGTTGACGTTTTTCGGAATCTTTATCGATATAGAAAGCGCCGAACCGTTCCGGCAAATTGAAGTCGACCTGCGTAGTTCCGCATTGCCATTCACGACCGATCGCATCTCTTAGCGTGTATTCGAATTTAGGACCATAAAATGCACCTTCACCCGGAAGAATGCCGGTCTTGATACGTCCATTCGATTTTTCTTCAATTGTTTTCAGAACGTCCGACATGACGCTTTCTGCATGATCCCACAATTCGTCGGATCCCACGCGTTTTTCCGGACGCGTTGATAATTTTACAGTAATTTCATTAAAACCAAAATCAGCATAGGTGCTTAAAATCAGATCGTTAATTTTGAGGCATTCGTCTGCAAGCTGTTCGTCAGTGCAGAAAATGTGTGCGTCGTCCTGTGTGAAACCGCGAACACGCATCAAGCCGTGCAGAGAACCGGATGGTTCATAACGGTGGACTACACCGAATTCGGCAAGTCTGATAGGCAATTCGCGGTAAGATTTAAGCCCATGTTTGAAAATTTGCACATGACCAGGGCAATTCATCGGCTTCAAAGCGTAAACGCGATCGTCATCGGCGTCGTCACCGGCTGGCGTTACCTTGAACATGTTTTCTTTATACCATTCCCAGTGCCCCGATATTTCCCACAAGGATTTATCGAGAACTTGCGGCGCATTGACTTCCGCATATCCCTGATCATCGAGGCGACGGCGCATATAGCTCACGAGATTCTGGAACATTTTCCAGCCTTTTGCATGCCAGAAAACAACGCCCGGACCTTCTTCCTGAAAATGGAATAGATCCATTTCACGCCCTAAACGGCGATGATCGCGTTTTTCGGCTTCTTCAAGCATATGTAGATAGGCAGCAAGGTCCTTTTCATTAGCAAAGGCGGTACCGTAAATGCGGGTTAACATCGGATTATTCGAATCGCCTCTCCAATAGGCACCGGCGACTTTCATCAATTTAAAGGCATTTCCGATCTGCCCTGTTGATTGCATATGAGGACCGCGACAAAGGTCAAACCAGTCTCCCTGGTGATAGATTTTTACATCCTCGTTTTCCGGAATTGCATCTACCAATTCAACCTTGTAGAGCTCGCCTTTATCCGCAAAAATCTTTTTGGCCTTTTCACGCGGCAATACTTCTTTCGTAAATTTCGCATTGCGCCGGATAATTTCATGCATTTTCTTTTCAATTACCGGCAGGTCTTCAGGCGTAAAAGGCTGATTACGAGCAAAATCATAATAAAAGCCGTTTTCAATAACCGGGCCAATAGTGACTTGTGTACCCGGAAAGAGTTCTTGCACAGCTTCGGCAAGAACGTGCGCACAATCATGACGGATGAGTGCAAGTGCACGGGGATCATCGCGTGTAACAATCTCGATCGAACCAGATTGCCCCAAAGGGTCGGACATATCACGCAAGACGCCGTCAAAACTGTAGGCAACAGCATTTTTTGCCAAAGATTTGGAAATTGATTGAGCAAGTTCCAGTCCGGTCATATTTGCCGGATAATCGCGTTTTGAACCGTCGGGAAATGAAATAGAAACCGTGGAAGACATAAAATTACTCCTAATCCAGTCCCGCCAACGAATGCGGGTGGGGGTGTCGATTGCTTCATTTACTGAAAACGAAGCGGCTTAATGAAAAGTCCTTTTAATTTTTCTTTTGATAAAAAGAAAGCCTTAATTACTGCTTCTTTGTGGCTATTTTCCAATAACGCCACGGCATATACCAGTGATAAGTTGCGCCAAGCCGTGTTGGCACAGGATCGAAGCCATGCGTTCCGAACGGGCCGCAGCGCATAATGCGGAATAATCCCATCCATGAACCGGCCCAAAGCCCATATCTTGCAATTGCTTCATAAGTATATTCGGAACATGTGGGTAAATGGCGACATTGGTTGCCGATGAAGCCCGAAAGTGTGAGTTGATAAAGACGGATAAGAGACGTTCCGATTAGTCGCCCCGGAGTTTTTCGCCAAGGACCTTGATAGTTCCGGATTACCGGTGTTGCCTTCTTTTCAGCCATTTTGTCGGGATTCAATCTGATCGATACAATCGACCACCGCGTCAAAAGTAAGCATAGTCGAGGGCTGACGGGCTTTATAATTCTTTATCGGTTCTAGGCAGGCAAAGTCCGCAAATTTTCCAGTTGGAACGGGCCCATCTTCTGTCAGCATGCGGTAGACCGTATCTCGCAAAGAGCGTAGCTCGTTCGCACTTAGGCCGATAACGTGACTTGCCATGAGCGAAGATGAAGCTTGCCCCAATGCACATGCACGCACAACATGGGCAAACTCTGTTACGACACCATTTTTCATTTTTAGATCAACGGTCACAGTCGAGCCGCAGATTCTCGAATGTTTTTGGGCTGTTGCGTCGGGCTTATCCAAACGGCCAATTTTATCTATATGTGCCGCGTAACCCAGAATTTTATCGTTATAAATTTCGTCAATCATATTTTGTTGCTCGAAAAAAAACCTGTTTTTTGTGATCTCACTTTGATTCTCGATATATGTGTTTATATAGGAGTAGTCGTTATAACTACCAAGTTTCTTTGGTAGTCAATTGGAGTCTATTTATGCAATCTGTTCGAAAAAGTGCACCCCTTTCGGTTAATCAGGCGATGAACCAACGTCCTAGCCGGGAAGAAGCAGAAGCTGCAGTACGCACTTTGTTACTGTGGGTAGGGGAAAATCCCGAGAGAGAGGGACTTGTCAATACTCCAAAGCGGGTTATCAAGGCCTATGAAGAAATGTTTGCCGGCTATAACCAATCGCCGGAAGAAATTTTGGGGACGGTGTTTGATGAAGTATCAGGCTATAATGATCCTGTCCTGATTAAAGATATTCCATTCTACTCCCATTGCGAGCACCATATGGTGCCGATCATCGGAAAAGCCCACGTCGCCTATTTGCCTGATGGTAAAGTCGTCGGTCTATCCAAGATACCGCGTGTGGTCGATGTATATGCCAAACGTTTGCAAACGCAAGAAAGCATAACTGCGCAGGTTGCGGATGCCCTTTACAAATATTTGAAGCCGCGCGGTGTTGCTGTACTTATCGAAGCCGAACACATGTGCATGGCAATGCGCGGCGTAAAAAAACAGGGCTCTACGACAATTACAGCAACATATCGAGGCTATTACAAAGACAACGTCGAGGCGCAGGTCAATTTTGTTAAAATGATACGCGGCTTCTGATGGTGACGAGGATAAAAATTGTCTGAACAACAATGTAATCGGGAAGAGGAAACACAATTTTCCCCCAAATTCGATGAAAAGGGTCTCGTCACTGCAGTGGTTACCGACGCAACTGACGGTAATCTTCTGATGGTTGCATTTATGAATGAAGAAGCATTGGCGCTTACTCTTGAGACAGGGATTGCACATTATTGGTCGCGATCTCGCCAAAAAATATGGAAAAAAGGTGAGAGCTCGGGAAATCTTCAGAAAATTGAAGAGATTCGGGTTGATTGCGATCAGGATGCACTCTGGCTCAAAGTCCATGTGCAGGGTGCCGGTGCAACCTGCCACACAGGTCATAAAAGTTGCTTTTATCGGCATTTGGAAATGAGTAATGGCGTTGCCACGCTCGAAGAAGATGATAAGAACCTCATGTTCGATCCTGATGAGGTTTATAAAACCTGAAATTCGCAGGACAATCATGGTCAAAACCGATTTTTACGGGAATGTTCGAATAAATATTCCCCTTTTTTCAAAAAAGGTCTTGTTTTGCTTCTGTCGATTTGTTAAATGCCGCCAGCTGATAAATTATCGGCTCCTACCACGTGCGGTCGTGGCGGAATTGGTAGACGCGCAGCGTTGAGGTCGCTGTGGGGAAACCCGTGGAAGTTCGAGTCTTCTCGACCGCACCATTTTCTTTTGGGGCGAGGGGCGAAAATTTTTGGGATCGGGGTTGAAAAACTTTCAGCCTCTAAAGTGCTATTTACCCAACTGAAATTTGTTCCCGAAAGTATGGAAATCACGATTCCGTCACTTTATTAATTTTTAATCTTTTGAATGAAACCCAATTTTATTGTGTGGAAGAAAATCTTCTTTTTATTAATTTAAAACAGCGTCCGAGCGTTTACAGTTCAGAAAATCGGCATTAAAATTTTAAATTAATAAAATTGCCAACTACATTTTTGTTTTCAGCCAATTACTTTTTGCTTTACGTATCGTTTTAGTAAATGTTTAATTTTTCAATAGAAATTAATTCCTATATTTTCTTTATTCGCAAATGAATTTGAAAAATATTCATAACGACAGACATATTATCGCACGTATCATCGCTATATTTTTTGAATTTGGCGTTCACATTGTTATTTTCAACTACTTGTTTAATAAAAGGCAACTTTGCAAACACAATGATGAATGATAATGTGACGCGCCGAGCTTGGTTTTGGATACATTCCTGTTTGATGGAATTAGAATGGAGACTGTTTTATGGCTGCAAAAGGTAAGACAAAATGGGGTTGGATAGCAGTCGGTGTGATTGTTGTAGTTGCAGCCTATAGCGGCTTGAAAACCTATCTTCACCCGGGATTGCCTGAAGGCATTGCTATGGGGAACGGGCGTATAGAGGCCACAGAAATCGATATCGCTTCGAAACTCGCTGGACGTATTCAGGATATTACCGTGAGAGAGGGCGACTTTGTCCATATCGGTGACGTCGTCGCGCATATGGATACCGATAATTTGAGAGCTCAATTACGGGAAGCTGAAGCGCAATTAAAACGGGCAGTCATTAATGTCGATACTGCAAAGATGGAAGTCGAACAGCGTCAGGCTGAACAAGAAGCAGCCGAAGCGACTGTTGCACAAAATGAAGTCCAGCGGGATAATTCCAATAGACGTTATCAACGTTCAGCAACATTGCAGCAAAAAGGCACTGTATCGACGCAGGTTCGGGACGATGATCAGGCAACATATGACGGCGCACTTGCCGCAGTTGCAGCGTCAAAGGCCCAATTTGCTGCAGCGAAAGTTGCCGTTTCAACGGCAAAAGCGAATGTTGTAAATGCCGAAGCGGCTGTTGATGCAGCCAAGGCAACGATTGAACGCATTCAATCGGATATTAATGATAGCGAGCTTAAGGCGACGAGATCCGGTCGCATACAATACCGTATTGCTCAACCGGGAGAAGTCGTGGCAGCAGGCGGTCGGGTGCTTAACCTCGTCGATCTCGGTGATGTTTACATGACGTTTTTCTTGCCCACAAAAACGGTCGGGAAAATTGCTATCGGCACCGAAGCGAGAATTGTGCTTGATGCAGCACCGCAGTATGTCATTCCAGCTAATATTTCATTTGTGTCCGATGTTGCGCAATTTACGCCGAAAACGGTTGAAACAGCTGAAGAACGTGCAAAGCTGATGTTTCGTGTTCGTGCACAAATCCCGCAAGATTTGCTGGAAAAATATATCAAACAGGTCAAGACCGGTTTGCCCGGTGTGGCTTATGTCAGAACTGATCCCAATGCAAAATGGCCGAAGATTGTTAGTACACCTGTAGTTAAATGACAGACTCAACCGAAACGAAAATACAGCCAACTAATGCACCAGTTGTAAAACTGAGCGGTGTCCGCTTGGTTTATGGTGAAAAAGTTGCGCTTGACGGGATCGATCTTGAGGTGCCAACGGGAAAAATGATTGGCATGATCGGTCCTGATGGCGTCGGGAAGTCGAGTCTATTGTCACTCATCACCGGTGCACGCGAGATACAGGATGGGACTGTCCGCGTTTTGGACGGCGATATGCGGGACAAACAACATAGGCTCGATGTCTGTCCGGATATTGCCTATATGCCGCAAGGACTGGGAAAAAATTTGTATCCAACCCTGTCTGTTCAGGAAAATGCCGATTTCTTTGCAAGGCTTTTCGGGCAAGATAGAAAAGAACGTGAGACGCGGATTGCTGAGCTTTGCGAAAGGACCGGTCTCAACGGCTTTGAAAGTCGCCCTGCGGGAAAGCTTTCAGGCGGCATGAAACAGAAGCTCGGCCTTATTTGCTCCCTTATTCACGACCCGAAGCTTCTTGTACTTGATGAACCAACGACGGGTGTCGATCCGCTTTCCAGAAGACAATTCTGGGATCTGATAGATGATATCCGGAAAGAGCGCTCAGATATGAGCGTGATGGTTGCTACAGCCTATATGGAGGAAGCTGCGCGGTTTGACTGGTTGATCGCCATGTATAATGGCAAAATTCTTGCAACAGGTACACCCGACGAGCTGCTTAAAAAAACTGGAACGCCTAATCTCGATGAAGCATTCATCGCTCTGATGCCCGCCGAAGAACAAAAAGGGCATGTAGAAGTTATTATTCCTCCGCGAAAAGAATCCGGCAACGAGGATATAGCTATCGAAGCAGATGGATTAACACAGCGTTTTGGTGATTTTACTGCCGTCGATCATGTCAGCTTTCGTATAAAAAAAGGTGAAATTTTCGGATTTCTGGGCTCGAACGGGTGCGGTAAAAGCACCACGATGAAAATGTTGACAGGGCTGTTACCCGCGACAGAAGGTACAGCAAAACTGTTTGGCAGACAGATTAACGCCAACGACATGGAGACGCGTCGCCATGTCGGTTACATGAGTCAGGCCTTTTCGCTTTATGCCGAATTAACTGTGCTCGAGAATCTGGAGCTGCACGCAAAGCTTTTTGAAATTCCGGCTGATAAAGTCAAGGCGCGTATGCAGGCAATGATTGACCGCTTCGAGCTTAAGGATGTGCTCGATGCGATGCCGGATTCATTGCCGCTTGGTATCCGGCAACGCATGTCGCTCGCCGTTGCATTACTGCATGAACCGGAAATTCTGATACTTGACGAACCGACATCGGGTGTGGATCCGATTGCACGCGATCAGCTGTGGCAACAACTCGGTGAATTATCACGCAACGATAATGTAACGATTTTCATTACAACACACTTTATGAACGAAGCGGAACGTTGTGACCGTATTTCGCTCATGCATGCGGGTAAAGTGCTGATTACCGACAAGCCTTCGGCGATTGTCAAATCCAAAAATGCCGATTCGCTCGAAGAGGCATTTATTGAATATTTGCAAGACGCAATCGATAAGCAAAATGCCGAAAAGAAAGCAAAGGAAAATGCTTCCGCCAAAAAGGAAGACGCTGGCGCACTTAAAAAAGTTGAAGCAGTTGAAGATAAAACGGACGGTAAAAATAGCAACAAACCGGTTAATGTCACTCAATCGCATGGAAAACGCTTTAAACGACGCTTCGATTTTATGCGGATGATGAGTTATGCCAATCGCGAGGCACTCGAATTGCGCCGCGATCCAATTCGGGCAACAATGGCGTTGCTCGGCAGCGTCATTTTGATGTTCGTGATAGGTTACGGCATAAACACCGAAGTCGAGAATTTGACTTTTGCGGTGCTTGACCATGACCAGTCGGTTATCAGTCGTGACTATGTCCAACAAATCTCGGGTTCGCGTTATTTTATTCAAAAAAAAGACATTGTTGATTACGATGATCTTGATGAACGGATGCGTTCGGGCGAGATAAGTCTGGCGATCGAAATTCCTCCCGAATTCGGGAAGAATATGGAGAGGGGACGCAATGTCGAAGTCGGAGCATGGATTGATGGCGCTATGCCGCTTCGTGCGGAAACCGTTCGCGGTTACGTGCAGGGGATGCACGCCCTATGGCTGCAGAACAAAGCCAGGACGTTGAACGGAAAAGCCGCAACTATGGGGGACTACAGGCTTGAGGTCCGATATCTCTATAATCCGGGTATCGAAAGTCTTACAGCTATGGTTCCGGCTGTTATACCTATTTTGCTTCTTATCATTCCCGCTATGCTTGCAGCTTTGTCTGTCGTGCGCGAAAAGGAAATGGGCTCGATTATCAATCTCTATGTGACGCCTGTAACAAGGCTCGAATTTCTGGTTGGTAAACAACTTCCTTATATCGGACTTGGTCTCATCAACTGTATATTGCTGTGGTTATTTGCTGTGTTCATATTCCGCGTGCATTTCACAGGCGGGATTTTAACCTTCATGTTGGCGGGGCTTCTCTATGTGGCTTTCTCGACGGCTTTCGGACTGTTGATTTCAACATTCATGAACAGCCAGATTGCCGCAATTTTTGGCGCCGCAGTTCTCACTATTTTACCGGCAACACAGTTTTGTGGTTTGATGGATCCGGTCAGCTCGCTTCAGGGAACGGGTCGTTTGATTGGAGATATTTATCCTACAACCTATTTTATTCTGATTTCGCGTGGTACTTTTGCGAAAGCACTCCAGTTCCACGATCTGGTCAGCTCATTCATCCCGCTTTTCCTTGCCGGACCAATTCTGGTCATAATAGCCTCGTGGCTTACAAAGAAACAGGCGAAGTAAAGTCATGAAGCTCAATCATATACTTGATCTCGGAATCAAAGAATTACTCGGCGTTTTTCGCGATCCGATGTTGCTGGTCTTGATCATTTATGCTTTCACAATATCGATTTATATTGCTGCAAATGCGACACCCGAAACACTGAACAAAACGCCTATCGCTATTGTTGACGAAGATAGTTCACCTTTATCAACGCGCATTGCTACTGCGTTTTTGCCGCCTTATTTCATTACTCCGGAAGACATCAATCAATCCGAGCTTGATTCGCGTATGGATCAGGGGATTGATACATTTGCCGTCGATATTCCGCCTAACTTCCAGCGCGATGTACTCGCGGGGCGCTCACCGGCCATCCAATTGGATGTTGATGCAACACGCACAACACAGGCGTTGACGGGCTCGCAATACATACAGCAAATTGTCGACTCGGAAGTCAACGAGTTTGTCTCGCACTATCGCTCGAAAGAGCCACAGCAGGTTTCGTTGACTTTGCGCGCACGGTTCAATCCCGAACTGGAAAAATCATGGTTTGGCTCGATTATCAATGTGATTGATAATGTGACGATGTTATCCATAATTTTGACGGGGACTGCTCTTATTCGTGAACGCGAGCATGGAACTGTGGAGCACCTTCTGGTTATGCCGGTGACGCCGACGGAAATTATGATATCAAAAGTGTGGTCAATGGGGCTTATTGTGCTCGTCGCGGCGACATTTTCTTTGGTTGTTATTGTCGAAGGATTGTTGAAAGTGCCGATAGAGGGCTCTGTAATGTTGTTTCTCGCCGGTACCGTGTTACATCTCTTCGCCACAACATCAATGGGAATTGCTCTCGCAACTGTTGCCGGCTCTATGCCCCAGTTTGGCCTGTTGCTTATGCTGGTTCTGATGCCGTTACAAATCTTGTCAGGTGGCATAACTCCGCGTGAAAGTATGCCTGAATTTATTCAGAACATAATGCTTGCGGCACCAAACACGCATTTTATTATGATGGCTCAATCAATTCTCTATCGTGGAGCCGGATTTACGGTTGTTTGGGAAAATTTTGCGGCTTTAGCAGTGATAGGATCTGTGCTATTTGCCTTCTCGCTCAATCGTTTCAGGGCTACACTTAAATGATAAAAAACATTCTGGCTCGCTATTTCGGTCTTTTGGTCTGTATTCTTTTTCTCGCAAGCTGCGGTGGGTCACGCGCTGTATTGTGGCATGGGAAGAATGCAACCCCTGCCACAGTTGGTGCTCGTAATGCTGCAATCGAGAAGCCGGGGAAACCGAAGGCGGTGATTCCTGTCTACGTTGCAACGAGCAGGCAAGCGCAGAATGATTATTCGGAACCTTTTGGTACAAAAAGATCGACCACTTTGAACTATGCACGCGTTGATGTCGGAATACCGCAACAGCATAAAAAGGGACTGGTCGAAACGAACGGCTATCGGCCCGACCTGAAGAAATATTTTTCGGCTGTCAATATGGTCAGGTATAGTGGCCGCGACGAATTCAAAAAGCAGCTTAATAAAGCGCTTGACCAAAAGCCGAAAGGGAAAAGAGAAATATTTCTCTTCATACACGGCTACAACAACAATTTTGCCGATAGCACATTCCGCGCAGCGCAATTTTCTTATGATTATTCGCTGAACGCCGTTACTGTTCATTATTCATGGCCTTCGGGTGGATCAATCCCGCTTTATGTCTATGACCGTGACAGCGCGGATTTTGCGCGCGACGGGCTTGCTGATCTTCTGACATTGTTGAGTGAAACGGAAGCTAACGAAATTACTGTCGTCGCCCATTCCATGGGAAATTACGTAACAATGGAAGCGTTACGTAGCCTCTCGCTTCAGGGTAAACGCTATCCGATCGACAGAATATCAAGTTTCCTTATGGCAGCACCGGATATTGACGTTGACGTGTTCGAGCGCCAGCTCAAAGATGTCAAAAAAATGCCACAACCAACTGCAGTACTTGTTTCCCGCAAAGACAAGGCCTTAGCAGTGTCCGGACGGTTGGTTGGTGGGCACGCTCGTGTCGGAGATGGTTCAAGCATACCGTTGTTACAAAAAAATGGCATTGCGGTTCTGGATTTGTCCGATGTTGATGGCGGTGCACATAATGTCTTTGCTTCGTCGCCGACTTTGATGGCTCTTGCCCATGACGGGTCACTTTCGACTTCTATGATGAAAGAAACAAGCGAGACGGGCGGTCAGCAAATGATTGACGATAGTGGAAATATATTGCGCGGCACAACCAATCTCATTTTCTACACTCCGGCCAGAATAATTTCAGCTGTTAGCCAGAATTGATGTCTGACAGAGTTGAAAACGCCGTACAATGATTAAAAATAAATGCAAGAGGTTTCGTTTCTTTGCAATTGGTCTGTTTCATTAAAGTGTTTTTAAGACTATACCGGCTACTTCCACTTACGCTCGTGCTTATAGTCGCCACCTCAATTGCTGCACCATCGGCTTATGCAATTGACAACGATGCTTTTGTTAAACGTTTTTCGGAATCTTTCGGAAAATCTGTTACTGTTTCCTATGGCAACGTGCTTGGCGACGGTGATCATCTTACACTTGATAATGTCCGGATAACAGGTACACCGATTTCACCCGATACATCATTGGGTAAAGTGGAATTTTCTGGTATCAAGGAAGAAGACCATGGCGGTTATTCCATTGAAAAAGTAGCAATACCCCAAATTTCCTATGTTTACGAAGGAAACACGATTAAAGTTGCCAATGTCACCTTTAGCAATGTGACACTACCTCCGAACAAAGGCCTTTATAACCAGAATATCGGTTTCCGGTATCAGAATGGTCAATTCAACAAGTTGGAATTGCAGGACAACGCCAAAAAACGTTTGGCTATGCTGGAAAAAGGCTCGGTTTCTCTTCATCCCTCTATTCGCGAAAACCCTATAGATTTTACAATCAATATCAAGAAAATAACTGTTTTTGTCGATAATTTTCCGGATGGTTCGACTAAAAAAGACTTTATTGCAATGGGATATAAAAATGCGACCGGGCGATTGGATATCTCGGGGGCATATGGTGGTTATCTTGCTATGATGGATTTGAAACATTTCCATCTTGTGCTTGATAAAGGTGGAGTGCTCGACGTCAGCCTGAAAATGGATGGTATGACACTTGACTCACTTTTAACCGTTGTCACACTTCAACGCGAAAATGAACGCGGTCATATCAAGTCTACCCAAATGTGGCTAGGTATGCTTGCTCAAGTTCAGCGTTATAATTTTTATGGTGGTAAATTAAAGTTTGAAGACCACTCCATTACGCAAAAGCTTGTTAATACCGAAGCAAAGAGATTGGGAATAAGTGCTGATGCGCTTAAAGCAAAATGGAAAACGGGGCTTCCGGGCTGGCTTTCTTTTGCAAAGGGCACGAATTTTGAAAATGAAGCCCAAAAAGCCGTAACAGCCTATCTGGACACACCCCGTTCATTGGAAATTTCATCAACTCCAATGGACAAATTACCCGTCATTATGCTTGCCATATCAGGAAAGCTTAGTCCGAAAGAATTCGTGCGCGAGCTTAACCTTGCAATTTCGGCAAATAAATAGCCAAGAACGGAAAATAGACCATTATACGATTGATGGATTAAGCCTCAGACAATTTCTGTTTTGCACTTTCGATTTTAAGCCGGAGAGAATTTTATATATCAAATTGTGTCGGCTTGCTTTCATTGAAATAGACGGTTGTTGACTGAAGACGTAAATGAAGTAGGAAAAATTTCCATCGATATTGAACGTCATCTATTTTGGATGCGTGTAAATTTTTCTGAAAATCTTTAGCGCCAATAATTAAACGATGAACGAGCAATTCAAGCGTACAAAAAATTTTAAAAAATTGAATTCGCAAAACTTTTACAGAAAATGGATTTTACTGATTATGTGCTCGACCTATGTTTTTCGCTAGCAATCCATTTGCCGTTTTATTCTCAAACCGATACCCATTATTGATTTAGATTCCGGCAGAATCGCTCAATCCGATTAATCCTATCGGCTCAATATTGTTGTTCAGAAAGTAGAGAGGGAATTGGTGGAGCTAAGCGGAATCGAACCGCTGGCCTCTTGCGTGCGATGCAAGCGCTCTCCCAGCTGAGCTATAGCCCCTTGGCGAATGGAACGTCCATTACATTGTAGGCGGTATTAAAGTGCAACGCCTAGAAGATCAAGAGCGATTTTCAATTCAGTTAAATTATCGTCTTAATTCTTTAAAAACAAACAAAAAAGGAGGCGAAATTCGCCTCCTTTTATTTTTATCGCATTCAGCCTGCTTTACGTGGCTCAACGAAGACTTCAACCGGAGGAAGTGTACCGGTGAATTTTTCGATTTCTACTACAGCAGTTTGACCACAATTCGCCTGAGCCAATTTTGAAGTCGATACACTGGTCGTCAGGTTGTTAACATCGCCGTATCGACAGAGCGAATGGGGCTCTCTCGGATTTACCGGATCATACCAGCCGCCTTCATTGATACGGATAACGCCGGGGCGGATAACGTCGGTTACTTTGATGCCGACCAAAATCTGTCCGCGATCATTATAGGCACGAGCAATGTCGCCATCTTTCAAACCACGTGCTTCTGCATCTTTCGGGTTGATCCAGCACGGTTCGCGTCCACCTATTGCATATTTTTCTCTCAATTTAGTACCGCACAATTGTGAGTGAAGACGATAAATCGGGTGATTGGATGCAATGTGAAGCGGATATTTTGTTGTCGGTCCATCAAGACGTTCAATCGGCTCCATCCATGTGGGGTGGGGCGGACAATCGTCATAATGCATCTTCTCGATATTAAGCGAGTAGATTTCGATTTTTCCGGAAGGCGTCCCCAAAGCATTGAGCAGCGGATCCTCACGGAAATCGGCATAACGGACAAACTGTTTTTGTGCTTCCTTTACAGGGAAACCGAGTGCTTCCTCGCTCTGCCAGAAAGTGTCAAATACCGGCATCTCCATGCCTTTGGCACGAGATTCAAGACGGGCTGACTCATAGAAGCTCTTGATCCAGTCCATTTCGTTCATGCCCTGGGTATATTCATCACGTTTACCAAGACGTTCACAGATATCGCTGAAAATGTCGAAATCGGAGCGTGACTCATACATTGGCTCGACAAGTTTCTTCATAGGAACAATGTGGCTCAATGCATAATCGCCCATTTGCTCAATGTCATTGCGCTCGTAAGAGGTTGTAACAGGCAAAACGATGTCCGCATGACGTGCCGATGCAGTCCATTGGAAGTCATGGACCACAAATGTGTCGAGTTTTTTCCAGGCTTCGACCATTTCGTTGCGGTTCTGTTGGTGCGAGAACGGATTACCACCAGCCCAGTAAACCATATGAATTTCAGGCAAGACAATGTCGGATCCGTTATATTTTATGGTTCTGCCCGGATGGAGCAGCGCTTCAACGAGGCGGCAAACCGGAATCGAGTTCGATTTTGGCTGGCAGGCCGAATTTGTCGCCCCGACATGGCAGCCTGCGGGCAATTCTGCTTCACTAGCAGCCGGACCGTCAGTGATACCACCGAGAATTGGGCCTGTTGCAGTCGGTGAGCCACCACTGCAATAGTGATAGGAGAAACCAAATCCGCCACCAGGCAAACCGATTTGTCCAAGCATCGAGCAGAGGGTGACCAACATCCAGTGGGCTTGTTCGCCATGATGCTGACGCTGGATAGACCAACCGGCAGCAATCATTGTGCGGTTTTTGGCAAAATCGCGAGCAAGTTGTTTGATTATGTCGGCATCAATACCACAAATTTTCGATGCCCATTCGGCCGTTTTCGGAGTACCATCTTCTTCGCCAATCAGATAGGCGAGGAATTTATCAAAACCGACGGTATATTTTTTCAGAAAATCTTCGTCATGAAGCTTTTCTGCGTAGAGTGTATGGGCAATACCAAGCATCATGGCAACGTCGGTTTGCGGGCGGGGAGCTAGCCACTCGCCGTTAAGATATTGGCAGGTTTCTGTTTTGATAGGATCAATACAAATAACGCGGATACCGGCTTTCTTGACTTCTTCAAGACCAACAAATGCGCCATGGTCGGCAATCAACCAACCAATCTGGTCCGTATTCACCGGATTACATCCCCAGAATACGAGCGTCTTGGTATTATCTCGTACAACGTCCCATGATGTGCACTGTTCATAAACTTCAAGAGACCCGACAACGTGGGGCAAAATAACCTGAGCAGCACCGGTTGAATAATCGCCGAGCGAGTTTACAAAGCCGCCAGTCGTCTTCAACATTCTGCGCAACAATGTACGGCAGTTGTGGAACTTGCCAACGCTTTTCCAGCCGTATGAACCGCCGAAAATTCCGTTAGAGCCGTATTTCTTACGAACGCGGGTTAATTCGCCGGCAACAAGGTCAATAGCCTTATCCCAGCTTACGCGAACGAAGTCACCTGTCCCACGCCCTTCAGGATCGGCACCCGGACCTTTTTCGAGCCAGGCACGACGAACCATCGGATATTTAATACGTGAAGGTGAATAGATAGAATCCATCATACCTTCCAACATTGGCGTTGGATGCGGGTCATGTTCCCAAGGTGTAACTTCAACCAAACGGCCATGGTCAACACGACCGCGGAAAACACCCCAGTGACTGCCGGACATAGTCAATTTGGAGGCTGATTGAGCCTGTGCACCGCGGCTGAGAAGTGAACCGCTCGCGGCACCGACCATGGTCAACATAGCACTACTTTTAAGAAATGAACGGCGGTTCATTTCCGGTAGGGTAATTTTTGTTTTGTCGAATGACATCGCATTCTCCTAGTGTTTAATGTTGTCTTGGTTGCCAAAGAGGCGACTAAAAGACGAAAGATAAATAATAAGCAACTCGACCAAATGGGCATAGAGACTGTGACTGGCCACTTTACCCAGCGCTGCATTCATTTCAGGTAGCCATAAAGCCAGACGTGCTATCATGTCGGCAATGGCATCCGTGTCATGTTGGCGAAAAGCTTCGGCCAAAGCGGCCAATTCCAAAGCTATATGATCGGCCGGTTCCTTGCAGGAAGACTTTACCGAAACGTCAAGTTTCGTCAGCACATCCAACATTTCAACATAAGGCGCTTGAAACAATCTTCCATTTTCATCCCGATAATAGCTTTCATAGGGAGGAACCGAAAGAGGTCCGGAAGCGCCATCAAACAAACTTATGTATTGTTGCGAAAGAAGGTGGTTGAGCTCTTCGACCGAATGATTGCGGAAAAAATCCGCAATCATTGTTGTCAATTCAACAGCTTGAAGCTCTTCACCAAATTCGCCCAGAAAAGTCATAACGGGAAGTGAACGACATTTCTCAACTGTTTCGATGCCGGGCGGTGCAATAAACAACTGGGCAAACCAGTCGATAATTGTGGCCTGAGCCTGATCTTCTTGAGTGGATATTTGTCGATTTTCGACCGACGACGTTTCTGATTGAGCAACAGCCATTAGTGTACCTCTTGATCTTCATTCACGTCTTTTGAATGGTTCTGAAGATAGCTTAGGAGCAACCGGTATTGATCGGGAGTCAATGAAGTATAGCGCTTCATTGCATTGAGATTACCGATCCACTGGTTGGCAAGCAAATGCCCAGGTTCAGGTAGTGAATGGCAAACGCTACACGTCGCACTGAAAAGATCCGACGTGTAAGACCACATATCACCGATCGAAACGTTGACATCCTTGTCACTTGTCCACAGTTCGACACTGACAGGGTACCACGTTTGCTTTGTCTCGGGATCTACAACGGCTTTTCCAAGCTTGTAGGACGCCATCGCTTTGTCACCCAACACCGCATACATAATGCGTTGGCCCTGTAAAGCATAGACAACCGAGGGGGCGCCAGCCATTTGCCAACCGTCAAGGCGAACTTTCAGCTTATCGCCTTTGTGGTCGAGCACGGCAAGTTTTGCTGCGGCCAGAAGTTTACCGTCCTCGTCCCCTGAACCATTTTCGTCAATATAGAACGGTTTTGTGTAGACTGCATATAGTGTGTCTGCACCTTTAACCGCGCTATCTGTCGATGTCGGCAAAGTAACATCAAGTTTGTTTGTCGTGGGTAGCATAACAAGCTTTGAAGTATGGTTGGATTCAGGCTGTCCGGGAGCCGGCAGATCAACACCCGGCAATGTTTTGATATAAGCAGCCATAGCACGAAGATCCCCGTCAGGAAGTTGTTTCGTATTTTTGATGACTTCCGCCATATCACCACCGGCGATTTTGTTAATCGGGCTTTGACCGGTTTTCAAATAGTTGAAAATCGAATTTTCAGCCCAGAATTTAATGCCTGTATCATCCTGACTGATGTTCGGGAAATGCCCTTTACCATCAGGAGTAGAACCGCCGCCATAACGCAGATTGCTCTTTATCACGCCGATAAAATTACGTGTCGAATGGCATTCTGCACAATGTCCGGCACCTTCAACCAGATAACGTCCACGCTCAAGAAGAGCCTGTTCATCTTTAGTGTCTTTCGTGTCAGTGGTCGGAGTAACTTTCATTGGTGACAACGGTTTGCCATCAAGAAAAGCCAGGCGCCAAACACCAATGCCGCGACGCATATTGAACGGGAATTTTAAATCATGATCAGGTGCAACACCTTGCACAGGTTCGAGCGATTTGATGTAGGCAAAAAGATCGCGAACGTCATTTGCTGTCAAACGCTGATATGACGTGTATGGAAATGCCGGATAAAGGTTTTGTCCATCGGGCATGATGCCATTCGGCCCTACACCTTCACGGACCGCTTTAGTGAACTGTTCAAGCGTCCAGTTACCAATGCCGTCCTTTTTATCCGACGAAATATTAGGCATATAAAAACGCCCGAATTCTGTGTCCAATGCACGCCCGCCACCCAGTTTTAACGGGTTATCCTGATTGGGCGAAGCATGGCAAGTCGAGCAGTCACTGGCGACAAACACAATGCGCCCATTTTCCAAATCCGGCGCAGAATTGTCAGCAACGTCTCGTGTGGGATGAGTAAGTGACCAAGTGATCGGGGAGGTAAGGACAAAAAAACCTACGATCCCTATTACAACAAGGACCAAAAACCATCGGGTTAGCCGTTTCATATTTTTGGCATCCTTCTATACAACATTATATTCAATTTCTCTCTTCGTGACCTTTAATCCTGTTTCTACCTCCAAAACAGGCAAGCACTCCGGTTTGCGTTACATAAACGCAACGAACTATTTATAGTTGCAAAATATCACTATTTCGTGACAGAAAAAATTTTTCCCAAAAAAATAAAAAAATTAAAATACGCTGAAAAAACAGCAAGTTGTGAGTCAACAATTATCAATTACCAAAAAATGTGTAACGAAGGTATCCAATTTTGGTACATTAATAATTTTCACAACAAGAAAAATCGGAAAAGCTGATTTTTAAGCACAAGTTTTTTAACATCATTTATTTTTACTGATTCCGACCTCATAATTTTGGTATCGGTAAAATCCGCATAGCGAATATCAATCAGTTATGCTCAGCATGGTTTGTTTTCTAAATTATACTGTCATGGTTATTGTCCGTCATTTGCTTGGAATGCCTATGAGAAGTGACCGGTCTATCTGTCTTTAATTCGGTGCCGTTATTATTCTCATCCCTTTTTGCATAAAACTTCGGTAATGGTGGAGAAATCATGGCTACTCACCAATTTAAGGTTCGTTCAACATCGCCCTCTCATCTGATAATCCCGTTCATACGGTCGGATACGCGATCATCCGGATGTAGACATCTTAAAAAAACTTCAAAAATTTGGTCGAGCTACGCTGAGTGTGAGGGAACATTTTGTCGGTAACCTCGGGTTTTTTGATTTCATGAAAAGAGGGAATAATTAAAATAGCTGGCTGTTTGAAAGTATCAGTCAATCAACCGTAGAGTGTATAAAAGTCAGCCAAAGATTATTTTGACCAAAAAAATATTTCGGATCATGATCCGGAACATAAGTTGTCCGGATTATTAAAAAATTTATTTTCAACAATTGATAAATTTTGAAAATTCAATAATTTTAGGTATGCATTCGCCTTTTTTTCATAAACGAAACAATATAGAAAAGTTAAAAATATAACAGTATGATTGAGGTGGCAGTTATATTTTTATCAATACAAATTCCAATATATATTTTCGATAATAAGTTCGAAATAATCAAAAAAACAACTTGTTTGATTACAAAAACAATCCATATCTCGAAGGGTGCGCTTTCGGGCGCCCACTGTAAAATTCGTCAAAAAACCACTGTTGGAATGCGTGGACCATCTGAACGAGTTCGGAAAATATTCATGTGTTCCTAGCCAATGAAGGAGACCATCATGGCAAAGACGATGCAAGCCGCGGTTGTGCGTGAATTTGGAAAGCCCCTTACCATTGATGAAGTACCGATTCCCGAACCCGGGGACGGAATGATCCAGGTGAGTGTCCAGGCATGCGGCGTATGTCACACAGATTTACATGCCGCACATGGCGACTGGCCCGTAAAACCGAATCCTCCGTTTATTCCGGGGCATGAGGGGGTAGGCTATGTTTCTGCAGTTGGCCGAGGAGTCAAACATGTAAAAGAAGGCGACAGGGTTGGCGTGCCATGGCTTTATACGGCATGTGGATGTTGTTCACACTGCCTTGCCGGTTGGGAAACCCTTTGTGAAAATCAGCTAAATACAGGTTATTCGGTTAATGGTGCTTTTGCCGATTACGTCGTTGCCGATCCGAATTACGTCGGACATTTACCGAAGGATATCGGGTTTAATGAAATTGCCCCGATCCTGTGTGCCGGCGTCACTGTATATAAAGGTTTGAAAGTTACCGATGCCAAGGCTGGCAATTGGGTAGGAATTTCGGGAATTGGTGGCCTTGGACATTTAGCTGTCCAATATGCCAAAGCTATGGGATTCAACGTTGCAGCAATCGACGTAGCCGATGACAAGATAGAACTTGCCAAAGAGCTGGGTGCCGATATCGGCATCAATGTGACAAAATATAGTGATCCGACTGCCGAATTGCGTAAACTGACCGACGGTGGCGTTCACGGTATGGTTGTTACGGCTGCATCACCAAAGGCTTTTGAACAAGCTTTGGGCATGGTCCGGCGTGGCGGAACACTGGCGATGAACGGCCTTCCGGCTGGTAGTTTCCCCGTCTCGATTTTCAATATGGTGCTCAATGGTGTAACCCTTCGCGGGTCAATCGTCGGCACTCGACTTGATTTACAGGAAGCTCTGGATTTCGCAGCTGCGGGTAAGGTCAAATCGCATATTTCGACTGATAAACTTTCTGACATCAATCACATCTTTGATGATATGATGGCAGGAAAGATCGAGGGACGTGTGGTCCTTGATATGACAAAATAAAACTTAAAAAATTTCGATATCAAAATTTTACGGGCCTGATTTTTTGGGCCCGTTTTTTTAAAAACTCTCGTTGGTTTAAAAAAATGTTGGTACCGACGAACTCTCCCGATTTTTCCCGTTCGATTATAAAAATTTATAACCGCTGAAGAAGCGGGTAGAGCGGTACTGGCACCGTCCATTTTAGTGATGCATACTATATTTCGCTCGTTAATTAAAACCGTAGCATCTAACTGGTAAAATAGTTTCAATATCCGAAATCGCAATATTTATTTATCTTCAAGAGTTTCATGTCAGGGCTGAAAGATGCCCCACGACCGCTAATTCGGAATGAATTTCAGCAGATTTTAAAACGGCTTATCAGAGATAATTTCCCGATGAATGGCGTATTGAAAATAAGATTTTGCCATTAGTCATCGTCGTATCGGGCACGGAAAATCCGGTTTAACCGGGTGATAGATAATAACCGAAAGTATAACTGGCCTTTTGATATTATTCACAGGTAAAATTTTTGTTTTCGTCAATACTGTAGACAAATCTATCCGGTTAATAATAAATAATCGGATGCTTTTTGTTTGCAGTGGAGGTAGCAAAGAGCAGCTTATTTCTGGCAGGAATATTTACCGGAGGAGGGGAATATGGCCACCAAAAGAATTCCGTTGTCGTTCAGACAGACAATCATATTAATTTCGTTGGCGATATTGGGTGCTTTTTCATTAGGATATATAGCACTCGAACGAGGCGAAACGATTAACGCGATGTGGATCGTCGTTGCAGCGGTCTGTGTCTATCTTGTTTCTTATCGCATTTACGGGCTTTTTATTTCCAATATTGTGCTGAAAGCCGATAATACGCGGATGACGCCGGCTTACCGTCGTAACGACGGTCTTGATTATGTACCAACGGACGAAAAAATTCTTTTTGGGCATCATTTTGCCGCTATTGCTGGTGCCGGACCACTCGTTGGTCCGGTACTTGCCGCACAAATGGGCTATTTACCAGGCCTCTTATGGATTTTAGCCGGCTGCGTTCTTGCCGGAGCCGTACAAGATTTTATGGTGTTGTTTATATCGACACGCCATGACGGGCGTTCACTGGGTGAACTTGTTCGTGAAGAAATGGGTAACGTCGCTGGTGTGATTGCTCTGATTGCCTGTTTCATGATTATGATTATCATTCTCGGCGTTTTGGCAATGGTTGTTGTCAAGGCGTTGGCGGGAAGCCCTTGGGGCACTTATACCGTTGGTTTTACAATCCCGCTGGCTTTTTTTATGGGGGTCTATTTACGCTATTTTCGTCCGGGACGAATTGGTGAAGTGTCAATAATCGGCTTGGTGCTTTTATTGTTCGGAATCGTTTCAGGCGGTTGGATAAAAGATAGTACCTATGCAAGCTGGTTTACGTATGAAGCAACAACGTTAACCCTCTTCATAATAATTTACGGGTTTATTGCGGCGGTTTTGCCGGTCTGGCTATTGCTTGCTCCGCGTGATTATTTGTCTACTTTTCTTAAAATCGGAACGATTGTTGCCTTGGCAGTGGGAATAATAGCGGTACGACCGATGTTGGAAATGCCGTCTCTCACCAAATATGTGGATGGTAGCGGACCCGTATGGGGTGGAAACCTCTTTCCATTTTTGTTCATTACCATTGCCTGCGGTGCTGTTTCGGGTTTTCACGCACTTATTTCCTCGGGAACCACACCCAAAATGTTGGCTAATGAAGACCAAGCCTGCTTCATTGGTTATGGTGGCATGTTGATGGAATCCTTTGTCGCCATTATGGCGTTGATCGCGGCAAGTGTGATCAATCCGGGTGTATATTTTTCGATGAACGCACCGTTGAGTGTCCTTCTTCCATCAGGAACGGGAGACCTTGTTCAATCTGCTGCAACGGTTGTCTCCGGATGGGGCTTTCAAGTAACTCCGGACATGCTCACCAATATTGCTCATGAAGTCGGCGAAAAATCTATTGTTGCAAAAACGGGCGGCGCACCAACGCTGGCGGTTGGAATGGCGCATATTTTGCACAATGCATTAGGTGGCTGGATGAGTATGTCCTTCTGGTACCATTTTGCCATTTTGTTCGAAGCATTGTTCATTCTTACAGCTGTCGATGCCGGTACGCGTTCAGCTCGTTTTATGCTTCAAGACCTGATGGGCATTGCATTTCCGCATATGCGCAAAACCGATAATCTTTTTGCCAACCTTGTTGCTACCGCGCTCGTTGTCTTGATGTGGGGGTATTTCGTATATCAGGGAGCTGTTGATCCGAAAGGCGGCATATATTCGCTTTGGCCGTTGTTTGGCATAGCAAACCAGATGCTTGCGGCTGTGGCTTTACTTCTGTGTACGGTTGTTTTGTTCAAGATGAAACAACAACGTTATGCGTGGGTAGCAATTCTGCCTTCCGCATGGTTGTTTGTTTGTACAATGACAGCCGGTTGGCAAAAGGTATTTGATGCAAAACTCAGCTTTTTTGTTGCCGCGAGCAAAGCACCAAATAGCCAGTTAGCACTTGGTAATTATATAAATGGTGTTTTAACGGCTTTATTCATGCTCGTCGTTCTGGCTTTAACGTTCTTTGCCATTAGATCAGCGTTAAACGCGCTAAAATCCGATAAACCTATCGTCAATGAATTGCCCTATGAACCATTTCCAACAAAACCGGTCGAAATCAAGTGATTGGAACGCTTCGGAAAGTAAAAGTCTAAGGGATTTTAGGAAACAGTTTATAGTCTACGTAAAGGAATTTGGTTATGTGCTTGAATTTTTTAAATGTCGGGAAATTTCTCGGCAAAACAGCAAAGCTCATGGTCGGGGTGCCGGATTATGATACTTACGTTTGCCATATGAAATCGGTTCATCCGGATCAACGACCGATGTCTTATAACGAATTTTTTCGTGAACGTCAGGAAGCAAGATATGGAGGGAAGGGTGGCTTTAAATGCTGTTGACCGAACGAAATCGTAGAATAATTGGGTAAGTGTAATCAGTTTTATCCACGTGGAGGATGATATGTGGAAGAAAGTTTTGTTGACGAGCTTGGTAATGCTCACAGGATGTTTGACGTTACATGGTTCCTATCGGATTACAGTTGAAGACAAAGATGGCAAGCCGATCAATACAAAACTTGACTTATATGCCGAGGGATCAGGGATATACACTGTAAGAAATAGCATGTGTTCGGTTTACCCCGGTGCAGTCATTCGTATCCGCGACAGCAATACTAATCAGGAATTGAAGAGTGAAAGCCCGTATCATTGCCGGTAAGGGAACCCGCCTCTTCCGGCCTTTATATGGATATCGCTTTTGATTGTCGTATTGTTTTTTGAAGTCCGTTCGGTTTAAAAATGTCAACGATTGTACATACGAAAAAGACAGTTGGTTTAATTGTTCCCTCTGGATCTACCAAAAAATTCTGCGTTGAAATTGATATTAACTAACAAAAATAGACAATAAAATTGGGAATTGCTTTAGCGTTCATATTTGATCAATGACGAGGAATATGCTGGTAACGGAATGCACCTGAAGGGGCACATTAAAAAACTATCAAAAATTGGGTATTCACAGGCGTTTGTCTGCATTATAGAGCTGCCCAAAATGAGAAGCGTATGCTGTCGTTTTTGAGACGAACAACCCTCCGTCGTTCTTTCAATTGGAATACCAGGTTAACGTTGCTAACGGCAGTCTAGAAGAACTTCAAAGGCTTTTTAAATTGCTGTAACAATCATTGCGAATAGCCTGATTGTAAATATCGAAAAACTCGAAAAAGCCGATACCATATCAATGTCGGTAATCTGACAGTTTATCGGCGTACTAGAACAACGTTTCAATCGCCTGAGGTTTCGGAAGTCGCTTCTCAATCATCCATCAAAAAAACAGGCTCCCGAAACTCATAAACGAAACCAGCGAAAATGTTGCAACTGACATCTCATAAGTGGTCATAAGCATTGTCGCATTTTAAATTTTTATGCCGATACTATTCCTTCGCTTCATCCGGCGACTTTGTAGCGTTTTTGTTCGATTTTATTTTATTGATCAAAATTGTATGGAGAGATCTTGCGAGACTTTTATAGTCTTCATCAAAATGGTGTCCACCAGGAAGTTTGAGACGTTGCATGCGGTCCAAAGCTTCATCGGTACAGGCCGTATCATCTTCGTCTTCGCCGTAAACGCACACTGTTTTCTCTGCAGGTACATATTGCATCTGATCAAGAACCGGCGTGTCACCAGCCCCACCAAGCCATCCATCAATCGAGATTTGGAAATCTGCAGTTTTGGATAGTCCCATCAAGGCAATCATGACAGTTTGATCTTTCACCGAGTTATCAAGGACTTCCCATGCGAAAGGCAATACATCGGCACCAAAAGAATAGCCAAAAAGCGCAACAGGCAAGCGTTGTTGAGGATCCGCCTCCTGAACAAGTTGTTCGATATCCTTGGCGATTTCTTCAGGAGTGCGTGTACTCCAAAAATAACGCAGTGAATCAATGCCGATGACATGGATGTCTTCACTTTGCAACAAGTCGCCGATTTCCATATCGATATCACGCCAGCCGCCATCGCCGGAAAAGAAAATAACGAGAGCTTTTGCCGGATTTTTGGAAGGCATGTCAACAATAGGCAAATCAGCGTTTGCCGCATCACGAATAGCATAGTCGAGTGCTGTATCGACAGTGATCTTAACTCTCGTTTCAAAAGCCGGATCATTGACAATAGCGGCGATTTTATCGCGTGCTGCTTGCTTTACATCGTTTGCTTCGAGCTTGTTTGTTATTATTGTCACAGGTGAGGGGACTTTCGCCCCAATTTCGTAACTGTAACCTCCGTCGGGCATCTTGGTGGCGTCTGCGGCTTCCGTGCAGGAAGGTAAACGTGTGTGCGAAGATTGGGAGGGATCAATGACAACCGTTCCGGCCAACGTATTTTCCGGAGAGTCAGCGGCGGCAGCGTAGGATACTATTCCCCCTTCACCGATTCCTACGACGACGGGGTGAAAATACACGTCGAGATCCAAACGACGAAGGATGTCTTTCGATAATGCTTCCAAATCGGACACGAGGTAGACGCAATCGCCATCTTCTTTATCAAGTTCTTCCCGCCAGCGGTCAAAATTGACCGATGCGACGATGAGATTTCTCTTCAAAAGTGCAGCCGTTATATCGGCTTCACGGGTTTTTGGACCTCCTGCATCCGAAACGACGACAGCAAGTCCCCGGATTTCCCCTTGCGGAAGATATACCGGAATATCGGTAAAGCGTTCACCTTCAGCGTAAACAACCGGTGCAGTGGAGCCAATGAAACTTGCCCATAAACGGTTGATTTTCCCACGGTGAAGAATGCCATATGTTGCTGCTGCAACGACTATAACCGCCAAGACCAGTAAAAGTATACGTCTGATTGTCATTTGCGTAAGAACTCCAGAGGGTTGCCGTTTATCAGTGTTGTAACATCAAAAAGAACTTTTGCCGTTTCGAATCCTCCCGGACAAATGAGGTAATGTGGAGACCAAACAGGATCGAATTTATCTTTGAAAGCTTTCAAGCCGTCGAAATGATATAGATCGCGCCCCCTGCGATAAATGAACGATCCTATGCGTTGCCAACGGGCAGCAAGCCTATTTGTCGATAGACCGGCTAAGGGAGCCGCGCCCAGATTAAACCATTGAAAACCCTGTTCCTTTCCGTAAAGCAACAGATTAGCGAATAATGCGTCCATCATCACTTTGGATACATTAGGAAGATAACGCATCATATCGACAGTTATTTCGTTATGATTCCCGCTTTTCCAAACATTTGCAAATGCGACTATCTGATTATCTTTTGTCATAACTGCAACATCATAACGCTTTAAAAATTCTTCATTGAAATAACCGATAGAAAAGCGTTTTTCGGCACCCGATTTGGAAGCAAGCCAGGTATCAGACACATGGCGAAGTGCGACCAGATGATTGCCCACCTCGTTTGCCGGAATAATGGAAAACACGAGACCTTCACGCGCAGCTTTACGTTCGGCATAACGGAAAGGTTGACGTTTCGGCCCCTCAAGCGAAAAATCCGGTAGGTGAACTTTTGCCACCTCACCCAGTTTGATAGCTGTCAACCCCATATCAAGATAGAGCGGTAAGTGACTTGGCCCCACGCCATAAAAAACGGTCCGTAATGCCGCATCATCTGCGTGTTTTCGAAACTCCCAGGCAAGATCGCTAAAAACTTTCTCGTCGTTGCTGACCGGTTCGCCTAAAGCAATCAGGCTACCACCTGATTTGCTGTACATAATGAAACCATCTTTATTTGGCGAAATCAGAAATTGTTTGTCGCCCAAAAGAGCCAAAGCCGTATCCGACAATGGAGATTGGGCAACAAGTTCCGGTATGCACTCGGGAATTGCCGTTTCGCGTTTAGAGCGCTTGCGCAGCGGCCTATGGATAATGTTGTAGAGAGCTACGATAAATACAACCGAAAATATAACTACGCTTGCTCTTAGGAAACGCGGCGCATTGGCGTTCCATGCAAAGCTCCACCATAATTCATTTGAATATTCGACGTGGCGGTAAACAAAAAAGCCGAGCCATATGACAGCACATACAAAAGCTGCAATACTGGCAAGCCAGCCCCAACTGATAGTCAAACCATTATTTAATGGCCGACGATAAAACGAGCGCTTGAACCCCCATAGAATCAAAGCAAACACGCACAGAATAGTTGCTTCTTCCCAATCGAGTCCTTTGGTCAGACAGAAAACCGCACCTGCCAGCAATAGGAAAATAGTAACAAACCATGCATTGACGAGGCGTCGCGCCAATCCGTATGAAACAACGAGAAGCGTCACACCAATGAGACTGGCAGCGAGATTCGATGTCTCTATAAATATCAGGGGCAATATGTCGGAAAGGACGTCAAGCCTTATCCGGCGCCCCGGTGTAACAACCGATATCAACATCACAACACCGGCAAGAAAAGTAAGGCCGGCAGAAGTAAAAGGTATCATCGGTTCGATAATGCGTGATACCTGGGCAGCGCGTGCCGAGACCCGCTTGCGTTGCCTGAACATTTCCCAGAATGCAATGCCGATAATTGCAATAACGAGTGGCAAAATGGTGTAAATCAATCGGTAAGTTAAAAGAGCAGCCACACCTTGTGCATTTCCGGCAAGTCCAAGTCCACCAATCAGAATGGCTTCAAAAGCACCAAGGCCGCCCGGAGAATGGCTTACGACGCCGATAACAATAGCAACTGCAAAGACGAGATTGAAAGCAAGAAAACCGATTTGCAAATCGGCAGGCATCAGCACATAAAGTGTGGCAGATGCCGACGTAATATCAACAAGACCCGCAAAAATTTGCATCAAAGCACCGCGGGAGCCGGGGAGTTTCAATGACAGCGGGCCGACTTTCAATTCTCTTGCACCACCGTAAAGCCATAAAATGAGAGCAACCAAAAGAATGATGATGGCGAAGCCGGCAATTCGGTCGCCGGTTAAATTGAGCGTACCAAGGAAGGGGAGGTTTTCGGGCTCGAAGGCAAGTGCAAATCCGATGACTGTGAGTAAAGCAAACCACATCGAAAACCACGACATGCTTATGATACGTCCGATATCGGCAAGTCCCACACCTTCACCAGCATAAACGCGGTAACGTAATGCTCCCCCCGTAAGGAAAGAAAAACCGAGTGCATTGGAAACAGCATAACCGGCAGATCCTGCGAGTGCTGCGACAGGCATAGTAATTTTGCCCGGAGCAATGGTGCGCGCGGCCACAACGTCATAAAGCGCGATGCCGCAAAAACTCAGTGCGGTAAAAAATAGCGCGGTTAGTAAAGTGGGAGTCGTATAGCTTTTGAAAGCTTCAATTGTGTCATGTCTCGAAGTGGTCTTTAAAAGTTCCCATAGAACAAAGAAGGAAATGGCTGCGATTAACAGGCCGAACAAGGGAACAATAGAAGTTTTGGCCAGATGTAGAAGACGCGACGGCTCTTTTGGTGGAGTGGTACCAGCCGCATTTTCATCCAGTTTATTCTCGCTCGTCATGTGAATCCTTTTAGACCATTGATCAGTTTGTTATGTCGCAGACTTAAACCACTATCTGTGAAATTTTACGAATTGAATTTGTCATCTTTATGTGGATGAACCGGTTTTTAAAACTGCAAGTTTCGTACGCTTGAAGGTTTTCACAGAGCTTAATATAAGATAATACCGATGCAAACGTTACGGAACGAGACAATTGTTTTCAGAATTATCGACATTCGGGGTATTTTTAGGTGGTGCACTTTCATTTCTGTCGCCTTGTGTCTTGCCACTCGTACCTCCTTATCTGTGTTATATGGCCGGTGTTAGTGTTGAAGATTTTCGCAACAGCGACACCCGGAAAAAACAGCCTGTCCGTCTAGCATTGTTTATTGCCGCAATCGCCTTTTCATTGGGCTTTTCAACAGTTTTTATCGCACTTGGTGCCACCGCAAGTACAGTCGGGCATTTTATCGGACAATATCGAGATATATTGGCGATGATTGCCGGTGTTATCATTATAATCTTCGGTCTCAATTTCTTAGGTGTATTCAGAATTGGATTGCTTGCACGCGAAGTTCGTTTTCAGACTCGAAAAACACCGGCAGGCCCTTTGGGTGCCTATATTATCGGGTTGGCTTTCGCTTTTGGATGGACACCCTGTGTGGGGCCGGTCCTTGGTCCTATTCTAACTTTCGCCGGAACTAAAGAATCAGTTGGTGAAGGAGCTTTTCTTCTAGGCATATATTCGCTCGGATTGGCTATACCCTTCATTTTGGCTGCGTTGTTTTCGAACTTCTTTATGTGGTTTTTAAGCTCATTCAGAATGCATTTGGGGAAAGTCGAAAAAATCATCGGAATTTTGCTTATTATTGCCGGCATTCTGTTCTTAACCGGAGAAATGCAGAATGTTTCATTCTGGCTTCTGGAAAAATATCCGTCGCTAAGCAGTATAGAAGCATTAAGCTGGTCGGATATCGTGTCTTTTTTCCGAAATCTCTTCTAATCATTAACGAGGTAAATGATGGACCGCAGTTGTCTTTCAATAATTTTAGCAGCGGGTGAAGGCACACGGATGAAATCGTCTTTGCCAAAAGTGCTGCATAAAATAGCGGGCTTACCGCTCGTTTGTCATGTTGTTCGACAGGTTCAATTGATCGGGAAGAGTGATATTGCTGTTGTCGTTGGACGCGGCGCAGATGACGTATCATCGGCTGTAAAAGAATTTTCGAAAACTGCAAATATCTATCTGCAAAAAGAACGTCTTGGAACAGCACATGCGGTTCTCTCGGCACGTCAGATGTTGGGCGAGAATTATGATGATGTGTTGATTGTTTTTGGCGATACACCGCTTATCGAAGCGAAGTCGTTGGAACGCGCGAGAGACGAGCTCGCGCACGGTGCCGATATTGTTGTCATGGGTTTTGTAACCGAAAATCCGTCAGGTTATGGGCGTTTGATCGAAAAAGACGGAAAGCTTCAAGAAATTGTTGAAGAAAAAGATGCAACTACCGAACAGAAAAAGATAAAATTCTGTAATGGTGGTGTTATGGCGTTGAATGGCAAACTTGCTCTTTCATTGCTTGAGCAAATCAAAAATGAAAACGCAAAGAAAGAATATTACCTCACCGACATTGTGAAGATCGGAGTATCCCGCGAGCTTGAAGTGAGAGCAATTTCCATCCCCTTTGAGAATGTCATAGGCGTAAATACACGTGTTGAGCTTTCTGAAGCTGAAGCATTGTGGCAAAAACGCAGAGCAAGAGAGCTTATGCTATCCGGAGTAACTATGTTGAGACCCGAGACAGTGTATTTTTCATATGATACCGCAATCGAAGGGGATGTTGTTATTGAACCGAACGTATTTTTTGGCCTTAATGTGAAAGTGGAGACAGGTGTTGTCATCCATGGTTTCAGCCATTTGGAAGGAGCAATTGTCAAAGCGCAATCAGAGATCGGGCCTTACGCACGATTGCGTCCCGGAGCGATTCTTGAAAATTCTTCAAAGGTTGGCAATTTCTGTGAAATCAAAAACGCGAAAATTGGCGAAGGTGCGAAAGTCAACCACCTTACTTATATCGGTGACGCTGTCGTTGGTGGGCATACCAATATAGGAGCAGGGACAATAACCTGTAATTATGATGGCTTCAATAAATGGAAAACGATTATCGGCGAAAATGCATTTATCGGATCCAACTCGGCATTAGTTGCACCTGTCGAAATTGGCGACGGGGCTTACGTTGCTTCCGGCAGTGTAATAACCGATCAGGTTCCCGAAAACAGTGTTGCATTTGGTCGTGCAAGACAGATAAACAAGGAAGGACGCGCGATTGCTTTGAGAAAGCGTTTTTCCGCATTAAAAAATAAAAAAGAGTAATGGCAAAAATGCCATTTTTAAGATTTAAAAACTTGGAATGATTTTGCGTTCTAAAATATTCGAGACTGAAACGGCTGGGAACAAAGATGCTGATAAATTATTAATCAGCGTGTTATAAGTCATCGAATTAATATTAACCCGGAGCGAAGTTTTATATGTGTGGAATTATCGGAATCCTTGGTCATAGAGACGTGGCACCTCTGTTGCTCGACGGGTTAAAAAGGCTTGAATATCGGGGGTACGACTCGGCTGGAATCGCTACCGTTTACCAAGGACGTCTAGGGCGTCTGAGAGCCCCCGGAAAACTCGTTAATCTTGAAGAAAAGTTACAAAAAAACCCATTAAAGGGCGAAATTGGCATCGGCCATACACGTTGGGCTACTCATGGTGCACCGGTTGAACGTAATGCTCATCCGCAAATGACTAACAAGGTAGCTGTGGTCCATAACGGCATCATCGAAAATTTTGCCGAATTGCGTGACGAGCTTGTCGCTGATGGTTGCGTTTTTGAATCTGACACAGATACTGAGGTATTGGCTCATCTGGTAACGAGAGAAATAAACGGTGGATTGACGCCTGTCGAGGCGATGCGCGTCAGTCTCAAGCGGCTGCGCGGTGCCTATGCCGTTGCCCTTATTTTTGAAGGTGAAGAAGACCTGATGATCGCGGCGCGCTTTGGTCCTCCACTTGCTATCGGTTACGGTAAAGGCGAGATGTTTGTTGGCTCGGACGCTATCGCACTTGCCCCCTTCACTGATCGGATTTGCTATCTTGAAGACGGTGATTGGGTTGTTCTCACCCACAACAGTGCGACAATCTATGATGCGGATGACCAGATTGTTGAACGTGAGATTTCGACATCTTCGGGGAACGCGTTTCTCGTTTCGAAAAGTAATCATCGCCATTTCATGCACAAGGAAATGTTCGAGCAGCCGGAAGTCATTTCACATACTCTGGCTCATTATGTGGATTTGGGTGCTGGCAAGGTCAACGAAGCTGCCAATCCGATAGATTGGGCCAATATTGACCGTTTGATCTTCGCAAGTTGTGGAACAGCTTTTTATTCGACATTGGTCGCGCGTTACTGGTTTGAAAAATTATGCGGGCTGATTGTAGAAAACGATGTTGCTTCCGAATTCAGATATCGTGAACCACCGATGACCGACAAAACCTTAGCAATGTTTGTGTCGCAGTCAGGGGAAACAGCCGATACGCTTGCATCTTTGCGATATTGTCATGCGAAGGGGATAAAAACAGCAACCGTGGTCAATGTTTTGCAATCGACCATGGCAAGGGAAGCAGATTTTATGTTTCCTACACTAGCCGGACCTGAAATCGGTGTTGCCTCTACAAAGGCTTTTACCTGTCAGTTGTCTGCTCTGGCATCGGTCGTTCTGACGGCGGCCAAACACCGTGGAATGCTCGACCGGAAAACAGAACAAAAAATGGTTCAGCAACTTGCAGAACTTCCAAGGATTGTGACAGATGTTCTGAAACTTGATAGTGATATCGAGGAAATATGCCGTGAGTTAATGACGGTGAAGAACATCCTTTATATCGGTCGCGGTACGTCCTATCCAATCGCATTGGAAGGTGCGCTCAAGCTTAAAGAGCTTTCCTATATCCATGCTGAAGGTTATGCAGCTGGCGAATTGAAACATGGCCCAATAGCACTTATTGATGAAACGATGCCTGTTATTGTCGTTGCACCACATGATCGTTGGTTCGACAAGACTGTTTCCAATTTGCAGGAAGTCGCTGCCCGTGGTGGCCGGATCATTCTGATTACGGATAAGGATGGTGCCACTAAAGCTGGAGTAAGTAGTCTGTCGACGATTGTTATGCCAGATGTTCCGGAATTCATTGCTCCTATTGTCTATGCAGTTCCGGTGCAATTGATTGCTTATCATACAGCAGTGTTGCTTGGCACAGATGTCGATCAGCCGCGCAATCTTGCTAAATCGGTAACCGTTGAATAAGGCCTGAATTCAATTTACGTACAAACAGTCATTTCTCCCCGCTTATGAGGAGAAATGATATCAGTTTCCTGATT
Source organism: Bartonella sp. W8167 (assembly GCF_016100335.1). Lineage (NCBI taxonomy): Bacteria > Pseudomonadati > Pseudomonadota > Alphaproteobacteria > Hyphomicrobiales > Bartonellaceae > Bartonella > Bartonella sp. W8167. The sequence goes on from NZ_JACFSQ010000001.1 coordinate 723,446, forward strand.
TTAAAACCTGTTCCTGTGGTTTAAAGGGGATAGTGACAGCGATAATAGGACCAAGTCCGTACCACCAGTCATAACGTTTCAGTTCGGGGGCATAGAGGCTTGATATTGATCCATCAAGGAAAAGTGCGTTCGGGGTTTTCATTTCATCACGAAAAAATCGTGCGAATTCATCAAAGTTCACTCGTCCTTCAGAGTTGACAAAAACAACTGTTCCATCTGTTCTGACGCCAACGCCGTTTCGATATTCGAGATAAGGCGAGTTGACAATAAAACGCGGATGAATCTTATTTTCGATGACGAGCATTGGTCCCGATTGAGTAGCGATATCGGGTTTGATTTCTGATTTCAGAAATCTGTCTGTATCCAGAACACCGGCTTTTTGCCTTTCGATAAAGAAAATTCCGTTAGGCTTCATATGAAAATTTCCGGGTCCATCTTTTGTCGAAACGGGATGAATAGTTTTGCCGTTTTCAACATAAAGTCCGACCGCCGAAAAATCCTTGTGGTACATGCCGCCATTGACAGCGAACGCAATCGTTTTTCCTTGTTCACGTAAATATTTTTCAACGTTGCGAAAATACTTGAAAGGTTGACCGTTTGAGTCATCAAGGAAAAGCGAAATATTATATTTTTCCGGATCGACCTCGCAGACAATATAAGACTTGTTTTCGAATTTCTGGTGGTAGCAGAAATTGTGTTTAGCAGTTTGTTCTTGTGCTTCTTCGGTCTTTTGGCCGTGTTGTTGTGGTTCGATTATAATGGGTGGATTGGAACCATGTGTGGTGGTGCTATCAGGCTTTTCTAACGTTGGTATTTGCCTGAAAAACATAAAACTTCCCACTGTTACCAATATTCCGGTCAGCGTTATCAACAGCGGCGTGATGATATGGTTCTTTTTCATAATTTAACCGGCTCGCAGTAATTTTATTGCCCCGTCTTGACGGAAAAGATAAAGCAACAGTCGTAATGCCTGACCACGTTCCGAAACAAGTTGCGGGTCTTTTTCCAGAATGAGGCGCGCATCCTTTCTGGCAATTGCCAACAAATCGCTGTGCGCCTCAAGATCCGCCATATGAAATTCGGGAACTCCGGATTGTCGGGTTCCCAATACTTCACCTTCGCCACGAAGTCGCAAATCTTCTTCAGCTATACGAAAACCGTCTTGCGTTTCACGCATGACATTCAGTCTTGCCTCGGCAATTTTGCCAATCGGTGCCTTATAGAGTAAAATACAAGATGATTGTTTGTCACCTCTTCCTACTCTTCCACGTAACTGGTGAAGCTGGGAAAGGCCGAAGCGCTCGGCATGCTCGATAATCATGATTGATGCGTCGGGGACATCCACACCTACTTCGACAACGGTAGTGGCAACAAGCAAACGCGTTTTGCCTTGCTTGAAATCCTGCATTGCCTGATCTTTTTCAGTGGGAGCCATTTTGCCATGAACAATTCCGACAATGTTGCCAAACCGGTTATGAAGAAATTCAAATCGTTTTTCAACCGACGTGAGCTCCAGACTTTCGGACTCCTCGACCAAGGGGCATATCCAGTAAATCTTGTCACCACGATTAAGCGCGACACTTACCCGTTCGAGAAGCTCGCCCAATCGCTCTTTCGGTAAAATAGCTGTGGTTACAGGTTTTCGACCCGATGGCTTCTCTTTCAGTTGTGAAACATCCATGTCGCCGAATGCGGTCATGACCAATGTTCGTGGAATTGGGGTGGCGGTCATGACAAGCATATCGGGTCTGATGCCCTTGGCTAAAAGATCAAGACGTTGATGGACACCAAAACGATGCTGTTCGTCAATAATTGCAAGCGAAAGGTTATGATAATCGACACTGTCCTGAATAAGTGCATGCGTTCCGATGATAATCGCAGTTTTACCGGTTTTGATGTCGGCAATAATTTTTTCGCGGCTTTTACCTTTTTCGCGGCCTGTCAGCAAAACCGTTTTTAGGCCTATTTTTTCAGCCAAAGGCGCAATTGTTGCAAAATGTTGCTGTGCCAAAACCTCAGTCGGAGCCATGAGCGCAGATTGACCGCCATTTTCGGCAATCTGCGCCATTGCCATAAAAGCAACCACAGTTTTACCTGATCCCACATCTCCCTGCAGCAGCCTCAACATAGCCTCGTTGGAAGCAAGGTCTCGCGATATTTCGCCAATTGCAACTTCTTGACCTTTCGTCAAGGTGAAGGGCAGGGCGTGCAGGAGTTTTTTTGTGTAGGTGCCTTTTGGAGGACTGGCTTTGCCAGCCAATTTCTTGGTTTTGTGCCGTACCAACCCAAGCGCTAATTGACCAGCCAGAAATTCATCATAGGCGAGGCGCTTTCTGGATAAACTATCGACACTGACATCGGCGGGATCCACCGGCAGGTGAATTCTACGTAAAGCGACGCCGAAGGAAGGAAAACCGGATTGTCTCATCATTGTGTGATCAATCCATTCCGGTAACACGGGGATCCGGTTAAGTGCTTCGCCTATCGCGCGTCCCAGCGTTTTTCCTGATAAGCCTGCCGTTAGCGGGTAAACAGGTTCAATAAGTGGTAGTTTTTCGCTGTGTCCAGCCGGAACAATATAATCCGGATGAACCATGGTAACATGACCGTTAAATCGTTCCACTTTCCCCGAAACGATAACTTTTTCGCCTTCAGGCAATTGGCCTTGCAACCAGTTTGCTTGGGCATGAAAGAACACCAAAATTATTTCGCCTGTCTTGTCATGACCAAATATGCGATAGGGAAGACGTTTATTGTTGTTTGGGGGCGCCTGATGATAGTCAACGACTATCTCGGCAGTCGTCACAGCACCATCTATTGCAAAAGCGACACCGGGGCGCTGCCTGCGATCGATAACAGAATACGGCATTAACTGGATAAGATCGATAAGTCTCGGTTCGCCTTGTGTCGGATCAATATCAAGAAGTTTGGATATCGTTAAACCGACCTTGGGCCCTATGCCGGAAAGGCTTCTTATCGTCGCAAAAAATGGGTCAAGTAATGTCGGTCGCATGACTATGAATTTAACGGCGAGAAACGATTTTTACCAGTATCAAAATCCGATTCGTCTGCTAAAACCTTTTGATATTAAAGCAGTCTCGACAATAGCTTTTAAATTTTTCAAAAGTTGAACAATCGAACAAATTTCATGCGTTTGAGATCATGATCATTGATATCCATGTGAAACAGCTTATGCCGGATTAACTGGTCGTTTGGTCATTTTTGCAATCAAAAATGTGCTGCAGCAGTTTAAACCATGAAACCGGTTTGGAGAGCTATTAGGCGAAGTTTTCAATCGGATCACTGCCGACCGAATTTTTGAGAATTATAAATTCTAATTGATGATTATGCAAAAACACTTTTATTTATTCTGATTGTTGACAAGATTTTTGGGGCCGATCGGAGCCGGTTTTTATCACTCCGGAAGTTTGAAACACTCGTTTACGGTTTTGCGCGCACTGGATATTTCAAGGCACAAAACGTTCGGCTGATCATTGCAATGAATGCAAACGAAAACCGCTTTAGCGGAACTTTTCGTTTGTCAGTTCAGGATTAGGCGAGACCGGGAAGATCGTATCTTTCGATGATTTCTAAATTTGATATGTGCTTGAACCCAAATCATTACAATTAGGTCCTGATTAGGATATTTCCCTGCACTGAAATTGAGGAAGAAATGTCACTCATGAAAATAAATCATTAACCATGACGAGTACGGCGAAAATTATAACTTGAAAAAAGAACAAAACGAGAACATAAAGAATACATAACAAGAAAGGAAAAGCTGATGTCCGATATTTTATATGATGTGTTGTCATTTGTTTCCGTAAGTTTGTTCGTGACAACGATAGGAATCTGGTTAATAACGTTCTAAAATTAAGATGTGATTTTGCGAGTTGCGGCTTTCGTCGAAAGCTATGAAAGCCATCCGGTGCCGAGTGTAATGGTGATTTAGACGTGCAGGGATCATGATAACGTCTAGCAGAATCACTTATATTTTTGTCATAGCAATCGAGAACAATTATTGGGAAGACGGAACGTGTCTGACGGTAATACTGAAAAACAAAAAGAGGAAATCGAACGTCCACGGTTTATCCATTTGAGGATTCACTCGGCCTATTCATTGTTGGAAGGCGCAATAAAGGTCAAAGAAGTTATAAAATATGCGCTTCATGACCACGCTCCTGCTATTGCAATTACCGATACAAATAATCTCTTTGGTGCACTGGAATTTACTCAATATTGTTTTGCCGACGGCATTCAACCAATTATCGGTTGTCAATTGGCTATAGATTTTGAAGATGTCGGTTACGACCCGCGTGTTACAAAATGGCGTAATCCTTCAGACTTCACGTCAATCGTTCTGCTTGCAGCCACTGAAACGGGCTACAAGAATCTGGTACATCTCGTAAGCCGTGCCTATCTTGATAAAAGCGAGACTGACCCCGCAAATGCTAGAATTGAATGGGTCGAGGAATTAAGTGACGGCATTATTGCCTTAACCGGTGGACCGAACGGTCCGATAAATAGTTCAATCGTTGATGATAAAAAAGATCGCGCCATAGAACGTTTGCAACGTCTGCAAAAAGCATTCGGTGATCGACTATATATGGAGCTACAGCGGCACGGCAATTATGATCACGCAACAGAAGCGGAAATTGTCGAACTCGCCTATAAATATGGCATTCCCCTTGTTGCGACAAATGAAGCTTTCTTCAAAGATAAAAGCGGCTATGAAGCACATGATGCGTTGTTGGCAATTGCAGAAGGACAAATTGTATCCAATCCGGATAGAAGACGTGTCACACCCGACCATTATCTGAAGTCTCAGGATGAAATGGTCAAGCTGTTTTCCGATCTTCCGGAGGCAATCGACAATACCGTTGAAATTGCAATGCGGTGTCATGCTTATACGCCCACGAGAAAGCCGATTTTGCCACGTTTTACCGGTCAATCGGATGATCCTGCAGCAGCCGTCAAAGCAGAAGCTGACGAAATGATACGTCAGGCAAGAGAAGGACTGAAAATGCGCCTTGAAACAGCCGGACCGTCGGAAGGCTATACGCCCAAAGATTATGAAGAACGGCTGGAATATGAAATATCCATTATTACCAAAATGCAGTTTCCTGGCTACTTCCTGATCGTTTCCGACTTCATCAAATGGGCAAAGGCGCATGATATTCCTGTAGGGCCGGGGCGTGGATCAGGTGCGGGTTCGCTTGTTGCTTATGCTTTGACAATTACCGATATAGACCCGTTGCGTTTTTCATTGCTGTTTGAACGTTTCCTCAATCCGGAACGCGTATCTATGCCGGACTTTGATGTGGATTTCTGTCAGGATCGACGCGAAGAAGTTATCCATTATGTGCAATCAAAATATGGCAGTGAACAAGTTGCACAAATTATTGCACTCGGTAAATTGCAGGCTCGAGCAGTTATTCGCGATGTCGGCCGTGTTCTCGAAATGCCTTATCGTCAGGTAGACTATCTTTCCAAATTGGTGCCGCAAACTCCCGGAAATAATGTGGAGCTTGCAAAAGCCATCAAGGATGAGCCGAAATTCGAGGAAGAAAAGAAAAAAGATCCATTGGTGGGGCACTTGCTTGATATCGCACTTCAGCTCGAGGGACTTTATCGTCATACTTCAACACACGCCGCCGGCATTGTTATCGGTGACCGGCCGTTGTGGCAATTGGTACCGATGTATCGTGATCCGCGCTCGAACATGCCGGTTACGCAATTCAATATGAAATTTGTTGAAAAGGCGGGGCTGGTCAAGTTCGACTTTCTGGGGTTAAAAACCCTCACAGTTTTGAAGACGGCTGTCGATTTTGTTGCCCGTAAGGGTATAAAGATCGATCTTTCTCACATTCCGCTTGATGACAAACCGACTTATGACATGCTGACGCGCGGTGAAACAGTTGCTGTGTTTCAGGTTGAAAGTACAGGTATGCGCAAAGCGCTTATCGGGATGAAGCCTGACCGTATCGAGGATATTACTGCCCTTGTTGCGCTTTATCGACCGGGACCTATGGAGAATATTCCGACCTATATTGCGCGTAAGCACGGTGAAGAAGAGATTGCTTCCATTCACCCGAAAATAGATTATCTCGTGAAGGAAACCCAAGGTGTTATCATCTATCAGGAACAGGTGATGCAGATTGCTCAGGTACTTGCGGGATATTCACTTGGACAAGCTGATCTTTTGCGCCGCGCAATGGGTAAGAAAATTCACGAAGAAATGGAGCGTCAGCGTGTCCATTTCGTCGCCGGAGCCGTTGAACGGGGGGTTGATAAAAATCAGGCAAATTCAATTTTTGATTTGCTGGCAAAATTTGCCGATTACGGTTTTAATAAATCTCACGCGGCAGCCTATGCCTTTGTTTCTTATCAAACTGCCTATTTGAAAGCTCATTATCCGGTTGAATTTTTAGCGGCTTCCATGACTTACGAAATGGGCAACACCGAAAAGCTTAATGATTTTCGGCGTGAAGCACAAAGGCTCGGAATTGAGGTTGTCGCTCCTTCCGTCCAGACATCCTATCGTGCGTTCGAAGTCGGCGAAAATCGCATTTATTATTCGCTTGCTGCAATCAAGGGGGTTGGAGATCCGGCAGTCAATCATATTGTGGAAAGAAGGGGCAACAAACCTTTTAAAGATCTTGAAGATTTTTGCGAACGCACGGATCCTCGTATTGTCAATAAAAGGGTGATGGAAAGTCTTATCCATGCCGGTGCGTTTGACTGCTTCCATATTCCTCGTGAAGTACTGGTTGCAGGAATCGACGTTATCAATGCCCGTTCAATGCGCGTACTTGACGATAACCGGAGCGGTCAAACCGATATTTTCGGAATGAGCGACGGACCAAAAGAACCGCTTCTATTGCCGCAGGCGAAGCCGTGGTTACCGGCTGAAAAGCTTCATCACGAGTTTCAAGCTATCGGTTTCTATCTATCGGCTCATCCATTGGATGAATATGAGGATGTTTTGCAGAAACTGCGCGTTCAAAGCTGGATTGATTTTTCCAATGCTGTGCGGCGAGGGGCTAATGCCGGCCGTCTTGCTGGCACTGTCAGTGCAAAACAGGTAAGAAAGACAAAATCGGGAAAGAAAATGGGTATTATCCAGTTTTCTGACCCGACCGGACAATTCGAAGCAATTCTTTTTTCGGAAGGATTAAGCGCTTATGGAGACATGCTGGAACCTGGGCAATCTGTCGTGATCACAGTCAATGCCGAAAACCGTCCCGAAGGGATCAGTTTACGCATAGAAACCGTCCAGTCATTGGAACATGAAGCAGAACGTATCCATAAAACAATGCGTATATTCGTCCGTAATGCGGATATGATAGAAGAAATCGGCAGTAGCCTCGAACGTGGTGGTGACGGAGATGTAGGCTTTATTATTATCAAGGATAATGGGGCACGCGAGATAGAAGTTTCGCTCCCGCACAAATATCGCGTAACACCACAGGTGGCCGGTGCTATGAAAGCCATTCAAGGCGTCGTTGATGTCGAACTTGTCTAGTTTTATTTATTAGACAGGTTTAATAAAAACAGATAACGCGTTAAATTAAAATAAAAAAACACGGGATAAACGAGGGTGGGCGAATTTGTCGCCTGCCTCAGGTTGCGCTTCCATTATTTTTCGAGATTTCCTTCAGAGTTTTGTTGCGATTAAAGCCTGCTCCAAATCGACTTTCAGATCATCAAAATCTTCAATGCCGATTTGAAGCCTCAGAAGTGAACCCAAATATTGATGTTTGAAAACACGATCATCAAGGTGGACTTCGACAGCCAGACTTTCATATCCACCCCATGAATATCCAAGTTTGAAAATTTTAAGCGCATTCAAAAAAGCGTGGGCTTCTTTTTCGCGTCCTCCTTTCAGCACAATAGAAAATAGTGACGAGGCACCCTTGAAATCGCGCTTCCATATTTCATGGCCTTTATGGCTTTCCAATGCAGGATGAAGCACTTCCGCAACTTGCGGCATGGTTTCCAACCATTGAGCCAAAGCAAAAGCAGTTTTGCTTTGATGGGCTAAACGAATGCCCATCGTGCGCATAGACCGTAACGTGTTATAGGCGTCATCACCCGAGACACTCATTCCCAAGAATTTATGTGCATCTTCGACAATTCTTTTCGTCCGGTCGTTCGCAGAAATGAAACCGATCAGAATATCGGAATGACCGGCAGGATATTTCGTTCCGGCAGTAATTGAAATGTCGACACCGTAATCGAGCGGCTTGAAATTGAGCGGGGTTGCCCACGTATTATCCATCAACACAACTGCACCATGTGCGTGTGCAACTGAGGAAATCGCCGGTATGTCCTGAATTTCAAACGTATTTGATCCGGGTGATTCGGTGAAAACCGCCTTGGTTTGAGGCTTCATCAAACGTTCGATTGCCGCACCGATTGTTGGATCGTAATATTCGACTTCGACGCCCATTTTTTTTAACATATTATCTGCAAAACGACGCGTCGGACCATAAACGGAATCAGTTATCAACACATGATCACCTTGCGACAAAACGCCCAAAAGCGGGACTGTGATGGCCGCAAGGCCGGATGGTACCAATACGGTTTTTTTAGCACCTTCCAGAGAATTTATCGCTTCGCACAAAGCATCGGTTGTCGGCGTACCATGGGTCCCGTATGTATAGCGCTGATTTTCGCTCTTCAGTGTTTCGGCATCAGGAAACAATACAGTCGAAGCATGAACAACAGGTGGATTAACAAAGCCGAAATAGTCGGCCGGATCATTTCCACAATGAGCAAGTTTTGTGTTTACACCAGACTTTTCAGAAAAATCATTTGACGTCATCGAGTGTACTTTCCAATTTTTTAAGCCACGTTATATTTTAGCATTGATAAAATATATCGGTGGTCAAGCAAAATCTGTTTGCTTTTCACGGTTATTATAGCACGCTATTTGCTTGACCTGATATGGATAATGCTTTTCGATAGCTGTCAGGACAAGTTTTTGCAAACGCAGGAGAGGACTTTATGTTTTTTAAAACTTATATCGCCGCGATTGGTGTTGCGCTTACAGCGTTTGGTACTGTTACTGCATCGGCAGGAACATTGGATGACGTTAAGGCACGCGGATATCTGCAGTGCGGCGTAAGTACCGGACTGGCCGGCTTCAGCATTCCCGATGAAAAGGGTAATTGGACGGGGTTCGATGTCGACTATTGTCGTGCTGTTGCTGCCGCTATCTTCGGAAGTGGAGATAAGGTCAAATTTGTTCCGTTAAGCTCCAAAGAGCGTTTCACAGCGCTGCAATCGGGTGAAATAGACGTTTTAATCCGCAATACCACCTGGACGATCAATCGGGAAACAGCATTGGGCTTGGATTTTGTCGGTGTCAATTATTACGACGGACAGGGCTTCATGATCAATAAAAAGAACCTTGAAGGAGTAACGTCGGCTCTTCAATTATCGGGGGCTTCGATTTGTGTCCAATCCGGTACTTCGACGGAACTCACGCTAGCCGATTATTTCCGCAACAATAAAATGGAATATACACCGGTTGTTTTTGACAAATTCACCGAAGTCAATCAGGCCTATGACGCGGGTCGTTGTGACGTCTATACAACTGACCAGTCTTCGCTTTACGGTTTGCGTTTGCAACTAAAGAATCCTGAAGACCACGTCGTTTTACCTCAAATCATTTCGAAAGAACCTTTTGGACCGGCTGTTAGACAGGGTGATCCACAATGGGCTGATGTCGTACGTTGGACACATAATGCACTCTTGAATGCCGAAGAATTCGGCATTACGCAAACCAATGTCGATGATATGCTAAAATCCGACAATCAGGATATCCGCCGTCTTCTTGGAGTAGAACAAGGAAATACTATTGGTAAAGACTTGGGGCTTGATAATGACTGGGTCGTAAAAATTATTAAAGCGACCGGCAATTATGGCGAAATTTTCGAGCGCAATATCGGTCAGAATACGCCGTTGAAAATTTCACGTGGCATCAATGCTCTTTGGACAAAAGGTGGCCTGCAATATGGCTTGCCAATTCGTTGATAACTGTTTGTTGCCGCATTTCTCCCGATGGTAGAACACAAGATAAGTTTCGCTGAACGTTCGTTAAAGGCAGAAATGGCTGCCTTTTTCAACGTCCGTTCGGTTTTATCGTTCGCAGTTCAATGTCTTGTTATTATAGCGCTTTTTCTTTTTGTTCGTTGGATTACCCATAATACGATAATCAACCTGCGTGCGTCCGGAATCGCTTCCGGTTTTGATTTTCTGGATAAACGTGCGGGATTTAACCAGCCTTCGAGTATTATTCAATATGATGACAATGACACAAACGGCGAGGTCATTCTGGCAAGCCTTGTCAATCTGGTTTTTATCTCTGTTATCAGCCTTATAACAGCTACCTTAATCGGGCTTTTTATCGGAATAGGGCGGTTGTCGAATAATTGGCTCATTGCCAAACTATCGCTTTGCTATGTCGAATTTTTCCGGAATATTCCTCCGCTTGTTCTTCTGTTTTTCTGGTCTATCGGCGTTATGCAAGTTTTGCCTCCAGCAAGACAAAGTCTCCATTGGGGGACGATCGCAATTAATATAAGAGGAATTTATCTTCCCCGTCCCGTCTGGGGTGAACATGTGAGATTATTCGTCGTATCCACGGTCATCTTGATAGCAATAGCCGGATTTTTATATCTCTATGCGCAAAGGATGATTAAAGAGACGGGTCGTACACGTGTCAAATGGTGGCATTGCGCCGTAATCGGTTTGTTGTGCCCGCTTGTTCTGTTTTTTATTTTTGCCTATCCCCATTCCTGGGAAATCCCCACTTTGAAAGGCTTCAACTTCAGCGGCGGATATTACATATCGCCTGAATTTTTGTCACTTTATCTTGCCTTGTCAATCTACACAGGTGCATTGATTGCCGAGACAATCCGCGCGGGAATTCAAGGTGTAGATAAAGGCATGTTTGAAGCAGGAGCCTCTTTGGGCTTTTCAAACAGTTTGATTATGCGCTTAATCGTTTTGCCATTGGCCTTACGCATTATTATTCCGCCACTAGCCAGTCAATATATGAATCTAGTAAAAAATACATCTCTAGGCGCGGCCGTCGGTTATTCGGAACTGATGATGGTTTCAAGCACCATTATGGAAAGAACCGGGCAATCCGTTGAACTTGCGGTTATCTGGATCGAAGTCTATCTCGGATTAAGCATCGTCGTGTCGTTGTTCATGAACTGGTTCAACCGGCATATGGCCTTGGTGGAGCGCTAGAATGATTGAGCGTTATGTCCAGACCAAGTTTATTCCGCCATCGCCCCCACCTGTGCTTGAGAGGGGGGTATGGCATTGGTTGCGTCAGAATCTCTTCTCCACCCCTTTAAATTGTGTGGTGAGTGTCACGCTCGTACTCGCAATTGTATACTTTGCTATCCCTCTCGTTAATTGGCTGATTATCAACGCCGTATGGAGCGGAAGCGACCGCAAGGCATGTACCACAAATACGCAAGGCGGATATATGCCGGACGGATGGAACGGTGCGTGTTGGGCGTTTGTCAAAGCGAATTTTTGGCAATTCATTTATGGTCGGTATCCTGACAGTGAACGTTGGCGCGTTAACGTGACGGCGTTAATTGTGATTGTGATAAATCTGCCGCTCCTTATTCCGGCTTGCCCATTTAAAATTATCAATGCTCTGATATCTCTGTTTGTGGTTCCGGTTATCGGCTATTTTTTTCTTTTTGGCGGGCATTTTGGTTTGCCGCTCGTTGAAACCCAATTATGGGGCGGACTGCTTGTCACTTTGACAATCGCCTATTGTAGCATCACGATATCCCTTCCTCTGGGCAGTTTGCTTGCACTCGGGCGACGTTCCCGAATGCCGGTTGTTCACCTCATATCAATGATTTTTATCGAAACCGTTCGCGGCATACCGCTTGTTGCGGTGTTGTTCATCGCGAGTGTCATGCTTCCGCTATTTTTGCCTCAGGACATGACATTTGATAAATTTCTACGTGCGTTGATCGGTGTTGCCCTCTTTACGTCAGCTTATATTGCAGAAGTTGTACGTGGCGGTTTACAGGCAATACCCCGCGGCCAATACGAAGCCGCGGAAGCACTCGGCCTCGGATATCTAAAAACAATGTTGCTTGTCATTCTACCACAAGCCTATAGCCTTGTTATACCGGGCATTATCAATGTGCTTATCGGTATGTTTAAAGAAACCAGTCTTGTTTACATCATCGGCATGTTCGATCTTTTGGGAATTGTTCGACAAGCAATCCAGCAAGCCCAATGGAGCACACCGCAAACACCCCTGACAGGCATGGTCTTTATTGGCATTGTTTTCTGGGTATTTTGTTTTGGCATGTCGCGTTATGCGCATTTTATAGAGAGACGCTTGAATTCTCCAAAAACCAATGGTGCGGAAGGATGAATATTTGAAAATGCATTCGGATAAGTTTGATGACCAATTGGAAGTCTCAATGCACCATGTCAATAAATGGTATGGCGGATTGCATGTGTTGCGCAACATCGAACTCGAAGTAAAGCCTAAAGAAAAAATCATTATATCCGGCCCTTCCGGTTCTGGAAAATCCACATTGATACGATGCATCAATGGTTTGGAACGGGCAGAAGAAGGCGAAATAACAGTAACAGGCATTCCACTTAGACACGGAATGTGGAGCTTGAATAAAATTCGCCGGAACGTCGGCATGGTTTTTCAACACTTCAATCTGTTTCCGCATCTGACGGTACTCGAAAACTGTGTGCTGGCACCTATCTGGGTAAAACATATTGGCCGTCGCAAGGCAGAAGAACAGGCAATGCATTATCTGGAACGCGTGAAGATTCCCGATCAGGCCCATAAGTATCCGGGGCAGCTTTCAGGAGGCCAGCAACAACGTGTTGCAATTGCCCGTTCACTCTGTATGGAGCCGCGCGTCATGTTGTTTGACGAGCCAACATCAGCATTGGATCCAGAGATGATCAAAGAGGTGCTGGATACGATGATTGATCTTGCCGAGAATGGCATGACAATGCTCTGCGTTACCCACGAAATGGGCTTCGCGAGACAAGTTGCCGATAGGGTTATTTTTATGGACGAGGGGCAAATTCTAGAGGTAGCACCACCGGATGAATTTTTTGATCATCCGGTGCATGAAAGAGCAAAGGCATTTTTAAGCCAGATTTTATGATGTTACTTAAGGTTATGTACCGCACGCGCTGCGTCATACCCATAAAGCCAATCAAGGCTTGCCATAAAGCTTTCTGACGAACGCATCTTCATAACCAGATTTCGGGCAACAGCAACGGGACCGGTCGCGTGATAGACAAAACTGTTAAATACGCCTCTCTTGTTCACAGCAGCGACACGCGGCGCACGAATATTGCTATATCGGCTCATGGCTTCAGAAAGGTACATGTCCTTGTCTGCCAACAGTTCGGAAAGGGCGGCTGAATCCTCGATTGCCATCGCCGCTCCCTGTGCTGCAAAAGGTAGAAATCCATGCGAAGCGTCGCCCACAAAAACACGTAAACCATTATCTGAAAAACGCTGCGGAAGCATTTGAAATAACGGCCAAAATGTCCATGTGTCGATGAGATTAAAAATGTTTCTTATAGCGGGATGCCAATCTTTAAAATGTTTTAAAAGATCTGCTTTATTCCCCTCGCGCGACCAGATTTCGCCCGGATTGTTTCCGTGCGTAATAGCAACGAAGTTGAAAGATTTGCCTGCTTTCAGTGGATAGGCAACGAGATGATTGTTTGGTCCCATCCATGCAACGACAGTTTTTATATCGGTAAAAGTCCGAATAAATTCCTTGGGAAGTGCGTCAACATCGATTGTGGCACGCCAAGCAATATAACCACTGAAACTCGCGTGGTCGTCAAGCGGCGGAAATTGTCTCAATTTCGACCACACACCATCACATCCGATGATGAGCGGTGTGACAAAGCCATGTTCCGAGCCCTGATGGTCGGTGTGAACTTCAGCTAGTTCCGGTGTTTCTTTCGAAACAGCAATTACTTTTTCATCAAATCGTATATCGATAAGAGAGTTTTGTTTTGCTTTTTCATAAAGCACATTTTGAAGATCAGCACGATGGATCGTGATATATGGTGCATGCCAGCGGCGTTCCGACACATCCTGAAGATCAACCTGCATCCGCGTTTTGGCAGAAAGTCCATCTCTCAATTCGAGAAAATGCGTCTTTACCCCGACTTCTACAAGGCGATCAAGGACACCCCATTTTTTTAACAATCGAGTAGCATTCGGCGCCAATTGAATACCGGCGCCTACTTCTTCGAGATGATCCCGACTTTCCAGAACAAGATTACTTATACCCTTATCGGATAATGCTAACGCCGAGCTTAATCCGGCGATTCCAGCCCCCACTATGATTGGTTTTTCGTGTTTTTGCCAATCCATAGCTATTCCTCGTATTTTAATGTTGATTAACTAGCGACCTTGATCGCGCTTTGCTCAGGGTCAAAACTGCAATTGGCCGGATTTGTTTCCATCTCCGAAAGTGATGGGTTATACCGGTACAACGTTGAACAATAAGAGCAAATCTTCTCGTTATCTGCACCCATATCAATAAATATATGAGGATGGTCAAAAGGCGGATTGGCTCCAACGCACATGAACTTCTTCACGCCGATTTCAATCATTTTATATCCGCCGTCATTTTGAAAATGAGGAATGTGATGATCAGCCATGTCAAAACTCCATGCCATAAGTAAATTTTCAAAGCGCAATATTGCACTACCATTGATAACGTCTTTTTCTATAGCCTAATTGATACCTGATAGCCAACATTTTGTGTCAAATGTCTGCGCGTTTCGATCACTTTAACATAACCTGATCTACTAAAAGTTGTGCAATTATGTCTTTCATCTGTTTTTGATGCTTTCCATCTCATATTGCTGCATCGCATTCGCGCTATTAATCGACGTATTATTAAAAGATATTGTCGATCTTCATGTCCAACCATTTATCGAGAGCGATTTCGTTTGCATTAATAAAAATGTATTGGGAGAGCGGGAAACTTGGTAAGCAGAAGATAATATGAATACAGGTAGCTACAAATCTTCACCACGAGCGAGAAAATCAGGCCCGACGGCACGCAACGCTTATCGATAAATTGTTATTTGATCTATTATTGTCGAAACCATAAGAACTGCAAGTGGTTCGAGACAAAGATAACGTTAACGTTCTTCTTGCTCGTTTGAGAACCTTGGAATTTTTCAAGGTTCACGAGGTTTGTAGCCCGTATCATTTAATGCGACGTTTGTGTCAGTCCGGATTTCGAACCAAAAATTCACTTATGGCAATCATGAAAAAGTAAAGCACTTATAATAGCGGAGATGAATAACCACAATTGCGATTGGAATTAAGAATTAATAAAAATTAATATACGAATTTCAATTACAGTTAATTTAATTTTTTTTGAATATAATCAGACTTCGTAAACCTTAGGCTTTAATGTATGAAATATGGAAATATCAGCAATCCGAATACGGATATAGGATTTGTCATTATTGTTTCGCCGTTGTAAACTTTCGATGATTACAGAATGATATGATTCAAAATTATTCCGTTCACAGCAGGGTGGTGTGGTCAAGTTGATTGCAGCATCAAGACATGAGAATGAAGGGAAAAGCAATATGGCTTTACGCACAAAAAGTTCGTCGAATTCAGAGGTTAAGCAGCCTAATGCTGACACAATCAATATGGAGACGCCGGAACGTTTTGTTAATCGGGAATTCTCGTGGCTGCAATTCAACAATCGTGTACTCATGGAAGCGGCTAATAAAAAACATCCACTTCTGGAACGTTTGCGCTTCCTATCGATATCAGCCACCAATCTTGACGAATTTTTTATGGTTCGTATCGCTGGTCTTGCAGGACAAGTCCGTGCAGGAATTGTGACTCGTAGTGCTGACGGACGTACCCCGCAGGAACAGCTTGATTTTGTGCTTGCCGAGGTCGCGCGATTACAAGCCAATCAGCAAACGGAACTCAGGGCTTTGCGACATGAACTCGAACAGGAAAAGATTGCGATCATTCGCCCTGACCGTTTGAGTGAAAATGAAAAGACTTGGCTCGAAAACCACTTTCTGGAAACAATTTTTCCTGTACTCACACCGCTTTCAATTGATCCTGCCCATCCATTTCCTTTCATTCCCAACTTAGGATTTTCGATCGCCCTTCATCTGTTGCGCCGCGCCGACCGTCAGCCGATGACGGCACTATTGAGGCTACCAACAGCTTTGAAACGTTTTACATTGTTACCGGACGAAGGGCACGGCTATCGCTTCATTTCGCTTGAGGATATCGTCAGTCTCTTTATCGGCAAGCTTTTTCCAGGTTATGAAATTAATGGCGCCGGTACATTTCGCATTATTCGCGATAGTGACATTGAAGTTGAAGAAGAAGCGGAAGACCTCGTTCGCCTCTTTGAAACAGCTCTGAAACGGAGGCGCCGCGGGCAGGTGATCCGCATTGAGTTTGATGCGGAAATGCCCGATGATTTACGTCAATTTGTTACAACGGAGCTTGGCGTGCCCGATAATCGGGTGAGCGTCCTTGATGGATTGCTGGCACTCAATATGATTTCCGAGATTGTTTCGATACCTCGTGAGGATTTGAAATTTGTTCCTTATAATCCTCGTTTTCCAGAAAGGATAAGGGAACACGCCGGAGACTGTTTCGCAGCAATCAGGGAAAAAGATATTGTTGTTCATCATCCTTACGAATCGTTTGATGTAGTCGTACAGTTTTTAAGACAAGCAGCTGCTGATCCGGATGTGTTGGCGATAAAACAGACGCTTTACAGAACATCGAATGATAGTCCGATCGTTCGCGCGTTAATCGACGCATCCGAAGCCGGAAAATCGGTTACGGCTTTGGTCGAACTTAAAGCCCGTTTTGATGAAGAAGCGAATATTCGCTGGGCAAGGGATCTGGAACGGGCAGGGGTGCAAGTTGTTTTTGGCTTTATCGAGTTAAAAACACATGCCAAGATGTCTCTGGTTGTGCGTCGCGAGGAAAACAGGTTGCGTTCCTATGTCCATCTTGGAACAGGAAATTACCATCCGATTACTGCCAAGATTTATACGGACCTCTCTTTCTTTACAACAGACGATGATATCGGACACGACGTTCAGCTTATTTTCAATTTTATTACCGGTTATGCACAGCCGGATGAACCGATGAAACTCGCATTTTCTCCTTTGACTTTGCGACGGCGTATTCTTGGACATATCGAGGATGAAATTGCGCATGCAAGAGAAGGAAAACCTGCAGCAATCTGGATGAAGATGAATTCTCTGGTGGACCCACAAATCATCGATGCATTGTATCGGGCAGGGCAAGCCGGTGTTCAGGTTGATCTTGTGGTTCGCGGCATTTGCTGCTTGCGTCCAGGTATTCCCGGTTTTTCGGAAAATATACGTGCAAAATCTATCGTTGGCCGTTTTCTGGAACACAGCCGTATTTTCTGTTTCGGCAATGGGGAAGATCTACCGAATGAAAATGCTATCGTTTATTTTGGCTCTGCCGATATGATGACGAGAAATCTCGACCGACGTGTCGAGACATTGGTACCGGTATTCAATAAAACCGTCCACCAGCAGATACTTTCCCAAATCATGTTGGCAAATATCATCGATAACCAACAAAGTTTCGAGATATTGAGCGACGGGACCTCGCGCCGCATCGTACCGCTTAAAGGCGAGAAGCCTTTCAATGCGCAGGAATATTTTATGACCAACCCCAGTCTTTCGGGACGTGGAAAATCGCTGCGGTCATCAGCTCCTCGTATTATTGCATTACGCCGCCAAAAGACTGATACAACAAGCACCGAAACAACGAAAAAAGACTGACACATAAATGGATAACTCTTTGGCTCAAGGCCGCTTGAAGGGCAGAAAACCGGTTGCTGTTATCGACATCGGCTCAAATTCGGTTCGTTTGGTTGTCTATGAGGGATTGGTTCGCTCGCCCACTGTGCTATTTAACGAGAAGATACTTTGCGGCCTTGGCAAAGGCGTAGCAAAAACGGGCTGCCTTGAAAACGAGTCGGTTGACATGGCATTAAGGACGTTGCGTCGGTTTCATGCAATTTGTGATCAAATCGGCGTTTCGGCGGTTCATACATTAGCAACGGCCGCATCGCGCGAAGCAAAAAATGGTCCTGCCTTCATTGATGAAGCTGAAAAAATCCTTAAGAACGAGGTGAGGGTTTTAACCGGTAAAGAAGAAGCCACATATTCGGCTTACGGGATTATCTCGACCTTTCATCACCCCGATGGGGTGGCGGGCGACCTCGGTGGAGGCAGTCTCGAATTGGTTGACATCCACGAAACGACTGTTGCTAATGATGGCATTACTTTGCCGCTTGGCGGTTTACGCCTTCAGGATATGTCTGATAACAACCTTTCAGAAGCCACGAAAATCGCTCGGAAATATCTTAAAAACAGCGAAATTCTGAGTAAAAACAAAGGTAGAAATTTTTACGCTGTTGGTGGTACGTGGCGCAACATTGCAAAACTCCATATAGCATTCAAGCACTATCCTCTCCCCGTGATGCACGGATATGAAGTGAAGGGCCCGGATATGGAATCCTTTCTTCACCGTATCACCAAAGGCGAGGTTGAACAGCTTAAAACTATTTCAACCATCTCCAAAAATCGTCGTCAGCTTCTCTCTTACGGCGCAACTGTTATGATAGAAGTATTGCGGTGTTTGATGCCGAAGAAAATCATATTTTCCGGCGCCGGAGTGCGTGAAGGTTTTTTGTTTTCTGAACTAACACCGAAATTGCGTGATGAAGATCCCCTGATTGCAGCATGTCAAGAAATGGCAACATTGCGTGCCCGCTCTCCGGCACAGGCTTATGACCTGATCGGTTTTACAAAAAATGCTTTTGACACCTTCGGCATTCAGGAAACTGAAGAGCAGAGGCGATATCGCGAGGCAGCCTGCCTGCTTGCCGACATAGGTTGGCGTTTCCACCCTGATTATCGCGGTGATCAATCTGCTAATCAGGTAGCGTTCGGACCTTATCCTGGAATATCACATGAAGGGCGCGTTTACGTAGCATTGTCAGTGTTCTACCGTAACGAGGGACTCTTTGTAGACGATGATGCGCCGGAAATCATAAAATTGGCTGACAAAGAAACAATCGGACGGGCGCGCTTTTTAGGTGGTCTTATGCGGGTAGCAAATCTTTTTTCTGCGTCCACTGCCGCTATCCTGCCTGATTTGATATGGAAAACTCAGGATAAGAAAATAGTTTTGACTGTACCTGCACGCCACGCTGATCTTATTGCCGAGCGGCCGATAGGACGTTTGCAACAACTTGGAAAAGCCACAAATAAAGATTTGAGCTATCTTGTCGTTTGATAATAACTGTTAGCTGTTTAATCCCGATTGCAAATGATAGGTTCATTTTTCTGGACAAATTGATTATTGTTGCAGGGGGAGAGGGATATTTCGTGAAATTCCGTTTCGATAAGCGGTTTACGCAAATGTTTTTATTCGAAAATTGTCCCCTCTATAAGAAAAACTTATATAATAATTATTTAGATTATTGGTATTATAAATATTATCCAGATACTAAAATAAAAATAAAGTTAATAAATATTTATAGTAATTAATTTTGGAATTTATAATTTTTAAAATGTGGCTGTGATCTACAATTTGTTTTTTATAAATAATAGTTATAGATAACTTGAAATCGGTTAATTCTTACCGAACTTCTCCGAGCCAAAGCTGGACTGGTGAACAAGACAATTATTAATTATTAAAAATAATAGCAGCGTGTCGCTTGGCATTGGTCACGTGGTTGAAAGGTATCCGCTCGAATTTCCCCCTAATCGTCTGATAGTGATGCAGAACTGATATTTTTACCTTTGCGAGCGAGATAATTATAGAGCCGCTTGATATTCGGCAATTGACAAAGACCATTGCCTTTTTCAGCTACGGCTGCTGTTCCACAGGCGGTTGCCAATCGGAAAGCATCTTCAGCTTCCCATCCGGAAGCCAAGCCATGAACCATACCAGCTACAAAGCTGTCGCCCGCACCGGACGCACTGATAACACGCACATGGGGGGAGGGAAGATAAAGTGTCTTATCCTTGGTAGCCAAAACTGCCCCCTGATGTCCTAGCGTAACGGTAATGATTTCAGACGCACCTTTGATGCAATATTCTTGTGCAGCTTTGGCAATATCGTCAGTCAGATTGTATGTTTTTCCGGTAACGGCCTCAAATTCACCCTGACTTGGCTTTACCAGTGTCAAACCGCCTTTATCAAGGACGTGCTTGAGGGCATCACCCGACGTGTCAATGACGATACGTGCATTTCGCTTTTTTGCAATGTTGATCAATAAATCGTATACATCGATTGGAACGTTTCGTGGAAGGCTGCCGCTTACAACAATCCAATCCCACTCGAGTTTTTCAGTTTCTTTGACGACGGCTTTCCATTCCGTCTCTTGCATGATCGGCCCTTCGGCGATGAAGCGATATTCCATGCCGGAAGCTCTTTCGTGAATAACGTTATTGACGCGGGTGTTGCCGGAAATAGCAATTTTAATGCACTGAATGCCGCGATCATCCATAAGATGATTTAGAACATTACCCATAATACCGCCGCTCGCGTAAAGCGCTTTAACATCTCCACCAAGGCGATGAATAACGCGGGCAACGTTGATGCCGCCACCACCAGGATGAAAGCTTTCATCAGATGTTCTAATTTTGTGGGTTGGACGCACAACCTCTGCTTCACTGGCTGCATCAACAGTGGGATTGAATGTTACTGTAAGGACTTTTTCCATCATCTGCCTCTGCATATAAAGCGTATATGTTTTAAAAATATAGACAGGTTAAGTTGATTATTTCTTTATGGCTAGATTTCTTTTGTCAATATCTTACCGTTCTGAAAGTAAAACCCCAAATGGCCATCCAACATCTTTTGAGCTTTCTTCCCAAATATATCATACCGCCATCCTTCCATTGCCGGAAGGGCGACCAAATTTTCCTGCTTCGCAATTTTTTCCAGATCATCGTTATTTGCTATAATACGGGGTGCAATATTTTCTTCATCGGCAACAAGTTTCAAAAGAACACGTAAGAGTTCGATTGCTGCTGCGGTTCCGTTAGCGAGCGCTACATGTTTATGTATCGGTGGTAAATTGTTTGTATCCACTGAAAGACCTACCTGCACCGCGTTCAACAATTCACTAGCGCTGCTGGAACGCTCCCAACCTTTGGGGATACTGCGCAATCGCGCAAGCGCCATTTCATTCTTCGGTTGTTGAGTTGCAATTTCGATAAGGCATTCATCCTTCAGAACGCGCCCGCGTGGAACATTGCGATTCTTTGCTTCCTGTTCTCGCCAAGCTGCTATCTGTTGAAGAACTGCGAGTTCGCGTGGCTTACGAATACGTCCTTTGATCCTTTTCCAGGCTTCGTCATTGGGCATAATGTAGGTTTTTGGTGATGTGAGAACTGACATCTCGTCATCAATCCAATGGGTTCTACCGTTTTTCTCAAGTTGTTTCTTAAGATATTTATAAACATCCCGTAAGTGGGTTACATCAGCCAATGCATATGACAATTGTTTGTCGTTAAGTGGCCGGCGGCTCCAATCGGTATAACGGGAGGATTTATCAATATGCTCACCCGTAATGCGTTCCACAATTTGTTCATAAGAAACGCTTTCACCAAAACCGCAAACAGAACCGGCAACTTGGGTGTCAAACAACGGCACAGGAATAACTTTTCCGAGTTTATATATGATTTCGACGTCTTGTCTTGCAGCATGGAAAACTTTGACGACGTTTTCATTTTTCATCAATTCGAACAACGAAGTTAAATCGATATCGTTGGAAAGCGGGTCAACGACTACGGCGATATCAGGTGAAGCCAACTGAATCAGGCATAGCTGTGGCCAGTAAGTTGATTCACGCATAAATTCGGTATCAACCGTTACGAAATCCGATTTAACAAGCGTTGAAATAACGTCTTCGAGAACAGAGGTAGTGGTAATAACTTTCATATCCAAGGCTATAACTTAATATATATGATTTGTCTTTTGCTATATTTTTTCATACACAATCCTTCCATAGCTTGACAAATGTGCGGCAAAATGCGCTTTTGCCCACAAGTTGATTATTTCAGAATGCGTGAAACAAAAAGGCAAGACTATGCATCGTTATCGCAGTCATAACTGTGCCGCTCTTCGTAAGAGCGATGTTAAATCAAAAGTTCGACTCTCCGGATGGGTTAATCGCGTCCGTGACCATGGTGGAATATTGTTCATCGATTTGCGTGATAATTACGGCATAACACAAATCGTCGCCGACCCGGATTCGCCGGCTTTCAAAATCGCCGAAATGGTACGAAGTGAATGGGTTTTGCGGGTTGATGGTGAGGTCCGGGCACGTTCCGATGACACCATCAATACCAATCTTCCGACCGGAGAAGTCGAGGTATTCGCCAACGAAATCGAAATTCTGTCGAAATCGGACGAGTTGCCTTTGCCAGTTTTTGGTGAACCCGATTACCCTGAAGATATTCGCTTGAAATATCGTTTTCTGGATTTGCGCCGCGAAACTTTGCACAAAAATATTTTGCAGAGGACGAAAATCATTGCAGCTATCCGTCGTCGTATGCAAGAAGCCGCATTCACCGAGTTTTCGACACCAATTCTGACAGCTTCATCACCGGAAGGTGCGCGAGACTTTTTGGTGCCGAGTCGCATCCATCCAGGAAAGTTCTACGCTTTGCCGCAAGCGCCTCAGCAATATAAACAGCTTTTGATGATGTCGGGTTTCGATCGTTATTTTCAGATTGCCCCATGTTTTCGCGATGAAGATCCTCGTGCCGACCGGCTTCCGGGGGAATTCTATCAACTCGATATGGAAATGAGCTTCGTCGAGCAGGAAGACATCTTGCAAATTATGGAACCGATCATCCGTGGTATCTTCGAAGAGTTTTCCAATGGTAAACCGGTAACACAAAAATTTCCGCGTATTCCATATAACGAAGCAATGAGAAAATACGGTTCGGATAAACCGGACTTACGCAATCCCATTGTCATGGACGAGGTAAGCGACCATTTCCGCGGTTCAGGATTCAAGGTATTCGCAAATATATTGGAGAGTGATGCCAAAGCAGAAGTCTGGGGTATACCTGTCAAAAACGGTGGTAGTCGTGCGTTCTGCGACCGTATGAATTCATGGGCCCAAGGCGAAGGCCAACCGGGACTGGGCTATATCTTTTGGCGTAGAGAGGGTGACAAAATTCAAGGAGCTGGCCCGATTGCAAAAAATATCGGACCCGAGCGCACCGAAGCACTACGCAACCAACTAAAACTTGCTGATGGTGACGCCTGTTTCTTCGTAGCTGGCGACCCGCGTAAATTTGCACTTTTTGCAGGAGCCGCGAGGACACGGGCAGGCGAAGAACTTAATCTTGTCGACCGCGATCAATTTTCGCTGGCCTGGATTGTTGACTTCCCGTTTTTTGAATGGAACGAGGACGAAAAGCACATCGAATTTTCTCATAATCCTTTCTCTATGCCTCAGGGTGGCAAAAAAGCTTTGGATAGTGAAGAGCCGTTAAATATCAAAGCTTATCAATATGATGTCGTCTGCAACGGTTTCGAGCTTGGATCAGGCGGCATCCGTAACCATTCACCCGAGACTATGGTACGGGCTTTCGAGATTGCCGGTTTGTCGAAAGAAACTGTTGAAGAGCGTTTTGGTGCACTCTATCGGGCTTTCCACTATGGCGCACCGCCGCACGGTGGCATGGCTTGCGGGATTGATCGTATGGTCATGTTGCTTCTTGGTGTGAAGAACCTGCGCGAAATTTCGCTTTTCCCGATGAATCAACAGGCTCTTGATCTTCTGATGGGAGCCCCATCGGAAGTGACTGCAGCACAACTAAGCGAACTATCACTTCGTATTGCACCGTTAAAAAAGAACAATTGAATAAAAGCAGATAAACAAAAAACCCGGCTACGGCCGGGTTTTTCATAACGAGCGTTATTATTTATTTGCTTCCACTTTGACTTTTAACAAGTCGATCAATTTTGCGGCAGAAATGCTTCCTGTGGCATAAAGCACAGTTATAGGAATTGTTTTTCCCGGCGTTGCACTAACGGTTAGCGATTTTGGATTATCGAGGAAATTTCCTATTTGTTCAGAGGTGTTTTTGACGAATTCCGGATCCTCAATTTTAGCGCCGATCAGCGGCAGCGTAGCCTTGAGTTGGGTTATAAAGTCTTCGCGCGTTACACCATTTTGTTTTGCATAATAGTCGAGGATCCTATTGGTCAGGGAATTATCATCATAACGTATAGAAACATCGCCAAATTTTAACTGTTGGACAA
The DNA here is from genome assembly GCF_016100335.1 of Bartonella sp. W8167. NCBI lineage: Bacteria > Pseudomonadati > Pseudomonadota > Alphaproteobacteria > Hyphomicrobiales > Bartonellaceae > Bartonella > Bartonella sp. W8167. The sequence goes on from NZ_JACFSQ010000001.1 coordinate 747,849, forward strand.
TTCCCAAAACACTCAACATTTCGGCTGTCGTCTCGTCAGTGTTGTTCGAGCCATTCAATTGCTTCAAAACGCCGAGATTATTGACTAAATCTTCCGTAAGTCCATCGACATTTGTGCTGATCGCAAGTTTTCCGCCGTTATCAATGGTAATCTCGTTGCGGTCGCCAACATATTTACCGCTTTCGATATCCCAGTTGGCATGAAAATTCAAAGAACCGGACAGTTTGTCATAGCCAATATCGGTTAGCCATTTCGACGCCGCAGGAATGCCGGTCTTATTTGGCTCGTAACTGACAGATTTTATGCTGCCTGTGATGTCTACGCTTTTTGTGCCGGCTTTTAAAAGATACACCATCTTTAGATCTTCAGCATTGAAGAATGTCTGGTCAACGCCCGTCAAATAAACCCGATCTATTGTTGCACTCTCATAGGGAAAATGAACAAATAGGGGGTTAGCATCTTTATTCGGTGCAAGCCTGATTTTATCTATCGAGATGTCTTGCAAATTCGTCGTAACACCTGAATTCGTGCTTTTAAGCAGAGGGATGGAAACTTTTTCCGCAAAATAAGTGCCATCCTGACCTTCCGTTACATTTTTAAAACGAAGGTTGTCAATTTTGTCAAAAACCAACGTTTCGTCAGGCTTATTACCGTCCTCCTGTTCTTGAGATGGTTCATCTGAAGAAGACTGTTTTGCCCGCTTTCCGGTGCTGTCCAAGCCTTGAATTTTTATCGTTACATCTCGCAACACAATGTCATTGCCGTCAGCTTCACTGCGAGAGGCAGAAATTGCAAATTCGGTGGTTTTTATACGGTCTTGTAAACGAGAATTGAATGCATTCGGATCAACTGCCCACGAGTTTAGGTGAACCGTTGTTGCAGCAAAAAAAGTGCAAGTTGTAAGTATTAATGCTCTTTTGAATTGTCTCATTGGAAGATACCTTCTCTCGTCGGACGCCTTGAGGATTAGTCCTGTCTAAGTTTAATTGCTATCACAGTTAAATAAAAGCGAAAACAGGTCCATGACTTGCGGTAGATTCAACGAATTGCTATTCGATAATCATGCCAAGTAAAGTGATTCGATTATCCGAAAAAGATCATGTTGAGCCGATAGAACTGCGTTCTGCTTTGCAAGAGCGCTACTTGGCTTATGCACTGTCGACGATTATGGATCGTGCGCTCCCCGACGTTCGTGATGGATTAAAACCGGTGCATCGGCGCATCCTTCATGCAATGCGATTGTTGAAGCTCAATCCGGATCAAGCTTATGCAAAATGCGCGCGTATTGTCGGCGATGTCATGGGCAAGTTCCACCCACATGGTGATTCGTCTATTTATGACGCACTTGTGCGCTTGGCTCAGGATTTTGCAGTTCGCTATCCTCTAGTAGACGGGCAGGGTAATTTCGGAAATATCGACGGCGATAATGCAGCTGCAATGCGTTACACAGAAGCGCGCATGACAGCGGTCGCAACGTTGCTGCTTGATGGTATAAACGAAAATGCAGTGGATTTTCGTCCTACTTATAATGAAGAGGATGAGGAACCGGTCGTATTACCATCCGCTTTTCCAAATCTTCTTGCTAACGGTTCATCGGGCATAGCTGTCGGAATGGCCACGTCCATTCCACCCCATAATGTTGCCGAGCTTTGCGACGCTGCGACATATTTGATTGCGCATCCCGATGCGACAAACGATGATCTCGTCAAATATGTACGGGGTCCCGATTTTCCTACGGGAGGAATTCTCGTCGAGCCAGCTGAAAGCATTCGTGAATCTTACCGGACCGGACGGGGTACATTTCGCTTGCGGGCGCGCTGGCACAAGGAAGAGGGGAGCCGCGGCACATATTCTATCGTTGTTACCGAAATTCCGTATCAGGTACAAAAATCGCGGCTTATCGAAAAGACTGCAGAGCTTTTGCTTGCCCGTCGCCTACCAATGCTCGACGACATACGTGACGAATCGACAAAAGATATCCGCATTGTTTTGGAGCCGAAAACAAGAACTGTCGACCCGGAATTGTTGATGGAATCGATCTTCAAGTTGACAGATTTCGAAGTGCGCGTGCCACTCAATCTGAATGTTCTAACTCTCGGGAAAATTCCAAATGTCCTCTCTTTGGGGCAGGCATTACAGCAATGGCTGGATCATCGCAAAGACGTTCTCGTACGCCGTTCAAAATATCGACTCGGGGAAATAACACGCCGTCTCGAGATTTTAGAGGGGTATCTCATCGCATATCTCAATCTGGATGAAGTTATCCGGATTATTCGGGAAGAGGATGAACCGAAGAACCAATTGATGACAAGCTTCTCACTGACGGAAAATCAGGCCGAAGCAATCCTCAATATGAGATTGCGCTCGTTACGTCGGCTTGAAGAAATGGAAATCCGAAAAGAATTTGACGCGTTGAAAGCCGAAGAAGCCGAGCTTGATGCTCTTTTGCAATCGAATACAAAGCAATGGAAAGCGATAGCCGGCGAAATTGCCAAGGTCAAAAAAATCTTTGGTCCTGACACACCTTTAGGTAAACGGCGCACCACATTCGAGGATGCTCCCGATCATGACATTAAAGATATAGAACAGGCAATGATCGAGAAAGAGCCGGTAACGATTGTTATTTCCGAAAAAGGCTGGCTAAGAGCATTAAAGGGGCATCTGACAGATTATTCCACCCTTACATTCAAGGAAGATGACAGGTTAAAAATCGCATTTCCTGCGATGACAACGGATAAAATCATTGTCCTGACTACTGGTGGGAAATTTTTTACCATAGGCGCCAATTCATTACCAGGTGGAAGGGGACATGGTGAACCGATCCGTATTTTGGTCGATATGGGTAATGACGAAGATATTTTGACGGCATTTGTTCATGTGCCGGATCGAAAGTTATTGCTTATTTCTTACCACGCGAACGGTTTTATCGTCTCTGAGAACGATGTCATTGGAACGACGCGCAAGGGCAAGCAGGTGATGAATGTAAAATTGCCCGACGAAGCAAAAATATGCCTGCCGGTTGAAGGAGATCATCTCGCCATAGTTGGCGAGAATAGAAAAATGCTTATCTTCCCTCTCGAACAGATATCGGAAATGACACGTGGCAAGGGAGTTCGTTTGCAACGCTACAAGGATGGTGGAGTGAGCGATGCGGTTACCTTTAAATTGGAAGAAGGACTCACTTGGCATGATACGGCTGATCGAACATATAGCCGTAGCGCATCAGAATTGATTGAATGGCAAGGAACACGCGCCGGAGCAGGGCGGATGGTACCAAAGGGCTTTCCGAGATCCGGCAAATTTTCGGGCTAATCCGGATATTATTCCAAGCGCCCGATCCGGTACGAAGTGATAGAAAAACGATATGTTCCGGTGTATTAGAAAAATTTTTTAAAGTGTTTTATCAGCCGCGTCCGCGATAATTGGAAACATTCTGGTCGGGAATCCATACGTCATCAGGCATTTTTCCTGTTTGCCAGAAGACATCAATAGGGATACCTCCTCGCGGATACCAATACCCACCGATGCGCAACCAATGAGGTGACAAAAGTTCTACAAGTCGACGTGCTATGGTGACCGTACAATCTTCGTGAAAAGCTCCATGATTGCGGAAGGATCCCAGATAAAGTTTAAGAGACTTGCTCTCAACCAGCCATTTATCCGGCACATAGTCAATCATCAGATAAGCAAAATCTGGCTGGCTAGTGATTGGGCACAATGATGTGAACTCCGGTGCTGTAAAGCGGACACAATATTTTACATCTGCCTGCGGGTTAGCAACACGCTCAAGCACCGCTTTCTCGGGGGATTCCGGAAAAGGAGTCTTTTTTCCCAATTGCTTTAAATTTTCATAAATTGAATGATCGGATGCCATTGAATTGAACCTTGAAAAAATGTTGATTTTGTAGGGAATGCTACCCGAGCTTTTTTCCTTTGTTACGATTGACCGCCTCGATCCAAAATGAATTGTCGTCGTATATTGTGGGGTCCTCTACACCCGCTATTGCAAAAGCCTCCCGGCGTTCAACGCATGTTCCGCAGCGGCCGCAATGGTGTTCGCCTCCTTTGTAGCATGACCAAGTATCTCCAAAAGGAACATTGTATTTCACACCATCTTTTACAATTTCCGATTTATCCTGATCAAGATAAGGCGTTAAAAGCTTACATTGTCCTTCCAAGGATAATTGTTCCATCTTGTTGAATGTATCAATAAAATCTGCACGGCAATCGGCGTAAATAAAATGGTCGCCGCCATGCACAGCAATAGCGACGCTATCGCCATGTTTTGCTGCGGCAATAGCGAAGGTTATCGATAAAAAGACGGCATTTCGATTGGGAACAACAGTCGATTTCATGTTGTCTTCGGAATAATAGCCGTCAGGAACAGCAATATTATCGGTAAGTGAAGATCCCGAAAGATTTTTTCCAATTGCGGATATATCAATCGGATAATAGTCGACCCCAAGCTTTGAAGCACATTTTTGAGCAAAAACGAGCTCTTTTTTATGACGCTGGCCATAATCAAAGGAGATTATTCCTTTGAGGCTTTGTTCGTGGGCAAGGCGATAGGCAAGTGTTACGGAATCCAGTCCGCCTGAACAGATAAGATAGGTTTTCATTTTATCCCTTGTTTTAAAAAACCGGGTGGGCTGCGACCGGTATGCCCTTGCTACCAAAGGCGCTGATGACTGTAAAGCCCATCAGTTTTTTTCGTTTTTTATTCTATCCATAAAACGTTCAAAACGCGCATAAACTTTAAGATTTTTCTTCTTATTGACCGAAGGAAAGTAGGTCCTGACCTTTAACGCCGATTTTTCCGATATACCGTCTATGATAACGACCTCTTCTTTTTCGCCGCGATAAGCAAGAACCAAATTCCAAGGATTGAGGTCATATAGAACGACATTGGTTTCTTTCACCCAATTCTCGAATTCATCTAAAGCTGTGCGAATTTCGTCCATATTTTTAGCAAAAGCTGCAAGCGGTTTAGCGTAGTTGTTGTTCTTGTCCTTTTCCGCTTTAACAACCAGTCCCCAACCAAGATCGGTTTGCTGGAGAGCAACGACGGTAAACATATGCGGTTGGATGCTTTCCGCATGGGGATTAACGCGCACAATTTCAAACAATTCATGCATGTTGACAGAGTTAGCGCCCAAAGGCTTGAACCGTTTTTTCCATTCCGGTACCTGCTTTGTTTTGTCTATCCATTCCGGTCGAAGAACCTTCACCAACAAATCAGGGTTATCAGGATGAATGAAGACTAAACGTGCATTCCCTTTGAATTGCGGTTCACGCCCCTTCAGTTCAATCATCTCGTTCAGCATATGGATTTCCTCGCAGGATTAACTTTTTGCTCCTACTCTTTTGTTAACTTCCAGCCGCGAGATGTCAAATGTTCTTGGGGGCTATAACGCGATTTATAGTTCATTTTTCTGCACCCCTTAACCCAATAACCAAGATAGACGTAAGGGAGCCCCAACTGGCGAGCCTGCCGGATGTGATCCAAAATCATAAAAACACCAAGCGAGGCATGACTTTCATCAGGGGAATAGAATGAATAAACCATTGACAGACCGTCATCCACTTTGTCCGTGAGCGCGGCCGCTATTAGAGGTGATTTATTATCTTCGCAAGAACTCTTGTCCAATGGTGTTCTGCGATATTCGACAAGGGATGTGTCGACAACTGTTTCTTCCACCATCGTCTTATAATCATCAAATTTCATATCGCTCATTCCGGCACCAGAATGACGCGCATCCAGATATCGTTTAAAAAGTGCGTATTGTTCATTTGTCACTCTTGGTGGACAAACTTCGCAAGAGAGGCCGGAATTTTTCTTGATGATACGCTTCATCGTGCGGTCGGGGGTAAAATCGTCAACAACAATGCGGACCGATATACACGCGTTACAGCCGTCGCAAACAGGACGATAACCTATGTTTTGGGACCGTCGAAAACCTAATTGTGTCAAAACACTATTCTTGCTGTTTGCAGATTGACCAGTAAGATAGGTAAACACTTTTCTTTCCCAACGCTCGGCAAGATAAGGGCAGGGAGCCGGAGCAGTCAGAAAAAATTGCGGTTCATCGTCGTTACTGTTTGTCATATTTCGCGCATTTGTAATAATACCATGAAACAAAAAAACTCATAGTATTACAACTATAGCGCAGAAGCTAAACCTTCAAGGGTACAATAGTAAAACTGCAACTAATACTTTAGACGATTATGCCATAAAGGTCGTAATCATCCGATTGCTCAATCTTCACAGTAACCAGCTCACCAACCCGAATTGGTCTGCGTGAGGACAAATGCACAACGCCATCAACCTCCGGTGCATCGTATCTTGTGCGTCCAATGCCGGTATGACCATTGGCTTGATCGACAAGCACCTGCAGACGTTTACCGACTTTTTTCTTTAAAAGTCTGGAGGAAATGGATTTTTGATGCGCCATAAAACGGTTCCAACGACTTTCCTTAACGTCATCGGGGACCACTTCCAACCCCATATCATTTGCGGTCGCACCTTTTACGGGTTCATATTTGAAACATCCTGCCCGGTCTATTTTGACTTCGCTCATCCAATCAAGAAGCATTTGGAAATCGTCTTCCGTTTCACCCGGAAATCCAACAATGAATGTTGATCGCAAAGCGATATCCGGACAAATAGAACGCCATTTTTCAATGCGTTGATTGATCTTCTCCAAATGTGCCGGACGCTTCATATTGCGGAGTACCGTTGGAGACGCATGTTGAAATGGAATATCCAGATAGGGCAGAATTTTTCCTTCAGCCATCAGCTCGATTACGTCGTCTACATGAGGGTAGGGATAGACGTAATGCATGCGCACCCATACGCCCATATCGCCCAAATCTTTTGCCAGATCATAAAAGCGGGCACGCACCGAATGGTCTTTCCATTGACTTTCACTATATTTGAGATCAAGCCCGTAAGCACTGGTATCCTGAGATATTACTAAAAGCTCTTTGACCCCTGCTTTCACCAACCTTTCGGCTTCGCGCAACACATCGGAAGCGGGACGCGAGACCAGATTTCCCCGCAATTGCGGGATGATACAAAAGCTGCAGTGGTTTGAACAGCCTTCCGAAATCTTCAAATAAGCATAATGCCGCGGCGTCAAACGTATACCTTGTGGCGGAACAAGATCAACAAAGGGATCATGAACCGGCGGCGCTACTTTATGGACAGCATCCATAACGTTTTCATAAGCCTGTGGCCCCGTTACAGCCAAAACGTTGGGGTAGGTTTTTGTTACGACTTCGGGTTCTGCACCAAGACAACCAGTTACAATGACTTTGCCGTTTTTCTTTAACGCGTCGCCGATATTGGCAAGCGATTCATCCCGTGCGGAATCAATAAAAGCGCATGTATTCACGATAACAAGATCGGCACCATCGTGCTTGGGTGCGATTTCATAACCTTCCGAACGTAATTTTGTAATGATGCGTTCAGAATCAACGAGCGCCTTGGGGCAACCTAAAGATACGAAACTAACACGAGGGGCTGACATATTATTTCCTGCAGATATGCAATTTTTTGAAAAACGTTCGGCTGTTGACCTAATCTATTTTAATGAAAATACAAGGCTGTTTTGCAAAAAATCATACCATTGTAGTGGCGCGATCATTATTATTTTGATGTCACTTTTATTCTCATCATCTAGTAATAAAAGTCCTGAAACATCTATGTTTTATTCCAGATCAATGAAAAACAAGTTGGCTTTAGAAACGAAAGATTGCCATGAGCATCCCGATGCAGTTTCGGGAACTCTGTTCACTAGATGCACCTAAATCAGGAAAAACAGTCGCCAGCTAAATTTAATAGCGGCGGATCAAGCCGACCAGTTTTCCTTGTATTTTTATCCGATTTGGGCCGAATATTCTTGTTTCATAGGCCGGATTGGCGGCTTCGAGAGCAATAGAAGCGCCTTTGCGCCGATAACGTTTCAACGTTGCTTCCTCGTCATCAACAAGTGCAACGATAATTTCGCCGGGATTTGCAGTGTCACCGCGTTTGATGATGACGGTATCGCCGTCAAAAATTCCGGCATTAATCATTGAATCGCCTTTGACCTCAAGTGCGTAATGTTCACCACTTCCCACCATATCCGAGGGTAGGGACAACATATTTGTCTGGTTCTGAATCGCTGAAATAGGAACGCCTGCTGCAATCCTGCCCATAACCGGAACATTTACATTTGCAGCCTGACCGGCTTCACCACTAGACAAGTCAACGGGAATGACATTTTTTATCGGTCTGCTCTTGGAACCTTCAATAACATTAGGAGAAAATTTCCGCACCGTGTTCGCAGAAGGATTCATTGTTTCTGGAAGCTTCAGCACTTCTAATGCCCGCGCACGATTAGGAAGCCGACGAATAAAGCCACGTTCTTCCAGAGCCGTTATCAGCCTGTGGATGCCGGACTTTGACGCAAGATCGAGTGCTTCTTTCATCTCGTCGTAAGAAGGCGGAATACCGGTTTCTTTAAGCCGGTTGTGAATGAAAAGAAGCAATTCATACTGCTTGCGGGTTAGCATAAAATTCTCCCGTGATACGAATCAACATGAAAACAAAACCAGAACGTACACTATATGTTCCGTTATTGTTCCACAAGCTAAATTGTTTTTTGAAGCTTGGAGTTTTTCGTCGAGACAGGAGCTTTTTGTATTAGAGTTTTGAAACAAAAATGAAACATCAACATAATTTCTTCAACGTCGGAATACTTATGTTCAGTAAATCACCATCCAAATAAAATTGACAGACGAATATAACTTGAAACCGTTCTTCGAACCTTATCCTTGGTTTTTTGAGAACGCTAGAAACTATCGTTTATTGGTAAGACTGTTTGTCTTTTGTTCGATTTTCTGCGCAAAGCCCACCAGAAGATGCAATGAACAATTCAATTCAGGTTCAATTTCAACCGGAAGCGACGTTATATAGGCCGAGTCCGAACTATTATTGTAGGCGACTTTAGAAAACTGCGACGCAAAATCAATTTTCATTGCGCAATAAAGCTATTGCTGAATCAGGTCGCAGGTTAGGCCAGATTTTTAAAATGAGATTATCAAAAGTGCGAGCTTTTCAGTTTGATTGAAAACCAATACACAACATTGCGGCATTGGCCAATATACTGCGATTTTGGTGTGAGAGCATAAATCGCCTGCTCAACCTCCCCATAATAATAAAAAGTTCCATAATATATCTTATGCAATTAACGATGATACGCTTCCTTATATGGATATCGACATGCCAGAGTTATAAACAACAGGTGCTGCTTACCCACTCGCCACAAATGTACCTAACGAAAAATACAATTTTCTAAGAGCCGCAACACATCCTGAAAATTATCAAAAACGGATTCGTTAAACCTATTGATGGCAAGCGTCGTAGGGAAACGCCGCCTGGTTGTTGTGTATCTGCCATAAGCACCGATTTTTCAACTTATCCTTAAGTCTGATGATTAATTGAAAATCAGAACTCGAATACGTTATTTTTGGCACACAACCTCAATCTGCCGCAGCTTTAATAAACATGAATTTTGAATTGGCTTAATCTGCTTTGGCAAGTTGCAAAAACTGATAGCGCAATCTTAACTCTGTCACCTGCTCTTTTCGGATATCCGGTCGAGAATGGAAAGACTGCCAATAATGAGTGCATGTAATCCGACTGCATATTCATCGTCGATGTTCGGGATTCCCGAGCTTGAACGATAACGGGTCAAGTCGTCTTCATCTTTGTTATCAGGTAAAACGCTGTCGGCAATAGATAGCGTATGGTAGGAAATAGTGAATGCCAGCCAATGCGCTTGAATAAATGGAAGCTGGTAAGCAGTTGCAAGTTTATGCTGGTGCTCGGTAATTTTTTGTTCAATCGCTGGCGTAATCATATCCCGACGTAAAAGGTAGGGCGTAATCCCTTGGTATGTTTCGACCAACTTCCACATTGATGATGCAAGGCTCACCAGATAGTCATGTAACGAAATGCCGGATTGAAACTGAGGCAATTTCCATTCTAGAAAAATCGTTTCTGCAACCAACTTCTTTAGCGCTTCCAACCCGTCAACGTGATTGTAAAGCGCCATGTGACTTACGCCCAATTTTTCGGCCACGCCGACGAATGTGATTTTAGGAAGCCCTATTTCTATTGCCGCTTTTATTATTCTATCCCGACTGATTGTGGGAGGTCTTCCCCGTGAAAGTTTTTTGGCTGGTTCAGTCATTAGAGAAGAGAAGTTTCGAAGGTTGAACAATAGTATCTAGTTTAAATCTATCACGAATAATTGAGTGACACAATCAACGCATATTTCTTTTTTCAAAATCCCGTTAATGTTTCTATCGGTTAGCGCGGCGGCAATCTTCAGCACTTCAGATTGCTTACCCGATTGGTTGTAAAGCTCCGGCCCACGATTGTAGCAGCTGAAACAACGTCAAATGTTCTATCGGTTAATTTTTTCCCTTTGTCTTTTATGCATTTCTTGGAACAACTAACTCATACCGTTTTTTGAAGCGCGGTTTTCTAGCCCCTCATGACTTCGTTATCTCACGAATTCTATTGATCAATATCTTCGCAACACAAACTGCGAGAATTTTTCAAAAAACGCGAAAAAGCCATATAGCTAGAGCGCTATATGGCTTTTTCCATATTGATCAGATCATGACCTTTGTCACAACCCGATTAGAACTTCATTCTTAGTCCCACACCGAATTCGCGCGGCTCTGTCATATATGCTTGAATTCCAGCAATGCGATCACGATTCTTTTCTGTCGGTACACGTTCGTCAAACAAATTTTTCGCGTAGCCGAATATTTCCATATGGTCGTTGGGTTTATAAGAAAGCTGCATGTTTGCGATAGCGTAGGACCCTACCCGTAAATCGGGATCATTTTCGTCTGTCGAGTAATAATCATCCGTATAGCGAACATCTCCGCTCAGCCTCAAATTCTCGATTATGTCCCAATCGGCACCGACATTGAACATATAACCCGGTGCTTTGGCAAATTTCTTCCCATTAAACACATTGCCGCGTGTGTCACCAAATTCACTTGTATCAGTGTGGAGAAGCCCTAACCCACCCCGCAATAACACATTATCCAGAACCTGATAATCAGCTCCCAATTCTGCACCATAGGTTTTTGCTTCGTCGGCATTAACAATGATTGAACCGAATTGTTTGCCGTTCATGTAATCGGTAACAGAACGCTGCGAATCCGTGTAACGCGTGTAGAAAATATTCGGCGTCAATGAAAGCTTGCTATCAAGCACTGTGATACGGGAGAAGATTTCGTAATTCCATGCCTTTTCAGCGTCAAAATCGTAGTAGCGTTTGCCCGAAAAGTTCAGACCTGTGCCGCCTGGAAGGTACCCGCGAGATGCCATGACGCCAACTGTTATGTCGTCTCGAATATCGTAAGAAAGAGAAACTTTCGGAAGAACAGCATCAAAACTTTCATCATAGATGTGACGGACCCCGGGAACGTAGCTTGCGACTCCGTCATGCCGAATTCCATCATATTGATAACGCAAACCACCCGTCAAAGCCCATTTTTCAGCAAACCTATAGGTCAATTCACTGAAAACGCCGACACTATCCTGATCAACCGTAAAATCGGTCGATGCAAAATCATGCAACATGTGGTTTTCTGAATTGCTTTTTGAATAAAACACACCGCCAAGGCCGCTAAATGTCGTTGTTTCGTCGCCGAAATTGACGCGGAACTCATTCGACACATTGTCGTAATCTTTTGAGGCAGTGCCATTAAACGAACGACCGAAATTATAATCATAAGTGCCATTTGAATATTGCAATTGGTTAAACAATATAACCGTATTTCCGAGATCATATTTCGTGTCGAGTATGCCGGCATCGGTCTTGGTCTGTATGTTATCAGTACTATTACGCGTATCGTGGAGTTGATCATAGGGGTGAGACGCAATTTCGAAAGCGGGACGTTTCACATCCATATGGGAATAGATAAGTTTTCCTTCAAAACCCGGTAATTCAGAAGGTTGCCATAGCAGTTTTACGCGACCATTAACATTTCTTGGATCGTTATCCATATCCGAATCCAGAAACTGCGGATTGGTGTATTTGATAAACGTGTCGCGCCCACTGTAATCCAATGCAACACGTCCTGCGAGTTCCTGCGTAATCGGGCCGGAAGCCATCAGAGAACCGCGTTTTTGTGCTCTCGTGCCATAAAGTGATTGTATTTCAGCTTCCGGTGTAAATGTCGGATCTTTCGTTTTGATAACAACTGCACCGGCAATGGCGTTTGCTCCCTGTGTTGTTGTTTGCGGTCCGCGAAAAACTTCGACCGACTCCACATCCCAAATCGGTGCGGCCCCTATCCCGAATTCTCCGGAACTTAGATAACGCCCATCGACACTGATGGTCGCGCGCGGAATCGGATTAGCCAGATAAGCATTACCTTTGACCAGCGGCCCTTTGGTATCCACGCCGCGAATGATAGGTGCATCACTATCGTTCGTATAAAGAACATTCGGCGTACCTTTCAAAAGATCGGTCAACGTCGTTACCGCCGGTCTTTCCTCAATACGGTCGCCACTTATAGCAGTCACCGAACTAGCCGTGTGTTGCAGTGATTTTAAGGATTTTTCGCCACTGATGACAACTTTCTCCAATACAGTTGATTGTGTCTCTTTCGTATTCTCACCCTCCTCTGCAAAGGCAGAAGGTATTGCGCACGATAAAAAAACAAAACTGCAAAATAGCTGGCAATGAGCCGACGAGACAAGGAACGTCGTTTTCGATAACATTACTGACATCGGATAAAACCCTCTTTGGCGAAATAAATTAAAGATGAGTTTATTACTCATGTTATATCTCGAGTCAATAATTTTTTTATATGGTGAAATAAATTATTTTATCGCGTTTTGGCCCACTTTCTTACCTCGCTTAATGTATAGTGGGCACTGACAAAACCGGGTGTAAAAACCTTGGAACCGTCAAGATAAATGACACGTCCTTCACGGGCCGGTTTCATGTAATTTTCCCACCCCGGCACCAGCTTGTTCAAAGCTTCTCGTGTTGCCGAAGCGCTTTTGTCGGGGGCGCCCCAATTGATGATAACCACGAGGATATCAGGGTTAAGAGAACCGAAAGTTTCAGCACTTATCGGCAATACAATTTTCGGTGATCCATCCGAATGCGTTGCATCTTTCGAAACTTCAAAAGGTTTCATCCCCAAATCGTTAAGGGGTTGAGACACACCGATCCCCTCTCCCACGATATTGATCTGGTCCATAATGATAACCGGTAAATATGTCTTGTTTACAAGATTTTCAGGAAGTTGCTTTTTTGTCTCCTGAACGTCTTCAACGTATTTTGCTTTCAAATTCTGAAATGTGTCTTCTTTGCCGAAAAGTTTTGCAAGGTTTTCTTCAATTGCAAAATTATCAAGATGTCCGGTTGTATAATGTTGCATATAAACAGGAGCGACTGAAGAAAGCTGTTTGACCTTATCAACGTCGAACTCGGTGCCTATAATGAGGTCCGGTTTCATTGAGTAAAGTTTTTCAAGATCGACCTGACGGTTATTGCCTATGCCTTGAGGTTTTTTCTGGTTCGGTCCGAACAGGATATCAATAAAATCTGCGCCAACTTGATAGGTGCCGTCATCTGCCCTACCGAAACTGCCGACAGGTGTTACACCGAGCTCTATCATCGGAACAGCGATGGCAGGTTCACTCATGACAACTACCCTCTCGGGATGATCCGGAATATTAACATTTCGCCCCATAGTATCAACGACTTCCCGCGCTTCGGCCGCCGTGAAAATTGTTGACAGAAGGATTACAATTAAGGCACCTGAATATTTGATACGCATGGAATATTTCCTTATTTTTGAAAATATTGACGAAGAGTTCTTATCCGTAAAACGATAATGAACAGCGGAACGCCTATGATGGTTGTGGTCAACCCGAGAGGCATTGAAATAGTTGTGGCATTTTTTGAAATAATATCGGCTCCGATGACGATATCGGCACCCACGAGACCGGAAATATAAAGTCTGGCGCTACCATTCGCTCCAGTCAGAAATTCTGCAATTTGCGGCGCAAGGATACCCAAAAAAGCAAGTGGTCCGACAATTGTCACCGAAGCTGCGCTTAATAGAACTGCGAATAACAATAACAGGGGACGAGAAACAATAACCGGCTCACCAAGCGATTGTGCGAGCTCGTTTCCCAAGTCGTAACGATTGAGAGAATGTCCGGCCAGAAAAATTCCCAAAAGACTGAATACAAAAAGCGGTGTAAAAGCCGAAACACTTAACCAGTTTGCCTGAAATAGAGAACCGGCCATCCAACTTGATGCATTGTAGGATGCTTCGGTTGGCAGATAAAGTATAAGGAATGAGTTGATAGAAGCAAGCACTGTTGCAACGGCAATTCCCATCAACAGAATGACCAACCCACCGGAGTGCCGGTTGCCGACCAAAGCGAGCAAAAGTAATGCTGTTCCCAAGCCGCCGGCAAGAGAGGCCAATGTGATAAGCATACGAGAAGCACCGGGAATAAACGCAAGCAAAACGATTGTCATTGTTAAAGAACCGTGACTAATACCGAATAGGCCCGGATCAGCCAAAGGATTACGAGCAATCGGCTGTAATATAGCTCCCGAAACTGCAACGCTCCAGCCAATCAAAAATGCCAAAGCCAATCGCGGAAGCCGCACATCCCATAAAGCAAAGTAGGATTGTTGATTAATCTCGTCTCCTTTAATGAGCTTCCAGAAATCAATGAGGCCGGTATCAATTGTTCCGATATTCAGCGAGACTAAAAAAAGAAAAGCCGAGAAAAACAGGAGCGCTATTGCAACAACGAAATTGCGTATAACAAGCTCTTTTCCATTTAAAAAAAGAACAGAAAGCCGCCCATCAAGTGTTTTGGATATCTTCATATGTTGCTCCTGTTTTTTGGAGAAACATAGAATTTCCGTATGAGTAAAATGAAAACAATACCGCCGAATAAATCCAGAATAATTCCGGTATTGACAACATAAGGCTGAAAAGCATTCTGTGAAATAGTGCTAGCCAAAAGGCATAAAATCGCACCGATTAATGCTGATGCCGGTAAAGTTACGCGAAAGTCCTGACCGACCAGAGGTTTTACCATATGCGGAACGATGAGGCCTATAAAACTGATTGGCCCGCAGACAGCAACAGCCGAACACGATGCAACAATTGCACATGCCATGGCAAATCGTGAAATAGCAACTGTTTTGACCCCCATTGAAGCAGCTTTTTCATTTCCGAGGAGGATAAGGGTGAGCGGCTTTGACAGCACAAAAACCAATGCCAGTGCTATTAAGCCAATCCACCAGAATTGATATAGGCGATCGATATAGGCATGGTTGATATTGCCGGCAATCCAGGAGAGGAATTCACCTCTTCTATCGGCGTAAGACAATAACAGTGCATTGCTTAGGCCAATGAGCAGCATGGTTACAAGCGAACCTGATAAAATCAGCATGAGACCGGTGGTCTTTTCATTGTTACCGGCGATGCGGGCAATAAGAGCACAGAGAAGAAAACCGAAAAGTCCGCCGCATAAAGCGGATACCCCCTGCTCTGGCAGATTTGCGCCGAATAAAAGCGCACCGCCCACGACAAAAAGTGTCGCACCCGCATTTATTCCGAGTGATGAAGCCGAAGCCAGCGGATTGCGGATTAAGCCTTGAAATACCAATCCCGAACTTGCCATGATAAGTCCGGCATAAATTGCGATAAGCGCTCGCGGAAAACGTTGATAAAGAATCGACGCTTGACCGTAATTGTTTGGCTCGCGCGTTATCAACACCTGAAAAACATCTGATGGAGAAGAAAAAGTTCCCCCCCACGCTATGCTAAGATAGAAGACAAGGACAAATAGAACCACACCACCCGACCAGAACCTGAAAAAATGCATTTTATTCGTCCATATAACGAACAGATCGGGCCTCGTCGGGATAAGGCTGACAAATGAGATGCCCGTTGTGCTGGAATAATTCGGCTGGAATTCCAAAAACCTGCTGTAGATTTTCTTCGGTTATTACGTCTTGAGTTCGCCCATTCGCATGGATATTTCCTGCTTTCACCATAACAACATAATCGGCAAAATAGGTGGCGAGGTTGATGTCGTGCAAAACAACGATGATTGTTTTTTTCAGTTCGCAACTTAATTCACGAACAAGCTTTAAAATGGCGTATTGATATTTCACATCAAGATGATTGACCGGTTCATCAAGCAATATCATATCGGTTTTTTGTGCCAGAACTAACGCAAGCCATGCTCGTTGCTTTTGCCCGCCTGAAAGAGAATTAACAGGCAAATGTGCCTTATCCGCGAGCCCGACAATTTCAAGAACCTCATTAAAATATTGACGATCTTTGGCAGACGGGCCAGACAATAATGAATGTCGTGCATAAGAGGAAAGCTCTATAAGTTGCCCCAATGTCAGATAATCCGGACAAAAACTCTCTTGAGGAAGATAAGAAATAAGCTGTGCGAGGTTTTTGCGATAAAAGCTTCTGATATCGCGGCCATCCAAAGTAATCGTGCCGCCCCGAAGATCCAAAAACCCCATTATTGCCTTGAGCAATGTTGATTTACCGCAACCATTTTGACCTATAAGAGCTGTCACTTCACCAGGCACGAAATCGACGGAAATATCATGCAAGATTGTTAACTTGCCATATCCGGCTTTGACGTTGTTCAACTCCAGTTTCATATCGCCCTCAATTTATTTTAGGGCGTAAACTATATAAAAATTCTCAAGTTTGCAATCTTAAAAAATTACCGAAAATATACGAATAGTGTTCGATGTCGGTTTGCTCGTTTAAGGGCTATGCTGATTGTCCACGGGTATGCGGAATTTTGCCGGTGACATCTGTCCCTATTATAGCTGCGGAAATATTAGAATTTCCGGCATATCAAGTGAGCGAATTTTCGTATGAAATTGATGCCCATAGCAATTGTATTTGCTATCCAACTTCGTTTACCAACATAATCGTTCATCAAATATAACTGTTTTGAAACGTACGGAAATGAGGTAAAATATGAGCTTCGGATTTTTCCGAAGAATTCTGCCGTTTTTTTAATTACCGATTTTCTTGGAGAGAAAATTGATAATCAAAACAAGATCAAAACCGTTGATTGACAGCGATTATTAATCGGTCCTCAAGACTGTTTGGCTCGTTATCCGAATAGAAAAGTTTTCATACTGCAAAATCGGAATATGTTAGGACGACCAACAAATGGAATGCCGACATTAGGCTGTTTTCCAATCAAGGTTGCAGTGCCGGCAATTTTATTCAATCGCCTATTTTGCGTCGACCTCGAAAGTTAAGCCTTGGTAGGCCGGTTCGACATTGTCAGGCGTGTATTTCATCACTTCATCATAATCCAAAGCAATATGCATATGAGTCAAAATAACCCGCTTTGCATTGAGTTTTCGACCCCATTCGACGGCTTGTTCGACGGAAAAATGACTTGGATGAGGACGATATTGCAGCGCACCAATAATGAGGACATCAAGGTTTTCGAGGTATTGTGGCGTTTTTTCAGGAAATTCGTTTACATCGGTGCAATAGGCGACATTATCCAGTCTGAAACCGAGAGAGTGGATATCCCCGTGGATCTGTAAAACAGGCATAAGTGTAATTGATCCGCCCTTTCCGTCTATTGTAAATTTCTCGTAAGGGATAATTTTTTCCCGATTCAGTATTGGAGGGTAATTCGAACCTTCCGGCGTTTTGAAACAATAACCGAATGCCTCATATAACCTCTGATATGTCTCGTCATCGGCATAAACATTCATAAGGTGATGCTGGCTTATTGCGTAAGTTCTCAGATCATCAATTCCGTGGATGTGATCTGCATGTGGATGAGTATAGACGACAGATGTTATTTCATGAACATTATGGTCGACCATTTGCGAACGAAAGTCCGGACCTGTGTCGACGACGACAGTTGTACGCTCACCATTTTCTTTGATACGTTCAATCAATATAGACGCGCGATAACGATAATTTTTTGGATTATCGGGGTTGCATGCCCCCCAATCACCATTAGCCCGGGGAACGCCCGGCGAGGAGCCGCAACCAAGTATTGTAAACTTGTAGCGATCATGCATAAATCTTGTCCTATTTCATCTGGGAGAAAACACGAAAAGCATTCTCCGTTGTGTGTTTGGCTAATTCATCAAATGGAACGCCAAGCACTTCGGCCAATATTAACGCAGTCTGTTTGACAAAGGAAGGTTCATTTGTCTTGCCCCTGAATGGCACCGGCGCGAGATAAGGTGAATCGGTTTCGACCAACACTCGTTCTATTGGCACGGTTTTGGCAATCTGGCGGACGTTTCCAGCATTTTTGAACGTCAATATGCCTGAAAACGAGATATATCCACCGAGTTCCAGCGCCGTTCGTGCAAGCTCTGCTCCGGATGAAAAGCTATGAAGAATAAATGGAAATTTTCCCTTTTTTGTTTCTTCAACCAGAATGTCGCGTGTGTCATTGTCGGCATCGCGTGTATGGATAACGAGTGGCAAAAGGCTCTCGCGGGCGGCAACGATATGTTCGTGAAAATTACGTTTTTGCTCCGCGGGTGTAGCATCGTCATAATGGTAATCGAGCCCCACCTCGCCTATCGCCACGACTTTCGGATTTTTTGCAAATTCCAGAAGTTTTTCGGCTGTCGTGTCATTTTCGTCATGTGAAGAACTCGGATGTGTGCCAACCGAGCAATACACATCCGCGAACCGCTCTGTTATATCCAACAGCTTGTCCATATCCCGAACAAGCGTGGAAATAGTGATCATCCGAGCCACGCCGGCCTTATGAGCACGATCGACGACTTCATTGAGCTCTTTGCTGAAAGTCTCGAAATCCAGATGGCAATGTGTATCGACAAGCATGGTCAATCTTCGTCTTCTGTGGGAACGTAACGTGGAAATACCGGCTCTGGTGCCGGCAATTTCGTTTCCGGAACAATTTTCCGGCTAACTATATCATCAAGCATACGTTCGTTTTGATCAATTGCCAGCAAATCAAGGAGTTTTGAAGCTGATTGCGGAATGAAAGGACAAAGCAAAATGCCAACTTCTCTCAGTACTTCAACTGTTACATAAAGAACCGTCGAGAAGCGTTTGAAATCCGTCTTTTTTAGTGCCCACGGTTCTTCGCCAGCAAAATAACGATTCGCATCCGAAATAACTGCGAAAATGGCACTTAAAGCCAAATGCGGTGCTTGCTTTGCCATTGTTTCACGAGCTGTTTGAAGCGCGTTTTTGCATTTATCCAAAAGCTCGTTATCCTGCTTAAGAAATTTGTCAGGAACCGGTACAAGGCCATCACAGTTTTTCATAATCATCGAAAGTGATCTCTGCGCGAGATTACCAAGATCATTGGCGAGATCAGCGTTTGTCCGATTGACAATAGCATCGTGACTATAACTTCCATCCTGACCGAACGGCACTTCCCGCAGAAAGAAATAGCGCACCTGATCAAGGCCGTAATGTTCAACCATCTTGAACGGGTCGATAACATTTCCGACGGATTTCGACATTTTTTCCCCACGGTTCAATAAAAATCCGTGTGCAAAAACACGCTTTGGAAGCGCAATCCCCGCCGACATTAAAAATGCCGGCCAATAGATTGCATGAAAGCGAATAATATCTTTACCGATGATATGGGCATTCGCAGGCCAAAAATCCGACCTTGGCGTATTCTTGTTCGGAAAGCCGGTGGCTGTCAGATAGTTTGTCAATGCATCCACCCACACATACATGACATGTTTGGGGTTACCCGGTACCGGTATTCCCCAATTGAATGTTGTACGGGATATAGAAAGGTCTTTCAGACCGGATTTCACAAAACTGATAATTTCGTTCCGGCGCTCATTCGGACCAATGAAGTTGGGATTTTTTTCGTAAAATTCCAATAAACGATCTTCATATTTAGACAGACGGAAAAAATAGCTTTCCTCTTCATTCCATTCCACCGGTGAACCGACTTCTTTCTCCCGCCGGATTCCATCTTCCCCTACTTCAGTGTCGCTCTCGTCATAGTAAGCTTCCTGACGCACAGAATACCAGCCCGAATAACGATCAAGATAAATGTCGCCGTTTTCTTCCATCAACTTCCAGATGGCCTGACAGGCATCATAATGGCGCTTTTCGGTTGTGCGAATAAAGTCATCATTCGAGACGTTCAATGTCTTGAGCATTTTTTGAAATACGGCGCTGTTGCGGTCCGCCAGCTCCAGTGGCGTCAATCCCAGTTTTTCGGCAGTCTGCTGCATTTTCAAACCATGCTCGTCGGTGCCGGAAAGAAAAAACACATCCTTGCCATTGGCGCGTTCAAAACGTGCCATAGCATCTGTTGCAATAGCGTTATAGGCATGACCTATATGGGGATTGCCATTCGGATAAAAAATCGGTGTTGTTATATAAAATTTTTCACGCATCGGATATCCAACTATATCAATATCAGCTTTTCATCTGACATAGCGATAGTTGAGGCACTTGTCACGGAAAAACCAAATAGTCAGACATCTTCCGCAATCAATTTATGAAGTTTATAAAGAACATTAATCACAAATTGTTTTTTATCCAGATTAAATGCTTCTGTTTTTGCGATCTCGTCGGCAATATTCTTCCAAGCATCGGCATAGCGGTTACTTAGCAACGAATTCCCGCCAAGGCCTGCTTTCATCGCTTTTGATGAGATAATAGAAAGCAAATTATCGCAAAACTGGTGAAATTGAATGATAGCGTCGCGCCCCGATAAGGCTTGCGCAATTGTCTGAGCTTTAACGACATCAAAGACCGACCCATTCAATAGTTCCCGTTGAACACGGATAATTTCCATTCCGCCATAACATATCAATAGAGCTGCTTTTCTGACACTTCCCTCGGATTCTGCTATGATTGCGTCCAATTCAGATGTCTGTGGTAACTGGTTTACCAGAATATGATGGAGCGCTTTTTCCATATTATCGTAATCAAGTGGACGAAATTTGATTAAGTGACAACGCGAGCGGATTGTTGGCAATAAACGTCCCGACGAATTCGATATAAGGATAAAAAGTGTTTTTTCCGGTGGTTCTTCAAGGGTTTTCAAAACGCCGTTTGCGGCAGCTCTATTCATATCATCAGCGGTATCGATGATCACGACTCGCCAGCCACCATTATAGGAGGTTTGACCTAAAAACCGGTTGATTTCTCTTATATCGTCAATCGTTATACCGGTATTGAAGCGTTCTGTTTTATTATCATATCGCCTTGAAATATGGATAACGGAAGGATGACTGCCTTGAGCAATTTGCCGCCAAATCGGCGAGCTATCATCGGGTGCTATAAAATCTCCGGAAGCCGAGGAAAGAATATTCCATGTTAGATGGTAAGCTAATGTTGCCTTTCCGATACCAAGCGGGCCTTCAAACAACAGGGCGTGATGGAGACGCCCCTCTTTGCGCATGCTGCCGAGCGAGCTTATTACGCCATTATGACCAAAAATATGTGTGTTTTGCGAAGGGCGGATAACGCCATCAATGTCATCATATTGTCTTGGCGTTTCAAGTTCTGGCATCTTTTTTCCTGTCCAAAAAAAGCAAAGTTATATTTTCTATTTTTTTCGCGATGTCATTAATATCCCGGGTTGCATCGATAACATAACATCTTTGCGGTTCTGCTTCCGCTATTTTGAGGAAGGCTTGCCGACGCGCTTCTTGAACTGCAAGAGCGTCTTTTTCAAAACGGTCCACTTTTACGGCCTTTCCACGCCGCTTATTTGCCCTTTCCATACCCGCTTTTGCGGGTAAATCCAGTATAAAAGTGATATCGGGCATATGCCCATGAATTGCCGATTTCTCGAGTATCTTGAGATATTGATTGATATTCTCGCCATTTGCCCCCTGATAAACTCTCGTCGAATCAATGAACCGGTCACACAGGACAATTTTTCCTTCTTTTAATGCCGGTTCGATGACTTCGTTCACATGATCAATGCGTGCGGCGGCAAAAAGTGTAGCTTCGAAAAGTTTACCGGCTTTTAAAGCGCTTCCCGAAAGAAGGACATGCCTTATCGCCTCACCACCTTCAGTTCCACCGGGTTCACGGGTAACAACCACGTCATAACCCTTTTGTTTAAGGAATTGTCCTAATATATTGATTTGAGTAGACTTTCCAGCACCCTCTCCACCCTCGAATGTAAAAAAATAGCCACTCACAATGAAATCCTGAACGTCATCAATAATAATCAAATATATTTTCTTAGCCAACCGATTGTCAGTTCATATAAGGCATCTTTGGCTTTTCCGACAAGTCCTGTCTCATGAACTTCATCAGCAGTAAAAACCGGCTTTTCCAGAAGAACGGTTTTATTCGCCAATATTTGTAATTTACCGACTTCAACATTAGGCGATATAGGCGCGTCCAGTGGTCCATGATAAATGATCCTGGCCGATATGACCGGTTTTTTTTCGACATTCATCAAAATGTCGACAGGCTCCTTGACCGAAAGCGGGACAACCGGCTTCACGCCG
Source organism: Bartonella sp. W8167 (assembly GCF_016100335.1). NCBI lineage: Bacteria > Pseudomonadati > Pseudomonadota > Alphaproteobacteria > Hyphomicrobiales > Bartonellaceae > Bartonella > Bartonella sp. W8167. The sequence continues at coordinate 770,414 of NZ_JACFSQ010000001.1, forward strand.
CCAAAAACACGTGCGTAACCAACAATTACATCTTTCGGAAAAACCTGTTTGAATTCGAATGCATTCATTCCCCAATTCAATAATTTTGCTGCTTCAATCGGCCGATCCTTTTCTTTTTTAATGCCGTTTAAAACTAAAAAAAGTTGTCTGTTATTATTCTGTATAACTACCGAAGTCGAGAATCCTGAACTGTCGCTATAGGCATTTGCCAAACCTTGAGCACCGATATCCATTGCAAAAAACGGATTTTTATTACGTTGGGTAATCTTGCTCCAGGTTATTTCCGGTTCGGAATAAATTTTGAAATATTTCGGATAATGCGTCGCGATATATCGCGACAAACAGATAACATCGCTCGCGGTGGTGTATTGTCCATTTTGCGGCAATCCGGTTGCATTGACAAAATGGCTTGAGTTCAGCCCCAATTCCTTGGCGCGTTCATTCATAAGATCCGCAAATTTTTCTTCACTACCGGAAATACCTTCAGCCAAGGCAATTGCTGCGTCATTTCCGTTTGCAACAATCATGCCGCGCAGGAGATCAAGAACACTGATATCGCTATTTACTGGCGCAAACATTGTATTTGTCCGCGATGGTGCACCGCCAGTCCGCCATGCATTAACACTGATATGAAAAAGTTGGTCTTCATGTAACGCACCACTCTCGAGCAAATGAAAAACCACTTCCGCAGTCATCAACTTGGTGAGAGACGCCGGTTCAAACTTTGTTCGCGAATTTTTCTGATAAAGTATCGAACCCGTTTCACCATCAATCATCATGGCCTGAGTAGCTGAAACCTCAAAATTCTGGGCGAATGATTGTGTTGTTACACCGCCTAAAACAATGAACAACAAAAGATGAATGATGGTTGAGCGCATATTTGATCTCCGTGGCCTGTTTTCAGCACAAACCACTCGCTCACTCAAGTGCTTAACGTTCACTACCAATACTAAAAGCTTCGCTTACACCCGTTGCCCACGCAATTTCCAATGCCCGTTCAGTTTTGCGTTCAAAATTTCCGGAGGGATTTTCTTGGACTGTTATTACTTTCGCGGAATTGGAAGCCACATTTCCTGTTCTGGCTGCAGCGTTCACGTCATTAGCAGATTTCGGTTTTGCTGTTTTAGTCGAAACTTTGTTCGTTGAACGAGATGCATTTTCGGACGAATTAGCGTTGTTTGACGGCGTCAAAATGCTATTGAAAACGACAGCCTTGCCATCGGTTGAAGTTTCGCCGGCAAAAGCCAACAGTTGAGAGTTGTCAGGTTTAAAAGCAGGCAGAGGGCCAACATCAGGCAATTTCGGATAAGTTACACCAATCATTGCCGGATTATTCAACCCTGAATAATTGGGCGACGTCATATCCTGCATTGTATTTTCGGGAACCGGAGAAGTCAGGCTCACGCCTGCCATTGCAAGCAGAGTATCGGGAGTAATATTGCCGGGCTTATAAGATGCCAAAAGGAATTCGCTATCGTGCCCTTCAATTGGTGCCCGACCGACATATTCGACCTTAACATCTGCTAGACCGTCATCTTTATAGTCAAGCATTGTTGCTGCTTGTTGCGATAGATCAATAACTCGGTCGGCGGCGAATGGCCCTCTATCATTGACGCGAACGATGATTGACGAGCCGTTTTCCAGATTGGTGACACGTGCATAGCTTGGTAAAGGCATTGTCGGGTGGGCTGCGGTGAGATTGTGCATATCATAAACTTCACCATTTGCAGTCAAACGGCCGTTAAAAGCTGCACCATACCAGGATGCACGGCCTACTTTTTTATATGCTCTTTCGGATGGAGAAAGATAAGCAACTTCGTTGTTCTTGGTGCTTTCAACATTGTTAGCCTGCCGAGAGGCGCCATTTTTTTTATGATGATTTACAACCGGTTTTGCAGTCGGAACGACCGAATACACCTTTTCCTGATCACTCACTGTTTTTACGGGTGTTGCACTGGCAACATCTTTCGCATGATTGGCACACGCTGCGAGCATCATTGTAGATAATGAAACGAAAATTCCACGAACAAGCAATTGGCAACTGTTCTTTTTGTTCTTTTCAAATTCTAACGACATTCAACGTTCCGTTCAGTAAAGCCGCCGTTAAGCTATCCGAAACAGGCAAATTCCAAGCTAAACTCGGGATGCCGTTTCCTGCTTTTTTAAAAGGCGAAAACCATTTCCTGCGGAGCAATTAACATATCTTTAATAATTGTTTAAGAAGTGTATACGGGCAATCGCCATGTTTCTTAAAATATCGTTAACGACAAAAACAAACCAAGGAGTCGTGGTTCCAGCTATTTTGCCTTCAAACGCTGCGTCGAACTTGATGCCTGAAAATTCGTCCGCCTATTTACCATTAGGGGGACGGTAGAAACTAAAAGAAATAGATTGAGCGAACCGGCCTTAATGTAAAAGACGAAATCATAAGTTTATCAGAAATGCTGTTAGGTTACGCTAAAAGACAAGCCTGTTACGCGATCAACCCAATTTTGCAACAAATCCAAACATAAATTTCTGAGAAATTTTACCGCCCTGATTTAGCGGCGCGGTTATCTTCGTTTGCTTGACCATGATTGCGCAGGCTACAGGTCAAACAAAGCAATGAAGTTTGCGGCTATATGCGCTTTGAACGAAAAGCCCTCGACAAAAGTGTTTAAAAACACGATGTATGGAGATGCTGATTAACAAATTTTGAAGTGGTGAGCGCGCAGGGATTCGAACCCTGGACCTACTGATTAAAAGTCAGTTGCTCTACCGGCTGAGCTACGCGCTCTTCCATTAAGGTAACTACCTGATGAAAGTGGGCGGAACATACGGGCGAGATCGCGTCAGGTCAACACCTTTTAGCAAAAAAATTTTTCTCGTTACAAATTTTTGCGGTTTTTCAAGGTCATTATTCTTACTCTAATGGGAAAATGCGGTCCGGTTGTGGTAATGAACCTCGCCAGAGAACTTTTAGGTCGGAGGTTGTTCATTACTGGTCACATTTAAGGGATGTTTATTGCCCGATGCGGGAACAAAATAAACGTTTTCCCATTATCTTGTTATGCATTACCAGACGGAAATTTTTCGACATAAATTTTTCGTTTTTCGATTCCTAAGCTGTTGTTTTACACCGCTATTGTTAGTGAAAACACCTATGTGCTGGAAGTGGGAGATGAATGTGTTTGCGAATCACTAACGTGAAAAAATACCGTTGGCGGAGTTTATGGTGCTCATATCGTTGTAATACCGGGTTTGAACTCCTGCATGCGCGAAAAAGCCATGCCTATAAGCTTGAAATAGGCAATTAAATGGGATTACAAGGCAAAATCAATTTTTGGAAAATTTAGGAGCTTGGTATGTCGCTTCCGGATAAAGCTTTCCCCGTGAGTTGGGATCAATTTCATAGAGACGCCCGTGCGCTGGCTTGGCGCATTGCAGACCAGAAAAAAGAATGGCGCTCGATGGTTGCTATTACACGCGGTGGATTGGTCCCTGCTGCCATTATTTGTCGTGAGCTCGGCATTCGACTTATTGAAACTGTCTGCATTGCTTCTTATCACGATTATCGCCACCAGTCTGAAATGCAAATTCTCAAAGGCATTAGTGATAATGTCAAAGTCAATGACGGCGAAGGTGTTCTGGTTGTAGACGACCTTACCGATACCGGAAAAACTGCGCAAATTGTCCGCAACATGATACCGAAGGCACATTTCGCTACGGTTTATGCAAAGCCCAAGGGGCGTGCGTTAATCGATACATTTGTAACCGAAGTCAGTCAGGACACATGGATCTATTTCCCATGGGATATGGGATATGCTTTTCAAAAACCGATTGCCGATTCACATGCGGGTTGACGCGACCTATAACGGTTTTGAAGGTTGAACCGCCTCTCCTTCGGTTCATTTTTTAATTTATTCACACGATCGAATTAAAATGAGCAGGCTTCAGGATTTGATTATCTTGAAGCCTTTCCTATTTTTTAAATAAAAATACATTAAACAACAATTCATCAAGACGGCGTTTCCGCAAAGAGAATGCGCCACTCAAGCGGTATTATCTTGAAACCCGATTATAGTTTTTGGCTTCATTCGCCATTTTTAAAGCCGTCCAGCTTAAAAGCCCGAATTTTTCGCTTTCGATATCGACATCACGTCTAACTTGAGAATGATGTTGCTATAGCATTGTTGTTCACAAGACGGAAAACCGGATCGGATAGCTTTTATAGCTGAGAAATCAACCTGATTGTCAGCGCGAAAACCGGGCCAAGCGCCCTTTGAGGTTTTGCGGCAAACGCGAATTGATTATTTTTTGATTGAATAAACCGAATTCTTCAATTTCAGGCAAAATAAAAGGCCGCAAGCGGCCTTCTATTATTTGAATACTGATTGAAGCATCAATTGCCGGACTTGGCTTTTTCCTGTTCGGCTCGCATCTTGTCTTCAAACTGCTTTTCCTTGGCTTGGACAGCTTTTTGAAGCTTCATTTGCTCGGCTTCAAAATCTTTTTCTTGCATACCCGGACCGGTATAAGCAGCACTGAAACCGTCGAGCGAAATTTCAATCGGGTTAGGAGTGCCGCGGAAGTTAATGGTTGTTACCACCAATTTCTGACCTGTCTTCATAGCATTGATGAGTTTATCGTCGAATGTATCATTGGCAATGCAGCTCGGGCCGTTGCAGATAACATAAGGTATCTTTTTCACAGGGCCATCACCGACCTGAATGTGAACGCCTTCAGGAATAAAACGGCCTGTCGGCACCTGAATACCGATACGCTTTTCATTTTGCTTTCCTTTGACTTCAACCAAATTCACAGCCGTCAGCGGTTGTCCGGTGTTGGAAACAACGGTATTCATTGTGTTACAAACATCAACATCCTGTTGCTTGCTGCAAACCTTATACCACCCCTGAGGCATGCCCTGAGCATTGGCGGTGCTATGTGACGCAACGAGTAGAGCAGCAGCGCCAGCCAATGCGGAAATAGCAGCGTAGGTTCTTTTATGGGACATGATCAGGCAAATCCTTTCAATGCGCAAAAAAATAATCCCGAAAGGTAAATATCAACCTCTATAATGACAGCTCTACGCAGAATTAGGGCAACAGGATGACGTTTCCTTCCTTTACAGCCGCATTTACACAAGATTAATCAAAAAATCCAGCGTTAGAAGCGAACAAAATATAAATTGCACCGATCTTTGTGTTTTTCCAATCACACTCCATTTAATGAATAGCGGTTAAAAATGGCAATTTTTCGTATAATTGATTATAAATCTCCCCCAACTACTCGCTGGCAGGTTAAAACCGGGCGAATCGGAAATATTTGGCTTCCAAGGGTTTCAAATGAACATTGTCTACAAACTCTTTTTGTTTTTCATGATTCTTTGTTCGAGTTTTGGACAATTTTGTCAGGCAAACGAAACCGGAATCGCGATGCACGGATCGCCGGCTCTAGGTGCCGGCTTTGACCACTTCCCCTATGCCAATCCCGATGCTCCTAAAGGTGGCAAGATCACTTACGGTGTGGTTGGCACATTTGACGGACTTAATCCCTTCGTTATTCGCAGTTTCCGGACAACCGCGCGCGGTTTGTTCGCCGATGAACAGTTTGGCGGGCTCGTTTATGAAAGCTTGATGGTTCGCACGCGTGATGAACCATTTACGCTCTACGGTTTAATAGCTGATAACGTTATATTGAATGACGATCGTACCGAAATAACATTCCATCTCAACCCAAAGGCCAGATTTTCTGACGGTAAAGCAATTACGGCTGATGATGTTTTATTTACAGTCGATCTTTTAAAAAATAAGGGGCGACCGCCTTTCGACCGTTATATGAAGCGCATCGAACATATTGAAAGGCTCAACGAGCAGACAGTAAAAATGGAATTTCCACATTCGAAAGATCGTGAATTTCCTTTTATTCTGGCAAGCAGCATGCCAGTTCTTCCAAAACATGCAATCGACGTGCAAAATTTCGAGAAAAATGGCCTTACCCCTATTCCAGGAAGTGGCCCCTATATTATCTCGCATATTGATGCAGGCGAACGCATCATTTACGAACGTGACCCCAATTATTGGGGGAAAGATTTGCCGGTAAATCGCGGTTTAAATAACTTTGATACAGTGCAGATCGAATATTTCCGTAATGACAACACCCGTTTCGAGGCTTTCAAAAAGGGAATTTTGGACGTTTTTCTTGAAGAACCGGCCAATCCCAACCGTTGGCGTTTATCCTACAATTTTCCGGCTGTGCGTCATGGCGATGTTATCAAAGAAAGTTTTAAAAAAGGAACACCGGCCGATATGATTGGCTTCGTGTTCAATACCAGAAAGCCGATTTTTAAAGATAGAAAGGTAAGGCAGGCACTTTCGCTTGTGTTCGACTTTGAATGGGTCAATCATAATCTCTTTAACGATGTCTATAGCCGCACGGAAGGTTTCTGGTGTGGGTCGACTCTTTCTGCCGTTGGACGGCCCGCGTCAGACAAAGAAAAACAACTTTTAAGTCCCTACCCTGACGCCGTTTTACCCGAGGTCATGGACGGCACGTGGCATAATATAAAAACCGACGGTTCCGGCATTGATCGGGCCTCTGCAGAAAAAGCCTGGCAATTATTGCGGGAAGCGGGCTATAAACTGCAAAATCGGCGAGCAATTGGCCCGGACGGTCAACCGCTTCACTTTGAAATTATGACCCAATCATTGGAAGAAGAAAAAATCGCACTCGCCTATCAACGTTCACTGGTGAGAATTGGCGTCGGGGTGGACGTGCGAACGGTTGATGACACGCAATATCAAAACCGGTTAACGTCTTTTGATTACGACATGATCGTCGGAAAATTAAAAGCGTCGCTCTCGCCCGGTAATGAGCAGCTTAATCGTTGGGGCTCTTCTTCCCGCGACCTTGAAGGTAGTTTCAATTTTGCAGGAACATCCGATCCGGCAATTGATGCCATGATTTCAGCATTGCTTGATGCCCGCTCGAATGAAGATTTTACAGCAGCCGTCAGAGCTCTTGATCGTGTACTCATCTCGGGGAGTTACTATCTTCCGCTTTATCATTTACCTGACCAATGGGTTGCACATTGGTCACGTATAGAATATCCGGCCTATACTCCGCTTTATGGATATCGCTTGCCGGCCTGGTGGCACCGCTAAAGGAAAAATACCGTGAGTTCTCCAGTAATTTATATCAATATGATTTCGGATCTTGTTTGCCCTTGGTGTTTCATTGGACGCAAGAGGCTTTTCAAAGCAATAGCAGCACTACCAGAAATTACGATAAAACTTTCATGGACGCCGTTCCAGCTTTACCCAAATATGAAGTCGGAAGGCATTCCCTATCCAATTCATATGAAGAAAGTTCTAGGCAACCAGAATGCAATTGACGAAACCGAGCGCACGTTAATTGACCTTGGTAAACAGGAAGATATCGAATTCGATTTTGCTGCTATCAAAACAGAGCCCAACTCTCTTGATGCCCACCGCGTGGTCTATTGGGCTTCGCAGGATAAAGCAGGTATGCAGGACAAGCTCATTGACGAACTTTTTTCCCGTTTTTTTGAACAAGGCCAGAATATTGGTGATCATACTGTATTAATTGATGCCGCAAAAAGCGTGGGAATGCGCTCCGACGTTGTCGAAAAATTGCTTGAGACGAACATTGATAAAGACACCATCAAACAGGACAGCGCCCATTCCTATTATATCGGGGTGCGTGGTGTGCCATCATTTATTATTGACAAAAAATATGTGGTTATGGGTGCGCAACCAACCGAGGTTTTAATCGACACGATCGAACAAATTGCTGACGGCTATGAACCGGGAGCAAGCGAAGATCGTTAAAACAGGTTTCAGTTGTAATCCCGCAATTCGTTTTAATTAAAATAAAATTCAAAAACGTTTTAATGCGGGATCAACAGCACCGTTAAATCGCGATAGAAACAGCTTACGAATGAAGACGTAAAGCCTATTTCGTTGCGCCTTCTTTTGAAAGTTTTACGAGTTGTGTCATGACTGTTGCAGCACCATTCAAACGCTGATCGGCATTCGGCCAATCACGAATAAAGACCACGCTTTGGTCAGGACGTATTTTGGCCATGCTTCCTTGCTCGCCAATCCATTTGATGAGTCCGACACCATTGGCAAAGTTGTTTTCTCTGAACTGGATAACAACGCCTTTAGGACCAGCATCCAACTTTTCAACATTGGCTTGCCGACATAGAGCCTTGATATAAACGACTTTGAGCAAGTGCTGTACAGGAACAGGCAAGGGACCAAATCTGTCGATCAATTCAGCACCAAACGCATCAATGTCGCCCAAATCTTCAATTTCTGCGAGCCGGCGATAGAGCGAAAGGCGCAATGGAAGGTCGGGAACATAATTATCCGGTATCATAACCGCTGTTCCAACCGAAATCTGCGGCGACCATTGGCTTTCATTCACAGCCGTACCGTCTTTCAATTCGGCAACCGCTTCTTCCAACATCTGTTGATAAAGTTCGAAACCGACTTCTTTGATATGCCCTGATTGCTCTTCGCCAAGGAGGTTGCCGGCACCCCTTATATCCATGTCGTGACTTGCAAGCTGGAATCCGGCCCCAAGGCTATCGAGGGATTGCAATACTTTGAGGCGACGATCCGCTCCCGGTGTCAAAACCTTCTGGTTAGGAAGCGTAAACAATGCATAAGCTCTCTGTTTGGAGCGCCCTACCCGCCCGCGCAATTGATAAAGAGCAGCAAGACCGAACATATCCGCGCGATGAACAATCAATGTATTGGCCGAAGGAATATCGAGACCGGATTCAACAATACTGGTTGAAAGTAACACGTCATATTGCCCATCATAAAAGGCATTCATGATATCATCAAGTTGGCCCGGCGGCATCTGACCGTGAGCAGCTGTGACCTTCAGTTCGGGAACATGATTGCCAAGAAACTCCTGAACATCTTTCAAATCCGATATTCGCGGACAAACATAGAAACTTTGTCCACCGCGATAATGTTCACGCATCAATGTTTCACGCACGATCAGGGGATCAAACGGCGAAACAAAGGTTCTCACTGCCATACGATCAACCGGTGGCGTTGTAATAAGGGATAATTCTCTGACACCGGTCAAAGCCAATTGCAAGGTCCGTGGAATCGGGGTAGCTGAGAGGGTAAGCACATGAATATCGGTTTTCAGCTCTTTCAGACGTTCTTTCTGTTTAACGCCAAAGTTTTGTTCCTCGTCGACAACCAACAAGCCAAGTCGTGAAAACTGCATTGTCGACCCAAGAAGTGCGTGCGTACCAATAACGATATCGATTGTACCTTCACGCACACCATTTTTAACGGCTGCAAGTTCTTTGGCTCCGACAAGCCGCGATGCTTGTCCGATTTTTACCGGCAATCCCTGAAAGCGGGCTTGAAATGTTTTAAAGTGCTGACGTGCCAAAAGCGTTGTCGGCACCACAACGGCGACCTGATAGCCATTTAACGCAGCGACAAATGCAGCTCGAATTGCAACTTCTGTCTTACCAAAACCAACATCACCGCAGATCAGCCGATCCATCGGTTTTCCCGCCGCAAGATCGCCAAGAACCGCATCAATAGCGCGCAATTGGTCATCCGTTTCATCGTAAGGGAAACGGGCAACAAATTCATCGTAGCTACCGGTCGGAGGTACAAGAACGGGGGCATTACGCATCTCGCGCTCGGCCGCAATGTGAATAAGATGGCTGGCGATTTCAAGCAAACGTTTTTTAAGTTTCGCTTTTCGCGCCTGCCACGCAACGCCACCTAGTTTATCAAGAACAACATTCGTACCTTCACCGCCATAGCGTGACAAAAGTTCGATATTTTCGACGGGAAGAAAAAGCCGGTCTTCATCGGCATAATGAATTTCCAAACAATCTCTGGGCACTCCGGCTGCTGTGATTGTCTTCAAACCGACAAAACGACCAATACCGTGATCGACGTGAACAACGATATCACCGCTGTTCAATGTGGTCATATCCGAAATGAAATCGGCATTACGCTTGCGCCGCCGTGCAGACCGCACAAGTCGGTCACCCAATATATCCTGTTCGGCAACAACAACCAGATCGTCGGCAACAAATCCGTGCTCGATTGTTACGACTGCTGCTGTGATATGATCGCGTGGTGTGACTTTTACGGAATGAAGAGATGTAACCTTTTCTATTCCTTTTAGACCATGTTCATCAAGCACCTGTATCAGGCGTTCCAAGGATCCTTCGCTCCAACCGGTAAGGAGCACCTTGTGGCCTTTTGAACGGAGTTCCGCAACATGATCGACAACGCTTTCAAATAAATTCTTGTTTTCCGACGTGCGTTCTTCAACAAAATCCCGCCCTATTGTGACATTGCTATGAAGTACCAGATGCCCTGACGACTCCGGTTTGTTAAACGGCGTAAGGTCAATCCGATGCTTAACTTTTTCGGATAATGAAGCAATATCTTCGGGGGTTAGATAGAGCTCTTCGGGTTTTACCGGATTATAGGGTGTGGAAGAATCTTTAGAATCGTGTTGTTCCAAGCGGGCCTGATAATAATCTTCAATGAGTTTATTCCGTTCTATCATTGCCTCTTCGGCAAGATGATCAAACACGACCGGAATATCACCGATATAATCAAAAATCGTATCAAGATGATCGTAAAAAAGTGGCAGCCAATGTTCCATTCCGGAAAATCTCCGGCCCTCCGAAATTGCTTCATAAAGTGCATCATTCGGACTGGCGGCACCGAAAGATCTGATATAATTCGAGCGGAATTTGCTGATTAATTCGGGCGTCAAAGTTATCTCGCTCATCGGCTCCAGCGAGAATTCTTTAAGCGTTTTTGTTGTTCTTTGGCTTGCCGAATCAAATGCTCGCACTGTTTCAAGCGTATCACCAAAAAAATCTAGCCGTACAGGCGCGTCACTTCCCGGTGCAAACAAATCAACAATTCCACCTCTTACAGCAAAATCGCCAATTTCGCGTACTGTTGACACACGTTCGAAACCGTTATGCTCAAGGTGATGAACGAGTTTATCCATATCAAGGTTTTGGCCTGGTCTCGCGGTAATTGACTGGCCTTCAACCATTGAATGCGGAGGCAGCTTCTGCATAATCGCATTGGCTGTTGTCAGGATAATTGCCGGATGCGGATTTCTGAATAGAGCTGAAATATTAGCCAGGGCTGACATCCGCTTTGCCGAAATTGCGGGATTTGGCGAAACACGATCATAGGGGAGGCAATCCCATGACGGCAGCTGCACCACCGGCATCTGTGGCTCGATAAAACTTAAAGCATGCGTCAGATCATCAAGTTTCTGCCCGTCGCGCGCAATATAAAGAATTGGCCCCTTTTTGCCGATTTCAGCCGCTATTTTATATATCGCAAATGGTTCGTATCCGGAGACGACGCCATCAAAACTCAGATATTGTGGTAAATTTTCAGTAGCGAAGTTTTTTTTGAATATCGACATAACTTAAGCGTTAAAATCCATGCGCGTGCGGTAATCCAGAATATCGCGAAAAAGCGGCGAATCCACATCATAAGGTACCGGCACTTCACCTGTTACCCAAGTCAATAAATCCCTGTCTTCAAAGGACATAATATATTCAAGCTCATCCATGGCTTTTTCGTCCAACTTCATAATATGGGCATCAACATATTGTCCGAAAACCAGATCCATTTCCCGGATTCCGCGATGCCACGCACGAAACACAAGCCGGCGTTGCCTTGCGTTCAGCTTACTGTTATCGACTTTCGAGCCTGTCATCGCATCCTCCGGTTCAACATGATATGGAAGCTTGTTCTATATTACGCTAGAGATCAGCTTTCAATAATTCGTTGTTTGACAATAGTCCAAATATGTAAACATGTATATGAAGACGTCATTTCAAAAGACGTTGAATATGAATTGAGTCTTTGAATGATGGAAAAAAGCCACTGGCGTCTTTTCAAACAAGGTGTCGTTGCCTGCATTCCGACATTGCTCGGATATTGGGCGATTGGTTTTGCTTGCGGTGCAATTGGCGCGGTTTCCGGCTTTACGATTTTACAGATTTTCTGTTTGAGCACATTTGTCTACGCAGGGTCTGCGCAATTTCTGTTTTATTCAATGGCTTCCACAGGAGCCGGACTGGTGCAAATCGCATTAGGTGTTTTATTCATCAATATGCGTTATCTTTTAATCAACACCTATATGGCGCAATATTTCTCTCATGCCAATCGACTTGAAAAGCTTGTCGGCGGTTTTCTGATGACCGACGAAACCTTTGGCGTTGCGTCACAATATGCCCGAACTCACGGTAATATTCTTCCATTTTCATGGTTATTCGGACTTAATATCACAGCATGGTTGAGCTGGATTGCTGCAACACTTGTCGGAACCATATTTGCGGCATCGCTACCCGATTGGTTAAAAGACACCTTGAGTTTCAGCCTCGTCGGTATGTTTGTCGGTCTTCTATTGCTTGGGTGGTATGCTAGTCAGACCAAAAAAATTGATATTGTTGTGATTATCGTCGCAATGGCAATTGTTACTTTTTCACATGGTATAATTGCGGCAAATCCATCGTCAATCTTAGCCACTCTCATTGCTGCAACTATTGGTATGTTTATGCTTCTCAAGTCGGGGAGTAACAAGATATAATGATGGAACATATCGGATTGGGCATTGCAGTTGCAACAGCGGTTACAGCACTGATTAAAATCGTACCGATCATGGCGTTGGCTCACAGGCCATTTCCACGACTTTTTCGTTATTGGCTGAATTTCGTTCCAGCTGCTGTGCTATCGGCAATCATCGTTACTGAAATTCTTGAAAAACCGGAAACAACCAACTTCGGCATTTCGGTTGCGCTTTTAAGTACAATTGTTTCGCTTATTGCAGGTATGGTGACGCGAAGCCTTTTTGTGACAGTTGTCGTCAGTATATTCGCCTATCTGCTATTCCAGAATGTATAGGATATGCATCAATTTCCGAATTATTTTAGTTATCCGGTATTGCTTTTCTCCCTTTTTAAGGAAGCTCGATAATTTTTCCGCCCTTCAGCGTGATACGCCGATCCATTTGCTTTGCAAGTGACAGATTGTGCGTCGCAATAAGGGCTGCCAACCCCGATTGACGAACCAAAGCAGCCAGTGCCTGAAAAACATATGCCGACGTGACAGGATCCAGATTACCCGTTGGTTCATCTGCCAAGAGAATTGACGGTGCGTTGGCAACCGCACGGGCAATGGCCACACGTTGTTGCTCGCCACCGGAAAGTTCTGATGGGCGATGTTTGGCGCGATGGCCGACCCTCAGGTAAGTCAGCAACTTCAATCCTCGATCGGCAGCCTCAGAACGCTTAAGTCCGGCGATCATCTGTGGTATCATCACATTTTCCAGAGCCGTAAATTCCGGCAACAAATGATGGAACTGATAAACAAAACCGATATCGTTGCGACGTATCGCCGTACGGTCGTTATCAGATAAATTGGAACAGGAATGCCCGCGTAAAACGACGTCGCCGCCATTTGGACGTTCAAGAAGTCCGGCAATATGTAGCAAAGTGGATTTACCGGCACCGGATGGAGCTACAAGGGCAACAGTCTGTCCCTGTTCAAGTGAAAAGTTGGCTTTATCAAGAATAACCAGAGGCCTATCACTATCGAGATAACGTCGGTCAATGTTCACAAGTTGCAACAGCGAGGCCATTATTCGTACCTCAAAGCTTGCACCGGATCGAGCTTTGCAGCACGCCAAGCCGGTATTAACGTTGCTAGAAAGGATAGGAAAAGCGCCATGAATACAACCATCAACGTTTGTCCCCATTCCAGACGCGCCGGTAGTTTTGTCAGGAAATAAAGCTGCGGGTTGAAGACATCGACATTAAACAGCCAAGACACAAAATCCTGAATATGGCCGATATTCTCGCATGTCAGCACACCTAACAGAAGTCCGAAGATTGTTCCTATCACTCCAATGACCATGCCCGTCATGATAAATATGCGCATGACGGCGCTCTGTTTTGCTCCCATAGTCCTCAAAATAGCAATATCGTGCCCCTTGTCCTTGACCAACATGATGAGACCCGAAATGATATTCAACGCCGCAACAAGAACAATCAACGATAGGATAAAGAACATAACATTGCGTTCAACTTGCAATGCCGAAAAAAACGCCTGATTTCTAGACCGCCAATCAATAGAATAAACTTGCCTTCCGACAGTTTTTTCAATTTCCGGTGTTATTGAAGAGACTGCGTCGGGATTATTCAAAAAGATTTCTAAAGATTGCACTTTATTTCCCAAGTTGAAGAAAGCTTGTGCTTCTTTCAATGGCATAAAGACAAAAATGGTATCATATTCCGACATGCCGACATTAAAAATAGCCGAGACTTTATAGGCTTTAACACGCGGATTAACGCCGAAAGGTGTTACATCTCCATCCGGTGTGATAATCCGGATATCACTTCCCACCGAAAGTCCTAGCTTTTCAGCCATGCCACTACCGATTGCAACTCCATCCTGCTTATCAAAGTCTTCCAGACTGCCAAATTTTATATTTTTTGTAACCGTTGTGAGTTTGTCTAGATCCTGCTTGCGTACCCCGCGAACCAATGCACCGGTTCCTCCGGTTGCATCGCCTTGCGCCAGTGCCTGCCCCTCAATCACCGGAAGCGCAAATTTGACTCCGTCAACACCTTCAATACGCGGAATGAGAGTGTTGTAATCGGTAAAATCACTATCGATTGCCTGAATGACAAGGTGGCCATTCATACCCAAAATGCGATCAAGCAATTCGGTTCTGAAACCGTTCATAACGGCCATCACCACGATCAACGCAAAAACACCAAGCATGATACCAATCAGCGATATAATCGATATCACCGATGTAAAGATCTGTTTCTTGTTAGGAAGCATATAGCGAAACGCAATCATCCATTCATAGGACGAAAATCCTAACCGGTTACCACCCTTGGCTCTCGTAGTCATCAAGCCTCCGTTAAGCGTTTCAAAGCCGCATCATACGGAAGAACCTCTTTATGTCCGGTTTTGCGGTCTTTTATTTCGACTTCGTTTTGAGCGGCATTTTTCGGACCAATGATAATTTGTGTCGGTAGTCCGATAAGATCCATTGTTGCAAATTTGGAGCCCGCTCTTTCCTGCGTATCGTCAAGCAAAGGATCAAAACCTGCATTGGTCAATGATGAATAGACTTTCTCACTTAGATTATCGCATTTCGCGTCACCCGGTTTCATATTTATGATACCGAAATCGAAAGGTGACATTGCACGTGGCCAGATGATGCCGTTTTCATCATGCGAAGCTTCAATAGCTGCAGCTACCAATCGTGATGGACCAATTCCATAAGATCCCATTGATACAGGATGTTCTTGACCGTCCGGCCCCATAACTGTGGCGTGCATCGGAAGCGAATATTTGGTACCAAAATGGAAGATATGACCGACTTCAATTCCTCTTGCAGCTATCCGGTCGGACTGAGGGACTTTGGCCCAAAGCTCTTCATTGTGCATTTCGTCGGTTGCGGCATAGGGTGTTGTCCACTTTTTGACAATATCAGCCATAGTGGCATCGTCAGAAAAATCAACATCAGCCGGGGGAACGTCCATATCAAGAAAATGCTTGTCGCAATAAACCGCGCTTTCGCCAGTGTCAGCCAGAATGATAAACTCGTGGCTCAAATTACCACCAATCGGTCCTGTATCCGCACGCATCGGAATTGCTCTCAGCCCTGTGCGGGCGAAGGTGCGTAAATAGGAAACAAACACACGATTATAAGCGGCTTTTGCTCCCTCATAATCAATATCGAAAGAATAGCCATCTTTCATTAGGAATTCGCGAGACCGCATGACCCCGAAACGAGGACGGATTTCATCGCGGAATTTCCATTGGATATGATAAAGATTAAGCGGAAGATTTTTATAGGACTTAACGTGTGCCCTGAAGATATCAGTAATGACTTCCTCGTTGGTCGGGCCATAAAGAAGTTCACGTTCTTGCCTGTCTTTGATGCGCAGCATCTCCAATCCGTAAGCGTCGTAACGACCGCTCTCGCGCCACAAATCAGCCGACTGTATGGTTGGCATCCAGATTTCAAGCGCACCGGCGCGATTTTGTTCTTCGCGAATAATGTTGCAGACTTTATCCAGTACTTTTTTCCCAAGCGGTAGCCAGGCATAGATGCCTGCAGCCTGCTGGCGGATCATACCAGCACGCAACATGAGGCGGTGGGAAGCAATTTCAGCTTCTTTGGGATTTTCTTTCAGTATCGGCAAAAAATAACGAGATAGACGCATCGACTATAAAAATTCCATCTATTGCTCCTCGAATCGGAGCAGATTATCGGTATTTGTTAACCATAGCGGCTAACAACACGCTTGAAAATAGAAACAATCCCGGATCAAGAGCTTTTTGCTAAAAATGTGTTTTCAGGTATCCGCCAACTTGATTATTGTGATTGCGACGACAATCCCTTTAAGGAATATTTCTGATTGCAGTAGAAAATATTACTGCCAGAGCAATTTCTTACACGATTATTATTTGACGAAAAATTTGCCCTTGGATCTCCTTGATTAGAGCATTCACTTCAAGCGATTCATGAAGACTGCGCAAACCGGCTTTTTGCCCCATATTTCGTTTACTTCCGCCCTGATTGCACGCCGTACAGCTTCGCGTAGCAAGTCATCGTCTTTACGCTTGGCTCGCGGAATACTATCGATCGTGGTTTCGATTGTATCCGTGATAATCTCGTCAATGAGATTACCCTCGTCATCTGTTTCAGGTAAACCGAAGCTAACAACTTCAGGTACATCTGCCAAATTGTAGTGCTTATCCAGGAGAAATGATGCTGAAACCTGGCCTACATAACTTAATTTACGACGCTCACTAATGCCAAGTTCGTCTTCATTGCCAATAAGATTTCCATCCTTATAGATTAGACCAACCGGAACTTCATCAATAACTTCCACTGGCTCGGGCGCCAATTTCAACATGTCACCGTTGCGTATTTCAGCTACACGCTTGATACCAACCTGACGGCCCAATGCAGTCTGTGCGGCAAGATGAAGTGCTTCTCCGTGAACGGGAACCAAAATATCCGGTTTCACCCATTCGTACATTTTCTTAAGGTCACTACGCCGCGGATGCCCTGAAACGTGAACGAGGGCGTCGTGATCGGTAATTATTTTTACGCCCATATCGGTCAAGCGATTTTGGGTATCAATAATAGCTCTTTCATTTCCGGGAATACTTCGGGATGAATAGATCACGGTATCACCGGCAGTCAACGCCAGCGAGCGCATTTCATCGCGCGATAATTTTGATAGGGCTGCTCTTTGCTCTCCCTGACTTCCCGTCAGAACCATAACAATTTTATCACGCGGGATATAGGGATAGTCTTCTTCACTGAGAAACGCATCAATGCCGTCAAGATAGCCGAGTTCTTCAGCGACGCTGACGCTGCGTTTTATTGAACGGCCAACCAGCAATACCTGACGTCCTGCCTCTTTGGCTGCGCGCGCTATCGAAAGAATTCTCCCGACATTGGACGAAAATGTCGTAACTGCAACGCGCCCTTTTTCGTTGGAGATTATCTCGGCCAAACTGTTTGAAACATCATGCTCTGTTGGCGAAACACCTTCGCGCATCGCGTTTGTTGAGTCACAAACAAGAGCAAGTACGCCATCATCCCCCAGTTCTCTAAAACGT
Organism: Bartonella sp. W8167; assembly: GCF_016100335.1. NCBI lineage: Bacteria > Pseudomonadati > Pseudomonadota > Alphaproteobacteria > Hyphomicrobiales > Bartonellaceae > Bartonella > Bartonella sp. W8167. Next base: position 788,113 of record NZ_JACFSQ010000001.1, read on the forward strand.
TTCTCATCAGTCGGTAACCCCAGTGATGGTTCAATATCGATCTTCCAGTCGCCAGTGTGAATAACTGTGCCAAGAGGTGTTTTGATTGCCAACGAAACCGCTTCAGGAATAGAATGCGCGACAGCTATCGCTTCGAGCGAGAACGGCCCAAGTTCAAATTGGTCGCCGGCTTTGAAAATTGTAACCGGCACATCATAGGAACTGTAATCGAGTTCTCGTTTCGTATCTAACAATCCGGCTGTAAATGCCGTGCAGTAGACCGGAATTTTTAATTTCGGCCATAAATCCAATATCGCGCCAAAATGATCTTCATGCCCGTGAGTCACGACTAATCCCAATATATTGGGTCGTTCGTTTTCAAGAAACGTGACGTCCGGCATCACAAGGTCAACACCCGGAAGTTCAGGGCCGCCGAAACTTACGCCAAGATCAACTATCAACCATTGCCGGTTGTCTTCAGGACCGTAGCCATAGACGCCGAGATTCATACCAATCTCGCCTACACCCCCAAGAGGTAAAAAAACCAAATCATTTTTTTTACGCGATGCCATGAGGGACTCCCTGATATCCGGCTTTCCGATATTTATTTATCCGACTTATAGTCTTATTAACGTTCTGCATTCAAAGATGCAACGTTGCCGAAATGGACATCGCCCGCGGAGACCTTTGTTTCAACGCCGTGGCAATCTGTAACGATGCAATTAAATTTTTCATCGAGTCCGGAAAAAATTCCTTTAATGACGCGGCTATTGCCCGTGATTGTAAGTTCTTCGCCCAAGTGGGCTGCATAGCCAAGCCACTTTTTCCGAATTATTTCGCGTCCATTGGGTGAGAGGTATAAGTCATAATTTTCTGCCCAAAATGTGCTGAGCAATTCAAAAACCTCGGCACTATTGGTTTTTACGCCCATATTTCCTACCGCTTCAGTTGCATAGGGAGCGTCCTTGTAAACATGGATTATATTGACCCCGATACCAACAACCACAGCGTATCGCGATTGGGGTAGGTGCTGGAGTTCAAGCAATATTCCCGATACTTTTGCATCTTTTAACAACATATCGTTAGGCCATTTCAGCGTTACGATATCACTTGCCACTCTATTATGTGCGAGAACATTTTTAACTGCTTCGGCTAAAGAAACACCCGCTACAAATCCGAGCTCGGCAGCGTTTTCCGGAGCTATATTGCGCGTAAGAAGCAAGCTCGCATATAAGTCGCCTTTAGGACTACTCCATTGGCGGCCTCTCCGGGCTCTACCCGCCGTCTGTTCATCGGAAACAATCCAAAGCCTATCTTCATCATCTTGTGCTTTAGCTAAAGCAACACGATTGGTGGAGTCCACACTCTCGTAGGACTCCACCTTATACTGATGTTCTTTAGCAATTCGAGAAAGAGAAAACTGCATCTTTCTTAAAAAAGCGATGCAGCTGCCTGCTCGGCCAGAGGTGAAAGATAGATGCCAAAGAAGATATAAAACAATACAAATATGCCGGTTATTGTGAGAACAAATTTAAGCTCGCTCGTTAATGGCAGGAAGCTCGCTTGTTGTGCATCATCAAACCACATGATTTTTATCACACGCAGATAGTAGAATGCACTGATTACCGAAGCGATCATACCGATAACAACGAGCGGTATCAATCCGGCATAAACAGCAGCGGAAAATGTATACCACTTAGCGAAAAATCCGGCCATAGGTGGAACACTTGCCAACGAGAACAACATAACTGTCATAACCGAAGCCATAAACGGGTTATTTTTTGCAAGCCCTGCAAGATCATATATGCTCTCTACATTTCCATCACGCGTGCGCATGCCGAGTATAAATGCAAAAGATCCCAAGATCATTGCAACATAAACCGTCATATAAAGGATAACGCCTTCAACGCCGAACGCTGTTCCAGCTGAAAGACCGACAAGTGCGTAGCCCATATGGCTGATTGACGAATAAGCCATCAGACGCTTGATATTAGCCTGCCCTATTGCAGCAAAAGCACCTAAAATCATGGAGGCAATCGACATGAACACCAGTATTTGTTGCCATGCGGACAATGCTCCATGTACACCGGAAAGCGGCATAAATGCTTCGACTATAACACGGATAATAAGTGCCATCGCTGCAACTTTCGGAGCACTTGCAAAAAACGCAGTGATGGGGGTTGGCGCCCCTTCATACACATCCGGTGTCCACATATGGAAAGGAACAACCGAAATCTTGAAGGCGAGTCCCGCAAGAACAAAAACTATGCCGAATATAACACCAAGCTGGGGTACTTGACCATTAAGAACAGTTGCAAGCTCGTGGAAACCGATCTGACCGGTGAAGCCGTAAATCAACGTGATACCGTATAGCAGCATACCTGACGACAAAGCACCAAGCACAAAATATTTTAAACCTGCCTCGGATGATTTGACATTATCGCGATTGAATGCGGCAAGCACATAAAGAGCAAGCGAATGGAGTTCCAACCCCATATAGAGTGTGAGCATGTTTCCGGCAGAAATCATGAACATCATACCGAGAACGGCAAAAAGCATGAGAATCGGATACTCGAATTTTGCGAGCTTGTCAGAGCGGGCAAACCCGACCGACATTATCAACGTGAATATTGCACCTGCCAACATAAGTACTTTCATGTAACGCGCAAAATCATCAATAATGAGAGCGTTGGTAGCAAATGCACTATCTTTTGGCGACAAAATAATCACGAATATCGTCGCAACCAAAAGTGCGACAGATAAGCCGGTGATCGTCACATAGGAACGTGTGCCAGAGTATACGCCAACCAAAAGCAGCACCAAAGCCCCCAAAGCAACGAGGAGTTCGGGAAATATCAGCGGCAATTGAGCCATTAAATCAGTATGCATGGACATTCGCCTCTTTAGTGCAGCTGGTTAACAAGCGCTTCTACAGCCGCCGCAGTCGTGTTGAGAATGGGCGTCGGATAGAAACCAAAAAATACGGTAAGAATAATCATCGGATAGAGAATGAATTTCTCCCGCGGCGATAAATCAAGAAGCGTCTTCAAGCTTTCTTTGTCGAGTTTTCCAAAGATAACACGACGATAGAGATAGAGAGCATAAGACGCCGACAAAATGACACCGGTCGTTGCAATGACCGCAACCCAACTATTGACCTGGAATACGCCGATCAAAGTCAGAAATTCACCGAGAAAACCGGATGTTCCGGGCAGTGCTATATTCGCCATTGTGAAGACCATGAAAGCGACGGCGTATTTTGGCATATTGTTGGCAAGGCCACCAAACGCAGCGATCTCTCTTGTGTGCATGCGGTCATAAATGACGCCAACGCACAGAAACAGTGCGGCAGATACGATGCCATGAGAAAGCATTTGATAAATGGCACCCTCGATACCTTGCTCGTTCGCAGCAAAAATACCCATCGTTACATAACCCATATGCGCAACCGAAGAATAAGCAATCAGCTTTTTCATATCTTCCTGAACAAGAGCAACGAGCGAGGTGTAGATAATTGCAATAAGCGAAAGCGTGAAAACAAATGGTGCCAAATCTGCAGAAGCAACCGGAAACATTGGCAACGAAAAACGTATAAAACCATAGCCGCCAAGTTTTAGAAGAATGCCTGCCAAAATAACCGATCCGGCAGTCGGTGCTTCAACGTGCGCATCCGGCAACCATGTATGAACCGGCCACATAGGTAGCTTCACAGCAAATGAAGCGAAGAATGCGAACCATAACCAGAATTGCATATGCGCAGGAAATTTATAGTGCAGAAGCGTTGGAATATCGAGTGTACCGGCTTGCCAATACATCACCATAATCGCAACCAGCATCAACACCGAACCGAGAAAGGTGTATAGAAAAAATTTCAAGCTTGCGTAAACGCGTCTAGGGCCGCCCCAAACACCGATGATAATGAACATCGGTATTAAGCTGCCTTCAAAGAAAACATAGAACAACACTGCGTCAAGTGCACAGAAGACACCTACAACGGCAACTTCAAGGAGCAGAAAAGCAATCATATAAGCTTTAAGGCGATCCTTGACTGTTTCCCAGCTTGCCAAAACACAGAACGGCATCAAGAAGCCCGACAGAACAACGAATAAAACCGAAATTCCGTCAACGCCCATATGATAGTTGATGCCGCCACCAAGCCAGCTGATCTTCTCTTCCATCTGGAAGCCAGAATTGCTGTTGTCGAAACCTGCCCAGATAATCAGGGACAATACAAATACGAACAGAGTCGTAAAAAGCGCCACATTACGAATATTGCGTTTTGCTGTTTCACCATCGTCCTTGATCAAAAGGATCAGAACAACGCCAACAAGCGGCAAAAATGTGACCGTAGAAAGAATAGGCCAGTCGGTCATCAATTTAAGCTCCCGATCATCATCCAGGTGATGAGCGCAGCGATACCGATCAGCATCGCAAATGCGTAATGATACAGATACCCAGTCTGCATACGAACCACCTTATTGGTTATGTCTACAACACGGGCCGCGACGCCATTCGGGCCAAGGCCGTCAATAATTTTTCCGTCACCGACCTTCCAGAAGAAACGACCGATTGCAAAAGCGGAACGGACAAACACTACGTTATAGAGTTCATCAAAGTACCATTTATTGAGTAGAAAACGGTAGAGGAAAGGAAACGCATTAGCCAACGCTTTCGGTATTGCGGTTGAAACAATGTAGAAGAGATAAGCCAATACGAAACCGACTACCATCACAATAAATGGAGACCATTTTACCCATGCCGGAACAGAGTGAACTGCATGCAGGATATGGTTTTCAGATCCTGTAAACAATGCTCCTTTCCAGAAAGCATCATAGAGTTCACCAGAGAAATACGGTTGGAATATTACACCCGCGAAAATTGCACCGATTGCCAAAATAATGAGCGGAACAATCATCACAGGTCCCGATTCATGCACGTGATGCATGATGTCGGCCGTTGCCCGCGGTTTTCCATGAAAAGTCATAAAAATCAAACGCCAAGAATAGAAACTGGTGAAGAGTGCTGCAATAACCAGAAGCCAGAAGGCATATCCACTCGCCACGTTATGCGATGCAAATGCAGCTTCGATAATACCATCTTTCGAGAAGAAACCGGCCGTACCGAAGACTGTGCCGGGAATACCCACACCCGTAAGTGCCAATGTCCCGATAACCATCATCCAGTAAGTTGTCGGAATATATTTCCTTAGCCCACCCATCTTGCGCATGTCCTGTTCGTCTGAGACCGCATGAATAACGGAACCTGCTCCGAGGAACAGCAGCGCCTTGAAAAATGCGTGTGTGAAGAGGTGGAATACACCGGCACTATATGCACCGACACCCAGAGCAACGAACATATATCCAAGTTGGGAGCATGTAGAATAGGCAATGACCTTCTTGATATCGTTTTGTACCAACCCGACAGTAGCAGCGAAAAATGCTGTTGTAGCTCCGATTATAACGATAAGTGTCTGTGTGGTGGGTGCAAGTTCGAAAATCGGCGACATACGGGATACCATAAAGATACCGGCTGTAACCATCGTTGCCGCGTGAATAAGTGCAGAAACGGGCGTCGGGCCTTCCATAGCGTCCGGCAACCACGTATGCAGGAAAAACTGGGCTGATTTAGCCATTGCACCGATAAACAGGAAAATACAAGCAACTGTTATCGCTGTATCGCCGTTCACCGGCCAACTCAGGAAAGTCATATGTTCGACGAAACTCGGATCGGCCGCTCTTGCAAAAATCGTGTTGAAATTAACTGATTTGAACAGGACAAAAATACTGAAGACACCGATAAGGAACCCGAAATCACCTACCCTGTTGACCACAAATGCCTTGATTGCCGCAGCACATGCAGAAGGCCGTTGGTACCAGAAGCCAATGAGCAGATATGACGCAAGGCCAACACCTTCCCACCCGAAGAACAACTGCACGAGGTTGTTCGAGGTTACAAGCATCAACATCATGAAGGTGAAAAACGACAGATAGGCAAAAAATCTTGGGCGAGAGGGATCGGAATGCATATATCCGATCGAATATATATGAACCAATGCCGATACTGAATTGACGACAATCAACATAACAGCTGTGAGAGCATCAATATGAAGTGCCCAGTCAAACTGCAATCCTCCGACCAAAATCCAATGAAAGATCGGTATATCAACAGTTTTACCTGTCCCCAAGGCTATATCGAAAAACGCTATCCATGACAAAATAGCGACGATAACCATAAAGGTGCAAGTAACGAGTTCGGCGGCGCGAGCACCCAACGTTTTTCCACCTAATCCGGCAATAAAAAAGCCCAGAATTGGTAGGAAGACAATAGCGTAAAACATAACGCGTCAGCCTTTCATCACGTTAACATCTTCAACCGCAATCGAACCGCGATTACGATAGAATACAACCAGAATAGCCAAGCCGATCGCGGCTTCCGCTGCGGCGACGGTTAACACAAAAAGCGCAAATACTTGCCCTACGAGGTCGTGTAAAACCGAAGAGAAGGCCACAAAATTCAAATTGACTGAAAGCAATATGAGCTCAATCGACATCAAAATAATAATGACGTTTTTTCTGTTCAGAAAAATGCCAAAGACACCAATTGTGAACAACAATGCAGAAACGGTCAGATAGTGAGCAATTTCAATGTGCATATTATTCTTCCCGTTAAATACCTTTACCAGATTCAACTTTTTTAATTTCGAGTGTATCTTCGGGCATCCGTGCAACTTGTTTTGCAATCGACTGCCTTTTTACGCCCGAGCGATGATGTAATGTCAAAACGATCGCTCCGATCATTGCCACGAGCAAAACGAGCCCGGCAAGCTGGAAGTAGAAAACGTAATCGGTATAGAGGATATCACCCAACGCCTGCGTATTTGTACGTTCCGCTAAACTCGGCATCGGCTCGGTTACGTGCTCGGCCAAGTTCGGTGAAAAATGCGAACTTGCAAAAACGACTATCAATTCGACAGCGATAATAATTCCGATCAAAGCGCCAATCGGTGCATATTTCAGCGCACCTCTTTTAAGCTCGGCGAAATCCACATCAAGCATCATTACGACGAACAAGAATAAAACAGCAACTGCACCCACATAAACAACCAGCAGAATTAGACCAAGAAATTCCGCACCGGTCAGGATAAACAACGCTGCCGCATTAAAAAATGCCAGAATTAAGAACAAGACCGAATGCACCGGATTACGCGCGGCAACGACCAGAACTGCGCTTGCCAGCATAATGAAAGCGAACAAATAAAAGAATGCCGCTGCTATACCTGTTAACATTGGTTTCCCCTAAGTTAAACCAAACACGTTGACGCAAAATATTTACGTCGATTTAAATTTTGTCGCGTCAATGAACGCAACTGCAAGATTTTTCCAAACTCACCGATAGGGTGCGTCCATAGCAATATTTCTTGCTATTTCGCGTTCCCAACGATCACCATTCGAAAGTAATTTTTCTTTGTCATAATAAAGCTCCTCCCGGGTTTCAGTCGCAAATTCGAAGTTCGGTCCTTCAACAATAGCTTCCACCGGACAAGCTTCCTGACAAAACCCGCAGTAAATACATTTTACCATATCAATATCGTAACGCACTGTTCGGCGTGTACCATCATTACGACGAGGACCAGCCTCGATAGTAATTGCCTGTGCCGGACAGATAGCCTCGCAAAGCTTACAAGCAATGCAACGCTCTTCACCGTTGGGATAACGGCGCAAAGCATGTTCGCCACGAAACCGTGGAGATACGACTCCCTTTTCGTAAGGATAGTTGATCGTCGGCTTCGGAGCGACGAACTGGCGCATGGAAAGCCAGAATGCACTCCAGAATTCTATCAGAAGAAGTGACTTGGCTGCTTGAAAAAGACCAGACATATTCCTCACCCTCAACTAAAACTTACGAATTTCAAATAGGCCGCCGTAATAACCACCATTGCCAATGAAATCGGAAGAAATACTTTCCATCCCAATCTCATCAACTGGTCGTAGCGATAACGGGGAACGAATGCTTTAACCATGGCGAACCAGAAGAAAACGAAGCAAACCTTCAATACAAACCAGATAATTCCCGGAACCCAATTGAGCCACCAAACATCAAGCGGAGGCAGCCAACCACCAAGGAAAAGAATTGTAGTCAATGCGCACATAAGGACGATTGCTACATATTCGCCAAGGAAGAACAGCATATAAGGCGTCGAGGAATATTCAATCATATGGCCGGCAACAAGTTCGGATTCTGCTTCAACCAGATCGAACGGTGGACGATTGGTCTCAGCCAAGGCAGAGATGAAGAAGATGATGAACATCGGAAACAGCGCCAACCAATTCCAATCAAGGAATGTATTGAACGGCAATCCGATATTTGTACCAAGGCCGGCTTTCTGACCATTGACAATAGTTGTCAGATCAAGTGAACCACTCACCAGAATGACGGTAACCAGAACGAAGCCTATCGAAACCTCATATGAAACCATCTGGGCAGTCGAACGCAAAGCGCCAAGAAAAGGATATTTCGAGTTGGAAGCCCACCCTCCCATGATAACGCCATAAACTTCAAGGGATGATATAGCCAAAATATACAATAGCCCGATGTTTAAACTTGCAACTGCCCAACCTTCACTGACCGGCACCACTGCCCAAGCAGACAATGCCAATGTTGAAGAAATAAAAGGTGCAAGCAAAAATACACCCTTATTTGCGCCTGCCGGGATAATTGGCTCCTTGACGACGAACTTGATCAAGTCTGCAAATGACTGGAACAGCCCCCAAGGCCCGACAACATTTGGACCCCGACGCAACTGGACTGCTGCCCAGATTTTTCTATCTGCATAAAGCAGATAGGCAATGATAATCAATAAAACCACCAAAAGTAGCAGCGCTTTGCCGACAATAATCAGCAGGGGAAGCAGCCAGGTCATAAAGAAATCACCCATTGTCTTTATTTTTCCTCTCTACTTTCATTCTGCCGCTTCTGTCAGTCGAGCTTTTGCTAGGGCTGAACACTCAGCCATTACCGCCGACGCGCGGGCAATAGGGTTAGTCAAATAAAAATCTTTTATCAAAGACGAAAAAGCTTGCTTGCCAAGTTTGACAGGATGCGAACCGAGCTTTTCTACCTCTTTGTAATCACCCGCTTTGATGGCGTTTATATTGGCCATATGCGGATAATTTTCGAACAGGTTTTTGCGTAAGTCAGCAAGTGAATCAAACGGCAACTTATGTTCCAGAACTTCTGATAAGGCTCTGATAATCGCCCAATCATCCTTGGCTTCGCCTGGTGCAAATGCAGCACGCGCAGTCATCTGCACACGGCCCTCGGTATTGACATAAATACCTGATTTTTCCGTATAGGCCGAAGCTGGCAAAATGACATCGGCGTTTTGCGCACCATTGTCACCATGGCTACCGATATAGATGACAAATCCTTTCTTTTGATCAAGATTTATCTCGTCTGCTCCAAGAAGGAATAACACCTCGGATGACTTGACGATATCTTCAGCGCCGAGATTGGATGAAAAGCCGATATCCAGCCCACCAACACGTGACGCTGCGGTTTGCAAAATACCCAAACCGTTCCATGTATCCGACAATGCTCCGACTTCGTCACAAAGCTTTGAGATCGCGTTCAATATTGCTTCGCCGTTTTGCCCCACCAATGCAGCTTGTCCGACTAGAATTAACGGTTTTTCAGCTTTTTTCAAAACTTCGAAAAACTCGTTCTTACCATCAAGCAATTGCGATAGCGTATCAGAGCCTGCACCAAGATAGGTGTAAGGATAACGCAAATCCAACTTGTCTCCGATAAGACCAATCGGGAAATTGCCTTGCCGTTCACGCTTGCGGATTCTCGCATTCATTACGGCCGCCTCAAATCGCGGATTGGAGCCAATGATCAACAATGCATCAGCATCTTCAATGCCGGCAATTGTCGGATTGAAAATATATGAAGAACGCCCCGTCACGCTTGAGGAAACACTTCCGTCCTGCCGACAATCAACGGCTGACGAACCTAGCGATTTCAACAGCAGTTTCAGTGCATACATCTCTTCGACGGTAGCAAAATCTCCTGCAACAGCACCGATCTTATCATGAGACGCAAAATCGATAGCCGATTTTATTGCCGAAAATGCCTCGCCCCAACTTGCCTCAACCAATTTTCCGCCTTTACGAACATAAGGCCGGTCAAGCCGCTGAGTACGCAAACCATCCCAAATAAAGCGGGTTTTATCCGAAATCCACTCCTCGTTAATATCATCGTTGACACGGGGCATAATACGCATGACTTCACGACCACGCGTATCTACACGAATGGCACTGCCCAATGCGTCCATTACATCAATCGTTTCCGTCTTTGTGAGTTCCCACGGACGGGCATGAAATGCGTAAGGGCGAGATGTCAATGCGCCGACAGGACAAAGATCAATGACATTGCCCTGCAATTCGGACGTCATTGCCTGTTGAAGATAGGTTGTAATCTCCGCGTCTTCACCACGTCCTATTAATCCGAGTTCGGATATACCGGCAACTTCTGTCGTAAAACGAACACATCTTGTACAGTGAATACAACGATTCATCACCGTTTTAACCAAAGGACCAATGTACTTGTTTTCGACGGCCCGCTTATCCTCTTTATAACGCGAAAAATCATGACCATAAGCCATGGCCTGATCTTGCAGGTCACATTCGCCACCCTGATCACAAATAGGACAATCAAGCGGGTGATTGATAAGGAGAAATTCCATAACTCCTTCACGAGCTTTTTTTACCATCGGTGTATTGGTAAACATTTCCGGTGGTTCGCCATTAGGACCCGGACGCAAATCGCGGACACCCATCGCGCAGGATGCTGTTGGCTTGGGCGGTCCCCCCTTCACTTCAACAAGGCACATGCGGCAATTGCCAGCGACCGAAAGACGTTCGTGAAAGCAGAACCGTGGAACCTCTGCGCCCGCTGCCTCTGCAGCCTGAAGAAGCGTATAGTGATCCGGTACTTCGATCTCTTTTCCGTTAATTTTGATCTTCGCCATTGTTATTCCAGTCCGCGGAAAAACCGCTTAACCTTAAAACTTCAATCCGTCTTTTATTCGGCTGCTTCCAAAGCAATATTCTTACTTTGAACAGCATTACGAGTATAATCATCAATGCGTTTTTCAATTTCCGGACGGAAATTTCTGATCAACGCTTGAACCGGCCAAGCCGCAGCATCGCCCAAAGCACAAATCGTATGTCCTTCAACATGTTTTGAAACATCGAACAAAAGGTCGATTTCACGCTTTTGTGCCCTGCCCTCAACCATACGTCCCAAAAGCCGCATCATCCAGCCGGTACCCTCACGGCACGGTGTGCATTGTCCGCAACTTTCATGTTTGAAGAATGCGGAAATACGCCAGATCGCCTTGATAATATCTGTTGATTTATCCATTACAATTGCACCACCGGTACCAAACGATGAACCTATGGCTTTCATGCCGTCAAAATCCATGATTGCTTCAGGCATTTTCTCGCCCGGAACAACGGGGCAGGATGCGCCACCCGGAATAACTGCCAAAAGATTATCCCAACCGCCGCGAATTCCGCCAGCGTGTTTTTCTATCAATTCGCGAAAGGTTAGTCCCAAGCTCTCTTCTACAACGCATGGCGTATTGACATGTCCGGAGAACATAAACAACTTCGTCCCGACATTGTTAGGCCTACCGAAAGAAGAGAACCACGACGCCCCGCGACGCAAAATCGTCGGCGAAACCGCAATTGATTCAACATTGTTCACCGTTGTGGGGCAGCCATAAACGCCCATATTGGCAGGAAAAGGTGGCTTCAGACGCGGTTGTCCTTTCTTACCTTCCAGACTTTCAAGAAGTGCCGTTTCTTCACCGCAAATGTAGGCACCTGCGCCATGGTGAACGATAATATCGCAAGCATGACCGTGTTTTGTTTTTTTACCGAGAAGCCCGGCATCATAGCATTCATCAATTGCTGCCTGTAAGGCCTCGCGTTCGCGGATATATTCACCGCGCACGTAAATAAACGCAGTATGCGCCCCCATAGCGAAGGTTGCAATTACGCATCCTTCAATCAAGGTATGAGGATCGTGACGCAATATTTCGCGATCCTTACAGGTACCGGGCTCTGACTCATCTGCGTTGACAACCAGATAGTGCGGACGCCCATCATCCTGTTTAGGCATGAACGACCATTTCATGCCTGTCGGAAAACCGGCACCACCTCTCCCACGCAAACCGGATGCTTTCATCTCGTTAATAATCCAGTCGCGTCCTTTTTCAAGGATGGCTTTTGTACCGTCCCAACAGCCACGAGACATCGCGCCTTTAAGAGACTTGTCCTTTAAACCGTATATATTGGTGAAGATGCGATCACTATCAGCCAGCATTTCTCACCTTTTTCCTTTGTTTCAATACGTTACTCAACTTTTTTAAACTGATTTATTAATAGTCTTCCTAATTCAATATCTCAGTTTAACCTCAAGCAATAACTCACTCGTCCGCTTTTTTTGCGGACGATTTCCTCTTTGTTGTTTTCTGGTCACCATCCAACAATGAAGTAAGTCCCGTAATCGGCTCGGATGTTTTTCGACCATTTTGCGGGCCAACCGGAATAGACGCACCCTTGCCTGCCTCGAATGCATCAATGATTTCTTCCAGACGTTCCGGTGTTAAATCTTCATAAGTATCCTTGAAGATCATAACCATAGGTGCATTTGCACAAGCACCCAAACATTCAACCTCTTCCCAGGAAAGCGTACCATCTTTGTTGGTTTCAAAAGGCGCTTCATTGATCTTGTTTTTACAAACTTTGATCAGTTCTCCGGCACCTCTCAACATGCAGGGTGTCGTTCCGCAAACTTGAACATGCGCCCTTGTACCAACAGGTTTGAGTTGGAACTGCGTATAGAACGTCACTATTTCTAAAACCCGAATATATGCCATTGAAAGCATATCCGCGACATATTCTATTGCTGCACGGGTCACCCACCCTTCTTGCTCCTGAGCGCGCATCAATAACGGGATGACAGCAGACCTCTGTCGTCCCTCAGGATATTTGGCAATAGTCTTCTCTGCCCATTTCAAGTTCTCTTTATTAAAGGAAAAAGAAGCAGGTTGGACGGCTTCATTGGCAAGACGGCGCACAGTCATCAGCGATCGACCTCCCCGAAAACAATATCAATAGAACCCAAGATTGCTGTAACATCCGCAAGCATATGTCCACGCGTTAAAAAATCCATCGCTTGCAAATGCGCATAACCAGGCGCACGTAATTTCACACGATAAGGCTTGTTTTTACCTTCCGAAACAAGGTACACGCCAAATTCACCTTTAGGTGCCTCTACTGCAGCATAGACCTCACCCGCGGGAACATGAAAACCTTCAGAATAAAGTTTGAAATGATGGATAAGAGACTCCATTGAACTTTTCATTGCCGCTCTTCTGGGCGGCGTAACTTTATGATCTTCTGCCAAAACCGGACCGTCTTTTTCAGTGCTTAACAAACGCTCTACACATTGACGCATTATACGTGCAGACTGGCGCATTTCTTCCATACGGATCAAATAACGATCATAACAATCGCCATTTTTCCCCACCGGAATATCAAAGTCCATTTCGTCATAGCATTCATAGGGTTGGCTCTTCCGCAAATCCCACGGAACCCCGGCACTCCGGACCATCACACCTGAAAATCCACGCACCCACGCATCTTCAATCTTGACTACACCGATGTCGACATTGCGTTGTTTAAAAATACGGTTTGGAGTAACAAGAGCATCAAGCTTATCCAAAGCGACTAGAAAGGGATCAATAAATTTTCCGATATCTTCAACCAGTTTTTCCGGCAAATCCTGATGCACCCCGCCGGGACGAAAATAATTCGCGTGCAACCTTGCTCCACAGGCGCGCTCATAAAAAATCATAAGTTTTTCGCGCTGCTCGAACCCCCAGAGCGGCGGAGTCAAAGCGCCTACATCCATAGCCTGCGTCGTGACATTCAATAAATGATTGAGAATACGACCGATTTCCGAAAAAAGTACGCGAATGAGCTGACCGCGCTTTGGAACTTCAATACCAAGCAATTTTTCGACTGCAAGCACAAACGCGTGCTCCTGATTCATTGGAGCAACATAATCCAACCGATCAAGATATGGTGTCGCTTGCAAATAGGTTTTTGTTTCCATAAGCTTTTCGGTGCCGCGATGGAGAAGCCCGATATGAGGATCGACGCGTTCGACTATTTCTCCATCAAGTTCCAGCACCATACGCAAAACACCGTGCGCAGCAGGATGTTGCGGACCAAAATTTATATTGAAATTACGGACATTGACCTCAGCCACGGCCTGCTCCTTTACCTTGCTGCAATTCAACAACTACCCTGTCTATTACAGTAATAGGTTTTCGACCAAAATCACGACTACTTATGCCCGGGAAACACGTCTGCAATTTCATTTTGCTCCTCTGGCCTTCTCGTCGCCCGGCAATACATAGTCTGTCCCTTCCCAAGGCGACATGAAATCAAAATTTCGCATTTCCTGACGAAGCACAACCGGCTCATAAATAACCCGTTTTAATTCATTATCATATCTACACTCGACAAAACCCGACGTCGGAAAATCCTTGCGTAAGGGGTGCCCTTCAAAGCCGTAATCCGTCAAAATACGACGCAAATCCGGATGGCCCGAAAACAAGATGCCATACATGTCGTAAGCTTCTCTCTCATACCATTCCGCCCCCGGATAAACACTGCACGCAGAAGGAACGGGAGTATCTTCGTCGGTGCGTACTTTTACGCGCAAACGTAAATTATGACGAGGAGACAATAAATGATAAACGACGTCGAAACGTTTTTCCCTCTCGGGAAAATCAACACCGCAAATGTCGACAAGACCGACAAACTGACAATGTGAATCGTCCTTAAGGAGGGAAAGGACATCAGTAATGGCGTCAAGTTTAGCTACAATGGTCAATTCATTATAAGCAAAAACAGACTCATCAATTACACTCTCCAACCGTTCTGCGAGATAAGACTGCAATTCCTTAAGCGCTTCACTATTCATCACTTGCTCTCCCCTCACCGTTCAATAGAACCGGTGCGACGTATCTTTTTTTGCAGCAATAAAACTCCATAAAGGAGAGCTTCTGCCGTTGGAGGACAACCAGGAATATAGATATCAACTGGCACTATACGGTCACATCCGCGTACAACAGAATACGAGTAATGATAATACCCTCCTCCATTGGCGCATGAGCCCATAGAAATAACGTAGCGAGGTTCCGGCATCTGGTCGTAAACCTTACGCAACGCCGGTGCCATTTTGTTTGTCAAGGTTCCTGCCACCATCATCACATCTGATTGGCGCGGTGAGGCGCGTGGAGCGTAACCAAAACGTTCATTATCATAATGCGGCATCGAGCATTGCATTAACTCGATCGCGCAACACGCAAGGCCAAAGCTCATCCACATCAACGAACCGGTACGTGCCCAGGTAACAAGTGCATCTACAGAGGTTACCAGAAAACCTTTATCCGAAAGTTCACCGCTGATATTATTGAAAAATTCGTCATCCGAACCGATCAATTTCCCCGTATTCGGGTCTATAATACCTTTTGGTTTGGGAGCAACCAGTGTCGAATTGTCATGAATCAATCCCATTCAAGTGCTCCTTTTTTCCACTCATAAATAAAGCCGACGGTCAATACGGCCAAAAACACCAACATAGAAACAAAACCGAACATACCGACCGCATCGATTGACACAGCCCAAGGAAATAGAAACGCAACTTCTAAGTCGAAAATAATAAACAGAATGGAAACCAGATAAAATCTAATATCAAACTTCATACGTGCGTCATCAAAGGAATTAAATCCGCACTCATATGCTGAAAGTTTTTCCGGATCGGGAGAACGATACGCCACGATATAAGGCATTATCAACAGTATACCGGCGATCAACGCCGACACGATTATAAAAATCAATACTGGCAAATAAGAACTTATCAGATCGGTCATGGTCCACTTCTGCCTTTAAAAGGTGCTGAACTAACACTACCGGAGTCTACCTGAAACGTAGCAAAACCGGCTTGTAAGTTAATCCCGCCCGTGCAGCTTAAAGGGCATGCCGTGCGATAAAATCTGCGTTAAGCGTTACCCCACCAAACGCTCTTACGCAATAGCAAACGCTATCATAAAATCGTAAGTTGTGCAAAATCCAGAACGAGTTTTACAAGCATAGGTTTGTATAACAGTGATCAATTCTGAAAAAAATAATTGAAAAACAATATATTGGGATATTTTTTACAGCGATTATTCCGCTCTAAAATTCAAACAATTCATCTTTTATTCATTCAGTCACGTTTTAGCGAACGATAATATTTACGTCACTTTTGGACCAAAATGGCACAAATTATACCACCATATGCCATTCGACATCAGGTTCACTATCAGGAGAGCCAAATACAAACTCATACCTATTAAAAGTTTAATCAAAAATCAGGGGGGAGCAATAAAGAATAAAACGAAGGCTTTGACTATCTAAACAAAAAGTCAAACATTAGCCATGATCAGCTAAAATAGCCATCTGAAAAATGGCGCGAGTGACGGGACTCGAACCCGCGACCTCCGGCGTGACAGGCCGGCGCTCTAACCAACTGAGCTACACCCGCGCACTTTTCAGTTCAGTCATTGTGACTGTGTGCGGTCGTTTAAGGTGTTCGCTTGCATCTGTCAAGCGACAAGCAGATAGTTTTTTCACAAAAATTGTTTTTTTCGCGAAAAACGTGGAAAAACAGCGTCGCCAAAAAAAATTAAGCAAAAAATCTATTTTAAGTGTCATCTTTCTCTTGCGTTTAGCAAAAGTTTTGCCTAAAGAGTGCGTCAGTTGTTACCAACCCACGGTAACGGCGGGCGATTAGCTCAGCTGGTAGAGCGCCTCGTTTACACCGAGGATGTCGGGAGTTCGAGTCTCTCATCGCCTACCATTCTCCATTTTCATCCTTTTACTAACTGGCTTATCAAATCTATTGAGCGCAGACGTTTGGAAAATTGTATCGTTTGTCGCACCTAATTGAATTCCTGCCCCCCCTCGTCATGTTGTAATGACTGTCGGTCTCTGGTGACTTTCCAACTCCTTAATGAAGGTAACTGATATAATAACAGCGAGGTCAACAGGATAACTTTTTCCGCATGTAAGCTGTTTCCACGTATCTCCATAGCATTTCAATACACGACGAAGTGGTGAATCATAACCTGACTGTCTCGCTATCAAAGGGGTACCGTTGCAGTTAATGCGCTCTGTCAGGACCATTCGTACTGTGATGCAGTAAGACTCAACAATTTTCCGGTTTTAACCAATTTAAAGGGTGAATTTTTACGAGTCGTTCGTAATGTCTCAAAAAAAAGCCATAAAATTTTTCAAAAGCTCTTTCCGAAGGGGAAGTTTTTCCTATCTGCATCAATATGGTGTTCATATTCGGAGAAGATTTTATGCAAGCCGTTCATCTCGTTGACGACCGAAATTCGGTCAAATTGCCTTTTATCTTTTTATTGATCTCTCTTTTTCTTCCAGTATTGGCAGGCTGCGGTTTCAATACAATTCCAACCAATGAGGAAAAAGCACATGCCGCTTGGAGTGAAGTATTAAATCAATATCAACGGCGGTCCGATCTGATTCCAAACCTTGTCGAAACCGTTAAGGGATATGCTCAACATGAACAGGCTGTGTTGACCGGCGTTGTAGAGGCGCGTGCGAAAGCAACGCAAACAAATATCAACGCCGATATGCTCAACAACCCCGAAGCTATGCAACAATTTATCAATAATCAGTCCAATCTGACGGGAGCATTGTCCCGCTTGATGGCTGTTGCTGAAAACTATCCTGATCTAAAAGCGAATCAGAATTTTCTTGCATTACAATCGCAGCTTGAGGGGACCGAGAATCGCATTGCGGTAGCAAGACGAGATTATATCGAAGCAGTGCGTGTCTATAACACAGCTCTCAAGACGATGCCGACTATGATATGGACGTGGTTATGGTATCGTGATGCAAAACCAATGCCCACATTTTCAATCGAAGAGGCCGCCGAAAAAGCCCCCAAGGTTGAGTTCAACAAATGATTCTTTTACCTAGGCCAGTTTTCATAAGGATAATTTTCTTCATAATATTGGCCTTTAGTTCTGTTTGGACTTTATCCAATGCCTCTTCAGGTGGCTTGAATTTCCCCGAACTATCGAATCGCATCGTCGACAATGCGCATTTACTTAGTCCTGAAACAAAAACATCTCTTGGTACCAAGCTAGCGTCACTTGAGCAAAAGACGGGTGACCAGATCGTTGTAGCCACTCTTCCTAGCCTTTACGGCTACGATATAGAAACTTATGCAAACGGCTTATTCAGACATTGGGCTTTGGGGCAAAAGCAAATAAACAACGGCGTACTATTGGTAGTAGCGCCGAATGAACGGGAAGTACGAATTGAAGTTGGATATGGACTGGAAGCGATACTTACAGACGCTCTGTCTTCAACTGTTATTAATGCGATAATCATACCAAATTTCAGGAATGGGAATTTTGATAGGGGAATAAGTGAAGGCGTCAACGCAATCGAAGACATTCTAACAGGGAGTAAAGCCGACTTTGATTCCCGGATAAAAGCTTACCAGCAAATCGAACAGGAGAAGATCGAGCAGCAGCAAAAACAGGATTTAATAGCCAATGCCATAACTTTCATTGTGTTTTTCATCTTTGTCGTACTTCCGATACTGGCTTCAATTTTCGGAACGAAAGTTGGCCCTGGACGCTATCGCTGGCTCGGTATCGTCTTTGTACTTTGGTTTCTCGGATCGGGTCGCGGTGGAGGATTCGGAGGAGGTTTCGGCGGGGGATCTGGCGGCTTCGATGGAGGATTCGGAGGCGGCGGTGGTTCGTCTGGCGGCGGAGGCGCATCAGGAAGATGGTAATATCAATGGATAAACAGGCTTTATCGGATGTGATTGAACGCGATAGAATCAGCGCTGCAATTCATTCTGCCGAAAAAACAACCAGCGGTGAAATTTTTGCTGTATTTACAAAAGGAAGCGACAGCTATTTTATTATTTCGTTTTTTATGTGGACTGTCTTTGTCTTTTTCTGTTCGATCATAGTTGCTTATTGTCTGCGTTTTTGGCGGTATGACATTCCGCTTCATTATTTCGCGTCAATTTTTCTTACCATACATCTTTTAGGCTTATTCTATCTGTCCATTATTCCGGCTTTAAGATTGGCAATAACTCCCGCTTCGATTAAAAATCGTATTTGTCACGAAAATGCTATGCGTCAATTTCTGGCGCAAAATATCAACCGGACAAAAAAACGTACCGGGATTCTCTTGTTTATTTCAGAAGCGGAACATTATGCCGAGGTTATAGCTGACACAAAGATTTCGGAAAAAGTACCACCGGAAACATGGAACGCGATCGTTAAAGGCATGATGGAAAAGGCACGAAATAGAGAACTTACCGAAGCTTTTTTGGAAGCGATAAAAAAGTCTGGTGAAATACTAACGTGCTATTTTCCGGAAAGCAGCCATATAGATAACGAATTGCCTGACCATATTGTTGAACTCTGATAACTCTTTATTTGTCTTTCAGATATTCGTTATTGTCCGTATGTTTGTTTCAAGATAGTTTGCTACGCTATCAAGCCTGTGCCCCCACTCCAATTTTATTCATTGTCATGGGCTTATTCTTTGCTCTCGGCTCTTATATCGTTATTCATAAAAAACACCAACTTTTTCATTAAATTTATAGATAGAATAAACCCGAATTTGGTAAACAGAGATCGCAGTGTCGGTACGAATTAATATTAA
Source organism: Bartonella sp. W8167 (assembly GCF_016100335.1). NCBI lineage: Bacteria > Pseudomonadati > Pseudomonadota > Alphaproteobacteria > Hyphomicrobiales > Bartonellaceae > Bartonella > Bartonella sp. W8167. The sequence continues at coordinate 807,939 of NZ_JACFSQ010000001.1, forward strand.
GCAGTTGTACGCCAACGGTTTGTTTTTTTGCCAACCGTAACACTAATTATGATATTGCACCTTCCTCGTCTAACCTCGTCCGTTGAAGCAACCAGGCTTCACATTTGTGGTATTCTATATTCCGATTTGCAAACCGGAAAAAACGCTTTACAGGAAAAACTGTTTGATCAATTCAGATATTTTTCTGTAACGTTAAAGAACACATTTAAACTTATGTATTTCTTGAATTTAAAATATATTCTATGGTATATTCTAAATTCTATTAATATTTCCAATAATATAAATTATATGAATTATTATTTACATTTTATTAAATTACCTTGTTATAATTAGAGAGTAAATTTAAAAATTAATAATTTTTAACATATTACAATTCACTCTATTGTCCTAATCCTTCAATCTCCGACTATCTAATTCCTTGATTTAAGTTTCATAGGCTAATAAATTATCGTGGAAAAATTTTTCGCGGCTGGATATGATGAACAATATAATCCGACAAAACCTAGATCACCATTTTTTACCGACAAAAGCTTCCCCGCCCGTAGAATGGGTCATAAGCGACGAGCTAGTTCTATATCCGTTTGCTCTCGAAGAAATGGAAAAGAGAATTGCCAGAATAGCTTCCGGAGACGCTCGTGAACGAATTTGGTTATTGGAGCACCCGCCTGTATACACGGCCGGTACAAGCGCCAAAAAAAGTGATCTTTTAACACCTGACCGGTTTCCGGTTTATCAAACCGGACGTGGGGGAGAATTTACCTATCATGGACCAGGACAACGTGTAATTTATGTCATGCTTGACCTGAAACGTCGCAAAGAAGATGTCCGTGCTTTTATAGGGGCGTTGGAAGAATGGATCATCCAAACTCTGGCCGAATTCAATATCAAAGGTGAACGTCGGGAAGATCGCGTGGGCGTGTGGGTTGTGCGTCCCGACCGGCCGTCGACAATTAAAAACGAGCCGGCGGAAGACAAGATTGCGGCAATAGGAATACGTTTGCGCAAGTGGGTAAGTTTTCATGGGATTGCGTTAAACGTTGAACCGAATTTGTCACATTATGCTGGAATTGTTCCTTGCGGGATATCGGATCATGGTGTGACTAGTTTTGTTGATCTTGGTCTGCCCGTCACCATGGCAGATGTTGACATTGTCCTGAGACAAACGTTTGAAAGAATATTTGGCGCCACAATTTCTGTAAAACCTTAGGTTGCAACAAAATGATCTGCGAGAATACAGACCAGAAGAAATTTTATATCACGGCAATTATTGCCACGCTTTTATTTTATTTTCCTCTCATACTAAGTAATTATTATTATAGAGATGATTTTGAAAGGCTTGTTAGTCAAACTCCGGGATGGAGCGAATATGGACGACCATTTGCTGACGTTTTGGCATTCTTTCTTTCTGCTGATTGGCAATGGATGCCGGATTCATCCCCCTTTTTTCTTATCATTGCGTTATGTTTAACTATCGTATCAGCGTGTCTATGTTTAAAGATCCGTTCAATTCCGTTTAACGCGGTAACTGCGGCTCTGCTCGTCGCATATATCTTCAATCCATTTCTACTCGCTGCATATCTTTATCGTTTTGATTGTGTGATAATGGCGATGGGATTGACATGCAGTTTGTTGGGATGGGCCTACTACAAAAATTCAAAAATAAAATCTGCGATATTTTGCTTCATTTCTATGGGATTTTACCAATCCTATATCAATATGTTTATTATTCTTGTTTTAGTAGAAACACTATTTGATATTTACCGTGGTAGAAAAATCAGCATTGCAATTAGATATTTCATAAAGTCAGTTATCTTTGCTGCATTAATCACGGTTTTCTTTTATTTTTTTGATAAAATATTTATCGATGAATATGCTGCGGTGAAGGGCCAATTTATCTTTCAAAGTTCGAAAGGTGCAGCTCACTACATTGCAGTGACGACTGAAAATGTTTTTTCACGTTATTTCGGCTTTTTGTCAACAACCGGTAAAATATTGTATGGCATAGCTATTTGCGTCGGTTTTGCACAAATTCAACTTCACTTTTATCGCGATACGCACTTCGATAAACCGGTTTTGAGAGCGGCAATCTGCTCGATCGCTTATTTATTCATGCTACCCATTTCGCTTGGTGTGTTGTATGGAATCGTAGGTGACAGCGGCATCCCACCGAGGGTTATGCCCCAATCTATCTTCTTTTCTGTTTGCGTTCTTTTTCTTCTCATTCAATTTGTCACGCGTTTACAAAAGCTAGAAAATCAAGGGGGTACTCTTACTTTTGCAAATACAAAAGCAACTTGGGGAATAATCGGCTTTTTCCTGCTATTTCCGCTTGTTTTTAGCTATATTTTGAATAGCGCAGTCAGGATTCAAAATGATTTGAACCGTTATTACTTATACCGTATCGCTACATCTTTAGAATCGTTTCCTCCCGAGAAGCCCATTTACATTCTGGGCGGATTGGGAACATCTTCTTACATAAAAGATACTGCCGAAAGAATGCGCCTTATTGCGGTGATGATACCTCATGGTAGTGACTGGCTCTTATCATCGCAATTAAAAGAATTCGGATATAACAACATAAAAATGATATCTAATACGCGGCTCGCCGCTCAACTGGTTACGGAATTATGTAACCAAAATCGGCTGCCTGATATCAACACTATGAATTATCGAATATTCGACCTGGACGAATTTCTTTTTATTTCGCTTGGACGCAAAAATATGTGCCTAAGCGATTATAATGAAAATACCGGGGATGATACCCAATGACCCGACGCTTGGATGTGAATGAAGTTGTTTTGGACATTTATAAGAATCACAGGTCGTTTGTGCTGTTTTTATGTTCCGGATCAATCGCATTCTGGATCGATTTTTTTACTCTTTGGATATTACAGACATCTGGTCTAAATCTATGGATTGCCAGAGCGTGCGCATTTATTGTTGCAGCTACTTTCACTTGGATATTCAACAGTCGTATATCATTTCGAGGTCGGGAAGCGCGTTTCAAAAATCTGAAAGGTTGGGGAAGTTATATGGGGCTTGCAGCCATCGGCGGTGTGCTCAATTACTGCGCGAGCATGACTGTGTTAAAAAGCTCCGGCAATGTTACGCCATTGACTTTATTCCTGGCTATTGCGGCCGGATCGTTAGCAGGACTTTTCGCCAATTATTTTTTAAACCATTTTGTATTTTTTAAAAAAGCATGAAATAGGCTGATATTTCTATTTGAATTATTCAACAAAAACAGCGTTATATTTTCTCATGATCTCCAAAAGATCATCCGATAATAATAATTCAAGTTCTTTTTGCCGTTCAGTTGTCATATGAGCCAGACGATACCGGCTATCTTTATAAAAATTGCTTTCCGAAACTTCGTTATTAACCGGGTGTGTCATTATCTCGATAGTCACATTGCGATCTGACGTTTTGCTTGATATCAACGCCAACCCCTTATCAATATCATCCAAAGCGAGGTTGCAACTCGCAGTCGCTCCTAAAAAAAAGTCCGAAGTGGGCACCTGATAGCGACTCACTAAAACTCTCGTATCTTTTGCCCAAAAAGCCAATAATTGCCGGCGCAAATTTCCTTTGATATTATCGACAATATTTGACCGCCTCTTATATCCAAGTTCCAATGGTGTGCGGATGTAGGAAACCGGATATTTTTTTAAAAGCTCTTCGATCACTGGTCTTAATGGCGGCAATATGTGGATATGAAGATGACCGTCGAGCCTTATTTGCCTATCACTAAAACAGTTATTGACGAATTCAATTTGCTGGCAAAATTCTTTGAATATCCATTCTTGTAACAACTTTTTCTTAGAAGAAAAATAAAGTTTTTTTATCAATTGCCCCAGTGACAAACAAAAAAAGCCATCTTCACTGGTCAATCCGAACGCACTCCCTCCTTCTGAAAGAGATCGACCCTCAAGAAGGTTGAGATGTGTATTGATAAACTTGCAACCTGTTTTATCTAAAGCTTCGTAGCTTGATTGGTCTTCACCGCCGGCAAGAACACTGGTGCCCTGTAGCCGACCTTTTTCTAGTGCTGTAACGATTGCGCTCGAGCAGCCGCGATCAACAGCAAAGTCGTCCGCATTAAACAAGCAGAAAAGTGTCATTTTCGCGCTTTCCTGTTCTTGGAATCTTCTCCGCCTCCCAGATTTATTTTTTGACTGATCAGAAAACGCGGACGACTTTTTACTTCATAAAAAATTTGACGGATATATGCCGACAAAACACATAAGCAAGAGAGCACCGCAACACCGGTAATCAAAATGACAAGGATCAAAGTTGAAAAACCACTGACCGATTTCCCGATAATTTTAGAGATGACAGCGTCACCACCAACAACTAAAGAAAATAACACAAACAAGAAAGTCATAAACCAGATGAAAACAAGAGGCTTTGCTGAAAAACCCGTTAGCGAATCTATGGCTAAACGCAGTTTTTTCCAAAATGACCAACCGCTTTTCCCAATTTCACGATTTTTAGGAACAAAAGAAACACTTACCTGCTTGAAACCGAGCCATTGCACAACACCTCGATAAAAGAAAAGCTTTTCCGGTAGTGATTTCAGTGCATCTGCTACTTTTCGGTCAAGCAAAATAAAATCACTCGTTCCGCCAATATCATTTTCGGTTATCCAGTGAAAAATTTTATAAAAGCTTGCCGCTGCCAAGCGATCCAAACACGATTCTTGTTGTCTCTTCTCTTTCACAGCCGAAACAATTTCGGCCCCCTCTTCCCACAATTCAAGCATTTTGGACATCAACTCCGGTGGATGCTGCAAATCACAGTCAATCGTTATGACAACGTCACTATCTGCCAAAGAAAGGCCAGCTGCGATTGCCGATTCCTTGCCAAAGTTTTTTGCAAGCCGAATACCCTGAATTCGGAATTTTTCAGGAATAATTTGTTGTAAGTCCGACCAGCTTGTGTCCTTAGACCCGTCGTCGACAAGTATAATCGTCAAATCATATTCAAGTTTAGAAAATACTCGTGCGACTTCGTCGACAAAAATCGCAATTCCTTTTCCTTCATTATAAACCGGACTAATTACTGTGACTGTTGTCATCTTTGCATTCCGCAAACAAACCCCTTGATGTAGATCTTTTACATGATTTTATTTTAATTGAAAGTCTTGCGAACAGAACACGAACATTCTCGCTTTTTCGCATCATATATGCAAAAATAGAACGATTCGTACAAATTGAACTTCAGATAAATCCTAGGATAGATAATCGACACCGATGGACGAGAAACATAACGATCTTTTTGGAAATTTGCAAAGCAATACAGAAACGGCAAAAGAACTTTCCGATGGCGTTTCAAAAAAAGCGAATCTCGAAAAAAAAGATAAACAAACGTTGAAATCCTTGACTGTAACAACCGATGCAGAAGATAGCTATGATGCTTCATCTATCCGTGTGCTGGAAGGGTTGGAACCGGTGCGTTTGCGTCCGGGAATGTATATCGGTGGCACTGACAGTAAAGCACTTCATCATCTTTTCGCAGAAGTTATTGATAACTCGATGGACGAGGCTGTTGCAGGCTATGCCAATTTTATCGAAGTATCGCTTGATGCCGACGGGTATTTAACAGTTACCGATAACGGACGCGGTATACCGGTAGAGAACCATCCGCAAATGCCTGATAAATCGACGCTTGAAGTTATCATGACCCAATTACATTCAGGCGGCAAATTCGACGGAAAGGCATATGAAACATCAGGTGGACTTCACGGCGTCGGAATATCGGTTGTCAATGCTTTGTCAGATGACATGGAGGTGGAGGTAGCGCGTGGCCGCAAACTTTACCGACAGCGGTTTTCCCGCGGGATTCCCAAGTCAGGTCTGGAAGATTTAGGCGAAATCCATAATCGCCGTGGTACACGCGTCCGTTTTCATCCGGATGCAGAAATATTTGGGCCAAAAGCTGCTTTCGATCCTGAACGGATCTACAAAATGGCACGCTCGAAAGCCTACCTTTTTGGCGGTGTTGAAATTCGCTGGAGTTGCGATCCGGCAAAGCTTATCGGGAAAGACAATATTCCCGAGAAAGCTGTTTTTCATTTTCCGGGCGGGTTGAAAGATTTTTTAAGTTCATCTCTTGACGGGGAATATCAAGTCACTTCGGATATTTTTGCCGGAAAAACCGAACAGCGCGGTGGCCATGGTTCTGTCGAATGGGCGATCACGTGGTACGGTGGTGACGGTTTTATCCATTCCTATTGCAATACTATACCAACGGGTGAAGGTGGTACGCATGAAGCAGGTTTGAAACAGGCTCTTCTACGCGGATTAAAGGCTTATGCCGAATTGACGGGTAATAAACGGGCTTCCGTTATCACCACCGATGATGTGATGATATCGGCGGCTGTAATGCTTTCGGTCTTTATCCGTGAACCGGAATTTGTCGGACAAACCAAAGATCGTTTGGCGACCGTCGAAGCACAACGAATCGTCGAAAACGCGATTCGTGACCCGTTTGATCATTGGCTCGCCAATTCCCCTCAGGAAGCCACCAAACTTCTTGATTGGGTTGTCGAGAGAGCCGAGGAACGATTAAAAAGGCGTCAAGAGAAAGAAGTCAGTCGCAAAACTGCTGTGCGGAAGCTACGCCTTCCAGGAAAACTCGCTGATTGTACGCATAATTCCGCTGCGGGAGCGGAATTATTTCTCGTCGAAGGTGATTCAGCCGGCGGTTCGGCAAAACAGGCCAGAAATCGTGCAACTCAGGCGGTGTTACCCCTACGCGGAAAGATTCTTAATGTTGCCAGTGCAGGCCGTGACAAGTTGAGTAATAACCAGATAATATCGGACCTTATATTGGCACTCGGTTGTGGTACGCATTCAAAATATAAAGAGAGCGATTTGCGGTATGACCGCATTATCATCATGACAGATGCCGATGTCGACGGCGCCCATATTGCCTCGCTTCTGATTACCTTTTTTTATCAGGAGATGCCGGAACTTATAAAGAAGGGGCATCTTTTTTTAGCTGTTCCGCCTCTCTATCGCATTTCGCAAGGTGGTAATGTTGCCTATGCGCGGGATGATGCTCATAAGGATGAACTATTAAAGACAAAATTTACCGGCCGTGGAAAAATCGAAATCGGTCGGTTCAAAGGTTTAGGAGAAATGCGTTCGGATCAGCTTAAAGAAACGACCATGGATCCGAAAAACAGGACTTTACTACGAGTCGACATTGATAGCGAAAGCAACCAGGAGACTAAAAAAGTCGTTGAGGACCTGATGGGATCAAAGCCTGAAGCCCGTTTTCACTTCATACAGGAAAATGCGGAATTCGCCGATAATCTGGATATTTGATAATTTATCGAAAAATTAAACGTTTAGCGAACCACACCAATAAAATTGACTGTAAAAAAAATCTCGTAAAGCGTCGTTGAAATCTCACACCGTTAAAATTGAAATATTAAGGTTTGATTTTCATGTTCCCAATTTCAAACTGTTGAATACACATTTAGTTTTGTGAATGAGATAGATTTGTCTCGATCCAATGCTCATTTAAAAATATTGATTGTTACCTGAACTTGAAATTATGACAGTAAAACATGAAAGGTTTACGCATAACCATTCGTCAGAGATTTTTTTAAAATATAATACTGTTGCTATAAAATTCATAATTTTAATAATATTTATAATATTATAAATAATTTAAATTATTTTTTCATCTTATATATTTATTTTAATTTTTAATTAATATAATGGTATTAGTCACTATTCTTCTAACATAGTTCTACGTATATTTATTCGTAATAATACTGTGACGATGTAAAATTACCAAGGACCACATCGCGGAGTCCTCATTTCCGGAGAAGTGAACAATTTTCGCGTTGGAACATATCCCGATAAATTTTGCCTTATTCAGGCTCGGCTGCGTCAATTACCCTCAATTGGGGTGAAGCCTGACCGTTCCAATAATTAAGGTTCAGATTACCCGCAATATGAATGTTTTTTCCAAGATGCGCCATCAAAAAGTCCCCGAGATTAGTACCTACAGCGCGAAATGCGATGGCTTTCAGTTTTTTCCCTTCAATATTTGATAGCGACATCAACAGATGCCCGTTGCCCACTTCTCTGACATCTGACAGGCGGTGCGACGGTAATACAAATATTGGTAGCGGATTTCCAGAACCGAAGGGTCCGGCTTTTTCAATCATGTCATAAAGTTCTTTTGTAGCCCCCGAGGCCGATAAAAGCCCATCTATCGACAATGTTTCGTGGGCATGCAAATCATTGACTTTGTCCGACAATTTCTGCTCAAGCCATTTCCGGAATTCGTCTATTTTGCTCTTTAAAATTGTGACGCCTGCGGCCATAGCATGTCCCCCGCCTTTTTCAAGCAGGTTCAATTCAACAGCTTCCCGCACCAGCTCACCGAGATTAACTCCGGCAATCGAACGCCCGGAACCGGTGGCACTGCCATCAGCTTTGATTGCTATTGCAAAAGCCGGACACCTGAATTTTTCTTTCAATCTGGCTGCAAGAATTCCGACGATACCGGGGTGCCACCCTTCGTGAGAAACAACGATCACACTTGGACTTTCATCAAGTTTTAACGATTGCAGATCGCCTTCTGCTTCCAAAAGTTGCTTTGCTTCTATAGCCTGTCTTTCCTGATTGAGAGAATTGAGTTCTTCCGCGATAGCATTGGCCTCGCCTTCGGTTTTAGTAGTTAACAGGCGCGCTCCAAGCGCCTGATCGCCAATTCTGCCTCCCGCATTTATCCGCGGCCCAAGTAAAAAACCAAGATGAAACACATTGAGTGGTTCGCCAATTCTGGCAACTCTTGAAAGCGCTGCAATACCGGGATTGGACATCATACGCGCAACTTTTAACCCCTTTGTAACGAAAGCCCTGTTCACTCCGACAAGCGGCACAACATCACAAACTGTCGCAAGCGCTACAAGATCAAGATAACAAAGAATATCCGGAAGATCGCGATGCTTTCTTTGCTGTCTGATTTTTTTTAACGTCCATGCAACTGTTATAAAAACAAGACCGGCCGCACAAAGATATCCCTGTCCCGAACGGTCATCCGGACGATTCGGATTAACGAGTGCATAGGCTTCCTTATGGACTTCCCCCATCTGGTGATGGTCGAGTACAACCACATCAACACCTTTCTCCCGTGCTGCTTTTATAGCCTCTGCGCTATTTGCTCCACAATCCACAGTGACGATCAAACTTGCACCGTTATCAGCCAACATTTTCATAGCTTGCGGATTGGGTCCATAACCTTCAACGATGCGGTCAGGTATGTAGATATCCACGTCGAGACCGAAAAAAGTCAAAAATTGATAGAGAATAGCCGAAGAACATGCACCATCGACATCATAGTCACCGAAAATCGCAACTTTTTCTTTTTGGTCAATAGCTTGAACAATCCGCTCTGTTGCTTTTTCCATGTCTATAAAAGTCGCCGGATCAGGTGTCAATGCTTTCAAAGTCGGGTCTAGATAATTCAAAACTTCTTCTTCAGGAACCGAACGCGCCGCAAGAACGCGTGCCAGAGGCTCTGCTATGCCGAATTTTTGCGACATAGTGAGAGCATCATTGACCCCTTCCCGATCAAGGCTTGCAATCCATCTCCGTCCGATTGCAGATCGGGCGACACCTAAAAAATTCTGTTCAATCTCTGCCATGATTGATGTGATACAACAAAAAGCCCTTCAACGCGACGCACAAATTCAAATTTCCTTTAATTTTCAGAGACGTGCGCGTAGCAACATAAATAAAAACCTTCAGAAGTGTTTTTTCTCCTCTGAAGGCCTTCCCCTTTTTATGATACTATCTTTATTATCAAATTTTATCCAATGCCTGTTCTATATCGCCAATAATGTCCTTCACGTCTTCTATTCCGATAGACAAACGAACAACGTCCGGACCGGCACCCGCAGCAATTTTTTGACTGTCGGTCAATTGGCGATGAGTGGTCGAAGCCGGATGGATAACAAGCGATCTCGTGTCTCCAATATTTGCTAAAAGCGAAAACAATTTCAATGAAGAAACAAATTTCACACCAGCCTCATATCCGCCTTTGACGCCGAAAGTGAAAACAGAACCTGCACCTTTTGGCGCGTAATGTTGCTGAAGCTTATGATATTTATTGCTTGGCAAACCTGAGTAGTTTACCCATGATACCTTTTTCTGCTTCTCCAGATATTGTGCCACAGCCAAAGCATTATCACTATGTTTTTGCATACGCAGCGGCAAAGTTTCAGCACCTGTCAAAATTAAAAATGCATTAAATGGCGAAATGGTTGGTCCAAAATCACGCATACCCAAAACACGCGCAGCCGTTGCAAAAGCGGCATTCCCCGTGGCTTCGTAGATCACGAGTCCGGCATAATCGGGACGTGGTTCGGTCAATTTTTTATAGTGCCCTGATTTTCCCCAATCAAAAGTTCCGCCATCGACAAGAAGACCACCCATAGAATTGCCATGACCACCGATAAATTTTGTTAGCGAATGGATAACAATATCGGCTCCATGCTCGATCGGGCGCAGTAGATAAGGCGTTGCAAGCGTATTGTCGACAATGAGCGGCACACCATGAGCGTGAGCAATTTTCGCAATTGCTTCGATATCCACCACAATTCCACCCGGATTGGCAAAACTTTCAATATAGATAGCGCGCGTCTTGTCGTCGATTTGCTTCTCGAACGTCTCGGGTTCTTCGCTATCAGCCCAACGGACTTGCCAGTTGAACGACTTGAACGCATTCGAGAATTGGTTGATCGATCCACCATAAAGTTGCCGTCCGGCAACGAAATTTTCTCCGGGTTCCATAAGCGTATGAAATGTAAGAAATTCTGCGGCATGACCGGATGCGGTTGCCAAGGCAGCCGTACCGCCTTCCAGTGCTGCTACTTTTTCTTCCAATACCGCTTGTGTCGGGTTTGTAATACGTCCATAAATATTTCCGGGTTCAGTCAAGGCAAAGCGGTTTGCTGCCTGATCGGCATCCTTGAACACATAGGCTGTGGTCTGATAGATGGGGGTGATCCGGGCACCTGTTGTCGGATCAGGAGCGGTTCCCGCATGGACTGCCAATGTTTCTATTCCCGGTTTTACTTTTGTCATTTGCTTCTCCATAAAGCATCTTGAAATATCTTTGTTACAACGAAGCTAGAAGAACCCGCGTAGAGGCACAAGAAAACAATTTCTCTAATCCCTGAATTGTCACTATTTTTATCCCGCAATTTAACTCGTCCGGATATTTATTTACTCCGACATTTTGCAGTCTGTCTGATCTGGAACATTCAGAATAAAAATCGCTCGCGTTTCCTATCAAAACCGCTTAAGCTGGATTTTTTAACCAATATAATATGCTTGGTTGGATTTTATCGGCAGCGTTTCGACCTACATAACCGAACGTGCAAGCCTGTTAAAGTCATGCGGTGGCTAAACACCACGTGAATTGCTAAGATCGGGAATGTTCAATCGTTTTATTGAAACTGATTTACCTGCTTTTAGTATCGTATCAAATGCAACACATGCATAAGAATGAACTGCCTTTATCGAATTTGATAAATGCACGCCATACATGAAAATCATAGCTTGAAAAGGTAAAGACCAACGGTGGAGGTATGTGAGCGACATAAAATTCCCAATCCACAGTAAAGAGTTGATGTCTTTCACTTCATTCTCCCGTCCAACTGTCGTTCAACGCTTTTAACGGGAAACGTTTTCGCTAGACTTTGTGGTTGATCCTCTACCCGCTCGTATGATCATCCAGCTTCCCTCCCCCCGCGATTTATCATTGATAATAACTGTTTTGGACATTGCTCAAGGCGAAAATATGCTTATCTTGTTATCGATTGGTCCGATGTAGGGCGATTAATTGCTTATTCTCCGATCATGCGTTGATAAACATCCTTTGACTGTCTCCAATTATTGCGGGCCCGAAAATTTTTTTAGATTTACGTTCAATAACAGCATATTGAATTATTTTTTTAATACATTTGTTCAAGTTTTCCAAACAATGCTTTTTCAATAAATGCTTCGCTAAATACCACTAGATATATCCGACTGAAACTTATGAACTCGTGTGCGCATTCGGTGCGCCCCATTCATTTGAACTTTGCCACCTGTCAACCTGCTAAAGTCAGCAAATATTTTCGATGGATGTCTGATGTTTTTAACGGCCAGTTCAACGATATATGTAACTGGGTAATAAAAACCTTTTCGCTGTCAGACAGCGCACCAGCAATATCCTCGCGAATATTGGGGTAAGTTCCTTTGCCAACGCCATATCAATACTATGCGGTACAATATTACCTCTATCGCAAAATATTGGAAATATTGGCTTATTTCTCGATTAATGTAATTTTTTTGATTGACGTAATTGCTCTAAGCTTATAAGAAGCTCGCACGTGTCATGGATGGCACATTTGTTGTGGTCAAATCATCACAACATTAAGCAACAAAAAACGCCCTTGTTTAACATGGGATTTTAAAAAGGAAAGCTTCAATGGCAACTTTTTCACAAAAGCCCGCTGAAGTGGCCAAGAAATGGGTCATTATTGACGCAGAGAACCTTGTTTTAGGTCGTCTTGCCACATTGGTAGCCAACCGGCTACGCGGTAAACACAAACCAACTTATACACCTCACGTTGATGATGGTGACAATGTTATCGTAATCAATGCCGACAAAGTCGTTTTGACTGGCAAAAAACTTCATAACAAAAAATATTACTGGCATACCGGATATATCGGCAGCGTCAAAGAACGTACGGCCCGTCAAATCCTTGAAGGACGTTTTCCTGAACGAGTTATCGAGAAAGCTGTTGAACGCATGATTCCGCGTGGTCCTCTTGGCCGTCGGCAGATGAAAAATTTGCGCGTCTATGCTGGAACCAAACATCCTCATGAAGCCCAGCAACCTGAAGTTATCAATGTTGGTGCACTCAACCGTAAAAATAAAAGGATTGCTTAATTATGGCCGAGATTAGTTCTTTTTCCGAGCTTGGTGCGGCAACCGAAACGGTTGTAGCTCCTGCAGCACCGGAAGCTCCTGTTCATGAACGTAAGCTTGACGCTCAAGGACGTTCCTATGCTACAGGTAAACGTAAAGACGCTATTGCACGCGTTTGGATAAAACCAGGTAGCGGCAAAATTGTCGTTAACGGTAAAGATTTTGACAAATATTTTGCACGCCCTGTTTTGCAGATGATTTTGCGTCAGCCAATTCTTGCTGCAAATCGGGATGGTCAGTTCGACATTATTGCATCGGTTGCCGGTGGTGGTCTTTCGGGTCAAGCCGGTGCGGTTCGTCACGGCATTTCCAAGGCTTTGACCTATTTCGAACCTGGTCTCCGTTCGGTATTGAAGAAAGGCGGCTTCCTTACTCGTGATAGCCGCGTTGTTGAACGTAAGAAATACGGTAAGGCAAAAGCCCGCCGTTCTTTCCAGTTCTCGAAACGTTGATTTCTATTTTGTTTTACGAAAAGCCCTGTTTTTGCGGGGCTTTTTTATTTTTGTAATCTATCGAATTCAAAAGTCTTTACGAGTGTATCTCACCCGAGAAATCGTTTGACCATAGCCATGAAATTAACAACCGATATCGGCTTCGACATATAATCTTCACAGCCGCTGGCTCTTATCCTTTCTTCATCACCTTTCATGGCAAAAGCAGTGACCGCAACAACCGGAATCGATTTTAATTCATCGTCTGCTTTCAATTGTTTTATAACGTCAATTCCGGAAACCTCCGGTAATTGGATATCCATTAAAATAAGGCCGGGTTTGTTTTGTCGAGCCAGATCCAACGCAGCCAAACCGCTGCGGGTTTCAACCGTTTCATAGCCACAGGCTTCGACAAGATCGTGGAACAATTTCATATTGAGTTCGTTATCTTCCACGATCATAACTTTTTTTGACATCCTACAATCTCCGCTCTTCCAGCTTTGTAACTATAAGAGTAAACTTGTTATGGTTACTACTTGGCTAAATGATATGAAAAAACTGATAACCAATCGTGAAGAAGCTGAAGAGTTGGCGGTATCCGCATTATTGTTTATCGCGAACGATCCCGAGCTTATGCCACGTTTTTTAAATATCACAGGTATAAATGCTTCCGATATTCGTACGGCAGCAGCATCGAAAGGTTTCCTTGCTGGCGTATTGCAATTCATATTGGCACATGAACCGACACTCATGGCTTTTTCGGAACAGTCGGGTTACCCCCCACAATCAATCGGAGAAGCTGTCAGCTTTCTTCCTGGCGGAGAACAACCTGTATGGCTATAAGCCCGTTTAATCAACCAGAATATGGTTTTTGTCGGGATTGTTTATCCATTCAGCACAAGTTCAGTAAACGTTGCGAAAAATGTGGTTCGCCGCGCCTTATCCGCCATCCGGAACTTTATTCTCTCACATTGGCTCATATTGATTGCGATGCATTTTACGCTTCCGTTGAAAAGCGTGACCATCCGGAGTTGCGTAACAAACCGGTTATTGTCGGCGGTAGCAAACGCGGGGTGGTTTCGACTGCCTGTTATATTGCGAGAATTTCAGGTGTACACTCAGCAATGCCGATGTTCAAGGCCCTGGAACTTTGCCCAGATGCAATAGTCATTCCTCCCGATATTACAAAATATGCCAGCATAGGGCGGGAAATCCGCCAGCTTATGTTCGAATTAACCCCATTGGTTGAACCTATTTCAATTGACGAGGCATTTCTGGATATGCGTGGTACTGAAAAGCTCCATAAAGCGCCGGCTTCATATATACTCGCACGCTTTGCAAAGCGTATCGAGCAAGAAATCGGTGTTACTGTTTCTATCGGTTTGTCATATTGCAAGTTCTTGGCCAAAATTGCTTCCGATCTTGATAAACCGCGTGGTTTTTCAATCATCGGAGAACATGAAGCACTCGCGTTTCTTGCAAAACAACCTGTAACGAAAATATGGGGTGTCGGTACAGCATTAGCGCAAAAATTATCCCGTGACGGAATTACCTCAGTGGGTGAACTTCAACAATTGGACGAAGCGCTCCTAATCAAACGTTATGGGCAAATGGGTCAGCGCCTTTATCGCTTGTCACGCGGGAAAGATAATCGCCCTGTTCAACCCGAACGAGAAATGAAGAGCATATCATCTGAAACAACCTTTATGAGCGATTTATCAAATGCGGAAGACCTGATACCGGTTTTACGAATGTTGTCTGAAAAAGTTTCAGCACGACTGAAGACAAGTGAAATTGCCGGGCAAACCGTTGTTTTGAAGTTAAAGACCAAAGATTTCAAAACACGAACACGCAACCAAAGCCTTGACGACCCAACACAGACTGCTGATCGAATTTTTCGGGTAGGGTTGCGATTGTTACAGAAGGAACTTGATGGAACGAAATTCCGGCTACTCGGTATAGGTGTCCAGCAATTATCGAAGGCTTCTCGTTTACAAAATAATGATCTTCTCGACCCATTTCAGCACAAACGCGCTATAGCCGAAACCGCGATGGATAAACTTCGTGCCAAATTCGGAGATAAATCTATTGAAACCGGTTATACATTCGGCAAAAATATTTCCGTGCGCAAAGCACCGGATGACAAAGCTTGATAATGCAGAAAAAACATTATTTTCAAAATAATGAAAGGCCGCGCATTTCGCTTGACCCCAAACTCCATGCCGGATGATCAGACAAAAAATCCGCCACTTCCACACAAGCACCATCATCACTTGACTTGCATTAACCTATATCAAAACAATTTAGCCCGACGAACGTCGGTTTTTTTGAACTTTCGTTTACCCGCCCCACTCCTTCGAATTTGACAATAATAGAACCACCTTATTACCCATCCGATAACAGGAACAAATTATCATTGATAAAATTTCGCCCATATTCATTTGGCGACAATTATTTATCAAGCCGGAAAGTTAATACCAACCAAGTGCAATCTGGGCTTCTTCGGACATTCGATCCGGTGTCCACGGTGGATCAAATGTCATATTAACCTCAACGTGTGAAACGCCCTCCACCGCGCCTACTGCATTTTCAACCCAGCTCGGCATATCACCTGCGACAGGACATCCCGGTGCAGTCAATGTCATATCTATCTTTACTGTGCGATCATCCTCGATATCAATCTTGTACACAAGACCAAGCTCGTAAATATCTGCCGGAATTTCGGGGTCGAAAACCGTCTTCAAAGCATTGATAATATCGTCTGTCATACGATCGAGTTCGGCAGGAGGAATCGTTGAAGTGTTTGTCGTAACAACATTATCGCCCCAATCGCCTACCGGCTCCGCAGCATGAATTTTGTTGTCGGAATCACTCATTAAAAAACCTCCTTGCCTTTTCCAACGCTTCGGCAAGCTGATCGACATCATCACGATCATTGTACATTGCAAAAGATGCACGACAGGTCGATGTGACATGAAAGCGATTAAGAAGAGGTTGGGCACAATGCGTTCCCGCTCTCACCGCAACCCCCTGCCGGTCAATGTACATCGATACATCGTGGGGATGTATCCCCTTAAGCTCAAATGAAATAATGCCTCCCTTGTCAGGATCATGTCCGAAAATACGCAACGAGTTGATCGCCCCCAGCCGTTCATGGGCATAGGCCGTCAACGCTTTCTCGTGAGCCTCAAGTGCTTTACGATCTTTCGACATAATATAGTCGAGAGCAACACCCAATCCGATAGCTTGAACAATCGGCGGCGTTCCAGCTTCAAAGCGGTGGGGCGGTTCGTTATACGTGATCTTGTCAACGCTCACGTCTTCAATCATCTCGCCGCCGCCTTGAAACGGGTGCATTTCTTGCAATCGATCTTTTTTGCCGTAAAGAATGCCGATACCTGTCGGCCCATACAGCTTGTGGCCTGTCATCACATACCAGTCGCAATCAAGATCTTGAACATCAACGGTCAAATGAACGGACCCTTGCGCCCCGTCGATCAAAACCGGAATATTCCGCTCATGAGCGGCCCTTATCATCTCTTTGACCGGTGGTACTGTGCCGAGGGTGTTAGACATATGGGTGACTGCTATAAGTTTCGTCTTTTCAGTCAATGCCTTTTCGAAATCCTCCAAATGGAGAACTCCATCGTCGTCAACCGGCACAAAAACAAGTTTTACGCCCTTGACTTCGCGTATAAAATGCCAGGGAACGATATTGGAATGATGTTCCATAATCGTCAAAACAATTTCGTCACCTTCCGAAAAACGCGGCATTCCATATCCATATGCCACAGTATTAATTGCTTCAGTCGCGTTTTTGGTAAAGACAATTTCATCATGCGATGAAGCGTTTATGAATTTACGAACGCTTTCTCTGGCTTTTTCATAAAGTTCGGTCGCAGTGTTCGACAAAAAATGAAGGCCGCGATGAACATTGGCGTAGCTTGTCCGATAGACCTCGTCCATAGCCTCGAGCACCTGCCTCGGCTTCTGGGCCGAAGCAGCATTATCAAGATAGGCCAAGCGTTTACCGTAAATTTTCTGATCAAGAATCGGAAAATCACGCCGTATTTGATCGATATCGAAAGACGAAGACGTTTGGTCTGTCATCATTATTCCTTCTTAAAGGTGCTTTTCCAACCATTGATTGATGAGGGCAACAATGATGTCCTTCATTTGATCGTTTTCCACGTCATCAATCAACTGGGAGACAAAAGCCTTTACCAGCAAGCCGCGAGCGACAGATTCTTCAATACCGCGTGCCATCAGATAAAAAAGTTGTTCGTGATCGATCTCTGCAACAGTTGAGCCGTGTCCGCAAGCAACATCATCGGCAAAAATTTCAAGTTCCGGTTTCGAATCGAATTCTGCGTCATTTGACAAGATAAGACTGTTGCACGTCATCCGGGCATCGGTTTTCTGAGCTTCTCTGGAAACCTTGATCATTCCCTGAAACGCGCCTCTTGCGCTGTCAGTAACAACATTGCGAACAATTTCGGTCGAAACAGTATCTTCGCCAATGTGACGAACAAACATTGTAACGTCGCTATGGCTAGCCCCTGCAAGGAGATTGATCGTCCTCAATTGGAAGTTTCCTCCCTCGCCCGGCATCTCGATGTCTATTTCCTGCCGGTTCAACTCACTTGCCACATTCACGATGTAAAGGGTCAGTTTTGCTTTCTTGTCGAGATTTGCAAGAAACTTGGAAAACTGCGTTGCATCGAACCCCCGATCACGAATGATAATCCAGGTTACATCTGCACCCTCGCCTATTTTGAGGTCTTGCACGGAAGTTACAAATGTGGACTTTTCTCCACCCAATTGTCGTTCAATGAAAGTAACGGAGCTATTATTCCCTACTTTGATTTGGGAATAGGCATGAGCCTGACCACCCGGATTGATCATTTGCAATTCAATCGGATCGGGAATTTTTGCGCCGTCAGCTACTTCGAGAAGCCAGCCATCACTAACAAAAGCGGTATTAACCTGACCGACAAAATCATCGTCGGAAATATCCGGTTTCAGAGTGAAATGCTCGTTAGCAAGTTCATCGGCCACGCGTCTAACAGTGACTGAATCTACTTCAGGAGCAGCGAGTGTTTTGCCGTTAAAAATCGCAAATACAGAATCCTTTGGCAAAAGCGGGTCGCGAGATAATCCGTCACCTTCATCACTGAAGTTCGGAATTGTCTTCAACAAGGTACGCAAATCGGTGTAATGCCAATATTCACGTTTTCTGGAAGGAATGCCCACGCGTTTGAACTGTTCTACCACGCTATCCCGCGTTGACATAACCTCGCTATTTCCAGGAAAATCACCCAGTTTTTGACCAAAGATATCGACTATTGCCTGTTCTGCAGCGGTCATTTCCGGTTTTTTATCGACTTTGGAGGTTTCACTCATGTTCTTCCTCCGCTTCTGCCTTGTCGATAATGTCGGCATAACCCGTTTGTTCAAGCTGCATAGCCAATGTCTTATCGCCTATCTTGACGATTTTACCTTTATAGAGGACGTGCACAGTATCCGGTACAATATAGTCCAGAAGTCTTTGATAGTGGGTGATGACCATGAACGAACGGTCCGGAGAGCGCAAAGCATTGACACCGTTTGCCACGATTTTTAACGCATCAATATCAAGGCCTGAATCTGTTTCGTCAAGAATACAGAGCTTCGGTTCCAGCAATAGCATCTGAAGTATTTCTGCGCGCTTCTTTTCACCACCGGAAAAACCGACATTGAGAGGACGCTTGAGCATGCTCATATCCATCTCAAGCTCGGTAACGCCCGCTTTTACTTTTTTCAAGAATTCGGGTACTTTCAATTCTTCTTCGCCGCGCGCTTTTCTCTGGCAATTCATTGCGACTTTTAAAAATTCCATTGTCGCAACGCCAGGTATCTCCATCGGATACTGGAAAGCCAGAAACACACCGGTTGCCGCGCGTTCTGCCGGATCCATATCAAGAAGCGACTTACCGTTAAAGATAACTTCTCCGTCCGTCACCTCATAATCATCGCGGCCGGCAAGGATATATGAAAGCGTTGATTTACCAGAACCGTTCGGTCCCATAATTGCTGCAACTTCGCCATCATGGATTGTCAAATCCAGACCATGCAGAATTTCGGTCTTGGTTTCGGCTATACGTGCATGAAGATTTTTAATTTCTAACATTTTTAAATCCTATTTTGCGGACACTGATAAGCCCCCCAACAAAAACAACAGCTTCAGTTAGCCGACACTACCTTCAAGACTGATACCGATAAGCTTTTGTGCTTCAACAGCAAATTCCATCGGTAATTCCTGAATAACTTCTTTGACAAAGCCATTTACAATAAGAGCAATCGCTTCTTCTTCCGGAATGCCCCGCTGCATAACGTAGAACAATTGATCTTCGGAAATCTTCGATGTAGTAGCCTCGTGCTCGAATTTTGCCGTCGCGTTTTTCGCTTCAATGTAAGGAGCTGTGTGGGCACCACAATTATTGCCAATCAACAGGCTGTCACATTGGGTGAAGTTACGGGCATTGGTGGCTTTGCGATGGGCCGAGATTTGTCCACGATAAGTATTATTGGAAAATCCGGCTGAAATACCTTTGGAAATAACACGGCTTGATGTGTTTTTTCCAAGATGGATCATTTTTGTGCCTGAATCGATCTGCTGGTGTCCATTGGAAACTGCAATGGAATAGAATTCACCGCGTGTATTATCCCCACGCAACAGGCATGAAGGATATTTCCAGGTTATCGCCGAGCCGGTTTCAACCTGTGTCCAGGAGATTTTTGAATTGTCGCCGCGACAATCACCGCGTTTGGTAACAAAATTGAAAATTCCGCCTTTGCCGTCTTTATCACCCGGATACCAGTTCTGAACGGTTGAATATTTTATTTCCGCATCTTTCTGGGCAATGAGTTCGACAACCGCCGCATGCAGCTGGTTCTCGTCGCGTTGCGGTGCTGTACAACCTTCAAGATAGGATACGTAGGCTCCTTCATCGGCGATAATTAATGTACGTTCGAACTGTCCGGTATTGCGTTCGTTAATACGGAAATAAGTCGACAGCTCCATTGGACAACGAACGCCTTTAGGAACGTAAATAAATGACCCATCAGTAAAAACTGCCGCATTAAGCGCCGCATAAAAGTTGTCTCCGGCAGGAACCACCGAGCCGAGATATTGTTTTATCAGATCAGGATGCTCACGTATCGCTTCCGATATTGAGCAGAATATAACACCTGAACGGATCAATTCTTTCTTGAATGTAGTGACCACAGAAACCGAATCGAACACTGCATCGACCGCAACGCGACCGGATGCATATACATTATCGTCCAATTTCGATGGTTCTGCCTGCTTACGTACACCCGCGAGAATTTCTTGTTCTTTTAACGGAATCCCGAGCTTCTCGTAGGTGTTGAGCAATGCAGGATCAACTTCGTCGAGCGACTTGGGAGCATTTTGACTTTTAGGTGCAGAATAATATGAAATAGCCTGAAAATCTATTTTAGGGATTTCCAGCCTTGCCCAGTGGGGCTCTTCCATTGTCAGCCAATGATGGAATGCTTTGAGCCGCAATTCCAACATCCATTCCGGCTCTTGCTTTTTTGCCGAGATCAAACGGATAATATCATCATTAAGCCCTAGCGGGGCCTTATCCGCCTCGATTTTGGTTTCAAAGCCATATTTATACTGGTCAACGTCAATTTCACGGACCTGACTTATAGTTTCCTGCGCTGCAGGCATGGGCGTCTCCCTCCTGGCCGGGTCAAAAACCGGCAGTTACGATTATACCAAAATAAGCATAACCTGATTTAGGGTTTCAGTCGCCGGACTTCAATGAAAAACATGATAAATCTAGTCAAGCTTATTTGACTTTGTTTAAAACAGTTCTAAAGAGGATTTCAAGTGCTGTTTTTCAATTTTTCGAATTCCGGATAATTTTTTCAAAAGCCGAAAGAAAATCGTCGATGTTTTTCAAGCTTGTGTGTTTACCCGTGGAAACGCGAATTGCTCCATCCGGTACATGACAGCCCATTGCAGACAGAACGCCACTTTGTTTTACTTTTCCCGATGAACAGGCCGATCCGGCCGAAACCGCAAATCCTGCAAGGTCGAAGCCGATTTGCAACGTTTCCGCCTTTAACCCGTCGACAGCAAAATAGGTTGTGTTCGGTAAACGCGGTGATTTTTCTCCGAAGATAACAAGATTGTTACTCAATTGATGCAACCCATGTTCCAGACGCATTTGAAGCGCTTTCGAATGATCCAAATCCTGAGTAGTCGGTTTTTGTTCCATCGCTGCCCCAAAAGCCGCAATAAGCGGAATCGACTCTGTACCGGAACGGAATCCCTTTTCCTGCCCTCCACCCAATATCAGAGCTTGTGGCATAAGGGCGCTTCCTGTGGCAATAAAGGCACCGATACCCTTTGGCCCACCAATTTTGTGCGCTGCAACGATAAAAAAATCCCCCCCGAAACTTGCAACATCAACAGCAAGTTTGCCTATATATTGAACGATGTCGACAACAAGAACGCCACCAGCTTGTTTGACAATATCTGCTATTTTTCTCACCGGCTGGATAACACCTGTTTCGCCATTAGCTGCCTGAATAGCAACCATCGGCAGACCTTCCGATTTATTGTGATTGGAAAGTTTGCTTTGAAGCTCGTCTAAATTGACGATGCCATTTTCATCAACACCGATAATTACCTGTTGGTCTTTTCCAAAACGCCCACCCTTGCCAATGCACGGGTGTTCGGTTGCGCCAATATAAACTTTTGAAAAATGAACATCCGAACGTCCCATCTTGTAATCGGGTGTAAGGAGTGTCATTGCTGCTTCTGTTGCACCGGAAGTAAACACAACGTGATCCGGCTCGGTATGAAGACGGTGGGCAACCTGACGCCGTGCTTTTTCAAGCAAGGCTTTTGCGGCACGCCCTTCCTGATGGACAGACGAAGGATTACCATAAACATCAAGGGCGCTTACAAGGGCGTCGCGTGCTGCGTCTGACAAAGGTGTCGTAGCGTTATAATCGAGATAGCATCTTGAAGATGACATATGAGGCCTCGTAATTTTTAATTATTTCAAACGCATCCATAGCGCAATTTCCTTGAAAAGTGCACCCATTACAGACTATCTAAAGCCAAGATACATTCAAACAATCGAAACAGTTTGAATTTGCCAATATCCATTTCTGCAAAAAATGGAACGTTCAAACTGATATAGTAAGGAGTACTTGATGCCTGAAGTCATTTTCAATGGTCCTGCGGGTCGCCTTGAAGGCCGTTATCAACCCTCGCCGGAAAAAAATGCTCCTATAGCCATTATTCTCCACCCCCACCCGCAATTTGGCGGGACGATGAATAACAAAATCGTTTACGATCTTTTTTATATGTTCCAACAACGCGGCTTTACAACATTGCGTTTCAACTTCCGCAGTATCGGGCGCAGTCAAGGTGAATTCGATCATGGTGCTGGCGAGTTATCCGATGCGGCAGCCGCACTGGATTGGGTACAGGCGCTACACCCTGATTCAAAAAATTGTTGGGTAGCGGGTTACTCTTTCGGCGCATGGATCGGCATGCAGCTTTTGATGCGACGCCCTGAAATCGAAGGATTCATATCGGTTGCCCCTCAGCCTAATCTGTACGATTTTTCTTTTCTTGCGCCTTGTCCTTCTTCGGGGCTGATCATTCACGGCGATGCCGATCGTGTTGCTCCGGCAAAAGACGTGCAAGGTCTTGTAGACAAGCTTAAAACACAAAAGGGAATTACAATCACACAACAGATTCTTGAGGGTGCAAACCACTTTTTTTCCGGTCAGGTCGACGAGCTTATTGATGATTGCGCCAACTATCTTGATCGGCGTCTTAATGGCGAATTGGCCGAACCGCGCATGAAGCGTTTGAGATAAATTTTCAAGTTGTAGGCGATCTTAAACCGTCTCTTTTAATATGAAATTGTGAGCTAAAAAGGCTTTTGCAAAATTCCGGCAAAAGCCTTTTTTTATCTGCAATATTCTGTCCTTAAAATGATAGTGCGGCTTTAAATGTTGTGAGACGTCAGGTTCAATCACAAGTTTCTCTTATCAATACATCTCCAATGCGTTTTCCAAAAAGACTAGCAAACAATATCTAGCATACAATTTAAAGAACCACGTCCACGACTGCCAAAACGCTTTTTAACATAGCCCCATTGTCTCACATATATTGTCATGCTTGAATCGGATGGCGTGCCAATTCACCGCCTGATCGTGGTCGATCGCAACCTGTCGTTGTCGGAAAGGTGATAGGCAAGTTATAGATTGATCTTATTGCAAGATAGGCCCACGCCTCTGCTTCCAGGAAATCCGAGCAAAGCCCAAGTGAACGGGCTGTTAATGTGATGATTCCGTTTTTTTGCGTAAGTTCCTTCAAAGTCTTCATAACTGCGCCGTTATGAACGCCTCCTCCGGAAACGATAAGAGTCTTCGGCAACATCGGTAAATGTCTGAAAGAATTTACTATCCCATAGGCCGTTATGAAGCTCAGCGAGGCTGCCCCATCTTCGACAGAAATGGCATCATTCACCAAAGGCTTGAAACTCCGCCAATCAAGCGAACCAGGCTTTTTATCACTAAAAAAGGGATGACTTGCGTAGCTATTGACAATCTTGTCATTAACAGTTCCGCTTAGACCGGCTTCGCCATTGCGATCCATCGGGCTTCCGGTTTTAAAAAACATCCACTGGTCGATCAAACTGTTACCCGGACCGCAATCAAAAGCATAAAGTTCATTATCTTTCCCGACAAAAGTCAGGTTGGAAATTCCGCCGATATTGATAAACGCAACAGGAAAATCAAGTTTATCCTTTAATTTTTGCGCCAATGCCTGATGATAGACCGGCACCAGCGGAGCGCCCTCGCCCCCGTGCTTCATATCATTTGATCTTAAGTCAAAAACCACATCGATTCCGCATTTTCTGGCGAGTAACGGCCCGTCGCCTAATTGGATCGTCAATCCGATATCCGGTCTATGAAGAATAGTTTGTCCATGAAAACCGATGAGATCAACTTTGGAAGGCGGGATTGCATATTTTTTTAATAATTGATCAACAATGGCTGCATGTTCAAGTGTAAGTTCACGTTCCAAACTCAAAACAGTTTCCGGAAGGTCTGCCCGTTTGGTCACTCCGGCTACTTTATCAAGTGACTGTTTCAATTTGCTTCGAAAAACCGCAGGATAAGCATGGGATAAATGACCGACAATTTCGATCTCGTTCTGCCCGTTACTTTTGAGCAAAGCCGCATCAATTCCGTCCATTGATGTACCACTCATCAGGCCGATTGCCGTTTTTAACGCATCCATTGCTTGCTTCCTGTACGATGTTTCCTTGTGAATCACATATATTCTATGATAAAGCCCACAAAACAGTTGAATATTGCTTTCCAAGCAGGAATTTTCAGGGAAAAGTTTGATGGCCGGTTTTAAATCCGATTTCCTAAATGTGATGAACGAACGTGGCTTTATCCACCAAATGTCCGACGAAAAGGGGCTGGACGCTCTCCTTTCAAAGGAAGTTGTAACCGGTTATATCGGGTTTGACCCGACTGCAGCAAGCCTTCATGCAGGCAGTTTGATCCAGATTATGATGCTTCATTGGTTGCAACAAACCGGACACCGCCCGATAGCCCTTATGGGCGGCGGAACAGGTATGATCGGCGACCCTTCGTTTAAAGACGAGGCACGTAAACTGCTCACAGTCGACAAAATCGACTCGAATATCGCCGGTATTAAAAAAGTGTTTTCAAACTATATCAAATTCGGTGATGGTGCCACAGATGCAATTATGGTGAACAACGCCGATTGGCTTAGAGATTTGAACTATATTGAATTTCTGCGTGATGTTGGGCGCTTTTTCTCGGTCAACAAAATGTTGTCCTTTGAATCAGTGAAACTGCGGATGGATAGAGAGCATTCTCTGTCGTTTCTCGAATTCAATTATATGATCTTGCAAGCCTATGATTTTGTCGAGCTCAACAAACGATATGGTCTACGGATGCAAATGGGCGGTTCCGACCAATGGGGAAATATCGTAAACGGCATTGATCTTGGCCACCGGATGGATACCCCCCAACTTTTTGCTTTGACTTCACCTTTATTGACCACAGCATCAGGCGCCAAAATGGGAAAATCGCTTAATGGCGCTCTCTGGCTCAATGCCGACATGCTTTCTCCATATGATTTTTGGCAATATTGGCGCAATACGGAAGATGCCGATGTTTCGCGTTTTCTAAAACTTTATACAACTTTACCTATGGATGAAATAAAACGGCTTTCAGCTCTCCAGGGATCCGAAATCAATGATGTGAAAAAGATATTGGCGACAGAGGTAACCGCCATGCTTCACGGACGCGATGCTGCTGAAAAAGCTGCAGAAACTGCACGCAAAACATTCGAAGAAGGCGAAGTCAGTCACGATCTTCCCAAAATAGAAGTTCCGGCAACCGAGCTTAAAGATGGAATTGGTTTGCTCACTCTCTTGGTGAAAGCAGGTTTTGCCAAATCAAACGGCGAAGCGCGGCGTCACGTACAAGGTGGTGGCGTACGTGTGAACGACGTGCTGGTAGAGGATGAAAAGCGCTTAATCACCGAAAATGATGTCAACGCCGATGGTGTTGTCAAATTGTCTTTCGGTAAAAAGAAGCATGTTCTCGTCAAACCAATGTAACTGTTTTACTGTTTGGGAACGCAAATCCTAATGAAGTCGCGTGGCTAATTCCGCCTTAAGACTTATTTCCCGATTTATTACCGACAACAAAGTTTCCATTTCCGGTAACATGCTTAAAAAGCTTTATGACTTTCATTTTCACCAGTGCTTCATCACACTCGCCCGTTTTCGCCGCCTTTAAATAAAGAGAAATACAAATTGGTTCCATTTTGAAATCGGCGCGACAGCGAACGCCTGATTCACACGTCGTTAAATAAGTAAACTAGGACGATAAAAGTCGCGTCAAAAACGCTACTGCCTATTTGGTCAGTCATCGAAACGCACTGAAAATTATTGAAAAATTCCATTCTTTTCAGGTTTATTGGAATTCGAATATCGACCTGAAAATGCCTGGAGCGATAACGGAAATCGGATTGACCATTACTTGCGGGTGCTTCGCCTTACCTTCAATTTTAAAAGTAATTCCTATCAATCCCCTATCGCGGCCATTTCCTAATACCTGCCCGATAATTGGCAGATCTCCAAACAGGCGGTTCAGACCATATGCAGGCATGAAGGTGCCGGTAATCGACATATTTCCGGACACATCATAAAGAACCCCTTGAAAAGTTGCCCCTACCGTTGGCCCTCTCAACACACCGCGATCAAGAACAAGGTAATTGTCACCTTTTGCAATATGAGCATAGGCAAGATCAAAGCCGATACTGGAGCTATTGATTTTGCCTTTGACGGCTTCATTCAAACTTTTGCCACCGCCTCTGGGGCGTGACGATACAATCGCAGCCAAACGGGGTTCGTCAACCACTTCAAAATTTCTAATACTGACACGGCCTGACATTGGTTGTCCGGAAGATGAAGTTAAATCAGCTTTCAAAACACCTCCACGGATTTTGTCATAGTAATTCATGAAGCGGAACAGCGCGCCCGCATCATTACTTCTCGCCGTGACAGTTTGATGCCCTGAACTTTTTTGCGTTTCGACATTGACGGACTGACGATTATGCGTTGTACCGCTTAATGAAAATTGTGCTGCTTTCTGTTCGGTTATTTCGTAAGTCGCATTTACATTTGAAAGCTCTTCACCATAAAAACCTGCAAGGCTTGCGATCGACGCATGCACAGAAATAGCCGTTTTTCCACCTGAATTGGAATTTTGCGTTTTACCCAATTGCTGGATTAGCGCACGCCCATCATAGCTCTTTCCGGATGCCTCTATATGGTATGATTTTCCTGAACTTATAACTTTTAGTGTGAGATCATCGTTTCGACTTAAATTGGCTTTGGTAAATTCTGCTCCAAATAGTTGCTTATCCTTGATATGGATTTGCCCTGCCACATCCAGATTTTGCCCTGATAACGAAAAATTTTCGATCGTATAATCAGGTTTGTCTTTTATATTGGACGGCATTTCGAATTGCGCATGGGCAGCCATGCCCTTACCCTTTTTCCATCCTGCCCACGAAAATTCGAGATCTGCATTGGTTAAATCGGCTTTGAAATGGCGTTTACCGTTATTGTCTTCACCAACCTCGACATTTACAGGACCTGTGAGAAAATTGTTGAGAAACGCAAAATGTTTCGAGCGAATACTGTCATCGAGATTGAGAGTGATTTTCTCGCTTTTTTGTAAATCGGAATTTTCGAATGGCTGAACAAGTTTTATCTGCGCTGGAAGCTCATTGAGTAAACCGTTTGCTTGCAGGATAATTCCCGATTTATCAACGTCTGCAGTACCAGAAGCGTTGCTCACTATGTTGTTTTTAATTGGATCCGGCATAGAAAAATCGCTGAAATTAACGTGGGCACTATAGGTAATTTCTCCTTTCGGCTCGTCGTGGGTGACGGGAAAGCGAAGTTTTATATCCGCCTCGACATTCCCGTGCGCCTTATCCGTGTTGAAAGGTAAGCGATGGCGAGCATTTATCGGCGAATATCCGATCATTTCTCCGGCTGCATCTATCTCTCCGCGAGCAACCAGATCCATATCGGCAAAAACCGGTCTTTGCGGGCCCCACGGAATCACCAAAGTTCCTTCCACTGCTTCTACTTTGCGTCCATTGGAAAGATAGCTCGCTCCACTATCAAGCGTTATGGTGGTTGTCATGCCATCTATCGCAACATTTCCCGATGCGTCGCGTAAAGCCGGCAACTCTCCAACAAGGTCCGAACGCGTATTGACGATATCCGTTCTTATTTTTACTTCATTGCCGGAAAGTGTGCCTGCAGGAATTCCCGATTGGAAATAACCTTGCGGCAAGGCAATTTCGATCGAACCATTTTTTAATTGTCCACCAAAAATATGCGATGCAACCCATCTTCTCGCGCCAGGGGAAATATTTACCGGCCATAGTTGCTTGGCCTCAGCAACGTCCATTTGCGGAACATGAAGAACGAAGATGGTTTCCGGACTCCCTGCACCAAATTTCAAGCTTCCCTGTCCCATCAGATTCCCATGTGGCGCGTTGATTGTGATTTCATCCATTAATGCTTTTTTATCGGCGAGGTTATATTGGCCGGCTAGTTTCATCTCGAACCGGAGAGCTACATCCGGCACTTCATTCGAAGCACTCACCGCATGTTGGGCAACAATTTCAAAACGATAATCATTAACCGGTCTACCTATTTTCGGGTCTACCGGTGTTAACCCTAGAGCTCCGTTAAAAGGAATGACCAAGCCGCCGATTTGAATAAGCGAAGTCTCGAATTCGATCTTGTTGCTGTGAGGCGTGTGCAGCAAATTGAAGTCAATTTTTGACGGTATATTCTGCTCTGTGCCAAAATCCATAATGCCATCAGGCATCGTAAGCTGGGTACGTACTATCGGTTCATCGTCTGTATTGCTACGGTGTGCTTCGACAATGAAATTGGCTTTACCTTTTAATCTGAAATGCCCGTTATTTGTATGACCGTTTGGCAAAAATGGTGAAACATCGTCAGCCGCGCCCAAATGAAGCGGAAATGATTTTACATTAAGTGTTATATCATTGGCACGCCGATTGGCGTAATTTGCGTTGGCTTCGACACCGATTTTCTCGCCGTTCCAAGTTAAAGAGGATATGAGCGTTGCCATTTTCCAGCGCACACGCAAATCCAGATCTTTTATGCCAAGAATGGTTCCATTTTCACCCGGCATGTGGAGCGAAATATTTTTCAAAACAAGAACGTTGATCGACATTGAGCGCAATTTTTCCGCGCTAGTATCGAAAGCCGGAAATAAAATATTGGCTGTCGCATCCGGATCAATCCGTCCGTATTCATCTTTTGGTAGCTGGTCGAGCAGGCCTGGCCCTTGCGACTGAGGTAATAACACATTCGCATCGTGGAGTTCGATCTGCGCAATCTGGAGTTTTCCAAAAAGCAGAGCCCATGAAGAAAAGCCAACACGAAAGACACCGATTTGATCGACTTTCACGCCATCTTTAATATCGTCCAACATGACGTTCTGGGTTTCGAGAGCAAGATGATAGTCTTCATCCAGCGAAAGTCGTGCGTCGTTAATTTTTACGCGTGCGTAATCTCCCAGTTGTTGGGATAATGTCGCCTGCATTTTTCGCGTGAGATATTCGCCGCTAATCCCCACTTTCAACAGCGAAAACAACACTCCTAACACTATGACGACAATCAATATTGCCCAGAATACTATATGGAACAGATGTCTTAGCAGTCTTTTACGCCGACGCGGGGTATCAACTTTCACCCCGTTCCCGTCTCGGGATGACGGAAATTGGTCGAGGCTTTTTATTTCGCTTTTTTTAAAGCGAATCTCTTCATGCGGATCTGTCAAATTACAACCAATCCCGTTTTGCTCGCTGCATCAAGCGCCGTAAGTTGAATAATATGAGACTCGTTATAGCACCAATCAATATTGATTCCTGTGCTTTATGATGTCATTTTATTTGTTCCCACAGAAGAAAGGTATTTCAATGACCATGTTAAATAAAGGGGATATCGCTCCCGATTTCAAATTACCGGGCGATAGTGGAAAAACACAAACACTGTCCGAACTTCGCGGACACCCTGTTGTTCTCTATTTCTACCCGAAGGACGATACAAGCGGCTGCACTCTTGAAGCTCATGATTTTTCAGAGTTGAAGCCCGAATTCGACAAGATCAATGTTACAATCATCGGAATGTCCCCTGATAAACCGGAAAAACACGACAAATTCAAATCCAAACATGATCTAAGCATCATTCTGGTTTCCGACGAAGAAAAAACGACTTTGCAGCAATATGGGGTATGGGTAGAAAAGTCGATGTATGGCCGAAAATATATGGGGGTCGAGAGAAGTACATTTCTGATCGACAAAAACGGTAAAATTGCTGAAATCTGGCGCAAAGTTAAAGTGCCGGGGCACGCAAAAATTGTGTTGGAAAGCGCAAAAGCAATAGCTTGATTTTACGTGGTTAGGAATTTGTTAACTTTTTGGTGTGCTAATAGTTGCCATAAAAGGACGTATGGCAAAATGAGAAATCTGGTAAAAATTTTTGTTTTATCATTTGTTTGTATAGCCGGTGGCACCGCTGCACCTTTTGCCAAGGATACTGTCAACACACATGCCCTTAGCACATCATCTGTTCGTCAAACGCTTCCTTCTATGCCTAAATTGTCTGCTCCAAAAACAGAAAACATCGTCTTCAAACCCTATGCAGGCATTGACCCGATTGTAACAGGTCCTCGCGGTTAATCTTAGTCAAAACAGTTTTTTGAAGCTCACTTTGACTGCGAATAATCAGTCCGGTTTTAACCTTCACCCCAAAGCCGCCATCGGAGATGTACAAAGAGTGAAGCAATTTATTATTTTGTTTGATAAGATAAGTGAAAAAGCCTGTAAAATTCGAAAAGTAACGGGCTCGACACAAAACATTCAAGTTCTCAGGTGACATCTTCCACGTGTTCAACGCCACCTTTAATCTTCTGAGCAAGGGCGGCCTCCATGAATTGATCAAGATCACCATCAAGAACTGCTTGCGGATCTGTATTTTCGACTCCCGTACGTAAGTCCTTCACCAATTGGTAAGGCTGCAGAACGTAGGAGCGTATCTGGTGTCCCCAACCTATTTCGGTTTTTGAAGCTTCAAGCGCATTGGCTTCATCTTCGCGACGCTTCAATTCTTCCTCGTAAAGCCGGGCTCTCAACATAGCCCAAGCTGTTGCGCGGTTTTTATGTTGCGATCGTTCAGCCTGACATTGAACAACGATGCCCGTTTTAAGGTGCGTGATTCTTACTGCAGAGTCGGTGGTGTTAATGTGCTGACCACCCGCACCCGACGAACGGTAAGTATCAATTCTCACATCCGCTTCCGAAACGTCGACTTTGATATTGTCATCAATCACCGGATAGACCCAGACACTGGCGAAGGAAGTGTGGCGCCTCGCGTTAGAATCATAAGGCGAAATTCGAACCAGACGATGCACTCCGGATTCGGTTTTCAACATGCCATAAGCATTGTGCCCTTTAACTAGTATCGTTGCCGATTTTATCCCGGCTTCTTCACCGTCATGGACTTCCAACACTTCCACTTTCATAGAATGTTTTTCCGCCCATCTTATATACATGCGCAAGAGCATCGACGCCCAATCCTGACTTTCCGTGCCACCGGCACCGGCATGAATTTCAAGATAGGTATCGTTACCGTCGACTTCGCCCGATAACAGCATTTCAATCTGGCGTTTATCAAGTTCACCCTTCAATGCATGGATAGAGGCTTCTGCATCTCTGACGATATCGTCATCCCCCTCTTCTTCTCCCATTGCAATGAGTTCGACACTATCATTAAGTGTTTGTGTCAAATGCTTGATATTATTAATTCCGTCATCCAGCTGCTGACGTTCGCGCATCAATTCCTGTGCTTTCGCAGCGTCATTCCAGAGGCTTGGATCTTCAGCCTTTTCATTGAGATATTCCAGACGTTTTACCGACTGATCCCAGTCAAAGATGCCTCCTCAGCAAGGCAATAGCTTGCTTGATTTCTTCGACCAAAGTTTCAATTTCTGCTCGCATAACTGTATCTTTTTCCGATTTTACTTATCTAAATTCTCATAGTTGACATGGAAATTTTCGCGTCGTGTAACGTTTCCAATTTCTGTCAAAAGGCCTTTTATCAATCTATAATTTTGTTGCAATATTCACTTCTCATTTTTTTGACGAAACTCGAATTTTAATAAAGGCCACTGGAACCGCTTTGAATGGCTTTGTTAACCTGAGGAGAGGTCGGTGCAGTTGGTACACCTTCTTTGAATGAAGTTGTTCCACCGATAACCTGATAAACGTCGGCCGGTCCGGTGCCGGGTTTAAAAGCCTCTACAATTACATTGCTATTTCCGGGTTCTGCCCGCATACCGGTTTTCCGGTCAATTGCAATTTGCATCATACCATCAGGAATTTTGAAGTCGACATCCGGAACGCCTTTCATGGCATTTTCCATAAACTCTCCGAAGACCGGGACTGCAAGTGAACTACCAGTGCCGCCATATCCCAAAGTTGCCGGTTGGTCATATCCGATAAAGACACCAACAACGATATTGGGTGTAAATCCCATGAACCATGCATCTTTTGAATCATTTGTCGTACCCGTTTTGCCGGCAATATGCCTGTTCAGATATGAAAGTCGTGCAGCTGTACCTCGCTGAACCACACCTTCCATCATGGACGTAATCTGATAGGCTGTCATCGGATCAAGCACTTGATCGCGCTCGTCTATCAATGTCGGCTCGGGTTGGTTATCCCATGCTTTGACATTGCAACCGTCACATTTACGCTGGTCGTGACGATAAATCGTTCTGCCATAGCGATCCTGAATTCGGTCAATTAACGACGGTGAGATGGAGCGACCACCATTTGCAATAACCGAGTAAGCGGTCACCATCCGCAAAACTGTCGTTTCGCCTGCTCCTAATGCCATAGGAAGATACGGTTGCAATTTATCATAAATTCCGAAACGTTCAGCATATTCAGACACAATCGGCATACCAAGATCGTTTGCCAAACGTACTGTCATCAAATTACGCGAATGTTCGATACCGTAACGTAAAGTCGACGGTCCGGCAAAAGTCCCGCCGTAATTTTTCGGCCGCCAGACTTCCCCGTTCGGCTGTTTGATTTCCACAGGCCCGTCAAGGACAACCGAAGCAGGCGTATAGCCATTATCAAGTGCTGCCGCATAAACAAACGGTTTGAATGAAGAACCCGGTTGTCTATAAGCTTGGGTTGCGCGATTGAATTCCGATTCGGAAAATGAGAATCCGCCGACCATAGCAAGAACGCGTCCGGTTCGTGGTTCCATGACGACCATTGCCCCTTCGATCTTCGGCGGTTGACGTAACAAATAGCTACCCTCGCTGCCGGCTTTCTTTTCGACAAAAACAACATCGCCAACCTGCAAAACGCCAGCGGGACTTGTCGCCGAAGAATGTCTGTCATTTTTACCAATCATGCGATAGGCCCATCGCATATCGCTAGCATTAATTGTTGCAACATCACGTTCCGCCGAGAGTGCACCGGAAACTTCCCGCTTCGGTTGTAAGCCGATTTTCACTTTATCCGACGCAACGTTGAGCACAACGGCCAAACGCCACTCCGGAACATCGCTAAATCCGCTAACATCACCAAGTGCAACACCCCAATCATCTGCAATATCGATGTGTTTATACGGTCCACGCCAGCCGTGATTCTGGTCGTATTTGACCAGACCGTCTTGCAAGGACCGGCGAGCCATAACTTGTAAATTCGGGTCAAGCGTGGTGCGAACCGACAAGCCGCCTTCATAAAGTGTTTTCGAGCCATAGCGATTGATAAGCTGGCGGCGGACTTCCTCCGTAAAATAGTCGGCAGCAAAAATATAGGTATCATCACCACGCAAAGTTACGCCGAGGGGCTTGACTTTTGCCTGTTCGCCCTGAATTTGCGTTGCATAACCGTTTTCGACCATCCGGTCTATCACCCAATTACGCCGGTCCAGTGCACGTTGCGTGTGTTTGAACGGATCATAGTTGCTTGGTCCCTTCGGGAGAGATGCAAGGTAAGCACATTCTTCCAATGTAAGTTCATTTACGGACTTATTGAAATATGTAAGAGCAGCGGCAGCAATGCCGTAAGCGCCGCGCCCGAGGTAAATTTCGTTCAGATAAAGTTCGAGAATGCGATCCTTCGAGTAAGCCCTCTCGATACGCATCGCCAGAATTGCTTCTTTGATTTTGCGTTCCATTGTTGCGTCGGAGCTCAAAAGAAAGTTCTTTGCAACCTGTTGGGTAATTGTTGAAGCCCCCTCGGGACGGCGCCCCGAGCCAATATTTTTGACGTTGCTCACCAATGCACGGGCAAGGCCTTCCGGATCAAGCCCGAAATGGCTATAAAAATTTTTATCTTCAGCTGAAATAAATGCTGATTTTACGAGATCCGGAACAGATTGGATAGGCAAATAGAGACGACGATTGGTCGCAAATTCTGCCATGAGACCACCGTCGGCGGCGTGAATACGAGTCATCACCGGTGGTTCATAATCAGCGAGCACCTGATAATCCGGAAGTTCATCATCCTGCTGTTCATTTTCGGCTATTGCCGACCCCATCGGGGTTACACCAAAACCAACAGCAACGCCGGCGGCTAGAAAAAAATTAAAAAACTTCATCATAATACCCGGATATCGCTTTCTCCCGAACTCGCACAATGCGAGAGATTCCAATGGTGAGCCTCGTTGCGTGTGCACCGGAATTGCGATAGAAACAAGGCTAAATTGCAATATTTAGTATTTTAATGTCAAAGTTAAGACTGGCGATACAGTTTTTCTCATACATTTTTCAAGGCTGTGGATTACTTCCACTTCCATTCCGGTATTTTGCAAATTGCTGCACCGCATTTGAAATCGCCACTGCGGCTTTTTTACGCCATAACGGATCGGTAACAAGCCGTTCGTCCTCTTTGTTCGATAAATACCCGATTTCGATAAGCACAGAAGGAATGTCCGGTGCTTTCAAGACCTGAAAACCGGCGTAGCGATGCGGATTTTTGATGAGATTGATGTCACCTTGAAGAAGGCTGGAAATCACTCTATCGGCAAAATTAACCGAGAAAGACAGAGTTTCTCTGCGAGCAAGATCAATCAGAATGTCTGTAACTTCCGGCGATTCATCAGGAGGTAACCCATCAACAAGATCAGCCTTGTTTTCGCGATCGGCCAAAGCCTTTGCCAGATCATCCGACGCCTGATCGGAAATCGTATAGACTGTCGCACCACGCATTGCAGCCATATTGATTGTGTCGGCATGAATTGAAATAAACAGATCCGCACCATAACCGCGCGCTTTTTGCACACGTTCGTTAAGTCTTAAAAAGACATCGGAATCACGCGTCAGAAATACCTCAAGATTAACATTTTTTTCCAGTTCATCGCGCAATGAACGGGCAAATGCCAAAGTGACATTTTTCTCGAATACTCCGGAAATACTTTCCGCCCCGCTGTCAATGCCACCGTGTCCGGCATCAATCACAACACGGAAAGGTTTTTGTGCGATTGGTTTAGTGTCTGTTTTTCGCGTGTTATCTACGTTCTGATTATTTATTGTTTTTTTAAAATTCTGTTCATTGTCTTTTGTGAGGTCGATAACCAGTT
Organism: Bartonella sp. W8167; assembly: GCF_016100335.1. Classification (NCBI taxonomy): domain Bacteria; kingdom Pseudomonadati; phylum Pseudomonadota; class Alphaproteobacteria; order Hyphomicrobiales; family Bartonellaceae; genus Bartonella; species Bartonella sp. W8167. The sequence continues at coordinate 843,691 of NZ_JACFSQ010000001.1, forward strand.
GCCAAAGTCCACTATCCAATTGTTCAACGTTGTTCTTTTCGATCGAAAAAGGAACCTTGGCTGTGAGGATAATTCTTGATGAGCCTGGACCGGATGTACCATAGCGCAAATCGGAAACCATTCCGAACGTTTGCGGCTGCTGTTTTTGAGAAGAAAAATCGACACTTGGAAGATTAATGACCAGGCGATACGGTCGATCAAGAAATTGGATAGAATAAGCAGGATTTGCTGAAAATACGGCAACGAGCCTTGTACGGGTGTTGTCCCCGATCGCCCGTATATTTATGAGTTCCAAGGTACCGGCTGCTTCAACATGTGAAGCAACAAAACCCGAAATACACATAAATAGCGAAACGAGAAAAACAATCCATCTTGTATTACGTATTGCGGCAATGAACCTTATATTTTGTCTTTGTTGATTCATTGCAAAAAAATCCTCGTTTTCCAGTGATTTTAAATTCACCAACCTGCTGAGCGGTAAAATGGTTGTTTGGCAATTTTAAGATTGCATAAATGCCACATGATGGATATCCGCATAAACCGGCAAAATCGTCTTTTTCAAGCGAATAAGTCAAGTGCCCCTATAAAGTTACTTGTGTTAGACACAATATCGACTTAAAAGCGTAAATGTCTTAAATGGTCAGAAAAGAAAATGGACAAAAGTTCTTATAAACAGGTTCATTCAAAAATTTCTGTCCAAAAAGTCTACAAGCGATGCGCTTTCTACATCATTTTACACATGAGAAAAATGGAGTGGAAACGAGCTTGTAACAGTTAAGTTTCGCTGGTTCGGTCATCCGGACTATTTCAAAAACGTTTTGCCGGAGACTCGATGAATATGAGTCAAACAAAACTGACAATGGAAAATATTTCAATAGCGGCACATGCAAGCGGGAATATGCGCGCCCATTCCACCTATAGTTCGTTGGCAAAACCTATTTTCATCGGCAGACAGTATTTTTCGACTTCCGAAGGGCTTTCAAAGCTTCTTATCGGCTCTACGATACGTGTCGCCTGCAGGATTTTCTATAATGTCAAACAAAATGCTTATCGATGCCTCCCACCCGGAGGAAACGCGAGTTGTCGTTGTTCGCGGTAATCGTATTGAAGAATTCGATTTCGAATCCGAACACAAAAAGCTGTTAAAGGGGAATATTTATCTAGCCCGTGTAACAAGGGTAGAGCCGTCGCTGCAAGCAGCTTTTGTGGAATATGGCGGCAATCGTCATGGTTTTCTCGCGTTTTCCGAAATCCACCCAGATTATTATCAAATTCCTGTTGCTGACAGGCAAGCTCTGTTAGAGGAAGAAGAAAAAGCGGCTCTCGTTGACGAAGAAGAAGATCAGGAAAGCGAGAAAACTTCCAAAAACAACCGTCGAAAAAAAGTTAAATCGGCACCAGCAAATGTCGAAAATGAAACGACCGCCGAGGCGGCCGATGATGAAGATGACGTAGAGCAAGCCGTAGAAGACACTGAAGATAGTGTAGAGCTCGTCGGTGCTGAAGATGCATTGGAAGAGGTGCCAACTCGCGAACGTTCGCCTCGTCGCCAATATAAGATTCAGGAAGTCATCAAACGTCGCCAAATTCTTCTTGTTCAGGTTGTAAAAGAAGAGCGTGGCAACAAGGGCGCTGCTATGACAACCTATCTGTCTCTTGCGGGCCGATATTCCGTACTTATGCCGAATACAGCGCGTGGAGGCGGTATTTCCCGTAAAATTACCAATATTCAGGATCGCAAACGCCTCAAGGAAGTTGTCAAAGATCTTCACGTTCCAAAAGGCATGGGCGTAATTTTACGCACTGCCGGTGCAAATCGCACAAAAGCTGAAATCAAGCGTGATTATGAATATTTGATGCGTCTTTGGGAAAATGTCCGTGCGCTGACGCTTGAATCAGTGGCACCTTGTCTTGTTTATGAAGAAGGTAGCCTCATCAAGCGGTCCATCCGCGATCTCTATAACAAAGACATTAGCGAGATACTGGTTTCAGGCGAGCAAGGCTACCGTGAAGCCAAAGATTTTATGCGTATGTTAATGCCCAGTCATGCAAAAGTTGTGCAGCCATATCGTGAGCAGTTGCCAATTTTTGCGCATAACGGCATTGAAGGCCAACTTGACGCAATGCTTCAACCTGAAGTTACACTGAAATCCGGCGGATACCTCGTCATAAACCAAACCGAGGCTCTTGTTGCGATCGACGTGAACTCGGGTCGCTCGACCAAAGAACATTCCATTGAAGAGACTGCCTGCCAAACCAATCTTGAGGCAGCAGAAGAAGTGGCCAGACAATTGCGATTACGCGATCTTGCCGGTCTTGTTGTCATTGATTTCATTGATATGGAAGAAAAACGCAATAACCGACTGGTCGAGAAAAAACTCAAAGATTGTCTGAAAGACGATCGAGCACGCATACAGGTCGGACGTATTTCGCATTTTGGGCTTATGGAAATGAGCAGGCAGCGTATTCGCGCTTCCGTTCTGGAAAGCACGATGCAGCCCTGCCCGCACTGTAACGGGACGGGTTATATACGCTCCGACTCTTCGTTAGCGCTCCATGTTCTGCGTTCAATCGAGGAATATCTTTTGCGTAACCCGCATTTCAACATCATTGTGCGGACATCGGTTGCAACTGCGTTATATGTGCTCAACCACAAACGACAAGCTTTATCGGATTTGGAAAATCGTTTCGGTCTCACAATCAACATTGAGGCTGATGACGAAGTTGGCGCACAAAATCTGGCTATCTATAAAGGTACAGCCGCAGAAGGAACTCCTGCTATTATTCCTCAGTTGCCACCCGTTGAGGAGACTGAAGAAGACGACATTGCCGAAGATGAAGTTGTTGCAGAGACAGACAACGAAACGAAAGACGACAATAATAACGAGAACAATCAAAGACGCAGAAGGCGTAACCGCGGTAGATCAAACGACCGCAATGAAGAAAAGCCTCAACGTGTCCGTAATGATGATGAAGTTGTACATGGCGAGGAAGACAACAGACGTCGGCGCCGTCGCGGCCGTCGTGGCGGCCGCCGCTATCGTGATAACGATTTCGAACGCCGTAGAATTCCCTATGCTGAACCGGTAGGTGATTTTGCTGAACGCGCATTGGCCGAAGTCATTGCTGCAAGGCGCCAACGCCGTGTTCCTCATGCAGAACCGGTCGGTTTCTCAGCAACGGAAATTGCGGTTCAGGTCACGCCCGTTGCGATAAAAGAGCAGCAGGAACCAGAAACTTCTTCGGAACCGGAAGTTTCTAACGAAGAACAAAAGATAGAGCAAAAAAAGCCCGCAAAAACTCGCAAGAGACGGACGAAAAAAGCTTCTACCGAGGAAGACAAAGCAGTTTCCGAAACGAATGTGGACACAAATGTCGAAAGTACAGAAGTTGAGAAACCGGCAAAACCTGCTTCACGTGGACGCAAGCGGAAAACAAAAACGGCAGAAAAAACAATTGAAACCGGTTCGGATGATACAGAAAATGTTGTAACTTCGACAGAAATTGATATGCCGCAAGAAGCTGAAAAACCCGCTAAAAAGACTACAAGGCGCTCACGGAAAGCTAAAGTCGAAGAACAATCAAACGAAACGGCGAGTGGAAATGCAGCGGTCAAAGCGGAAAAACCGGCAAGAAAATCTACGCGTAAAACAACCCGGGTAAAAACAACAACAGCAAAAAATAACGAAACGGCTACGACAGAACCGGTCGTGACATCTTCAGATGAAAATGAAGATAAAAAACCGAAACGCGTCGGTTGGTGGCAAAGAAAAGGATTTTTTTGATACCTTGAAAAATGAAATTCTTCAAATTTAATGTCGAGCCCCAAAATGCAAAAAATATTTGCGTTTGGGGCTTTTATGTAATTATCAAAACCCGCTCGCACCGGCAATCAGCGCTCTGGTCTTCATTCCTGCATTTGTAGTCTATCAATTTTCGCCAATATGCCCTTCCGCCCATCAGGCTATTTTATTAAAAGTTTTTAGCCAAATTCCTTGAATCATTATCATTGGACCTAAACGCACAGATACACTTCGTCATACTCCTTTTGCCTTTTGACGCGTTGAGATGAGTAGTTTGAATTCCGAGTGTAACAGCTAGCGAAATTTTCGAGATAAAAAACACTCCTAATCAAATCTGAACAAGAGTCGGTCTGACTAATCCCAGCCCTAGCGGTTATGTCATACGCCATTCGGTTTTTACAAAGGTCGAATGGTTTCCAACATGTTTCGATTTCAAAAATCGGTGCGTTTATTGAAAATAAAATTATTAAACGGGAAATATATTGGTGCACCCGAAGAGATTCGAACTCTTGACCTCTGCCTTCGGAGGGCAGCGCTCTATCCAGCTGAGCTACGGGTGCAAACCGGAATTGAATAAAATTCAATTTAATTGTGCGTTTTCTAGCCGATCACAATGAATGGTTCAATGGTGAAAAATGCTTTTTGCATTCAATAAACGGAAAAATAAAATAAAATGAGAAAAAGGATTTCTTCTTAACGGATCCATCGGGACGCCTCCGCGTGTCCAATTAAGTCTTATCCATCATTCCAGCTTTTGCTTTTTAAAAACTCATGAATTTTTAAGGGCGGGCGAATTGCTTACAACAAGCAATACGTCCATCAGTAGCCTACCACGCACGAGGCTCGATTAATAACGGCCAATTTTGAAGCCTGTTTGGGTTCGGAATAATGTCAACAACAAAAGAAATTAGCAGCGTCGCGAAATTATGATAGGGTAAATATAGAGCGGATTGACAACAGCGGAAAAAATCATAGTTCAAACGCCATTTTTATTGCCTCAACGCGCCGGCACTTACATCAATTCGGATTTTTTTTGCAGAGCTTGTTAAAATGTTCCTGCTGAATACCAAGTGAAATCACGAAAAACAAAATTGATTGGCTTTTTTGGATTTCATCTTTTGCATTGTGTAAAAAATCTGTAGTCGACCGGCTAAAAAACCTCGCCTTTCCAAGCCGCAGAAATACCTCACTATTTATGAGGGGTTTATCAAAATTTCCGATATTCCGTTCAATAATAACTTTTTAATCGTTACACCAGCACGTTGCTGCTTTGCCCTGATGAAAAATCATCGGTAAATTCGGAAGTTACGTTCTTCGTAAGTAACAAAATAAAAGAAGACCAATTCTCCTACTCGGCTATTTTCTCAATTCGTCTTGAGCGTCCTTCAGCTCTTGTTTTGCCTTCTCCAACTTCTCTTTCTTACGGGCTATTTTTTTCTGATCGCCTTTAGCTTTGGCGTCCTCAAGTTCCCCTTCCCTTTCAGAGACCTTCTTCATTTTTTCTTCTATTTTTTGTTTACGCTCGGATACAAGTTTTTCGTCATCGCAATTTTTGATATTGTCTTGAAGTGCCTTCTCTAATCCTTTTATTTGACCATTGTTATTATATTTTCGGGCATATTCTAGTTGTGTTTCGATGCGATGTTTTTTAGCGGCACAACCTTTCAATGTCGATTCTGCATAGGCAGATGAAAAAGAAAAAAAAGCGATAGGTAAAATCAAACAAAGCGTCTTTTTCATGAATACACCTTCCACAATAACTGGTCCGAATACCTTGCACGACCGGATGTTTCATCGGACATTGATTAACACCTGCCATTATTCATGATCTTTGTCAGCAAAAATCTTCAATGATTGAAAAAAGCCGTGTTAGAGATTAGATATTGGATGTTTTATTTTTAACGTCGGATAATAGCGTGCGAACTTCCAATTCATATACTTCAAAAAGCGGTTCCCCTGAAAAGCAGGATGACTTTGCAGATAAGTCTATCGAGCGGTTTCATTTCATTGCTTCCAAGACCGAACAAGCTCGAAATTCTTTACAAGCACTGACCGACCGTTATGGGCAATCGACTGTTGATGAAGCTGATGTCATTGTTGTTCTTGGTGGCGACGGAACGATGCTTGAAGTTCTTCATAACTTTATGAATTCCGGTAAACCGATTTATGGTATGAATCGCGGGTCCGTCGGTTTTCTTATGAATGAATATCGAATAGCCAATTTGCCACAACGTATAGCCAAGGCACATAAGGAAGACATTAAGCCGCTTCGAATGATTGCAGATTCCACCTGTGAAGGCCATGTCGAAGCATTGGCAATCAATGAAGTATCGCTTTTTCGTCAATCCTATCAGGCTGCAAAAATCAAGATAAGTATAGATGATAAAGTAAGGATGGAGGAGCTCAATTGTGACGGGGTGATGGTTGCGACCCCTGCTGGCTCGACTGCTTATAACCTTTCTGCACAAGGGCCTATTTTGCCGCTTCTTGCACCGTTATTGGCACTGACACCTGTCAGCCCGTTCCGCCCCAGACGTTGGCATGGTGCTTTATTGCCGAATTCGGTTACCGTCCGCTTTGATATGCTCGAATTGGATAAGCGTCCCGTGAATGCTGCGGCAGATAACGTTGAAGTAAAATCTGTAAGTTCAGTCATTATTTCCTTGGCGCACGGCGTAAAAGCCTCCATTTTATTTGATTCCAACCATTCATGGGATGAACGTATATTGTCTGAACAATTCCGTTATTAAGAGCAATATAGGTGAAAATACCTATCAAAAGACGGTTTTTGTTGACTTTTTTGTCAATGCACCTTAACGCCTTTATGAGTGGTGAAAATTGGCTGACTTGTCCTGACCATAGTCATAAAAGTTGGGCGAAATAGAGAAAGAGTGATAGCGCCTTTGACCAGTTTCAGTGATTTGGGCCTTTCTGAAAAGGTTCTCAAAGCAGTAAAATCCGTTGGATACAAAGAACCGACACCAATTCAACTTGGAGCCATCCCTCACGTGTTGAAGCGTGAAGATGTGTTGGGTATTGCCCAAACCGGCACCGGAAAGACGGCGTCTTTTGTGCTCCCCATGCTGACATTACTCGAAAAAGGACGTGCTAGGGCGCGGATGCCGCGAACGCTCATCCTTGAGCCGACGCGGGAACTTGCCGCACAAGTCAAGGAAAATTTCGATCAATATGGTGTCAATCATCACTTGAGTGTGGCACTACTCATTGGCGGTGTCTCATTTGACGATCAGGATCGCAACCTTGACCGCGGTGCGGATGTTTTGATTGCTACCCCTGGACGTCTTCTTGATCATTTTGAACGTGGCAAACTATTGCTGACAGGCGTCGAAATTCTGGTCATAGACGAAGCAGACCGGATGCTTGATATGGGCTTTATTCCTGATATCGAGCATATTTGTAAGCTTATTCCGTTTACTCGCCAAACGTTGTTTTTCTCTGCAACAATGGCACCGGAAATTACAAAATTGACCGAACAGTTCTTACATAATCCGGTCAGGATTGAAATTGCCAAAGCTTCTTCGACTGCAACCACTATTACGCAAAAGCTTGTTGCTTCCGGCCGAAAGCCGTGGGAAAAGCGTGCCGTATTACGTGAAGTCATTCATAACGAGGGCGATGACTTAAAGAACGCGATCATATTTTGTAACCGGAAAAAAGATATTTCGGAACTCTTCCGCTCGCTTGAGCGGCACAATTTCAGCGTCGGTGCGCTTCACGGGGATATGGATCAGCGTTCCCGCATGACAATGCTTGCAAATTTCAAAGACGGGAAAATCGCTTTACTGGTTGCATCGGATGTTGCGGCCCGCGGTCTTGATATTCCGGATGTAAGTCACGTTTTTAATTACGATGTCCCCACTCATGCGGAAGATTACGTACATCGTATCGGACGCACCGGTCGTGCCGGAAAATCAGGTAGAGCTTTTACGATTGTTACGACGGCAGATAAAAAATATGTCGATGCTATCGAGAAAATGAGCAACCAGAAAATCGATTGGTATAATGGAGATCTTTCTTCGCTTCGACGTGACGCAGCAGAAGATGATACAAAACCTCAAGGAACGAATACAAAATCTTCATCTTCTCGATCCGGAAACAGTGACAAGAAGCTTGCAGCATCTTCGGATAGCAAACAAGTTCGTAAAAACCTTGGGAACGCGCCTGCCGACAAAACAAAGAACAAAGACTCGGAAGGTCAGCGTCCTTCTGCTGTTGCCGATCGTTCGTTAGAACCTCAAAAGAAATATCAGGACAAATATGCCAAGGAACAGCCATCACCAAAAGGCTTTGGAAATGACGTCCCTGCTTTTATGCTGATTGATACGAGAGGCTAACTCCTGAAGATCATCGCCGGTTCATTCATCGAAAGTTCATGGGATAACTCAGCGGTGTCGCAATAGCTAATCGCCAGTCAGACGGGTAAAACATAGGGCAACGTTCGCATTTTTTTATAAACAAAGGCAGGACACCATTTTTCGACCTGCCTTTTTTAGCAATTGATCAATGAATAAAAATTCACGATTGCAAACGCTGAAGAACCTTGGATCTACCCAAAAGCGGCAATAATGCTGCCATTTCGGGCCCATGATCGAGCCCGGTCAAGGCCTGACGCAAGGGCATAAAAAGTGCCCTACCCTTTCGGCCGGTCGCTTTTTTCAATGCGTCGGTCCAGACTTTCCAGCTTACCTCATCAAATTCACCCTCCGGCAATAATTTAGCAGATTGCCGGACGTAATCCCGGTCTTCAGCTGGAACGGGTTTGAAGGCTTCATCTTTTTCCAGTCTGCACCACCAATCTTTGGTGTCGTTGACTTTATCGATATTGCCTCTTACCGCATACCAGAATGGTGACGCATCCTTTCCCTTGATTCCCAACTTATCCAGCCGGTCTTTTACTTCGTCAAATTCAAGCGTATGCACAATATGCTTGTTTAGCGTCAACAAATCGGCCGGATCGAATTTTGCAGAAGACTTTGATGCGGATGCAAGATCAAAATGTTGAAGGAGCTCTTGTTGATTCCGGCATGCTGTCACATTTTCCGAAGTACCTATCAACACGGCGAGCGATTCGACAGCCATAGGTTCGAAACCTTCTTCTCGCAACGAACGTATAGACAAATCACCTTTACGCTTTGAGAGCCCCTCACCCGAAATCGTCGTGAGAAGATTGATATGGCCGAATGTCGGTGCTTTCGCACCAAGAGCCTCGAAAATCGCAATTTGTACACCGGTATTGGTGACATGGTCGTCGCCGCGGATAATATGGGTGATTCCCATGTCAATATCATCAACTACAGACGGTAATGTATAAAGGTAACTTCCATCCTCGCGAATAAGAATCGGATCCGACATTGAGGCAAGATCAATTGTTTGAGGCCCGCGCACCACATCGTCCCAATGGACTTCCGTACGTTTTGTTTTGAACGGATCAGTATCAAAATTGGGAAGCTTGAAGCGCCAATGGGGCTTACGTCCTTCCGATTCAAAAGCTTTAACTTCCTCCGGCGTAAGTTTTAAAGATTCACGTCCATAAATCGGAGGAAGTTTACGTGACAGCCGAATTTTACGTCGTCTTTCAAGTTCGTCCTGCGTTTCATAACAAGGATAAAGCAGACCTTGTTGTTTCAAATTTTTGACCACGTCATTATAGCGGTCAAATCTTTTGGATTGATAATAGATCTCGTCCGGTTTGATCATCAACCAATCAAGATCAACACCTATTCCATCAATATATTCCTGCTTGGACCGTTCGATATCTGTGTCATCGAAACGTAGAACGTATTTGCCTCTTTTTGCTTTGGCAAACAACCAATTGAACAAGGCAATTCTCGTATTTCCGATGTGTATGTAACCTGTTGGTGATGGTGCGAAACGAACTTTTATCATAAATATAACTCAATTTTTATCGCGGAAACGATTAGTAATAGGATAGCGGCGATCACGACCGAAATTCTTGTGACTGATTTTCACACCAGGGGCCGATTGGCGTCTTTTATATTCGGATACATAAAGAAGATGTTCAACCTTTTGGACCAAATCCCTTGGATGTCCACGTTTAACGATCTCCGAAATACTCATCTCTTCATCAACAAGACAACGCAAAATATCATCCAGTACCGGATATGGCGGAAGTGAATCTTCGTCTTTTTGGTTTTCACGCAATTCAGCCGTAGGAGCCTTATCTATGATATTTTGAGGGATAACCGCTGCTTTCGGCCCCAAGCCATTTGCAGGAAAATGATTATTGCGCCAGTTTGAAAGCCCATAAACCTGCATTTTATAGATATCTTTTATCGGATTGAACCCGCCATTCATATCACCGTAAAGCGTAGCGTAGCCGACAGACATTTCGGATTTATTTCCGGTTGTAACAACCATTGCGCCAAATTTGTTGGATATAGCCATCAAAATGGTGCCGCGTGCGCGACTTTGCAAGTTTTCTTCTGTAGTGTCAGCTGCAGTTCCTTGAAAGAGCGGCTTCAAGGCTTGTTCGAACCCTTCGACAGGTTTCGCAATAGGCACCGTGTCATATCGACAGCCAAGCAATTTTGCACATTCTTCCGCATCTTTTATAGACTGAGAAGACGTATAATTATAGGGAAGCATGATAGCATGTACCCGTTCCGGTCCGAGTGCATCCGTTGCGATAGCAGCGCATAAGGCTGAATCGATGCCGCCCGAAAGGCCTAGCACCACGCTTTTAAAACGATTTTTATTGACATAATCGCCAAATCCCAAGACACAAGCCTGATAGTCGGCTGCGGTCTCATGAAGCAACTTTTCTTGCGGACCTGAAACACAAGACCATTTTCCGTTCTGTTTCTGCCAATGGCTGAATGCCAACTCGCTTTGGAAATGTTTCATTTGAAAAGCGGGTGCGCCGTTTGCATTAAGTGCAAAAGATCCACCGTCAAAAACAAGTTCATCCTGACCGCCTACTTCATTTGCATAAACAATCGGTAAAGATGATTTCAGCACTTGTTTTTTAACAACTTCATATCTCAATTCCGGTTTTTCACGATCATAAGGAGAACCGTTGGGAACAAGTATAATTTCGGCCCCGTTTTCGGCAAGTCGTGCTGCAACTTCGTCGTCATTCCAGATATCTTCGCAGATTGGCAAACCGATCTTAACCCCGCGAAACTCTACCGGTTTCGGACGAGGCCCCGCCGAAAAAACACGCTTTTCATCAAATTCGCTATAATTCGGAAGATCGAATTTCAAGCATTCCGCAACGACCTTTCCAGCGTCAAGCACAACAGCCGCGTTGTAGATCCGGCCTTTCCGACATATTGGTACACCGACGATAATGCCGCTCCCCGTGGTCGTCGCCATGGCAAGTTTAGTCAATGCATTTTCACAAGTTTCAATGAAAGAAGGCTTTAAAACCAGATCTTCCGGAGGATAACCGCTGATAAAAAGCTCGGTGAAAAGCAGAAGATCGGCGCCCTCTACACTTGCCCGTTCATGTGCACGTAAGGCAAGATTCAAATTGCCTTCTATGTCGCCAACAACAGGATTAAATTGTGCCACAGCGAGCGTCAGATCATTTTCTATCAGCTTTTTGGTCATGTTCCTGATTTAACCTGTCACGGTTCTACTTGCAACGTCATATATTAAATGAAAAACAACGTTTTTAAAATGACAGCTATCCATATACATATCGTTAAAACTATAGATAGAAGCACTGCCAATGAGCCTGCATCCTTGGCAATTTTGATATCTTCCCTATAATCGCGAGTAACAGCATTGCAACAAGCTTCGATAGCTGTATTAAGCACTTCTACAATAATAACAAAAAGGATAGATCCGATCAGCAGAAGAAAGTTTCCCCAATCTTTTGTTACGAAAAACGCAACCGGAATAGAAATGACAAAAAAAGCGGCTTCTTGAATAACCGCCTTTTCATGCGTCAATAAATATTCAAGCGCATGAAGGGAATTCAGAAATGCTTTGAATATTCTCTCCATGCGCTCACCATTCAGTTTTAAAAACTGCTTTCACTCTCAATTATGAGTGGAAGCTTGTTTTGTCTCGGCATCCCGTTCTTTCTTCAATAATTCTGCAACAAGAAATGCTAATTCAAGAGCCTGATCGGCATTCAGTCTCGGGTCACAATGTGTATGATAACGATCAGAAAGGTGATCAGCCGAAATAGCGTGCGCTCCGCCTGTACATTCGGTCACATCGCGACCGGTCATTTCGATATGGATACCACCAGGATATGTTCCTTCAGCATGGTGAACAGCAAAGAAATTTTCAACTTCTTTCAGTATCCGTTCGAACGGACGAGTTTTGTAACCGTTCGCCGTTATTGTGTTCCCATGCATAGGATCACATGACCAAACCACTTTTTTACCTTCGCGTTCGACAGCGCGAATAAGTTGTGGCAAGTGTTCTTCAACTTTATCATACCCGAACCGTGCAATCAGGGTGAGTCTTCCCGGCTCGTTTTCGGGATTAAGAATATCGATCAGCTTCAATAGATCATCAGGGTCAAGTGATGGTCCGCATTTCAGACCGATCGGATTTTTGATGCCCCGACAATATTCGACATGGGCATAATCGGCTTGACGGGTCCGATCTCCAATCCAGAGCATATGTCCCGACGTTGCATACCAATCGCCGGATGTTGAATCAACACGGGTCAAAGCCTCTTCGTAGCCGAGAAGAAGTCCTTCATGGCTTGTATAGAATGATGTTTCGCGTAACGAAGGATTTGTTTTGGCTGTTATACCGATCGCCCTCATAAAATCCATGGTTTCGGAAATACGTTGTGCAAGCTTACTATAGCGTTCACCCTGCGGGCTATTGGCAATAAAGCCCAACATCCATTTGTGAACATTGTCGAGATTGGCATAACCGCCTTGCGCAAAAGCACGCAACAAATTCAATGTTGCAGCCGATTGCCTGTAGACTTCTGACATACGTTGCGGATCGGGAGTACGGGATTCTGCATTGAATTCTATCCCATTGATAATATCGCCGCGATATGACGGCAGCGTTACACCATTCTTTGTTTCCGTATCAGAAGACCGCGGCTTTGCAAACTGGCCGGCAATGCGTCCCACTTTCACAACCGGCTTCGAGGCGCCGAATGTCAAAGCAATTGCCATTTGTAAAAAGACACGGAAGAAATCGCGGATATTATCCGCTTCATGTTCTGCGAAGCTTTCCGCACAATCACCGCCCTGCAACAGAAATGCCTTACCTTCTGCAACTTGAGCCAGTTCATGTTTCAGATTACGTGCTTCACCGGCAAATACCAAAGGTGGATAACGGCGCAGTTCGCCCTCGACATGAGCCAACGCGACAGGATCGGGATAGGTCGGTACCTGCTTGATCGGTTTTGATCTCCAAGATGCAGGCGTCCAGTTTTTAGTCATTATTATCTCACTTCACAGTATAAAATACAGTTCCGGTGCTTAGTTCATGCAGAACAATGGTCATTCGGCATGAAATTCACCCAACCGGTTCTGATATAAACAGAAATGCTATTCAAAGCCAAGTTGCTGCTTTCAAACACGACACAATAAATGTGCTTGAAAAATTATACAACTTTCGGCCCATGAATTTCATATTTTAATTCAACTTTTTCCCATTTTCATAGACATAACTCGGCTGATACATGGTGACCAGTTCTTCCGAAGCAGTCGGGTGAAGTGCCATGGTTCTATCAAACACATCTTTTGTCAATTTGCCTTTCAGCGAAACGCCGAGAAGTTGAGCCATTTCGGCGGCACCGTGACCTAATATGTGCGCCCCCACAACAATCCGGGACTCGCCATCGACAATAAGCTTTGTGAGCATTTTTTCACTGTTTCCCGAAAGCGTATTGCGCATCGGCCTGAAAAGAGCCCGATAGACTTCAACGCGTTGAAATTTCTTTACCGCGTCTTCTTCGGTCACCCCTACCGTGCCAATTTCCGGCTGAGAGAATACAGCCGTTGCAATCAGTTCATGATCAGGTGCAACAGGATTATTTTTGAAGACTGTTTCGATAAAACACATCGCTTCATGGATAGCGACCGGGGTCAATTGTATACGATCTGTTACATCGCCCACCGCCCAGATATTATCTGCTGTGGTTTTCATAAATTTGTCAACAATAACCGCCTGACGGGAATTGCAGTTCACTCCGGCTTTGTCGAGATTTAGCCCTTCAGTATTGGGTGAACGCCCCAAAGCCAACATCACTTTGCCTGCCTTCAATATCTCACCGGAGTTCAGTTTTACACTGAACGCGTCACCTTGTTTTTCCACGCTCTCGATTGTTGAATTATAGATGATGCGAATACCTTTTTCCTGCATGGCATCATTCAACAATTGTCGCAAATCGGCATCAAACTTACGCAAGATAAGATCGCCACGATAAACGAGCGTCGTATTCACACCGAGTCCATGAAAAATATTGGCAAATTCGACCGCAATATACCCCCCGCCAGCAATTACAATCGATTCCGGCAATTCATCAAGATTGAAAGCCTCGTTCGAGCTGATACAGAATTCATGTCCGACGATCTCCGGATGACTCGCAACATGTCCACCTGTTGCGATAAGTATTTTGTCCGCCGTTACATGCTCGCCGGTTTTTTCGATCTTCAATGTGTGTCCGTCAACGAAAACAACGCGACTTTCAAACACTTTAACATGATTATTATCAAGACCCTTCCGATATAGTCCCTCGAGTCTTGATATTTCGTTATTTTTTGCGTCCAGAAGTTTTTTCCAATCGAACCGAACCTTATCAACGCTCCAGCCAAATCCTTTGCTATCCTTGAATTCTTCAGAATATTGAGACGCATAAACAAAAAGCTTCTTGGGCACGCAACCGCGAATGACACAGGTCCCGCCCATTCTGTATTCTTCAGCAATAGCCACTTTTTTTCCGAGGGCTCCTGCCAAGCGCGCTGCACGAACGCCACCCGAACCACCACCTATTACAAATAAATCAAAATCATATGATGACACAGGCTGTTCCTTTCGCTTTAACTTCTCAGACACTTATTTTAACCGTTCAAACTTCAATATGGTGAAAGCCTACCTGAATTTTAAGCCAATAAAACGTGATCCGCTTTCAACAATTGAAGGAATACTCGAATTTAAAAATTTTGCAAAAAAAATGGCGGCTCACTATGCCGCCATTTTTAGAAATCACCAAAACGTTATTATTGTGCAGGAACCGGTGCTTTCGGTTTTGCACTTGAAGGCGCTGCCGGTGCGGCCGGAGCAGCATGCTTTTGAGGGCCAACCTTTTGTGCCATTGCTTTACCAACGTTTGTTGCCAGGTCCTGGGCAACTCCCTGACGCCATACATCATAGGCCGAAAGGATATCACGCGCAGCAACCGGACCTTCTGTCAGCAGTTTTTTACCGGTTTCCGATGAATAGAAAGCGGTAATCTGGTCAAGTTCGGCCTGAGAGAAGTGCTTGGCGTATGCACGTGCAGCTTCTTTTTCAAGATCAGCGCGACGTTTAACCAAGGCCATTGCCTGTTCGTCGACGGTATCAGAAATGACATTCGCAAGATTAGGATCTTTGCGCATCAATTCGTCCTTAAGATCACGAGCCGTACTTGGCAAAAATTCGTCAAATTGGTCGGTTGCGTGGATTGCTGCAATTGCTTTTTGAGCTGATTGCAACTGGGCATCGCTAATATCATCAGCATAGGCCATATTGACGCCCATACTAAAAATTGCGACTGTTCCCAAGGTTGCAGCAAGGCGGCGGATGGAAAATGCCGTGTTCATTCAGTGATTACTCCATAATTGTGGTCAATTATTCTTAGCCCTTTTTGTCGTCAAGAATATACCGATAAAAAGACATTTACTCTAAAAATCCGACGGTTCCAAAACTTTTATTTCACCATTAGCCATAGCAACCACCGATTTCTTTGCCAAATTCAAAAACAAACCGTGTTCGACGACACCCGGTATCGAAAAAAGTGCTTCGGAAAGTCTTTCTGGATCAGAAATGCGGCCAAATGATGCATCAAGAATAAAATGTCCGCCATCGGTCACAAAAGTTTTGCCGTCTCTAACGCGTAGCTTAATATTCGCCGGAAGCTCAAGACGGTCTGCTACTTTTATAATTGCTTCTTTAGTTGCTTCAAGTCCGAAAGGATTAATCTCGATCGGCAGAGGAAAAGCGCCAAGTGTTTTCACCAACTTCGAGCTGTCGGCAATAACCAACATTTGTGAAGAGGCAAATGCCACAATCTTCTCTCTGAGCAATGCCCCACCACCGCCTTTAATAAGGGCAAGATGAGGGTCGATTTCATCAGCGCCGTCAATATCGAGATCAAGATGAGGTGTTTCATCAAATGTGGCAACAGGTATTCCAAGGTCACGACACAATTTTTCGGAGCGTTTCGAGGTTGCAACGCCGGTAATGTGCAATCCAGCTTTGACACGCTCTGCTAGAAGACGGATAAATTCATTGGCAGTAGACCCCGTACCAATTCCTAATTTCATCCCGTCTTCGACAAATTCGACAGCTTTCGCTGCGGCGGCTTTTTTTAACTCCAATGAATCCATCGTGATCTGTTTTCCAAGAAAAATGTTCCTACCTCTTACGTGTTGGCTAATAAATTGCAATTGTCATATGCGTAAAAACCGACATTTTTACCAGAATTATAGCTTTATACCCCGATTTTATAGTTGATAAAAAATATCTAGTTTCAGGTTGATTTTCGATTTAAAGCTTCATATGTTTGTCATGTTTTATATGAGTCGTATGGATTAATTGCATTTGGTTGTCGATAATGATTGTTTGTTCGTGTAACGTGATAACTCAATCAGAGATCGAAGACGTTATCAATTCTCTGTTGGAAGAGGATTGTTGGCAATTGATTGTTCCCGGAAAAATTTATAAGGTTCTTGCCAAGCGCGGCAAATGTTGCTGTTGCTTTCCGAATATACTTGAAACCATTATTCGGGTATCGGAAAACTATTACCGCCTACATAATCGGGACGAGGCTGAAATTATCTCCTATCTTGATCGTGTGCGCGCATTGCGATTGAAATATAGGAGAATAGGTCAACATGAAAGGTCACGAAAAGGTCATAGAGCGGCTTAATCAAGCACTCTTTCTGGAACTCGGGGCAGTCAATCAATACTGGATTCATTATCGCCTGACTGAAGATTGGGGATATACGAAACTGGCCAATAAGGAACGTGAGGAATCCATTGAAGAAATGGGACACGTTGACAAGCTGGTAAAACGTATCGTTTTTCTTGAAGGTCACCCCAATCTACAAACGCTTGCACCTTTGCGCATCGGGCAGAATATCAAGGAAGTTCTTGAGTGCGACTTGGCCGGTGAATACGAGGCAAGAGAAGCTTACCGTGTTGCCCGTGAGCTTTGTGCTGAACTTTCCGACCATATTTCGAAAAAATTGTTTGACGAATTGTTGGAAGACGAAGAAGGGCATATCGATTTTCTGGAAACACAACTTGCTCTTCTCAATAAGATCGGCGAAGAAAAATATGGCCAGCTCAATGCCGGATCGGCAGAGCATGCAGAAGCCAAAGAATAACTTTTTATTTCGTGAGCCAGAGCGGGAACCGCAATCCTGCGCTGGCTATTTTATTTTCTAATATTTTAATTTTGTGTATGAATTTAAGTTTCGCAGATATTTTGAAGACAGGTTTTTACCTTTTCATCTAAAGATACCGAGATTAGAAATTTTAAAATATTGACTTCTAACATCTGAAAATACATGCAGGCTGATATTTGATCCGATGAGTAAAAACTCAAGCTGCAATTTGCATTCTTAATATTGAATTCTGCGTGTGAACTTTCGTCGTTTCTCACATGACACATTGTTAACGGAAATTGAGGCCTTGATTACCTCGTCACGTGAATAAACCTGAAATGCGATTTACATAATCGCCGCTATGGCATTCGTCGCATTTTATGCGAATTAACACAGGTTCGCATGACTAATCAAAGAGTTATATAGCAAGACACATCAATTGAATTCAATTCGATTTTTTTTAATGCTCATTTTAAAGCTTGCAAATATCTTCGATGTTCGTTCCATGGACGTGACGATCCGGATTTTATCGACGATATAATTCTCCCATCCTCGGTTACCAGTATACTTCCCTTCCATGCCAACAGACTTTCATTGATAATTTTTTGTCTCGGATGACAATTGGCTATATGGATATTGGGTGACAACACGATAATATCGCCATCCGGACAAGAAAGATCACCATTCACCTGTTTTTCAATAACAGCTACTTTCAAACCATTGGTCTTTTGCGCCACACAAATGCCGTTATCGCAGAGAAATTGCCCGTCTCTTTGCTGACCGGCTTCGGCAGGGCCGACGATTTGGTCTAATTGAAAGGAACGCATCCAGACTGTCGCAGTAAATTGTGTGGGTTTATTATCAGTTATATAAAGTGTTCTATCACTCACCAACCCGATTGCTCCCTTATCTTCGGAGATAAGCAGAAAAGGCGTTTTTTGAACCGCGATAGAAAATACCCCCATTGAGAAGAAAATTATTGAGCATAGACACCATCTCGTTTTGCAAAATAAGAGGATAACAAGCCCGAGCGAGAAAAAAATCAACGCGATAGGAGGCATCAAGCCAGGATTAATGTCTGGAGAAATAGCGGCAACATCATAAGCAATTTTCTCGACTATTTTGACCCCTGCCCCCATAATTTGCAATGGCCACCATTCGAGACCAAAAGGCATCGCCAATACCGCCACCAAGGCAAAAGGCATGACGACTAAGGACATTACAGGAAATGCCAAAGCATTACTGATAATGCCAAGCGGAGCCGTATTTGAAAAATGGTAGGCAGAAAAAATTCCGCTTGCAAGTCCAGCAACAAGGGAAGCAACTGCCGTCGAGATAACGGGAAACAAAATGACGCGGATAATTCCAGCGCCAAAAAACATCGGTGTAGTTTGCGAATGGGATTTGTGCCTCCTGCTCCACCAACCGAACACAGCTACCAGAGCGGCAGTTGCTGAAAACGACATCTGGAAGCTTGGTCCCAACACTTCATGGGGAACCACAACCAAAGTGATAATTGCCGCGATAGCAAGATTACGCATGGTGATTGCTGAACGGTCAAAAATGATTGCAATGAGCATAACGGCAACCATTACAAAACTGCGTTGTGCGGCCACGTCCGAACCGGACAATAAGAGATAGAAGGCAGATACGGCCAATGCAGCTGCGGCAGCGATTTTCTTCGATTGATAAAGTGAAGCAAATGACGGGAATAACGCAAGCATTGTTCGGATAACAATCAACACCATGGCGGCGACCATTGCCAAGTGCAAACCGGAAATTGACAATATATGGGATAGTCCTGCCACACGTAACGCATTGTTGGT
The DNA here is from genome assembly GCF_016100335.1 of Bartonella sp. W8167. Taxonomy (NCBI): domain Bacteria; kingdom Pseudomonadati; phylum Pseudomonadota; class Alphaproteobacteria; order Hyphomicrobiales; family Bartonellaceae; genus Bartonella; species Bartonella sp. W8167. Next base: position 862,879 of record NZ_JACFSQ010000001.1, read on the forward strand.
TTGCGGAAGAATTCCGCCCCTTTGACCGGTAATAAGCGCAGAAGCGATGCTACCTGTTTCCCCGCTTATTGCATCGGTTATTCTTGTCGTCATCGCCAGACGCAGACGCGAAACAGCAAGAGAAAAACGCTCTGTCAACGAAGACGGCTGTTCAATGCGGATTTTTGTGGTTTTCCCAACAAAATATCCTTGTGCACCGATTGATTGAAAATAATTGGCAAAGCTGAAATCATAGCTGTCAGGACGAATTGGCCCCGACGATGCGCGCAATTTTGCTCGGCCTTCGATGCCGTCTCCAGGTTCCAATATGATATTGTTTATCGAGGCGCTCAATTTCACCCGATCCGGAGCGTAATTCAAATGTGGCTTTTCCGTCGACAACAAATCGACAACAAGAACAGATTTCCCTTTTGTTGCTTTTTCAATCGAAACGACGCGGCCTTTGATTGTTGTGGAAATATCGCTGCCAAGCATTGGGGTGGCGGTTCGCCATGTTTCTACCTTTGAACAAAAAGCACCAAGGAAAATACAGGTCACCAAACCTGTCGAATAGAAGACCAGTCTATAATGGCGCGATAAAATAAGAAGACCAGTCATCAAACCGCAATAGGCTGAGATTCTTAAACCGTCAGGTTCATAATCAAGGGTAAAATAAATCACCGCACCAATGGTCATGAAGACGGGGATTAATAAAAACAATAATCCTTGTTCAAACTCGAAAACAAATGACGCGTGGGCGTTAAAAAATAGATCGGAGAGTTTTTTGTAAAACCGTTTTATCCCTGTTCTATAAGGATCGATAAATGGTATATCATCCGGCAGACTCACAACATGCCGTTCGAGCGGACTGTAAAGCTGCGCAGCAGACGTCGTCTTGAAATTTCTGGATTGGCTGATCAACCCTTGCGCTTTTGATTTGCTTTCTAATGCATTTCTCTGCTTTATAATTCTATCTGTCCCCGTTGGCATGGCTAGCGCATGAAAATGAGTCTATGCTAATGGTTCGACGCCATGCTGACAATGGAATACTTGTAGAAATCTGGAGACATTATGTCCACGCCCGTAGTTACACGTTTCGCCCCTTCACCAACCGGTTTTCTCCATATCGGGGGGGCACGTACCGCTCTTTTTAACTGGCTTTATGCCAAACACACTGGCGGCAAAATGCTGCTGCGCATTGAAGACACTGATCGCGAAAGATCAACAAAAGCAGCAGTCGATGCCATCATTGACGGATTAAAATGGTTAGGATTGACATGGGATGGTGACCCCATTTCCCAATTTTCACGTGTTGATCGCCACCGTGAGGTTGCGGAAGAACTTGTCAAGAAAGGTCAGGCTTATTATTGCTATGCAACGCCGGCAGAATTGACTGAAATGCGCGAAAAAGCGCGCGCTGAAGGAAAGCCGCCGCGTTATAACGGTATATGGCGAGATCGCGACCCTTCCGAAGCTCCAAAAGGTGTGAAACCGGTTATCCGTATCAAAGCCCCGCAGCAAGGAGAAACGGTTGTTCATGACCGTGTTCAAGGGGATGTTCATTTCCCGAATAAAGATCTGGACGATTTTATTATTCTCCGTTCGGATGGAACCCCCACTTATATGCTTGCCGTTGTCGTCGATGATCATGACATGGGAGTCACCCATGTCATTCGTGGCGATGACCACTTGACCAATGCAGCTCGCCAAACAATCCTTTTCAAGGCTATGGGGTGGGATGTTCCTGTTATGGCCCATATTCCGCTTATCCACGGCGCAGACGGTGCAAAACTTTCAAAGCGGCACGGCGCCCTTGGCGTTGATGCCTATCGGGCTATGGGGTATTTACCTATTGCATTGCGGAATTATCTTGTCCGCCTCGGCTGGAGCCATGGCGACGACGAAATCATGTCGACAGAAGATATGATCTCTTGGTTTGATATTGACGACATCAATAAGGGTGCAGCACGGTTTGATTTTAAAAAGCTTGAAGCGATCAATGGTCAATATATGCGCATGAGCGATGATAAAGAGCTTTTCGACGCAGCACTCTCTATTCTGCCTGAAATTGAAGGTGGCAAAGAAGTTTTAGCAAAACTTGATGAGAAAAATCGTGCTGAATTCCTGAAGGCAATGCCGGAACTGAAAGAGCGCGCAAAAACCCTTGTCGAGCTTATTGATAATGCAGCGTTCATTTTTGCCAAACGGCCATTGAAGCTTGATGAAAAGGCCGCAAATCTTTTGAATGAAGACGGTAAAGCCGTTTTAAAAGCTCTGTATCCGACCCTTGAAAATTGTACCGACTGGAACAAGGAACAGCTTGATAAAATCATCAGACAGTATGCCGAAGATGCCCAACTAAAGCTTGGCAAAGTTGCCCAACCGTTACGCGCGGCATTAACGGGCAGAGCAGTCTCACCCGGTGTTTTTGACGTTCTCGTTATTCTCGGACGTCAAGAGTCGCTCGGGCGAATTCATGACCAGATTGATTGAAAAACGCAGCTGAATAAGCCTGCCTGAGAATTTCGATTAGGTGCCACAGCTTTTTCTGAATAAGCTGTGGCATTTTTTATCAAAAAAGTTTGAATGCCGGCGAACTCTCTTCAACAAGACTACCTGTCAACCGCAATACTTTCCTGCTTGATCACGTCAGTACGTTTGAATCACACAAGCCTGAATCACACAAGATTGACACCGGTAACGCAAAAATAGACAACTTAACGATTGCAAGACTGTGCTTTTCGGATAATCTGGAAAACAACACAGGCATTGGACATGAGCCGCAGTCATTACCTGTAATGTGAACGCGGTACCTCATCGTTTGTGGGGTGGAGGGTCTGAAAGGGAAGACACATGAAAGATAATAAAGCACATATAACCGTTGATGGTAAAAGCATCGAACTTCCAGTTCGTAAAGGTACTATGGGACCGGATGTCATTGAAATTGCTCCGCTCTATAAGGAAACCGGAACATTCACTTACGATCCCGGTTTTACCTCGACAGCTTCTTGTGAATCCAAAATCACCTATATTGATGGTAATGCAGGCGTATTGCTTTACCGTGGCTATCCGATTGACCAGCTCGCCGACCAGGGCGACTTCTTGGAAACCTGTTACCTGCTTCTTTATGGTGAACTACCAAGTAAAAAACAAAAAGAAGATTTCGACCGTACAGTACGCGAACACACTATGGTTCATGAACAGTTTTCGCGCTTCTTTCATGGTTTTCGTCGTGATTCACACCCGATGGCTGTGATGGTTGCATGCCTTGGTGCGATGTCAGCCTTCTATCATGATTCACTTGATATCTCTGATCCGCGTCAAAGGATGATCGCATCAATCCGGTTGATCTCGAAAGTGCCAACATTGGCTGCAATGGCTTATAAATATTCAATCGGCCAACCGTTTGTATACCCGCGCAACGACTTGGGCTATGCGGCCAACTTCCTGCGCATGTGTTTTGCAGTTCCTTGTGAGGAATATAAAGTTAATCCGGTACTGGCACGCGCCATGGACCGCATCTTCATTCTTCATGCCGACCATGAACAGAACGCTTCGACATCGACTGTTCGTCTTGCCGGTTCTTCGGGTGCCAACCCGTTTGCATGTATCGCCGCAGGCGTTGCCTGTCTATGGGGGCCTGCTCATGGCGGTGCGAACGAAGCCTGCTTGAAAATGCTTCAGGAAATTGGTTCTGTTGATAGAATTCCGGAATTTATTGCCCGCGCCAAGGATAAAAATGATCCTTTCCGTCTGATGGGATTCGGGCACCGCGTCTATAAAAACTATGATCCGCGCGCAAAAATCATGCAGAAAACATGTCATGAAGTTTTGACCGAACTTGGCATCAAAGATGATCCGCTTCTCGACATCGCTATGGAACTCGAACACATCGCTCTTAACGACGAATATTTCATCGAGAAGAAGCTCTATCCGAATGTTGATTTCTATTCCGGCATTACATTGAAAGCTTTGGGGTTCCCGACCGATATGTTCACGGTGCTGTTTGCCTTGGCACGGTGCGTCGGCTGGGTTGCTCAATGGAAAGAAATGATCGAGGATCCGGCACAGAAAATTGGCCGTCCGCGTCAGCTTTATACCGGTGCTGCACGCCGCGACTATGTTCCTATCAACGAACGCAAATAGTTTTCAACGAAATAGCCGTTGAATTAAAAATTAAACGCCCATCGCAATGTTTTGCGATGGGCGTTTTTTTTGGCTATCAATAATCGCAATCTGAGTAATGTAAAAATTGATAAGTAACTATACTTCTATTCGTTAAAACCTCTAAACTCTAAATCGGGCGCATGTCGAAAAGTTCTCGACATCCTTGTCAACAGCCTTGGAGGCTGCCCCATCAAAATAAGCATAGAATTCTCGCCACGCGACAGACTATTTTATTGAGCAGTATAACCGCCATCAATAACCAGTTCCGAACCGGTAACAAAACCCGATTCATCAGAAGCAAGATAAAGAATACCATAAGCAATATCATCAGGCGTACCCAATTTTCCGATCGGGTGAAGAGCGGTCAAGGCTGCTTTTCTTTCCTCAACGTCGCCACTTTCTTTGGCATTTTCTTCTACCATCGGCGTCCAGATGTAACCCGGATGGACGGAATTAACGCGTATGCCGTAACCGGACTTTGCGCAGTGTAATGCTGCAGACTTGGTGAACAATCGAACCCCGCCTTTACTTGCATTATAAGCAGCAAGCGTCGGATCTCCTACCAGGCCTTCGATCGACGACAAATTAATAATCGAACCGCTCTTTTGAGATTTCATTACGCGTATAGCTTCACGGGTGCCAAGAAAAACCGCATCAAGATTGATCGACTGCAGAAACCGCCATTTTTCGAGTGTTTCATCTTCTGCTGAAGCAGAATGCCCGACACCGGCGTTATTTACCAGAATATCTAACCGACCGAAGAGACGAACGGTGTCGTCAACGACCTTTTTCCATTGTTCTTCCTTGGAAACGTCGTGCTTCATATATTTCGCGGTACCGCCGGCTTTTTTGATTGCCTGTTCAACCTTCAAGCCTTGAACTTCATCAAGATCGGTTAAAACAACCTTTGCACCTTCTTTGGCAAGAAGACGTGATGTCGCCTCGCCCAAACCTTTTGCACCACCGGTGACGATTGCAACTTTGTCTTTCACCCGCATGATTATTCTCCTCATAGCCATCAATAACTTGTTATTTTATTTCAAATAACAGCACTTAATATTTATCAGAAGAATTGATTATCTTACAATTGTTAATTGTTCTGCTGCACGGGTAATTGCCGTGTAGAGCCAACGTTCGCGTGTATCACGAAAGGCAAAACTTTCGTCAAACAATACAACATTATCCCATTGAGAACCTTGGGCTTTATGAACGGTCAATGCATAGCCATAGTCAAAATCATCATAACGGCGCTTCATTTGCCATGATATTTCGCTTTCCGGATCATCAAAAACCGCTTTCAACAACTTTATCTTTGCAACACCACGATCGTCATCTTCCGGAGTGACAAGCAAACTGATTCCGGGTTTTACAGTTTCCTTGGATGCAGTCATCACTTTCCACAACGATCCGTTCAACAGGCCTTTTGCAGGATCATTGCGCAAGCAGACAAGTTTATCACCCGATTGAGGATAGTCAGCTGTAAATCCTTTAAGCTCCCGTAGCCTTTTATTATAAAGGCGCCGTGTTCTGTTGATACCGACGAGAACCTGATCAGCTTCGAGAACCAGCTTCTGGTCAACCTGTTTTCTTGTTATGACTTTTGCCGCACCATAATCGCCATAATCAATATCTCGTCCTTCACGAACATCCATCGCCAAACGGATAATCGGGTTATCCCGCGCCTGACGATGAATTTCCGTCAAAAGAAAATCCGGTTCATGTTCGGTAAAAAATCCTCCCCCTGATATCGGCGGCAATTGCCCCGGGTCGCCCAACACAAGAATCGGAGTTCCAAAACTCATGAGATCGCGCCCGAGTTGTTCATCGACCATTGAACATTCATCAATGACCACAAGTTTTGCCTGCGCAATCGGACTTTGGCGATTGAGTGAAAACATCGGCGCCATTGATGTTTTTCCCGTATTTTCGTCGGCAACTTCTTCTTCACCCCTTGGGCGATATATCAAAGAGTGAATAGTTCGCGCATTACTTGCGCCTTTCGAGCGTAACACCTGCGCCGCTTTACCGGTGAAAGCAGCAAATTGAACCGTGCCGTCAACGCTTTCAGCAAAATAGCGTGCCAAGGTCGTTTTCCCCGTGCCCGCATAGCCAAACAAACGAAAAACTTGAGACTGACCATTTTTAAGCCACGTTGCTACGCTGGTCAGTGCTTTATCTTGTTGTGGTGAGAATTGCATAATTTATCCAAACAGGATTCGACGGTTCAGAGCAAGTCCATTATAGTCCTTTTAAAAACAAAGCTCGTGTTTTTAGGGAGGAAGACATGTCCTATACCGATTTTTGTCATCGTTTCAATATCAACATGCCGCTTATTCAAGCTCCCATGGCCGGAGTTTCTACGCCCGAGCTTGCCGCAGAAGTCTGCAACAATGGTGCAATCGGCTCTCTGGGCTTGGGCGCATCCTCGCCAGAGACTGCATCTCATGCAATCGAAGCATTGAAAAAAGTAACCAAGCGACCTTTTAATATCAATTTTTTTTGCCATAAGCCTATTAAACCCGACAAACAAATTGATGACGCTTGGCTCTTGAAGTTAGGCCCCCTATTCCACCGTTTCGATGCCGAGCCACCTCGAAACTTAAGGGAAATTTATAGCAGCTTTTATATGAACGACGAACTGTTTCAGCTCGTTATAAAAGAAAAACCGGCAATCGTCAGTTTCCATTTTGGACTTCCTGAACCGGATAAAATCTCGGCAATGAAGCAAGCCGGAATATATCTCATAGCAACAGCAACCAATCTTGATGAAGCTGTCGCAATTAAAAAAGCCGGTTTTGATGCAATTATCGCCCAAGGATATGAAGCCGGCGGGCACCGCGGGGCGTTTGATGAAAATTTAGCGGACTCGGGTCTTTCGCTCAAACAACTTTTAAAGATAATTTTGGAAAATCTTTCTATCCCCGTCATTGCAGCCGGGGGAATAATGGATGGTCAGGATATTGCAGAATGCATCAGAGCAGGTGCAAGCGCCGTGCAAATGGGAACAGCTTTTATTGCTTGCCCCCAATCACAAGCAGATAAAGGGTATAAACAAACTCTCGTCAGTCAATCCGCATATCATACAGTCATGACCCGTACTTTCTCGGGACGGCCAGCGCGTGCACTTTATAATTCTTTTGTCGATTTTACCCGACATCTGCCGGATAAAGACGTGCCTCCATATCCTTATGCCTATGATGCGGCAAAACAAATTGCCGGTCTTGCCAAAGAAAAACACGACTTCGGATTCGGTGCCTATTGGGCAGGACAAGGTGCTCCTTTTTCCCGACCGATGGACGCAAAGAAATTACTTGCTTGCCTCAGAAAAGAATTTCTTCAGGCTATGCAATTGTCATAAAGATCACGTTTTAAAAAACAAAAAAGGCCGCCACCTTGCGGTAGCGACCTTAAATTTCATTTATCGGTTGGCTTTTCGTTATCACATACCTTCCGGACCACGGTTCATAGCCGAAACACCGGTACGGCATATTTCAACCAATCCCAAGGGTTCCATAATCGAGATAAATTGATCAACCTTTGCGGAACGGCCGGTAATTTCGAAAATAAAATGTTCAACTGTCGCATCAATCACCTTGGCATGAAAGGCTTCGGCCAAACGCAAAGCTTCCACACGATCGGCACCTTCTCCCGCCACTTTGATAAGCGCTAATTCCCGCTCGATAGGCCCGTCTTGCCCCTGTTCGCGTGCACGAACAGTCAAATCGACCACACGATGAACCGGTATAATGCGCTCCAATTGATGACGAATTTGGTTAAGGACCTGCGGCGTTGCCCGTGTCACAACCGTAATACGGGAGAGCTTTTCCGCGTGTTCCGTTTCGGAAACTGTCAAGCTTTCAATATTATAGCCGCGTCCCGAAAACATCCCGATAACACGGGCAAGCACGCCCGGTTCGTTATCAACGAGAACTGCAAGCATATGCGTTTCCATCGGGTCATTATTCGGCTCGATAAAATAAGCCGAGCCAAAACTTAAATTCTGTGCGTTCATCATCTTATCCCTTATACGAGCGAGCGACCTTTTGCATCAATGGCATTCTGAATTGATTCATCATTGGCTTCATCAGGAAGAAGCATATCGTTATGGGCCCTACCCGATGGAATCATCGGGAAACAATTTTCCTGCTTGGCAACCACACAGTCGAAGAAAACCGGCTTATCGCATTCAAGCATTTCTTTGATTTTCCCATCAAGTTCTTCCGGTTTTGAACATCTGATACCGACGGCTCCATAAGCCTCGGCGAGTTTCACAAAATCCGGCATGGCATCCGTGTAGGAATTCGACAACCTGTTTCCATGGAGAAGTTGCTGCCATTGACGCACCATTCCCATATAATGGTTGTTCAGTATGAACACTTTGACGGGTGTTTTATGTTGCATTGCCGTTGCCAATTCCTGAATGTTCATCTGAATTGACGCATCGCCCGCAACACAAACAACCAATGCGTCGGGGTGGGCAATTTGCACACCGATCGAAGCGGGAAAACCGTAACCCATAGTACCAGATCCACCGGATGTCATGAAGTGGCGGGGTTCCTCAAAACCATAATACTGCGCTGTCCACATCTGGTGTTGGCCAACTTCTGTAGTGATATATGCCTTCTTGTCTTTTGTCAGTTCATAAAGCCGCTTTATCGCATATTGCGGCATGATGACATCGGACCTGTGCTTATAAGCCAGGCAATTGCGTGCCCTCCAGTGGTTGATTTCATCCCACCATGCTTTTCTTGCCTGTTCGTCTGGCACCGGCTTTACAGCACGCAAACCGATTACCATATTTTCCAGAACATGTGCGACATCACCAACAATCGGCACTTCGACCTGCACGGTTTTGTTGATTGATGAAGGATCGATATCAATATGAATAATCCTTGCATTTGGTGCAAAAGCATCAAGACGACCGGTAATACGGTCATCAAAACGTGCACCGATTGCCAACATTACATCGCAATCATGCATTGTCATATTGGCTTCATAGGTTCCGTGCATGCCAAGCATGCCAAGCCAGTTCTTTCCTGATGCAGGATAGGCTCCCAGCCCCATAAGCGTTGATGTAATAGGGAAATCTCCAAGAGCAACAAGCTCACGGAGGAATTTTACAGCATCATTTCCTGAAGAAATAACCCCGCCACCGGTATAGATAACCGGCTTCTTCGCTTCAGCAAGCAACGATACGGCGTATTCAATCGCTTTTCTGTTTCCATCAAGCTGAGGACGATAGCTCTGACGTGGCATAGAACGCGGGGCGGTATAAATTCCCGACGCAAATTGAACATCCTTTGGAATATCAATGAGAACCGGTCCAGGTCGTCCCGTTTGGGCAATATAGAAAGCTTCATGAATGATGCGGGCAAGGTCGTTTACGTCTTTTACCAACCAGTTATGTTTCGTGCACGGGCGGGTAATTCCGACAGTGTCGGCTTCCTGAAAACCATCTGTACCGATCAGCGTTGTGGGCACTTGCCCCGAAAAACAGACAAGCGGAATAGAATCCATCAAAGCATCTTGCAATGCCGTAACGGTATTTGTAGCGCCCGGACCGGAAGTCACCAACATAACGCCGGCTCTACCGGTACTGCGGGCGTAGCCCTCTGCTGCATGACCAGCGGCTTGTTCGTGGCGAACGAGAATATGTCTAAATGAACTTTGCTGATAAATCTCGTCAAAAATCGGAAGAACGGCTCCGCCCGGATAGCCGAAAACATGCTTGACGCCTTGATCGATAAGCGCTTGCACTACTATTTCCGCACCAGACATTGCTTTTCCATCGAAACTGTCTTTTGGTTTTGGTTCTTCTTTCATTTTTCCTACTCGTCGACTGCATTCAATAAGGTAATAAAAAAGGCCCCCGAGGGAGCCTGTTTCGCGTATGAGTGGCTATTAGCCGAATGGTTATACCATTTGCCCCATACGCGTTCGCACTACTAGAATAATCTGTTTCATGGCGGCAACATTATTATGCTGAAGAGACATCGTCAATCCAAAAATTTTAAAATTCAATGACAGAAGTTTAAAATTGTAACTTTGAAATATTGATCAAGACATTTCGAACGCAATTTTGTAAAACTCGAAACCGTAACGAAATGGAAAGCCGTCACCCCGATCCGACAATTCGTTCCAAACGCCGTTTTAGACATTGGAACATCTCGGTGCTTTGCAGTATTCGTGGATTTCCTTGCCCACTACATTCGGCAACCCATGTGAGAAAAGTTCGGGTTCTTTTGTTTCCATCAAATCTTTTAATGTTCGCCGGTTTATCGCCCGCATTCATTCAAGACAATAACCAATAATTCAACGATCATACCCACGAAAACACTGATGCTTGCGAAATTGTCATTTGGGAAAATCAAATTCCGGCCTCACCCCATCATCAATCATCCATCATTCTTGACAAGGGCATAATAGCTTATCAAGAGCCTTCAGAATGATGAAGCTCATGATCTCTTTTGCGCTACAAACAATTGCCCGTGTACAGGTTCTCCCTGCTCGGCACGAACAACAATGTTATTAACGCTCACGCATTCCATACCGTTTTTTACCAGTTCTTTTCTGATGTAATTTTCATGATGTGCAAAACGTTGGTGCGGCCCTACTTTATAGTCACTCCCGTCAAAGGCTCTGTCAGTGAGTGTTTCTGTCGAAAAGACGAAAATGCCTTTGGGGGCAAGGCGGTGGGATAGTTTGTCAAAAAACACATTGATATCGCCCATATAAGGCAGAACATCGGTTGCAATAATCAAATTCCACTCTTCATTGGAACGTGTAACAAATTCTACGGCATCGCCCACAAACAAATGCTGGTAATCGCCCTTTTCATGGGCAATCTCGATCATATTCTCGGAAAGATCAACACCCGTCTTGTCGCTTGTCAAGTCATCAAGCGCATCTGCTGAAAGACCAGTACCGCAGCCTAAATCAAGCATCTTCTCATAAGTCACATCAGGAAAAACTTTTAAAAGCTGTTCGCGTAACTGCAACGGAACATCATAGCCTAGTTGATCAACGAGAATATAATCGAACATATCGGCGTTTTGATCAAACAAGGTTGCGACATAAGCTTTGGAAGCGGTTTTCGGCGTTTCACCGCGATTGATAGAGGCAAGCCTTACTTTTATACCGCCAAAGTCATCAGGATCTGCTTCGAGTGCCTGCCGATAAGCTTCGGCAGCCTCATCGAACTTGCCTTCCTTTTCGAGTGACAATCCTAGATTATAGAACTGTTCCAACTTGGCTTTATTCGTCTTCGCCACTTTGTTTTCTTCTTTCTGATAAATGACGGGCAATAATCGTACATACCATCAATTGTATTTGGTGAAACAACATAAGTGGCAACACGATTGCACCAATTGCACCACCCGAGCCTGCAAAAATTGCATTTGCCATCGGTGCACCGCTTGCAAGGCTTTTTTTCGAACCGCAAAACATAATTGTTATACAGTCTTTTTCATTGAAACCTAAAAGCTTTGATCCATACCATGTTACAGCGAGCACAATTGCAAGCAGAACCACATCAATCACAATCATCACAATCAGGTCATGCCAGCTTGTAGTATGCCACAACCCGCTAGTCGTGGCCTCGCTGAATGCGAGATAAACGACCAGAATGATTGATCCCCGATCAACAATAGAGGTTAAAGCTTTGTGGCGGATTATAAAATTTCCTATAAAGCGCTGACATAATTGACCGAGAACAAACGGAATAAGCAACTGCACAAGAATGCTTTCGAACGCAGTTGCTGATATGACTGCTTTACCGCCTCCTGTGGAAAATAATAGCCCAACAAGGAGCGGCGTTAAAAACATGCCAAAAATATTGGATGCAGAGGCCGAGACAATTGCGGCAGGTATATTACCAGAAGCAATAGACGTAAACGCAATCGATGATTGTACGGTTGATGGCAAAACACACAAATAGAGAATGCCTGCATAGAATGCGGATTCTTTTAATCCCGGAACAATAGCACCTGCAAGGACACCCAGAACCGGGAACAGAACAAAGGTTGCGAGAAACACTGTCAAATGCAGTCGCCAGTGAACAATACCGGCAACCACCGCCTGCCAAGGCAATTTTGCACCGTGCAAAAAGAACAATAACCCGACAAATATCTGCGTAAGCAAAGAAAACCACTCTGCCGCTTTGCCGGATATAGGAGCAACGCTTGCAATGATAATTGCAATGATGAGCGCACATAAAAACTTATCTGGCAAAAACTTCATCGTCGTTATTCTTCTTCAGGAGTTTAAAAGAAACAATCCGGCTAAAATGCAGGAATTTACACTATCATTATAATTGTTCAGGCAATGAAAGGTGGGTAAGACTATTTTTAAATCTCCGGGCATTGGCATAATAATGGGCAGCAGATTTATTGATGTTCCCGACTTCCTCATCACTCACTTTTCTGACAAAACGGGCAGGATTTCCAAGAAGGAGTGACCGGCTCGGAAATTGTTTTCCTTGTGTTACCACCGCACCGGCACCAACGATAGATTCTTCTCCTATCATAGCATGGTTCATGATAATGGCTCCCATTCCTATCAAAGTGGTGTTGCCAATAGTGCAACCGTGAAGGATAACCCTGTGCCCGATAGTGCAATTTTTGCCAATAGAGACATCTATGCCGGCATCTGTATGAACAACGGTCATATCCTGAATATTCGTGCCCTCACCAATAGTGATCATTTCATTGTCCCCGCGCAAAACGCTTCCGAACCAAACACTCGAACGCGGTTTCAAGGTCACTTTCCCGATAATTTCAGCACTCTCTGCAACCCAGATTTCGGCTGTATCTTCAATAACGGGATCAATACCATCAAGTCGATAAAAAGCCATTCCCGTTCCACTCCGCAGTTAGATATCTGTTAATCGTGATGTTTTGTCTTGATGATATTATCGAAGCGGCCGTTCGCCTGACCGGTCAAGTTTGCCGAAACAATAACCGAACCGTCATCTTTTGACGCCTTGTTGATGACCTCACCATTTTTATAAAGCCAATCAAGAAGCCCGTATTCATCCGGCTTAAGAGTTATCTGACGTTTGACCATTTCGCCGGATATTTGTTTTTCAATAATTCCTAGAAGTTTATCAACGCCCTCACCGGTCAAAGCAGAAACCGCGACCACCGGATTAAGGGAAGCACGAGCTGAATCGTGTAAGGCAACAAGCGAAACGTCATCAAGCAAATCGACCTTGTTCCAAACCTCAATGATATGATCCGGATCGTCAACATTCACTCCGAGACTTGATAAAATGTTCAATACATCCTGCGCATGGGCATGGTTTTCTGCGTCCGACATATCCCGAACATGAAGAATGATATCCGCCTCGACAACCTCTTCCAGAGTTGCTCTGAACGCCGCGACCAAATGAGTTGGGAGATCGGAAATAAAACCTACTGTATCCGACAACATAACCGTTTGCCCACGTGGCAAAACGATCTTGCGCAGTGTCGGATCGAGTGTTGCAAACAGCATGTCTTTTGCAAGCACGTCTGCACCTGTCAAACGGTTGAATAATGTTGATTTACCGGCATTTGTATAGCCAACAAGTGCAATAACCGGATAAGGGACCTTTTTCCTTTTTGCCCTGTGGAGAGCTCTCGTTCTCACCACCGTTTCCAGTTCACGTTTGATGCGGACAATTTTCGCCTGTAAAATACGCCTATCGGCTTCTATCTGGGTTTCACCCGGTCCGCCGAGAAAGCCGCTACCGCCACGTTGTCTTTCCAAGTGTGTCCAGCTTCTGACCAGTCTACCTTTTTGATAATTGAGATGCGCAAGCTCGACCTGAAGGACACCTTCTTTTGTCCTTGCTCTATCGCCAAAAATCTCGAGTATGAGCGCTGTACGATCAATAACTTTGCAGCTCCAGGCTTTTTCAAGATTTCTTTGCTGAATTGGCGTTACAGATGAATCAATGATCGCAAGATCAATCTTCTCATCCGCTATAATCTTGCCGATTTCTTCAACTTTGCCCTGACCTAACAGCGTTGCCGGACGCGGCTTCTCGATATTGACCGATAATTTTTCAATAACATCCAACCGGATAGCTTCAGCAAGTCCTACAGCTTCTTCGATCCGCGAACGGGATGATGCCTCGTAATTCTTTTGCGAGCTCTCCCTGTCATAAATAATAGGAACAATTACGATTGCTCGTGTTTTAACTGTCTGTCTCGAAATCAGTTTATGAGCCTTGTCATCATCGTCCATCATGGCAAACAAACCGTGAAGCTAAACAGTAAAGGACAACGACCTGATCTCTCCGCTTTTTCCCCGGCAAAAACTCTTTTCCAACAGCAAATACCTTTGTCGAGCAAAATCATTCGTCGTCTGTCTCGATATCCTCTTCATCATCCAACATTTGCACCGGCTGGCTTGGCATTATGGTTGATATTGCATGTTTATAAACCAATTGGGAGTGCCCGTCTCGCCGGAGTAAAACACAAAAATTGTCAAATGATGTTACAATACCGGTAAGCTTGACCCCGTTTACCAAAAAGATTGTCAGAGAAATTTTCTGTTTACGTACTGCATTCAGAAAGAGATCCTGCAGATGCTGCGATCGTTCTGTCATTGTTCTTATACCTATATTTCGAACCGCATAAAATTCTGTTCTGTCCATATCGAACAAAAAACTATCGATTGTCAATGTGTAACTATCAGCGCACCCACAGCTTTAGGTAGCGGAAAATCAAGCTTCATTCACGTCTTGCGAGCAATCATCATCGTGATTGGTAACGCACCACGCCATACATGGAAATTTCCCAACGGTTCTGCTTCGGCAAGTGAAATATGTATAAGCCGGGCCCCGATTTTACGCGCTTCCGATTGAAGGATGGCATTGGTCTCAAGCGTCACAGCATTCACAACAAGCCGCCCGCCGCTCTTCAAACTTTGCCAACAGCAATCGAATAAATCGGGTCGGGTAAATCCACCACCGATGAATATGGCATCAGGTCTTTCAAGTCCGCTCAAACAGAGCGGCGCCTCGCCCTTTATCAAATGAAGGCCGATAACGCCAAAGTGATCGGAATTTTTTGAAATAATATCCTGTCGTTCAGAATTTTTTTCAATCGCATAGGCACGCGCACCTTTCGTTGCGCGCAACCATTCGATTGATATCGAACCGCTACCTGCACCGACATCCCATAGGACCTCACCCCACTTTGGCGCAAGATGTGCCATTGTGACAGCCCGAATGTCCTGCTTCGTCAATTGCCCGTCATTTAAAAAGTTTTTGTCCGCCAAAGCGGCATAGCAAGGATATCCGGCATCACAATTATCAGCTACACACTGGACAGCTACAAGAACGAGATTCTCACATTCATCGAGATGAAAAGTATCGGCGTTTTGCGTACGGATCTTTTCTTTTTCTCCGCCCAAATGTTCCATAACTATCATTTTGCTTGCGCCAAACCCTTGCTCGGTCAAAATTTTGGCAAGCAAGGCCGGACTATCTTTGTTTTCGCAAAGAATAATAAGCCGGCTTGATGGCTGCAAGTGACCGATAACCGTGCGGATAGGACGACCATTGATTGAAAGACAATCAACGTCTTGCAACGCCCAACCGAGGCGTGCAGCCGCGAGCGAAAATGAAGATGGATGCGGTAGAACCAGCACTTCATCAACTGGTAAATAACGAAGAAGCGTTACACCTGCCCCGAAAAACATAGGATCTCCACTGACGAGCGCAACAATGCTTTGACCTTTCAACGCTATGATCTCGCTTACACCTTCCGAAAATGGAGTGGGCCAAGGCTTTAACTTCGCTTGCAAAGTTTCAGGCAGGAAATCGAGATGCCTCTTTCCTCCGAAAATATATTTTGCGGCAGTTATAATGTCCTGCTGACGGCGAGTGAGGCCATTCCAGCCATCATCCCCGATACCGATAATTGTGAGCCAAGGTTTTTTGTTCATTCAAGTTGATCAGTAAGCTGTTTGTACCTATGTTGAACTATTAGAATCCGCCTACTCCGAGAGCAAGCAAAATGATGACTCTTCCTGCCACAGAAAATAAACGCCAGATCAAAGCCGTTCAGGACAGACGTTTTGCCTGCCCGGGGTTGTTCCGTATGCCTCTAGCGAATGATGGCGGTATTTGTCGGATAAAACTTTCTCTTGGTTGCCTCACAGGCGAACAAATAGAAGGTATAGCAGAAGCTGCCCAAAATTTTTCGACTGGCTATGTCGAGCTTACAACACGGGCTAATTTGCAAATACGGGCGGTTGAAAAGACCAGTGAACAAAAGTTGATAAACAAGCTTTTGAAGCTCGGCCTCGGCCCTCTCAATCCTGAAGGTGATGATATAAGAAATGTGATGGTTGCACCGACAGCCGGTATAGATGTGAATATGTCGTGCGATACAACACTACTGGGAAACAAGCTTCTTGAAATGTTACAACTGAATAAGGAGTTTGCCTCTTTATCTCCCAAATTTTCTTTTCTTATCAATGGTGGTGAAACCACACGCGTTCTCGACCATGTTGCTGATATCTGGTTTTCCGCTGTGCCGGGCGGAGTAGCTTATAATTTCGGTTTCGCCTCTCCAGCCCTTGATACTCCCGACAACGGAAACAATGCGATAGGCAGCATACCGGCTCAAGAAGCGCTGGAATTTATCAGATGTTGTCTCGATGCATTTATCTTTTTATCGAAGTCTGATCCAACGATAACACGCATGAAACATCTTCGCAGCCATCAGAGATTTGATGAATTTCTGGCTGAATTGAAAAAGCGCTTTAACCACAAAATCTCGAAACCATTATTGTCGTCCGGAATGCATCAAAAAGAGTCACCGCTTGCTGGCATTTTTGCACAAAAACGGAAGGGACTTTTTTACGTCGGCGCACGACCGGAACTCGGGCGATTATCGTCGAAAGTGTTGTACGGCATTGCAAAACTGATTAAAACTCGTGCTATCAAAACGCCGATACGGCTTACCCATCATCAGGGATTGATTATACCGGATTGTACAAAAGAAAAAGCAGTATTTATCCGCGATAGACTGCACGAATTTGGTTTGGTAACTGATAAAAATGCTCCGGCCTTTTATGTTTTTTGTTGTGCCGGCGCTCCACTTTGTCATTCGGCACTTTCAAACGTTCAACGTGATGGAAAATATCTTGTCAATCACTTTGCATCACCACCAAAAGCCCTCATTCATCTGACAGGCTGCCCGAAATCTTGCGTTGCAACAGTCCCTTTTCCTTTTACCGTTCTTGCAATCAAAGATGGCGTTTATAATCTTTATCGTAAAAATCCGGCAGAAAAAAACAAATTCGGCCAACTTTTATGCGAGAACGTCGGCATATCGGACGTCATGCGCTATATAGAAGAACTACAACAACCAATCAGATAAAAGGCGCGAATGAATGTTCGATTATATCAAAGACGGTCAAGAGATTTATAACCGGTCTTTTGCCACGATCCGCTCGGAGGCCGATTTACGTAACATACCGGCTGACCTCGAAAAACTTGCTGTTCGTGTCATACATGCTTGCGGTATGATTGACATTGTCAAAGATCTGGCATTTTCCGATAGTGCCGGAACAATCGGGCGTACAGCCCTCGCAGAAGGCGCGGCAATATTATGCGACGCAAAGATGGTCGCCGAAGGAATTACTAAAAAACGCTTACCAGCAAACAATCAGGTAATCTGTACACTTAATAATGAAACTGTTCCGGCTTACGCCAAGAAAATTCATAACACACGTTCAGCCGCCGCCGTTGAATTCTGGAAGCCTTACATCAAAAATTCTGTTGTGGTAATCGGAAATGCGCCAACCGCCCTCTTTCATCTTCTTGATTTGATCGAGCAAGGTTTTGAAAAACCACGATTAATTATTGGCTGTCCGGTTGGTTTTGTCGGTGCAAAAGAATCCAAACTCGCGCTTTCAAACAATCAATTTTCAATTCCCTATATCGTTGTTCACGGAAGACGCGGTGGCAGTGCTATGGCAGCAGCAGCGATCAATGCTCTAGCGAGTGAACAAGAATGAACAGGAAAAAAGCAAAGCTCACAGGCGTCGGTGTTGGCCCGGGAGATCCCGAACTTGTCACTGTCAAAGGGGTAAAGGCCATAAAGTCTGCCGATGTGATTGTTTATCACGAAACAGAAACACACAATAGCAATGCACTGAAAATAGCACGCCAGTGGATCTCTGAAACTGCACGGCTGCAACCACTTACCTATCCTGTAACGATGCAATCCGATAGTCGATCGGAGAAATATAGGGATAGGTTAAAGGAATTCTACAACAATTCGGAACAACTCATTGATTCGTTTTTAAAAAATGGAAAATATGTTGTCGTTTTAGCGGAAGGTGATCCCCTTTTTTACAGTTCGTTTATGTATATTTATGACCGGCTTGGAAAACTGTATGACACTGAAATTATCCCCGGTATTTCGTCAATTTTCGGCGCTGCATCTACTCTTCAGGTTCCATTATGCTATCGAAACCAGAGTTTTACCGTTCTATCCGGCGTTTTGGAAAAGCCTGAACTTGTTGAACGTCTTAAAAACGGCGATGCTTTCGCGATACTCAAAGTTGGCCGTAATCTCGATAAGATCAGAGACGCGCTTGAAATAACCGGCCTTCTTGGACGCGCTCTATACATTGAGCGGGCGACAATGGAAGAACAGAAAATTCTTCCGATAGACGAAGTTGTTAGCGACCAATCGCCATATTTTTCGCTGATATTGATACCCGGTGAACCTCACGGGAAGAAAGGTTAATGTGATTGTTAAATATTTCTTCTCAACATATTGCAATATTTGTGTTTTCAAATTTTTGTTCTGAATTTGCGATTGCTTTAAGTAAGCATTGTAAGGCGGCCACAATATATCGTACAAATCGGGTTGCCTGTGAAGACTTCATAATTGTGGATGAAGTATCCGAAGCGATGAAAAATGCATTCAAGTCTGGCCGACCAATTATCGCATTTTGTTCTTCCGGCATCGTTATTCGCATTCTTGCACCATTGTTGAAAAATAAATTTAATGAGCCTCCTGTTTTGTGTATTGCCGATGACGGTTCATCTATTGTGCCACTATTAGGTGGAAATGCGGGTGCAAACGAACTTGCTGTGGAAATCGCCGATATTCTTCACGGGCACGCCGCCATTACCACAAGTGGATATTTACGGTTCGGAATAAATCTGCTTTTGCCTCCAGATGATCTGGAACTCATTAATAAAGAAGATGCTTCAGCTTTCATTTCTGCGCTTTTGAACGGAGAAAAAGTCGAACTGGTAGGAGACCATCGATGGTTCCATACCGGATCCCTTCCTTTGGACCACGATTCAAGACTAAAAATTATAGTCAACGACAATGTCGGACATATAAAAGGTTCTGCAACCTGTCTGATTTACCGGAAGCGCGACACACATGATGATAGAAACGCAGGGAAAACGGGGCTTCTGACCATTATCGGACTGGGGCCTGGTAACGAAGAAAATATTACTCTTTCTGCACGACATGCTTTGGCCGAGGCAACCGATATTTTTGGCTATGACTATTATATCAAATTGGCGTCACCTTTGCTGGATGATCAGGTTTTGCACCCCAGCGACAACCGGCAGGAAATCTCGAGAGCAAAGGAAGCGCTTGATCTGGCTGCATCCGGCAAAAGAGTAGCGATGATCTCTTCGGGCGATCCCGGAATATTTGCTATGGCAGCCGCGATTTTCGAAACTTTGGATCAACATTACTCGCCACTCTGGGACAAAGTAGAAATCAGAGTCGAAGCAGGCATCACCGCTGCCCAGTCCGCCGCAGCACGTCTTGGCGCACCTTTGGGACATGATTTCGCGATTATTTCGTTATCTGATAATCTGAAACCCTGGGCAATCATCGAAAAACGATTAATCGCCGCAATAACATCAGATATGGTTTTAGCTCTCTATAATCCGGTGTCTCGTGCGCGCCCCACAAAAATTATGGACGCAATCGAAATCGCAAAGCGATTTTGCCCTTCTGACAGGATCATCATGATTGGTACAGATATCGGGCGAATTGGAGAGAAAACAGTGGTGACAACAATTACCGATTTCAATATTCAAGACGTGACGAGCCGGTCTGTAGTCATAATCGGTTCGAGCCAAACCCGCACATTCCAACAGTCAGGTAAATCATGGTGCTACACGCCCCGTTCTTATCCTGATGGCGCTAATTCATAAGCGCGCAATTCGCTTAATCACACTATTGAGTAAAATGTCAGTAGAGCGATTGACCTGAAGAAGCCGTCGCTTGTGAACGCTTTTTAACGCCACTTGATGTTTTGGTTGTAGATGCCGATTTCCGCGTTGCTCTTGCAACCGGATTTGCTGTAGCTGTTTGTGATGTTGTTTTAGGAGCTGCAGCAGCTTGTGCTTCTGCGGCTATCTGGTCAGCACTTTTCGGGGACGTATCAATAACCGATTTCACGACACCTCCTGCACTGACTGTGCAGACAGCGTCACGTAAATCAACTTTCAGAATAACCTGTGTTGAACCATCTCCGGGTTTACGAGAATCAACCGCTTTGATAACCCTTGTCGGCAAAAAGTATTTATTTGCGGCGCTGTTGATACATGCTTGTGCAAGGTCTGGTGCGACACTGCGGGCGGGTGTGGTAAACGAAGGAAACTTAGGCGCCGGATTGCTTGCCGCAGGAGTTGTCAAAGCATTCGCAGTTGCCGGTTTTGTCGATGTTGTCGTCGTGCAACCGGACAAAACAAGTGCCAGACCGGAAACGGCAAAAAAGGATTTTAGTAAAACGCGTGACATACGACCACCTCAGCTAGACTTCTCGACAACGCTCGCAAAGTTATCAAATTATAATGCCCTTTAACGATTTTTTTCCCTCACGTCATCACTATAATGAAAAATCGGCATCATCTGATCCCGAAGTGTGTCGGAAGTACCACAATACCATCGTCGTTGCAGTCTTTTTTCCAATCTTTGACCGTGCTTCCATTAATCTTGAGGTCGGGTGCTATTTCGTTTAAAGGATCCAATACAAAGGCACGTTCGGTCATCAAAGGATGTGGAAGTGTCAGAGTCCGAGAATGATATTGATCAATATCTTCAAATGCCAGTAAGTCGATATCAAGGGTTCTGGGGCCCCATTTGATTTTTCGTAAACGTCCATAATTCTGCTCGATAGCTAAACAGATTTGCAGCAGCTTTTCAGGAGACAATCGGGTTTTGATTTCGCAACAGATATTCACGAATTCATTCTGATCGGTTTTTCCCCACGGTGGCGTGCGATAAAATGAAGACACGCGAATGAGCTCGACATCAGCCGAATTTTCGATATCTTTTAATGCATGCTCAAGCGTTCCGATGACATCTCCGACATTTCCCCCCATTCCTAGCCAGGCTTTTTTCCATATCCCGTTTAGGGCTTTTTCACGGTTCATTTCTTTCCTTAAATAACACTATTTTCAACATCCGAAAGTGCATCAACAACAGCCAATGCATCTCTATTGGCTGCGATGTTGTGCACCCGAAAAATCGAAAAACCGGCTTTTCTCAAAAGAACCGAAGTTGCCGATGTCGCTATATCTCGCATTTTTGGTTCACAATGCCCCGTTATAGTCCCGAGAAATCGTTTGCGCGAGGTTGCGGCCAACATTGGAAAGCCGAACATAGCAAGCTCCGAAGCACGATCAAGGAGTTTAAGGTTTGTTTGAAAATCCTTGCCAAAACCGAATCCCGGATCAAGTACGATGTTGTCATCTGGTATTCCGGATTTTTTGGCTATTTCCAGAGACTTATCAAAAAAGAACTTCTGGTCTTCGATAATATCGGGGTGAACATTCCGGTGACGTGAATTATGCATGATGATGATGCCGGCCCGTTCCTCGGCGACGAGAGCTGCCATTTCCGGTTCTTTCTGCAACCCCCATATATCATTGATAATATTGGCACCTTCCATCAGAGCAAGACGCGCCGTCTCTACATGATAAGTATCGATTGATAAAAAAACGTTTTCCATCAAACTCAATTGCTTGACAACCGGCAACACGCGTTCTTGTTCATCTTGAAGTGTAATCTCGTCAAATCCGGGGCGGGTTGACTCACCCCCTATGTCGATAATTTTTGCGCCTTCACTGAACATTTTCTGTGCGTGCAAGATGGCATCTTGTAAAGAATTGTGTTCCCCCCCATCTGAAAAAGAGTCCGGCGTTACATTCAAAATTCCCATTAAAACTGCTGTTTTGCCGAGAGAAATAGATTTATTATGGCCAACCGACCAGGAACGTTCCATGTTAAAATTCGCTTCTACCCAGATTATACGATTTTGTAGACGGTTTTTTAGCATATTCATGTAAATGTCTAGAATAACTTATAATATCCAACGACAGAGATTAAAATGTTCAAAAAAACGATCAGTACTTTAGCTGCTACATGTTTTTTCTTGATACCGTTTTCCTTGAGCCCGTTTTCTATGACGGCCAATGCAGCAAAAATCTACAAAACTGTCAGCTATTACACTTTGTCGGGTACAACTCCAGCCCAGCTCGACAAAGCACTTGCACATAAGGGGCCCTACCTCAAAAGCACGGGAAGCCATCATCCCGGCGCCACAACTATCTCTTTTGATCCGCGGCTAAAGCTTGTACAGAACGGACGCTATTGCAAGGTCGATTCTGTTAGCGTCGACGTGCACGCAAAAATGTCTCTGCCGCGCTGGAAACAACGTGCAACTACAAAATCAATCGAGATGGCACTCGTTTGGGATACATTGTCGCGCGACATCCAGCGCCATGAAGAAAGCCACATTGTGATTGCAAGAGCCCATGCATCGAAAATTGAGAGAGCGGTCAAGAGCTTGCCCTACAGAACCGATTGCAACCTGTTAAAACAGGATATCGAAAAAACAACCTATAATATATTGACCGACCACGAAAATGCTCAAAGGCAGTTTGACCGGGCGGAAGCTGTCAATTTCGATCACCGGTTTATCAACTTGCTGGTTGCACGATTGCAAAGGCTTGAACAGGCAAAAAACTAACTGTCAGCTCTGGCGTTCTGGAATATGGACAACAAGGCCATTCAGACTTTCATCCAGTACAATTTGGCATGAAAGTCTTGAATTTTCCCGTCTATCGTAAGCAAAATCGAGCATATCATCTTCCATCGGATTAGGCTCTCCGACAGCAGATTGCCATTTCTCATCAATGTAAACATGACATGTAGCGCAAGAACATGCGCCGCCACATTCGGCAACGATACCGGGGACATTATTGTCCAATGCTGCCTCCATCAGTGTCATACCTGAGGGGCTATCCACAGCAAATTGCCGGTTATCACGTTCACTTTTGAATAAGACATTTACCACTTGTTTCACCCTATCTTATTGTTTTTTATTATTTTTATGGAACATGTTCCATCTTTGGCAAAGCGCCGTTAACTTTATCTTAAAACTTTTCAAACTTTAGCCAAGAACGTATTCCTTTCTAATTCCTTAAAGGTTAGGATAGGCACGCTTTTATTGAAAGTACCACCGTCTTTCAATGTGTATAGAGTAAAGAGGCTAAGATGGCACGTAGAACCAAGGCAGAAAAAATTGATGTTGAAGTTGAAGAAGCGCTCGAGCAGGCTTTGGACTTTAATTTCGATAATGCCACGACAAAAGACAGTGCTGCACAATCGACTAATGGCCTGATAGATCTGGACGAGCTTGCCGAACAGATTGCACAAGCAACCGAAGAACTTGCAGCCGAAAACGCTCCGGTAGCAAAGCGCGACGAACTCAAAGGTCCTGCTGTTGATGAATCCGTAGCCGAAAGCCTATTCGGCAAAAAGCCGGTTAGAGAATCGACGGGTGGTACAGTTCACGATACCCTCATTGCAAAACAGCCTCGTCCCGCCAATGATGACCTTAATCTGATTAATGCATCAGGTAACTACAAAAACAAACCTTCACGTATTTACTGGAGCACAACTGCTTTAAGTGCACTTTGGGCAGCGGGTGGTGCTTATGTTGCAAACACATTGGCACCGGCAAGCCTCGCCGCTTTTGCCGCGACACCGGCCGGTTTGGCAGTGGCCGCCGGAACAGCTGTTCCGATTTTGATGTTCTGGGGATTTGCACAACTATCAAAACGGTCAACCGAACTCAAAAACATTGCTGCGGCTGTCAGTGATGCTGCTTCACGTCTAAGCCACCCTCAATCCTCGGAAGAACATGCTGCTTCGCTTGGTAAGACAATCCGTCAGGAAGTGTCGGCGATGAACGAAGGTATTGAACGCACCCTTTCGCGAGCTGTCGAACTCGAGGCTCTTATCCAAGGTGAAGTTCAAAATCTTGATCGGGCTTATAGCGAGAATGAAACACGCATTCGTAATCTTATCAGCGAATTGAGCACCGAACGCGAAGCGATCCTTGGTCACGCCGACCGCGTCCAGTCGACTATCCGCGGAACTCAAAACGAATTAAGCAAAGAATTCGGGGCTATTACCTCCAATATTTCTGCAAACGTCGAAAACGTCACAAAAACGCTTACAAAAACTCTTGAACAACAAGGTGAAGAACTGGTTCAACGCCTTGGTAAGGTCGGTGAAGGTGTAAGTGGCGATCTTGCAGAAAAATTCCGTCGAACAGCTGAGGAATTGCAGAGGCAAAATTCCGAATTGCACAACAACCTTGAACAAAGTGTGAATGTTGCAACCGAGCGTCTGGAAAATAACAGCGCAAAAATATCAACAAGCTTTAATCAGGGGGCTGAGGAAGCCGAACAACGAGCCGAAGAGCTTAGCCAGCGTATGCAGGCCGCAACTGAACGTGCACTATCGGATTTCGACGCAAAAATGTCCAAACTGGGCGAGCATGCCAATACATTATCGGCTCATTTTGACAATGCGACCACAGCCGCAATTGCCGCATTCGAAAAGCGTCTCGCCGATGTTGATAAATCATTAGACGAACGTGGCAACACAGTTATAGATGCGTTCATCAAGCGCGCTCAGGAGCTTGAAGACAACACCGAAAAACTCGGTGGCATACTTGATGCAAGAGCAACGCAAATCAATGAAACGCTTAAAGCGCGGACGATCGAAATTGCCAATACATTCACTGCGGGTCGCAACAATTTACTGACGACTGTTGATGATGGTAAGAAGCTGCTTGCCGATCAAATCAACGGTCTTGATATCTCGCTCAATGATATGCTCAAAAATCGGGCTGAAGATTTCAGAGCGCAGATCGCTGAAGGTCGTGAACTCATCACCAACATGCTGGATGGCGAAACCGATAAACTTACCGCAACAGTCAAGGGGCAAATCGATGTCCTGTCACAGCATGTAAGCAACATCGAACAGGTACTCGTCAAGAATGTCGAAACGCTTGATCAGCGTTCCCAAAATTATGTTGAAGGGATTGAGAAACGCACCGGCTCATTGCAAGCAGCCATCGAAAAGAGCTTCGAAACTGCTAACGAGCTGATGGATACCCAGACAAAGAATATCGAAACAAGGGCGGATGCACTGAGAGACTCGCTCACTGTTAACAGTTCGGCATTGAATGAAGTTCTGGCAGATCAGGCACGCGTCCTTGAAGAACGCATTGATTATATCAAAGAAGTCATTGCAAAGGGAGACGCGACATTCAGTGAAACAGTCGGCAATCAGGTTGCGATTGTTAAAGACGCTATTACGAGCAACAGCGAATCGTTGAAATCAACGTTTACGAACCATCTGGATACATTGAAAAACCATACGGAACTGCTCGAGAAAGCGCTGACATCCTCGAATGATTCATTATTGGCATCTGTCGACGAACGTATCGGATCAATGAATGAAAGCTTAACTACAAGCTCCAATACCATAACCGAACAGGCCAAAGAGCTGGAAAATAGCCTTACAAATACATTAGGTGAAGTAACACGCTCCCTTGAAGTTCAAAGCAACTTGCTCGGACAACGTTCAAACGAATTGAAAAATATTGTTACCGAAAACAACGAAGGCATAAAGCGCTCATTTTCTGAACAGACCGCCATATTGGATGAACGCACCCAGACGATGCAAAAGGCACTGGAAGTCGGTGTTCATAATGTAAAGTCGGCACTGGAAGACTCGGCTGTTTCAATTGCCGGCGACCTTAGAACCAATATCACCGCTGCATCCGAGATTTTCAGTGATGAAGCGAAAAAGGCCGCCGAACTGATTTCTCAGTCGAGTGGTAACCTTGTTACAAATCTTTCTACAGAAACGGATAGGGCAACCTCTTTATTGAACGAAACAAGTGACAAACTCATTTCCGGATTGAACAGCGCAACCGAAAAAGCTTCGGAAATTATTTCAACAACCGGCAATGGTTTGACAACTTCGCTTGCAGATGAGGTCAGCAAAACACGATCGGTTCTAGAAAACTCCAATGAAGAGTTGAAAGTTTCCCTTAATGATGTTGCTGACAAAGCCTCTGCCCTGCTCTCTCAATCCGGAAACCGCGTTTTGTCGTCGTTTAATGACGAGTCGACCAAATTGCAATCCACACTTTCCGATATCAGCGATGGCATACTTTCTAGACTGAATAGCGAGACCGATAAAGTCCATGAAAAGATTATGGGCGTCGGTCAGGAAGTCGTAACGTCATTTGCCGATGTTGCGGTGAAAGCAGAAGGCGTCCTATCAGCTTCCGGACAACGCGCTGTCGCCAACTTGACTGCACAATCGGAAAATATCGGCAAGGCGTTGACCACCGCCGGCGATAATATTCTCTCTTCGCTCAATAACAAGGTCAACGAAGCTGCGACCCGCTTCAATGAAGCTGGTCAGACGCTTACAACGTCCTTTGATAGCGAAATATCGAGAGTCGAAGGCGTAATCAACCAACAGGCAGAGCGCTTCAATTCCGTTATTGAAACATCGGCTCAGGCAATTGAACAATCTTTGGCTGACCGTTCGAATCTACTCAACGAAACAATGCAGCAATTGCAGGATAACGTCGGTAACCATCTAAACAGCATTGGTGAAAACGTTAATAACGTTGTAGGCAACGTGTCAAACCAGATAGCGAGCGACGTTCAACAACTTACAAGTGTTACCGAAAATCTTGGTCAAGCAGCGCAACAAGCCACTCAATCACTTGGCAGCCTTGCCTCCCAGTTCAATGACCAGTTGAATGCCGCAACGCAAGACGCCGGACAACGTATGCAGGAACAAAATGATGCATTGTTGAATGCATTGGCACAACGTACTTCGGAAACCTTGCAAGCTGTTTCCGGTGTCAAGGATGATTTTGTCGGCAATGTAACCGGATTGCTTGGTCAAATGGAACAATCGGTGCAAAATATTAATGCCAATGCCAACACGTTGATCACATCAATCCAGAATATTGACGGCCAATTCAGTGAAACGGCTAACGCGTTTTATCAAAACAGCAATCAGATTGCTGAAAATCTGAATAATTCCAATCAGATGCTGAACAGCAATTTTGAATTATTGCAGGGGCTATCCGGCAATACTTTGGAACAGATCAATCAGATGTCCCAAAGCCTTAATCAGCATGCCAACGTCCTTACTCAGGCTGTCCAGATGCTCGAACAATCACAAAATTCGTTCAGTGGCACAGTTGAAGAAAAACAGAATGCACTGGCCCAATTGAGCAATGCATTGATGGCAAAATCGGAAGAAATCAATCAGGTTATTGCTCATTATGAACAAGCCATTGGATCTGCCTTGAAGGAAACAGACGAGAGTGCTCGTGATTCTGCTTTCCGTCTCCAGCAGAGCCTGAATGAAATGGTAGATGTAGCCTCTTCCAAATTCTCCAATGCAACAGATGAAATTCGACGTGCAACGCAGTCTATAAAAGCCGAACTTGAAAAGACAAGCCAGAGTCTCAATTCGACTATCCGTCAGCTGCCGATGCAGACAAAAGAATCTGCCGACCAAATGCGCCACGCGGTTTCCGATCAGATAAAGGCTTTGCAAGAACTGTCGGTTTTGATGCAACAGAGTGCCCAAACCAACAATTTTTCGCGCCCGTTGTCATCGTCGACACAGAATATGAGTGTAAATCCCCCGTTGTCAGCTTCTCAATCTTATGCAGAACGACCACGCACGGCACCCGCCTATAAGCCGGAATTTACCGTAAAACCTGTAGCGACGGCAAAAGCAGCCACACCTGCGTCGAGAGACGGATGGGTATCAAACCTTCTGGCACGCGCCTCCCGCGGTGACGAACCGGATGTTTCAACGCTTACGAAAGTCGAGCAGCCTCGCCCGGCAAATCACGTCATCGATTCGTTGAATTCGTTGTCGGTCGATATTGTCCGTGCAATTGATCATAATGCAGCCGTTCAGCTCTGGGACCATTATCGCCGCGGTCAACGGAATATTTATACTCAACGCCTTTACACAATCAGTGGCCAGAAAACATTCGAAAAAATCCGGCAGAAATATCTTTCGGACAGTGAATTCCGCCGTTCGGTCAACCAATATATTGCCGATTTTGAAAAATTGCTAAGGGATATCTCTCGTGAAACCGGAGACCGCGAGACAATCCGCAGATATCTGACTTCGGATACAGGTAAAGTTTATACAATGCTTGCCCACGCAAGCGGCCGTATCCAGTAATTTAAAAAAAGGGAGCTTGAAGCTCCCTTTTTCCTTGTCTTGAGACACTTTATCAAAATAAGCTTTCCTTGCTATTCGGAAAACCTCAAATAGACGCCTTCTCTTATTCAGCCGCAATCCTCAACTTTTTGTAGCTCTGGTAAATAGCGAAATTATTTTGTCCGGTTTTGCTACACTGTTCAACTCCGATGCATCCGGACTATGCCTGCTATTTTGCGTGCATGTGAATACACATGAAAAATGGGTGTATTTTTAAAGAGATATTCCAGTGATATCTGGCGTTCAGATCGAATTTCTATGAAGAAGGATGTTCTTCCTTCCAATAGATAATTTGATATTCCGAAGTTGATGCCTTTATCGGCTAATCCATGTTGTTGGTGTCCCGGAGCAAATCTGAGGATAAATAGCCGCCGCGAATCCCGTTATTCGGATTGAAATGCCGGAAATTTGTCCGCATCGTCGCGATAGTATTTACTATAACCGCTTAGTGCGGGAATTGTTACAACCTATCTCAATGGAATATTTTCAAGCTGCTTGTTCAAAATTATATCATGCAAACAACGCCGTTCCTAAGGTTGAAAAGTTCACGCCTTTATAATTTTCAAAATCCAACAAGAATTGCAGTTTAGATAGATGAAACTGTCCAGCTGACAATATCATTGGTTATTTTTTTGAAGGCGTTATCCAATGCTGCGGCATAATGGTTATTATCCGTGCCGGAAACAGGCGCCTCTGCTATAAAGACCTTGGATGCTGTTATATTACCGTTCCGGTCATCCATAATTTTTACGGCTATTTCGAGCGACGCTACATTATGTCCATTGACGATAGCTACATCAAACGATCTGATGTCGGTTAAAATTCGATAATTGATTGCCAGTCCATCACCCGGACGACCGACGCCACCAAAATGATTGCTATTATCAAAAGCCTGTACAAGGCGTGCCTGCACAAGATCAGGGAGGCGATCACTCCACTGGGCCTTTTTAAGATAGGCGATGGATCCGCCCTGCTTGATTACAATGTCTTGTCCGTCAAGTGCCTTAACCGCATCAGGTTGTTCTACCAGAATTTGAATCTTTTGATGTTTTGGTGCTCCTGCTGCAGTAACATTTGTAATGGAAAGATCATAAGTGTCGCGTGCCGGAGCTCCACAGGCTGATAAAAGAGTGGAGGCAAAAAGAAGCCCGAAAGATGCAGCTAAAATTCTGCTCACTTTGTTCTTTTCGGCTATCATCGACGAGTTCTCCCATCATATTGCGGAACAGTCCCTGCCCCGCCAAAAATCAGTCGTTGAGGGTCACGTTCCAGATCTGAAATTGCCCTTTCAATGCGATCCACCGAGCGGCGGCTATCGCTTACAAGAGCCTCGACATTTCTCAAGCCTTGCCCGGAAAATTTTTCAAGATTATTGGCAATCGGTCCGATATGCTCATTTATCGTATCAGCAGCCTTCTGGATAGATGCCAATGTCTGTTGCGCCTGCACAATCACACTGTTCCGGTTATCAGGAGAAAGCATATTGTCGAGCTTGGCCATGATAGAATCGGCTTTTTCGGATGCTGTATTGAGACGTGACATCATCTGTCGCGTATCATCAAGAATTTTTTGTATGTTATCTGTATTATTGTTCAGAGTATTCGAAAAATTCCGCGCGTTTTTAATGGTTTCGGTAAGCGGTTGACGGGAATCTTTCATGAATTGTTCCATCTCGCCCAAGGTCGAATTGGCACGCGCAAAAATATCCTGTGCCGTTGCAAGCAAGTTATTGAACGTTGACGGATCAGCATCAATACGAGCGACTGTATCTTCTTTCTTTGCTTCTTCAAGAAGGTTCGGCTCTTTAAGGCTGCCACCTTTCAGTTCAATAAAAGCAAGACCGGTTAGCCCCTGAAAACCAAGCGTTGCAACTGTTGAACGGGTTATCGGTGTCGTGCCGTTAATTTCCGTTTTGGCAATAACCATGTTAGGGTTTGTGTCATCAAGAACAAGCCGGCGCACTGTTCCGACGCGAATACCGTTAAAAAATACCTGACTGCTTTCACCAAGTCCGGTGACAGAACCGGGAATACGCACATCCAATGGCTCAAGCTGGTGCGAATCTCCCATTCTGGCAATGAAATAGACGATCATAAAAGCGGCGATAAGTGTCACCACAGTAAAGATACCGACTGTCACATAATCTGCTCTGGTTTCCATCTTACTCTGCCGTCTCTTTTGTTAACGTTTTTGGATGACGATTACGCGGAACAATTTGTCTCGCGCGTTTGCCGCGAAAATACGATTGAACCCATGGATCGTCAAACTTCAACATCTCCTCGATCGTTCCCTCTACCATAACTTTCTTATGCCCGAGGACTGCTATTCTATCACAAACTGCATAAAGACTATCAAGGTCGTGTGTCACCATATATACGGTTAAACCCATTGTGTCGCGTAAATCTTCAATCAAAAGATCAAAATCGGCTGCACCAATCGGATCAAGACCGGACGTCGGTTCATCAAGAAAGACAATATGCGGGTCAAGAGCCAATGCGCGCGCAAGAGCAGCGCGTTTAATCATGCCACCCGAAAGTTCCGACGGGTATTTTTCTGCGGTATCGGCTTCAAGGCCGACCAACGAGATTTTTAACCGTGCCAGTTCGTCCATCAGTTTTGGCGACAAATCAAGATATTCACGCATTGGAACCTGAATATTTTCCAATACATTTAATGCAGAAAACAACGCACCGTGCTGGAACAGCACTCCCATGCGCATGTCAATTTCGACCTTTTCCTGATCGGATATTTCATCAATATCCTGCCCCAGAATTTTTATATGGCCGGAAACTTTTTTATTGAGCCCCAATATCGTGCGCATCAAAACCGATTTGCCCGCACCTGACGGTCCGATGAAACCTAAAATTTCACCACGGTGGATATCAAGATTTAGTCCATCCAGAACTTTTTTGCTGCCAAACTGCACGGTAACATCCCGAACCGAGATGATTTCGTTGGTCGTAAGATCCAGTGTCGAGTGGTTTTGTTTGGCTCTTCTCACCTTAAAAACCTCTTAAAAATTGATTGAAGCATAAAAGATAGCGAAAAAACCATCAATAACAATGACAACAAAGATCGATTTCACCACGGAACTCGTCACACGCTGTCCCAATGACTCCGCACTTCCACCAACTTTCATACCTTCAACCGATGCAATAATGCCGATGATCAATGCCATAAACGGAGCTTTGATAAGGCCCGCAAAATAAGTAGTTGTATAAACCGCGTCGTTCAAGCGTGTTATAAAAGCTTCATAAGAAATATTGGAATAAAGATTGGCAACAACTCCTGCTCCCACCAATGCAGCCAGATCGGAAATCACTGTCAACAATGGCAAAATAATTGCCAAAGCAACAAGACGCGGAAAAATTAGAA
The DNA here is from genome assembly GCF_016100335.1 of Bartonella sp. W8167. NCBI lineage: Bacteria > Pseudomonadati > Pseudomonadota > Alphaproteobacteria > Hyphomicrobiales > Bartonellaceae > Bartonella > Bartonella sp. W8167. The sequence continues at coordinate 895,023 of NZ_JACFSQ010000001.1, forward strand.
CACCTATCGGGTTTAGGCCCATAACTTTCAATGCATCGGTTTCTTCACGCATTTTCATGGAACCGATTTCGGCCGTTATGGCACTTCCCGAGCGACCCGCGATCATAATTGCGGTTAAAAGCACACCAAGTTCACGAAAAACCAGAATACCAACCAGATCAACAACAAAGATTTCTGCTCCGAAAAGCCGCAACTGGAATGCCCCTTGTTGGGCAATAATGGCACCGACAATGAAAGACATTAAAACAATGATCGGAACCGCACCAACGCCCATCCTGTCAATCTGCGTCACAACTGCCGGTAAACTTACACCGGAACCCCGCCCCTTTTTCATCTGTGAGCCACGAATCGTTGCACCCAGAATATCCATCGCAAGCAAAAAATCGTGGTAACTATTGATTACCCGTTCACCCAAGGTAGAAAAAAAGCGGATATATGCAGGCAGCTTCGGTTCGTTAATTGTATCATCTTTGTTAGAAAAACTTTTTCCAACGGTGATCAGAAGTGAATGCCAGGATTCTTTTGTGCCTGTCAGTTCAACGTCAATGTTGCGCTCTTTCAATTTGACATAAAGTCGTTCCAAAACCCAAGCGCCAGCAGTATCAAGAGAATCAAGGCTGGAAGCGTCGAGAACTGCCTTGCTACATTGGACACTTTCGAGCTCACGTAAATCATCGTCGATTAAATAGACGGTATGAGTGTTCCACACGCCGCCACACAGAACCGACAAAATGCCATCGTGAATATCGTGTTTCACAATGGCCGGTTTTTTCTGTGCTTTTTCCTTCGACTTTATGCGATCACTCATCCAACCCGTCCGTCACCCGTTGAAACGTCGATTCATTTCATTACAATCATAAATATCATTCAGAAAGATTAATGTGTCATTAACCATAAAATATTTGCCTATAACACATTCGTGTAAGATGCATCTTCCTGTGAATCATGACACAAGCATTTCGTTGGATTATAGTCGAAATATGACGAAAGAAAACGTGGGCATTTAAAGCAAGAAACGAAACAAATATAAAAATTTGTTTTTTCCGTTTTAATTTGACCGTTTTAATTTGTATGAAAGTTTAACATGGATCTCGGACTTAACAAACGTAAAGCAATAATATGTGCTTCCAGCAAAGGTCTTGGAAAAGCTTGCGCAATAGCTCTGGCCCGCGAGGGATGTGATGTCGTCATTAATGGTCGACACGCTGATGAACTTCATAAAACAGCATTGGAAATTGAAAAACTTACAAGTGCAAAAGTAGTTGAAGTTACCGGTGATATTTCAACGCCGGATGGACAGCAACGAATTCTCGATAAATGCCCTGATCCGGATATCCTCGTTACCAATAATCACGGGCCACAATTTCGCGATTTTCGCGAGCTTGATCGCAAAGCAATTATCGACGCTGTTACGCAGAATATGGTAACGCCGATTGAACTGATAAAAGCTGTAATCGACAAGATGGTTGATAAAAAATTCGGACGTATTGTCAATATCACGTCGACGTCTGTCTATGTTCCCATTGCAGGCCTTGATCTTTCGTCCGGAGCACGTGCCGGTTTAACATCATTTCTTGCCGGAATTGCGCGAACAGTTGTTGCTGACAATGTCACAATTAACAATCTGCTACCCGGACCGTTTTTAACCGACCGGCTGAAACAAAGTTTTGAAGCTGCTTCAAAACATATTAGTGCTTCAACAGACGATATTATGAAAGAAAGACAAAGTCGGAATCCGGCAAAACGATTTGGCAATCCCGATGAATTCGGGCAGGCTTGTGCTTTTTTATGCTCTGAAAAATCCGGTTTTATTACCGGACAAAATTTGATCATTGATGGCGGTGCTTATTTAAGCGCTTTTTAAAATTTGGGTTAGCAAAATGGTAAAGAAAATTAAATCTCCTCGTCAGGAAGAACTCGAAGAAGCTGCACTCTTTTATCACCGTTATCCAAGCCCAGGAAAACTGGAGATACACCCCACAACCCCGCTCGGAAACCAGCGTGATCTCGCACTTGCCTATTCTCCGGGGGTGGCGGCTCCATGCGAAGCAATCCATGATGATCCAAAAACTGCGGCCGAATACACTGCGCGTTCCAATCTTGTTGCCGTAGTCTCGAACGGTACGGCGGTTCTGGGCCTCGGCAATATCGGGCCACTTGCTGCAAAACCCGTCATGGAAGGGAAAGCCGTTCTATTCAAAAAATTCGCAAATATTGATGTTTTTGATATCGAGATCAAAGCGAACGACATCCCCCATATCGTCAACACAGTGGCCGCTTTGGAGCCGACATTCGGCGGAATCAATCTGGAAGATATAAAAGCGCCTGAATGCTTCGAGGTCGAAGAACAACTCAGAGCAAAAATGAACATTCCTGTATTCCACGATGATCAGCATGGCACCGCCATTATCGTGGGAGCTGCTGTTATCAACGGCCTTGAACTTGCACATAAAAAAATTGAAGACGTAAAAATCGTTGCTTCCGGTGCAGGAGCCGCTGCCCTTGCTTGTCTTAATCTGCTTGTCCGCCTTGGAGCAAAAAAAGAAAATATCTGGGTGAGCGATCTCGAAGGAGTGGTTTACGAAGGGCGTGAGGCCTTAATGGATCGCTGGAAAAGCGTCTACGCGCAAAAAACCGATGCCCGCAAGCTTGACGACATCATTGGCGGCGCGGACATATTTCTGGGTGTATCTGCCGGTAATGTTCTAAAGCCAGAAATGGTAGCAAAAATGGCTAAAACGCCACTCATCCTTGCTCTTGCCAATCCAACACCGGAAATTATGCCTGAAGATGCCCGAAAAGCACGGCCTGATGCGATGATCTGCACGGGGCGTTCGGACTATCCTAATCAGGTCAATAATGTATTGTGCTTTCCCTATATTTTTCGCGGAGCACTTGATGTTGGTGCCACAGCTATCAATGAAGAGATGAAGGCAGCGGCTGTTTATGCGATTGCTGCTTTGGCAAAAGAAGAACCTTCCGATGTCGCTGCCCGCGCCTATTCCGGCGAGGCTTTAAGCTTTGGCCCGAATTATCTTATCCCCTCTCCTTTTGATCCGCGTCTCATCCTACGCATTGCGCCGGCGGTTGCAAAAGCGGCGATGAAATCGGGGGTCGCGACACGGCCAATCACAGATATGAATGCTTATCTTGATAAATTGAACCGTTTCGTTTTCCGCTCCGGACTTATTATGAAGCCGGTTTTCGCTGCTGCAAAATCTGCCGAACATAAACGCGTTATCTATGCAGATGGTGAAGACGAACGCGTACTTCGGGCTGCACAAATTGTTCTTGAAGACCAAACCGCAACGCCAATTCTGATTGGCCGACCTGATGTTGTCGAGGCGAGATTGAAACGTTTCGGTTTGCGTATCAGACCGAATGTCGATTTCGAACTTATCAATCCGCAAGATGACCCCCGTTATCGTGATTATGTGGATCTGTTTCTTCACTATACCGGCCGGCGTGGTGTTACTCCGGAAGCGGCCAAAACAATTGTTCGCACCTCCACGACAGCAATTGCAGCCCTTGCCGTGATGCGCGACGAGGCAGACGCAATGATATGCGGGCTTGGCGGCAGATTCGGAAGGAACCTCCAGCTTGTAGAACAGGTTATCGGGCTTGAAAAAGATATTGGCCAATTTTCTGCTTTGAGCCTGTTGATCTCGCAGCGTGGAACACTGTTTCTGACTGATACTTATGTTAACACCGACCCCACCGCTGAACAGATCGTAGAAATGGCAGCTCTCGCCGCCGAAGAGGTTCGTGGGTTCGGGATTGAACCGAAAGTTGCTCTTCTCTCACATTCCAATTTTGGCTCGAAAGACACAGAGTCGGCGAAGAAAATGCGCCGAGCTTCCGAACTTCTTGCCGAACGTTATCCCGATCTTGAATCGGATGGAGAAATGCATGGTGACGCAGCCCTTTCGCAAATTTTGCGCGACCGTGTTTTTCCGGGCTCCCGCTTGAAGGGCGAAGCAAATCTTCTCGTATTCCCGAATCTTGATGCCGCCAACATCACACTCAATGTTGTAAAAAACCTGACTGATGCACTTCACGTCGGGCCGATATTGTTAGGTCCGGCGAAACCGGCACATATCCTGACAACATCGGTTACCTCTCGTGGTGTAGTCAATATGACAGCATTGGCGGTTCTTGAAGCGAATACAAAAAAGAATCAGAAACGCATTAAACAAGGATGAACCGGAAAATAGAGATAAACCGATCGTTTTTTAACCGATTTATCTGTTTTTGTTGTTATTTTGCCTCTTTTTCCAAAAACAAGCAAAAATAGAACCGGCTTAGCAGTGGAAGAGATGGATTCTTGTTTCCGGGAAGCACTAAGAAATGCTAACTTTGCTTTAAGTCTTTTTTTTAACCAAGAAAGACGCTAGATAGATTCGCTGAAGGCCGCTTGATGGCCGTAACTAGTAAAAGGAATTGCACATTGTCCTCTACGTTTGACAAAGTTGCCGACATCATCGCTGAAACAAGCGAAATTGATCGCAATACAATTACGCCGGAAAGCCACACCATCGACGATCTGGGTATTGATAGTCTGGACTTTCTGGATATTGTTTTTGCTATAGATAAAGCTTTCGGTATAAAAATACCGCTAGAGCAATGGACACAGGAAGTTAACGAAGGCAAAGTCGAGACAGATGAATATTTTGTCCTTAAAAATCTTTGTGCCAAAATTGACGAACTTGTTGCCGCCAAAAATAACGCCGGATAATCCTGTATAATGCAAAAAAAACATTCTGTCGTCATCACCGGTATAGGTCTCATAAGTTCTCTGGGTGAAGGTGTTGAAAAGCACTGGGAGCTATTAAATACATCTCCCCTTGCCCCGCATATTGATGCAGAGAACTTTGCCCCTTACACTGTTCATGCTCTGGGGGAAGTTGACTGGAGTCAGCAAATCCCGAAGCGGAGCGATCAACGACAGATGGAAACCTGGCAAAGGTTGGGAACTTATGCTGCCGGTCTTGCTCTTGAAGATGCGGGAGTCAAAGGTGATCTGGATGTAACTTCGACCATGGATATGATCGTTGGTGCAGGCGGCGGTGAGCGTGATATCAATGTTGATGTCGAAATACTCAACAAAGGTCGCACAACAAAAGATCGTGGTGTCATGCTGAATGAAACTCTATCAACTGAGTTGCGTCCGACACTTTTTCTTGCTCAATTATCCAATCTTTTGGCCGGAAATATTTCGATTGTCCACAAAGTCATCGGTTCTTCCCGCAGTTTCATGGGGGAAGAAGGAAGCGGCCTTGCTGCTTTTATGGTGGCAATTGCAAGGATTAGGTCTGGTCAGAGCACACATGCTCTTGTCGGCGGTTCTTACAATGCCCAGCATTATGATATGCTTTTGGGGCAAGGATTAGGGCAACTTTTGAAGCAGGACGGCTGGTCGCCTGTCTGGCAGCGTGAGAACTGTGAGGGTGGTGGTCTTATAACCGGCTCGGGTGGCGTTTTCCTGGTGCTCGAGAGTTTGGAATATGCCAAAAAACGCGGTGCAAAAATCTACGCTATTATTTCAGATTTTGTGGCAGACCAGACGAACCGTAAAAAGATAGCTCTCGAAAAGACATTGGAAACAATGTTGGAACATGTCAATGGAACAACCGGCGAAACAGCCAATTTAGAAAGAAACAACTTGGTTGTATCGGGTGCTTCTGGCGTAAAAGGCGTAACCGGAACGGAAAAAGCCTTTTGGGATAAAAGCAAGCTTGCCTATCGTGGTGTATCAACTTTGTTTGGCCATTGGCGTGAAGCGCAATTTCCGCTCGCGTTAGCATTGGGTGCAATGGCAGTAAAGAAAAGACAAGCTTTCAAAGCATTGAGCGATGATGAGAAACCGGTCAACGATATTGATAGCGTTATCGTTTCAACTGTCGGTGTGACGAGAGCCGAAGGCATGGCAAGACTTATAGCTGGCTAAAGGATTTGTAATGGATAAATATACCGATCATCTGGGGCGGCCACTTGTCGCAATTACAGGAGCTGGTGTCATCAGCTCTCTCGGTCAGGGAAAGAAAGAAAACTGGGAAAAACTTGTTAATGGTGTGAGCGGTATTCATCGCATCACACGCTTTCCGGTTGAAGGTTTGACAACGCAAATTGCCGGTACAGTAGATTTTCTTGAAGAAAGTCACATTGGTGCTTCGGCATTATCGGAGAAACTCGCAACCATTGCTGCAAATGAAGCAATCAGCGAAGCAGGACTTGATGAAACTGCCTTTAATGGGCCATTGTTTCTGGCAGCACCGCCCGTTGAACTTGACTGGAAATCGCGTTTTGCGCTTGATGACGAAATTGATCGCCAAAAAAGTCCGTCTTATCAAGCATTTCTGGAAGTCTGTGCAAAAAATCCTCATCAACGTTTTTTTGAAACAACACAATTCGGATATATTGCGGAACGCTTGAAAGACCGTTTCGGAACCGTTGGCCTTCCGGTTACCTTGTCAACAGCTTGTGCCTCAGGTGCAACGGCGATACAACTCGGCGTCGAAGCAATAAGACGTGGTGAAACCGATCGTGCATTGACAATCGGTACAGATGGTTCGGTTTCGGCTGAAGCGCTGATACGGTTTTCGTTGTTGTCTGCCCTGTCTACACAAAACCAGATTCCGGAAAAAGCGTCAAAACCGTTTAGCAAAGGCCGTGACGGTTTTGTCATGGCAGAAGGTTCGGGAGCACTCGTTCTTGAATCGCTTGAAAGTGCCTTGAAACGCGGAGCGAAGGTTCTGGGATTTCTTGCAGGATGTGGTGAAACTGCTGACGACTTTCACCGTACACGTTCAAAACCTGATGCGTCTCCGGCTACAGCATCTATGCGCAAAGCATTGGAAGATGCGGGCATCGGTATTGATGACGTTGATTATATCAACGCTCATGGAACCTCGACGCCAGAAAATGAAAAGATGGAATATCTGGCCTTATCAAATGTGTTTGGCGACCATATTGAAAAAGTTCCTGTTTCATCAAACAAGTCGATGATCGGTCATACCTTGACCGCCGCCGGAGCAATTGAAGCTGTGTTTTCACTCCTGACTATCAGAACAGGGATTATGCCTCCGACAATCAATTATGACGAACCGGATCCGGCAATTCCACTTGATGTGGTGCCGAACAAATGCCGAAAAGCGAAGGTAACGTCCGTGCTTTCGAACTCATTCGGATTTGGTGGACAGAACGAAAGTCTTGTTGTCAGAGCGTATAACGGATAACTCGCAGTTTAGCAGTATTTTCCGGCGAATTTTTTTAAGAAGGAATAGTCATGCGCGCATTGCAATTGCTTGACGACAAACGTCTTGAATTAACCGAAATAGCTCCGCCACCGGCTCCCGGAAACGGTGAAGTTACGGTTCAGATAAAGGCTGTGGCCCTCAATCACATCGATGTTTGGGGTTGGCGGGGCATGGCTTTTGCAAAACGCAAATTACCGCTTACAATTGGTGCAGAAGCATCCGGCATTGTGCAATCAATCGGTCCCGGCGTCGGTAATCTTCAAGTGGGACAGCTTGTATCTATATATGGAGCGAAAACCTGTGGACTGTGCAAAAACTGTCGGGAAGGACGGGACAATCTTTGCACGCATGTCAGTGGCGTTCACGGCTTTCATATTGACGGTTTTGCCTGTGAAGCTGTGAATTTACCGGCCCGATTGTTGGTACCGGCACCGCTTGATTGTGATGAGATTGACGCCGCAGTTGCTCCGATTACTTTCGGTACTGTCGAGCATATGCTTTTTGATAATGCAAAACTTCAGCCCGGTGAAACAATTCTCGTCCATGCTGGCGGATCCGGCATCGGCTCGGCTGCTATACAACTGGCAAAGCGTATGGGCTGTACAGTTTTTACAACAGTCGGCTCTGATGGAAAAATCGATAAAGCAAAAGCTCTCGGCGCAGATGTTGTTATCAACTATCGCGACGATCGCTTTGAACATGTCGTACGTAAACTGACCGAGAAAAAGGGCGTCGACGTCGTTTTTGAACACGTCGGTGCTGACACTTGGGCCGGTTCGATGCTGTGTTTGAAACGCGGCGGTCGGCTTGTTACATGTGGTTCGACATCGGGTGTGTCAACCTCGATGAATTTGATGCAACTCTTCCAGCAGCAATTAAAAATTTTTGGTTCGTTCGGCTGTCGAATGGAAAATATGGCGAATGCCATGCAAAAAATGGCGCAAGGCATCGTTCATCCGGTTGTTGACACCATTGTCGATTTTGGAGACATTGAAAAAGCATTGAAACGGATGGAAAGTCGCGACGTGTTCGGTAAAATCATCCTGAAAATCAGTTGATGCAGAAATTGCGTGTAAAGCTTATTGTTTTTCGTATCCGGACAAAATTGAAAGACTGGTGGGACTGGTCGTGGGCGCATTTTGTTGCCGGATTGATGTCGCTTATTCGCTATCTTCCTGCAAAAGCCGGCATCGGCTTTTTTGCATGGTTTGCCCGTACTGTCGGGCCTCTGCTCCCACGTCATCAAATAGCACTGGATAATTTGCGAAAAGCCTATCCGGAAAAAGATCCCGAGTGGATCCGTAAAACTGCTCTTGAAATGTGGGAAAATATGGGGCGGCTGTTTGCCGAATATGTGTTTCTTGACAAAATTTTCGACTTTGACCCGAATGCGAAGAAGCCCGGACTGGTTGAAGTCGATGGAATCGATATTTTTGTCAGATTAAGGGACGAAAAAAAACCGCACATATTTTTTACAGCTCATACCGGTAATTTTGAACTGTTGCCTATTTGTGCCGCGACATTCGATCTTAACGTAACGGCACTTTTCCGTCCTCCCAATAACCCTTATATAGCGAAGCGTGTTTTGAAAGCACGGCGTACTGCTATGGGGCACCTCGTCCCGTCGAAAGCCGGTGCGGCATGGGCACTTGCAGGAAAGCTTGCCGAAGGTGAAGACGTCGGTATGTTGGTCGACCAGAAATTCCGCCGCGGCATAAAGGGAACTTTTTTTGGCAGACCTGTGAGAACCAATCCCTTATTGATCAAACTGGCCCGCCAATATGATTGTGATGTCTACCCTGCCCGCTCTATCCGCTTGCCTGGTGGGCGTTACCGTCTTGAACTTTACGAACGCATGGATTTGCCAAAAGATAAAGACGGTAATATTGATGAGGTCAAAGCAGCACAAAAGCTGAATGATACGGTTGAAGCATGGGTGCGTGAATATCCCGGACAATGGATGTGGTTTCATAAACGTTGGGACGATTGATTATTCCCGCTACCCACAAGTAAAAATTGTGACAACCTTCCACCTTGTAGAAATTGCGGTTAATCAGCCGACATTAATCACGAGTTAGCTGCGCCTTAAATTGTTGTGGTTTTGTGGGCGTTAAAAGGCAATGAAACGTCCAGTCAATGTGTCTATCTGCTGGTCTGTTCTTATTATTTAGCTATTCGCCGAATAGCTATCGTCCGACGGGCTTTCTATTGATTGGTATAGTCTGTTTTGGTCCGAGAATAAATTTTTCAAGACAGCTTTGAAAGAAATTTACTGACGTGAACAGCTTTTGGATTGTCGGAGTCACCGTTAAAAGTGGGGGTGTCACTAGGCCTACGGCGGCGTGAACTAACTATAATAGACCAGATCAAAAAAATGTTTTAACGGACAGAGGATGAAATAAAATTCCGATCGCCTAGCTTAATCTTACAATCGGCAGCATCCTGCCAAATGATTAGCCGCATAAAAAAGCGTAATAGCGTTGAATTTCCGCCCCTTTTCCTCTCGGTTAACAGCTCATCAAACTGCATTTTGTATAAAACCCAATTGACCAGCAATTACGAACAAACATATGAGTTATTGCCATAATAACCAAATGACGTTTTACTCTACAAATTTTATGCGACACTCGATCACGTTAGAATTATCACGAAATAAAGAAGATTCCTGAGAAGATGCTAGCGCGATCAGCATGGATCGAATAGTTATTTTGGTCAGCAAGTCTAGTCGGCAACAGCGACCATGACGTCGGAAGATTTAATAACGGCTGCTGCTTGTTCACCCACTTCTAACTTGAGATCATCAACGGCTTCATTCGTGATGGAGGCTGTTACCACTGCACCACCAATATCGATTTGGACATGGGCTGTTGTTGCACCTTTTTTAATAGCGACAATTTTACCTTTTAAAATATTGCGCGCACTGATTTTCATCATACGTTTCCTTTTCAGCTATGGTTTATTTATAACCATTTGGGTTCTTGACCTGAAAATTCCACATATCGGCGCACATCTTTTCCAAATCTTTTTCCGCTCGCCAATGAAGTTTTTCAAATGCCGTTGAAGGGTTGGCAAAAAATTCACCAATATCACCCGGACGCCTCGGTCCTACTTCATATTTGATTTTTTTGTTTGATATGTGTTCGAACGCCTTGATGACATCCATAACACTATAGCCGCGTCCGCGCCCAAGATTGATGACGTCACAACCGGGGTGATCCAGTGTTTTCAATGCTCGCAAATGCCCTTCTGCCAAATCGCTTACATGAATATAATCACGCACCCCCGTCCCGTCTTCAGTGTCATAATCGTTCCCCCAGATCATGACTTTATCGCGTCGTCCTGATGCAACCTGTGCAATAATTGGCATAAGATTATTCGGTATGCCTTTCGGTTCTTCGCCGATCAATCCGCTTTCGTCAGCCCCTACCGGATTGAAATAACGCAGAATCGAAAAAGCCCAGGTCGGATCGCTCGCATAAAAATCACGCAACATATTTTCGACCGTCAATTTTGTTCGCCCATAGACGCTTACGGGATTAAGCGGATGCCTTTCATCATATGGAAGATATTTCGGTACACCATAAACAGTCGCCGTTGAGGAAAAAACCATTTTCTTGACGCCAGTCGATTTCATGGCCTGCAATAGTCTTAAACTACCCACAACGTTGCAATCATAGTATAGATCAGGCTGTTTTTCCGATTCGGCGACCGATTTCAGTCCGGCGAAATGGATGACAGCCTCACATTTATGATGGTCAAGGACATATTCGACAAAACTTCTGTCCCTCACATCGCCCGATTCGTTAATCGGTGCTCGTCCGGTAATTTTTTCTATCCTGCGTAATACTTCCGGATGACTATTTCCGAAATTATCAAGAATAATGACGCGATAACCCGCTTTTATAAGTGCGACGCAACAATGCGATCCAATGTAACCTGCACCACCCGTTACCAAAATATTCATAATAAAACCTATAAAACGCAAGATGTGGAACTTTTATGAAAGAATTCTTTATCACTGACAAGACATGATTAATAATATTTTATAATGCTTTTTACTGCCTGAAAGATTTATAAAAATGGAACCATCCAAAAATATCACCCGACTAATCGAAATCATGAAAGCTCTACGCGATCCTGAATCTGGTTGTGCTTGGGATAAAGAACAGACGTTCAAAACCATTATCCCCTACACGATTGAAGAGGTTTACGAAGTCGTCGATGCAATTGACCGCAACGATAAATTTGACCTCTGTGAAGAGTTGGGAGACTTGCTTTTGCAAGTTGTTTATTATGCCCAGATGGCCGAAGAAGAAGGAAGCTTCGATTTTGGTGATGTTGTCTATGCAATAACGAAAAAAATGATCCGCCGCCATCCACACGTCTTCGGTTCGGAAAAGCAGAGGGCAATGGGACTTATCAAAGGCGATTGGGATCGGATCAAAAAAGAAGAAAAAGCCGAACGGCTTAAAAAGCGCAAAGCAGCAAACCTCCCGGATGATACACCAACCGGCTTTCTCGCCGGGGTTAAAACTGCCCAGCCTGTGGAAAAGGAAGCTGTCGCGTTACAAAAAAGAGCGGCGGAAGTCGGCTTTGACTGGACAGAGCCGAAACCTATCTTTCACAAGATTGATGAGGAACTGTTGGAACTAAAAGAAGCACTGGAAACGGTTAACGAAGAAAATATACGTGATGAATTTGGCGACGTGTATTTTACCGTGCTCAATCTCGCAAGAAGACTTGGAATTACGCCAGAGCAGGCATTAAAACAGGCCAATAACAAGTTCCGCTATCGGTTTAATTTTATTGAAGGGGCTTTGGCAAAACAAAACAAAAAGTTGGAAGACGCAAACCTTGACGAGATGGAAGATCTCTGGAACGAAGCCAAGCTAGAACAATATCAAAAGCCCGAAAAAAAAGGCGAACAATAGCATTGATCGAGCAATGGACCGGCAGAACTTAAATACGTTCATATTGATGACAGCGTAAAACGTTTTTCAACGGCGAAATGGAGACACACGCAATAAGCGACCGCAAGGAGCTACATGCTATTCCATTGCCCTTGGTCGCACTTATTTTTGAGCCATCTCCAGTTTGGCTTGAGCGACAGGCCGAATTTCCACTGACAGACCGCACCCGCATGCAGATGTCTGATTGGGGTTATTGAAAACGAAACCGGTATGCAATGTCGTTTCCTCGAAATCAATCTGTGTTCCCAAAAGAAACAGAGTTGCTTCACGCGACACATAGACGCGAGCACCGCCATCTTCAGCTACATCTGCATTTTCAATTGCAGATTTGGCAAGATCGACAGTGTACTCCATCCCAGCGCAACCGCCTTTTTTCACGCCTACAATGATTCCAGAAGCATCGTTATCTTGCATGATATCGCGAATACGTTTTTTGGCAGCGTCGGTCATTGTAATTACTGAAAATCCGGCCATGGAATAGATAATCCTTCAAACTCTTTCGGCTAATTTGGTATTTTGAACGTTTATCGTCAAGAGTTAGCCTTCTATATTGGAGGCGAATTGAATTCAGCCTTTGAATACCAAAACACCGAATTTGGTGCTAATAATTGTTACGTATAGATAGCTTAAAGTAGAATCTGAAAAATCCAAATGCGCCAATTCAATATTTTTAGTTTCACAATTTTTGTTCTTTTTTCCCTCATGTCTGCAACACATGCTGCTGACATAGAAAATGGAAAAATCGTCTTCAAACGTTGCGCAGCCTGCCATAATGCAGACAAACTCGATAATCGTATCGGGCCGACACTTCAAGGTATCATTGGCCGCAAAGCAGGGTCACTTGACGGCTATCGCTATTCGCCTGCAATGGTAAATGCCGGAAAAGATGGTCTCATCTGGACGCGAGAAACACTTATGACCTACCTTCATAATCCCCAAGGATTGGTCAAAGGAACGCGCATGGCATCAATCAGATTGAATAATGATTCGGATATTGACGACCTCATTGAATATTTAAAATCCGTGTTACCTCAGTCGGATAAAAAATAAGGAATGTGCGAATTCATTGAAGATCAAAAAAGATACAGGGCATTTTATTTTTCCTGATTTTTTTAAAGAATAGGGATTGTGGTCACACACAAGGGCGTATTGGGGTATTGATAAATGAATATCGCAATCTACTGAATGTAACGACTTAAAAATCATCTTTCAAAAAAATCCAAAAGCACTTATCGCCCTCCTTTTCATAAGATCGTAGCGTGTCATAATGCCAATGCGATTCAGTCCAACACATTGATATTCAAAAATTTTTTATATCGAATTCCATGTTGGGCAGACTCGAGCGTAAAACAAATAAAAATTGCAAAATTAAAGTATATAAAACAACTCTTCAACACGTCGTGGCTGATGAAAACCTAACGAATTTTGGCTGTTTTGTCCTTTTTTAAAAATTTTTCACTTGCCTTTATATCGTTAGTATTTTAGGCCTTCTTCACGGTTCGGAGCGTAGCGCAGTCCGGTAGCGCACTTGACTGGGGGTCAAGGGGTCGTGGGTTCGAATCCCGCCGCTCCGACCATTTTTCTTCTGCTAATTTTTCCGTTTAACTCGCATGAAATCTTAGGCGTTCGCGCAAAGTTGCGTCCATCAATTGTTAGGCTGGGAAACGACATCTGCCGACCTGCAATTTTGAGATTTAAAAAATCTTATAACTTTTCAGAATATTTTGGATGTATCCGGCGTTAAACCAAGCCAAGGTAAACAAAAAAGCTCCGGAATATCCGGAGCTTTAAAACGCAGAATTTGGCACTTACCCGCGTTGGTAATGCAATTTAACGGGGGAGCAATGTCTCACCCATCAAAAATTCGTCGATAGAGCGGGCAGCCTGGCGCCCTTCCCTGATTGCCCATACGACGAGTGATTGACCGCGTCTGACGTCACCGGCAGCGAATAGCTTATCCACACTGGTTTTATAATTGTTGGTATCAGCCTGAACAGAGCGAGCTCCACGACGGTCGATTCGCAACTTCAACCGGTCGCCCAATTCGCTGCAAACGCCGGTCTCGAAGGGCCCTGCAAAACCGATCGCGATGAAAGCAAGATCGGCACGGATAAAAAATTCAGTTCCGGCAATCGGTTTGCGTTGTTCGTCAACATGGCAGCATTTAACATGCGTCAGCTCGCCGTTTTCAGCTATGAACTCAAGGGTAGCAACCTGGAATTCCCGTTCGGCCCCCTCGGCCTGACTTGTTGAAGTACGCATTTTGGATGCCCAATAAGGCCAAACGCTAAGTTTGTCTTCTTTTGCCGGCGGCTGGGGGCGAATATCAAGCTGCGTGACTTTTACAGCACCTTGACGGAAAGCCGTGCCAATGCAGTCCGAAGCAGTATCACCGCCGCCCACGACTACAACATGCTTTCCATCGGCTGTGATAGATGGTGAAGGCCAACCAACCGACTCGATATTTTCACGACCAACGCGTTTATTCTGTTGCACAAGATAACACATAGCATCGTGTACACCGTGGAAATGAACACCCGGTATATCGATTTTGCGCGGAGTTTCGGAACCACCACAATAGAGAACAGCATCATATTCGGCTAAAAGGTCATCAACAGCTTTATCGACGCCGATATTGACGCCGCAATAAAACGTTACCCCCTCGCCTTCCAATTGTTCGACACGGCGATCAATATGATGTTTTTCCATTTTAAAGTCGGGGATGCCGTAACGCAGAAGACCACCGGGGCGATTTTCCCGTTCATAAACATCAACCATATGGCCGGCACGTGCCAATTGCTGGGCAGCAGCCAGTCCCGAAGGTCCCGACCCGATAACCGCAACTCTCTTTCCCGTCTTTGCCTCATTTGGCTGAGGAGCAAAAAAGCCGAGCGCAAATGCCTTGTCGGCGAGCGTTTGTTCAATTGTCTTGATGGTTACCGGCACGTCTTCAAGGTTCAGTGTGCAAGCTTCTTCACAAGGTGATGGACAAACCCTTCCCGTAAACTCGGGGAAATTGTTGGTGGATAAAAGATTGCTTATAGCTTCTTTCCAATTGCCCTTATAAACAAGGTCATTCCAATCGGGTATCTGGTTATTGACAGGACATCCTGTCGAACCATGACAGTAAGGAATGCCACAATCCATACACCGTGCAGCCTGTTTTTGAACTTCTGCTTCGGACATCGGGATTGTAAATTCCCGAAAATGGCGGACGCGATCAGAGGCTGGCTGATACTTCTGAGATTGGCGATCTATTTCAAGAAAACCGGTTACTTTACCCATTTGTTATTTCCGTATCTGACTTTTGCATTTGAGATTGGGACTGCCGATTTTATTCGGCAGCCGTTTCCATGCGCATCTGTTCCATTTCTTCCAAAGCACGGCGATATTCGACCGGCATGATTTTCACGAATTTCGGACGGTATTGATCCCAATTATCAAGGATTTCGTTAGCCCGTTCGGATCCCGTATAGTGTAGATGATTTGCAATCATCTGTGCCAGACGCTCTTCATCATGATGGGTCATATTGGCCGATACATCGACACGTCCCTTATGCATAAGGTCGCCACCATGATGATGAAGCTTCTCAAGCATATCATCTTCTTCCGGAACCGGTTCAAGCTCGACCATTGCCATATTACATCTCTGGGCAAAATCTCCTGCCTCATCCAGCACATAGGCGACGCCTCCGGACATACCGGCAGCAAAATTGCGGCCAGTCTTGCCGATGACCACGACAACCCCGCCGGTCATGTATTCGCAACCATGATCGCCGACACCCTCAACGACAGCAGCAACGCCGGAATTGCGGACTGCAAAACGTTCACCCGCAACACCACGGAAATAACATTCTCCTTCGATGCCGCCATAGAGAACAGTGTTACCCACAATAATCGAGTCTTCGGCTACGACATTACTGTCTTCCGGTGGCCGAACAATGATTCTTCCTCCCGAAAGACCCTTGCCGACATAGTCATTACCGTCGCCGATAAGATCAAAAGTAACACCTCTGGCAAGAAAAGCACCAAACGACTGGCCTGCGGTACCTTTGAAGTGAATATTGATAGTGTTATCCGGCAGTCCCTTCTGACGATAACGCCTTGCAACTTCACCGGAAAGCATTGCGCCGACCGATCTGTCAACGTTACGTATAAGCGTTTCAAACTCTACCGACTTTTTGTTTTCCAGCGCCGGTGCGGCCTTTTCGATCAGTTTGCGGTCAAGAACATCGTCAATCGGATGATGCTGGCGTTCAGTATGCCTTGTCTGTTTCTTTTCCGCATCCGGTTTATAAAATATCCGGCTGAAATCGAGACCTTTGGCTTTCCAGTGGTCGATTGCGGGTTGCTTATCCAACAAATCGGACTGGCCGATAATGTCATCAAGCTTTTTGAACCCCATATGCGCCAGTATCGCGCGTACTTCTTCTGCAAGATAAAAGAAGAAGTTGATGACATGTTCCGGCGTTCCTTTAAAGCGCTTGCGCAATACAGGATCCTGCGTGGCAACGCCCGTCGGACATGTGTTTAAGTGACACTTGCGCATCATTACACAGCCGGCAGCAATAAGTGGTGCCGTTGCAAAACCGAATTCGTCGGCTCCGAGTAGCGCGCCAATGATAACATCGCGCCCTGTACGTAAACCGCCATCTACCTGCAATGCAACGCGAGAACGCAAGCCGTTGAGGACTAGAGTTTGCTGGGTTTCAGCAAGCCCCATTTCCCATGATGATCCAGCATTTCTGACCGAAGTCAGAGGCGAAGCGCCTGTGCCTCCATCATAACCGGAAATGGTAATATGGTCGGCACGTGCTTTGGCAACACCGGCTGCTACCGTTCCGACCCCTACTTCAGACACAAGTTTCACCGAAATATCTGCAAACTCGTTGACATTTTTCAAATCGAAGATGAGCTGAGCCAAATCTTCAATTGAATAAATATCATGGTGCGGAGGCGGCGAAATCAAGCCGACGCCTTGTGTCGAGTGACGTGTCTTCGCAATGATTGCATCGACTTTGTGTCCCGGTAATTGTCCACCTTCACCAGGCTTGGCACCTTGAGCCACTTTAATCTGGATGACATCGGCATTAACGAGATATTCGGCTGTAACGCCGAAGCGTCCGGAAGCGACTTGCTTGATGGCCGAACGTTCCGGATTTTTAGAACCATCCGGCAATGGATAGAGCCGATCGGGTTCCTCGCCACCTTCACCTGTGTTGGATTTACCACCGATCTTATTCATGGCGCGAGCCAATGTTGTGTGCGCCTCGCGAGAGATCGAGCCAAACGACATCGCACCTGTCGAGAACCTCTTTACAATTTCGGCTGCCGGTTCGACATCCTCTATTGCGACCGGTTTTGCCCCGCGTTCTTCCGCACTCTTGATCTTGAAAAGACCACGAATAGTTTTGGCTCGCGCAGTTTCTCCATTGATACGCTGTGAATAAGCGGTGAAAAGCGCCGGATTGGACGTGCGCACCGAATGCTGCAAACTTGCAACTGCGTCGGGTGTCCAGATGTGGGCTTCACCACGCACACGATAGGCATATTCACCACCGACATCTAGCGAATGAAGAAGGACAGGATCATTACTGAATGCTGCCGTATGGCGTTTTACAGTTTCTGTCGCAATCTGGTCGAGATCGACACCTTCTATGGTAGTGGCTGTACCCGTGAAGAACCGGTCGACAAACGACTGTTTCAGGCCGACAGCATCAAAAATCTGGGCACCACAATAGGACTGGTAAGTCGATATCCCCATTTTGGACATGACCTTCAGCATGCCTTTACCAATCGACTTGATATAGCGGTAGATGACCTCGTGCTCTTCGACTTCCTTTGGAAATTCACCCCGTTCGAACATATCGTTCAAAGTGTCGAATGCGAGATACGGATTGATGGCTTCGGCGCCATAACCTGCAAGGCAGCAGAAATGGTGGATTTCTCGCGGCTCACCCGTTTCGACAACCAAGCCGACAGACGTGCGCAAACCTTTTCTTATCAAGTGATGATGAACTGCGGCTGTCGCAAGCAACGCGGGAATCGGTATACGATCCGGCCCAATCTGCCGATCGGACAGGATGATAATGTTATAACCACCGTGGACTGCGGCTTCAGCACGTTCACAAAGGCGTTCCAATGCACCTTCAAGCCCTTCTGCCCCTTCCTGAACTGAATAGGTGATATCGATTGTCTTTGTATCGAAATGATCTTCTGTCTGGCCGATTGCCCTGATTTTTTCGAGATCACCGTTGGTCAGGATTGGCTGGCGCACTTCCAACCGCTTGCGACGGGAGGTTCCAACCAAATCGAATATATTCGGACGTGGGCCGATGAAAGAAACCAGACTCATCACCAATTCTTCACGAATAGGATCGATGGGGGGATTGGTAACTTGCGCAAAATTCTGCTTGAAATAGGTATAAAGCAGTTTCGATTTGTCGGACATTGCAGAAATCGGCGTATCGACGCCCATTGAACCGATAGGCTCCTGCCCTGTCGTTGCCATTGGCGAAAGCAGAAATTTCTTATCTTCCTGAGTGTAGCCAAAAGCCTGTTGCCTGTCGAGAAGCGAGACATCCTTGCGTAACGACCGAGGTTCGACGGGAGCAAGATCTTCCAGTATAAGCTGGGTATTATCAAGCCATTTCCGGTAAGGGTGCTTCGACGCAATTTCCGACTTGATTTCTTCATCAGAGACAATGCGCCCCTCTTCCAGATTGATGAGCAACATCTTTCCCGGTTGCAGGCGCCATTTACGAATAATATGTTTTTCTTCAACAGGAATGACACCGGCTTCCGAAGCCATAATGACATAATCATTATCGGTTACAATATACCGCGCCGGACGAAGGCCATTACGATCAAGTGTCGCTCCAATCTGGCGACCGTCGGTGAAAGCAATTGCCGCGGGTCCATCCCATGGTTCCATCAGTGCTGCATGATATTCATAGAATGAACGCCTTTCGACGTTCATCAGACTATTTCCTGCCCAAGCTTCCGGAATGAGCATCATCATTGCATGAGGAAGCGAATACCCTCCCTGACACAGAAATTCCAAAGCATTATCGAAACACGCAGTATCCGACTGGCCTTCGTAAGAAATAGGCCAAAGCTTGGAAATATCGTTACCGAAAAGTTCCGAGTCTACTGAAGCCTGACGAGCAGCCATCCAGTTAACGTTTCCCCTCAACGTATTGATTTCGCCATTATGAGCGATCATTCGATATGGATGGGCAAGTTTCCAAGAAGGAAAAGTGTTTGTCGAAAAACGCTGGTGAACAAGAGCTAAAGCACTTTCGAACCGTTCATCCTGCAAATCCTTATAATAAGCACCCACCTGAAAGGCCAGAAACATACCTTTATAAATGACCGTGCGTGAAGACAGACACACAACATAAAAGCCGTTATCACGACCGCCAGTTTCATGAAAAATTCTGTTTGAAATGACTTTTCTAAGCACAAAAAGACGGCGTTCAAAATCATCATCCGACTTTATCGACGGATCACGCCCGATGAACACCTGTCGATGAACCGGCTCTGTTGCAACAATTGCAGGAGCTTTCGATAGTGAGGAATTATCAACCGGCACATCACGAAAAGCGATAAAATGCTGCCCTTCAGATGCAATAACTTCCTTGACAATCTGCTCGATATGAGCCCGCATTGCCTCGTCGCGCGGCATAAATATATGACCGACAGCATACTGTCCGGCCTTTGGCAATTCGACCCCCTGTTCAGCCATCACTTCGCGAAAAAAGCGATCGGGTATCTGTACCAGTATGCCTGCACCGTCTCCCACCAGAGGATCCGCTCCGACGGCACCTCTATGGGTGAGGTTTTCAAGCATAAATAGCCCGTCTTGAATAATTTTATGGGATTTCACATTTTTTAATTGGGCGATGAAGCCGACGCCGCAAGCGTCATGTTCATTACGCGGACTATAAAGCCCTTGAGCAGAAGGAAGTCCATATGATGAAGCAACACCTTCATTTGTCGATGATGACGCTATCGAACCGTTTTGAGTAATTTTATTACCTGAAATTACGCTATCCGACATTTAGAAAGCCCTTTTTCCAAAACCCAAACCCGAAATTTCGACAGAAAACGACAACATCTAGTCTTTCGGTCGCAAAAGAAACACTGTGAAATTTCACTTTTTATAAGCTATGTCAGAAAGGTTCTAAGTTTTCAACCATCAAAAACCAAAAATGAAATATTATTTCAACTATTTTAAATTTTTTTTGTGTTTATTGCGTTAGAGAATATTATTGATTTCATTTGTTTTTATACGCTCATTAAGAGCGATATGATATCAGTGCAATATTGCACTCAATCCCTGATGTCTTACAATTTTTACAGTTATCTATAGTGTCTCGTAGTTCACGGTTCTATTTACCGTTCAAGCCAACAACAATATTCTGAAATATTGTACAACGCACAACTTTTAAAGCGGCATGATCAGGCCAATAAAAGCCGTGGAAAAGTCTGCAAAAGCATATAAAATAATAAAAAGCGTGGGACACGCCTCCATGCGCGTCCCACGCCAATAGTTATAAATTTTCGGGAATAATTATTCTGCCGCTTCGACTTCCATCTCATGTTTCGGCGTTTCATGTTTTGACATTTCGTGTTTTTGTACACGTTTATTCGTATTGGAAGCCTTCGATGTCTGCACCGCAATTTTCCGCGGCTTCATCTCTTCGGGAATTTCCCGTTTGAGTTCAATGTGAAGCAAACCGTTTTGTAGTTGTGCACCGACCACTTCAACATGATCCGCTAATTGGAAGCGACGTTCAAATGACCGGGAAGCTATTCCGCGATAGAGAAAATCACCTTCATCATTCTCTTCTTCACGAGATTTCTCGCCTTTAACGGTGAGTTGGTGACTTTGGGCTTCAATATCTATTTCATCTTCGGAAAAACCGGCAACCGCCATGGAAATCCGATAAGAATTTTCGCCCAACCGTTCAATATTGTAAGGCGGATAAGCTTGAACACTCTCCGGCTGTGTCATTGTATCAAACATATTGAACAAGCGGTCAAAACCGACAGTTGAACGATATAATGGTGAAAAATCTACTTGACGCATCATAATTGCCCTCCTTCAGAGCGACGAATGTTTGATTATTACGATCTCCTTCAAGGCAGACCCATATAACCAGCGACCCCGTATCGGCGATCGCATAGTTTATGTGGTTATTATTTTCTGATCTTTCAAGAGATAACCCCATCCCGAAAAACCCATCAGTGAAAATCTTTTAAAAATATTGAAGTAAACCATTTTTTACCAATTGCGCTTCCCGAACCAACAGGTCAGCTTTTGACGTGTTGCGCCTCCACCTTTTCACTCATGTTGCGACGTCACATAATGGTTTTTCTTCACGAACCGGACAATTTTTAGAACTATTCGTCATACCTCAATCTTGAGGAAATGCTTTTTTAAATGTTACAATTTAAATGGATAGACCAATTATCATGTAACAGAGAAAGCCTGAATAATTGCACTTGAACGCGTCAAAAGTCGAAAAGATACCTGCTCTCCTCTTTTCGTCGTTTATGGAAACGTCTGATAAAAGGCGTCTAGGCATCGTCAAGAACGTAAGAAAACATAATTTTCAAAAGGGAACTGTTATTTTTCTACAAGGAATTGCCGACAGTTCGCGGCGGTATAAAAACCTGTTTTCCAAACTTGTTGATCGTGGTTTTTCCTATGCATCGTTTGAGTGGTATGGACAAGGAGCTTCCATCCCATCCGACGAAAAAGAGCGCGAAACTGCTCAACGCACATTTGATATTAACCGGCATATCGGTGATCTTGAGGAATTTCTTGACAAAATTGTCTATGCGGACTGCCCTCCGCCTTATTATTTTCTTGGTTATGATATCGGCTGTCTTATTGCGATCTCCAGCATTGATATTATCAACAACCAATGCAATCGCTTTCTCGGCATTTCACCTTTCTTCAGTCCTTTAGGTCATAAGATCGGTGGTTTTGAACACAAGATCAGTGAGATGATGAATGATTTCGGGCTCGGACATATAAAGTTGAGACAAGGGAAATCGATTTTTCAAAGTTACCACTTTAATAAAGGCTACTCCGACAGCGGCGATCATAAGGAAGAGGATTTCGCCGTTCTTGACAGGAGATGGCTTGCCCATGTGTTTGACACTGCAATTTACGCAAAAGAACGCCTTGAAAAAAATGACCTTCGTTTTCCCGCTTTGTTTGTCACCGGACACAATGACAGATTGACCGATGCAAGCGAAGTCCGTCGCTTTTGTCATAATGTCAGGCTAGCCGATACAATCACACTTATTGGCGCCGGACACGACTTGTTAAATGATAAAGAAAATTACCAAAAACAGTTTTGGGCATTGTTTGACGCGTTCATTCCAGGAACCAACGCCTATGAAATCAATCATTGAGTATTGATAAGGCCGCCTCCAAAAGTTCGGGAGTTGCTGAAGCGATAATATTGCCGGCATCTTCAGCTTTTTTGCCGTTCCATTGTCTGATGATTCCGCCCGCTTGTTCCACAATCGGAATGAGCGCGGTGATGTCATAAGGCTTCAAGTCTGTCTCGACCACTAAGTCGACAAACCCGGACGCGAGCATCGCAAAAGCATAACAATCCGCACTGTAACGAGTTAAACGGACTTTCTGTGAAAGTTTTTGAAACCGGCTTTGATTTTTCCCGTCGAAAAGTTCCGGAGCAGTCGTCATCATTGTCGCTTTATCAAGTAATTTACAATTGCTGACGGATAGTTTCCGGTGATCCCCGTCGTTTTCTGTGTAAAGGTAAGCGCCTTTGCCGCAACTATAATAAATTTCGCGTGTGAAAGGCTGAGCCATCATACCGGCAACGGCCTTACCTTCCGTCTTCAAACCAACGAGACTACCCCACGTCGGCATACCTGTGATAAAAGAACGCGTCCCGTCAATCGGATCAATTACCCATAAATTGTTATTCAGCCCCGCGAGCGTTGGAAATTCCTCTCCCAAAATTCCATCATCAGGCCGTTCCCGATGAATATATTCTCTTAATGCTATTTCGGTTTCACGATCAGCAATTGTGACGGGGTCGAAACCATTAAGGTCTTTGTTATCAATCGATAGCGGGTGTCGAAAAAAGGGGAGCGAAGTGTGCTCGACGATATCGGAGAGTTTTTTAAAAAATTCGAACCCCGGAAGATTGCTCATGCTTTTTCGACCACCCTGATTTCAAACAAAACTCAATGCAAATCATTTAACCCGTTTTTGTGCCAATTCTCAATGCTTAAGATAGACGGAAAATCATCGATCAGAGCAGCTTTTATAATCACGTGTGTCTTTTGCGTTATTATCCGGTGATATGTTTCCCGCAATTTTTTTAGAAAATTTACATAAATCGAAAACAAAAGCACCACTTCTCAAATTCCAACGGCTTCGGATTTATTCCGCTGCGGCTTTACAAACCATCAATTCTTGTTCAGGAAAGGCCATAAGGTCGGCAGAAAAAGCAATCAGATCACTCTGTAATATATCGAAATTAGTGTTGGCTTCGCGCGTAATCTCGTCGAGATACAGGCTTCTGTTTATTTCTATCTGCAAAGCATGGATGTTTTCGGATGGTCGACCATAATGGGTGGTAATAAAGCCACCCGAGTAAGGCCGATTAAGAGCGACCTGATAGCCTTTTCGGCTCAAACATTCGGCTGCATATTCCACAAACGCATTGGCACAAGATTGTCCATTTTGATCACCCAGAATAAAATCCGGCTGCCCGCCTCCATCAAAAAACTTCAACTTTCCGGGCATCGAATGACAGTCGATAAGAACTGCAAATCCAAAACGATTTCTCATTGTACCAAGCTTGGCTGCAAGGTGGTCATGATAAGGAACATAGAGTTTTTCAATCCGCTCCATTGCATCATCAATATGAATTCGGCCATTATATATTTGTACACCTGTCGCTACGATTTTCGGGATTGTTCCCAAACCCGCCAGAACCCGCATGGACGGCTTCGGGACAGATTCCGGTAAAGGTTCAAAAAACATATCGGGATCAAGCTCGTAACGCTCACGATTGACGTCAAGAAATGCACGGGGAAAATTTGCTGCCATAAAAGCTGCACCAAGACCGACAACCCCATTGAATAACAAGTCGACGTAGCTGTCTTCAGAAATACGGATCGTGAAATTATCAAGAACGGATTGTTCCAAAAAGCTTTTCGGATATATGCGACCGGAATGGGGGGAATTGAACAGAAACGGAACTCTGAGTTCAGCCGGCTCGCTATATTGGAACGCTGTGACACTCATTAAATCCATTTGAAAAACCTGCCAATCGTAAATTTTATTAAAACCAATCGTATATTTATTAAAAAAGGTAAACCGACTGCCCCGTCATTCGCAACTACGAATTAACCATTATATAAAACAAACTCGCTCCAACAGCGTTTATCGCTTTTTTTACCAACTGGATTTATTGTATGAATAAGAGAGAGATAAGGTTCAAATTCTTATAAACAATTGCTGGACACTATAATGAAACGTATTTTGCTTGCCGAAGACGATAATGACATGCGTCGCTTTTTAGCAAAAGCCCTTGAACGGGCCGGTTACGAAGTTACCGATTTCGATAACGGTGCAAGCGCTTATGAACGGCTGCAAGAAGAGCCATTCTCACTTCTCTTGACCGATATCGTTATGCCGGAAATGGATGGCATTGAGCTTGCTCGCCGTGCTACTGAAATTGATCCGGATTTGCGGGTTATGTTTATTACCGGATTTGCCGCTGTTGCGCTGAATTCCGATAGCAACACCCCTCGTGACGCAAAAGTTTTGTCCAAACCGTTCCATTTGCGCGAACTTGTCTCGGAAGTCGAGAAAATGTTGATTGCAGCTTGATAGACCGGTTTTTGAAATCATCATTTTCGTCAAATTTTAGATTATTTTTTATAAAAAAGCATTGACCTCACGGTTTTGTTGTGGTGTATGCAACAACGTCAGATGGGCGTGTAGCTCAGAGGGAGAGCACTACATTGACATTGTAGGGGTCACAGGTTCAATCCCTGTCACGCCCACCATCTGTTTTCCAAATAAAGGGTATATTTTTAACCGACCGTCTAAATCCGGTTTCCGGTAATTTCGGCCTATAGGTCAGAGTGTTAAAAGCCAGACCGTTTACTCATGCTTCGCATCTGTTTGAGGCAATATGGGGTCATGAGATCATCTGTTCCTCCCTTTCTCCGGTGTGCCTCATTGAACAAAAACTGTTTGAAACTTCGCTTTTAATTCCGGATTAAACTTGGCTTCGAGAAAAACCGGAATTAACACCCTGAAAAACCGATTCTTTAAAACAAGCATCTTGCAATTACGGCACAGTTTCCGGAACGCCGCTGTTCGCAGTTCCGGTGAAATGACCGAAAGCTCTCACTCAAACGCGACAAACATGTCAATCGGGAAGCGGACCGTTCCTCCATTTTTTATAAAATGAAAATCATTGGGATAACGAGCCCATTTCAGCACCCTGCATGCGACAAAATGAACCCCATGAACAAGATAACCGCGTTGCCGATCAATTTTCCCGTTCCGCGAACTTGCCTTGAAAAATCATTAAAATCGCTTCCAAGGAAATGCATCAACAAATTTCGTTTTCCGTCCATGCCGTTGAAAACTACCAATAATCTTGCCCCCATTCATTAGAGCACAACGAGTTCGGTTTAAGTTTTAAAAAAATGGCCTATGCTCATCCCTATACATCCGGTAGGATGAGCTTAAAAAATTCACTTTGAATCGGGATAACGATCCACGGGGTGGGAACCTTTGAATATCAATTTTACAAAATAAGAGAACCCAAAATTTTATTGATTCATCGAGATATTTAACATTCAAAAATTTAATTCTGTGTGCTGAAAAGATTGTCGTAAAGCCGCTCTTTCAATTTCTGTTCAATCTCCGGATTGTATCAACAGAGAAAAATAGAAAAAATCGAGCCGATAACAAATGCCAAGGCTAGGAAAAAACAATCTCCATCTCACTGCCACAGCAAGTCATCATGGTTGACACTTGCGACGGATTAACACAGCAATACTCGATATATCGGCTCACAATAAATTAAATATCGGCTCACAATGAACTAAATTATCTTGTTCGTTGACTTAGCGGGCTCGATCAAGAACTCTCTTACATTCTATCAATTCGAATAACGCCTCTTGAAGCAGTGTTTTATTGTCTTTGCCTTTTCCGATGCTACTTCCGCCCACTTCAGCATCAGAATCCGATTTCATAAAGCTGAATAACCCTTTTGATTGCTGCGGCTTTGCCGGCAGTGGGGTATTCTCGGCTTCTTCTTCGGCCTTTTTTTTCTGCGTAATTGCATCAATCGCCGCGATGTCGCCATTGCCGAGTGCAATGACAAAGGCAATGCCATTTTCCTTCAACAAGCGCTGTGCACCCTTTATGGTGTAGCCTTGCTCATATAAAAGTTGTCGGATTCCTTTAAGCAAATCAACGTCTGCCGGTCGATAATAACGACGACCACCACCGCGTTTTAACGGCTTTATTTGTGAAAAACGTGTTTCCCAAAATCTCAAGACATGTTGTGGGAGATCCAACGCTTCAGCAACTTCACTAATTGTACGGAAAGCATCTGGACTTTTATCCATTTTCTAACCTTTGCCGACTAAAACCGACCTCTAACCCGATGTTGAACTTGAACCCTTCCAAATGAATCCTGTTAAGCTGCCAAGTGCTTCGGCGAACTCTGTGAATTCACCTATTTCTTATTACAGAACAGCCATTTATAAAAGACACTTTCACAGAACTGAAAAACAATAGTGTCGGGTCAGGACTTCTTTGAACGGTGACCATCCAAAATCTTTTTTTTCAAAACATTCGATGCTTTGAACGTCATGACGCGACGGGGTGAAATCGGTACTTCTTCACCAGTTTTCGGATTACGGCCAATGCGTTCGGTTTTATTGCGAACATGAAAAGTTGCAAATGAAGATAATTTTACAGTTTCACCCTTAACAATTGCATCACAAACTTCATCAAGGATCATTTCAACCAACGAAGCCGACTCTGTACGTGACAGGCCAACTTTCCTGCAAACGGCATCTGCCAAATCTGCACGCGTTACTGTGTTACCAGCCATAACAATCGCCTTCTTAAAATTGAAGCTAAAAAACTTATACGTAATATTCATTGCCGGTCAAGTTGCCGTAAGGTTACCAGCGGATAAGAATAGCTCCCCATGTGAATCCGCCGCCCATCGCCTCTAGCATGACCAGATCACCCTTTTTAATTCTACCATCATTAACTGCAACCGCAAGCGCCAAAGGCACTGACGCAGCCGATGTATTGCCATGTTGATCCACTGTAATGACAACTTTATGATCCGCAATACCGAGCTTTTTGGCAGATGCATCAATGATGCGTTTATTTGCCTGGTGAGGCACAAACCAGTCGAGTTCGGAAGGAGAAATACCGGTTGCGGAAAAGCACTCATCGACCACATCAGTGATCATGCCTACAGCGTGTTTAAATACTTCGCGTCCCTCCATTCGCAAATGGCCTGTTGTCTGCGTCGTCGACGGGCCACCATCAACATAAAGCTTATCGACATATGCGCCATCAGAACGTTGTTTACATGCAAGGATGCCACGATCGCTGTTGGTACCGCTCTGATTTTCTACTGCTTCAAGAATAACGGCCCCTGCCCCGTCTCCGAAAAGTACGCAAGTTGAACGGTCATTCCAGTCTAGGATACGAGAAAAAGTTTCTGCACCGATTACAAGAACTCGCTTTGCCATGCCGCCTTTCAGATAAAGATCGGCAGTTGTCATTGCAAAAACGAAGCCTGAACATACAGCCTGCACATCGAAAGCAAAACCGTGCGACATTCCCAATGCATTCTGTATTTCAACAGCAGAAGCAGGAAATGTATGGTTAGGCGTTGCAGTTGCAAGAATTATACAATCAATATCGGCAACAGTAAGCCCCGCATTATCAAGCGCTGCCCGGGCGGCCGCGGCACCGAGTGAAACAGTTGTTTCATCTTTTCCGGCTATATAACGCTGGCGAATCCCTGTCCGTTGAACGATCCATGCATCGGATGTCTCGACAATGCCTTCAAGTTCGCTGTTTAACATTTTCTTTTTCGGCAGCGCACTTCCTATGCCACATATGGCAGATCGAATCATTCAGTTCTATCCTCAACCAGCGAATCAATATTCAGTCGTTCATACGTATAATTGCGTTCTCAATCATGCCCTGCATGGGTGCCACGCTCAAGAAGCTCGGGTTTTTTATCGTGAAAATGCCTCAAATCGGCTGCGATTTTCTCGAGAAGTTTATTGTTAACCATTTCATAGCCCACCCGTAAAGCAGAAGCAAACCCATCCGCATCGGTTCCGCCATGACTTTTGATAACAACACCGTTAAGTCCGAGCAGTACACCGCCATTCACGCGCCCCGGATCCATTTTCTGTTTAAGCTGACGGAAAGCACTTAACGAAAGAAGGTAACCCAGTTTTGTCAACCACGAACTCGACATTGCCACGCGTAAAATCTGTGCCATCTGGCGGGCAGTCCCCTCTGCCGCCTTCAATGCGATATTCCCAGAAAATCCTTCGGTAACAACGACATCCACAGTACCCTTTCCGATATCGTTGCCCTCGACAAATCCCTTATATTCCAATCCATCCAGCCCGATTTCGCGCAACATCATGCCTGCTTGCTTGATTTCATCAAGACCTTTGACCTCTTCAACGCCTATATTGAGCAATCCGACAGTTGGACGTTTGACATTATAGAGTGCTCGGAACATGCCGGCCCCCATCACAGCAAGATCAACAAGCTGATCTGACGAAGCACCGATTGTAGCGCCGATATCAAGGACAATACTTTCACCGCGTAATGTCGGCCATACGCCTGCAATACCGGGACGATCGGCCTCTTCCATCATTCTTAAACAAAAATAGGACATTGCCATCAACGCACCGGTGTTACCGGCTGACACGCAAGCGTCTGCCTCACCGTTTTTTACAGCTTCAATCGTTTTCCACATAGATGATTTTCCACGGCCGTTCCGCAATGCCTGGCTGGGTTTTTCGTCCATACGGGTATAGGTTTCGGTTGCAATGAATGTCGAAGCGGAAGCAAGTTCCGGATAGCGCTTCAAGACCGGTTCTACTGCACTTGCAACACCGTAAAAAATAAAACGTATTTCAGGAAAACGTTTCTGCGCAATTGCTGCTCCGGCAATTGTGATCTCCGGGCCGAAATCGCCGCCCATTGCATCCACAGAAATTCTGATCACTCTTAAATGTCCTATTAGTTTCTGATTTTATATAGAAAAGCATCGTTTCAGGACGATGCTTCGTGAAACTTTAAGCCGAAAATACCGGTTTTAAGCCATTATACAACTATAAAAATCGTTTTTTTGGTGGCGTTGGTCATTTCAATTGTTTCAAAACGGCAAATGGTGACGACTGCTCCTCTTCTTTTTCCATATCTTCAATGTAATCGCCATGAACCCCTTCTTTTCGTGGATAGGGGTCTAATGAAAGTTCGAAAAACTCCTCAAGAAATGCACCTACATCTATTGTGTCGCCATGAAATACTTCCGGTGTATCCGGTCCTTCGGCGTCGACAAAAACTTCTCCGGAATTTTCAAGTTCTTCATATTTTACAAGCTTTGATCCTTCGGGAACAAATACAGACTCAACTTCTTCCTCGACATGCTTGTGAAGTGGTTCAAGCGTAACGACACAGGCTTGCACAACTTCTGCCTCGAATTTGCCTTTGACGCGCACACCACGTTTTTTCCATGGACTGATGTGAACATCGGCACGAAAAGAATCCACACCTAAAAGACCATGATTTTCTTTCAACTTCAGCCGTTCTTTTTCATCAGCTTCGATCTTTATTCGCACGCCTTTTACCGGAAGTGAACGGACATTAACCGGATAATGGATTGCAAACTTCATTATATGTTGTTCATTGTCGCTTGTGTGGTCATTATTGTGCATAATGCACCTCGTTTTGTAATTCGACTGCCTTTGTCGGTTCGGTTGTCCGTGCAATTTACCACTTTTGGCACCAAGTTCCGCACTTGAAGCGCATCAAAAGTTCAGACATTTTAACACAGTCATTGTTAATAATTGCAACTTGGCAGCGATGCAATCTATTGCAAACGCCTTTAAGGTGGTTTAGGCAAAAAGATTGAAAAATAATAATTCCCTGCCATGCGTTAGATGGAGATGTCATTGTTTCACACGATCCGCATTAAAACCCGAGCTAAGCATGGGTTACTTATCGGTTTAATGGCTGCTACTGCAATTACAATGAGTGGCTGTAAGTCTCATGATTTACTCAAGACAAGCCAAACCTATAACGAAGGCTATGTACTCGACGAGTCGGCACTTGCTTCTGTACCAGTTGGCTCAAGTCGCGATCAGGTGTTACTTGCTCTTGGTTCGCCATCTATGACCGCGATGTATGACAACGAAGTTTTTTATTATATTTCTCAAACGCGTTATCGCGGTGCGCAATTCATGAAGCCCAAAATTGTTGATCGTAAAATACTTGCTATCTATTTCAACAAAAACGGACAGGTTGAACGAATTGCAAATTATGGCTTGCAGGATGGAAAGGTCTTCGACAGCATTTCGCAGACTACACCAACGGGTGGTCACGACCAATCATTCCTGTCACAGCTCATCAAAGGCTCGAAAGGCGTGCCGCAATTGCCACAAACGGGCAGGTAAAATTTCCTGCCCGGGAAGCTGTTTTTAATGAAAAAATAAAGCTTTCGTTACAGTGACTGAAGACCGGAAAACATCAGACAAAAAATAAAAGCTCTATCTTTCGATAGAGCTTTTTTTAAATATCTAATGCAATTTCCGCTTTTGCAACTTAATTAGTTGCGCAATTCTTTTGCCATTTTATCGAGAACAGCATTAACCATTCTCGGCTCTTCACCGTCGAAAAATGCTTTGGCAATATCCACATACTCGCTTATTGCAACTGCGATCGGTACATCTTTACGATTTTTTATTTCCCAAGCGCCCGCCCGCAATATAGCACGCAAAGTCGAGTCAATACGTGACAGAGGCCAATCCTCGGGCAAAAGCTGGCGGATCATCGGATCAAGCAGCCGTTGTTCATCCAATACACCTGCTATAATTGCTCGGAACCATTGTGGATCGGCTTCAAGATATTGCTCGCCATCGACTTCCTGTCCTAATCGATAAGTCTCGTATTCCGATGTTATTTCCAAAATTCCAGTGCCGGCAACGTCCATCTGATAGAGTGCCTGAACAGCAGCCAAACGTGCCGCGCCACGTTTATTGGCACGGCGCGACCCATTATGATTATTGGCAGAAGTATTACTCAATGATTTGCTCCGAACTTGGCTTTAAGCGCTATCATGTGTAGCGCTGCCTCGGCAGCAAAACCACCTTTATTCTTTTTATCCGGCAGCGCGCGAGCCCAAGCCTGTTTCTCGTTTTCAACGGTTATAATACCATTGCCAATAGCCAGCCGCTTGCGCACGCTCAAATCAGCAATACCACGGCATGATTCGTTGGACACAATCTCGAAATGATATGTTTCGCCCCTGATGACGCATCCCAATGCGACATAGCCGTCATAATTTCTTTCACTTTTTTCGGCAAAAGCAATCGCAGCCGGAATTTCCAATGCGCCCGGAACAGTTACAACATCAAAATCTGCATTTGCCGCTTTCAGTGTTTCTGTTGCACCTTTCAACAAGG
Organism: Bartonella sp. W8167; assembly: GCF_016100335.1. Classification (NCBI taxonomy): domain Bacteria; kingdom Pseudomonadati; phylum Pseudomonadota; class Alphaproteobacteria; order Hyphomicrobiales; family Bartonellaceae; genus Bartonella; species Bartonella sp. W8167. The sequence continues at coordinate 927,019 of NZ_JACFSQ010000001.1, forward strand.
CGTTGGAAATTTCATCATAAAAACGGGCTTCTACAATGAGTAAACGAGCCTTCTTCACATTTTTCTTTGTCATAATCTGATCCTATAACTCAATAATAGGGTTGACACTCTATTTCCCTCAAAGCCCATTATAAACATAATGGTTGAGCCAATATCATTCCCTTTAGAACAGTTTTCAAAAATGCGAAAGCTGCTTTTCCTAAAATGATTTCATTGGAACGTTATTTGAAGACTTAAGATGCCGCAGTGAAAAATATTTATTTTCAGCTTACCTGTTGAAATCGGAAAGGCGCGCCGCATAACGCGCAAGCTGATCGATTTCAAGGTTGACACAATCACCCCTCTTACGTTCTCCCCACGTTGTTACGTTGAGCGTATGGCGAATAATCAGAACATCAAAGATGTTGTCTTTGACAGCATTGACCGTCAACGACGTCCCATCCAGTGCAACCGACCCTTTACGCGCTATAAAAGGAGATAATTCCCGAGGTGTCTCGAGTTTGAAACGTCTGGCGTCACCCTCATCGGTTATGTCGGTTATTTCCGCCAAACCGTCAACATGACCGGAAACAAGATGCCCGCCCATTTCGTCGCCAAGTTTCAAGGACCGTTCGAGATTGATATGCCGGCCGACTTTCCAGCTTGAAATATTGGTGAGCCTTAATGCCTCTTCCCAGGCTTCGACTGCAAACCACTGCATATTTTTTGCGTCTTCGGATTTTTCTACCACAGTCAGACATATGCCGGAACAGGCGATAGAAGCTCCGATATCAATCGAGTTTATATCGTAATGGTTCGCGATTTTTAGTCGTAAACCTTCGTTAAGAGGTTCAATCCCGGCTATTTTTCCTATATCTGTCACTATTCCAGTAAACATTGAGGATGGTATCTCCATTCGTTATATATGTCTTCGCCAAATCTGGCCTCGTTGACCTTGTCAAAATGACCGAGATATTTTTCAAAATCCGGTGCGGGAATTCTATTCTTGCCCAATTCGATTGTTGAACGGAAAAGGACAATTTTGTCAACGTACTGCTTATCCAGAAAGGTACACGCAAGTCGAGTACCCCCCTCAAGCAGAATGCTTGAAATATGATTATCAAACAAGACCGCAAGAATATCTTTCGGCGCTATCAAGCCTTTGCTGTCATCTAACACAAAGATATTTACGCCTTTTTTCTCGAACGCTGCTATTTTTGTTTGATCAGCGTGTTTTCCGACAATCACCCAAGTTGGCAAAAGCCTTGCTGTTTCAACCACTCGACAGTTGACGTCGATTTCAAGCCTCCGATCAACAACCACGCGTACCGGCGAACGTTTTTCCAATCCCGGCAATCGGCAATCAAGTTCCGGATCATCCGTTATAACTGTGTTGCTTCCAACCATAATAGCGTCGTTTTCCGCACGCATTATATGACTGACAGAATGCGATATTCCATTGCTGATCGAAACGTTCCGTTTGCCAGAAAGCCCGATACCAGCATCTGCGGAGATTGCCATTTTTAGTGTTACTTCAGGGCGGGAAAGTTTCCTGTTTGCCAAATAAGCGCTTAATCCCTCAAAGGCATAGTCCGCCAACAGCCCTGTTCCTACAATAATGCCGGCATCCTCCAACATTTTGATGCCGCGTCCGGAAACTCTTTTATCAGGATCACAAAGTGAAATGACAACGCGTTTGACGCCAGCTTTTATCAGTGCATTTGCACATGGCGGAGTTTTCCCATAATGCGAACAGGGCTCAAGTGTCACATAGACTGTGCTGCCACGTGCATTCTCGCCCGCCATTTGTAACGCTTGCATTTCTGCATGTGGCCGGCCGCCAATTGCTGTCACTCCGTGACCTATGATCGTTTTGCCGTCACAGCTTACGATAAGTGCACCGACGGAAGGATTTTCGGCAGTTTCACCAATATGCCGATGAGCCAGACGGATGGCCGCGGCCATAAAGCGACGGTCGGTATTGTCGTCAGCCATTATTGGTGTTTTCTTTTTCGCCATTACGATCTGACAGCTCGTCAATTACATCGTGAAAATCACTGGCATTACGAAAATTGCGATAGACGGACGCAAAACGGATATAGGCGATGTCATCAATGCCTTTCAATGCTTCCATGACGAGGCGCCCTATCTCTTCGGATGGTATCTCGGGCTCGCCCGAACTCTCAAGCTGCCGGACAATACCGGATATTGCCCGTTCGACCCGTTCAGGGTCGACATTTCTTTTGCGCAACGCCACTTCAACCGAGCGCATCAGTTTGTCACGGTCAAAGGGGACATGGCGTCCGCTTTTCTTCGTAACCATTAACTCCCGCAACTGGACACGTTCAAAAGTAGTAAACCGTCCGCCGCATACGGGACATATGCGGCGGCGACGGATAACCGAACCATCTTCGGCCGGACGCGAGTCCTTTACCTGAGTATCTTCAGATTGACAGTAAGGACACCGCATTTTTTACTCCGTTCAAATAATCAGCCAAGATAAGGATATAGCGGGAAACGTTCAGTCAATGCTTGAACCTTTTCACGTACATGTGCCTCTACTGCAGCATTTCCCTCATCCGAATTTGCGGCCTTCAAACCATCAAGAACTTCCGAAATCAATTCACCGATTTCATCAAATTCCTTTTCGCCAAAACCGCGTGTTGTTCCTGCCGGTGTACCAAGTCTTACACCCGATGTAACAAACGGTTTTTCCGGATCAAACGGAATGCCATTTTTATTACATGTGATATGAGCCCTGCTCAAAGCACTTTCAGCGCGTTTCCCTGTCGCATTTTTAGGGCGCAAATCAACCAGCATTAAATGATTATCGGTGCCACCGGAAACAATATCAAGGCCATTCTTTATCAAACGGGCCGACAATGTTTTCGCATTGGCAACAACATTTTTTGCGTAAGTCTTGAAAGACGGACGCAAAGCTTCGCCGAATGCGACAGCTTTCGCGGCAATAACGTGCATAAGCGGTCCGCCCTGTATACCGGGGAAGACAGCCGAATTAATCTTCTTTGCGATCTCTTCGTCATTCGTCAGAATCATGCCACCGCGTGGGCCGCGCAATGATTTATGGGTCGTCGAAGTGACAACATGCGCGTAAGGAACTGGCGAGGGATGAACACCTCCGGCCACAAGACCTGCGATGTGGGCCATATCAACCATCAGATAAGCACCAACTTCATCGGCAATCTCGCGAAACCGCTTCCAATCCCAAAAACGGGAATAGGCGGTACCGCCAGCAAGTATAAGCTTGGGTTTATTTTCGCGGGCGATACGGGCGACTTCATCCATATCTATTCGCTGGTCATCCCTTCTCACACCATAAGAAACGACATGAAACCACTTGCCGGACATATTGACAGGTGAGCCGTGGGTTAAGTGCCCGCCGGAATTGAGATCAAGCCCCATGAAAGTATCACCGGGTTTCAACAGCGCAAAAAATACTGCCTGATTCATTTGGCTGCCAGAATTCGGTTGCACATTCGCAAATGCAGCACCGAACAACTTCTTTGCACGCTCAATTGCCAAATTTTCCACAACATCAACATATTGGCAACCGCCATAATAACGTTTCCCCGGATAACCTTCGGCATATTTATTGGTAAGAACCGATCCTTGTGCTTCAAGCACAGCACGCGATACGATATTTTCCGATGCAATCAATTCGATTTCATTACGCTGTCGGGAAAGCTCGCCGCGAATAGCATCAAAAACTTCAGAATCAGTTGTTTCAAGATCGTCATTAAAAAAACGCTTTTGCGTCGCATCCAGTTGGTCACTCATGGGAAAAAAGGTCCTATTAAAGAAAAAATAGCCGCTCATTGATTATCACAGCGTTGCGATATGTTAAACGCTTTCAATAGAATAGCCAACAACTCAGAAAAAATCTTCAGGAAAAAGTCGGTTTTAACCAATTTAAATTTACCAATGAAACGGACTAAGCCTGAAAAACCTGTACCTCTTCCCCCTGCGTTGTTTTATTAAGTTTTGTGACATCATAAAAAAAACTTTATTTTTTTGTGCGGTCATGCAGAATAACGCTTTCCTTTTCGGATTACATGGCTTCTCTTTCTCTGGCTTTTTCACAACGAAAAGCATTCAATTTTTTGATAAAATCTACATTCCAACGATAGGCATAAGATAATGCGGACAAAAGTCTTTATTGATGGAGAACACGGCACAACCGGTTTACAGATCAGAAAACGTCTGGCATCACGAAACGATCTTGAAGTTCTTTCGATTTCCGCGGAAGACCGCCACAATGAGACCGCCCGTCTTGAGCGACTGAATGCTGCCGATATTGCAATTTTATGTTTGCCGGATGATGCTGCAATCGAGACGGTAAAAAGCATCGCCAACAATAAAAAACTCCGAATTATTGACAGTTCGACTGCTCACCGCATTTGTCCTCAATGGGTTTACGGATTTGCCGAATTGACGAAAGGTCAGTCGGAGAGGATAGAAGCCGCGCAATTCGTTGCTAATCCCGGTTGTTACCCGACAGGAGCTTTAAGCATTATCAGGCCATTACGTGAAGCGGGTATCATGGCGGAAGACTTTCCTGTTTCGATCAATGCAGTGTCGGGCTACACCGGTGGCGGCAAAAAAATGATTGGACAAATGGAAGATCAATCTCGTGAAGACCGTATTACTGCAAACTATTTCATCTATGGTCTGAACCTTAGGCACAAACATGTGCCCGAAATTCGCGTCCATGGAAAACTGGCACAATCGCCAATCTTCGTACCAAGCGTCGGGCGATTTCCCCAAGGCATGATCGTGAACATTCCGTTGCACAATAAATTGCTCGAGAAAACTGTTTCGCTTACTGATTTGCGCTCTATTTTTAACGCTCATTATCACGAAAGCAAAGTCGTGAAAGTTGCAAGTGAAGAAGAAAATAGCCGTTTGGCAAGGTTAGATGCCGAATTGCTCGCCAATACAGACGAATTGAAGATATTCGTGTTTGGTGACGAAAAAAATGGTCTCTTCAATATCTGTGCCGTACTCGATAATTTGGGTAAAGGTGCCTCTGGAGCGGCCGTTCAAAATCTTGACCTGATGATCGGCAAGAACCGTAAAGATTGAAAAAGCTGGTAATAACCTGACGAAAGACCGGTTAGATTACTGGCCGGTTCGGTTTTCAACGTGAGAGGTCGGCTATACCGACCGGTTATCAATTCTCGTCTAAAAGCTTTTTTGATGCTTTTTCAACAGGATAGGCACCTTTTGTAGCACGCCAATGTGCAACTGCGAAAACCAGCACCAAAAGCGCTACACCCTGATGTATCAATCCCCAGCTTATCGGTGCTTCAAGCAATAGTGTGATAATGCCGAAGATTGCCTGTACTACAATTGCCAAGAGTAAAAGCATTGCACGCCTTGCATGAGTTGTTCCGGAAGCGAGCTTTTCAACTTTGAGAGCGTGGACAAGTGCTGCCAGCAATAAAAGATAGGCAAAACAACGGTGAACAAATTGCACAGTGAGACGGTTTTCGAAAAAGTTACGCCATGTGGGCTGATCGGCAAGCAAACCTTCCGGAACCAGTTGTCCATCCATCAGCGGCCAAGTGTTATAAACTTTGCCAGCATGTAAACCTGCAACGAGAGCACCGAGATAAATCTGCACCAACACCATCACAACAAGCCAACCGGCAAACTTCTGGATGCTTCGATTGGCAGGTTTGTCGCTATAATCGGCAAGTCCTCTTGAAACATAGGTAACAAAAATCACAACGATACATGCAGTAACAAGGTGAATTGCCAAGCGATACTGGCTCACACTTGTCAAATCACTGGCTCCCAGACCAGAGGCAACCATCCACCAACCGATCGCCCCCTGAATAGCAATAATGACGGGGACGGCAATAAGCTGGGGAAGGAATGTTTTTTCTATCCGCTTTGTTGCCCAGAACCAGATAAGACCGAATAATGCGATGACACCGACGAGACGCGCCAATAGACGATGCGCCCATTCCCACCAGAATATTCCTTTGAATTGAGAAAGGGTCATTCCCTGATTGACAACTTTATATTGGGCAATCTGTTGGTATTTTTCGAATTCATCCTGCCATTCGGCTTCTCCGATTGGCGGAATGACACCGTGCACGGGTTTCCATTCAGTAATTGACAGACCCGAGCCGGTTAAACGTGTGGCACCTCCGACAATGACAATCGCCAAACACAGAATGAGAACAGCATATAGCCAAATCTGTATCATCTTGCGATTGCGCGCCTGTCTGGCATTAGGCACGGTTTCATCAATTGCAGTCATTGTCATAACGAGACGCTTTCACTTTACAATATGCGCCGGTATTTTCCGGTTCTTTTTTCTATTGGTGCAGCAATGTTTCCAAGAAAACAAGGGCGTTGACCGCGACAAGCCGTCGCGTCTTCCGTCTTTATCAACTATCGACAAGCGTGAAAACCGGCAGAACGGAATATTCGGAAAATAAATTGCGCCAGTTTTCTTGATCTTTTATTTCATCCGAAGAAATAACAAGGCAGTCGCTCTGCCGGAATAGCTCTTCCACACCGAATTCCGGAACTTTCGACATCGCGATCAGAATGAAAGAATACTTCTCCTTCAAGCCTTTCAACATAGCGGGAATATCTCTTGAAAAGTCCCTGGCCCGAAGCAGACTTGCAATGCCTTGAGGCAGAATATCAACGCCTGTGTCATAATCATTGTAGATCACGTCTGAAATATCCGCGTCACCCGTTAACACATCGGTAAAACCACGGTGTGGACCAATCAGGTTCCCGATTTCATTGGTTGAAACATCGACAAGCAGAATGGCTGCTGCGTTTTTCTTTAACCCCATTGATAGGCGTGCAGATGATTGTGCTGCATCATTACCGACGATAGAAACAATTTGCGCATTGATCTCGAGTAAACGTTCCACCAATTCTTGTGTTTCAAAATGGTTATATTCAGTTGACGGATCCTGTTCGGCCGGAATCGGACGATTTCCTTCCTGCACTACCGGCTTTTCATCAATTTTTCTATCATGGATAGCGATCTTTAAGCGTTTTCTAACCAACAGCGTGATGACCGACAGAAACAAAAAGACCAGAATTGTGAACACAGATATCGGTGTCCCGAAACGGCTAAAAAATGCTTGTTTTTCGATTCTGATCGGGTGGCTATTAACCACAATAGCCTGCCCGTTCATGAGCCCCGAAGCTTCTATTGTTTTGTCGTAATCATTCCAAATCGACTTCAGCTGTTTTTCAAACCTCTCAAAAATGTGATGATCGGGTTTAAGACCCGCTTCGCCTGCCGACTTCAATTCATCGCGCAAATTGTTTTCAATTCTGGTTGCAAGTTTTGCTTCGGTGTAAAGCCGTTTGACCGCCAAATTTATGTTATTTTCAAGTTCATCCTTCAGTTCGTTTTGTTCGGCCTTCATTGCTTTGATCTGAGGATGAACGCTACCCAAACGGTTTTCCATATGGGCTATGTCTGTGTTCAATTTGTCCAATTCGCCGGTCGTTCGTAAAACGGCAGGATCATTTGCGATAAATTCAAGCCCAAGTGGTGATTGGTCGTGTATTTTCAAGTCATTCAAGACTTCGATTGATGCATCTAAGCCGATGCGATTATTTATTGCATTTAAAAGCGAAGCGTAAAGTTCGAAATTGGTTTCCTGTCGGTTTGAACTTTTGAATGATTGATCAAAATCAGCAAAAGCCGACTGAAGAAGGTTGTTCCTCTTCTCGCGAATTGCAGCAATTTTACTTTGTGTTTTATCCGGAAAAGCTTTTGACAAATCATTCCGAAAGTCATCAAAATGTCTTTGTAAAAACGATTGCGCATAAGTCGGATTTTTATCAGCAAAGCTTAGCTCGATATAATCGCGGTATTCTTTTACAGAAAATGAACGACTGAATAGTTCGAAATTTTTTCCATTATGTTTTATGTCCGACAAACTTTCCATTGGCCGGGTAGCCGAACTGGATAGCAATAAGGATGTGATTTTATTTCGGGTGCTGTCGTCTAAAGAGGTTCCGTCTGTTTTTTGGACAGAAAATTCCAATGTCGCGACGTAAACCTCTGATTTCAAGAGACAATAGGCGACGGCGAGAACAAAACAAAATGCGGTAGCCAGCAAAATCAAAATAATATTTTGCTGATTCAAACACTTGAATTTTTCGTCCGTTCCGGCTTCTCTTGTCATTCCCGTTCAACTGGTAAAAGAGCGATGATTATCCAGATAGAACAGAAGGAGTAACTATCCCCTTAAAGAATCAAAATAAAACCGCCAAAAAGGCGGTTTTTTTATCAAAACAATTCTGTCAACCGGCTGTATCAAGTGCCAATTGGGATGACCCGTCCATGTGATAAATGTCATCACGAAATTGGACGACCCCTTCTCCCGTTGACCAGGCAGAAATGTACACAAAATGAAGAGGAATCGGATCGGGAATGTTGATTGGCGTATTTTGCCGCGAAGCAATGACGGCTTCCATACGCTGTCTATCCCAACCCGGCGTATTTTTCAAAATCCAGACATTCAGATCCCGAATATTCTGAATGCGAATACAACCCGATGAATCAAAACGCATCAAACTGTTAAAAAGCGTCTGGATTGGCGTGTCGTGCATATAAACCGAATAAGGATTGGCAAAATTGATTTTTGTAGAGGACATCGCGTTGATCTTGCCCGGATCCTGACGGAACATCATGCCTACAGCTTCGTCACTATGCCAATCAATGCTTTCCGGTGAGACTTCCTCACCACGGCTGTTGAATATGTGGATACTATTATCCGAAAGATAAGACGGGTTTTTCTGCATCAACGGAATAATATCTTTGCGAATAATCGACTTCGGCACAGTCCAAAACGGATTGAGAATGATCTGGCTGATTTTTGAATCCAATAGAGGCGTTTGCCGGTCTATTTTGCCGACAACAGCAGTATGACGTTGCACAACAACACCATTTTCAACGGCTTCAATCTGGGCAGCCGGAATATTGACCATGACAAAACGTTGTTCTTTCGATGTCATGTCTACTTTCGGTTTCAAACGGTCAACATTGATATGCAACTGGTTAAGCCGGGTCTGCGCATCGACATTCAACGATTTATACGTTGAATCACCGGTCACACCATCTGCCGGCAAACCATGACGGGCCTGAAAGCGTTTAACAGCGGCATCGACATAAGTATCGAAAGATTGAGACATGCCGACGCCGCTTTGAAGATCACCCGAGGCTGCAAGTCTCTGACGAAGTGCTATAACCGCAGGATGCGTTACACCAATTCGCAATTTCCCCTGTTCGGTCGGCACCCTTTGCCAACCACCGCGGCTCACGATATCTTCATACTGGGCAATTGCCCGTTGCGTATCTTCCACAGTTGCAAAACTCAAAACCGGCTGGTTTGAAGCAACTTTTCCACCACCCGATGGACCAGCATCAAATTGATCGTCCCAGCGAGCTCTCCCTGACTGGGCAAACATCATATTATTTGCTTTGGCAACCAGAGGTGCACAGGATAAAGCTGCTACAGTCGCCAATGATTGCAAAAAGAACCTTCGGCCGATGAACGAGTTTTTGGCAGATGTCATATTTTTATGTGTCATTCTCAATTTTTCCAGGCATGCCTTTGCCGATAGCAAATCGACAGTCATGCTAAAAAATATTCAATGGAAGTATGATCGTGTTTTTCCAGACTGATACAATTTTGTGTCTTTATCATGTCTAAAGAAACAACGACCTTCAACATCTGGTATATATAGGGAGCTTCTCGTTAAAAATATGTAACTATAGTATTTTTTTGTTTTTCTTGAGAACAAGCATAACTTGAAACATGACAAAAAGAATTGCGACAAGAAAATGGAATATCGCGAGCCACGGAAACAGGATGAAATAGGAGCTATAGAGGGTAAAAGCGAGAGATTCGGTGATTGCCGCGAAAAACCACAAAATGATTCCCCAGAGCGACCCCATCCATAAACCAAGAGCCGCGATCGGATAAGTAACAGCAAGAACAACTGTTAAAACTTGCCAAAGCCATGGCATCCGGTCAATACGCCATAACTCGCCGGGAAATACGCCAACAAGCCGTATCCAATAAAAAATTGCAAACAGCAGAGCCACAATCGAAAGACAATGAAGAAAAATTGAATAAGCCGATGCTACCAGATCAGGTTTAACCACTTGGCGTAACTGGTTATCCATCAAATCTCCAATTCTTTCTCAACCGGCTGAAAATATGAATCGACAATTTCATCGGTTACACCGGCCAAGCTGTCGGGCTTCCAGTGCGGATCATTGTCTTTGTCAATCAGAACAGCCCGCACACCCTCGTAAAAATCATGATTGTCCATCATGTGATGGGCAACCCTGTTTTCCACTTTCAAACAATCATCAAGGCCCAATGGCTTACATTGCATCATTGAACGCCAGATGACCGCCAGACTTGTCGGAGAACGCTTCAATAAAGTGTCCAGCGTTTCCTTGGCAAATTCATTACCCTCATCTGCTTTTTGTTTTAATTGATTAAGAGAGGCTTCAAGCGAATCCGTTCCGAAACACTCGGCTATCAACGATCGCAAATCGGCAGAAGTTTCGTAGTTGACTTCAACTGCATATTTTTCGAGCGCCGGACGGGGATTACCTTGTTCAATAATACTTGCGCGCAGATCTTCCAGATTTTCCTGAGCAACTGCGTGGGTTGCCAAACCGGTTTGCAAGCAATCTCCCCATTTACACCTTGCTCCGGTCAAAGCCATATACATGCCGAAATGGCCACTCAAACGCGACAGAAAGTCACCCGCACCAACGTCGGGGAAGAAACCGATTGCGCTTTCCGGCATAGCAAAAAGCGTATTTTCGGTCACTATGCGATGGGAACCGTGGACTGAAATACCAGCTCCTCCACCCATACATATACCATCGAGGATCGCAATATATGGCTTCGGAAAACGGCCGATATAACTGTCGAGCTTATATTCGGCTGAAAAATAATCATAAGCCGGACGCCCCCCCTTGCCTTCCTTATAAGCGTAAACGACATCACCGCCCGAACAGAAGGATCGACCTTCGCCTTCTACGATTAGGCACAGAACATCGTCATCAGTTTCCCAACTTCGCAAAGCTTTTTCAATTGCCACAACCATGTTGAGGCTCAACGCGTTCAAGGCATCGGGGCGTGTCAGCCGTACAATTCCTGCGCGACCTTCTTTCAAGAACGTGACCTCGCTCCCGCCACCAAAATCAAGTTGCATCGCCCAAAACTCCTTAGGAACACTGATAGGTTGCCGTTATTTAAATCATTATTGACTGTAAAATCAATCAACCTTGCCAAATAGAAGCCGATGCTGCCCTTAAAAATTAATATTTGGTAAATTTCTAGGCGTGATCGTCATGACTGCCGAGACGAGGAAATAGCTGCATAACCGCCCCTATGAGATAAATATACAAACCGGAAATTGTCATACCGATTTTTACCCATTCGGGTGCATCAAGCCTGTAACAGATGCCTATAACTCCCAATGCACACCATATAAGAAAAATCGTGAGATTTAACGGACGCAATCTTGCTACCCGTACGGGATGTAGAAAATATATCGGCAGGAACGAGATAACAGCCGAAATCACAACAATGGTAAAGGCAGTCCACTCGCCGGGTTTTACGATAAACAACGTAAAAATCAACATATTCCAGACGACAGGAAAACCTTTAAAAAAGTTTTCTTTGGTCTTCATACCTGTATCGGCATAGTAAATTGCAGAAGATACCACAATGATAGCTCCCGACAGGAACGAAAGCCCCTCCCCCATGAAGCCGCTTTGATAAAGTGCGAATGCGGGTATGAGAACATAGGTCACATAATCGATAATATTGTCCAGAAGTTCGCCCGACCATGTGGGAAGAACATATTTGACTTGAAGTTTACGTGCAATCGGACCGTCAATGCCGTCGACCAACAATGCAAGACCGAGCCAGCCAAACATTGCTGTCCATTGTTTTTCAGAAGCTGCTACCAACGACAAAAAGGCCAGAAATGATCCCGACGCGGTGAGCAAATGAACAGAAAATGCCCTTGCTTGCGGCATTGTTACTTTTTTATGCCGTAACTTTTCCGCACCACTCTTAATTTTGCCGGCAAGATTGTTTTTCAAAGTTGAATAGTCCCTCTTGTCAAATCTCGTTATCACATCTGTGTGTAAATTTTTAGGCTCTTTCTATCACTGATAACAAAAATTGAAACAATTGTTTGTAAATGCTGGATTGATCCACATATTGTGCTAACTTTAACGTCGGGTGGTTGAATATGTAATCTATCAGAAAGGTCTTGCTATGGTAGTAGCGCCGGTAAAAGAAAATGATACAAAAATAGCAATCATCGGTGCGGGGCCGGCAGGCATGATTTCTGCTCTTGCAGCTGCACAAAAAGGGTATCGGTCATTTCTCATCGGACCTGATACCAATAAGAATGACCTTCGCACCACCGCGCTAATGATGCCCGCCATTAAAATTCTTGATTCGCTCGGCGTTTGGAAAAATTTGCAGGATAAAGCTGCTGCGCTTTCAACCATGCGAATCGTTGATGGCACAAAAAGACTTATTCGTAGTCCGGTCGTAAGTTTCCACTCTTCCGAAATCGGTGAAATAGCATTCGGCTATAATATGCCTAATGTCGAGCTTAACAACGCAATCAATAATGCAGTATCAAGCTCAAAACTGATCAAGCGACTGGATCAATCGGCAAAATCCATCGTCAATTCCGATGATCATGTAACGATCAATCTTGATGACGGTTCATCACTTGTCGTCAACGTTGTTGTTGCAGCCGATGGGAGAAACTCGAAGGCACGCATTGCTGCGGGAATTGATTGCCGTCAATGGAACTATCCACAAACAGCCGTCATACTGAGTTTTGCTCATGAGTTTCCTCACAATAATATTTCAACAGAATTTCACACCGAGGATGGTCCGTTCACACAAGTCCCGTTGCCTGGAAACAATTCAAGTCTGGTTTGGGTCCTCAATCCCGAGCGGGCAAACAGAATTCTCGGATTGGGTAAAGAAGCTCTTGGGCGAGCGATTGAAGAACGTATGCAAGCGATGCTTGGTAAAGTCACAGTCATTACGCCAGCGCAGGCATGGCCATTATCGGGCATCGTACCGAAGTCGTTCGCAACAAAACGGACAATTCTTGTCGGTGAAGCTGCCCATGTGTTTCCCCCGATTGGTGCACAAGGATTAAATCTCGGTGTTCGCGATGCGATCAATATGGTCAAAGCAATCGATAGCGACGGCCATGACGTCGGCAGCGATAAAGTCATGGAGAATTATAACAAATATCGCAAAACCGATATCTGGGTTCGTACCGGTTCCGTCCATGCACTCAATAGAGCTCTTCTTTCCGATATGTTACCTGCCCAATTTATTCGCAGTGCGGGTCTCGAACTGCTACGAAACTTCGCACCTCTTAGAAATATTTTTATGCGTGAAGGCATGTATCCTGGAAACGGGTTTCGGGCGATTGCCAAAAGTTTTTGCCCTTCGCTCAAATAATTGCCGATAAAATAAGACCGGATAGCTTTCGTTATCCGGTGCAACTTTGATGGTATCTTCCAGCGGAAACTTGATTATGTTTATATGCATAAACGGGCTTTAAAGCCCCTTGAACAGCCAAGTCGATAATCCACGACACTGCAATTCAAAGAAGGAGACATATGACTCAATCAACTGAAATCGATGGTACTCTCGTTGCAGCAGAAAGAAAAATAGTCGTTGATGGCAACCATTTTTTGCAAGTTGGCGCTTTGGTTTATCGTTTGCAAAAAAAAGCTGTCGAGTTTCTGGTTATTACGAGCAGAGGTACCGGACGCTGGATTATACCGAAAGGTTGGCCAATGCCTGGACGCACGTTGTCACAGGCAGCACTTCAGGAAGCATATGAAGAAGCTGGCGTTCGAGGTATTGCCGAAACGGCTTCGATTGGATCCTATCAATATACAAAAACCGACATGCCGGGCGGAGAGAATGGAGATTTTACGGTCGACGTATTTGCGGTTCTCTATTCACATCAAGAAAAAAAGTGGCCAGAACGCGGACAACGAATCTTTGAGTGGGTAAGCCCTGAAGAAGCGGCTCACCGAGTCGGCGAACCGCAATTAAAAAAACTTTTATTGGATTATCGCCCTCATTAAGACCATCTTTTTACGAGTGCATCATGCTAATGGAGCAGAATATCCAGCTAACGAAGTCGTGGCTAAAAAATTACGCCGGTTAAATGATTCGCTCTTGTAATTTCCCTATCCTATCGTTCTATCAACGTTTTTTAAATTCGGCGTTTTATCCCGTTTATAATTCGCTCCAAATACAGTCACGTATTTTGCGGAAAAATAAAGCGCTGAATTTTATAGTCCCCGCTATTCACACATTGTCCACCGGCACGACTACTACATCTAGTTGTTTCAAGATTTGAACAAACGACGCCTTGACGTCAAATCTGTTTTGTTCTTTTATGCTGAAACGATGATGCATTGAAAAATGCACTACGTTCCAGATTTGTAATCATGCGTAATTTTGTGTGCAGTCAACAGGTGTAATTGCGAGCATTTATGGCTCGCATTTTTGTTGTTTTATGCACATAAAAACGTTCAAAAAACGTTGTGTAAAACTTATGTGTTTATAGAAAATTTACTATATGTAGTATTAAATGGGGCTAGATACACATGATATAGTTCACGCGTCTTTTTTAAGAAAAAGATGCATTTTTTTGCACCGGAAGCCGGCAGATTGTTTTATCGATTTGTCACCGATCGGTGTCGTCGAAAAAAATCAGGGGTTAAATCCTTTCCATACATTCTGTTTGTTGAAAAGGATTTAGAGAGGTTTGTACGCTGCCGCTATGGAGGCGAGGCAAACACAACATATTGAATAAGGACAGGCTATGAAGATCGCACGCCATTTCACAAAGGAGGGGCAATCGCCCTACACAGGAATTGAATTCCATAAGGCTACAAGTGAAATAAAAAATCCTAATGGTTCGATCGTTTTCCGGCTCGAAAATATCGATGTTCCGAGCCAATTCAGTCAGGTTGCAGCCGATATTCTGGCACAGAAATATTTTCGTAAAGCAGGCGTTCCTGCTGCATTGAAAAAGGTTGAGGAAAATGGTGTCCCTTCGTGGCTCTGGCGATCGGTCGCCGATGAAAAAGAACTGGCAAAAATTGCCGAAGACCGCCGCTTTGGTTCTGAAATGGATGCGCGTCAGGTGTTTGACCGGCTTGCCGGAACGTGGACCTATTGGGGCTGGAAAGGCAAATATTTTGATACCGAGAGTGATGCTTTAGCATTCCATGACGAGCTTGCTTATATGCTCGCCACCCAACGCGTAGCACCAAATAGTCCGCAGTGGTTCAACACGGGCCTCTTCTGGGCTTACGGCATTGATGGTCCAAGTCAGGGGCATTTTTATGTAGATTGGAAAACCGGCGAATTAACGAGATCGAAATCGTCATATGAACATCCACAACCTCATGCCTGTTTTATTCAGTCGGTTGCCGATGACCTCGTGAACGAGGGCGGCATTATGGATTTATGGGTGCGTGAGGCCCGTCTTTTCAAATACGGTTCCGGCACGGGTTCGAATTTTTCGCAATTGCGCGGTCAGGGCGAAAAGCTTTCCGGCGGTGGTAAGTCTTCCGGTTTGATGAGCTTTCTCAAAATTGGTGACAGAGCAGCCGGAGCGATCAAATCGGGTGGTACAACACGTCGTGCAGCCAAGATGGTTGTCGTTGATATCGATCATCCGGATATCGAAGCCTATATTGACTGGAAGGTGCACGAAGAACAAAAAGTAGCTGCTCTGGTTACCGGTTCCAAGATTGTCAAAAAACACCTCACAGCCATTATGAAAGCTTGCGTTAATTGCGAAGCTGATAATGGAGATTGTTTTGATCCCAATAAAAATCCTGCCTTGAAACGGGAAATCCGCGCTGCAAAAAAAGATCAGGTTCCGGAAAATTATATCCAACGTGTTATCCAGTTTGCGCGCCAAGGTTTCCGCGAAATGGAATTCGATACCTATGACACAGATTGGGATTCGGAAGCCTATCTTACTGTGTCAGGGCAAAATTCGAACAATTCTGTTTCTTTGAAGGACGAGTTTTTACGGGCTGTCGAAAAGGATGGTGATTGGAACCTTATTCGTCGTACAGATGGCAAAGTGCATAAAACAGTGCGTGCCCGCGATTTGTGGGATCGGATTTCTTATGCTGCATGGGCTTCGGCTGATCCGGGGGTCCATTTCAACACCACTATGAATGATTGGCATACGTCACCTGCCGAAGGGCCAATTCGCGCCTCGAATCCTTGTTCGGAATATATGTTCCTCGACGATACCGCCTGTAACCTTGCTTCGATCAATCTGTTGTCATACCGCAACCACGATGGTTCATATGATCTTGAAGCCTATGAACATAGCGTCCGTCTATGGACAATCGTTCTCGAAATATCGGTTATGATGGCACAATTTCCATCAAAAGAAATTGCCAAAAGATCTTATGAATACCGCACCCTCGGCCTTGGCTATGCTAATATTGGTGGTCTGCTGATGACATCGGGAATTCCTTATGATTCCGATAAAGGTCGTGCTATTTGTGGTGCATTAACAGCAATCATGACCGGCGTTGCCTATGCAACATCAGCAGAAATGGCAAAGGAACTTGGAGCTTTCAAAGGTTACAAACCTAATAAAGAGAATATGTTGCGTGTTATTCGCAACCACCGTCGTGCGGCCTATGGTGAAACTTCAGGCTATGAAGGACTGTCAGTCAATCCTGTCGCTTTAATTGCCAAAGACTGTCCCGACCAGAAAATGATTGAACGGGCCCGTAAAGCTTGGGACAAAGCTCTGGAACTCGGGAAACTTTATGGCTATCGCAATGCGCAAGCCACTGTTGTTGCTCCGACCGGAACAATCGGCCTTGTTATGGATTGCGACACAACCGGCATCGAGCCCGATTTTGCGTTGGTGAAATTCAAGAAGCTTGCCGGCGGCGGATATTTCAAAATTATCAATCGTGCAGTTCCTGAAGCTTTGCGGACACTTGGCTATTCGGAAAGCCAGATTGCTGAAATTGAGGCTTATGCAGTCGGCCACGGAAATATCAATCAGGCTCCGGCAATCAATCCGACGACATTGAAAGCCAAAGGCTTCACAGATGAGAAGATCGAAGTTCTGAACGAGGCGATGAAAAGTGCCTTCGATATCAAGTTCGTTTTCAACAAATGGACGTTGGGCGAGGATTTCTGCAAAAATGTTTTGAACTTCACCGAAGAACAACTTGATGACGTTTCATTTGAAATGTTGCCTGCTCTCGGTTTTTCGAAAAAAGATATCGAGGCTGCCAACCTTCATGTTTGCGGTGCAATGACTCTGGAAGGAGCCCCTCACCTCAAGCAGGAACATTATCCGGTGTTCGATTGTGCCAATGCTTGCGGTAAAATTGGCAAGCGTTACCTGTCTGTCGAAAGTCACATCCGCATGATGGCAGCGGCCCAGCCGTTTATTTCCGGCGCTATTTCAAAGACAATCAACATGCCTAACGATGCGACTGTTCAAGATTGTGCCAATGCCTACATGTTGTCATGGAAACTTGCACTTAAGGCCAATGCTCTTTATCGCGACGGCTCCAAATTATCCCAGCCGTTGAACTCTTCTCTCATTGCTGACGATGATGATGAAGATGCTGTCGATAATCTTATCGAGCAACCGGCGGCTGCGCGTACAGCAAAAGTCACTGAAAAGATCGTCGAAAAAGTTGTCGAAAAATATGTCCATGCACGCGAGAAATTGCCTAATCGCCGGCAGGGTTACACGCAAAAGGCAATCGTTGGCGGACATAAAGTCTACTTGAGAACCGGTGAATTCGGTGATGGCCGCTTGGGCGAGATCTTCATTGATATGCACAAGGAAGGCGCCGCTTTCCGCGCTATGATGAATAATTTTGCTATCGCTATCTCACTTGGCCTGCAATACGGCGTGCCGTTGGAAGAATATGTCGATGCATTTACTTTCACCAAATTTGAACCGGCAGGCATGGTTCAGGGAAATGATGCAATCAAAAACGCGACATCAATTCTCGACTATGTATTTCGTGAACTCGCGGTTTCGTATCTCGGGCGCTATGATCTTGCCCATGTCGATATATCGGACTTTTCCAACACAGCTTTGGGTAAAGGTGTGAAAGAAGGAAAAACCAATCTGATTTCGACAGGTTGGACACGCGGTTACAAACCGAAATTTGCTGACCCAAAAGCACCGGTTGCAAAAATTGCAACTGCTGCCCCAAAGTCTAATGTCACCACGTTAAAACCGGCTACTGCGGTTCAATCGAAAGCCGCTCCGTCGTTGGAAACACAAGGGGCCACAGCTTTAAGACGTGATCTCAACGAGGAAGAAAACAAAATAGATAATTTATTCGACGCCGATACGTCTGCTGAAGCAAAAGCAGCAGAAATGGCCAATGAAGTTGCCGAAGCCAAAAAGCTTAACTCCGACCGTAGAAAACAAGCAATGATGCAAGGCTATACTGGCGATATGTGTTCGGAATGCCAGAACTTCACAATGGTACGTAACGGCACTTGCCTGAAATGCGATACCTGCGGAGCAACAAGCGGGTGCAGCTGATTGCTTTTCACATCTGATAATTTTTAAAAGCGGCTCTTTTTCAAGAGCCGTTTTTTTAACTGCTATGGCCGTTAGTGGCTTGGCTATTCATATTAAAAAATTCAAAATAGAAAAATTAGAGTAACAAAGTGGAAACGAAACCGGCAAGTTTGACGGTGACTGTCCTCTTGCCAGGATGAAACATCGGCTTTCATGATGTTTCATACAAAAGCTTTCAAAAGGGTCTGAACACCTTCCCATCTAAAGTTGTGAAAAAATTGAAGACAAGCGCACTCTTCCAGGAAATGATTTTTCTCTGTTTTTACAGCGGCATTCTCATATCTTTTCCCAATCCCCTCCTAACTGATGCCTGAACCACGTCATTTGGCGTTTTGCGTAACGGCGTGTATTCGTTTTCGCTTCGACAATCGCCTCCCCGATTGTCTTTTTGCCTTTCAGAACATCTATAAATTCCGGTATGCCGATAGCTTTCATTGCTGGCATTGAAGGATTTAACCCCAGTTCATCCAAAGCACGAGCTTCCTCCAATGCTCCGTTTTCAACCATTTTATCAAAACGCCGTTCAATGCGACGATAAACGACGTCTCGTTCCGGCAATAAAAGCAATTTTTTCAAATCGCCCGTTTCAAGTAAAGGTTCTGTTTTCTTGTTTTGCCAATAGCTTAAAGTTTTACCGGTTGCATCATGAACTTCCAATGCCCGAATAATCCTCTGTCCATCCTTTTCGCTTAAACGGCGGGAAAGTTCGTAATCAATCCCCTGAAGCAACTTATAAAGCTCTGGAGCCCCCTCTCCTTCCAACCTTGTGCGCCATTTTTTTCTTGTTTCTTCCGGAATATCGGGGATTATTGCCAACCCTTCGGTTAACGCCTTGAAGTAAAGGCCTGTGCCGCCGACAAGAATGAGAGGTCTTTCAACCGTTTTGAGGACTTCTGCAACATCCTTAAGCCATTTGCCTGTAGAATATTGCTTTTCAGGAGAAACATAACCGTAAAGATAATGCTGGACACGTGCCATATCTTCTACGCTCGGCCGTGCTGTAATAACGTTTAAAACGTCATAGATCTGCATTGAATCTGCATTCACAATTACGGCATCATTATCTTCCGCCAGTTTTAACGCAAAATCCGACTTGCCGCTTGCCGTCGGTCCCGCTATCAAAGTAATTGTTCTTTTTTTCATGAGCGGAGTTTTCCATGCCCCAAAGTGAATTGCTTGTGGCCACGTTGATTGCCAATCCTGAAAGACCGGTTTTAACACCACAGCTCGTTGATAAAGCCTCTCATAGTATCAATGCAAGCACTGTCTATTGGCTTTGTGACGGCGTTGCTTGTGACATTCCGCTCAATGACACAATCAGTCCGGATGAAGCACAAAAAGCTTTGCGTATCGCCCTTCAGGGAGAACCTGTTGATGTTGCCGTCCAAATTCAGGACAAGCGGCGGAAGAAACTTCTTGTTGCTGACATGGACTCAACCATGATTGGTCAGGAATGTATTGACGAACTCGCTGATGCTGCGGGGTTGAGAGACTATATTTCAGACATCACAAGACGTGCAATGAATGGTGAAATTGCCTTCGAACCGGCACTGCGCGAACGTGTCGCTTTATTAAAAGGACTGCCATTGTCGATTATTGATGATGTCATTGAAAAACGCATTACTCTCTCGAATGGTGGAAAAGAACTCGTCGCAACGATGCGTAAAAATGGAGCTTACACGGCACTTGTTTCTGGCGGTTTCACATTATTTACTTCAAAAATTGCCCGTGCCATAGGCTTTGACGAACACAATGCCAATGAACTTCTCGTCGAAGGGGATCATCTTTCCGGCCTCGTTAACGAGCCGATTTTGGGAAAACAAGCAAAAGTTGAAAAACTGGTAGCACTTTGTAACAAGCTCAATATCTCGCCGGATGACGCCATGGCGGTTGGAGATGGTGCCAATGACCTCGCAATGCTAAAACGAGCGGGTTCTGGTGTCGCCCTGCACGCCAAACCGGTCGTAGCGGAAGCTGCCTCCATTCGCATTGATTACGGCGATTTAACGGCCCTTCTTTATTTGCAAGGATACCGCAAGTCCGACTTCGTCAGTTGAGCCTTTTTAAAGTCATAATCAGCCGGAAACTGAAGCAATTTTCGTTTGAGGTTTTTGAACCATTGTAGCCGGCATTCTGTGAAAGGGTTCGGAAACCGAACAAGCTTCAGCTTTCACAATATTATTCCGCTTTTTAGATAAAAACCGGAATGGTTGCAAATGTCGAAATTTTTCCCCGAACATCCTAAAACATTGTCGTTTTCAAGGATCGTTTCAGTTTTTTTAATTTTCCAACTCTGAATTATTTTTTTAAAACAAACGATGGGCATTTGCTTTCAAACCAATGTTCATTCTGTAGTTTCTCATGATTTTCTAAATTTATACAATTTGAATATCACAATTTAAAAAGACGGCTGGCCTCAAGGAAAGGCTAACGACGAAAGCAGTTATCCTACCAGAATGATGTCGATTTATCTATCAGTCGAGGCGTAGCGTAACAAAACGCAATTCACCATCTTCTCCGGCAACCATCAACAAAGCGTTTTTACGGCCATTGGCTCGCAAATGATCCAGTTGCTTCGAAACGTCTTCAGGTGTTTTGACAAGTTGCTGGTTGATATCGACAATAACTTCACCCGCACGGATACGCTTTTCATCGGCCGCACTATTGGGCGTAACAGAAGTAACAACAACACCGTCAATTCCTGCTTTGATATGGAAATGCTTTCGCAATTCGTCAGACATGGTAGACAATGTCATGCCCATGGCATGGATGGAATTGTCCTGTTCGGTTTTCTGGTCCTCTTCTCCCTCGTGCTCGCCCTCGTCGGTTTCCGCGTTTGCAACTTCCTTTTCTTTCAGACGTCCGAGTTTGACTTTCACCGTTTTTTCTTCACCATTGCGCAGAATGGTGACGTCGACAATTTTACCAACGGGACTTTCAGCAACGATTCTCGGCAATTCACGCGCGTCTTTAATGGCATGAGTACCAAAGCGTGTGATAACGTCCCCGTCTTTTAACTGCGAATTATCGACCGTTTTGTCGTCAATCTTTCCGGCAACAAGCGCACCTTCCGGTTTTGGTAATTTCAAGCTATCAGCAACTTCCTGCGTCACCGGCTGGATCCTAATTGCGAGAGAACCACGGCGGGTCTCGCCAAATTCCTTCAACTGGTCAAGAACGCCTGTTGCCATATCGGAGGGGATAGCAAAACCGATACCAATCGAACCACCGGATGGCGATATAATTGCCGTATTAATGCCGATAACCTTACCATTCATATCGAATAACGGACCGCCTGAATTGCCGCGATTGATCGCGGCATCGGTCTGAATGAAATCATCATAAGGACCAGCGCTGATATCGCGATTTCGTGCCGAGATAATGCCTACAGTTACCGTTCCGCCGAGGCCGAATGGATTGCCTATTGCCATAACCCAATCACCGATGCGCGCACTTTCTGAATCACCGAATGAAACGGCCGTGAGCTTTTTTGCCTTCGAGTCGACTTGTAAAAGAGCGAGATCAGTTTTGGCATCCTTACCCAATAATTTTGCTTTCAGCTTGGAACCGTCGGTGAAATTGACTTCGATATCATCGGCATCGACGATAACGTGATTATTGGTAACGATAAGGCCCTTTTCAGCATCAATAACAAAACCGGAACCGAGGGATTGAACCTTTCTTGACTGGTTCAATTCACCTTTATCATTTTTCGGAGAAAAAAAATCGTTGAAATATTCCTGAAACGGTGCGCCCTCTTCCACTTTGGGAAGCGCGGTCTTATCACCTTGCTCTGTTCCCTTCACAGTCTGTGAAGTTGAAATATTAACAACTGCATCAAGCAGACCGGAAGCCAAATTTGCAACCGACTCGGGAGCTTTATGTTCAAGCGCCACTTCTGCGAAGCTTTCGGAATGGAAAAAACCGAATGCCGAGCAAAGAAAGACAGCAAACATCATGCGCCTGAACAACATATTATCATCCCATCCGAGAGCAACCAAAAATAACCAAGTTATCAAACGGTTTAGAACATTTCATTGCAAAGGGAAACGGCAGAATTCGAAGCTGGCCAAACTTTACCCCTTTTCACAATGTCGAAGTTTTACCCTATCATTTACGAATGCGAAAGCCACACAATGATCAAACCGATAACCATTGCGCAAAAACCGCTCGCCCGTAAAACATGTTCAGGCGTCACATGTATTTGTGACGCCATCTTTTTTACCAATGCCGGAAAGCCTGCATAAACAAGTCCCTCAATAAAAAGGACAAGACCAATCGCGGTAAAAAACAGGCTCATCAATTATTCGCCGGTGAAACTGCTTTACCGGTAGCTAGCGGATTGTGGAAATAATAGAAGAAATCCTCATTAGGCGAGATGACCATCGGCGTCGATTTCAACTTCTTATAATTTTCCATTGCCAACCAGAAATCATAAAATGACGGATTGGTTTTTCTGGCTTCCAGCAAGAGCCGAATGCTTTCAGCCTGTCCTTCACCGCGGGTAATCTCGGCATCACGCTTGGCCGCTGCAACGATTTCTTCGTATTCGCGATTGGCTTCGGCAACAATGCGATCCCGTTCCTGCTGGCCACGAGCGCGAATATTCTCTGCTGCTGCCTCACGTTCGGCTGCCATCTGACGATAGACGTCTTCCGACACAGCATCTGTCAAATCGGTTTTCCGGATTCTGACATCAACAATGGTAATGCCAAGTGAACCGGCGTCAGCCGAAAACTGCTGCTGAACCTCTTCCATCATGGCTCCGCGTTCATCCGACAGGGCAGCTTTGAATTCGCGCTTTCCATAAACGGCCCGCAAAGCATCAATGAAGCGTGGCGCAAGGTTTTCTTCTGCGGCAACTTGTGGACGACCCGAGCTGATGCGCTGCAAAAACAATTTCGGATCGGTTATCCGATAGATGAAAAATGCATCGACCTCATAATAGGCCCCACCGCGAACTTGCACTGATTGCGTGGGAACGTCATAGCGCAACAGACGATTATCGATAATCACAGTCTGATCGATAAAAGGTGTTTTGAAATAGAGCCCCGGTTCCTGTTCGACTCTGACAATTTGCCCGAAACGTTTAACTGCAATCTGCTGACGAGGATAAACGATAAATACCGACATCCAGATCGCTAGCAGCACAACAATAATGACACCAAGGACAATGAAAAAACGGTTCTGCTGCATTATTGCTGCCCTCCTGTGGTATCAGCGCCAGATTGGGTTGGCTTTGCCGCCGTGGAAGTTGTTGAAGACCGATTTTGAACCGACATCAACTCGCTCAAAGGCAAATAGGAAACGGGTCCACCGTTCTTCTGGTCAAGCACCAATTTATCCGGTGCATTGAGAATGTTCCCTATTGTTTCCATATAGAGACGGTACCGGCTGGCCTCGGGAGCTACAGCTGCCTCGTGCGAGATCGCTTCAAAACGTTCTGCACGCCCCTTTGCCTCTTCAATCATCTGGGCTTTTTCGCCCTTGGCGACTTCGCGTGCTTTCGAGGCCTCACCATTGGCCTGCCCCAATTTCTTGAACCGTACGCGATTACCCTCTTCGATCATACGTCCACGTTCCTGTTCAGCCTGCTGGACTGAATTGAAGGCTGCAGCAACTTTCGTCGGCGGAGCGGCCTCACTTATAGAAACACGATTGATTTGTACACCAACTTGATATTTATCGGCTGTCGACTGGATAATCTTTTTCACGTTATCGGCGACTTCCTCTTTCTTGTCACGCAGAACATCATCAACCGGGCGGCGTCCGATAACTTCGCGCATGGCACTTTCTGCAACCTGGCGCACAGTGCCTTCCTGTTCATTGACATTGAAGAGATATTTGCTCGGATCGGAAATGCGATAATATACAGAAAAATTGACATAGACGATATTCTGGTCGCTTGATAACATCAAACCATCGCTCTGTTGTGTCTGCCCGGGCTTACCTCCAATGGCAATCGATTTTTCCGTGAGTGGTACTTTCAAATAATTTTCAATCGGCCAAAAATGAAAATGAAGGCCATCATTGATAATACCGGGCTTCGGTACGCCGAACCTCAGTTCAACGGCTTGTTCATTTTGCTGGACGATATAGAAACACTGGAACAGCCAGAATATGATTGCGACGATAATCACAACAAGTACGATAGCGCCACCGCCGAACTGCTTGAGCGTATCCTGACCTTTACGCAAGATATCGTCTATATCCGGACCGTTACCACCATTATTACTGCCGCCATTGCCGCCCGAACCGAGCGGTTTTTTGCCCCACGGATTTTTATTATTCCCGTTGTCGTTTCCGCCACTACTCCAGGGGCTTCCACCATTATTTCCGCCGCCTCCCCATGGGCCGCCGCCATTCTGATTGCTCCAGGGCATAATCACCTCTTGCTCTACGCAACACTTGCGCAATATTTTTAATTTCTCTTTTATAGGGATGTCGCCAGCGCGTTTCAACGCAATGATCGACCTTTTGTCTTTTTTTTAAAGCTTATTGGCGTTCATAAACGACAAATCTTGTAGGAAATGTGTCTTTTAGCCCTTCCGGCACCATTTCGCTGGATAATGCCCGCCAGTTTTCCGGATTGAAAGGCGGAAAAAATGTATCACCCTCCACCGACGACAATATTTCCGTAACATACATACGATCGGCGAAAGGCAATGCTTCTTTGAAAATTGCCCCACCGCCAATAACAAATATCTCATCCGTTTCGGCTTTCACTGCTTCTTCTTCGGCCAATTTTCGAGATTCGGAAAAAGAGTGGGCAACAATCGCGCCCTCGCGCGAAAAAGACTTGTCACGGGTGATGATAATATTTGCCCGTTCCGGCAGCGGTTTTTTTAAAGAATCCCATGTTTTTCGCCCCATAATAACCGGATGACCGACGGTAATCGATTTGAATCTCTTCAAATCGGTCGACAATCTCCATGGCATCGTACCATCACGACCGATAACACCATTTTCGGCAACAGCAACAATGAGACTGATCGTTGTCATTATACAGCCACCGGTGCTTTTATGTGCGGGGCTGCTACATAGTTTTCGAGTGTAAAATCCTCATATTCGAATTTGAACAGATCCTTGACATCCGGATTGAGTTTCATCGTCGGCAACGATAATGGTTTACGTGTTAGTTGCAACTTTGCCTGTTCAAAATGGTTGGAATAAAGATGGGCATCGCCAAAAGTGTGGACAAAATCTCCGGCCTTCAGTCCTGTGACTTGTGCAATCATCATGGTGAGCAAGGCATATGAGGCAATATTGAAAGGCACTCCCAGGAATATATCTGCTGACCGTTGATAAAGCTGGCACGACAATTTTCCATCGGCAACATAAAACTGGAACATGCAATGACATGGCGGCAAGGCCATTTCATCAACCAATGCGGGGTTCCACGCTGAAACAATAAGTCGACGGGAATAAGGTGTTTTGGCGATCATGTCGACAACCTTGGCAATCTGGTCGATATGACGCCCGTCAGGAGCCGGCCAAGACCGCCACTGATACCCGTAAACAGGCCCAAGATCACCATTTTTATCAGCCCACTCGTTCCAGATAGAAACGCCGTGATCGTTCAACCATTTGATATTGGTGTCACCACGCAAAAACCATAACAGCTCATAGATGATCGAGCGAACATGAAGCTTCTTCGTGGTCAAAAGCGGAAAGCCTTTGGATAGATCAAACCTCATCTGGTAGCCAAATATCGAACGCGTTCCCGTTCCGGTACGATCGGACCGGTCAACGCCATGTTCCAGAACATAAGATAAAAGATCGAGATAATTTTTCATGGCTTTTCATTAACAGATTCTTTGCGATCAAGGAAATAGCCGTCGCCTCCCCGAACTTGCCTCTTTCAACAATAAATCACGTCAGAGAAGTGTATTTTTCCGTTTTGGAACGGCTGAATTCCGTTGCCACTGTATGGTGAATATTGTTAACGATTAATCTGTCTCACGACTTCAAAACATTTTCAAGTGTTGAATCATGTAGGTTCCATAACACCTTCATTCGAAACGCTTTTTCAGAACTTTCATCCGGAAGCTAACGACTTTAAAAAAATCCGCTGATAAAACAGACTTTCGTAGAATTCCGGCTTTAGAGCTTCCACTGCCGATATAACCACGTTCGACAGGGATCGGGCGGCAATGTTCGGGCACGTCATTATTTTCGATTCCGGTAGCTAGAAAGAAACTGTCGGAATCGAAATTTTGAAAGGTTTTTGGGTCTCTAATTAATTCCAAGAAAAGGTGTGACAAACTTGACCGGTCTCATAAAATAAACGGGCCTACCAACCTAATCTTTTCGCTCTAGCAGAGATAACTTTCAACCAGACGCACCCAAAAGGTACTTGCCCGCAACAACAGGTCGTCATTAAAATTATAATGGTCGCTGTGAAGGTTTGCAGTATTTCCATTACCGATAAAGAGATAACAGCCCTGCTTTTTCTGCAGCATATAAGAAAAATCTTCACTGAACGTGAAAGGTTGCGAGCGGTCTTCTATGGCAGCTTTACCGAATGCCTCCTCGGCCACACTGCGGGCAAAAGCAGTCAGTTCTTTATTGTTTTGGCAGGCAGGGTTGAGGTGGAAATAATCTATTTCACATTTTGCCCCGAAGACATTTGCCTGATATTCCGCAATTTCCCTTACGCGTTTTTCAAGAAGATTGCGCGTTGTTTCGTCATAGCTTCTGATAGTGAGTTTCAATTCTGCCGTTGCAGGAATGATATTGTAAGCTTCACCCGCATGGAAACTTGCAACGGTCACAACAGCTGGCTTCAACGCTGTAACATTACGCGAAACAATTGTTTGCAATGAACTGACAATTGCAGCACCGACAACAATCGGGTCGATTGCTGTTTCAGGCTGGGCACCATGGCCGCTTTTTCCTTTGACGACAATCCGTGCGCGATCCGAAGCCGCAGTTGCAGCCCCCGGAATGAAGCAGAAATTTCCGGCCGGTACACCCGGAACATTGTGATATCCGAAGATAGCATCACATGGAAATTTTTCAAAAATTCCCTCTTCAACCATACGCCGGGCTCCGCCTAAGCCCTCTTCAGCCGGTTGAAAAATAAGATTGACTGTACCGGAAAATTGTTTCGTGCGTGCCAGATAACGGGCGGCCGTCAACAGGCTTGACGTGTGCCCGTCATGACCGCAGGCATGCATCTTTCCGGAGTTTTTACTGGCATAGGACAAGCCGGTTTGTTCATTAACCGGCAAAGCATCCATATCGGCACGTAACCCCAATGTTTTTGTGCCATTTCCCGCTTTTAAAGTTGCCACAATGCCGGTTCCGGCAAGGTGCGAAACATCAAATCCCCATTCCTGCAACAATTTGCTGACGATGGCAGATGTTGCCTTTTCTTCAAATCCGGTTTCAGGATTGGAGTGAATTTGATGCCTCAGTTTCATCATCTCGGGTAAATAAGCGTTGATGGCACCAGCAACTTCACGACTATCTTCTATCATTTTCAATTACAGCCGGTGTGCCTTTCTTGCGAGGCACACCAGATTTTTCTCCTATTTCAATTTCGATATTTTACCAGAATATAAAAGTGCAATGATACTCACAAAAGCAGCGAACATGATATAATAGGCAATAGCACGATTGTCTCCCGTCATGCCTATAAGAGCGGTGGATATTGCTGCAGAAAAACCACCAAATATTGTGACCGCGATATTATAAGAAAGTGCAATTCCCGAAGACCTGAAAGCCGTCGGGAAGAGTTCCGACAAGGCCGCTGAAGCGGGAGCCGTATAAAGCACCATCAGAACTGCATAAAAAAATTGTTGGCCGATAAGCACCCATAGGTTCGGATAGGCAGATAATATCCAGAATGACGGGTAAGCAAAAATCAGAATGGCGATGGCCGCTCCAATCATAATCGGACGCCGTCCTATCTTATCCGACCATGCTCCAACCAGTGGACAGAACAATAAAACAACGCCCACCACGATCATACCAAGATAAGGAGACGTTAAAGCCATATGCAAATTGTTGATGGCATAAGTTGCCATAAAGGAGCTTGCAGTCTTGCTCGTCACCGTCCAGATCATAACAATGCCGATACCTATCAATAACGGCTTCCAGCTATTCTTGAGCAAAATGGTAAAAGGTACATGTTCTTTGATGCTTTTGCCCTGCTCGGCCAAAAATTCCGGTGATTCGTCAATTTGTCGACGAACATAAAATCCCACAGGAGCAACCAGCATGCCAAAGGCAAATGCCACGCGCCAGCCCCAAAGTGCAACATCTTCGCGCGGCAGAAACGCCGTAATTACCCAGCCTATGATACCAGCCACAAGAAATGCACCCGTCTGACTGACCTGTTGCCATGCAGCATATTGGCCCCGTTTGTTTGCCGGTGCTGTTTCAACGAGGATCGATAATGCCGAACCGATTTCCCCTCCCGCCGAGATGCCCTGTATCAATCTGGCAATGACAATAATGATCGGCGCGAATATGCCGATCTCAGCATAGGTCGGGCATATTGCAATAATTCCCATGCCGATAGCCATCAGAATCATCGTCAGCGAAAGTGCCGATTTCCGTCCAATTCTGTCAGAATAGATACCGAGAACTATAGCGCCGAGCGGACGCGTCAAAAAGCCAATGGCAAAAGTGATAAAGGTGAGTAGCATCGATACCGTTGCATTGCCGGTCGGAAAAAACTGGTCGGAAATGACATAGGCAAAAAGTGCATAGGCACCGAAATCATACCATTCGAGCATGCCACCCATAACGGCAGCAATAATGACTTTCCTCGAAACGGTTTTAGTCTCTTTTCCTGTCGAATGTTCGTCCTGAACTTGGGCGTTTTGCATGGATTCTCCTTGAAACTGGATACTTGAGGTAGAGTAACGAAAAGACAAACAATCCTCGATTGTTATTTTATGATAAGAACCATAACAAAAAGGTATGGACTTTTAATTTTTGCGAAGCTAATCGGGTAAGTATTTCATAAAAAGGGATAGTCAATATTGGATATCAAACAGATCCGCTACTTTCAGGCGATTGCCCAATATGGCAGCATCTCCGAGGCAGCAAGACACCTCTTTATCGTTCAACCGGCGCTGAGCCGCCAGATCAAAGAACTGGAAAGACATCTGGGAGCGAGGCTTTTCATCAGACGTCAAAAAGGCATCGAACTCACCAAAGCCGGTGAACAACTTTTGCAAGATAGTTCAACTATTTTACAAGCACTCAATCTTGCGATTACGAATGTCAAAAGAGCAAGCGGCATCAAGGAAACGCTTCATATCGGCATTGCTCCTACCTATACATGGAATCCTATCGTCGTTGGAATTATCAGAGATTTTTGCAAGTGCTATCCCGACATAAATCTTTCTCTGGAACCAACGCTTGCTATTGGTCAATCCGAAAGATTGACCAACGGAACACTTGATGCCGGTTTCATGGCCTGGCGCCTCAAGGCAGATACGACAAAAGAAGGTATTTTTCTTGACAAATGCCGGCTTTTGATTGCCTGCAATTTTGAAAATAATATTTTTAAAAACAAAAAAGACCTGCACTCGCTCGAACAGCAAAAATGTTTATTTTTTCCGCGAGAAATGTCACCGGAATTCTATGACTTTCTATTTGCGGAATGTCGTAAGGCCAATTTCCGGCCTCGCCTTGTTACATGTGCAACCGATTTCAATGCCTGTCTGGGAATGGTTTTAAGCGGACTTGGCTATACGTTCATTTCCAGTATTTCGCGCTATAATTGCCCAGTCGGAATTCGGCTTGATGAACATCCATCACTTTCCGGGCAATACGATTTCGAGTTTGTCTATCGCAAAACCATTAGAAAAGAAGCGTTGCAACTTTTGGTCGATTTTGTAAAAAAACGGCAAAATTCCCTTAACCGCTCAGACATTCAAAACCATAATAAAGCGCTATAATCGTTGAATTTGATCCCGGCAGATCATCTAATAGCTGCTTTCAGAAAAATACTGTAGAGTATGTTCTTGAATTTCTACTCGTGACATATCTTTTTCATTACACCATGCTCTCTTTAAAAATATCGGCTTTTTGCACAATGAGGCGAGATATCACGGAACAGGCAGAAGTCACGCCTAACAGAACGCCGCCCCAATTCGTGTTCCCCCAATTCGTGTTCCCCCAATTCGTGTTCCTACGACGACAACGCGCTAAGGCGTCAGCATTGCTTTTTAAAACTACGCTCTAACGCGCGACAACGACTCTTTGATTGCGTTTATCGCCAATTACGGCCGGCTTAGGCTGCAAGTATTCTCGGGCGTTCCGATTTGTCGGTGCAAGAGGAATGTTCTGCTAGCTCATTTATCATCTCTTTTTGATGACAATGTTAGGAGAATTAGAAGAAGCAAAAAACTTTAGAAATAGCCATTTCATGAAAGAAAAAGTTGATGGTTTTGAAGGATATATCGGTGGATTTATGTTTTTAAATTGCCCTTTTTCACAACTTAGCGTTAAGACTATCAAGGTGGAACCATTCAAACAAAAAATAAAATAGGAGTACGACATGAAAATCCTTGCAGCTGGACTCGTTTTAGGAAGCCTTATGATGAGCTTTTCCGCACATGCTGAAAACTTGCGTATCGCAACCGAAGGAGCCTATCCGCCGTTCAGTTACGTTGACTCCAACAACAATCTTCATGGTTTCGATGTCGATATTGCCTATGCACTTTGCGACAAAATGAAAGTCGAGTGCACCGTTACAGCGCAAGACTGGGAAGGAATCATCCCCGGACTTCTGGCAAAAAAATATGACGCCATTATTGCTTCAATGGTTCCGACCGAAGAACGTAAACAAAAAGTCGATTTCACAAACCGCTATTATACGACAACACTTGCGGTTGCTGTCCCGAAGGATTCCGATATCAAGGACCTAAGACCGCAATCTCTCAACGGTAAAAATCTCGGTGCGCAGGCTGGTACAACACAGGCGATCTATGCTGAAGATAATTATGCTCCCGAGGGAACCAATCTGAAGCTTTATCCAACACCTGAGGAAGCCAATAGTGATTTAATCAATCACCGTCTTGACGCGATTATCCATGATAAATTCCCGCTTCTCACCTGGCTTGAAAAAGACGGCAAGGATTGCTGCAAACTTCTTGGCGAAGTTGAAGGTACAAGAGAGCCGATTTCCATTGCTATTCGAAAAAACTCGGATGATTTGAAAAATCGTCTGAATAAGGCAATTGATGATATTCGTGCCGACGGTACCTATGACAAAATTGCCAAAAAATATTTTCAATCCGATATTTATTAATTAACCGGTTGAATCGTTTTGAAATTTTTTCTATCGGCTATTGATAACGAATAACCGGAGCGTTCATTGATGATCGAATATTTGTCATTGCTGTCATTTGGCAGTGGTGGTTGGGGCATGGTCATGCTCATCGGAGCGGGAGTGACGTTGTCACTCGCGCTTTGTTGTCTACCTTTGGGACTTCCCCTCGGTCTCATCTGCTCGCTCATGATTCAGTCGGATGTGAAATTTTTCCGGATCATTGCAACAATATTTTCCGCAATATTCCGCGGATTACCCGAATTATTGACGTTGTTTCTTGTCTATTACGGATTGCAGACCCTCGTACAATCTTTGATGGCTCATCTGGATATTGAGGCAAACTTTTCTGTCAATGCTTTTTTTGCCGGTGTGTTGGCGCTAGGAATGGTTTTTGCCGCTTTCTCCTGCGAAGTCTGGCTTGGTGCTTTCAAGGTATTGGATAGTGGACAATATGAAGCTGCCAAAGCCTTAAGTCTTTCGCCGGCGACAACATTTTTCCGCGTGGTTTTACCGCAACTCGCACGCAATGCTCTGCCCGGCCTTTCCAATAATTGGCTGACACTTCTCAAAGATACGTCTCTGGTATCCACAATTGCGCTCGTTGATGTGATGCGCCAGACGAATCTTGCAGTTGCAGCAACAAAACAACCGATGTTTTTCTATTCGACTGCCTGCGTCATCTATCTTATCTTTTCGGCAGTGTCTTCTTCCATTATTCGTCATATGGAAAAACGTGCCAATGCCTGTTATGAAAAGGCATCCGCATGATGATACCCGATTTCCTGCATTTTATCATCAATCCGGATATTTTGAGCCGCTACGGCATGAAATTTATTGGCGGTTTTTTCGTCACTATAAAGCTCGTGGCACTTTCCTATACTGTCGGCTTTTTCTTGAGCATCATGATAACATTTGCGTGGCGCTCGAAACATTCGTGGCTAAGTTTACCGGCGCGTATTTACATCTATTTCTTCCGTGGTTCGCCACTTCTTGCACAGCTATTTCTATTTTATTACGGCATCGGCTCGTTCAGTGTTTTTTGGAAAAGCGTCGGTTTGTGGTGGTTTTTCCAAAGCTCGTGGTGGTGCTGCCTCTTCATTTTCTCGCTGAATACTTCTGCTTATCAGGCAGAAATTTTTCGCGGCAGCATGCAATCGGTACCCGCCGGTCAATATGAAGCGGCCAAAGCATTGGGGCTTAGCCGGAAAACCACTTTCATCCGCGTTATATTACCGCAATCCATGATCATGGCGTTACGTCCTTTGGGAAACGAGTTTATCCTTATGATCAAAGCCAGTGCTGTTGCATCTCTCGTAACGGTCTATGATCTGATGGGCGTTGCCAAACTAGCCTATTCACGGACGTTCGATTTTCAGGTCTATATCTGGGCGGCTGTACTTTATCTGATTATCGTTGAAATTGTTCGACGCTTAATCGGCATGACAGAACGTAGACTGACGCGTCATCTGCGTTAATATCAGCCAAATAAAAGAGGATTGCAGGATTACGTTCAAATGAAAAAGTTTGATGTTATCGTGCTCGGAGCCGGAATCGTCGGCGTGTGCACATGTTTACATCTACAATTGAGAGGTTATCACGTCTGCCTTGTCGATAAAAAAGCCCCCGGACAAGGGACAAGTTACGGCAATGCGGGACTGATCGAGAGATCAAGCGTCATTCCTTACCATTTTCCGCGTGAATTTTCGCGACTTGTTGCTTACGCGTTCAATCATCAAACCGATGTTCGGTTTGACTGGAGTTACCTGCCGCAAATAGCACCGTGGCTTTTCAAGTTCTGGCGTCAATCATCACCGAAGAATTTGGAAAAATCTACTTTGGCTTTGTTGCCACTCATAGAAAACAGCGTCAAAGAACATGATTTTTTAGCTGAATTAACAGGTGCTACTTCTTTTATCGAGCCGAAGGGCTGGCTTGAGATATTCCGCACCGATAAAGATTTTGATAAAGCGAAAAACCATCTTTTTACACTTCAGCGTTTTCACCTCAACTATGATGTTCTCGACCGGAACGCTTTAACCCGGCGTGTTCCGTCTATCAGTCCGCAGCTTGTCGGCGGTATTCATTGGCTTGACCCGAAAACTGTCAACGACCCTGGCGGGTTGACCGCCGCTTATGCGCGTTATTTCATCAAACAAGGTGGGAGTTTCGTGACACTCGATGCTTTGAAAACCGAATATAATAACGGACTTTGGCAAATAAACGATAACGACATATCAATCGGGGCGCCTGAAATTGTTGTTGCTCTTGGCCCCCAGTCTATCCAGTTTTTGAACAAGTTCGGCTATCGTCATATTCCTTTTGCCGTAAAACGTGGCTATCATATTCACTTCCGCCAAGTGGACGAGAAGACTGTTCTTCAACATTCGATATGTGACCCCGTCGCCGGATTTGTATTGGCGCCAATGCGTCAAGGAATTCGGCTCACGACAGGAATCGAATTTGCAAGTCCGAAAGCCCCGCCTTATTGGACCCAACTAAAGCAGGCTGAAAAAATTGCCAAAAACATTTTTCCGCTTAGTGAATATGTCGAGACCGAACCTTGGCTCGGTGAACGCCCGTGTCTTTCGGACATGCGCCCGATTATCGGAAAAGCTCCCGCACACAAAGGTCTTTGGCTCAATTTCGGCCATGCGCATCATGGATTGACGCTTGGAGCAGTTAGTGGAAAATTACTTGCCGAGATAATGGCGGGTGAACAACCATTGACATCTCCTGATGCTTTCAGTCTAACACGGTTTTGAGAACCAGAAACGGAGAACAACAGCAATGGCGGCAGTTCAGCACAAGAACAACGATAAAGCCAAATCTGATGAACATGTCATTGTCATTGAAGAATTGAACAAGTGGTATGGAGAATTTCAGGCCCTTCATAATATCTCCCTTGACGTTAAAGCGGGAGAACGCATTGTTTTATGTGGGCCATCCGGTTCCGGTAAATCGACCCTTATCCGCTGCATAAACCAGCTTGAAGTGCCTGAACAAGGAAGCATCCGAATTTATGGTGTCGATATCATGAGTGCAGCACCGCAAGAGCAGAAAAAGGTGCTGCGCGAAGTTGGCATGGTGTTTCAGCATTTTAATCTCTTTCCCCATATGACTGTCATGCAAAATTGCATTCTTGCTCCCATGACCGTTCAAGGACTGACAAAGGATGAGGCGAAAGAACGCGCGATAAAATATTTAAGTAAAGTCGGTATTGAAGCTCATAGTGAAAAATATCCGTCACAGTTGTCCGGTGGGCAGCAGCAACGCGTGGCTATTGCTCGTGCTCTTTGCATGGAACCCAAGGTCATGTTGTTTGATGAACCGACGTCGGCTCTTGATCCGGAAATGGTCGGAGAAGTTCTCGATGTTATTGTCAAGCTTGCCGAAACCGGCATGACCATGCTTTGCGTCACACATGAAATGGGATTTGCGCGCGAAGTTTCGGAACGTGTTCTTTTTCTCGAAAATGGAAAGATTCTTGAGGACACAACACCTGATAAATTCTTCTCAAACCCTGATAATCAAAGGGCTAAAGATTTTCTTGCAAAAATAAAGCACTAATGTTCGAATGTTAAACCGGGTCATAAATGGCGTTTTTCAACGAAATTACGCCCTAAGATGACTGAAACAGTTTCATCCGCCTGTTTCGACAAATTTTAACGTTCAGCACAAAGCATTTTAGTCTCTCAAGCAATTCCGGAATTGATTAAGTAGATAATTGTGAATTTTCGGCAGAAATATACGCCATAGACGCGTTTATTTTAAAAAAATGAACTCGATCAGGTGTTGTTTTCAATTTCGCCCTGCTTCGATGAAGCTCCAGTGCCTTGATAAGCTGCAAACTATTCAATGAAGCTTCAAATATTTCAACAAGGCTTGCGACGCAATTTCACCGGATGGTGCGGATGTTTTCATGGTCGTTTTAATCAATGAAAATCCATCAAGTTGCGCTTGACGAACCGGCCCCGCAACAACCAATTGTTCAATCTGACGGGCGAGCATACCGGGACGCAAAAACTCATTAAAATATTCCGGAACAACCGGTCGGTCGGCAATGATATTGGGCAATGCAGCGCTCCACACTTTTACCCGCGGCAATATGAAAGTTTTTGAAAAAAGATCAGCCTTATAACCAAGAACCATCGGAATATTGGCGAGTGCAAGTTCCAGAGAAACCGTACCGGACGCAGCGAGTGCAGCATCGGCTTTTGCAAAAGCAGCCCATTTTGCATCTTCACCAACGACAATATCAACTTTTACCGGCCATTCACTCATAAGTTTACGCACACTGTCGACAAGTCTTGGCAGAGTAGGCAAAACAAAATTGATCGCTGGCTGCCGTTTTTTCAAGATTTCCAAAGCCGTCCCGAAAATAGGCATCAAGCCACGAATTTCAAAATGTCTTGAGCCTGGTAAAACGACCACTGTCGGGTCTGACCTTTTCTCTTCCAAATGGCGCAATCGCATTTTTTCCATTGTCAGCAATGGCGGATAGGTCAACAATCTATGACCGACATAAGTTGCAGGGGGCCCTTGCAAATCATGCATAACCTTTTTTTCGAAAGGTAGCACGACGAGAACGTGGTCAATATAGGAACACATTGCCTTGGCTCGTTCGGGGCGCCATGCCCAGACCGAAGGAGCGATATATTTTATAATAGGAATTCGAGGTGCGAATTTCCGTACTTTTTTTGCAATACGATGGGTAAAATCCGGACTATCGATAATGATAAGACAATCGGGCTTTTCATCGGCAATATAACGCGCCAGACGATGTATATGCAGGATAAGTTTCGGCAGTTTTTTCAAAACTGCTCCGAGCCCCATCAGTGCGATGTCATCAACATTGAAGACACTTTTAAGCCCCAACGCTTCAAGATGTGCACCGCCAACTCCTATCAATTTGATATTGCGTCCGGTTTTTCGGGCCAGTGCCGATATCAAATCGGCTCCAAGCAAATCTCCCGATTCCTCGCCGGCAACGATAGCAATTTTGATAGGACCGTCAGACATAATCGTTCTTTCCGAAGGTCTCGATGAAAATCGAACATTTATCCGCTTGTTCAACCGTCTCTTTCAAAGAAACGATAAAAGTTCTTTCTGCTTCGACTGCAACACCATCCAAATGACATTGTTTGGCGTGAATAATTGTTTCAGGCCCGATGGTGGGCAAGTCTGCTCTTTCATCCTGCTGTTCTTTGGCTCGCTTGACCAACACGCCACCTTTTAGAGGAATGCGTTTTTCATTACGCATTTCGGTAATACGGCGTAACATGTTATCGGTACCTTCCGCACCTTCAACTGCCACAACGCGCCCTTTTACAGCAACCGCTCCCTGACCAATATCAAGTTTTCCCAAAATTGCTGCCGCTTCTGCTGCAAGCATGATATCCCGCCAATTTTTCTCATCAGCGCGTTTCTTTGTCAGATTGAATCCTTTGGGTGCCAATAACTGCGGAACGACTTCATGGG
The DNA here is from genome assembly GCF_016100335.1 of Bartonella sp. W8167. NCBI lineage: Bacteria > Pseudomonadati > Pseudomonadota > Alphaproteobacteria > Hyphomicrobiales > Bartonellaceae > Bartonella > Bartonella sp. W8167. Next base: position 964,484 of record NZ_JACFSQ010000001.1, read on the forward strand.
CACCCACAACGTGAAAACCATATTTTTCGACAACGCTAATGAAGGCTTTCAAAAGTGCGTCGTCTCCCTGCCCTAAAGCACGGAACAATTTAGGCAATGCCGATAAAGTCGTCCAATCAGGGCGCAAATCAGCGAGATTGGGCCGACTTTTGACACCACCAGCCAATATAACATTTGTGATATTCGCTTTTTTCAAAGCTTTTATCAGTTTTGCTAGCTGTACGACCGAGATTTCACAATGATCATAGGCGTAAAGCCTCGGATCGGCTTCGCCTTTCAGCGGAACAAGAAAAGGCTTTTCCGCTGTTTCTTCAATTGCTTTGGCAACTGCTAATGGTAAAATACCACTACCCGCAATAATTGCGGTACGACCGGAAAGGCTACGTTTTATGTCGCCCTTCCCCATATTCAAAATCCAATATCGTCGCTGCTATTTGTTTTATCCAGCTTTGGCGTGCAAAATGCCCGTTTGTGATCAGCTTCAACAAAATCGATAATATCGCATACCGCTTTTGAAGCACGATAGGCATTACGCACATCAATAGCCCTTTCGGCAATCGGCTTGGTTCTGTCAAAGAGCATTGGCACAGCATGACGCACAGCATGAATTTCACTGTGAGGCAATCCTGATCTTTTCATGCCGATAATATTCAAGCCACCAAGCCATGCATGTACGCCGATTGCAGACCCATAAGGAATAAGATCACCAACCAGAGCCGCCAAACCGCCAACAAAAGCGTGATGCCCGACACGAACAAATTGATGAACTGCACCGCCGCCGCCAATAATCACATAATCACCGATAACAACGTGGCCACCAATCATCACATTGTTGGAAAATGTAACATGATTTCCCAAAGCACAATCGTGAGCCACATGAGCGTACGCCAAAAATTCACAATCATCGCCAACAGTCGTCGTTCCACGACTTGTATCCGATCCACGATGCATAGTGACACCCTCACGGATAATGCAATTCTTCCCGATGACTAAAGTGGTACGCCCACCCTTGTGTTTATTATTTTGAGGATCGCCGCCCAAAACCGCATTCGGATAGACGAGAGCGTTTGCACCCAATGTCGTTGGACCCATTATGACGACATGACTCAACAAACGTGAGTCGTCGCCAATGACAGCGTCGGCGCTTACTGTGCAAAAGGGCCCGATTTTTACATTGGCACCAAGTTCTGCACCTTTTTCTACAATTGCAGTTGGATGAATTTCAACACCGGACATTCTGGAACCCTATTCTTCTTTATTATCGGCAACCGCAATCATGGCCGCGACTTCCGCTTCTGCCACACGGTTACCATCAACTTCTGCAAGGCAAGAAAACCTTCTAATTCCGCCATGTTGTTTCAATTTCTTGACATGAAGCTTTAACTGATCACCAGGTACAACCGGCTTACGGAATTTCGCCTTGTCAACGGTCATGAGATAAACGACACCCGGTTTTTCATCACCTTGTACGAGCAAAGAAATAGCTCCTGCGGTCTGAGCCATAGCTTCAATGATAAGCACCCCGGGCATAATCGGATTTTCCGGAAAGTGGCCAGTAAAATGTGGCTCATTCACTGTCACATTTTTAATACCGGTAGCCGATTGATCGCCATCAATATCAACAATACGATCGATAAGAAGGAACGGATAGCGGTGAGGCAATATTGACAAGAGCTTGCGTATATCAACTGCATCCAGACTGTTTTTCTCAACAGCAGCATTCATCTCGTCATTTCTCCTTATTGAACTTTGTCATATTTCTGAGTGCAGCAACTTCACGGAACCACTGCTTTATCGGTCTTGCAGGGCTACCCCCCCATTTTTCTCCGTCCGGAATATCATTCATCACGCCGCTAGCCGCAGCAATTTGAACATGAGCTCCGACTTTGACGTGATCTGCCAAACCGACGCTACCACCCAATTGCGTCATATCACCAATCGTTGAACTACCGGCAATTCCGCAATGTGCAGCGATAAGGCAATAGCGCCCGATTTGAACGTTATGAGCAATCTGGACAAGATTATCAATCTTGGTCCCCTCACCGATCACAGTATCTTTTAGCGCACCACGGTCAATAGTAGTGTTGGCGCCAATTTCCACATCATCCTGAATAATAACGCGACCAAGTTGCGGGATTTTTTCAATTCCGCTCGGGCCGCCGACATATCCAAATCCATCTTGCCCGACTCTGACACCGGGATAAAGATGAACACGATTACCAATGAAGCTGTATTGGATTGAAACCGACGGTGCAATGTAACATTCCCGCCCGACGCGGCAATTTTCACCAATCACGGCTGTCGAAGAAACAAGTGTACCGCTCCCCACTTCCGCACCACGCCCGATAACCGCACCGGCTTCAACGGTAACCCCCTCTTCCAGTTTTGCTTCCGGATGAACAAAGGCTTGAGGAGATATACCATATTCGCCAAACCATGGAGCAGGTTTTGCAGCTGTTGGAAACAAAATCCGGCCAATCATCGCAAAATCGCGATGGGGCGACGGCGTAACCAACGTAGCAATATTATCAGGAACCTTGGAAGCGACATCTTCCGAACAGAAAACTGCAAGAGCACGACTATCCCGAAGTGCTTTTGCAAATTTTCTACTTTCGACAAAAACCAGAGAACCCGGCTCTGCATTATCAAGCGAGGAAAGATGCTCTATAACCGAGCCACTCAATTCAGGATTGCGTAAAGCGGCACCTGTTAAAGCTGCCGCCTCGCCAACAGTCAACTGTCGGGACGGCGTAAAAAATAATGAATCCGCCATCAGAACACTTTCTCTCCCAACCCGTCAAGATCGGGAGAAAGGAAAAATTAGAACTTGGTTGAGACACCAAAGTTGAAGTTCTGTGTCCGATCACCACTCTCTTTTACGACAGGCCATGCATAGTCAAAACGCAACGGACCGAACGGAGATGCCCACATCAAGCTGACACCAGCTGATGCACGCCATGCACTGTCATCACCCGTAACCGCATTTTCAAAGTCATAAACCGGATCGTACTTGTTGCCGTAAAGTGTTGCAGTATCAGCAAAGAATGCTCCACGCATACCCAAACTATCCGGAACAACCGGCATCGGGAACTGGATTTCCGCCGTGGCATTCATGTAGGTTGTGCCACCAAGAAAGTACTTATCCCCATCCATAGAACGTTGACGTGGACCAATGCCGTTATATTTGAAACCGCGAATCATATCCGAATTGCTCTTGAACATATCGAAGATACGGACACCGTCATCACCGATCTCGTGGATATAACCACCACCGACAGACAGCAACCCGACAAGATCGTATGTCTCGGAAATCGTCTTGTACATCATGGCCTTGCCAGTTGTCTTCAAGAAGTTGGCATCACCACCGACACCGGCATATTCCTGAATGCCACGAATAAAGAGACCATCATGCGGATTTTTCATGTCGTCGATCGTGTTATAGGTCAAACCGTAACTGACCGAAGACCGGATCCACGGACTATTTTCGGAAGCCTGAATAATGGCACCCGAATAATCTCTCATCTCTTCATATTCTTTAGTCGTACCGTTCTCTCTCGCACGATCTTCATAGCGATGCTTGTGATCAAGATTATATTCTTCCTGAACGTAATTATACGCAATGCTACCGGTCAACTGTTCAGTAATCGGAACGCCAAAACGAACTGTACCACCCGTTTGTTTGACATCATAATCGTCATTCATACGATATGTGCGACGGAAGATATCAAAACCGGCCGATAAGCGATAGCCGAGGAAATAAGGCTCGGTAAACGACAAGTTATAATTACGTGCGTCATCTTCGCCGGCACCGGCACCAATACGAACATATTGCCCACGTCCCAGAAAGTTACGCTCTGTAATAGAAGCTTCAACAGAAGCACCCGGCGAATCGCCACCGGTTGTATAACCACCACCGATAGAGAACTCACCGGTCGATTTTTCGGTTACATCAACAACAAGGATAACCTGATCAGGTTCTGAGCCCGGAGCCGTCGATACATTGACTGTCTGGAAGAAACCAAGTCCTTCAAGACGACGCTTGGCGCGCTGAACCATTGTCTGGTTGTAAGCATCGCCTTCGTTCAAATCAAGTTCACGACGAATGACATAATCACGTGTCTTATCGTTACCGCGAATCTCGATACGCTCGACATAAGCGCGAGGCCCCTGATCGATATTGTAGACGATGGAAATCGTGTGATTGTTGAAATCACGATCACCACGCGGCTCGACCTTGGCAAAAGCATAACCTGAATCAGCAACTTTATCATTAATTGCCAATACCGAGTCTTCAATACGTTTTGCCGAATAGACATCACCCTCATGGGTTTTCAGCACTTTCTGCATTGATTGGGTATCAACACCTTCGATCGTGCTATCAACCTGAACGTCGCCTAACTTGTAGCGGGCGCCTTCATCAACAACGAACTTGATTTTGTATGAATTGCTTGCTTCATCAAAGGTTGCGTCGGCCGAAACAATCTGGAAATCGGCATAGCCGTGATTGAAATAAAAACGACGGAGTGCTTCCTGATCTGCCTGAAGACGATCGTCACTGTAAACATCACCGCGTGTCAACCATGAAAGGAAGTTCGACCGTTTTGTAGCAATCACATCACGCAGACGACGGTTACCAAAGGCTTTATTTCCTTCGAAGGTAATGTCATCAATTTTGGTCTTTTTACCTTCCGTGATTTTGAAGATAACATTGACACGTCCCTGTCCGAGGTCGACTGTCTGCGCGGAAACTGCAGCGTCATTGCGACCTACATAACGATAGGCATCACGAATAGCCTGCTCATCCGATGCAAGCTTGGCAGGATCGAAAGCTTCACGGGGCTTGAGCGAGATGACGCGCTGCAAATCCGGATCTTTGACCTTTTTATTGCCTTGGAAGAGCACCTGATTGACGACTTCGTATTCCTTGACGGTAACAACAAGCGTACTTCCGATTTGTTTCATCTTGACGTCGGAAAACAGACCCATTGCAAAAAGCCGCTTCAACCCTTCGTCAATATCGGTATTGGAAAAGTTTTTACCAACCTTGATGCCCGTATTATCACGAATCGTCTGTGCGTCAACGCGCTGGTTACCATGAACCTCGATGGAGTGAACGACAGCCGCCTGTGCAACTCCCATCCCCAGAACCGAGACAGTTACAGTCGCCGGAACGGCCATTGCTACTGTAAGTGCCAGTGCAGATGCTGCGCTAAGAAATTTCGAATTCGCCGTCATTGGCTTCTTTACCCTTGTTTATTTGTTTCCGGACACATTGTATCCAAAAATGCTTATATACCCCTAATAGCGGGTTTTTTGATACAAGCAAGGCCTTCCGTTAAATTCTGCCTACTTCTTTACCCACCGTGGCATGTATGCCACGGCATTTCATAAATATGGTAAACAGTTTACACCATTTTTAATAAGAAACATCGCTCAACTTGATAAACTGTTAACACACCTAAATCAACCGAACCAGCATAAATAATCGTTGGATATTGCAAATAACATAAAAGCCATCAAAGCGATGAAGCCGATTGTGAATATCGATTCTTGAATTTTTTTTGGAACTGGCCGGCCGATAATTCCTTCAATGACGTAGAACACCAGATGCCCTCCATCAAGAGGAGGCAATGGAAAAAGGTTGATCAAACCGATTCCGATCGACAACAGTGCTGTAAAGTTAAGGAGTGACATAAAACCGGTTTCGCTTACCTGCCATGCAATCGTTGCGGTTTTTGATGGCCCGCTCAATTGGCAGCGATCTTCTCTTCCTTCAATCAATCGTCCTAAATAGCGGACAGTTTGAACGACGATGAAAGCAGACTTGTCTATTGCCTCACCAATTGCCGGAAATAATCCATAACTGATATGTCCTTCATAAGCCGGATCAAGCCTTCCCGAATTATTCGGATCAACAGGAGCGCCTGCACCAATCATACCGACGCGCACCTTATTGCCAAAACCGTCGTCTCTTTCAGTCGGTCTTGGTGTTATTGTAACCGTAAACGGTGCACCGGCTCTCTCCATGGAAAAATTGATCGGATCGTCACCATGAAGAGAAACATAGGAGATAAGATCATCGAAACTCTCGACCTTCTGCCCGTCCATCTCTATAAAGCGGTCACCCGGCTTCAATCCGGCAGTCATTGCCGGTGCGCCATCAACCAAAGAACCGATAACCGGCTCAATTGTTATTCTTCCATAAGAAAAGAAGAAGAATGACAAAACGACAACTGTAAAAACCGCGTTGGTAAATGGCCCTGCAAACACAGTGGCCGCGCGTGCCCATGCATTGGCCGCAGCAAACGAGCCCGGAAGGGCTGCCGCATCCGATTTCGACGTCATACCGGCAGCATCTTCATCCCCGATGAATTTTACATAACCGCCAAGAGGTATCAGTGCAATGCGCCAACGTGTGCCGCGTTTATCCGTTACGGCACAAATTTCCGGACCAAACCCCAATGAAAAAGTGCTTGCTCCGATGCCGCACCAGCGCCCCACAAGATAGTGCCCCATCTCATGGACAAAAATAATAACCATAATGACGCATATCACACCGAATATACGCAATATCGGTGTACCAATGTCAGTTATCAGACTCGTTGTTTCCAAGAAAGACTCCGTCATTCAGATCAGATTAAACATATTGGAAGGGACAGCCATATCTGCAGCAACTGCACCGACAAGATAGAGTAAAATGGCAGCAAATACCAAACCGTCGACACGATCCATAAAACCGCCATGCCCGGGTAAAAAATGGCCTGAATCTTTCACCCCGAACTTACGCTTTACCCACGATTCAGAAATATCACCAATTTGCGATATTATGGACAATGCAAGCGAGAGGACGGGAATAAAAAAATTAGCCGGTGAAGTATCAAGCGCATAAAATGCAACAAGACACCCTCCCGCTGTTCCGGCAAGAGCGCCACCTATTGCACCACTCCAAGTCTTGTTGGGGGAAAATTTCGGCGCCAGTTTCGGGCCACCGAGTGAACGACCATTGAAATAGGCTGCAATGTCCGTGCCCCACACAATAGCAAAGAGAAATATGATCGCTCCAAAACCGAATGGCTCTTCACCTCGTATAAAGGTAAGCGAGGCAACTGGGAACGTTGCATAGATAAAGCCACCTGCGACCCATCCTGCATTTTTAAGCGACATGATTGAGAGGATGATCGCACACAAAAAAATTACACTAAAAACAAGTGGCGCCGAAAAATCAAAAACGAGGAGTACACCAAAGATAACATATGCCAGACTTGCGACAATTTCATCGACAAGACGCCAACAGCTTTTGGTAATCCCCCTCCACTCAAAAAGCACGAAGCCGCCAACGCACCATGCAAAGAAAGCAAATAGAAAACCACCTTCCCATGTTAAAAAAAGTGCCACGGCCGCAAAAATGACAGCAGTCAGAACTCTCATGAGAAGATTAGACATCAATTTTCCACTCCCAAGGTGACGTTGTCAGGCGAAAGTTTCCTAACCTTTCAGGATTGAAGGCATCAAGCAAGGTCAAGACCGACCTCCGTTTTGTTTGTCAGTTTCATGAACACGCCCGAAACGACGTTCACGTAACCAGTAATCGGAGACCGCGATATCAAGCTGCTCTTCGTTAAAGTCAGGCCAATAACAAGCGGCAAAATAAAGTTCGCTATACGCTGATTGCCAAAGCAAAAAATTTGACAGCCTTTGTTCGCCACTGGTGCGAATAATCAAATCAGGATCCGGCATATCATATGTATCAAGACATTTTGAAAATTTTGTCTCATCGATTTCATCGGGTTTGATATCGCCTCTACGCACCGCTTCTATCAACTTTTTTGCCGACCGGACAATTTCGGCGCGTCCACCATAGTTGAAAGCTACAACAAGATTGAGACCATTATTCTGTTTCGTCGTATTCTCGGCTTCGTCAAGCAGTTTAGCGATTTCGGACGGTACACCAGCGCGCTCGCCAATCACCCGGATACGCACATTTCTTTCCCGAAGCTCCGCGAGGTCACGTTTGATAAACAGCTTCAACAACCCCATGAGATGATTGACCTCTTCATCAGGCCGTGACCAGTTTTCAGATGAAAAAGCAAATACCGTCAACCATTCAAGACCATTGCTACTGGCATGGCGAACAATCCGATGAAGGGCTTCCATGCCAATTTTATGGCCTGCAATACGAGGCAATCCACGAACACGTGCCCAACGGCCGTTTCCGTCCATTATAATGGCGATATGACGTGGATATAACATATTCTCGACCTGTATAACGCAATAAACTTTAGACTTGCATGATTTCTGCTTGTTTGGCTGCAAGAATTTTATCGATTTCGCCAATCGTTCCGTCAGTCAATTTCTGGATTTTATCCGAAGCGATCCGGCTTTCGTCCTGACTGATCTCGCTGTCTTTTTCTGCTTTTTTCAGACCTTCCATACCGTCACGACGAACGTGACGCACCGCAACGCGAGCTTGCTCGGCGTATTGGTGGGCAATCTTGACGAGTTCTTTGCGGCGTTCTTCATTGAGTTCCGGAAGAGGAATGCGCAAAGTCGTGCCGTCAGTTATAGGATTTAATCCCAGGGAAGACTCCCGGATAGCCTTATCAACAGCGTTCACCATGGACTTATCCCAAACCGAAACGGACAACATACGTGGTTCCGGCACCGCAATATTGGCAACCTGATTGAGAGGAACTGTCGAACCATAGGCCTCAACCGTAATCGGCTCAAGCAGGCTTGCCGATGCACGACCGGTTCTCAGCCCCATCAACTCATGTTTGAATGATGAAATGGCGCCTTCCATACGGCGCTTGAGATCGTCGATATTTGTAGCGTCACTCATGCTAATTCTCCTTCAACTTAACTGATATTATTCGGAAACAACTGTATATCTTCCTGTGCCATTCAGCACATTTGCCAGTCCACCCTTTTCACTGATGGAATAGACAATAATTGGAATATGGTTTTCGCGTGCCAAAGTAATGGCTGTCGTGTCCATTACAGCCAAACCTTTTCTTATGACTTCCTCATGTGTGAGACGGTCGTAGCGCGTCGCATTCGGATCTTTTTTCGGATCGGCCGAATAAATTCCATCCACCTGAGTTGCTTTCAATAAAACGTCTGCACCGATTTCGGCGGCCCTCAAAGCCGCTGCCGAATCGGTTGTAAAGAATGGGTTTCCGGTTCCGCCGGCAAAGATAACAACTTTACCCTGACTTATATATCCGACTGCTTTGCGTTGTGAAAAACTCTCGCAAATCTGCGGCATTGCTATGGCCGAGAGGACCACCACTTCGACGCCCAATTTGGTCAACGATGTGCGCAAAGCAAGTGAATTGATTGCCGTTGCCAACATTCCCATATGGTCGCCGGTAACACGGTCACCGCCCCTCGACGCGACAGCAACGCCGCGAAAAATATTTCCGCCACCTATGACAACGCCAACTTCGACCCCCATATCATGGGCATCTGCTATATCTTTGGCAATACGGTCAACAACAGATACGTCAATACCGAAACTCTGCCCTCCCATAAGAGCTTCACCAGAAGCTTTTAACAAAATCCGTTTATAGAGGGGCTTATTGGTCATGAGTAGTCTCCGAATGATAGATCATTGTGCCTTCGATACACGAAGGGCACCGCATTGTCACGCGATGCCCTCTCTACAACGTTTTTTCCGCTTCTCACAACGCTAAAAGCACTGCTTTGAAGCAAATAAACCGAATTTTGTCCAAAATTAGCCCTTAACAGCGGCTGCAACTTCAGCTGCAAAATCGCTTTCAGCCTTTTCAATACCCTCACCCAGTGCAAAACGCACAAAGCCCTTGATTTTGGCCGGAGCGCCAATTTCTTTTTCGGCTTCTTTCAAAGCCTGACTTACTGTTACGTCGGGATTGATAACAAAAGCCTGCGACAACAAAACGACTTCCTCGTAAAACTTGCGCATACGTCCTTCAACCATCTTTTCGACGATGTTAGCCGGTTTACCAGACTGATGAGCTTGTTCTGAATAGATAGCTTTTTCGCGCTCGACTGCAGCCGGATCCACTTCTTCTGCTGTCAAGGCCATAGGATTCGTAGCTGCAACATGCATAGCAACTTGACGGCCAAAACGTTCGGCTGCTTCTTTGTCGCCATTTGTCTCCATCGCTACGAGTACGCCGATCTTGCCCAGACCGTCACCGATGCCGTTATGGATATATGTTGCAATAACACCATTATCGACAGAAAGCTCAGCTGAACGGCGGAATGTCATATTCTCGCCGATTTTCCCGATTGCATCTTTTAGAGTTTCTGCAACTGTTTTATCCGACCCCGGGTAAACGGAAACCGAAATTTTTTCCAGCGTTCCATCGGTTTTGAGAGCGGCTTTCGCAATATTGCGAACGATATCCTGAAATGCATCATTGCGCGCAACGAAATCTGTTTCCGAATTGACTTCAACGAGAACGGCCTTTTTGCCATCAGAGGCGACACCGACAAGACCTTCAGCGGCAGTACGTCCTGCTTTTTTGTCAGCCTTGGCAATACCTTTTTTGCGCAACCAATCAACAGCTGCTTCCATATCGCCATTTGTTTCAGCCAGAGCTGTCTTGCAATCCATCATACCGGCGCCCGACAATTCGCGAAGTTCTTTCACCTGTGCTGCGGTAATGCTCATATTTGCCTCTTAATCTTAATAACAGCGAAAGCGTGCAAGGATTATTCCTCAACACGCCCGCGACCTAATATCTTTGATTTAAGATGCCCTTATTAATAAGGGCACCGTTTTATTCTTTATTCTGCGGCAGGAGTTGCTTCTTTAGTTTCGGTTTCCAAAGCAGGCTCGGCCGGTGCTTCCGCCTGAGCGCCAAGATCAACGCCCATAGCACCTTGCTGACGGGCAATACCATCCAGTGCAGCCTTGGAAATAAGATCGCAATAGAGTGCGATAGCACGTGATGCGTCGTCGTTACCGGGAATCGGATAATCGATATTATCCGGATCACAATTGGTATCGATAATTGCTACCACCGGAATTCCGAGGCGCTTGGCTTCGTCAATTGCGATTTTCTCTTTATTTGTGTCGATGATAAAAAGAAGGTCCGGAACCGACCCCATATCTTTGATACCACCAAGTGCACGATTAAGTTTATCGCGATCATGCTCAATATTGAGGCGTTCTTTTTTGGTGAACCCTTGTGCTTCATTGGCAAGAATTCCGTCAAGCTTGCGCAAACGCTGAATAGAATTCGAAATCGTTTTCCAGTTGGTCAACATGCCGCCGAGCCAGCGTGCATTGACATAGTATTGAGCCGAACGGGTTGCTGCTTCGGCAATAATGTCGGATGCCTGACGCTTGGTGCCTACGAAAAGCACGCGACCACCACGAGCAACAGTGTCCGAAACCACCTTCAAAGCGTTGTGAAGCAATGGAACCGTCTGTGCAAGATCGATAATGTGAATGTTATTGCGCTGCCCATAAATATAGGGAGCCATTTTCGGATTCCAGCGATGTGTCTGGTGACCGAAGTGAACACCTGCTTCCAAAAGCTGGCGCATAGTAAAATCTGGCAATGCCATTTCTTTATCCTTTCCGGTTGAACCTCCACGGAATGAGGCAGTAAAACCTGCCACCGGCGGAAAATTACGGATTTCTCCCGCAATTACCCTATTTCCGTGTGTGGAATACTTGGCTAGTTAGGTGATATCGAAACAAGTTTCAAGTCTTTTCAGAAAAATCCGGTAATTATCTGTCAAAAGAGACAAAAATTCAAACAACGTCGCTTGATTTAAACAGCTTCAGTTAGGCAATTGACATTCGTTCAATCTTTGCAACCGTCTTTTTGCGTCGGTATGTCGAACAATTTGAATGTTTGTAATTTACCTCTCACTGAAAAATTTCCGTAATCCATTACAAGGTCACGCGTCACGCCGTTTTCGTAAAGAAAAAAGCTCGTCCGATAGACTGGCAGCCCATCCTGGTTTTCATCATCGTTGAAATAAGAAATAGTTACAGGCCAATAAGGTTCTTTGCCGAGTTTTCCCATCATTTTCGTTTCATTATCGGGCTTTCCCTCAACCTTATCCCCCACAACAACGGTGGCTTCTGTCAATCGGTCGGCATCATCGGAACCGTCAAATAGCACTGTACGGTAGAAATGGCGCCCGGCTTTTGCCTGACGGATCACCTCTTCGGTCTGGATTGTCGGAAATGCCGCCGATTTCAATTTGACTTTTGTCTCTTTCGGCTTCTTTAAACTGACGGTCATATTGCCGTTAGCAATTTTTGCAACGCCATCCGTTTCGCTTGTTACGTCCTGATCAATAATCGTTTTGCTTACAAAACGGAACTCTTTGCCATTTGCCGCTTCAAAACTGGTCATCTGCTGGTCGGTCAAGCGGGCGGGTGAATCGGCCATATTGATGCGCGTCACGAACCTGAAACGGGTGGTATAGCCCTCGCAAGAAGAGCCATTGAATTCATAGGCCATACGACCGACCAGGCCGGTAATGCCCGATTTATCCGACGCATTTTCGAGCTGCAAATCATAGATGGCAAGATGCGGCACCATAAGAATTTTATCTTCGGCCTGCGCAATGCCAAGCCCCATAAAAGATAAAATAATAGCTAAAAGAAATTTCGGCATCCGCATATTCCTGTTTTTTACTTAAGCTCGGGGTTATCATATATGCTAGTTTGAAAGCGAGTAAATTTCTTTTTTCAAGATCGCATTTCCATGTTCGAAGAAATGCGTTATTGAGCAAAATATAAATAACGGGAAAAGAGGTAAAAATGTCTGATACGATTGAAAGCCGTTTACAAAAACTTGGCATCACAATTCCCGCTGCTGTACAACCTGTAGCCAACTATGTGACAGCCAGAAAATCCGGTAACCAACTTTATATTTCCGGACAACTTCCGCTGAGCAACGGCAAACCCGTTGCAATTGGTAAAGTCGGCAGAACTGTGAATGCGGGACAAGCAAAAAAATCTGCAGAAGCTTGTGCAATCAACATTCTCGCGCAAGCGAAAGCCGCGCTTGGTGATTTGAGCAAAGTCAAACAAGTCGTAAAGGTTACCGCTTTTGTAGCGACCGATCCGAATTTTACCGACATTCCACAAGTTGCCAACGGCGCCTCGGATCTTTTTGTCAATGTCTTGGGGGAAAAAGGAAAACATGCCCGTTCGGCTGTCGGAGTTGCTTCACTTCCCATGGACGTTCCAGTGGAAGTCGAAGCAATTCTGGAAATCTGAGCGATGCGGCTTGACTGGTTAACAAAAAGGCCCTTTGCAAATTGTGGACTTCATGGAACTGACAAGTCGGTTCTGGAAAATACGCTGCCCGCTTTCGAGCTGGCAACGCTTCAGGATTATAGCATTTGTTGTGATGTCCAATTGTCTCATGACGGAGTCCCCATGGTCTTCAATGAAACTTCGCTTGAACAATTGTTTGGTCAAAAAAAGCGCATCATTGATTTGCGGTCATCCGAAATTGCAAAAATTTGTGCGGATAAGCACTTGCAACACATTCTCACACTTGAAGAACTTCTGCAAAATATATCGGGAAAAGTGCCTGTTCTCATAAATCTTGAAGGCAATGACGGAGAAGATGCCGGTCTTATCTCGCGGGTGACGGAGCTTTTGATCTCATATCCGAATAATTCGGCGATGATGTCTCAAGATGTCCATATATTGCGCCGCATGCGTTTTGCCGATCACGCAATTCCTCACGGGATAAAAGCCGAAGGAAACCGGCGATCCGAAATTGAGGAACACTTTGCAATGTTTGCTCATGATATGGAGTTCGTTGCCTACAATTTTCGTCAGTTGGCAAACCCGTTTGTTAGATTTGCACGTGAAAAGCTTGCAATGCCTGTGCTTGCATGGACCATTCATAATCCGGCAGAATGGGAGCGGGCTAAAGTCAACGCCGACCAGATGATATTTGAAAGTTTCAAACCTTGAAACAATGAATTCGTGTTTAAAATGAAATAGTTGTAAATTTTTATTAACTTATCAAGCGAGGAGAAAAATGCAGCAAGTTTACGATGAAAATAATATTTTTGCGAAATTGATCCGAGGAGAGATTCCGTCCATTCGCGTTTATGAAGATGATGATGTCATTGCCTTTATGGATGTTATGCCTCAGGGAAAAGGGCACACTTTGATTGTCCCGCGTAAAGGCTCGAGAAACCTGTTGGATGCAGATCCTGAAACACTTACGAAAATTATCAAAGTGGTTCAGAAAATTGCCAAAGCTGTGAAAAAAGCTTTCAACGCAGATGGCGTGACAGTTATGCAGTTCAATGAACCGGCAAGCGGACAGACCGTTTTTCATCTTCATTTTCACGTTATTCCGCGCTTTAACGATGTACCGCTAAAACCGCATAGCGGCGAACCGGTTGACACAAAAACACTGGAAGAATCAGCAGCGAAAATTCGTGCCGCTCTTTAAATACATTTCAAAGAGCGCGGAGTTTTCTATCTGACAAACAGATCCACTCGTCAATAAAAACAGGAAAAGCCTGTCTTAAGGACTTTAAGACAGGCTTTTTAATAGGCAATTTGAACCGGAGAACTCTAATCCCGATATGAATAACGAGTTATAATCAACAGCTCAATCTGCCGGTGTCGGTTTTTTCACACGTGCCCTGGCTGTTTTAGCAGCTCTTACCGGTTTTCTATTTGCATCCGGTTCGTTACTGATAATTTCGAGAGCAAGCTTGTTCTTTTCGGATTTATCAGTCATGACTTTTACCGTTCCACCATGGCGGAGCTTTCCGAACAATATTTCCTCAGCCAGCGGTTTCTTGATATATTCCTGAATAACCCGCGATAAAGGACGTGCTCCCATACGTGAATCATAGCCTTTGTCAGCAAGCCATTTGGTTGCACCTTCACTCAACTCGAAAGTTATTTCGCGATCTGCAAGTTGCGCTTCAAGCTGCAAAATGAACTTTTGTACAACTTGATGGATAATCGGTTCGGACAAAGGTGCAAACGGAATGATAGCGTCAAGACGATTGCGGAATTCCGGAGGAAACAGCTGATTGATCGCCTCTACATCATCACCTTCACGTTGGGTTTTCCCAAAACCGATTGCCGATTTTGCCATATCCACTGCACCAGCATTCGTTGTCATGATAAGAATGATGTTGCGAAAATCAATCTGTTTTCCGTTGTGGTCAGTGAGTTTACCGTGATCCATCACTTGCAACAGGATATTATAAAGATCCGGATGCGCTTTTTCGATCTCGTCAAGCAAAAGCACCGCATGCGGATTTTGGTCGACAGCATCGGTCAATAAACCACCCTGATCGAATCCGACATATCCGGGCGGTGCACCGATCAACCGCGAAACGGTATGCCGCTCCATATATTCCGACATATCGAATCGTAACAATTCAATCCCCAATGAAGCCGCCAGCTGTTTGGCAACCTCGGTTTTACCGACACCCGTCGGACCGGAAAACAGATAGCTTCCGATTGGCTTGTCCGGCTCTCTGAGTCCTGCACGAGCAAGTTTGATAGATGACGTCAGTGCGGCGATCGCTTTATCTTGACCGTAAACAACGCTTTTCAGTTCTTTTTCGAGATTTGCCAGAGTTTTGCGATCATCCCTTGAAATCGTTTTTTGAGGAATACGCGCCATTGTTGCAACTGTTTCCTCGATTTCTTTAACGCCAATGGTTTTTTTCCGTTTGTTTTTAGGCAAAAGCATTTGCGCTGCGCCAGTCTCATCGACGACATCAATTGCCTTGTCAGGAAGCCTCCTGTCGGACATATAACGCGACGACAGTTCGACTGACGCTTTCATCGCATCATCGGTATATTTTATCTGATGAAAATTCTCGAAATAAGGCTTCAAACCCTTCAATATTTCGATTGCATCGTCAATAGAAGGTTCATTCACGTCGATTTTCTGGAAACGCCGTGCCAAGGCACGGTCTTTTTCAAATATCTGGCGATATTCCTTATAAGTTGTAGACCCTATGCAACGGATTAACCCTGAAGAGAGTGCCGGCTTCAATAAATTGGCCGCATCCATACTGCCGCCCGACGTTGCCCCTGCTCCGATGAGCGTATGGATTTCGTCAATAAAGAGAATGGCGCCGTCATAATTTTCAAGTTCTTTGACAACCTGTTTCAAACGTTCTTCAAAATCACCCCGATAACGGGTTCCTGCGACAAGCATTCCCATATCGAGTGAAAAAATCTTTGCATTGCTTAAAACTTCCGGTACTTCACCATCAACTATGCGCTTGGCTAACCCCTCGGCAATCGCAGTCTTGCCGACACCGGGATCTCCCACGAGAAGCGGATTGTTCTTTGAACGGCGACATAATATCTGGATGGTCCGCGCAATTTCTTTATTGCGACCGATCAACGTATCAATTTTGCCTTGACGCGCACGATCGTTGAGATTGACACAATAAGCCGAGAGCGCGCTGTTTTCTTTCGATGCCGATTGTGCATTGGATACTTCTTCATCAGCATCATCAAGCGGAAAACCGGCGGCTCCATTCTCCGACGCGATTCCATGGGAAATAAAGTTCACGGCATCGTAACGCGTCATTCCGAGTTCCTGCAGAAAATAGGCAGCGAAACTTTCCCGTTCAGCAAAAATTGCCACAAGCACATTGGCCCCTGTCACAATATCGCGCCCTGCTGATTGAACATGAATAACAGCGCGCTGGATGACGCGTTGGAACGAGTTCGTCGGTTTCGTATCCTCGTCATCGCCGATTTGCGAATCAAGTTCAGACTGTACATACTGCGTTAAACGCGAGCGCAATTGTTCAATGTCGACGTTGCAAGCCTCGATCACTGCTTTTGCATCAACGTCGTCGAGTAAAGCCAATAACAGATGTTCGAGCGTCGCATATTCCTGATGCGCGTCGCTCGCTATCATAAGCGCTCTATGGAGAGTCTTCTCAAGACTGGTTGTAAAAGAGGGCATGGGCGTTCACTTTCTTTCCATAACGCATTGTAGAGGATGCTGGTTTTCACGGGCGCAATCCATGACCTGCGCGACTTTTGTCTCGGCCACCTCATAAGAATAGACACCGCATTCACCGACCCCTGTGTGGTGGACATTGAGCATGATCCGTGTTGCATCTTCGCGATTTTTGCGAAAAAATTTTTGCAATACAAATACAACAAAATCCATAGGCGTGTAATCATCGTTCAACAGAAGAACACGATAAAAATCCGGCCTTTTTACTTTCGGAAGTGTTTTTGTCGCAACTCCGGATTCAAAGCTCTCCTGATCCACGCCTTCCTTCCCGTTATGACCGCCATTCAATTTTTCCAAATTACCTTTTGCCACCGTAACGTTTCTTTCCAAGAGATGCACTTTATGTAATAGGTTTTTTATAAATTATAAGTCCTCGACCAACGAGTTCGATAACTCTTTACACCATTTTCCACCAATAACCGCAGCCCCTGATCGACAAATTTTCGTTAAAAAATATTCCCTTATAAATAAATTGGTAACGCTGTCAGACTAGTGTTCGGCAAAACGAGGCGACAGGGGATAACTCTGGCGCAAATTCTGTTTGGCGAATTCAAGGGTTATTAAAAGTGCAAAGAGCCTACCAAAAAGTAGCTAACTTTATAAAAAAAGCCGCCATTGCAACATTCGTATTCTCTTTTTCGGTTACTGTAGCACACGCTGCTCCGCAAAGTGCCTACGCCGATAAATATGCAGCCATCGTAATTGATGCCAATACCGGACGAACACTGTTTGAAGTGAACGGTAACGCCCGGCGCTATCCGGCATCACTTACTAAAATGATGACACTATATTTGCTTTTCGAAGCGATGCAATCCGGTCGCGTTACGCCAAACACGCCGATTCCGGTTTCTGCTTACGCGGCCTCGCGTCCTCCCACAAAAATCGGTTTCAGGCCCGGTCAAACAATTCCCGCCGAACTTGCGGCGAAAGCACTGATAACAAAATCGGCAAACGATGTCGCAACAGCAATTGGTGAATATCTTGGCGGTTCCGAGCCCCGTTTTGCCCAGATTATGACAGCAAAAGCACGCCGACTTGGTATGATGAATACCAATTTTGCCAACGCCTCCGGGCTGCCGGACGAAAACAACTATTCGACCGCCCGCGATCTGGCCATTTTGTCACTTGCTTTACGCGAACATTTTCCGAAACAGTATGACTGGTTCAAGACGACAAGTTTTCAGTTTCGCGGACAGACCATCAACGGACACAATCGCCTTGTTCGCGATATGAAGGGCGTCGATGGTATTAAAACCGGTTACACACGCATGTCGGGATCAAATCTGGCAACATCCATGCGTCTTGACGGGCGTTCGATCGTCGCAGTTGTCATGGGTGGGCGTTCGTCAGCTTTGCGCGACGTGCATATGGCAGAACTTTTGCGCCGCTATTTACCGGAAGCCAGTCGCGGAAAAACGCGTGCTCCTCTCATAGCTGCAACGCAATATGATCTGCCGGAAGCACATAAAGCTCCGATTCCTGCTGCTAAAGCCGACGCGCCCGTTATTGTTGCCAATGCAAAGGCTGTAGCAACTCCTACAAAATCCGACACAACTGCCGTCAAGACAGATGAAATCGCAACGCTTAAAAATTCGTCGGATGTCAAAAGTACTGCAAAAAGTTCCGATGTTTTGACTGCGCTCGCCAATACCTCTGCAAAGACAGCTCCGGCTGTCGAACAAGTCAATCAGGCGGTCGTTTCGAAACCTCGAGAAAAATCAACGGAGCCGAACGCTATTGATCCGGTCATTACCGCATCGGCTCCTGCGAACGCAGGTTCCGGGCAAAATGGCTGGGCAATCCAGATCGGTTCGTTACCTAACCAGCAACAGGCAACCGATATGCTTTCCAGCGCAGCAGATGCCGCACGCACCGCCCTTTCGAATGCCAAACCCTATACCCAAATCTTCGACAAAGACGGGCAACGTTACTATCGCGCCCGTTTTGTCGGTTTTAATACAAAAAAATCCGCTTGGGACGCATGCGCCGTTCTAAAGAAAGCAAATTTTAACTGCTATGCGATAACACAATAACAATGTCTGAGTTTTGCGTAAAAGGTAATCGAGCTATGGCAAATGCAACTGATATGGCGTCAAACTTCCGTTCTCACGGTTTTGAAAGCCCTCTCCTCACTTTACGGTCGCTACAACAGGCGGCATTAAAATTGCACAGCCTTAAAGCTGCCCCGAACGGTTTGAACACCCGTTCTCTTTTGGGGCTTTTGATCTGCCAGACCCAGCGTAACCGTCGCATGGCATTACCACCGGTAAGAATTCACCTTCGTTTGGCAAGTCCTAGCGGATCATTCGGAGTAAAACTTCGCCTCGGATCTACCAATATTTGAATATGCTCTGCCTATAATTAAAAAAACCGGCACAGTTTGAATGCCGGCACCGCTGGAACGAAAATATACGATGAAGACAACAGCGTCGCGGCTATAACAGCCCCAAATCGGCAAGCTCCTGTTTCAAGTCGGCAGGCATGCGATTTTTGCTATTGTCGAGTTCATCCTTCGGGGCATCGTCGGCTTTTAAATAACGCCACCCTTGAAATGCCCTCCTTGGCTGCCATTCCGTCGGGACAATTTTCGGTTCAAGCACAAGTTTGCAACGACGAACACCTTCATCATCAGTAAACGGCCGTATATCCAAAAATCTTTGTCGGCATTGAATATTGCCTTTCATAACCCAATAGAGTGAACCGCCATCAAGAAGTTCGTCAATCCTTTTGGGTACCATACGCGTGATATGATATTGTTCTTCCTTTTCGCTCGACGCACGTAACCCTCCAAAGCGAAAATCGATCCAGGCTGCAAGCTCCTCTATTGAAGAACAACCAACGCATAATTTTACCATGTGAAGCGTCATGTTGTATGATTTAACAATCTGTAACGTTCACCGCAAGACCGCCTTTGCTCGTTTCTTTATATCTGTCGCTCATATCATGACCGGTTTCCCGCATGGTTTTGATACAAGCATCCAATGTAACAAAGTGGCTTCCATCACCGTGAAGAGCTAGCGAAGCAGCGGTAACCGCCTTGACCGCTCCCATAGCGTTCCTCTCGATACACGGTACCTGAACGAGACCTGCAACAGGATCGCACGTCATTCCCAAATGATGTTCGAGCGCGATTTCAGCAGCATTTTCGATCTGCTTCGGTGTACCTCCCAAGGCTGCTGTCAAGCCGGCTGCCGCCATCGACGAGGCAGATCCGACCTCCCCCTGACAGCCAACTTCTGCTCCGGAAATCGAGGCGTTATATTTAATAATTCCGCCTATCGCCGCGGCTGTTAAAAGAAAATCGCGAATGCCGCCCTTTCCCGCCCCTGCACAAAAACGTAAATAATAGCTGAGCACAGCAGGTATGACGCCCGCAGAACCATTTGTCGGTGCTGTCACGACACGCCCTCCTGCGGCATTTTCTTCATTCACCGCAATGGCATATGTTGATAGCCAGTCATTTGCAGCCAAAGGGCTTAACTGGTTATTTTTACTATCATGAACAAGCTTTTCGTAAAGCTTTTTCGCCCTCCTTTTTATATGGAGGCCGCCCGGCAATTCTCCGTCATGGCTGAGCCCGCGTTCAACACATGATTTCATCGCAAAAAATATATTGTCTAATCCCTCATCAAGCTTTTCACGAGATACAAGCGTTTCTTCATTGGCGCGTTTCATTTCGGCAATTGTCATACCCGACTTTGCAGCCATTTCCAACATAACGCGTGCGCTCGCGAAAGGGTAAGGCACTGCTCGGTTGTCACTTGTATTGGTAATTTCAACGCGGTTTATCTCGTCTTCGGTCAAAACAAAACCGCCACCGATCGAATAATAAACGCGACGCAAAAGAACATTTTGCAACTCGTCAAGGCCTTCGAAAACGAGGCCATTTGTATGCCCCGGCAGAGGTGTTTTCCGATCGAACACCAAGTCTGTAGAAGGATCGAACCGGTAAGCGGGATGGCCTTCGGGATGGACTTCCTTTTTTTCGCGAACCGACCGGACAAGGTCGTCCATTGCATCGGGATTGACGGTCGACGGCGTTTCGCCGAGTAAGCCGAGTATAACCGCCCGATCGGTAGCGTGACCTATTCCGGTAAAAGCGAGTGACCCGTGGAGCGACGCTCGCAAATGCACAATTGAAGAATGGGTCGGCTTCGGCCAATTATTCGAGAGAATTTCTTCAAGGAACATATTGGCTGCCGTCATTGGGCCCATTGTATGAGAGCTCGACGGGCCTATTCCGATTTTAAAAAGTTCAAATACTGAAAGAAACATAGGATTAAACGAACACATCAACATTCAAAGTGATGTGACCTTGAATGAAAGAGATTACTTTAAAAACCGACAGTCAGATAAACAATCAGGATAATCGCAACGAGAGCTATCGTTGCTTTAATAGCGATGCTCCAACAAGATTTTTCGATGATTTCATCCATAAAGCACCTTCAAAGCCGGTGAAATGACCAACATATGTCGTGAATGGTGCATGCTATAACTGTGAAATGCGAAATACACAACGATAAAAAATTATTAATAAAATTTTCTTTTCCACAAAATTTTATTAGCGGTCAAACAAGCTTTCGGACTTAAGAATAAGGTATCCTCGCCACATAATTCACTCGATAAAGCGAACGAAGTCCTTCAAAGGCGCGCGTTCTGTAGGAAAGTTGTTTTCCGGTGCACTCTCATCCCTATATCCTAAAGCAAGTCCGCAAATAATTTGCCTTTCCGGGGAAATATCAAGCTCTTTCGATATTGTTTTGTGATATTCCGAAAACGCTGCCTGAATACAGCTATCAAGGCCAAAACTGCGGGCAACAAGCGCGATTGTTTGGATAAAACCTCCAAGGTCAAGCCAACTTCCAAGCTCCATATCGCGATCCATCGTAAAAATAAGACCTACGGGTGCTCCGAAAAACATAAAATTTCTGGCTTGTTGGCGTTCGATTTTGCTCCGTTCGCCACGTGCTATACCGAGTGAACGGTAAAGATCCCAGCCAACTTTGCGCCGCCTTGCCAGATAAGGCTCGCGCCATGATTTGGGATAGAATTGATATTCAGGCTCTTCTTTTATTCCTGCGACCGACATATCAAAAAGTTTCCGACCAAGCTTTATTAATGCTCCATTATGGAGCACGATGACTTGCCAAGCCTGAATATTGGCTCCGGAAGGTGCGCGCGAAGACAACTCCAGTATCTCTTCTACCAATTTCCGGTCGACATCTTTTTCAAGGTAAGCGCGAATTGATTTGCGGCTTTTCACAACATCATAAAAGTTTTCGATCTTTGCCATTTTAAACGTTTCACCCACAGGAAATTGCGTAAACCACTCTATTTCAGACAAGCAAAGCTTGAACTTTATGATAAATAGATAGCAAAGGATGCCAATATGAACCAGCCTGAAACGATTAAAAAGCGATTACAAAAGGTTGATCTCTTCCGTGGACTTGCTCTCCTCGGCATGGTCATTTACCATTTCAGTTGGGATTTGAGCTATTTTTCCTATTTAGCGCCGCAAATTCCGGCCGAAGGCAGCCTACGTCTACTCGCCCGCGTCGTTGCTTTTTGCTTTCTGTTTATTTCGGGATTTAGTCTGTTCCTCGCCCAAGGTAAAAAACTCCATCCTAAGGCATTTTCCCGTCGTCTGCTTATTATTGTTCTTGCTGCATTTCTTGTGTCACTTGCTACCTATTTTATAATGCCGCAAGGCTTTATCTATTTCGGTATATTGCACGAGATCGCTTTCGCAAGCATTATCGGGCTGTTTTTTCTCTACACTCCAATCTGGTTGAATTTTATAGCACTTGCGATATTTGCAATTTTACCATTGATGTTCAAATCGGATCTATTCAATGCCCCCTATTTTTTGTGGCTTGGACTTTCGACTTATCCCCGCCCTTCATTCGACTATGTTCCTGTTTTTCCGTGGTTTGCTGCGGCACTTCTCGGACTAACAGTCGCACGCATTTGCTATCGTTTTGACCTGCTTTCCTGTTTGCAAAACGGCATTGCTCCACATTGGCTCAACACATTTCTTCAACTGATCGGCCGCCACAGTCTGATATTCTATCTCGTTCACCAGCCAATCTTGCTTTCTGTTTTATATTGCATTTCTCTCATCTTCCCTCCTTCACCCGATGCATTGCGAGCACCAATGGAAAATGCCTGTGTCAACGAATGTCATCAGAGCCAGCCCGATAACCGCTTATGTACCAATTTTTGTGGCTGCGTATTTGACAAAATAGAGGAACAGAACCTTATTCCGGCTTTCTCGAAAGGTGAAATAACCGAGGATGATGACCGGCTACAAAAGCCTGTCAATGAATGCTGGGGAAGAATTATAGGTAAAATGGAATAACATTGGTAAAATTTATGATCAAGCGCGGTGAAACAATGTTCACTTAGCGATTGACATCACGTTCTGCCAAGCGCTCGAAACAAATTTCTTCAATCCGCTCGAGCTCGTGAAGTGAATCATCAATATCACGGCGCATCTGTCGCAAATCCTCACGTTTTTCTTTAATCTCTTGAAGGACATTCTCCACTTCAATGGCGTCGTCAAGCGGCGCATTCGTAACAGTGAGCAGCGAGGCAATTTCAGCCAAGGAAAAATTAAGTCGCTTGGCCCTGAATATCTGTTGAAGACGATGACGATCAAGCTCGGTGTAAAGCCGGGTACGACCACGACGCATCGGAACGATTAATCCTTGATCTTCATAATAACGCAATGTCCGCGTTGTTACCCCAAACTCCCGTGTGAGTTCACCTATCGAGTAATATTCATGCATATGCTTACCAGACAAGGCATTGTCGTAAATTCGTCGAGCCTCAAAATGTTTCCCTTTTTCTTCTACCATAGCTTCCAAAAGCAATGATGCAATAGAGTGCCGATAAAAAACCGCGTCAAAGTTCAATTATATGCTAAAAACTTCCGGCCGGAAAACAGCAGTCATAATTTTACGACTAGTGCCAGTCGGGCAATAAATGCCCGATCATACTTTCGGCTTTCCAATATATAGTTCGAGTGAGACCACTGTTCCAATCAGTAAAAAGGGGTGAATATTGATCGCTTTTTGACAAGCAATAGGAGTATGGGCACATCGTTTTTAACCAAAGTGATGCAATTATGCTCTACAACAAGTTTAGAATTCCGTTTAATGTATGAAAATTACGAAGTTTGATCATTCACTCCTTCTGAGGTGTGCCATCATGCATAAAAAAAAATGGATCGTTGGCATCGTCGTAGTCGTTATCATTGCCGCTATTCCTTTATCGTTCGATAGCCTTGTCAACCAACTTGGCCGCTCGGAACTTTATGCATTTGCGCAAGATAAGAATTACTGTCGTACAAAGAGCTGCGACGAAGGCATTGCTTATGTGACAGAGCTTCTTCACAAACAATCAGGCATCGACGAAAAAGATGTGCCATGGTGTATGGCCACAAACCGGATTTACTATACCGACCTTTATTCTCTCAACGGTTTGAAAGTGAAATTTACCAACTGGATGTATGAAACTTGCGAACGTCACGAGCTCACGCTTGACGACGCAAATATAGAGATCGGCGACCACGATCACGACGAGAACAATCATTGATCTGATGAAAAATATAATTTAAAAATCAGCTAGATTATTTAAAAATGGAAAGCCTGATAGCCGACCGTTCCAAATGTTTTAGCATAGCGTTACCCGCATTATCTTTATCGCCGTTCAATATTGCCTCGGCAATTGCCCGATGTTCCTTTTCCGCAGCTTGAAACGCTCCGGCCACTTTGCTTGTGTTCCCATGAGCAAGCTTCAAAAAATCCGTCATTGTTTCGTGCAATTTTTCTAAAACCAGTACAAAAAGCGGATTTCCACTTGCTACGGCAATAGCTTGGTGGAACCTAATATCTGCTTCTACACGCTGGTCAAGATCGTTACCTGCATTTTCCAGAATTGCTATCTCGCGATCAAGACGGGCAATATCGTCATCCGTACGTCTTTGTGCAGCAAATCTGGCCGCGGCAACTTCGATGACACGCCTTAGCTCCATCACATGAGAGGGTTCTATACACGAATGAAAATCGAGTTTTAAAAATTCTGCCGAGTTATTCGGCTTGATCACAAAAGCTCCGCGGCCCTGCTGTGTTCTGATCAGTCCTGTTTGTTTCAAACGTGCAATAGCCTCCCGCACCACTGCCCGGCTGACCTGAAAACCATCAGAAAGTTGTTGTTCGGTCGGCAGTTGATCCCCAACGGCCAAGTTTCCGGACGTAATTCGGGAACGCAACACATCAACGATCTGATCTGCCAATGTCGCTCTTCTTCTTACTGGTGGATAATTCGTCGTATCGTTTGATTTGCCGTTTGTCGTAGCGGCTTTTAAATTATTTTTGTCCATCACCCGAAACTCTTCTTTTGGTTCACCCGCCAGAACTTGCAACATAGCCATTGCAACTCCAATTTACGTAATTTTTTCAACAAAACAAGAATTTACCGTCTGACGACTCTGGAAATTGACTTCACTCTAGCCATTTTTCCAATGAGCATTTCAACAACAATGAATTTTTACTTCCAATAATTTTTCCAAATAAACTTCATAAAAATATTTCGACATCCAATATTGTCCTTCAATTTCAAGCGATGGAACTGATTTTTTGGAAATTAAAAAATAATATTTGTCATATTTCAAATATAAATTTTTATACAAAATACTTTCGTTTATTTTGAGCTTAAACTTTCAATGAAGATAATTTTATCGTTTTAAACATCCATTTTCTCAACGAGAGAAACGATGTGCCGACCGATCGGTAATGATGCAGTAGCTGCTGGTGAAGGTGCATTGCAAATATGTATCATACGTGCTGTCTGTCTTATCAAGAAGTCGTGGACCATTTCTCCATTGGACAAAACTGCTTGAGCCCTTATACCTGAAGGATAAGGCTGCAAATCCTCAATTTTCAGTTCGGGACAGTATTTCTGACACAACTTGAGATATTGTTTCGGCATAAAACTGCTTTCCAGCTCGGAAAAAGCCGACTTTCTATTGTTCCACAATACGTGCCAGAGACCGGCAAAAGACACCATTGATAGGGCGTCTTTAAAATTGAAAGCAAATCGGGAATATTTCTCGCGTGCCAGTGCCAAACATGCGTTGGGCCCGACAGTAGTAGCACCATTAATCATTCTTGTTAGATGAACCCCCAAAAAAGGAAGGTCGGGATCAGGTACCGGATAAATAAGATGTTTGGGCAAATTTTTTAAGCGCGATGACAAACGAAAATAGTCTCCACGAAAAGGGATAATCTGGAAATCTATCTTCAAACCCGCCATTTTGGCGAGGCGATCCGCCTGCAGTCCACCACAGACAATGAGATATCGAGCTTCTATAGTTCCGGAAGAACTGCCTACAACGACACAATCGGTTTTTTCTGCTATAGCCAAACATGCCGTATTGTAGCGAATTTCTCCCCCCAAACGAATAATTTCATTCGCCATTGCTTTACACATACCGGGATAGTCAACAATACCGGTATCCTTAACAAGCAACCCGCTTACACCCGAAATAGATGGTTCGTTTTCCTTTATCCATCCCTTGTCCACTCTTTCGAGATTTAAACCGTTTTTAGTTGCTCGTTGTTCGAGTGCATCAAGCCGTTCGAGTTCTATCGGGTTGGTAGCAACAATCAGTTTACCGCATTGTTCAAAACGGACATCATGCGACTTGCAAAAAGCGATAGTCGCTGCCAATCCCTCTTTACAAAATTGCGCTTTTAAACTGCCAGGAGCGTAATACACGCCTGCATGAATGACCCCGCTATTATGCCCGGTTTGATGGAATGCCGGCCCCTCCTCCTTCTCAATGAGGACGAGTTTCTTTTGCGGATATTTTTGCAATAACTGCATAGCGGTCGACAAACCGACAATTCCAGCACCGACAACACAAAAATCATAAACTGCCACTTGTTTCCTCCCGAAAAATTGACCGGATTTTCCATTTTGATAATTATCAAATTGACTTGTCAAGTTATCATACAACATGATAACTGGCAATATTAATCGCGATAAAGTTGAGTGGTCGTTTTACATCAGCGCATACCATTCACACGCTAGAGGACAACGTTCGCGGTATGGGAGGAGCTTGAGATGAGTGTAATAATCGGTGAAACGGAAGTTGAAGCAAAAAAGCGCAATAGAAAAGTTGCGACAGCCACAATCGTCGGGTCGATGTTGGAATGGTATGATTTCTATCTGTATGCAACTATGGCATCAATCGTATTCGGCCGTGTATTTTTCGACAGTTCAGACACACAATCAGCCACATTGAAAGCGTTTGCCACTTTTGCGATCGGTTTTCTTGCTCGGCCAATCGGCGGTATGTTCTTTGGATATTTCGGAGATCGTTACGGTCGTAAACAAATGTTATTTGTGACATTTTGTATGATGGGAACATGTACCGCCCTGATTGGTCTCATCCCGTCTTATGAAAAGTTGGGCATCTGGAGTGCGGTTCTACTTGTTGCAATAAGAATTATTCAAGGGCTTGGAGCCGGTGCAGAATTGGCGGGAGCGGCTGTAACCTCATATGAACACGCTTCGAAGACCAGACGTGGAAGGCAAGGTGCCTGGCCCGCTTTAGGATTAAATCTCGGGCTTCTTCTATCTTCGGGAATTATCTTTATACTAACTATTCATGGTGATGATTTTCTACTCTCCGGTGGGTGGCGAATACCCTTTCTGTTGTCGATTGTACTCGTTTTTGTCGGCTTATGGGTTCGCAGTCAATTACCTGAAACACCCGAATTCGTTGATATGAAAAAGGAACACACCCAACACAACACGCCTTTAAAAGACGTATTCAAATATAGTTACAAAGGTCTCTTAGTCGTCTTTTTCGTAGCTATCGGATACAATGCATTAAGTTATATTTTTAAAACTTTTTCACTCGCTTACCTTGTCGAATATCAGCATGTAAGTGCGAAAACCACATCACTTTCGATAACAATTGCAAGCTTCATAGCCATTTTTTCCGTTCCTGCATTCGGCTGGTTATGCGATCGTTGGAGTAGCAAAGCTGTTTTGGCTACTGGTGGTATTCTCTCTATTGCCTTTGCTTATCCCTTCATGATGTTGCTTGAAAGCGGCAATCACCTTCTGATCTACCTTGCACTTGCTATCGCTACAGGTATCCTGGCGCCGATGATGTTTGCGCCGCAAGGATCATTTTTAAGCCGTCAATTTCCTGTCGAAACCAGGTCCACAGGCGTCGGAACGGGTCGTGAACTCGGAACAGCAATTGCAGGCGGTTTGGCACCAATGAGCGCCTTGGGGCTCGTCGCAGCTTCACCGAACAATTCTACATCCGCAGTGTCTTTAATTTTAATGTGCTCGGCGATCATTGTCGTCGTCGCCGTTCTTTGCGATCAAGGGAAACGATACACCAAGTTCAAGAACTAGCGTTTTCCGGCAAAGAGTTTCATCAGATATCCGTTTTTGGAAGTTCTGTCCCCATAATAGCATTAATTGCAGCTATACCGACGGGGACAAAACTTAACCAATCGCAACCCATGCGACGATTTTCAACCTCGCGACGACAGATCACTATTTCGCTTTGAATTTCCGAAATGATTGAACTTTTAACGATATATATAGTGGTGGTCATCCGCGAGAATGACGCCAATTACTGTTCAAACGCCCCTAAGCCACGCAAATTTTAGCAAGATATGCGTTTACCGTTTTACTAGTAACACTCGTGAAACCAGCACCCGCAAGCTTATCTATTAAACAACGACCGTTTTCGGGTAGCAAAAGTACAGGAAAACCGAAGGGAAAATTGTTGCAATTGGTTCCAGTCAAAATTTCCATTAATTCAGGTTCTTTTTTTAACGATTTATTTCGGTTACTCAATCATTCTTTTGAAGGTGAAAGATACAATTTTCCATATAAATATTTAATTTTCCAATTCATTACATCGTTTCGAGCGCTAAATTTTCCACTCGTAAAAGATTTTAAACACCGAATTTATGTTTCTTGAAACAATAGATTGTAATATTTCTAAAACGTCTGAAACAATTTTATTCATTGTTATCTATTTTCAAATTTACCGAAGGCCCATTATGTTCATAGATCACATTGATCATATCGTGATGACTTGTTTCGATCTCGAAGCAACCAAGCGTTTTTACACGGAAATTCTGGAGCTTAAGCTCGAAGTTTTCGGGGAAAATCGTTTTGCACTCCGCTTCGGCAATCAGAAGATCAATCTGCATCAATATGGCAAAGAGTATGAACCCAAGGCTCACCTGCCCGTCCCAGGTAGTTTGGACCTTTGTTTCATATCAAAACTTCCTATCGATGAAGTCATTACTCACCTGAAAAAGAACAACTGCCCTATTGTTGAAGGTCCAGTCGAGCGAACCGGTGCAAAAGGAAAAATACGTTCGGTTTATGTGCGTGATCCGGATCTGAATTTTATCGAGATTTCAGAATATCTACAATAAATATCTACATTAAAATCTGAAAAGCGGTGCAATCGCTTATTTGTTTCAAATGCCAAAATAAAAAAGCCCGGCAAAAACCGGGCTTTTTATTTATTTTAATATGAGCTTATTCAGCGGCCGGGCGTGTCATGTCGGACAACATGGCATTTGCTTTTTCGCCACCACTTGCCTTGCGATGTTCGTCAACGATGAGATCGTCACGAGCTGTGGCAATACGACGGATTTGGGCAATTGTGCCACCGGTACCGGCCGGGATAAGGCGACCGACGATGACGTTCTCCTTCAAGCCCTGCAACGTATCGATCTTTCCGGCAACAGCGGCTTCGGTAAGCACGCGTGTTGTTTCCTGGAAAGATGCCGCCGAGATAAATGACGGCGTCTGCAACGAAGCTTTGGTAATACCCAGCAGAACGGGGTTACCGCTTGCCGGTTTCTTACCTTCTTCAATAAGCCGGTCATTGACCTCCTGAAGCTCTATCCGGTCAACATTGTCACCCGGAATATAACTTGAATCACCTGAATCGGTAATTTCGACCTTCTGCAGCATTTGACGAACGATAACTTCGATATGCTTATCGTTAATCACGACGCCCTGGAGACGATAAACTGACTGAATCTCGTTGACGAGATAAGAAGCCAAGGCTTCAACGCCATTGATTGCCAGAATATCATGAGGTGCCGGATTACCGTCAAGGATGTAATCACCCTTTTCAATCTGGTCACCATCCTGCAGATGGAACGGTTTACCCTTCGGAATGAGGTATTCCACCGGTTCAACCGTGTCGTCATTCGGTTCGATTGTGATACGCCGTTTATTCTTATAGTCGCGCCCGAAGCGGATGGTGCCATCAATTTCTGCAATAATGGCATGATCCTTCGGACGACGGGCCTCAAAGAGCTCGGCGACACGCGGAAGACCACCGGTAATATCCTTGGTCTTGGCGCTTTCCATCGGCAAACGACCAATGACGTCACCAGCCTTCACATGAGCGCCCGGTTCAACCGAAAGAACGGTCTCCACAGACATCATGTAGCGGGCATCGCCTCCCTTGGAAAGCTTGGCGATCTTGCTGCCTTTCTTATCAGAATAGATAACAATGGCCGGCTTCAGATCTGCACCGCGCGGGTTAGCACGCCAGTCGATAACCTGACGTTTGGTAATACCGGTCGATTCATCGGTCGTTTCTGTAACAGATAGACCGTCAACCATATCTTCGAACCCGATATAACCTTCAACTTCGGTCATGATCGGACGGGTATACGGATCCCACTCGGCAATACGTTGCCCGCGTTTAACGATGTCACCATCGTCAACAAAGATGCGAGCACCATAGGTAATGCGGTGTGAAGCGCGTTCCTTGCCGTTTTCATCCTTGATAAGAATGGCCATATTACGACCCATAACGACCAGATGGCCTTCCGAATTGCGAACAACCTTACGATTGCGTAACTCGACCTTACCTTCATAGGATGCTTCCAGATAAGAGGTATCAACAACCTGTGCGGTACCGCCCAAGTGGAATGTACGCATTGTCAGCTGTGTACCAGGTTCACCAATCGACTGAGCCGCAATGACGCCAACCGCTTCACCCTGATTAACCGGTGTACCACGTGCCAAATCACGACCATAGCACTTGGCGCAAACGCCAACACGGGTTTCGCAAGTCAGAGCCGAACGGATCTGGACAGACTGGATGCCGGCAGCTTCAATCTTGGCAACATCGGCTTCCTCGATCATGCGGCCACCTTCAACAATAACTTCACCCGTGGTCGGATGAATAATATCATGAAGCGCGGTACGACCAAGGATACGTTGACCGAGAGAGGCGACAACCTGACCGGCATCGACGATGGCCTGCATTGTCAAGCCTTTATCTGTTCCGCAATCGACCTCGGAGATAATGGCGTCTTGTGCAACGTCGACAAGACGACGGGTCAAATAACCGGAGTTCGCAGTCTTCAAAGCTGTATCGGCAAGTCCCTTACGGGCACCGTGTGTCGAGTTAAAGTACTCGTTCACGGTCAAACCTTCCTTGAAGTTGGAGATGATCGGCGTTTCGATGATTTCGCCCGAAGGCTTTGCCATCAATCCGCGCATACCACCCAACTGCTTCATCTGGTTCGGCGAGCCACGAGCACCGGAGTGGGACATCATATAAATCGAATTCATCGGTTTTTGACGTCCTGTTACAGGATCGAATTCAACCGCCTGAATACGTTTCATCATCTCGTCAGCGACGCGATCGGTGCATTTACCCCATGCATCGACAACTTTGTTATACTTCTCGCCCTGCGTAATGAGACCATCATTATATTGCTGTTCATATTCCTTGGCCAAAGCCTCGGTTTCCTGAACCAGTTTTGCTTTGCTTTCCGGAATAACCATATCGTCCTTGCCGAACGAAATACCGGCACGACAAGCATTGGCAAAACCGAGAGACATGATGCGATCGCAGAACATGACAGTCTCTTTTTGCCCGCAGTGACGATAAACATGGTCAATCATCTTGGAAATGTTCTTTTTAGTCATTTCCTGATTGACAATGTCGAATTTGATATTCGGATTCTTCGGCAAAGTTTCGCCAATGATAAGGCGACCCGGTGTTGTATCGTATATTTTGGACACAACATTACCATCCGCGTCGAGGCTCTTGACACGGCCTTTGATCTTTGTGTGAAGCGTCACTACTTTGCTATCCAAAGCGTGCTGCAATTCACCCATGTCACCAAAAGCCATCCCCTCGCCCGGTTCATGTTCGCAGACAATCGACAGGTAATAAAGACCGAGAACCATGTCTTGTGAAGGAACAATAATCGGCGCGCCGTTAGCCGGATGCAGAATATTGTTTGTCGACATCATCAAAACGCGCGCTTCAAGCTGGGCTTCAAGCGACAGTGGAACGTGAACGGCCATTTGGTCGCCGTCGAAATCGGCGTTAAATGCCGTACAAACCAGCGGATGAAGCTGGATTGCTTTGCCTTCGATGAGGGTTGGTTCAAAAGCTTGAATGCCCAAGCGGTGCAAGGTCGGAGCGCGATTCAAAAGAATTGGATGCTCACGAATAACTTCTTCGAGAATATCCCATACTTCCGGACGTTCTTTTTCAACGAGCTTTTTAGCCTGTTTGACAGTTGAGGAATAACCCTTTGCGTCAAGGCGTGCGTAGATAAACGGCTTGAACAGTTCCAAAGCCATTTTCTTCGGCAGGCCACACTGATGCAATTTCAGTTCAGGTCCGGTAACAATAACCGAACGGCCTGAATAGTCGACACGCTTGCCGAGCAAGTTCTGGCGGAAGCGCCCTTGCTTTCCTTTCAGCATATCCGACAGAGATTTCAGCGGACGTTTGTTGGCACCCGTAATCACACGACCGCGACGACCGTTATCAAACAGAGCATCAACAGCTTCCTGCAACATACGCTTTTCATTGCGTACGATGATGCCGGGAGCACGAAGCTCGATCAGACGTTTCAAACGGTTGTTACGGTTGATCACACGGCGATAAAGGTCATTCAGGTCGGAAGTCGCAAAACGGCCACCATCCAACGGAACCAACGGACGTAAATCCGGCGGAATAACCGGAATAACTTTCATAATCATCCATTCCGGACGATTTCCCGATTCAATGAAGTTCTCAACGATTTTCAAACGCTTCATCAATTTCTTGATTTTCAGGTCTGATGTCGTCTCTGCCAGTTCGGCACGCAAATCCGCAGCAATTTTCTGCAAATCCATCGCGGCGAGCAGCTCATAAATAGCTTCGGCACCGATCAAAGCAGTAAACTGATCGGGACCGAACTCGTCGACAGCCATCATATATTCTTCTTCGGAAAGAAGCTGATGCATCTTGAGCGAGGTCAAACCCGGTTCGGTAACAATATAGTTTTCAAAATAAAGAACGCGCTCGATATCCTTGAGGGTCATATCAAGAAGCGTACCGATGCGGCTAGGCAGCGATTTCAAAAACCATATATGTGCGACAGGAGCAGCGAGTTCGATATGCCCCATACGTTCACGACGAACACGTGAAAGGGTAACTTCAACTCCGCATTTTTCGCAAATAATGCCTTTATACTTCATGCGCTTGTACTTGCCGCACAGACATTCATAGTCTTTAATCGGCCCGAAAATACGCGCGCAGAAAAGCCCGTCACGTTCTGGCTTGAACGTACGGTAGTTAATGGTCTCCGGCTTTTTGATTTCGCCATAAGACCAGGACAGAATCTTCTCAGGGCTGGCGATTGATATCCTGATGGAATCAAACGTCTGTGTAGGCGCCTGAGGATTGAAAAGATTCATGACCTCTTGGTTCATGCCGTTCTCCTTCAGGGGTTTTACTAAAAACCCGTTGCGATAGTCGATTTTGCCAATTGATGAACAAAAACCTATCTCAATAGAAATCTATTTGGTTAGGCTTAACAAAAGCCAATAGAGGTGCGCCCCTTTCGGGCGCACCCTCTCGATTACTCGGCTGCATCCGGCAAGTTTTGCTGCTGAGCCAATAATTCACGAGTATCATCGAGCTCGACATTGAGCCCAAGAGACCGCATTTCCTTAACCAGAACGTTGAAGCTTTCCGGTATGCCGGCTTCAAACGTATCATCGCCACGAACAATCGCTTCGTAAACTTTGGTACGTCCAGCCACATCATCCGACTTCACTGTCAGCATTTCCTGCAAGGTGTAAGCGGCACCGTAAGCTTCCAGTGCCCAGACTTCCATTTCACCGAAACGTTGACCACCGAACTGTGCTTTACCACCCAACGGCTGCTGGGTAACAAGCGAGTACGGACCAATCGAACGGGCGTGAATCTTGTCGTCGACCAGATGGTGCAGTTTAAGCATATAAATATAGCCCACTGTCACCTGACGATCGAAAGGTTCACCGGTACGGCCGTCAAACAACTGAACCTGTCCTGAAGTTGCAAGTCCTGCTTCTTTCAACATATTGTTGATATCAGCATCGTGTGCACCATCGAAGACCGGAGTCGAAATCGACACACCATGGCTCATCTGGTCAGCAAGGCGAACAATGCTCGGATCGTCGTAATCGCGGATCGGCTCGTTACGGTCATTATCGGGGATAATATCCTCGATACGTTTACGCAACGGCTTGATATCGCCGCCTTTACGATAAGCATCCAACAATTCGCCAATCTGCTTACCAATGCCGGCACAAGCCCAACCAAGGTGGGTTTCAAGAATTTGCCCGACATTCATGCGGCTCGGAACACCCAGAGGGTTCAACACGATATCAGCGTGTGTACCATCAGCAAGGAACGGCATGTCTTCAATCGGCAAAATGCGCGAAACAACACCCTTGTTACCATGGCGGCCTGCCATCTTGTCACCCGGTTGGATTTTGCGCTTAACCGCGACAAAAACCTTGACCATTTTCATGACCCCGGGAGGCATCTCGTCACCACGCTGGACTTTTTCGACCTTGTCCATGAAGCGACGTTGAAGAGCATCCTTGGATTCGTCGTATTGCTTGCGCAATGCTTCTATCTCGCCCTGGAGCTTTTCATCCTCGACGGCAAATTGCCACCATTGGGAACGCGGAAATTCATTCATGACAGCTTCATTAAGGCTGGTGCCTTTCTTGAAGCCCTTAGGCCCTTCAATAGCTGTTTTTCCATTCAGCATATCGATAAGGCGTGCATAAACGCTGCGATCCAGAATGGATTGTTCGTCATCACGATCCTTGGCTAAACGTTCGATTTCCTCACGTTCAATGGCCATAGCACGCTCATCTTTTTCAACGCCGTGGCGATTAAAAACACGAACTTCGACGACTGTACCAAAAGCCCCCGGAGGCATACGCATTGACGTATCACGAACATCGGAAGCCTTTTCACCGAAGATGGCTCGCAAGAGTTTTTCTTCAGGTGTCATCGGGCTTTCACCCTTCGGCGTGATTTTACCAACAAGAATATCACCAGGTTGAACTTCGGCACCGATATAAACAATGCCGGCTTCATCAAGATTCTTCAGTGCTTCTTCCGAAACATTAGGAATATCACGTGTAATCTCTTCCGGTCCTAGCTTTGTATCACGTGCAGAGACTTCATATTCCTCAATATGGATCGAGGTAAATACGTCTTCTGCAACCATCCGTTCGGACAACAGAACAGCATCTTCATAGTTATAGCCGTTCCATGGCATGAAAGCGACGAGAACGTTACGTCCAAGAGCCAAGTCACCAAGATCGGTCGAAGGACCGTCAGCAATGATATCGCCCTTCTCGATGTGGTCGCCAACACGAACCAAAGGACGTTGGTTGATACAAGTCGACTGGTTGGAACGTTGGAATTTATGCAAACGATAAATATCAACGCCCGACTTTGTCGGATCAAGA
Source organism: Bartonella sp. W8167 (assembly GCF_016100335.1). Lineage (NCBI taxonomy): Bacteria > Pseudomonadati > Pseudomonadota > Alphaproteobacteria > Hyphomicrobiales > Bartonellaceae > Bartonella > Bartonella sp. W8167. The sequence continues at coordinate 1,000,321 of NZ_JACFSQ010000001.1, forward strand.
TCCTGCGTTGCACGAATAACAATACGCGTTGCATCAACCTGATCAACAATACCGCCACGTTTGGCTGCAATTGCTGCACCGGAGTCACGGGCAACAATCGGTTCCATACCGGTTCCGACAAACGGTGCTTCGGCGCGAACCAGAGGCACAGCCTGACGTTGCATGTTAGAGCCCATCAAAGCACGGTTCGCATCGTCATTTTCAAGGAACGGAATAAGCGCTGCTGCAACAGAAACCAGCTGCTTAGGCGAAACGTCCATGAGATCGATGTTTTCACGCGGAGCCATCAACACTTCATTTGCATGACGACAAACGACGAATTCATCAACGAATTTACCATCATCAGTCAGGCTTGAGTTTGCCTGTGCAACATAGTGCTTCGACTCTTCCATTGCCGATAGATAGACAACTTCGCGGGTAACTTTGCCATCAATGATCTTGCGATATGGACTTTCGATAAATCCATATTTGTTGACACGGGCAAATGTTGCAAGCGAGTTGATAAGACCGATATTCGGACCTTCCGGTGTTTCGATCGGGCAGATACGACCGTAATGGGTCGGGTGCACGTCGCGGACTTCAAAACCGGCACGCTCACGTGTCAGACCACCAGGCCCCAATGCGGACAGACGCCGCTTATGGGTGATTTCCGAAAGCGGGTTGGTCTGATCCATAAACTGCGACAACTGGGATGAACCGAAGAATTCACGTACAGCCGCTGCAGCAGGTTTGGCATTGATCAGATCCTGAGGCATAACCGTGTCGATCTCGATAGAAGACATACGCTCCTTAATGGCACGTTCCATCCTCAACAGACCGATGCGATACTGGTTTTCCATCAATTCGCCGACAGCACGGACACGCCGGTTACCGAGGTTATCGATATCGTCGATTTCACCACGACCATCACGCAATTCAACAAGTGTCTTGACGACTGCCAGAATATCTTCTTTCCGCAAAATACGGATCGTATCCGGGCAATCAAGATCAAGACGCATATTCATCTTTACGCGACCAACGGCCGAAAGATCATAGCGTTCCGGATCGAAAAACAGCGAATTGAACATCGCTTCGGCTGTTTCAAGTGTGGGCGGTTCGCCAGGGCGCATAACACGATAAATATCAAACAGAGCATCCTGCCTACTCTGATTTTTATCGGCAGCAAGCGTGTTGCGGATGTAAGCACCGATATTGACGTGATCAATATCAAGAACATTGATTTCGTCAACGTTCTGGTCAAGCAAAACCTGAAGCGTTTTTTCGTCAATTTCATCGCCGGCTTCGAGATAGATTTCACCGGTTTGATAGTTGACGATATCTTCTGCCAGATAAGAACCATAAAGATCGTCTTCGGTAGCCTTAATCTCTTTCAGGCCTTTTTCGGCAAGCATTTTTGCTGCACGAGCCGTAAGTTTCTTGCCCGCTTGGGCAACAACTTCTCCGGTATCGGCATCAACAAGATCGGCAAGCAACTTCATTCCTTTGTAACGTTCTACCGAATAAGGAATGCGCCAGCCATCTTTTACACGCTTGAAAGTGACCGTGTTGTAGAATGTTGACAGGATTTCCTGTCCATCCATACCAAGTGCCATCAAAATACTCGTAACCGGTATTTTGCGGCGCCGATCAATACGGGCATAAACGATATCCTTGGCATCGAATTCGATATCGAGCCAGGAACCACGATACGGAATAATACGTGCGGCAAACAACAGTTTACCGGAAGAATGGGATTTTCCTTTATCGTGGTCGAAAAATACACCCGGTGAACGGTGCATCTGCGAGACAATAACACGTTCCGTGCCATTGACAATAAAGGTACCGTTATCTGTCATAAGAGGCATATCGCCCATATAGACATCCTGTTCTTTGATATCTTTGATATCCTTGGAACCGGTATCTTCATCAATATCAAACACGATCAAACGTAACGTCACCTTAAGAGGTGCCGCATAAGTCAGATCGCGCTGCCGACATTCTTCAACGTCGAACTTCGGTGGATCGAATTCGTAACGGACGAATTCGAGCATGGATGCACCCGAAAAATCCGTTATCGGAAACACCGACTTAAATACAGCTTGCAAGCCTTCGTCTTTTCTTCCGCCTTCTGGTTCATCAACCATCAGGAACTGGTCATATGATGCTTTCTGAACCTCTATAAGGTTCGGCATCTTGGCCACTTCGGGAATCTTTCCGAATACCTTGCGTACGCGCCTGCGACCATTAAATGAAAGGGTCTGAGCCATCGTCGCTCCTCGATTTGCGCCTTTCAGGAGCTTTCACTCCTTACGAGCAATACATCATCAATCTGCATAAAGCAGACCAGTTCAAGTAGATCAAAAATGACCTACATCTTACTCATTTTAAATCTACCACCCGAAAAGCCGGACGGAGATTGGCAACCCCCATGCAACCGGAGCGCCTTGTTTTCTCAAAGACCGACGATTAACCATCCAATCGTTAATTCTACTGTCATGTCCCTGAACGGTTTAAACCCGTTTCCTGACAGCCACCGAACTGTCAGGAAAAGGGTTCAATTCACTCGTTTTATTTCCACTCTCTTAAAGGGTGGAACCGGTGGGAAAACCCCACCGGTTTATCGAACTTATTTAAGTTCAACCTTGGCACCAGCTTTTTCAAGCTGTTCTTTAAGCTTCTGGGCTTCGTCTTTCGAAACACCCTCTTTAACGGGCTTCGGAGCACCCTCAACCAAATCCTTGGCTTCTTTAAGGCCAAGACCGGTGATGCCGCGAACTTCCTTGATGACGTTGATCTTCTGGGCACCGCCAGCAACAAGAATAACGTCAAATTCGGTCTTTTCTTCAGCAGCAGGAGCAGCAGCACCGGCAGCAGCAGCAACTGCTACAGGAGCAGCAGCAGAAACGCCCCATTTTTCTTCGAGCATCTTGGAAAGCTCTGCAGCTTCCAAAACGGTGAGGTTGGAAAGGTCTTCTACGATCTTTGCGAGATCAGCCATTTTTATATTCCTTCAAATAAAAGGTTTAACCAATTGTTTAACAGCGAACCGACTGAAAACGATTTTTATCCTTTTCGAATATCGGTTTGCGAAACAGCCTTAAGCCGCTTCGCTCTTGCGGGCATATGCGCCAATGACACGTGCAACCTGACCAGCAGGTGCTTTGACAACTTGAGCAATGCGAGTAGCCGGCGTGGAAATCATTCCAACCAGTTTTGCACGCAACTCGTCGAGCGACGGCAATGAAGCCAAAGACTTCACAGCATCCGCGTTCAAGTTGGTGGTACCCATTGCACCGCCAAGAATGACAAGTTTGTCATTAGCTTTAGAAAATTCGACAGCAATTTTCGGTGCTGTCACCGGATCCGAAGAATACGCAATCAACGTCTGTCCGGTGAACAAACCTGAAATTGATTCCGAATCCGTGCCTTTAAGAGCGATCTTGGCAAGACGGTTTTTTGCGACTTTTACGGAACCGCCAGCTTCACTCATTTTGGAACGGAGTTCGTTCATTTGTGAAACTGTCAGACCGGAATAGTGAGCCACAACGACAGAACCGGACTCTTTTAAAGCCCCATTGAGCCATGTGACGAATTCGCGTTTTTCCGCTCTATCCACTGTCTCTCTCCATTTAACAGGTTTATTTAAAAACCCGTCGGGTTGCCTTCGACAATAGGAACCATTCCTATCATCAGTGAGGATCCTGTCCCCTTTTTCATGCTTTCAAAGCACTCAAAGGCAACGCTGGTTCAAACCTTTTAGTCTTAAAAACATCCAGGTCATTACCCCAGTCTCATGCAGGCTCGAATTCTATTAAGACACTCAATGTGTCGCCCACAATCTCGGACAGGACATTCCGGGTTTCCCCGGTATGACCCGGGCTTCTTTTCAAAGCCCGGATTGGTACACCGGCATAAAGCCGGTTAAATTCTTATTGCTCGGGACGAACCGAAGCCAAATCGATCTTGACACCTATACCCATTGTTGATGAAAGACCGACGCGTTTCAGATAATCACCCTTTGCACCTGACGGCTTTGCTTTCAAAACCGCATCAGCAAAAGCTTTTACGTTTTGAGCAATCTGTTCGTTACTGAAAGAAGCCTTGCCGACACCGGCATGAACAATACCAGCTTTTTCAACACGGAACTCTACAGCGCCGCCTTTGGAAGCCTTCACTGCAGCAGCAACATCAGGTGTAACAGTTCCTACTTTAGGGTTCGGCATCAAGCTGCGTGGCCCGAGAATCTTACCCAAGCGACCAACCAACGGCATCATGTCCGGAGTAGCAATACAACGATCAAAATCAATTGTACCACCATTTACTGTTTCGAACAAATCTTCAGCACCGACAATATCGGCTCCGGCCGCCTTAGCTTCTTCAGCTTTATCACCGCGTGCAAAAACCGCAACGCGTACCTTGCGTCCGGTACCATTCGGAAGATTAACAACGCCACGAACCATCTGATCAGCATAACGCGGGTCAACACCTAAGCTCATTGTGATCTCAATTGTCTCGTCGAACTTGGCTATCGCGCGATCCTTGACCATCTTAACAGCTTCATCAAGAGCGTAATACTTATTAAAGTCAACGCCCTCACGGATTTTCTTAAGTCTCTTTGCAATTTTTGTCATGATCTCAGCCCACCACCTGTAGACCCATTGAACGGGCGGAACCTTCAATCATACGCATAGCAGCTTCGACGTCATTGGCATTAAGATCTTTCATCTTGGCTTGCGCAATTTTACGAACCTTATCACGAGAAATCGTGCCGGCAACAGTCTTGCCCGGTTCTTTGGATCCGGATTTCAAATTTGCTTCCTTTTTCAAGAAATAGGAAACTGGTGGTGTCTTCATCGAAAATGTGAAAGACTTGTCCTGATAATAGGTTATAACAACCGGAATAGGAGAATTCTTTTCCATTTCCTGTGAAGCCGCGTTGAAAGCCTTACAGAATTCCATAATATTGATGCCACGCTGACCAAGAGCCGGCCCGATAGGAGGAGCCGGATTGGCTGCGCCTGCTGGAACCTGCAGCTTAAGCTGGCCTGCAATTTTTTTAGCCATAATAATCTGCCTTTTGTTATGCCGGAAATCCGGCGGTTTAATTGACCGGAGAACCGGCCTTGCAGTTTCGTGGTCTGGCTTTTTACAACCGGCTAAAGTTATAATCGCCTTCCACTATAAATTCCAAAAACTCCTGCATTTAAAGTCGTTCTATTGGAAAATATTTTTAGAGCTTTTCCACCTGCCCGAAATCAAGATCAACCGGTGTTGCTCTACCAAAAATTGAAACCTCGACTTTAAGTCGCGACCTTTCGTCTTCAACTTCCTGTACAATCCCGTTAAAGGAAGCAAACGGACCATCAGCAACGCGAACTTGCTCACCAACTTCAAATGAAACAGAAGACTTAGGCCGTTCAATCCCCTGCTTCACCTGATTAAGAATCTGTTCGGCTTCCCGATCGGTAATCGGCACCGGTTTAGAATCAGAACCCAAAAAGCCTGTTACTTTCGGCGTGTTTTTGATGAGGTGATATACATCATCTGTCAAATCAGCACGGACAAGTACATAGCCCGGAAAAAACTTGCGTTCCGAATCGACTTTACGTCCACGACGAACTTCGACAACCTTTTCCGTCGGAACAAGAATCTCTTCAAACAGATGATCCAAGCCTTTCAGCTTCGCTTCTTTTTCAATAGCCTCTGCAACTTTTTTCTCAAAATTGGAATAGGCCTGAACAATGTACCAATGAGCAGCCACGGTTACTTTCCTTGAACTATTAGCTGAAAAGACGTTTCAGGAGATCAATGCTCTCCCAAACGCCAAAATTCATAATCTGGTCTGCGATAAAAAAGAATGCAGCTGCAAACGCTGCCATCAAAACAACCATTATAGTCGAAATTGTAGTTTCGCGACGTGTCGGCCAAGTAACCTTTGCGGTTTCGGCCCGAACCTGCTTGATAAAGGTAATGGGATTTGTCTTGGCAGCCATCACTTTTCCTACATCATTTTTCAAAAACTATCGCGAATCACAACGCCAACTTTAAACATGACAAAACCGCGAAAAGCCTTTTCATAAAGCCTCACGCGATTTCCTTGTTAACACTAAATAAAGCGTTATTCATAAAAACACAAGCCAAAACTTCAGTTAAAGCTCCACAGAGTTAAAAACATCGCGCCTTAAAATGTCCGACACCGGGTAAAACCTGCAAATAAGTACAGATAGCATCACCCGAAACATACCTAATCTATCTGCTTTGACCGCACACTTTATCTATCCCGCTTTGTCTGTCCCCTGTTTTTAAGAATCGCACAAAACAGAAAACGCACCCCAGCGGATTCAAAAATAGACTATCGTTTTTACGAGGCAAATGGCAGGGGCAGTAGGGTTCGAACCCACGACCTGCGGTTTTGGAGACCGCCGCTCTACCAACTGAGCTATACCCCTTCACGAAAAGACAGACGCATTACAAAGTGATACGTCTGTCTTGTATCAGATTATTCAATGATTTTAGAAACGATACCGGCACCAACAGTGTGGCCACCTTCACGGATAGCGAAGCGGAGCTTCTCTTCCATAGCAACCGGAACAATCAGTGTGACATCCATCGTTACGTTATCACCCGGCATAACCATCTCTGTACCTTCCGGCAATGTTACAATGCCGGTAACGTCTGTCGTACGGAAATAGAACTGAGGACGATAATTGGTGAAAAATGGTGTGTGACGTCCACCCTCATCCTTTGTCAGAATGTAAGCTTCCGCCTTGAACTTGGTGTGCGGAGTAACTGTACCGGGCTTTGCCAATACCTGACCACGTTCAACACCTTCACGTTCAATACCACGAAGAAGTGCACCAATGTTGTCGCCAGCTTCACCTTCATCAAGAAGTTTGCGGAACATTTCAACGCCGGTAACTGTTGTCTTCGTCGTCGGACGAATGCCAACGATTTCAACTTCGTCACCAACCTTGACAACACCGCGTTCAACACGACCGGTAACAACTGTACCACGACCGGAAATTGAGAACACATCTTCAATCGGCATCAAGAAGGGCTGATCAATCGGACGCTTCGGAGTCGGGATATATTCATCAACTTCATGCATCAACAAACGAACAGCATCTTCACCGATTTCCTTATTGGTGCCTTCAAGAGCTGCCAAAGCAGAACCCTTAACGATCGGAATCTCGTCACCGGGGAAATCGTATTTCGAAAGAAGTTCACGAACTTCGAGTTCAACGAGCTCGAGAAGCTCTTCGTCATCAACCTGATCAACTTTGTTCAGGAAAACAACAATTGCAGGAACACCAACCTGACGGGCAAGCAGAATGTGCTCGCGTGTTTGAGGCATCGGGCCATCAGCTGCCGAAACAACAAGAATAGCACCATCCATCTGCGCAGCACCGGTGATCATGTTCTTGACATAGTCAGCGTGTCCCGGGCAATCAACGTGTGCGTAGTGACGCTTCTCTGTCTCGTATTCTACGTGTGCTGTAGAAATCGTAATACCACGAGCGCGTTCTTCCGGCGCAGCATCAATCTGGTCATATGCCTTGAACTCGCCAAAATACTTTGTAATCGCTGCTGTCAGCGTTGTTTTACCATGGTCAACGTGACCAATCGTGCCGATGTTTACATGCGGCTTCGTACGTTCATATTTGCTTTTTGCCATCGCCGTCGATCTCTCGTCTTGTTTACACCCCAACCGGGGCTTCAGAACCGAACATTGCCGGAATAAAAATTCACACCGGCTAAAATCTAAAAAGACGGAAACTTCCGTCTGGTCACAATGGAGTTCAACCCCACATTTTAATTGCTTTATCGCCAACGACCGTCTGGAGCGGGTAGCGGGAATCGAACCCGCGTATTCAGCTTGGAAGGCTGCTGCTCTACCATTGAGCTATACCCGCACGTTGACTCCGGCTCCGGTAAATGGTGGAGGGGGTTGGATTCGAACCAACGTAGCATAAAGCAACGGATTTACAGTCCGTCCCCTTTAACCACTCGGGCACCCCTCCATTAAAAATACCTAGCGGAGTTGCGCGATAAGGCATATACAACCAGACCAAATACATAAAGAACTCGTTCTGTTTGTGTGGGGCGTTATGCCGTTTACCATTGCCTCTGTCAACAGGTTAAATTCCGTTCTTTTCAATTTCATAACAAAAAAGTCTTTTTCGACATTTTTTAGTATCGGATAAGCCGCGCAATCGGCTATAGAAAAGCATGAATGAAAAAACTCCCAAAGATTCCCATTATGCCCGCTTACGCCGTCAATATCGCGACAGAACTGGCAAAAGAGCGGAAAAAACCAATCGGTTAAAAGTAGATCCGTCCCCCTTCGGTGCCGGAGAGCTCAGACTTTACGGTCTTCATACCGTTGCAGCGGCTTTGCAGAACAAAAAACGTAAGCTTACTAAACTTTTTGCCACTAAAAATGCGTTTGATCGGCTTGGCGTCGACGAATCAAAAATAAATTGTCCGATGGAAATTGTTAGCCCGAAAGTGCTTGATTCGCTTGTTGGTAGCGAGGCCGTGCATCAGGGTATCGTTCTTGAAACAGAGGCGTTGAAACCGCGTTCGCTTGACGAGCTTTCGAATACCGATCTTGTCATTGTGCTTGATCAGGTCACTGATCCCCATAATGTTGGGGCTATCATGCGTTCTGCCGTTGCATTCAATGCCGGTGCTCTTATCACAACAAACAGACATTCTGCACAGGAGACAGGAGTCCTTGCAAAAGCAGCCTCCGGTGCATTGGAGCTTATAGACCACATTACCGTGCGCAATCTCGCAGAGGCACTGGAAGAACTGCATAAAGCCGGTTTCACAAGTTTCGGGCTTGATTCGGAAGGTCCTCTTCCTCTCGAGCCAAGTTTGAAAGGCGGCCATATTGCTTTGGTTCTGGGAGCAGAAGGAAAAGGCTTGCGGCAAAAGACACGCGAAACGGTTTCAGTGCTCGCACGGCTGGATATGCCGGGCGCGATAAAATCGCTCAACGTGTCCAACGCTGCAGCTATTTCGCTTTATGCTGCACGTAATCATCTTGATAAAAAATGATTCCAAAATATCATGACGGATGGCCAAAGCATAACTCATGCACGATTTTTCGGGGATGCCTGATTTTGCGTGTTTTACATTTCGAGGTTTCTGCGACTATCGAATAATCCGATCAGAAAGAAGCCTGCCGCCAAGCCACCAAGATGCGCAACCCAGGCGATCGTACTCCCTTCTCCGTCTATTGAAGGAGTCGCAACACCTGTGATGATATCAATAACAATCCAAGTACCGATAAAGACAAGCACATTTTTCGAGGTCAATGATCGGGAAATGGACAGGATCGGCCCGGCAAATTCCGATCGTTGGTTTTGTCCGACGGTTTGAACCTGACGAAAACCGTAGCGGGCAGCAGCCCCCATCATACCGGATATTGCGCCCGATGCGCCGACCATTGGCACATAACTGTCGCTATAAACATAAAGATGGGCAAATGCAGCGACAGCCGAACAAACAAACCAGAATACAATAAATTTCATATTGCCGATCCGGTTCGCAAGAGGTGAGCCGAATATAACAAGCCACATCATATTGACTGCTACGTGCATAAGACTTGCGTGCAAGAATGAGTAGCTCACCGGCGTATACCAGAATTTCATGAAAGCAGACAGGAAGAAGTCGGGAACAAACGAAAAGTAAGTGTAAAAAATATCATATTGTCGCGGTGAAAAAAAATATTCCGGAACAATAAAACTCAATACACATATCGCAACGATAGTGACGATAACGGGAGGAATATTGAACAGCGGTGTGTGCGTTTTTCGATTTCCCGTATAGTCATTAAAATCATTGTTCACATCCGCTCTCCTGATGCCTGAAATGCTTTTTTGCAAATAATGGTATAAGGCGCACATAAAAGACTTCGGCAACGAGTTCGACGCAAGTTTGCGTTAAAATAACGAGCGCTACCAAAGTTTGTGCACTTGCGGGTGTGATAAATAACAAAAGTGGCAGCAAAACGAGTGAATTGCGCGTCGAAACACTAAAACTCACCGCTATTGCCTGCTTTTCATGAAGCCTCAACAATTTCGCTGCCAAAAAACCGATAAATGGAGCAAGACCCCCATAAATCCCATAGAAAACTATGCCGTAAAGAAGAGCGCCAAACAGTTTGTGGTTTTCACACCTCCCGTCAAAACCATCGGTGTGGGTGGTTAGCGAATCTCCGTTCGTTAGCCCACCGACAACATTGTGTGACGGCATTTCTGTTGTGAGCTCGTGGCAATCACCTCCGAATATCGAAAAAATCTGAGAAAAAGCATAAGTGGCAAGAATCACCAATGTGAGCGATGTGACGATAACAACACTGTTTTTCATGAAGGAGGTAGAAACGGAAATCATTCGGTTGCGAGAGGAAAAACGCTGGAGAAACCAAGCAAGGCATATAGGAATAACCAGAACCTCGAAAACAGAACGCAACAAAATGCTTAAATTTTGGTGACCAAGCCCGGGAAGTTTTGTTCCCGCGAAAGGGCTTACAAATAAAAATCCAAACAAACAAAATTGAAAGATCAACAAAACAGGAAGTGCCGCAGTCAAAGCTGCTATATCGCCTTTGCCCGAACGACAAAAGGATACAACATAATCGACACAAGGTGCACAAAGGAGCATGGCGCCGAATGCGGTGAAATAAAGATATGGACCGTTGGCGCTTGTTAATTTCGACAAAGGCGGCATGTCTAACAGACTATTCAAGAATGACAGACCGAGCCAGACTAACACGAGAACGAGAATCGGGATAAAAACAAAATTCCCGATGAGCAGTCCGACTATAAATCGTCCATTCCTGAAACTCTTTATCACAGACGCAAAAGGCACCTGTAAAAACGTAACGAACAATAAAATGGGTAAAACGAGTTTCAAGGCTGCATTGGAGAACTTTGATATCGACGTAAAACAGGCTAAAGCGATACCAATAAAAATTGCTGCGGTATAAAATACTGTTTGATTATTTTCGAAGAAATCTGGCCAATTAAAGCGTTTGTAACCCATTATTTAATCACAATTTTCAGGTTCCCCAGCCCCTCTTCCTGCAACATTTTGTAGAGAATCTGAGCATTTGCAGTATTAAGACGTACACAGCCATGGCTTGCCGGACTACCAAGCCTGCTTACATACGACGTCCCGTGGATGGCATAGCCCTCATTATAAAAAATAGCATAAGGCATAGGTGCATTGTCATATTTGCGGCTTCGCCACATTTTGTGCATTCTGACCGGTCTGAACGTGCCGCTCGGCGTCGCATAACCTTTGCGCCCTGTCGATACTTTCCAATGATAGAGTGTTTTACCATTCTTCTTAACAGTCATTGTTTGATCCGAGACATTAACCAAAGCCAATAGATTGTCGGCAGAAGCCAAATTCATCGCAGAAAATGAAAAAAACAACGCCTCAATTAAGACAGAAGATAATTTCCAATACATCTCAGCCCACCCGCTCTATTTTCAAACAATTTTCTGAAATAGCTTAAAGCGTCAAGATGAAAAAAAGAAACAAAAAGTTAAAAAATCGTTAACTCGTTATCAGATAAAATGATCGTGAAGATTAATATTTTGGCATAGATTGCATTTGGTCCAGAACTTGTTGGAAAGCTCTTTTATCAAGGAAACCATCAACATAATTTCCGCGTCCAACCAGTTTGAAAATAAATCCGCTCACTGCATATTGGCGAAATTCATCTTCAGGAATAAAGATGCGTCCCTTTTCCGACATTGTGCATCCCAGAGTACATACAATATTGAGTTTTTCACGCGCGACATAGCGGTAATTGCGTTTTTGCGACCATGCGAGACTGATATCAAGATCATTGCTGTTGGTTGATGTTGCTATTGTATCGATCACATACCCCTGATTGCTAATCCACTTCGCCTGCATTTCCAATTGTATCAGCGGATTATTGGTAAAATAGAAACTTTTGGAACTAAGCTCGGTAACACGCGTATAATAATCATGCGTCGTGGACGGTTCGGTTGTCCACTGACAAGCGGTTAGACAAGAAGCCAAAATCAAACAGGATAAAATCCTTTTTACCAGACGAAGCGATGGCATATCCAGCCTTTCAACACTGTGATTGATTAATGGCGAGATTACCCCCCGATGCTTACGCCAAGCTTGAGAAGCTTTAATTTTTTTAAAAAGATATTGCTCCACTTCGAGATCGTCCATACATCCGGCAAAAAACCGGAAAACGCGACAGGCTTGGGAGACAATATCCGCCTGCATTCATGTGAGGCACAAACTTTCAGTACACTTTTAACCTTGTCTTGCTGTGACTGATGTTATCTTTGCGTGTTTTCAACCCGTCGCATGAAATTTTCGCCAATCAAACCGATACTTGATTTTTCCGGCCCTATATCGGTTGCAAATTCCAGACGGTTTGACGGCAAATTGCGGTCAAAAAGGGCATGATCCTGTTAATCCTTTGCCGGTGGATTGAAAAAGAACTGTTATCGGAAAAGTTTTTTCAATATCGGGAAGGCCCGAGTAAAAATCAAACAACAAACATCATGTTCAAGATTGCCAAGGTAGATCTTTTTTAGAATTCAACAAACACAAATGCCGGAATTGCCCCACAACGCTGCAGCGACATCCTTCGATATAACTATATAATTTTAAATACGATTATTGGGGAGCCGGAACTTTCGATTTCTGCTTGCAGTCTTTCAACCAGACATCATAGATCGGATGTTCAACCGCATTAAGACCAGGGCTGTCGGCAAACATCCAGCCGGTAAAAATACGTTTGATTTTTTTATCCAGCGTAATTTCGTTGACTTCGACAAATCCATCCGTGCGCGTTGCCTCGTCTGCCGAGTTCGAATAGCAGACACGTGGCGTTACCTGTAACGCCCCGAACTGATATGTTTCTCCGATATATACATCGAAAGTTGTAATCCGTCCGGTAATTTTATCGAGACCTGAGAAAACTGCAACAGGATTGCTCAGACGCGTTGTTTCCTGTGCACAAGATGCACTTACACCGGAAAGGTAGCCAGTCAGGCAGGCCACAGCAAACAGGCAATGTGTGGGTAACGGTTTAAAAAATTTCATAGCACCGCAACAATGACTTTAAAGTGGTTGCACGCTTAACTGACAATTATGGCATTACAACGGAGAACAGAATGCATTCCCGTTGAACTCGTTATTTACCGGGTGTCCAGGCGTCATAATCGCCTGTAACATGCGGGCGCTGCCCATGGTGAGCAATCGACCCCTTCGGGGAATAGGCCTTGCTTGTACCGGTCATATTCGGAATATGCGGTTTTTCCCATTCACGTGCATGATAATCTTCTGCACTCGGCGGTGTATCGGTACGATGGTGTATCCAACCGTGCCAACCGGCAGGAATGGTTGAAGCTTCGGAGTAATTTTTATAAATTACCCAACGACGTGTATAACCATCTTTATGATGGCTACCCTCGTAATAAACATTGCCGAACTCGTCTTCGCCGACGCGCTTACCATTGAGCCACGTAAAAAACCGCGTATTAATGGTGTTTCCATTCCACCATGTAAAAATCTGTTTCCAGATACCAGCCATTTCAGTACGAGCTCCTTCAATTCAGCCCATAAGCTTTAAACGAAAAAATACACTTTTCCAGTTATGCAGCCCAACTGCATTAAAAGCAAGTCATTATTCGTGTGATCAGAACAGCGTCTTCTCAAGGACAACATCATTATCCGACTTGTTGTCACCACTTTTCCCGAGGTGCTTATACCCCTGTTCTTCAAAGAACTTTTGTGTCCGCACATCTTTTTTATTGAGTACCACACGAATTTTCCGCGCTGCCGGAAAGGCCTCTTCAAGTTCGATCAACAAACGTTGACCAATCCCCTGTCCCCGACTTTCAGGTTTAACGCATAAATGCAGTACAAGCGCTATCTCAGAATCGCCCTTTACCGCTCCTTGTGCAGCATAAGCCACGCCGTGAAGCATATCGCCGTCGTCCGCCACAACATATTCGGATGCCGGACGGCTCAGCATTTTCTTCAACATATCGGTCGTGTAATCATGGGCGGTTTTACGATCTACTTCTTCACGCCCGACAAGATCATCTAATGTAGCATGCCAAGTTTCGACCAAAAGGTCATGAATGGCATTGATATCATTCCTGGATGCAGTGCGAATCCACATGATCGTTATTCAATCCCGAGTTTTGCCTTTATCAAATTGTTCACGACTTGCGGGTTTGCCTTGCCACCGGTCTTTTTCATGACCTGTCCGACAAACCAACCTGCCAATGTCGGTTTTTCTTTGGCCTTAGCCACTTTATCCGGATTGGCAGAAATAATCTCGTCCACGGTTTTTTCAATAGCTCCGGTGTCAGTAACCTGCTTCATGCCACGCGCTTCAACAATTTTTGCAGGATCCCCGCCCTCATTCCAGACAATTTCGAACAAATCTTTTGCGATTTTACCTGAAATTGTGCCTTCTTTGATGAGGTCAATAATTCCACCAAGCTGATTTGCACTCATCGGAGATTGTGAAATATCAAGACTTGCTTTGTTGAGTGCGCCCAAAAGATCGTTAATAACCCAATTGGCTGCAAGTTTGCCGTCACGGCCGTTGGCTACTTCTTTAAAAAAGTCGGCAATCGCTTTTTCACTTACAAGAATGGAAGCATCGTAAGCGCTCAAGCCCATTTCATTGATGAAGTCTGATTTGATTTCGTCCGGTAATGCAGGCAATCCTGCCTTGAGCTCGTCGACAAAAGCCTGATCAAAAACCAATGGCAATAAATCCGGATCGGGAAAATAGCGATAGTCATGCGCTTCTTCTTTGGAGCGCATCGGCCGCGTCTCGCCTTTGGCCGAATCAAAAAGTCTTGTTTCCTGATCGATTGTGCCACCATCTTCGAGAACAGCTATCTGACGACGCGCTTCATAATCAATTGCCTGGCCGATGAAACGGATCGAATTGACGTTTTTGATTTCACAACGGGTGCCAAAATCTTCACCGGGGCGTCGTACGGAGACGTTTACATCGGCACGCATGGCACCTTCGTCCATATTGCCGTCGCATGTTCCAAGATAGCGAACAATCGTACGCAATTTTGTTACATAGGCTTTTGCTTCATCGGAAGAACGCAAATCCGGCTTTGACACAATTTCCATCAACGCAACACCCGAGCGGTTAAGGTCAACAAATGACATCGTCGGATGTTGGTCGTGAATGGATTTTCCGGCATCCTGCTCAAGATGAAGCCGTTCAATGCCGATTTCCACATCTTCGAACTCGCCTTTTTTATCGGGCCCGACAGAAATCGTAATTTTGCCTTCGCCCACAATTGGCTGTTCAAACTGGGAAATCTGATAGCCTTGAGGCAAATCCGGATAGAAATAATTTTTGCGATCGAATACGGATTTCAGGTTAATTTTGGCGTTCAATCCCAATCCGGTTCTGACTGCCTGTTTCACACATTCAATGTTGATAACAGGCAACATTCCGGGCATAGCCGCATCAACAAAGGAAACATGGGCATTGGGTTCAGCCCCGAATTTTGTGGAAGAGCCGGAAAAAAGCTTCGAATTGGATGTTACCTGAGCGTGCACTTCCAATCCTATAATGACTTCCCAGTCACCGGTAGCTCCGGAGATGAAACGTTTCGGGTCAGCTGTACGGGCATCAACGAGTGTCATTAGAAATCCATCATTCTCTTTAAAAACAAAATTATTTCTATTGGCTAGTCCAAACAAGCGTCAAGTGCAAGCAAAGAGTGCAATACATACAAAAAAGGCCCGGTAAAACCGGGCCTCGTTTATTTCTTCAAAAAGTCGATCAATCTTTTTTCGTTGTCTTTTTGGCTGCAGTCTTTTTAGCGGAAGCTTTTTCCTCACTATGAGCCTTGGCCGGTGCTTTTTTATCGTCAGACTTTTTGCTTTCCGATTTCTTGCTCTCGGCCTTTTTCTTCGTGGCCGACTTTTTCGGAGAAGTTTCGTCTTCTTCCTCTTTTACCAATTCTTCCGCAGTTACCTTTTTATCTGTAACCTTTACCTTGCCCAGCAAGTGATCAACGACCTTTTCTTCAAAAATCGGAGCACGCAAATTGGCAACGGCGTCCGGTGTGCGGCGGAAAAATTCGATAATCTGTTTTTCCTGCCCCGGATATTGGCGAACCTGATCATAAACAGCCCGCTGCAATTCGTCTTCAGAAACGGTTATACCGGCTTTTTCACCGATCTCTGACAGAACAAGGCCAAGACGGACACGCCGTTCGGCAAGCTTGCGATATTCGTCGCGCGCTGCTTCCTCGGTTGTCTCTTCATCCTCGAAAGTGCGACCGGCCTGTTTCAATTCATTGGTAATTTGTGCCCAGATATTATTGAACTCGACGTTTACAAGGCGTTCCGGCGTTTCAAAATCATAATCATTGTCGAGCGCGTCCAGAATTTGGCGTTTTACTTTTTGACGGGTAATTGTGCCATACTGGTTCTCGATCTGCTCGCGAATGACATCACGCAGTTTCTGAAGTGATTCGAGTCCGAGCTTCTTTGCAGCTTCGTCATCGATTTTAAGCTCGTCAGGCTTTGAAACTTCCTTCACCGTAATGTCGAAAGTTGCTTCCTTGCCTGCAAGATGCTTGGCATTATAGTCATCAGGGAATTTTACAGTGATGACCTTTTTGTCTCCGGCTTTTACGCCAACGAGTTGCTCTTCAAATCCCGGAATAAATTGTTTGGAACCAAGAACAAGTTGTGCATCATTATCAGCACCACCTTCGAAAGGTGTACCATCAAGCTTTCCTAGATAGTCAATCGTTACCCGATCACCATCTTCGGCCTTGCCTTTCTTTTCGGTGTAAGTGCGTGTTGACGAAAGGACCCTCTCGACCTGTTTGTCGACATCGGCCTCTGGTACTTCAACAACTTCGCGTGTGACAGCAATACCGGATACGTCCTTAAGGTCGAATTTCGGCAAAACTTCATATTTGAGAGTAAAGACAAAATCGGCATCACCGTTCAGGACTTTTTCCGCTTCTTTTTCGTCTTCGCTCATATCGATTTCGGGCTGTGTAGCCGAACGTTCGTTGCGATCGGAAAGAATTGAACGCGGTGTATCCTTCAAAATCCCGTTGATGACATCAGCCATGAAGGACTTGCCATACATCTTTTTCAAATGGCTGACAGGCACTTTACCAGGGCGGAAGCCGTTCAGCTTGACCTTGTCTTTAGCGTCGTCAAGACGTTCATTCAACTTTGCTTCCAGATCTTTAGCGGGGACCACTACTTTGATCTCGCGCTTCAATCCCTTATTAAGCGTCTCGGTAACTTGCATCGAACAACCTTCATTTTTTCTGAGGACAAGTACTTAAGCCCTGTCCGATACCAATTCTGCTCTAACACTAAAGCGTCAGAATACCATGAAGCGGACTTCCGCCTCAAGCGGAACCCCGCAAAAATTCTCTTTGCATTCAAGGCCGTTGCTGTGGTGCGGATGAAGGGACTCGAACCCCCACGGTTACCCGCCAGAACCTAAATCTGGTGCGTCTACCAATTTCGCCACATCCGCAAATCCTGATAATCAGGTTTGCAACAAACCATAGGCAAGCGGCGTCTCTATATCATTCAATTTCTATCAATCAAAGGAAAAAAGCCGACTCGTGCAATTTTTAACCCATATTTGCAAAAAGAAACAGAACAAAACCCTGATGCGTAAAATTATAAAGAGAGCAATCGGGGAAATTCTTGGGTAAGCCCCCCCATCAAAACGGGAATGAATAAACAGTTCCAAACGTTCTTACCTCCTTCACTCAATGATTTCATGTTATTTAAATACAACGGCAAAAGGCCATTCATTGTATTGCAACATGCGAAGTCTTGCATAGCAATTATTGCCGGTTTGGATGTTCAGTCGTCACACCTAGGTTGCCAGTCAAGCAGAACAAATCTTCTAACCTGTCTCGCCCCTTTTCCCGACTGTCATAATTGCATTTATCCATTACGAGATAAAAATATAAATACGTCTTATGCCTGTTTTCCGTTAGTTGGTCCAAGGGAAACATCTGGCTTTCAAAAATGAATCCTTTGACGCCATATATTAAAAAAAATCATCACCATTCAGGCGCCTGATTTATCATCTGGAAGACCAGCATAAATAGTCTGAAAACCCGTCATTGTCTCCGTGCTTTTTGTACCATAAGGTGATATTGACCGGCTCACGCTTGATTTTTATGGTTTGATGCAAACAATGATGATGTCGAATTTTTCAATGAAGCCGCTTCACGTTATTGGCGGTGGTCTGTCTGGTAGTGAAGCTGCATGGCAGATTGCCGAAGCCGGCATTCCTGTTATTTTGCACGAAATGCGACCGGTTGAACAAACGCCGGCACATAAAACTTCGCAGCTTGCCGAACTTGTCTGCTCCAACTCGTTTCGCTCTGATGATGCTTCCACCAATGCCGTTGGTCTTTTGCACGCGGAAATGCGCCTTGCTCACTCGCTCATTATGAAGGTGGCTGATGATCATCAGGTACCGGCAGGCAGTGCGCTCGCCGTTGACCGCGAAGCTTTTTCCAAAACAATAACGAAACTGATAGAAAACCACCCGTTAATTACCGTTGACCGCGGAGAAATTGCGAAACTGCCGCCGGAAGAATGGGGAAACGTGATCATTGCCACAGGTCCTCTCACATCTCCCCGTCTTGCTGAAGCGATAACATGCATTACCGGTGCTCACTCGCTGTCGTTTTATGACGCTATCGCGCCGATCGTCTATAAAGATAGTATCGATATGGATATTTGTTGGTACCAGTCCCGTTATGACAAAGTAGGCCCGGGTGGTACCGGCAAAGACTACATCAACTGCCCACTTGACAAAGAACAATATGAAAACTTTGTACAATCGTTGATGGAAGGTGAAAAAGCAGAATTTCACGATTTTGAAAAAGTGCCTTATTTCGACGGCTGTTTGCCAATTGAAGTCATGGCTGAACGCGGGAGCGAGACGCTACGTCATGGCCCCATGAAACCGATGGGACTTACAAACGCCCATAATCCGACTGTAAAGGCTTACGCCATTGTGCAGTTGAGACAAGACAATGCATTGGGTACGCTCTATAATATGGTCGGCTTTCAAACCAAACTCAAATATGGCGAACAAACCCGCATTTTCCGTTCAATTCCAGGACTGGAAAATGCAGAATTTGCACGCCTTGGCGGCATACATCGCAATACTTATCTCAACTCGCCCCTTCTTCTCGATGAAACTTTGAGGCTGAAAAAACTTGAACGGTTACGCTTTGCAGGTCAAATGACAGGGTGTGAAGGCTATGTCGAATCGGCCGCGATGGGGCTTGTGGCCGGTCGCTTTGCGATTGCAGATTATAAAGGATTGGAACAAAAATTACCCCCCGTTACAACAGCCTTCGGGGCGCTACTTAACCACATAACGCGTGGTCATATTGCAATTGAAGATGGAACTAAACAATCCTTCCAGCCGATGAACATCAATTTCGGTCTTTTCCCGCCTATTGAAGTCGAGAAAAAAGAAGGTAAACGTCTACGTGGAAAAGAAAAAATTCTGGCTAAAAAGCAAGCTCTAACGGCGCGCGCACTGGCCGATTGCAAAACATGGTTGAACGAGGAGAAAATCCAATGAGTATCTCGCCCATAATTATCTTCGATCTTGATGGAACACTCGTCGATTCAGCACCGGATTTGCTCGATAGTCTCAATTTTTCTCTTAAACAAGACGGATTAAAAACTTTCACTCCCGATGACATCCGCCGCCTCGTCGGTATGGGTGGCCGCATCATGATAGAACGTGCGCTGACTTTCCAGAAAATCAACCCCGACAACGCGCATGTAGAGAAGTTGCTAGGAACTTTCTTACGTCATTATGAAGAAAATATGCCTGGCAAAACGCAATTTTTCGATGGCGTTGATTTGGCACTCGATAAACTTTCGGAAGCCGGTTACAAGCTTGCTGTTTGTACCAATAAACACGAAAAACTGGCTCGCCACCTGTTGGAGGGCATGGGTGAGGCCAGCCGGTTCATAACCATTGTCGGCGGTGATACATTTGCTTATCACAAACCGGATGCACGCCACATCCTTTCCACAATTGAACGCGCCGGTTGCAACCCTGATAGAGCACTGATGGTAGGTGATAGCCAAGCCGATATTCTTGCTGCACAAAGCGCCGATATTCCGGTTATAGCTGTCGATTTCGGATATACAGATAGACCAGTCAGCGCTTTCAATCCGACAAAAATAATCAGTCATTTCAACGAACTCACCCCCGATCTTGTAGCAAAATATATCAATTAAAAACACGAGGATAAAAAGCTGCGTTTAGTCGGAAAAACGGAAGCGGGATAAAGTCGTAATGGATAAAATTCTTACCTTATCGAATAAAAAGCCTTTATTTGAAGGGTTGACCCGCTCGGTTTATATCGACGAGCAAAATCCCGATTATCTTGTAAAAGTCCCCTCACCGGCCTGGCGCAGTAAAATTGCCGGATTTTCACGCCTGAGACAATTCAGAAAAGCAATTGATATCAATTCGCCCAACACCCGTGAAATTCGGGAATATATGCGGCATTTTGCCGATCCGGATATGGCTCGGGATGAAAAACATTTGATGCAAATTGCCGGAATCGTCTCGACAGATATCGGTTGGGGATTACTCGTCAAAGCCGAACGGGATTCGTCTGGAAACTACGCAAAACCTTTTGGTGTCTACCAAAACGAAATTCCGCATTACCGCAAGGAAATCGAAGATTTTATTTTATGGGTCAAGACAACGAGCTTTATTTGCTACGATCTTAAATTCGACAATATTCTTTTAAGCTCGAGGAATGGTCAGCCGACCCTTGTATTGATTGACGGAATTGGAGAAACGGGACTTTTTCCGGTGCGCAAATGGTTTCAAAAATATAACCACGCGAAAAATGTTCACGAACTTCAGGAATTCATTGACGCATTGAAGCCGTTTGTCAATTTGAAAAACCGATGACAACCTTAAAAATGAGACAATAAAAAGCCCGACATTCAAGATAAAGGTCGGGCTTTTTAAATAGCTATTTATTATTTGTTGTTGACGGCGTCCTTCAAGCCTTTACCAGCCGAGAACTTTGGAACGTTACGAGCCGGAATGTTGATTTCTGCGCCTGTTGAAGGATTGCGTCCCTTTGTAGCTGCACGGTGGGAAACTTCAAATGAACCGAAACCGGGAAGACGAACGTCGCCGCCTTTTTTCAAAGCATCGGTAACGGAAGCAATGAATGCGTCCACGGCCGAAGCAGCCTGAGTTTTTGTGATGCCGGCTTTTTCAGCTACAGAGCTGACCAATTCATTCTTATTCATTGGATAATTCCTTTCTTTCTATCACCGGACAATATTGATTCAACCGGTTGGATGAGAGTTTATTGAAAACTATGGCAAACAGAAGCCAATTTTACTAAAAAAAGCCCGTTTTCAGGGGAAAATCACAGTTATTAACGGAAAAAATGCTACATTCCCCGATAGCGAAACAAAAATAAAAAGAAAAGGCGGCTTAAAACCGCCTTTTCTAGAACTTTTTTAAGCATTTCCTATTGCGTGATTCAGTGTGCTACAGAGCTGACACCATCCTCTTCGCCCGACATATTGCCGGTCAGCGTCGGGGTCGCAGGCTCTACCCATTCGATCGGTTCCGGCCGACGAACAAGCGCGTGATCAAGAACTTCACTTGCAAAACTTACGGGGACAATCTCCATATTGTTTTTGACATTATCCGGTATATCGACAAGGTCTTTCGCATTCTCTTCCGGAATGAGAACCTTCTTGATACCGCCGCGTAATGCTGCAAGCAGTTTTTCTTTCAAACCGCCAATTGGCAAAATGCGCCCGCGTAAGGTGATTTCGCCTGTCATCGCGATATCCTTGTGGACAGGTATACCGGTCAGGACTGAAACAATGGCGGTAACCATCGCAACACCGGCTGACGGACCGTCTTTCGGCGTAGCCCCTTCCGGAACGTGGACGTGAATATCGCGGCGTTCGAACAGAGGTGGCTCTATTCCGAAATCTACGGCACGGGAGCGTACATACGATGCAGCAGCCGAAATCGATTCCTTCATAACGTCACGCAGGTTACCTGTGACAGTCATTTTGCCTTTGCCCGGCATCATGACACCTTCAATGGTAAGAAGCTCACCACCGACTTCTGTCCAGGCAAGTCCGGTAACAACGCCGACCTGATCTTCACCTTCGATCTGCCCGTAACGGAATATCTTGACGCCAAGAAACTCGTCAATATTGCTATCGTCAACCTTGATGGTTTTCTTTTCTTTCTTGACAATTTCCGTTACTGCCTTGCGAGCAAGTTTCATCAACTCACGTTCGAGCCCGCGAACACCGGCCTCTCTCGTGTAATATTGGATGATCGAGCGGATCGCTTCATCACTAACAACAAACTCCTTCTTGGAAAGAGAATGCTCCTTCATGACCTTAGGCAGAAGATGGCGTTTGGCTATCTCCATCTTTTCTTCTTCCGTGTAACCGGCAATACGGATGATTTCCATACGATCCATCAATGGTTCTGGAATATTCAACGTATTGGCAGTGGTTACAAACATCACATCCGAAAGATCATATTCGACTTCAAGATAGTGATCCATAAACGTATTGTTCTGTTCAGGATCAAGAACTTCAAGTAGCGCCGAGGACGGATCACCCCTGAAATCCTGCCCCATCTTGTCAATCTCGTCGAGAAGAAAAAGCGGATTGTTTTTCTTCGCTTTTTTCATCGACTGGATGATCTTGCCAGGCATCGACCCGATATAAGTGCGACGATGACCGCGAATTTCCGCTTCGTCACGCACTCCACCTAGTGACATACGGACATATTCGCGCCCTGTCGCTTTTGCAATCGAGCGTGCAAGTGATGTTTTACCAACTCCGGGCGGTCCAACAAGACAAATAATCGGACCTTTTACCTTTGCTGCACGGCTTTGAACGGCAAGATATTCGACGATACGTTCCTTGACCTTCTCAAGACCAAAATGTTCTTC
This sequence comes from Bartonella sp. W8167, assembly GCF_016100335.1. NCBI lineage: Bacteria > Pseudomonadati > Pseudomonadota > Alphaproteobacteria > Hyphomicrobiales > Bartonellaceae > Bartonella > Bartonella sp. W8167. Next base: position 1,023,354 of record NZ_JACFSQ010000001.1, read on the forward strand.
GTCCATAACTTTTTCAGCATAGTTGAGATCATTCTTGATCTTGGATTTTTTGCCCCACGGTATACCCAGAAGCCAATCAAGATAGTTGCGGATTACTGTCGCTTCAGCAGACATCGGAGACATACTGCGAAGTTTCTTGACTTCACCCTCTGCCTTTTCACGCGCTTCTTTTGACAGTTTTGTCTTTTTAATACGTTCTTCCAATTCAGAAATTTCGTCGTGGCCATCTTCGCCATCGCCCAATTCTTTCTGAATAGCCTTCATCTGCTCGTTGAGGTAGTATTCGCGCTGGGTTTTTTCCATTTGCCGTTTAACGCGCGAGCGTATGCGCTTTTCAACCTGCAAAACAGAAATCTCGCCTTCCATAAAGGCAAGCGCCTTTTCCAGTCTTTCACGAACGGATAGTAACGCAAGCATTTCCTGTTTTTCAGAAAGCTTGATAGCTAAATGAGAGGCAACTGTATCGGCAAGTTTGGTTGCATCATCAATCTGACTAACTGCACCAATGACTTCCGGTGAAATTTTTTTATTCAATTTCACATAATTTTCGAAGTCCGAAACGACCGAACGCATCAGCGCTTCAATTTCGACTTTATCCTCTTCCGGTTCATCAAGAGGCGTTGCGTAAGCCTGATGATAATCGGCATTATCGGAAAAACCGTTGATCTTGGCGCGTTTCACGCCTTCAACCAGAACTTTTACTGTACCATCCGGCAACTTCAACAATTGAAGTACATTTGCCAATGTACCAACATCATAAATGTCGTCGGCCTTCGGATCATCATCAGAGGCATTCTTCTGGGTTGCCAGAAGTATCTGCTTATCCTGACCCATCGCCTCTTCAAGAGCACGAATGGATTTCTCGCGACCAACGAATAGCGGCACAATCATATGGGGGAAGACAACAATATCGCGAAGCGGCAAAACGGCATAAAGCTTTTTGCCGACATCCGTCGTCTTCTCTAAATCATGTTGCATAACAATTCCTTTCTGGAGCCTGAGGCTCGTTTGCAACGCGGGCACTCCTTACATGAAGCAAATGCCTACGCACAAAGAGATAAGGTGGTAATTGACCACTGATAAATCAAGAGCCACTCAATGGTGAAAACTTGAAGCTGCCCGAAGCTTGATGCAATATCAGAGACAAATGAAAGATCACGCAGATGCGTTTTCTTTCGGATGGTCTCTTTCTGCATAAATATAAAGCGGACGGGCTTTACCTTCGACAACATCACTCGAAATGACCACTTCCTGAACGCCTTCAAGCGTCGGAAGTTCAAACATGGTATCAAGCAAAATCTTTTCCATAATGGAACGCAAGCCGCGTGCACCTGTCTTACGCTCGATCGCTTTGTTTGCAATGGCCCGCAAGGCATCATCATGGAAAGTCAGTTTGACATCTTCCATCTCGAACAGGCGTTGATATTGTTTGACCAAAGCATTTTTCGGTTTGGACAAAATCTGAACCAGAGCATCGACATCAAGGTCTTCCAGAGTTGCTATAACCGGCAAACGACCGACAAACTCGGGAATAAGACCGAATTTCAAGAGATCTTCCGGTTCCAGATCATGAAAGATTTCTCCAATACGCCGTTCATCCGGTGCTTTGACTGTCGCGCCAAAGCCGATTGATGTCTTCTCGCCGCGTGCCGAAATAATCTTTTCAAGGCCCGAAAAAGCACCACCACAAATAAACAGGATATTGGTTGTATCAACCTGCAAAAATTCCTGTTGCGGATGTTTGCGACCACCTTGAGGCGGGACAGAAGCAATTGTACCTTCCATAATTTTCAACAGTGCTTGTTGAACACCCTCGCCCGAAACATCTCGTGTTATCGAAGGATTGTCCGATTTACGCGAGATCTTGTCGACTTCATCAATGTAGACAATACCGCGCTGCGCACGCTCGACATTATAATCGGCGGCCTGCAACAATTTCAGAATGATATTTTCGACATCTTCGCCAACATATCCGGCTTCTGTCAGCGTCGTTGCATCGGCCATGGTAAACGGCACATCAATGATACGGGCAAGTGTCTGGGCAAGATAGGTTTTGCCGCAACCGGTAGGCCCGACCAGCAGAATATTCGATTTTGACAGCTCGATGTCATTGCTCTTCGACTGATTGGCCAAACGTTTGTAATGGTTATGGACAGCGACAGCCAGAACGCGTTTGGCATGAGATTGTCCAATCACATAATCATCAAGAACAGCCATGATTTCTTGAGGGGTCGGAACGCCATCACGAGCCTTCACACCAGAAGATTTGTTTTCTTCACGGATGATATCCATGCACAGCTCGACACATTCGTCGCAAATAAAGACTGTAGGTCCGGCGATCAGTTTACGCACCTCATGCTGGCTTTTGCCGCAGAATGAGCAATAAAGCGTATTCTTTGAATCGCCCCCGTTATTACCAATTTTGCTCATTACTTCTTTCCTTTCGCCCGAATTGCATAAAATATTTTGCCTTTTCGGTTAGACTTTTCAAGACCATTTCACCAAGAAACTAACACAAATAATAGGTTCAATCATCTATCTCGCTACTGTTTCCCATTCCGATACGTAAATGCCAAACGTTATTTTTCTATAAACCTCGAAAAACGGCTACAAAAAAGAACCTCGTTTTTGTGCATTTTCATAGCCGTCAATCACACATCTTATGCCTGATCGTTTTTCTCTTCTTCCGCTTCGGCACGGTATTGGATCACTTCGTCGATCAGTCCGAATTCTTTGGCTTCTTCGGCTGTCATAAAATGATCGCGATCAAGTGTGCGTTCGATTGTTTCATAATCCTGACCCGTATGATGAACATAAATTTCATTCAAACGGCGTTTCATTTTAATAATATCCTGGGCATGGCGTTCGATATCGGATGCTTGCCCCTGAAAACCGCCGGAAGGTTGATGCACCATGACGCGCGCATTCGGCAATGCAAAGCGGTGGCCTTTTGCGCCAGCTGTCAATAATAGTGACCCCATTGAAGCGGCTTGCCCCATGCAAAGGGTAGAAACAGCGGGGCGAATGAACTGCATTGTGTCATAAATCGCCATGCCGGACGTAACAACGCCACCCGGAGAATTGATATAAACACTGATTTCTTTTTTCGGATTTTCTGCTTCGAGAAACAGCAATTGTGCACAGACAAGCATTGCCATATTGTCTTCAACGGGGCCATTGACAAAAACAATTCTTTCCTTCAACAAGCGGGAAAAAATGTCATAGGACCGTTCGCCACGATTTGTCTGTTCGACCACTATCGGAACAAGATTGAGGGCAGTCTGGATCGGATCACTCATTTTCACTTCCATATCATACGAATCGTCGTTTATGACCTAAAATGTCGTTATAACTAGAATATCAAACTATTAGAAGATCAATAGATTGTTGTTTTGCGTCTCGAGCCGGATTTACTCGAAATCGCATAAAATCGACAAAGTCGACTTTTCTGCTATTTCAAAACCATCAATTTTTAAAATTGTTAAGGGAAGCCACCATATGTGCTTCAAGTCCTGTGACTTCAAGTCTTTCCAATCTTTTTGGTGGCGTGACTTTCTAATCTGAAATGCGTTATTTTCCAAAATAAACATCCGATTTTGAAAAAATTGAATGGGTGGTGATAAAATACAAATTCATCAACAGTGGCGGATTTCACATATTTCATTCACATTGACCAAATCGACAGAAACGCAAGGTTGGACAAGCTGCATTATCAAACGCCCTCCCCTCGCATGAATGAATATCGAATTGAAAAACTCACAACACCACGAACCAGTTCCAATCCGGCATCGTTTAAATCGTTGTTTTCACCTTTTCTTGCGTAAGAATCCCGTCAAAGCCGGGAATCCTTTTTGTTGCCCAATCATAAAAGCTTCCCTCTTTTATCGGATCGGCCGTTCTTTCTTTCTTGTGAACATGAAAGCCGATAAAACGCGGATCGTTCAATGGCTCAAGCCCATAAGCAGGATCAAAAATGCGTTCGGTGTCGCGTCCGGTCCAGTAATAGAATGTTTCTTTTTCCTTTGCGTCTTTGAAAAAGCCATATCTTTTTGCAAGGCGCGAAATTCCATCATTGCCAAAAACCGTAATTCCCAAACGCCCTGGGACAACAGGCAATTTTTGTCTTTTGAGACGCCATGGAAGCCAAATACCACGGTGGAAACCGAGCCAGTTCGGTACCATTTTGCCGCTCTCGAGATAGTCGTCGTATTCTTTGATGATCGGATTGTCGGCCGGAAGATAAAGCGCCGAAACACCAACGCGCGAACGATTTTCGCGCGCAAGCCACACTTTACCTTCTTCCGGATGGAATTGTTTGACAAGATAAACATCGGTATCAAGCCAGACCCCTGCCCGATTTTTCATCAATCTTACCCGAAACAAATCGGAAAGCTGAACAATCGTGCGGATAGGCTTGAAGTCTGGGAACGCTGGGTCAATTCGATAAAGTGTCGAGAGCGGCAATATCGGCTCCGCCTCCAAAAGTTCCACCCCTTCAGGCACATTCATAACGTTTCCGTGGCTATAGAGTTTGACATGCTGGCCGGTCTTCACCATTGAAGAAAGACATAGCCAATCAATGGGACGCAACCGGTCTCCATACCAAAAAGTGCAGATGTCCATCAAAAACCCCTTTAAAAATATTCCAGACTGACCCGAAACAATTGTTCGACATCACGCACAGCATCAGCCATTGCAAATATAACGACCATATCGCCTGCCAGAACACGCGTATCCCCTTTCGGGCGTATCATCGTATTGTCACGATAAATCGCGCCGATACGTAAACCCTCCGGCAGTTCGAGTTCGGACAAAGGTTTTCCCACCAGAGGAGAAGTTTGCATTGCTTCTGCTTCGATAATTTCGGCTTCTCCATTCGAGACAGAATAGACAGAGCGGATGCGCCCCCTGCGCATTTGCTGAAGCACTTTGGAAATTGTAACGCTGCGTGGATTAAGATGGGAATCGATGCCTACAGTTCTGGTAAATTCCTGAAAAGCCATATTGTTGATAAGCACCATGTTCGACTTGCAGCCAAACATTTTTGCCATAATCGCGCTCAGCACATTGACCTGATCCTGATTGGTCAATGTCACAATAAGATCGGCCTGATCGACATTCGCTTCCTGCAAAATTGCCGGGTCAAGAGCACTGCCATTCAGTACAACCGTACGATCAAGTTGGTCGGTAATTGCCAGAGCGCGTGCTTTATCTGCCTCTATAATGCGTAACCGAGCTTTGTGTTGGCGCTTTTCCATAGCACGGGCAACATAAAGGCCGATATGACCACCGCCGGCAATGATAATCCGGTTGGCTGCCTGCTCATCGTGACCGAACAACCCCAATGCTCGGCGAACCTGTGTACGTGATGCCACAAGATAGGTGATGTCACCCACTTTCAATTCGGTATCGGCATGGGCAATGAATAGTTTTTTTCCTCTTTTGACAGCTGTAACAGTCGTCAAAAGGTCGGGAAAAAGATCGGTGAGCTGTCTAAGCGGTGTGTTGATGACAGGGCAATCTTCCATACATTCGAGAGCCAATGCCACAATCTCGTCATAACTGAAATAGAGAACGTCCAATGCACCCGGTAATGCAATGCGACGCAACACCATTTCGCCAACCTCGATTTCGGGCGAAATGACCACATCAATCGGCAACGCATCACGTTGGAACAGCCCCTGATATTGCGGGTCGAGATAGGACTGATCGCGAACGCGGGCAATCTTTGTCGGCACGTTGAAAAGCGCATGAGCAACCTGACAGGCCACCATATTGACTTCATCCGATAATGTGACAGCAATCAACATATCGGCTTCGTCAGCACCTGCAGAACGAAGCACATCCGGTCGCGCACCGTGGCCCACAATGCCGCGAACGTCAAGCGTATCGCGTACTTTTTCGATCAGTTTCGGTTCAATATCAATAACCGTAACATCATGTTGTTCACTGGAAAGACGTTCTGCTATTCCGTAGCCGACTTGTCCGGCACCGCAAATGATTACGCGCATATTTTAAGAAACCCCGAGCGATTTGAGCTTACGGTGCAGAGCTGAACGCTCCATACCAACAAACTCTGCAGTGCGTGAAATATTACCGCCAAAACGGTTGATTTGTGCAACAAGATACTCTTTTTCAAAAAGCTCCCTTGCTTCGCGCAACGGTAGAGCCATGATATGTAGATCGGAATCTGTGGGTGCTCGCGGTAAAGTATCCCCGACTTCTGCAGGCAAAAGCTCGGCAGTAATCGGTCCATCTCCACCTTCACCGCGCGCAAGAATTAACAGCCGTTCAATGTTGTTGCGCAACTGTCTGATGTTGCCCGGCCAGTTGTGAGCCTGCAGGATTGCCATCGTATCATCGCCGATTTCGCGCGGTTTTATACCGGCCTGTTCGGATATCTGATGGATAAAATAATGGACAAGTTCCGGAATATCCTCGCGGTGACTTGCAAGCGGTGGAACAGCAATCGGCACCACCGCCAGACGATGGAAGAGATCCTCGCGAAAACGCCCTTCGGCAATCAAACCTTCAAGATTTTGGGCGGTTGAAGAGATAACACGTACATCGACTTTAACGCGTTTGCTCCCGCCTACTCGCTCGAAGGTCTGGTCAGTCAGAACGCGCAGAATTTTGTTTTGCGTCTCGCGCGGCATATCAGCGATCTCGTCAATATAGAGAATGCCACCATGGGCTTCTTCAAGAGCGCCGACTTTGCGTTCACCACCATCCATTTCCGTTCCGAAAAGTTCGATTTCCATTCGTTCCGGCGTAATTGTTGCTGCATTAATAGTCACAAAAGGACCGTTCGCACGATTTGAAAGAGCATGGATTGCACGAGCTGTTGTCTCTTTACCCGACCCCGATGGGCCGGTAATCATTATGCGGCTATTTGTAGGTGCAACTTTTTCAATCGTTTGGCGTAAATGATTCATAACAAGCGACTTGCCGAGTAATTCCGGCGTAACAGTCGATTGTTTGCGCAATTCACTAACTTCGCGCTTCAATTTCGACGTTTCAAGCGCCCGCTCGGCAACCAAAATCAGACGATCTGCTTTAAAAGGCTTTTCGATAAAATCATAAGCACCGCGTTTAATTGCGGAAACAGCCGTTTCGATGTTCCCGTGGCCGGAAATCATCACTACCGGTAAATCCGGATAACGCGTTTTGATCTTGTCGAGTAAAGCCAAGCCATCCAGACGACTTCCCTGTAACCAGATATCGAGAAAAATCAATCTTGGTACACGATTTTCGATTTGCTGAAGCGCTTCATCGGAATTTGCCGCAAGTCGCGTTTCATGCCCTTCGTCCTCAAGTATTCCGCCGACAAGTTCGCGTATGTCCGCTTCATCATCGACAATCAAAATATCTGAAGCCATCTCACTTAACCGTCCTATTTCTCAACGTCTACCTTAACAGCACCGGATTTTTCCGTTTCTGCTGCCGGAAAGACCATACGAATCATGGCACCACGTCCATTGTAAAAATTCAGTGGTGCGTCATGTAATTCCATATAGCCTCCATGCTCCTCAACAATTTTACGCACGATCGCAAGTCCGAGTCCTGTCCCTTTTTCCCGTGTCGTAATATAGGGTTCCAATAGTTTTTGCCGCTGTTCCTTGGGAAGACCTTTGCCATTATCGATAATATCGGCAACGAGTTTATCTCCCTCGCGGTAAGAGCGTACAAGTATATGCCCTTTGACAACCTTATCGGCTGCAATGGCATCAATTGCTTCACTCGCATTTTTTATCACATTTCCGAAGGCTTGTCCGATAAGGCGGCTATCAAACTCGCCCATTAAAGGTGTGTCACCCAAATCGCGCTCGAATTTAATATCGTGGCGTGAAACTTCGACAAGAAAAAACGCTTCTCTTAAAGGCTCACGCATATCAAGAAGGTGCATTTCCGGTTTAGGCATACGGGCGAAAGACGAGAATTCATCTACCATTCTGCCAATATCGCCAACTTGCCTTATGATTGTATCAATGCATTGATCGAAAACTTCCCGATCATCCAGAATGACTTTACCATAACGACGGCGTATGCGTTCGGCCGATAATTGTATCGGGGTCAGCGGATTTTTAATTTCATGTGCAATCCGGCGGGCAACATCTGCCCATGCACTTGATCTTTGGGCTTCAACGAGATCGGTTATATCGTCAATTGTCAAAACCCATGACTGCCCGTTCCCGTCGTTCTCCTCCATTGTGACCTGCACATTATAGACGCGGTTGCGCCCGTCTTGAGAAAGCGTGACCTGTTCCCGATGGTTTTTGCGTCCTGACGAACGCGCAACTTCAAACACCTGTCCGATATCCGGATTGAGCGACATCAGACTTTTTCCGACAACCTTTTCCGGATCAAGATCGAACATCACCTGGGCAGCCCTATTGATCGTTGTCACATCGCCATTTTCGTCAATTCCTGCCACACCGGCATTAACACCGGCAAGCACAGCTTCTGAAAACCGGCGCCTTTCGTCAATCTGGTCACGCGCAGCGATAAGCTCGTTGCGCTGGCTTTTAAGCTCGCTCACCATATAATTGAACGTTCTTGACAGCTGGCCGACATCACCGTCTTTTGCTCTTACAGGAACAACGACATCCATATTTCCTGATGCAACATCATCGGCGGCACCGATCAGCAGCCGTATAGGCCGGACCAACCGGTCAGCTACCGCAATACCCGTCCAGATAGCCGAGATCAGCAAGCTCAGAAAAAGGCACAAATAAAGAACTGCAAAAGCAATCTGGGTCGGAATACGATTTTCGTTAAGATCGTGATAACGGGCAGTATTTGCTTCGGTCAGGCGCAAAGCCGATAGAACACGCTGGTCAACATCCCGCACCAGATAGAGAAACGTATTCGGAATATCATTGAGCTTCAGAATAATACCGAAATAATCATGTTCACCCGGTTGGAAAGTAAAAGGACTTCCTTTTGTTGCCTGAACAATAAGGTTTGCTGGCGGGATCGGAAGCTTGTCCTCGCCGCCGAGATTACTTTGCAAAAAAACCGTGCCGTTGGGGCTTAACAAAAATGCGCCTCTCAAGTCACGACCGGCTGCATGGCGGGTCAGTTGCAAACGATATTCAGTCGGATTCAAAGCAAGCAATTGTCTATTGTCGAGTGCCAATGCCATAGCGTATGAAGAATTTTTCAAATTTTGTAGCGTTTCATCAGCGTAGCCATTCGCCAGATCAATCGACGAAGCAACAATTTGTCTAGTTGTTGTGTCGAACCAGCGATCAAGCCCCTGATTGAGCGTGACACCGGCAACAATTGCAACCACAACGGCGGGAAGTGTCGCGACCAGCGCAAAAAGTGAAATAATTCTGACGTGCAGTCTCGAAGCTGCCCGCCGTGCCCGCCATGCCTGAATAATCGGCATCAATTCATAACAGGCGATTGCTATGAGCCCGAGCACCCAAACGCTATTTACGCCAATGAGAACAAGAGTAACAAAAGTACTCGGTATAATCGGCGTAAAGCCCAACATGATCGTGAAAGAGACGACCGCTGTCAGTAGCGCCAAGGCAATGACCATAATACCGAAAAATGCGTGCATATTGCGCCGCTTGCCGCTATATACGCTTTTTTCTACAGGCTTTGCCAATTTGCGATTCTTCCCGTTTCGAGCAATTGTCGTATCAATGATGCAACACTTTGTGGCGAAAATGCAACAGAAACAATCGAACTACCATCAAATATACGCAAATTTCGGTTTTCAAAATTGAAAACGGAGTTTTTGCACGCCGTTATATCTTTATTCCCGAGCGTCGGGATTGTTTCCTGACCTGGCAAATCAATTCACTTCTCTACGTGTCATCATCAAATTTTTCTACTTGTGAACAATAACATGGAAGCATTTGGGAAGTTCAGCACACCGGTTAGAGAAGTTTTATTAATAGTGCGATATTGGATTTGAACAAACTGTTTTGAGAATTCTTGGGCCTGATGATGCCCTGAACCTCTCTCCTTCAATTACGGAACTTTCCCGCCTGAATTAGGTTTTCTATAATTATATGGGATTTAAATTGGAATAAAAAACGTTTATCCGCTTGCACATAATTTCATGGGTAGAGATTTTCATTCCTCTTTGTTAAATTGACTTAATGGTGCATCGGAAAACCGCTCGCAGATGCCACATGCGCAACGTGTCAAAATCTTCCTCAAGCTATTTTTGAATTACCGTTCGGATTGATTTCTGGTTGTTCACACTCAGTGAACGATTGAGGAGTTATAGAGCCGAATTTTGCCTTTCTATGAATGCATTGCCAATTAAACACCGGAAAGGTGTTAAAATTGAGCGGCTTAAGCAAAAAACGTTGTTTTATTAGATTCCCCCTCGAAGTGGGGGGTGGAATAGTCATTTCCGTTATGCTTTAGTAAAACCTTCTCAAAAAAGTAAAGAAAACATCTTCACATTTTTAAGAATCGTTCTAAATTATAGAGAGATATTTTTAAACTGAAAGGATCGGAAATGCGGCTCACAAAACAGACGAATTATGCCATCCGGATGTTGATGTATTGCGCAGCTAACGAAGGCGAATTGAGCCGCGTGCCGGAAATAGCTAAGGCCTATTCGGTATCTGAGCTGTTTTTATTCAAGATTCTCCACCCGCTGGTGGAAGCCGGCTTGATGCAGACGGTGCGCGGAAGGAACGGTGGTGTCAAACTTGCCAAACCTGCAGACCAGATTTTTGTTTCCGACGTTGTGAAAGTCACTGAAGAAAATTTTGCAATGGCAGAATGTTTCGAAAATGGCGCCATCGAATGTCCGTTGGTGAATTCGTGCGGTCTTAATGCGACCTTGAGCAAGGCGTTAAAAGCTTTTTTCGATGTGTTGAAGGCAACTTCCATAGCTGATTTGCAACGACCAACCTTCAGGGAGCGTCTCGGTATCCATGAGCATGATGAAAACGTGAAAGTATTGAACTGATATTTGGTTTTCATTTCATGTATTGTCGTTATAATTTGATGTTTTGTTGTCATAGTCGTGTGTGAAGGGGGCGCATCATATCCAACGCAGCCATCATATTAGCCGCTGGTAGAGGTGAACGCATTGGTTCGCCCGAAAATGGCCCCAAACAATATCGACCGCTCGGCGGTCACGCAGTCATTTTTAACACGCTCAAGCGATTTCTAGATAGCGGGTTCTTTTCAACCATCATATTGGTCATCCATCGCGATGACGAAATGCTTTGTCATAAAGCAATTGGCGATTTGGCAAACCATATTACTATTGTTCATGGCGGAAGCACACGACAGATATCGACCCTTTGCGGTCTCCGCGCGTTGAATGCTTTGGGCGAAGCCAACAAACCTCAATATGTATTTATTCATGACGGTGCACGGCCTTTTGTTTCACATTCGCTTCTTGAACGGATTAATGATGCGCTGTCTCAAGATTTCGGAATCTTACCTGCTGTAGCCGTTTCCGATACACTTAAACGTGCAGATGATAATGGTATCGTTGTCGAGACAGTTCCGCGCGATCATCTCTTCGGGGCGCAAACGCCACAAGCGTTTCCTTTTCTAAAAATTTTAGCGTTGCATGAAGAAGCCGCGAAACTCGGATTAACCGGTTTTACCGACGATTGCGCCTTGGCGGAATGGGCGGGGTTCGGTATAAAACTTGTCACTGGCAGCAGTGAAAATATGAAAATTACCTGGCCTGCCGATCTTGCTATTGCCGAATTGCGTATGAAAAGGGAAGCTATGACAAATCAGGAAAATCAGACCTCCGCTTCTTTCCAACTTCCGGATGTTCGCACCGGTAACGGATATGATGTTCATCCATTCGAACCGGGCGACGGAGTAACGCTTTGCGGCGTAAAAATAGCTTATGAAAAGAAATTGAGCGGCCATTCGGATGCCGACGTTGCTCTTCACGCTTTGACTGATGCATTGCTTGCCACACGGGGTGCCGGAGATATTGGTACACATTTTCCCCCTTCCGACCCGAAATGGAAGGGTGCCTCGTCCGATATTTTTGTGCGTCATGCGGTCTCCATTATAAAAGAAGCCAAAGGGCGCATCGCCAATGTGGATATTACGTTGATAGCCGAAGCTCCCAAGGTCGGTCCACACCGCAAGGAAATGACCGAAAAACTTAAGGATATGCTCGGCGTATCCGCCGACCGTATCTCGGTCAAAGCCACAACCAACGAAAAATTGGGATTTGTCGGGCGTAAAGAAGGGATTGCTGCGATCGCAACTGCGACAGTTATCTATCCGGGGAGTGTTCCAGAATGACACTTATTGCTGAAGCAAAGGCAACAAAAGTTCTTGAAGCCTGCCGTTTACACCATTTGAAACTCGCAACTGTGGAATCCTGCACGGGCGGTTTGATCATCGGTAGCCTGACCGATATTGCAGGCTCGTCCGACGTTGTGGAATGTGGCTTCATTACCTATTCGAACGAAGCAAAAAATAGGCTCGTCGGTGTGCCTTCCGATATGATAGAGGCCTTCGGTGCCGTATCGAAACAGGTCGCGATCGCAATGGCCAAAGGTGGTGTCACACACTCAGGTGCCGATATTGCGGTTTCGGTTACAGGGGTTGCGGGACCGGGTGGCGGCAGCCCAGAAAAGCCGGTGGGGCTTGTCCATATGGCTGTTGCTTTGACGAATAAGCCGACACTTCATTTTGAAGCCCGATTTGGCGATCTTGGTCGCGAAAACATCCGTCATGCGACTGTTGAACGGGCGTTGGACCTCGTTTTAGAGGCGATCAACAGGGTTTAGCATTTTGATGGTTACTGTATGTCAAGTTCACCAAGCGGCCAGCACGATTTTCAGTCTGGTACGGAAGTCACTACCTTCCTTAGCTTTAATCGCAGTTTGCGATGGAGATTGACTTCAGGACACCGGTTAGGGTCAAAGCTCCTCGGGGAATTTAAACCGGACCGGAGGAAATCAAATAACCATTCTGAATCAAGCTTGGCGAAATCTATATTTGTCGCCAATTTTTTTCACCCGCAACATTATGCTATTAGGCGCTCTCCCCTCTGACATAAGTTAAAGTTTTTCAGATTTAATACAGGCAATCTTGATAGTGCCCTAAAATCGGAAAAAAGAGCGCGGCCTTGAACTATCCAATTTAAAGGCGTTCCTGAACAAGGTTGCACCTTTCCAACAATAAAATTGTACAACCTTTTGGAGCTATTGAACCTATCGCAGTTGAAATAATTCCCGATGAAAATGCTGACGGGCAAAGCCACTTTTAACCATGTCATCTTCCAGCGTTTCACCGAATTTTATAGGCCCGCAAAACCATATTGATGATTGTTTCCAGTTCGCAAATAGCTGCCTCAACAAAGAACCATTGAACCTTCCCTCTTCAGGCGTTAGCCAAATTTTCAGCCTGACACCAGCCGATTGCGCCAATTCGACAAGCTTTTGTTTCTCGCTTTCACTGATCGTTTGGGCAACATAAACAAAGTCTATTTGCGCTTTATTGTTTTTCTTTGATGAAGCCAACTCGTCAAGTCTTGCAAGAAATGGCGTAATTCCTATGCCTGCGCCAATCCATATTTGTTCGTGTGATTTGTCGTCGCTAAAACAAAACTTTCCGTAAGGCCCGTCAATGCGCGCTTTCCTGCCGGTTAGATTCTGTTTTACGAGTTTATCAGTGTAGTCCCCCAAACCTTTCACAAAAAACGTCAAAAAGGGTTTTTGCGGATTCCAATGGGAAGCTATTGTGAAAGGATGTGCGCCTTCGCCTTTATCCAATGTAACAAATGCGAATTGGCCGCTTTTGTGACCAGCCCATTTATTGGTAACTTTTAAAGTCAAGCGTACAACATCATTGGCTTTATCAATCGCATAGTCCGTAACGGTCGCCGCGATGTGACGGCCAAAGCCGAAACGTTTGAGCAGAACCGTAATTGCCGCGACAGAACCGAAAATTGATGAAACCCCCACCAACAAACCGAATGGTTCGTTCCAATAGGCAAATTTCGTTAACACAACGGCATGAAAAACCAGAACAAGATAAACCGCTGCCAGAATTGTATGGACATGAGCAAAAAACCTATAAGGAATAAGCTTTATCAACGCAACAAGGCAAAGAATAACGGCTATATAAAAGGCCCATTCCCCAAAAACCTCGGCATTCTTCCTGCAAATCGAGAACACATATTCAAGACCAACTTTTTGAGGCAAATTGGCTATATCGACATGATGACGAACAGGCTTTTCGAGCCACCCCCATCCCACAGCCCATTTTGTACCCTTGGTAAGAAGGAAATGCGCGATAGCCGTAACCAATGCGGTGATGCCCAGCCATTTATGAAGTCGATAGGCTTTATCAAGCCCACCTAAAGCATTGTCTATAAATCTAAGACGACAGGCTATCACCACATCAATACTCATTGCCACGAAGGCAAGAAGACCAGTGAGTTGGATGGCTTCTCGCCTGAAAGCAAAATAACCATTATTGATACCGTAGAATTCGCCGGTTGCCAGCCAGACCGCGATACAAATGAAAATGAATACAAAATACGAAATTTTCAAGTTTCTCATCAAGAGCCATAACCTGTCTTCTGTTTTTCATCAGAAAATAGAATGGAATTGATAAAATTAAAACTTAAACTTATTTAATATATTGATTTCATTAAACTTTATAATTTTTGTCCAGTTTAAAAACTACATTTTTAAAACTGCTTTCAAAATGGTTTTTAAATCAGATGGCAAACTTCGCGATTAAATCGTCTTCAGGCTTGTTGAGCCCCGTAAATCTTGTCTGCACGCATCTCGAACGCTTCGGTAAAACGCTTGAATGCTATATCGAACATAGCGCCCATAAGCATGCCAAGCATCCGGCTTTTAAACTCGTAATCAATATAGAATTCGACTTCGCATGACTTGCCATCTTCAAGGGGCTTGAATATCCAGCGGTTTTCAAGGTAGCGGAATGGCCCGTCAATATAGCGAACATCAATACGCCGCTCTTCTTTATCCAAAAGAACCTGCGTCGTGAAAGTTTCCCTGATCATTTTATAGCCAACTGTCATATCGGCAGTAAGCAGCGTTTTATTTCCTCTCTCTTCGCTTGAGCGAACGTTAAGAGATTCACACATTGGCAAAAATTCGGGATATCGTTCAACATCCGAAACGAGATTGAACATCTCAAGATCGGTATGCTGAACTTTCCGGTTAGTATTGAATTTCGGCATTCTTTATCCGCGTTGATGGGCAAGCTTTTCCGCCCGCGCTTTTCTCAGGGCTTCAAAATCCTCACCCGCATGGTGTGACGAACGGGTTAGTGGACTTGAAGACATATGAAGGAAACCCTTGGTTTTGCCGATAATGGCATAGGATTTGAATTCTTCCGGCGTAACAAAGCGGATAACAGGATGATGTTTACGCGTTGGCTGCAAATATTGACCAATGGTCATGAAATCAACATCGGCCGAACGCAAATCATCCATCAATTGAAGAACTTCATTACGTTCTTCACCAAGCCCGACCATAATACCGGACTTTGTAAAGATCGATGGGTCAAGCTCCTTGACCCGCTGCAACAGTCTGATCGAATGGAAATAGCGCGCACCCGGACGCACCGTCAGGTATTTTGACGGCACAGTTTCAAGATTATGGTTAAATACATCCGGCTTGGCCGCAACCACAGTTTCAAGAGCGCCCTCTTTATGACGGAAATCAGGTGTGAGGATTTCAATGGTGGTACCAGGTGACTTTCTTCTGATTGCATGAATCACATCAGCATAATGTTGGGCACCGCCATCAGGAAGGTCATCACGGTCAACAGAGGTGATAACCACATGTTTAAGCGCCATCTGTTTGACTGCATCGGCAACGCGTTCAGGTTCATTCTTATCGACAGGAAGAGGTATACCGGTTGCAACATTACAAAAGGCACATGCACGAGTGCATATTGCCCCCAAAATCATAAAACTTGCGTGCCTCTGAGTCCAGCATTCGCCAACATTTGGGCATCCCGCTTCTTCGCAAACTGTCACCAGATTGTTATCACGCACGATATGACGGGTTTCGGCATATTGCCCACGCAATGACGGCGCTTTCACCCTGATCCAATCAGGCTTTTTTAAAACCTCTGAATCCGGTCGATTGGCTTTTTCCGGATGCCGGACCCGTTTCTGCGATAAAGTGTCAACAACGGTAACCATTTAGTACCTCACGCTCTTTCTCCCCTCATATGGAGTATAAGCAACAAGAATGCAATTCACATCTTGATGCTCGTCAGGCGTTCAAAACCTGACCATAAGCATCAAGGACACTTTCCTTCATCATTTCCGAAAGCGTCGGATGAGGAAAGACTGTATGCATCAACTCTTCTTCTGTGGTTTCAAGATTCATCGCAACCACAAAACCTTCAATCAGCTCGGTTACTTCTGCTCCTACCATGTGCGCACCAAGCAACTGGCCGGTTTTCTTGTCAAATATGGTTTTGACAATTCCCTGATCCTCCCCCATGGCAATTGCCTTGCCGTTTGCCGAGAACGAAAAATGCCCGACCCTTATGTCATAGCCTGCGGCCTTCGCCTTTGCTTCGGTCAATCCAACGGAAGCAACTTGCGGTGTGCAATAGGTGCAACCGGGAATCCTTCTTTTGTCCAAAGGTTCTGCTGTTTCAAGGCCTGCAATATGCTCGACGCAAATAACGCCCTCTTCTTCTGCCTTATGGGCGAGCATAGGAGCACCCGCAACATCACCGATAGCATAAATACCGGGAACGTTGGTGCGTCCCCATTCGTCAATTACCACACAACCGCGTTCGGTTTTCACGCCTAACGCTTCAAGCCCGATATTTTCTATATTGCCTTGCACACCTACCGCAGAAATCAGACGATCTGCAGTAACGGTCTCGGTTTTGCCATTTATATCAATGTGAGCTGTCACAGAATTGGACGTTTTTTCGATTTTCGAAACCTTTGCTTCGGTAAGAATCCGGATGCCTTTTTTCTCCAATTGCTTACGCGCAAATGCAGAAATCTCCGAATCTTCAACTGGCATAATCTGCGGCATCATTTCCACAACCGTGACTTCCGCCCCCATATCACGATAAAAGGAAGCGAACTCAATTCCGATAGCGCCCGACCCCATAACGACAATAGATTTTGGCATAGTTTCAGGAACCATCGCTTCAAAATAGGTCCAAACCAGTTTCCCGTCCGGTTCGATACCTGGCAATGTACGTGGGCGAGCACCGGTTGCTACAATGATATGTTTTGCCTGATATGTCCCCTCGCCCAAAGTGCCCTTCGGAATCGGGTTTTGTGGCTGCATAATTTTTTTGGTGATTTTGCCAACGACAATTTCACCAAGACCGGCGCCGGAAGCTGCCTTGGTGAGCTTTGCTTCACCCCAGATAACGTCGATCTTGTTTTTCTTCATCAAATAGCCGACACCGCCGTTAAGGCGGGCAGAAACAGTGCGGGAGCGTTGCACGACATCCTTGATGTCTGCATCAATCGAACCGTTGAGTTTCAGGCCGTAATCTTTTGCATGTTCGCTAAAATGTTTGATTTCTGCGGTTCTAAGCAGCGCTTTTGTCGGAATACATCCCCAATTCAAACAAATACCACCAAGGTGTTCGCGTTCGACAATTGCAGTCTTGAAGCCCAATTGAGCAGAACGAATTGCGGTAACATATCCGCCAGGGCCAGAACCGATAACAATAACATCATATGAATTTGCCAATTTTTCCTCCATGGGGAAAGATAGAACTAAAGGCCGAGAACGACATGTACCAATGGTTGAAGCCCTTTGCCAATTGCTTTTGTGTTGTTTTCGTCAAGATGAACACCATCCAGCGGTGACGCGACTGCGACAGATGCAGCATCGAAGAAGGCACATTCCATCTCGTCAGCAAGATCCGAATAAAAAATCGAAAGCTTTTTGGATTCTCCAATAGCACCACTGAAACGCTCGCCACTTAAAGGGTGGATGGTCTCCGCCAGATGGGGCGGAGAAACAATAATAATTTCCGGCGGTTCGGTCTGCGACATATAGGGATAGGAACGGACAATATTGACAAGCCGTTTCATGCCCAGACATGCGGCCATTGCCGAACCCGCCACAAATTTTTTCAAGTCATTAGTGCCAAGCATTATGATCACCAGATTGAGCGGATGCCGTGACCCCAAGACTGTCGGAAGGATTGCTGCGCCATTCCGGTCGTCGATTGAAGTTTTATCATCGAAACAGGTTGTGCGGCCGCACAATGCTTCCTCGATAACTTCAATCGAACCGTTGAATTGCTGTTCCAGCACACGCGGCCAACGAATTTCGTTGGTATAACGTGTTTGGTTTATCGGATTTAATCCCCATGTCAGGGAATCTCCATAAGCCAGAACAGTTTTTAACATTATTACACCAGCATGCTCATCGGGTTTTCAATGAACTTTTTGAAGGCTTGTGCAAGTTCGGCTGCCAATGCTCCGTCCACTGCGCGATGGTCGGTTGATAATGTCACCGACATGACCGTTGCAATAGCCAAGGCACCGTTTTTAACGACAGCGCGCTGTTCACCTGCACCGATCGCAAAGATCGTCGCATGTGGAGGGTTGATAATGGCGCAGAAATCCTTGACACCATACATTCCCATATTGGAAACCGCAGTCGTTCCGCCCTGATATTCCTCGGGTTTCAACTTGCGTTCCCGCGCCCGTTTTGCCAAATCTTTCATTGCATTGGAAATTGTCGAAAGCGATTTTTCCTCAGCATGTTTGATGATCGGAGTAATCAAGCCGTTCGGAATGGAAACAGCAACTCCCACGTCCACGAATTTGTGGCGCATCATCCCGCTATCGAGCCAGGAAACATTGGCATCCGGCACAGCCTTGAGTGCCAATGCTGTGGCTTTGATCACCATATCATTCACTGAAAGCTTATAGGCCGGTTTTTCGCCTGCACTTGTTTTAACCATAGGGGCTGCTGCGTTCAATTCTGCACGCAATTTCAGCAATGCATCAATCTCGCAATCAATTGTTACATAAAAATGCGGAACTGTATGTTTTGATTCAACAAGACGTTTGGCAATGGTCTTTCGCATACCGTCGTGAGGTACGATTTCGTATTCATCGGTATTGAAAAGCTTCATTGTCAATTCGTCTGAAGACGAGCTTTCGGCCGGTGTAGCAGATTGCGCAGGCTGCGTTGTATTGGTTGCGGTCTTACCGGTACCGTTAGCAAGCGCACTATCAATATCACGCTTGATGATACGACCATGCGGACCTGTGCCTGAAATAAGCGACAGTTGAAGTCCGTTCTGCTTGGCCAGACGCCGCGCCAATGGTGAAGCAAATATGCGGTTGCCTTTTTCTGTAACAGGCGCTTGGGAAGTAACAGTGGCAGGCTGATTTAAAGCCGAAGATGCCTGAGCAGGCTGAACGGGAGCGGCGTCTGTTTTTGCGGCCGCAGCAGGCGCTGCTGTTGTCGACGGAGCAGAAGCTTGTTTCTTTTCTTCCTCTTCGATTGCTTTTATTGCATCCTCGGGGCTTTCGCCGTCTTCCGCCAGAACACCAATCAAAGCATTAACTTTTACGCCTTGCGTTCCAGCCGGAACGACGATTTTTGCGAGTGTTCCTTCATCGGCGGCATCAACTTCCATTGTCGCCTTATCAGTTTCAATTTCGGCAACAGTATCACCAGGTGAGACTTTGTCACCTACCTTGATATCCCACTTTGACAAAGTGCCTTCTTCCATTGTCGGGGAAAGCGCCGGCATCGTGATTTTTATAGCCATAGTGCGTTCTCCTTCAGGCTTTGTAGGTGACAGATTTTACGGCATCAACAACCTCGGCAACACTCGGCAAAGCAAGCTTTTCAAGGTTGGCTGCATAAGGCATAGGAACATCTTTTCCTGCAATCGTAGCAATCGGCGCATCAAGATAATCAAACGCCTGCTGCATCACGCGCGTTGCAATTTCAGTTCCGACAGATGACTGTGGAAAGCCTTCTTCGATTGTGACCAGACGACCTGTTTTTTTCACCGATTCAATAATTGTCGGCAAGTCCATCGGACGAACAGTTCTCAGATCTATCAACTCGACATCAATCCCGAGTTTTTCAAATTCCGGCAGCGCTTCAACCGCGTAATTCATCCCCATACCCATACCGACGATTGTTACATCGTTACCGGCTTTATGGATACGGGCCTTACCGATTGGCAAAACAAAATCATCAAGCTTCGGTACGTCGAACTGATGACCGTAAAGCAATTCATTTTCAAGGAAGATGACAGGATTGTCATCACGGATTGCTGCCTTCAAAAGTCCTTTGGCATCGGCAGCTGTATAAGGCATGATAACCTTTAAGCCCGGCACATGACTATACCATGATGCATAGCATTGGGAATGCTGGGCACCAACACGAGCGGCCGCGCCATTCGGACCGCGGAAAACCATAGGGGCATGCATCTGCCCGCCGGACATATAATGGGTCTTGGCGGCGGAATTCACAATCTGGTCGATTGCTTGCATGGCAAAATTGAATGTCATGAATTCAACGACCGGACGCAAGCCACCGAAAGCTGCACCAACGCCAAGGCCAGCAAACCCCTGTTCGGTAATCGGCGTATCAATGACGCGGCGTGCACCGAATTCATCAAGCAGTCCCTGACTGACCTTATAAGCGCCCTGATATTGAGCAACTTCTTCACCAATCAGGAAAACCTTGTCATCACGACGCATTTCTTCAGCCAAAGCTTCGTTCAAAGCTTCACGAACGGTCATTTTAACCATTTCAGTTCCTGCCGGAATATCAGGGTCTGATTGAACGACTGGCTCTGCAGGCTTCGGTGCGGCCGGTGCAGAGACAGCCGGAGCGGCAGGTGCGGATGCCGCTGCTTGTGGTGCCTGTGGGGCTGCTTGTTTTGCCGGATTAACGGCGTTTTTAATATCGGCTGCTGTTTCACCATCTTCAAGCAGAACTGCAATAGGCGTGTTGACCTTTACGCCTTCTGTTCCTTCGGGAACAAGAATCTTGCCGAGTGTTCCTTCATCGGCTGCATCCACTTCCATAGTGGCTTTATCGGTTTCGATTTCGGCAATAACATCGCCAGCTTCAACCTTATCGCCTTCTTTTTTGACCCATTTAGAAATTTTGCCTTGTTCCATTGTGGGCGAAAGCGCCGGCATCAAGATATCAATAGACATAGTCGCTTTCCTCGCTATTAAAGAAGAACATCGGTATAGAGCTCGGATACATCCGGCTCGGGATCATTTTCAGCAAAATCTGCCGCATCTGCAACGACAGCACGAACCTTTTTGTCAATTTCTTTCAGCTCGTCTTCTGTTGCCCAACCCTTTTTAATACAACGGTTCTTCACCTGATTGATCGGATCATGTTCGGTCTTGACTTTTTCGACCTCTTCCTTGGTGCGATATTTGGCCGGATCCGACATTGAGTGACCACGATAACGGTAAGTCTGCATGTCCAGAATAATAGGTCCTTTTCCTGAACGAGCCCAAGCCACGGCCTCATCGGCTGCCGATTTTACAGCGCAAACATCCATACCATCGACAACATAACCAGGAATTTCAAACGACAGACCACGACGCGAAAAATCGGTTTCGGCAGAAGCACGAGAAACAGCCGTACCCATCGCATATTGGTTATTTTCGATAACATAGACAACGGGTAGTTTCCAAAGCGAAGCCATATTGAAGCTTTCATAGACTTGCCCCTGATTAGCCGCGCCGTCACCAAAATAGACAAGCGTTACATTATCCCGCCCAAGATATTTATTGGAAAAAGCCAATCCTGTCCCTATCGGCACCTGTGCACCAACAATACCATGCCCGCCAAAAAAGTTCTTCTCCTTGGAAAACATATGCATCGAACCGCCCTTTCCCTTGGAAAAGCCGTCCTTACGACCGGCGAGTTCGGCCATAACTCCGCGCGGATTCATACCGGTTGCCAACATATGTCCATGATCACGATAGGAGGTGATAACCTGATCGCCTTGTTTGATTGCTTTGACAGTTCCGGTGACTACCGCCTCTTGTCCGATATAGAGGTGACAAAAACCTCCGATAACACCCATACCATAAAGTTGACCGGCTTTTTCTTCAAACCGTCGGATCAAAAGCATATCGTGATAAAATTGAAGTTCTTCGTCTTTGGTAAATTCCGCCGGCTCAGGTGATCTGGCGGTATTGGTTAATACGGTCTGCGTCTTTTTCGCAGAAGTTTTTTTAGCCCGTGCTGCCATATTAAACTCCCTTAATTGGTGTTTCAAAAAATACGCTTTCCCCGCCAAAGTTACAAGCACTATAAATGTTTGCAAAACTCTGTGTAAAATATTGATTTGATTGTTTTTTAGAAATAAACAGAATTTTTCCTAATTTGACAGATCACCTTGACCAGTCAGAATAACAAATTCATTCGGCTTTGAAAGATTAAGGTTTTTGCGGGCATATTCGTCAAGCATATCGCGCTCGATATGCCCGTCTTTTAAAAGCGAAACCTTTTTTTCAATTCCCTTGCGTTGTTCTTCAAGGGATTTGAGCTCGCTATTGAGACTATCTATATGCTGTTCTACTTTAACGCGAGAATATAATCCATATTCTCCGTGATAGATGTGATAGCCAAAATAGCTCAGCACACCAATTGTCATGAGCGGCAATATAAACCGCCCCTTGATTGATCTGCGTTTCTGTTTCGTCCACATCATTTTTGTATTTCTGTCCCTATAAAGCTTTAATCATTGATGCATGATTTTGATTAAAGATAGATTACCGGAAGCTAAATTTCTAAAAAACAAAATGACAAAAAGCTTTTGCCGGTTGATTTTTGAATTTTTTTTAAAAATAACCGATATAGACATTTTTACCGGTGTTATTTCAACCACTTGCCGTGTGCTGACACATTGAACCTAAAACCTCACAAAGTTCATCGCCTAACAGACAATCGCAAAAATATTCACCTCTGTTTTCCAGTATTGAACTTTCTAGTGATCATTTCCAAGTCAAAGATATTCGCTTGTGATCAGGTTTCCGTCTTTATCTTTGAATTTTCCCATGAGGATCAGAATAAAATCGATAATTGACCAAATAAACGAAATTATCGAACCGATAACTGTGATTGTGAGCAGAAGCATCAATACACCGGTACCGATTTTTCCGACCATAAAACGATGGACACCGAAAACCCCGAAGAACCAGCAGACGATTGCCATAACAACTTTTGAATGCTTGCTATCAATGCTTAAGGGAAAGATATTTTTGGCAATCGCTCCTTCTGCCACAAAATCGACCTTGATTCCGGCAGACGGTTCGCCTTGTCCACTCCAATCGAGCCGCGTAAATTCGTAACGATTGTTATCAGCTCCCGAGATAAGACCTTTGTTCCTTGTGTAGCTTATAATCGAACCGCGCATAAAAACTCCTGATCTTTTGTTAAAAAGCAAACTGCTTCAGTTGAGTGAGCATTCAGTTCTGCTTTTTTGATAAACAATGCTATTTTGTGGGGTCAAATCTTTGGTTTAAATAAGTTGCGTGTTTCAAAAAGCTAGTCCGTTATAAAAATTTTTATAAAAATGAACAAAGAGCGGACTCTGAAGTCCGCTCTTCAAAAACAGAGTTTTGCTATTGCTAATCTTCAATCAGATACGAAAAGCCGAAATACCAGCATAGTGAGCCTGATTGCCAAGCTCTTCTTCGATTCGCATTAACTGGTTATATTTGGCAAGTCTGTCAGAACGGGCAAGAGACCCCGTCTTGATCTGACCGCAATTGGTAGCAACAGCAAGATCGGCAATGGTCGAATCTTCGGTCTCGCCCGAACGATGCGACATAATTGCAGTATAACCAGCCTTATGAGCCGTTTCTACAGCATCGAGTGTTTCACTCAAAGTACCAATCTGGTTAACTTTGACGAGCAAAGAATTGGCAACACCCATTTTGATACCATCGCGTAAACGAGCCGAATTGGTGACGAACAGATCATCTCCAACGAGTTGACATTTTTTACCGATGCGGTCAGTCAAAATTTTCCAACCATCCCAATCGTCTTCGGCCATACCATCCTCGATTGTGATAATCGGGAAATCGCTAATGAGTTTTTCCAGATAATCGGCCTGTTGTTCGGCACTGCGTGTTTTGCCTTCGCCAGTGTAAACATAAGAACCGTTTTTATAAAATTCCGATGACGCACAATCAAGGCCGAGTGCCACCTGTTCGCCCGGTTTGTAACCGGCTGCCTTGATAGATTCTACGATAAATTCGAGCGCTGCTTCTGCGCTCTTGAGATTGGGAGCAAAACCGCCTTCATCGCCGACATTGGTATTAAATCCGGCGTCTTTCAAACGTTTTTTCAATGTATGAAAAATTTCTGCTCCGTAACGTACAGCTTCCTTCAAAGTTGGCGCACCAACAGGCAAAATCATGAATTCCTGAAAGTCGATCGGATTATCTGCATGAACTCCGCCATTGATAATATTCATCATTGGGGTGGGCATCAAATGGGCTTGTGTGCCGCCGACATAACGGTAAAGCGGCAAACCGGCCGAATTTGCTGCGGCTTTTGCCGCTGCCAATGAAACTCCGAGAATAGCATTAGCGCCAAGGCGCGACTTGTTCGGCGTGCCGTCAAGTGCAATCATTGCCTGATCGATCGCTATTTGATCTTCAGCATCAAGCCCGCCAATTTCCTGCAAAATTTCCCCATTGACTGCGCTAACGGCCTTCTCAACACCTTTGCCCTGGTAACGTGTTCCACCGTCGCGCAATTCCACTGCTTCGTGAGCGCCGGTTGAAGCGCCTGAGGGGACTGCAGCCCGACCAAACGCACCATCTTCCAAAACAACATCGACTTCGACAGTCGGATTGCCACGACTATCCAATATTTCACGGCCAACAATATCTATAATTGCAGTCATCTCACGTTTCCTTCCCGATAAGGGTTAGTTATTATTCAATTGAATAGACAAACTCTCCGCGCGAGGGAATATCTATTGCATGGTAAAATCGATTAAAGTTTTTTTGCCAACCGGTCAAACGCCATCAACGTTTCCAACAGATGTGGCAAATTTTCAAGTTTGACCATATTCGGCCCGTCAGACGGGGCATGATCGGGATCCTGATGTGTTTCGAGAAAGACACCGGCAACACCAACTGCTACAGCAGCACGTGCAAGAGTTTCAACAAATTCGCGTTGTCCGCCGGAGGATGTTCCCTGCCCACCCGGCTGCTGAACAGAATGGGTGGCATCAAAAATAACCGGTGAGCCGAATTGCGCCATTATTGGCAGCGCACGCATATCCGAAATCAATGTGTTATAACCGAAAGAAACACCGCGTTCACATGCCATAACATTGGGATTTCCGCTTTCGGTAATTTTTGCCAAAACGTTTTTCATATCCCAAGGGGCAAGAAACTGGCCTTTTTTAACGTTGATCACCCGGCCGGTTTTTGCTGCGGCAACCAAAAGATCGGTTTGTCTGCACAAAAACGCCGGAATTTGTAAAACGTCGACATGAGGAGCAACAATCGCACATTGTTCTTCTGTATGGATGTCCGTCAATACCGGAATATGGAATTCCCGTTTCAGATCGTCAAAAACATCCATCGCCTTTTCAAGACCGATGCCACGCTTGCTGTTCAAAGACGTACGATTGGCTTTGTCAAAACTCGATTTATAAACAAAACCGATGCCCAGTTTTTCTGTAATCTCTTTGATCTTGCCTGCCATATCGAAAGCGTGCTCGCGGCTTTCCATCTGGCATGGGCCTGCAATAATTGAAAGGGGCGCACTATTGGAAAATTTAACATTACCCACGGTGACAGTGCTATTCGGTTTCGTCATTTATTCCTCTAATCTAATCATTTTGATATGATCTTCGCTGATTGGCAGACTTTACCTTATAAAATACAAACTGTTCAATACGATTAATGCGAAACATTCTTCAAACAGTTTCCGGCAAGATGTTTCGCATAATCTCCTGAATCAAACTTAAGCGTTCATACCAATGCCGGGCGAATATTCATGTGATGGGGGGCGTTACAATATTTTTAAACAAAACATGATTGAACGATTTTATCGGATTTTATGAAGCCCCCTGTTATCAGGCAAATAATAGTTCGGATTCGCAGGGCATAAAAAATCAAATCGAGTTCACGAAAATCCTTTTTATAAGGTGGGCAGTTCTTAGCACCGGAAATAGCCTTAGCCCGTCAAGCAAATATTGAAATAGAGTTATATTTCGCCGGAAGCCTTTTGTTTTTAATAAAAAACCCTGCAAAAACCAGTTTCGAAGGTTTTTGCAAGGTTCAAGCTTCTGATTTTCTAAACAGCGATTATACAAGTCTGCTCTGTACCATTGCAGCCTTGATAAATGAAGCAAAAAGAGGATGCGGTTCGAAAGGCCGGGATTTCAATTCCGGATGATATTGAACGCCGATGAACCAGGGATGATCCTTATACTCGATTGTCTCGGGCAAAACACCGTCCGGTGACATACCAGAGAAAACGAGGCCACAATTTTCAAGCCGCTCTTTATAATCGATATTCACCTCATAGCGGTGGCGATGACGCTCGAAAATGTCGGTTTTCCCATATATTTTTGCAATAGCACTGCCTTCTTTTAAAACAGCTTCATAAGCTCCAAGGCGCATTGTACCGCCGAGATTTCCCGACTCTGCACGTCTTTCCAATGCATCCCCCTTAAGCCATTCCGTCATCAGTCCAACAACCGGTTCATCCGTTGGACCGAATTCGGTGGATGATGCATTCTCGATACCACAAAGATTACGAGCCGCCTCAATGCAAGCCATTTGCATGCCAAAGCATATACCGAAGAAAGGGACTTTACGCTCACGGGCGAAACGTATGGCCATAATCTTACCTTCTGCACCACGCTCGCCAAAAGCGCCAGGAACAAGAATGCCGTGAACCTTTTCAAGATATGGTGCCGGATCTTCCTTCTCGAAGATTTCGGATTCAATCCATTCAAGATTGACTTTGACCTTATTGGCAAGGCCGCCATGAGTCAAAGCTTCATTGAGAGATTTATAAGCATCCTTCAAGCCGGTATATTTACCGACCACGGCAATCGTAACCTGCCCTTCCGGATTATGAAGACGGCGGTTGATTTCAATCCACCGATCCATTTTTGGCTCCGGAGCAGGATCAATACCGAATGCAGCCAGAACTTCCGAATCCAACCCTTCGCGATGATAGGCAATCGGAACATCATAGATTGCATCGACATCAAGCGCCTGAATAACGGCCGATGGACGGACGTTACAAAACAACGAAAGCTTGCGCCGTTCCGATTCCGGAATTGCGCGATCGGCACGTACCAGCAAAATATCCGGTGCGATACCGACAGATTGCAACTCCCTTACCGAATGTTGAGTGGGCTTGGTTTTCAATTCCCCCGCAGCGGGAATATAAGGCATCAATGTCAGATGCATATAAACCGTTGTATGGGGAGGTAATTCGTTATGAAGCTGTCTTATCGCTTCCAAAAACGGCATCGCTTCAATATCGCCGACTGTGCCGCCAATCTCGCATAGGACAAAATCGTAATTTTCATTCCCTTCCATGATGAAATTTTTGATTTCATCAGTAACGTGCGGAATGACTTGAACCGTTGCACCCAGATAATCGCCACGGCGCTCACGCTCGATAATATTGCGGTAGATACGACCAGTTGTAATATTATCCTGCTTGTTTGCCGAACGACCGGTAAAACGCTCGTAATGTCCGAGATCAAGATCAGTCTCGGCGCCGTCATCTGTCACGAAGACTTCTCCGTGCTGATAAGGCGACATTGTGCCCGGATCGACGTTAAGATAAGGGTCTAACTTGCGGATCCTTACACGGTACCCGCGAGCCTGTAACAAAGCAGCCAAAGCTGCTGCGGCAATGCCTTTTCCAAGGGAAGAAACCACGCCACCAGTAATAAAAACATATCGTGCCATGGGCTTATGGAGATAACCGTTCATTGATGATTCTTCCAGCAAAAAATGATGTTTTAGGTGAAATTTTTTGAAACTTTTGAACTCTGCATTTTTGGAATTCGGATTAAGGATGAATCGCCCTACTTCACCAACGACAACAAGAAACTTAACAAAATGGTTGAAGAAAAGTTGATAAAATGATTCTTAAATCCGAGCTAACTATTTGTGATTATTCAACAAAAAAGCCCCGTCATTAACGGGGCTTCTAACAGCTTGTTATTGATGACTTTACAGCACAACAACCTCTGTGCCGACATCAACACGATCATAAAGATCCAGAACATCATCATTGATCATACGGAAACAACCGTTCGAGGCGGAGGAACCGATGGTCCAAGGCTGTACGGTTCCGTGAATACGAATATAGGTATCTTTGTCACCTTGCCAGAGATACAACGCACGTGCGCCAAGCGGATTGCCGGGTCCACCGTCCATTCCATTAGCATATTTTGCATAATGTTCGGGGCTGCGTTTAACCATATCTTTGGTCGGAATCCAGCGTGGCCATTCACGTTTAAAACGAATATTGGCCGTTCCTTTAAACTGAAGGCCGATTCTTCCGACAGCAATTCCATAACGTCTTGCAGTTGTCGGTGTTTCAATCAGATAAAGGAAATAGTTCTTAGGGTCGATAACAATTGTTCCCGGTTTATAACCCGAAAACGATACTGTTTGAGGCCGATATTTCTCCGGTACATTGTAGCTCTTCACAGATGGAATCTGTATATGTCCGACAGGAGCTACCGAAGCGACCTGCGCATTATCCGCACCAAGATTATCAGTGTTATCAGCAATTTCTTCCGAAAAAGCTACATTACCTGACAAAAAGAACAAGCCGGATAGACCGGCGATCATTAAACGGTGGATCATTTCAAGTTCATTCCGTGACGAAAGTTCGAAAGGTTCTTTTGCAATAGGAAAACTCTTTGCAATATATTTCATTTTCATACGACCAAAATTGTATCTTCTCAATCTTTTTCAAGGAGTGAAATAAAAGATGATTAACTGCTATGGCAGCAATGCAACACATTGTTAAGAATTAACCGTCATTGGTTTGACAAGCATACTTCATTTCCCTTGAGATATCCGGTTTATAAAAACGGGATATCCATCCGTTTTTAACGTGACTTTTGACCCTTGAAACCGGACAGAACGGGGTGGTGTAAAATAATCATCCCTCTACAAATTCCGTTTGCTCTTTCTACCATCTAGTCCGCTTGTCGCCGTTCTTGTAGCTTTGGTTCGTTTTTTTAGCTATGGCCTCGTCTTCTCTT
Source organism: Bartonella sp. W8167 (assembly GCF_016100335.1). Classification (NCBI taxonomy): domain Bacteria; kingdom Pseudomonadati; phylum Pseudomonadota; class Alphaproteobacteria; order Hyphomicrobiales; family Bartonellaceae; genus Bartonella; species Bartonella sp. W8167. Next base: position 1,052,586 of record NZ_JACFSQ010000001.1, read on the forward strand.
GATCCAAGTTGCAAGCATCTCGAGCATCACCTGATTTTAAAAAGCCGTCCGGAATTTTCGCCATCAAAGTTTGCCTTAACAACAAAGCAAAGTCCGACATTCTTATGTTAACATTATGATTTTTTTGACTAAAAGTCGGAATTCTATATCGCCCGAGAACGAATTCGGTCAAAACTGAAGCCTCAATTATCGACATTAAAAAAGTGAAGCTGCCTCCATCAAAAAAGGGCGTTGATCGACGCCCTTTTACGTATTGAATTGATTTGACTTGTAAAACTTCGAAACCTGCAAGTTCCAGCGAATTAATTATTCGGGACAGGATTTTCAGGTTGTTGTGGAACCGGACTTTGTTCTGCAGGTGCTGCACTGCCGGTTGCTCCCGAATTCGTTTTGCCGCCTTTTTCATCCTTGCCGCCCAACTGTTCATAAACAGTCGGTTGTTTGGAATTATCAGCAGGAGTTTTACCTGTCTCAGTTGAAGGAGCAGTTCCAGCCGGTGCTGTTGGTGTTGCAGGTGTTTTGGTATCGTTTACCGGAATACGGTTGATAATATCGGCAGCCGGATTAGAAACACTATCCAACACAACAAGAGCAATAGATGTCGCAAAAAAGCAGATTGCAAGAATCGCTGTCAAACGCGTCAAAGCATTTTTTGTGCCGCGCGCCGTCATAAAGCCCGAACCGCCACCAATACCGAGACCACCGCCTTCAGAACGCTGTATTAACACAACGCCGACAAGTGCAATGACAATTAAAAGATGGATGACAATCAATACTGTCTGCATAAGCTCTGCTCTAATGTTACTGTTCGCGGCTGTTTACACGTAAATCACAGATATTCCAAGGGGTGTAGGTGAAAAACTTTGCCTATAATTTGCGATAAGCACCACAAATTGCCAAAAAATCACTTGCTTTCAAGCTTGCGCCGCCAACCAGTGCACCATCAACATTTTCTACTCCTAACAACTCGACCGCATTGTTCGGTTTAACCGAACCGCCATAAAGAAGACGAAATTGTTTTCCCGACTGTGCGAAACGGGTAGCAAGTTTATCACGCATAAATTTATGCACTTCACCGACATCAGCAGCCGTCGGAGTTTTACCGGTGCCAATTGCCCAGACAGGCTCATAGGCTATAACCGTATTTTGCGGCGTTGCTCCATCAGGAACCGAGCCCGTCAATTGTTTTCCGATAACATCGAGCGTTTTACCATTCTCACGTTCATCAAGTTTTTCGCCTACACAAATGATGGCAACCAATCCGGCACGCCATGCAGCTTCGGCTTTTTGTCTAACGAGTTCATCGGACTCATGATGATCATTACGTCTTTCGGAATGGCCGACAATGACGTAACTTGCACCTGCTTCTTTAAGCATTGGTGCAGAAATATCGCCGGTATGTGCACCGGAGTCAGCCGTATGGCAATCTTCGCCACCCAACAACAATTTTTCGCCATCAAGACTTGCCGCAGCTCGAGACAAGAGTGTCGCAGGCACACAAATGAGGGCTTCGAACAAACGCCCGAGATCCGAGTTGACTCCGGCCGATATAGCCCGCAACTCGGTCAGAGATTCGCCGGTCCCATTCATTTTCCAATTTCCTGCAACAAGCGGTCTAACATTAGGCGTCATGATTTTTCCTCAATAAAAGTCTTAAAAACTGCGCATTAATAGCCTTAAGTAACAAATTGCCTCACTAAAGCAAGTCTTAAACCTTGCATATTGTGCGCCTTTGTTGCACATCCTAACAGAGCTTTTTGCTGAAATGAAGCCAATTAAAACGGAATTAGCCGATGCTTGATACAATACGAAGTGCTGTCAATTCTTGGGTAGCCAAGGTTTTCCTCGGTCTGCTTGTTCTATGCTTTGTGCTTTTATGGGGTGTGCCGGAATTAAGAAGGACCAGTGGACACGATTTATTTATTTCAGGAAAATCGACAATCAAGGCAGATACTTACAAACTTGCTTTGCGCGACCAAACAATGCGTTTTTCGGTGGCCAATCGTCTGCCACGGTTGCTTTCGGAGGGTGAAGCACAACAATACGGTATTCCGCAATTGGTATTGGCTCAACTCCAGCAGGACGTGCTTCTTGATGAACAAGCCCGACTTATGAAAATCGGTGTTTCGAAAGATGGCATTGCCCGCGCCATCGGTGCTGACCGATTCTTCCAGCAAGAAGGACATTTCGATCGTAATCTTTTCAACAGCTATCTGCGCCAGCTCAATATTCGTGAAGGTGATTTTGTCGACTATTTTGCAGGTAAAGAAGTGCGTGACCAGATTATTTATTCATCGACCGACGGCATGAAAGCTCCTGATGTATTTTATGCTGCGCTCAAAAATTATAGGGGAGAAACACGTTCGGTCGATTATCTTGTCATTTCCCCCAAAGAGGCCGGAAAGCTCAAAGAACCGACAGCCGACGACCTACAAAAATGGTTTGATAGTCATATCAGCGAATTTCACGCTCCTGAATATCGTCAGGTCACACTTATGGAAATGACGCCGGACAGCTTGATAAAACCTGCCGATGTCTCGACTGACGAAGCCAAAGAATATTACACCGCCAATGCTTCACGGTTTGTTTCCCCGGAAGAGCGCACCGTCGAAATTCTGCGTTTCAAAACCAGAGAAGAAGCCGATAATGCTTCTGCAAAGCTCGGAAAAGGTATGACGTTCGAAGAACTCGTCAATTCCGAACACAAAACACTCAAAGATATCACCAAAGGCCCTGCCCCGAAGACAGGTTTCAGCTCGACCATTGCGTCTGACATTTTTGGTCTGGACTTGAATAAAGTCAGCGATGTGATCAATGACCTTGAAGGCCCCGTCATCATGCGTGTCGTTAATATTACACCGCAAGGGCCTATCCCCTTTGAAAAAGCCGAACAAAATATTCGTGAGACCTTAGCCAAAAACAATGCGGCAAAAGCGATGCGAGACGACCATGATGCCATTGAAAATGCCCGCTTCGAAGGTGTTTCGCTGGATGAACTCGCTCAACAATATAAGTTGAAGCTCAGAAAAATTACAGTCGATTCCAAGGCACAGGCTCCTGATGGCCAAGCCGTAGCCGACCTTCCACAACAATCTATTCTGGTTGACGGAATTTTCCAGGCTGCGGAAGGTGCCGATCTCGACCCCATCGCCATACAGGGCGGTGGTTATCTCTGGTATCGCGTTGACAAAGTTATCAATGCTCGCGACAAGGCATTGGATGAGGTCAAAGACAAGGTTATTGAAGGATGGAAGGTTGATGAGCTGCAAAAGGCTCTTGATGATAAAGCTTCGCAACTCGAGACCGAATTGAACAACCATAAAACGCTTGATGATCTCGCAAAAGAGCTGGGAGTTACAAAAAAGACGGCACACGGACTCAAGCGCGGTGGTTCGGATGAAGTGCTCGGAGCAGATGGCGTCAATGCTGCATTCTCCGGTCCAAAAGGACACACTGGTGTGTCAAGAGCATCCAATAGCAATCAACGTATTGTCTATCTCGTAACCGAATCTGTCCAGCCTCTCAACACGGATGCGAACTCTTTGGAGCCGGATATAAAAGAAAACATAGATGCTATGATGGCTACCGATTTGCGTATGGAAATGCTGCAGCTTGCCAATGAAATGGCACCTGTCAAAGCTGATACACAAAACCTTAAAACAATAACAAACAGTCTCCAGTGAGGATATTATGAGTGACCTAAAACCTTTCATAAACAAGGTTGCAACAGGTGCTTCACTTACAAAAGATGAAGCTGAAGAAGCCTTCACAATCATGATGTCCGGGCAAGCGACACCAGCCCAAATCGGAGGTTTTTTAATGTCGCTTCGCGTTCGCGGTGAAACCCTTGACGAAATTACCGGTGCCGTTGCTTCCATGCGCAAGAAAATGCTGCGGGTCGATTCAGTGGATGGAGCAGTCGATATTGTCGGCACGGGCGGTGACCAGTCGGGTTCTTACAATGTTTCAACCGCTACCGCTTTTGTTGTTGCCGGTGCCGGAGTACCGGTGGGTAAACACGGCAACCGTGCATTATCGTCAAAATCGGGTGCTGCCGACGCTTTGGCAGCCCTCGGAGTGAATATTGATGCCACTCCGGAAATGATCGGCCGCTGTATCCGTGAAGTGGGAATTGGTTTCATGTTTGCACCGACCCATCACTCGGCTATGCGTCATGTGGGGCCTGCGCGCGTCGAACTCGGCACACGTACAATCTTCAATATACTTGGGCCACTTTCCAATCCTGCCGGTGTTACCAACCAGTTGATCGGCGTCTTTTCACCCAAATGGGTGGTTCCGATTGCCAAAGTGCTTCAAGGACTTGGTTCAAAATCATTATGGGTTGTTCATGGTAGCGGTATGGATGAACTCACAACAGCGGGTGAAACAGAAGTTGCTGCGCTTAAAGACGGTGTTCTCACAACTTTTACGGTTACACCCGAGGATGCCGGTTTGAAGCGTGTTACAATGGCAGAGCTCAAAGGTGGCGATCCGCAATATAATGCAAAGGCATTGCGAGCGGTTCTTGAAGGGCAACATGGTGCTTATCGTGATATTGTTCTTTTGAACTCTGCCGCAGCTTTCATCATTGCCGGAAAAGCCGACACATTAAAGCAAGGTGTCAAAATTGCCGAGCAAAGCATTGATCAAGGTAAAGCTAAAGAAAAGCTGGAACATTTGATAAAGGTTTCAAACGACCTTGGTGAGAATAATGAGTGATATTTTAAAGAAAATTGAATCCTATAAACTTAAGGAAATAGACAAAGCCAAAGATGCTTTGCCACTCGAAAAATTAAAGAAATTGGTTTCTAAAGCCGATAAACCACGCGGTTTTTATAAAGCACTGAAAGCCAAGGAAGATAAAGACCTTTTCGGTTTGATTGCCGAAATCAAGAAAGCGAGCCCGTCTAAAGGGCTTATTAGAGAAGATTTCGACCCGCCGGCACTTGCTAAAGCTTATGAGGAAGGTGGGGCAGCCTGTCTTTCGGTTCTAACCGATACCCCGTCTTTTCAGGGCTCTCCGGAATTTTTACGTGCAGCACACAATGCCTGTAAGCTTCCGGCATTGAGGAAGGATTTTCTCTTCGACACCTATCAGGTCTATGAAGCGCGCGCATGGGGCGCTGATTGCATTCTTATTATTCTTGCGGCAGTTGATGATAATTTGGCCAAAGCGCTGGAAGAAACCGCATTCGAACTTGGTATGGATGTTCTCATTGAAACCCATAATGAAGCTGAAGTCGAACGGGCATTAAAACTTAAATCGCCGCTTATCGGGGTCAATAACCGCAATTTGCGCAATTTTGAAGTTGACCTTGCCAATTCGGAAAGGCTCTCCCATATGGTTCCTCATGATCGCCTGTTGGTGGGAGAAAGTGGTATTTTTACCCATGACGATTTGAAAAGATTGGAAAAAAGCAACATCCGTTCATTCCTGATCGGAGAAAGTCTGATGCGGCGGAACGATGTTGCAAAGGCGACGAGAACCTTACTAGGACTATAAAATGAGCGATAAACTAACCCATGTGAATGCCAAAGGTGAAGCACACATGGTTGATGTCGGGGGAAAACACGAAACCGACCGGATAGCTATTGCCCACGGTTCTATAAAAATGGCAAGACACACTCTCGAAGCAATCGAGAATGGCAACGCACCCAAAGGTGATGTTTTGGCCACTGCCAGAATAGCGGGTATTATGGGGGCAAAAAAAACATCGGAACTTATTCCGCTATGCCATCCGCTCATGCTTACAAAAATTGCTGTCGACATCACCGCCGATCACGATTTACCGGGCTATCAGGTTACTGCAACCGTAGGTCTTAACGGCAAGACCGGTGTCGAGATGGAAGCTCTGACAGCTGTATCAATTACATGTTTGACAATTTACGATATGGCAAAAGCTCTGGATAAAAGCATGGTCATCAGCAATATCTGTTTATTGGAAAAGCGGGGAGGAAAATCTGGCACATGGAAGCGAGAAGAAAACAATGCCTCTCATCAATGTTGACGAATCTTTAAACCGTTTACTTGCCGCAACGGACACACTTGAAAGCGTGCTTACGCCTCTAACCAAGGTCGGACAGGCGCAAGTTCTGGCTCAGGATGTCATTGCCGAATTGACTGAACCACCTTTCCGTTCTTCTGCGATGGACGGTTTTGCAATACGATTTCAGGATTACCGGAAAGAAGCGAAATTCCATGTTGTCGGAGAAGCTGCGGCCGGCAAAGGCTATGACGGGAAAATCGGCAAAGAAGAAGCTATCCGGATATTTACCGGCGCTCCTGTTCCTGACGACGCCGATACTATAATCATTCAGGAAAATGCCGTTATTGACGGTGACACTGTCTCCTTTACTAAAGCGCCCGAACAAAATGCCAATATTCGTCCAAGAGGCGGAAATTTCGAGAAAGGAGATAGCGTCCTTAAAAAAGGGCGCATCATGACGCCTTCGGCCTTGGCACTTTGCGCGTCAACCGGCCATGGAGCGGTAAAAGTCGTCAGACGCCCGAAAATTGCTGTGTTGGCGACGGGGAACGAACTCGTAGAAGCCGGAGAGATACCCGGAAAAGACCAAATCGTATGCTCTAATTCCTATGGTCTTAACTATCTGATACGGGCTCATCATTGCGATATTGTCGATCTCGGCATCGCCCGCGACAATGAAGCATCAATCCGCGAAAAGATTAACCGTGCGAAAGAAGAGAAAGTTGATCTTCTTGTCACCAGTGGTGGTGTTTCTGTCGGCAAATATGACCTTGTGCAAACGGTGTTGAAATCGGAAGGTATGAAACTCGACTTCTGGAAGGTTGCAATGCGTCCCGGCAAGCCCCTCATGTTCGGGGTTTTGCCGCATGACCATAAAATGCTGGTTTTGGGCCTTCCCGGAAACCCTGTTTCAAGCATGGTTTGCGGTCACATTTTTCTGGTGCCAATATTGGAAAAACTTTCAGGAAGAACTTACCGCCCTCACATTGAAGACGCGCTTCTTGCCGTTCCGCTGCCGGAAAATGGCCCGAGACGACATTTTGTCCGTGCCAACCTCAGCGTTAACGCAAAAGGCGAAAGATGGGTCACGCCGGTGCGGAGTCAGGATTCATCCTTGATACGCCTCATGGCCAATGCTGATTGTCTCATTATTCGTGAAGAAAACGGTACGCCGCTTCAAGTTGGAGAGCCATGCCGCATTTTCATTCCCGACGGCGCTGGCTTATAATATTTTCGGCGCGGTCGTGTCGCTGCCCTGTTGAATGGGGGTAATGACGCGGCCTATCATTTGAAATCGAGAACTATACATGCATTTCCATTCCCGAGGGTGCGGGCCTATAATATTTTCGGCATGCGTCCGGTTATAGCTGCTTTTGTAATAGCAAGATAATGGCGAAGCGGCGAAGGTGTGACACATTCCTTGAATGCCAGTGTGTCTTTCTTTTCAATTTTTCGTAGCGCCTCCGGTATGATTGCCAGAGGAAGAAAAACCGACCGCACGCTCACCGGCAAAGTTTTATAATGTTGATAGAATTCCCGATAATGTTTTTTATCAAGTTCGATTGCTGCGTTTAAAAGTTTTTTTTGCTTTTCTAATTCATCATGAGGCGCAGCGACAAGGAAATCCTCTGCCGTTGCTTCAACAATATTTTGCGGAAAATATTGGCGTCCATTTGCCTTTAACAAAGGAAGCGAACGTAAGAGCCTGCACATAAAATCTGCCATTCCACCGTGTCCGGATGCTTCCGCTGTCAATGAGGAAGCATTTTTATCAAGAATTTGACAGGAAAGTTCCAAAAGCGTGCTTATGGTTTCACCGCAATAGCCTTCAAGGCTTGTTACATCAGGCATTTGATCGTCATAAAAGTCGAATAGACGTGCATCACAATAGCGTAATAACGCCGATTTCGGTAATGCGTATTGATGAATTGTGGAAAGCAACGCACTTAAAACGGGATTGCCCTCGCCCGTTTTGTCGGCTTCTATTGCATCACGCCACCATCGCAAACGGATTTCACCGATCATCGGTTCGCGCACAGTTTCCGTAATACGATTGATCTCGACATTGAAAGCAAAAAGGCTCGCGAGCCCCGCACGATATTTCTGTGGCGCAAACAGGATGGAGAGATAGCGATCTCTATCGCTCTCTTTTAAAAGTCCAAAACAATAGGCGCCATCTTTATTCATTCAACTGCATAAAGAAGTGCGGCAACCGCACGATCTTCCGCCAAGAGGACATTAAACGTTCGAACAGCAGCACCGGTACTCATCGTATCGGTCGATATGTGTTTTTTATGTAAAACTGTTCTCATATCTTCCGGCAACCGCAACAAATTCTCTCCTGTACCAACAAGAAATACTTCGATTTTATCGGCTTCATCAAGAACGTGTTTTATATCGTCCATCGTGGGCAGAGGAGCTTTCATATCAAGCCCGTATATTCCCGATGGAACACAGACGATCGAACCCCGATGGGACATATCGGCAAAGCGAAATCCGCCATTTCCATAAGCATCGATCGGCGCACGTCCGGGATAATGCGCTTCCCTCATTTTGATTGCATCAGACATTATGAACCTTCAATGCCGGTCTGCTTCGGCTTGACTTTCAAAAGCACAAGCATTGGGCCGGCTATAAATATGGAAGAGTATGTGCCTATGATTATACCAATGAGGAGAACCGATGCAAAATCTTTCATATCCGCCCCACCAAAATAATAAAGCGGAATATGCGCAAGCAAAGTTGCAAGAGAAGTTAAAATTGTGCGCGATAATGTCCGGTTGATCGCAATATCGACAAGACTGCGCATATCGATATTGCCGCGTTTTTTAAGGAGCGAACGGACCCGGTCATAAACAACAATCGTGTCGTTCAATGAATATCCGATAATAGCAAGGAGTGCCGCGATGCTCCAAAGATTGAATTGCCATTGGAAGAGCAGAAATATGCCTACAAGAATGATAATATCATGAACCGTTGTCAAAACGGCTCCGATTGCAAATTGCCAGCGGAAACGCCATAAAACATAAATGAATATGGCAAGCAAAGATACGAAAATGGCAAGTGCACTGACACGGCTCAATTCTGATGAAATGGTCGGACCAACAATATCAAGACGCTGCAAAGTGTAATCATTGCCGAATTCGCCCCGAAGTTTTACTGCGACTGTTTGTTCGGCATCTTCACCATTCTCTTGGCTTGCAATTGTCAATTCCGCTTCCGAAGGTCTTTTGGTCGGCGAAACATTGACACCACCGATGTTGAGATCATTGACCCGCGAGGCAATGTCATAAATATCGGCCTTGCCGTTTTTAGCTTCGAGAACCGCTAATGATCCTCCGGCAAAATCGATCCCGTAATTTACTCCGGCTGTCACATAGAGGCCGCCAGTCAAAATAATCAGCACCGTGGACAATGCCAATGTTATTTTTCCAAGTTTCATAAAGCGGATACTGGTGTTAGGCGGAATAATACGAATAATACGTTGTGGTATTTCACGAGGATGAAATGTCCGGATCCACCAGCTGATCATCATCCGCGTGAACGTAAAAGTCGTAAAAAGCGACGTCAAAATGCCGATTGTAACTGTCAGTGCAAACCCGTGAATGGGGCCGGTACCCAACATGAACAAAACCAGTGCTGCAATGAAAGTCGTAACGTTGGCATCAACAATCGTGCTCATAGCACCCGAAAAACCCGCTTCAACAGCTTGGGTTACCGAATAATTATTGCGCCTTGCCTCGCGTACGCGCTCGTAAATCAGAATATTGGCGTCGACCGACACGCCAATGATGAGAACGAGGCCTGCAAATCCGGCAAGCGTCAACGGCGTGCCGACAAGGCTTAGCACTGCAACCAGCATCATCAAATTGGCAGCCAATGCAACATCGGCAGTTAGCCCCAAAAGGCCGTACGACAAAACCATAAAAACGGCAACGATAACAAGAGCACCAAAAGCAGCATGCAGACCGGCTTTTGCATAAGCCGATCCGAGATCACCCCCCACTGTTCTCTCTTCAATAAAAGTCAAATCCGTCGGGAGTGGTCCTGTTGTCAAAACAGTCTCGAGATTATGGGCTACATCATCCGGCAATGGCCCTACCCGAATATAGCCATCGTCGATTGGCACCGGAAATCTCATTGCTGCCAGCACTTCATTGTCAAACACAATGATAAGCCGTTTGTCAGGATTTTTTCGGGTAAAGTCGGAGAGTTTTTGTTGTCCTTCGCTATCCAGTGCGACAGTTAATAGCGAACCGTCTGTATTGGCGTTTTTTTCTGCATAAGCGCCGGCAATATTGTCATTGGTCAGAAATGGATGATCTTTCAACAAATAACTTACTGGCGGATCATCCATTGAATAGGTAACGATTGTGCCTTCCGGACGAGCAACTTTGCCCATAACCACATCGTTTACAGAAACGGACGTGTCTTCTTCATAAAGTGAAAAACGGGCAGTTACGCTTACGATATCTTTAAGCAGCTGGACATCAAAAAGTCCCGGCACCTCTATACGGATTTTATCGCGGCTTTGTTTGGCAATGGAATAGTCTTCAAAACCTGCAGCCCCGATATCGAGCCGTCTTTTCATGACGTCTATCGTCGCATCACGCTCAGCGATTTCACTTTTCGGTAATTGGACCACAAGGCGGGAGCCACCTTGCAAATCGACGCCCATTGGCAAATGAAGCTTCGAATAGATTGTCGGCAACTGGTTAAGAAGAGCCTGCGGTAATATATTAGGCAGAGCCACGACGACGCCGATAATCACAACCAGCCAGACCAGAAGCCGTTTCCAGCGAGGAAAATAAAGCATAAGAAGGCTCCCGATTTTATATCAAATTATGCGTCCCGAAAAACACAATTACCATTGCCCATGCTATTACCGGTGCCAATACACTCGTCCCTGCTAGAGATAACCTTTGCAAGTATGAGCAACCTTAATTCCAACAAAAGGCTCAATCGGCAATTTTCAATGGGACAATCAAAAATTTTCCCATCTTACAAGAATCAATGATTCCCGTTTAACGGGAATCATCTTTATCAAACTTGAAAAAAACGTCAAACACCCGTTTTCTATTCGGTCAAGCTCCTGTCTTTTCCTTGGCTGCTTCGGCTTCGGCCTTGTTTCCGTCTTTTTCGACTTTAGTGGTATCGTTTTCGCTAGTAGCCTCGTCAGGTGCAGCAATTTGCGCAACCTCATCATTGCCGGTCTTTGCACTATTATCGGATTGCTTTTTCTTGTTTTTGCTTTTACCGGCTTTAATCGCAGGCTTGGACTTTTGTTCGCTAACCGGCTCACCCTTGACCTCGACAGTCAGGATTTTAGACCGCAATACGCGAACGCGGGTATTTTCCGCAATTTCGACTTCCACTTCACCGTTCGCATCACCAACAACTTTCGTAACGCGACCGATAAGACCGCCTTCGGTAACGACTGTATCGCCCCGACGAATGGCATTCAGCATTTCCTGACGCTTTTTCATCTGGTTGCGCTGCGGCCGGATGATGAGAAAATACATGATGACGAAAATTAAAATAAAAGGTGCAAACGTCATCAAAGTTGACACTTCCCCTGTCGAACCACCAGCGGCCTGTGCATAAGCGTTGGTAATAAACATTAACTATCTCCTAGCTTTGATAGCGGGCATCACCCGTTTTGGACAATTTCGTTCAATAGATAAGTCAAACTTGACATTTAAGAGCATGTTGCTCTTTCAACCGCTTCTAGCGGTCAACATTCAATTCTAGGCATTAAAGCTTTGCCCTTGATAACGCAACCGACAAAGCTTTCAAGAAGAAAAATTTTGGATTTATCCGCGCCCATGCTAAAGATATGCGTTCATTAAATGGCGGAAAGTTGAAATGACCAACGAAAATTTAGACCACAAACTGGATCAATTAATTGCCATATTATCGCGCATGGCTCCCCCGGAAATTAAACCCCTTGATATGGACCAATGCGATTGTTTTGTGTGGATCCCGGAAAAGCTCACCCTTAATCCCGTCAAACATGTCAACCGGATTGACATTGATCTCATCAAGGGCGTCGAGCAAGCCCGCGACGCACTTATTGAAAATACCCGTCAATTTGCAAATGGCTTGCCTGCCAACAATGTTCTCCTCTGGGGAGCGCGCGGCATGGGCAAATCTTCACTCGTAAAATCTGTTCAAGCCAAAATTAACAAGGAAAATGCCGGTAAACTTCCGTTGAAACTTATTGAAATTCATCGTGAAGATATCGGTACACTTCCCGTACTCTTGAGTGAACTTAGAAAAACGCCTTACAGATCTATTATTTTTTGTGATGATTTGTCTTTTGATCAGGATGATACGTCCTATAAATCGCTCAAGGCAGCCCTCGACGGTGGTGTCGAAGGACGCCCCGAAAATGTTGTTTTTTATGCAACCTCGAACCGTCGCCATTTAATGCCTCGCGAGATGATTGATAATGAATCGTCAACGGCCGTTAACCCGTCCGAAGCCATTGAAGAAAAAGTCTCGCTTTCCGACCGATTCGGCTTATGGCTTGGTTTCCATAAATGTGGGCAAGACGAATATCTTGATATGATAGACGGTTATGTCCGTCATTACGGGCTTGATGAACCGCTTGATAAAATCCACCATGATGCGCTCGAATGGGCAACTACGCGTGGAAACCGTTCGGGACGCGTAGCTTGGCAGTTTATTATGGGACTTGCCGGAAGATTGGGCAAGAAACTCGACTAAACGTAACGTCCCATACGAATAACAAAAAAGCCGGTAGAAAACCGGCTTTCGCATGAACTTCGGACTGTGGACGCTATCAGTTTTCCAGATATTTGATCGGATTGACAGGGCTTGAATTCTTGCGCACTTCAAAATGGACACGCGGTGTCGACGCATTGCCTGACATACCGGATTTTGCGATCTCGTCACCGCGGCGGACCTTCTGGCCGCGTTGGACGAGAATTTTGCTATTGTGCCCGTAGACAGTAACAATATTGTTTTCATGGCGGATAAGCACGGTATTACCGAATTCTTTCAAACCATCGCCAGCATAAATAACGACACCGTTTTCGGCCGCTTTAACAGACGATCCTTCCGGTGCCATAATATCAATACCGTCATTGGTGCTTGAGCCTTCTTTTTGGCCGAAGCTTGAAAGAATGCGTCCTTGTGCAGGCCAACGCATTTTGGAAATGCCTGTCGCCTGAGGTGCTACAACGGCTACATTTTCAGCCTGATTCATCGTCGTATCACTGCCTTTTGCGACAGCGGGTTCGGCGGCCGGTTTTGCCGGTTCATTCTGTGCGGTCTTGGTGGGCTCTGCTGCCGGCTGGGTTGCAGCGGGCTGGCTTGCCACTGCGGTTTTTGTCGGCGTTGTCACCTGTTTTGTTTCAGGTAATGCTGCAGGTGTAGCAGTTTTCGCGGTTGCAGCAGATGGAGTTGCGGCAGCGACTTCAGTGTTATGACCACCCGGAACGATCAAAGATTGCCCGACACGGATTGCACCATTGCTCAAGCCATTGGCACTTTTAAGCGAATCGACACTTACGCCGGTTTTACGAGAAACACTGTAGAGAGTGTCACCGCTTTGAACGATATAGCTGCCATTTTTCTTTGATGCAGATTGTGAGGTGGTCGAGGAAGACGATGACGACATCTGACCGAGATTATGAGGCGGTGTCCCCATAACCTGACCGGCAGAAGCAACCTGTGTAGGCTGCGAAGAAGCACCATAACTAGGTTGCGGCTGTGACTGGGTTGCCTGATAGGAAGGTTGACCAGCTACCGGCGGCAGATCGCTACTTTGAATAGAACCTGTCGTTTGCGGCATCTGCTGATAACCGGCTTGTTTATTGATTGCCTGTTGCTGATTAGCGGTTGCGCCAGTATAGAAACTGTCTGTAAAACGTTGGGTACCGGAACTGCATCCTGTGGCGAAACCAGCTAGGATGAACAATGCCGCTGTTCGAAGATAGCGGTGCGAAGCTTTACTCATTATTTTCAAACGCATGTTTTTTGTCCATTTACCCGATACTCAACTAAAGGCATTAAATCGTGTTAATGTTACCCGACGGTTAAAATTTCGATTAAGGTTAAAAAAAATATTGTCTCCGACAAGAAAACCGGATTTTCCACGCGATTATATTGAAACCACGATATATATATGGTTTTAAGCGAGCAAACACGCAAGTTGGTATTGGCAGACAGGCGTTACTGATAGGGTGCTTTGAAGCCGCTATTATCACTTTTTTATAAATCGTTTTTTAGCTTCTACAAAATTGCGGCAACACCTTCAATAAAAGGTTGGTAGCGTACCCTGAACATATCCATTCTCTCGAACCTGCTTCCCGTCTTGCGGTAACGCACCACCATCTGTTCGCCTTCATCCGGTCCGATAGCTTCGATAAGCACGCCATTTGACGCCAAGAGTTCGAGGAATTCTTGTGGATCACGATTGGATGACGGCCATACCAAGATCCGGTCATAAGGGCCAGAGCCCGACAAAGCACGGCTACCATCCATCTGACGCAAAACAATATTATCTATTTCTAGGGCGTGAAATCTTTGGCGGGCAATGTCACACAAAGTTTTATAGCGTTCGACCGTCGTCACACGCCCGGCAAGCCTTGCAATCAACGCTGCGGTAAATCCCGAACCGGTTCCGATTTCGAGTACGCGATGTTTCTTTTCGAGCGCGAGAGCAGAAATAATATATAATTGTTCCTCAAGCCTTTCGATGTATTCGCCACATTCTATCGGGATAACTTTGTTTTCATAGGCACTTTCGGTAAAAGGCGCCGAAACAAAGTCCCGACGCGATGTGCGCTCAAGGGCTGCAAACAAAGCCATATCATCAAGTCCCCTACCCCGCATTTTGAGGACAAGATTAATCAATTCCTCTCGCTCTAACAAAGGGGGCATTGATTGCATCAGCCTAGTTTCTCCCTAATGCAGTCGCCAACTCGGCAAGGAAGCCATGAGCCGTCAGATCAAGTTGGACAGGCGTAACCGAAACAGCCTTATCCTGAAGAACATCGATATCTGTGGTTTCTTTATTCTTGCCTTTTCCCCTGCTGAAATACATCCAGTAATAAGGGAAACCCCGACCATCTGCGCGCTTGTCAATGAGTATCTCGTGGCCACGGTTACCAAGGGGCGCAACAGACAAACCGGTGACTTCATCAACATGACAGGCAGGGAAATTCACATTTAAGAAAACACCCTCAGGAAGCGGAATTTTTACAAGATTTTTCAAAATATCCGGAGCCAGAGACAATACGGTGTTCCAAGGCACATTTTGACAATTGGTTGCGTGGACAAATTCTTGCGACAAGGCAATCGAACGGATGCCTTGCATCATCCCTTCTACCGCACCCGAAACCGTACCCGAATAGCTCACATCGTCGGCAAGATTACCACCGGCATTAACGCCCGAAAGAACAAGATCTGGCGCTTCCGGCATAATGTGCTTGACAGCCATAATAACACAATCGGTAGGAGTACCTTTCAAAGCAAAATGTTTTTCATCGATTTGACGCAAACGTAATGGCTCTGAAATTGTTAATGAATGCGAAACACCACTTTGATCTTCTTCCGGAGCGACAACCCAGACATCATCAGAGAGTTTACGGGCGATCTGTTCAAGAACTTTCAACCCTTCCGCATGAATACCGTCATCATTGGTTAGCAAAATACGCATATTGAAGTTCCCTGCAATTTTTTTATGCTTCAATCCGGTCCTGCCCGCCCATATAGGGGCGTAGAACTTCCGGTATGACCACAGAGCCATCTTTTTGCTGATAATTTTCCATTACTGCAATGAGACAGCGCCCGACGGCAACGCCCGAGCCATTCAGAGTATGAACAAAGCACGGCGATTTTTCACCTTCTTTGCGGTAACGCGTATTCATGCGCCGAGCCTGAAAATCACCACATACCGAGCAGCTTGAAATTTCCCGATAAGTATTTTGTCCAGGAAGCCATACTTCGAGGTCATATGTTTTTCGGGAACTAAATCCCATATCGCCGGTACACAAAGTAATTGTGCGGAACGGAAGACCCAGACGTTTTAAAATATCTTCAGCGCAACCGGTCATGCGTTCCAATTCATCCAAAGAACTGTCTTCATCGGTAATAGACACCATTTCCACTTTCCAGAACTGGTGCTGACGCAACATACCGCGCGTATCACGACCGGCAGCACCGGCTTCCGAACGGAAGCACGGGGTCAAGGCAGTGACGCGAATCGGAAGCTTTTTGGCGTCCAGAATATCGCCTGCAACGAGATTCGTCAGAGGCACTTCCGCCGTTGGAATAAGCCAACGCCCGTCTGTTGTCTCAAACAGGTCTTCGGCAAATTTGGGCAGTTGGGCAGTGCCGAAAAGCGCGCTGTCACGAACGAGAACCGGAACTGAAACTTCACGATAGCCATGTTCCAGCGTGTGGACATCAATCATGAATTGGCCAAGTGCCCTTTCAAGACGGGCAAGCTGTCCCGACAAGACTGTGAAACGTGCGCCGGAAAGTTTCACCGCACGATCAAAATCCATTTGGCCGAGTTTTTCACCAATTTCGAAATGTTGTTTGGGTTCGAACGGGAAAGT
Organism: Bartonella sp. W8167; assembly: GCF_016100335.1. NCBI lineage: Bacteria > Pseudomonadati > Pseudomonadota > Alphaproteobacteria > Hyphomicrobiales > Bartonellaceae > Bartonella > Bartonella sp. W8167. Next base: position 1,069,165 of record NZ_JACFSQ010000001.1, read on the forward strand.
CGGTGGTGTTCCCACCTTATAACGTTCGACATTGTCATTTTCGTCGCGCCCTACCGGCACATCGTCAAGCGGAATATTAGGAATACGGGACAGTGCGTCATCAAGAGCGGCTGTCAGCTCTTTTCCTTTTGTCTCTGCTGTTGAAAGGAATGTTTTGAGTTCTGCCACTTCCGACTTCAAGGCTTCGGCCCGTTTAGTATCACCGGATGCCATAGCCTGCGCAATTTCTTTCGAAGCGGCATTGCGTCTTTCCTGCGCAACCTGAACGTGAGAAACGTGGTTACGACGCTCAAGATCAAGCGCTATCAGTTTCTCTGCCTGTGGTTCGGCACTACGTTTTGCCAAAGCTTCGTCGAGTTTCTGCGGATTTTCCCGAATCCATTTGATATCAAGCATCAAGATATTCCTGTACAAATTTTTTTAATTCTATTTCTGTTCTTAAACCACAATGGCCTAATCAGGAAGCCTTGTTATTTTGTTTTGCCTGTTTCTTTTCAATCCAGCGTGAAACAATAATAGAAACTTCATAGAGCAGAATTGTCGGAAGAGCGACGCCGAACATCGTAAAGAAATCGGAAGGTGTCACCATTGCCGCCACAACAACGGCAATCAGAATTGCCCATTTCCGTTTGGAAACCAGCATTTTCGACGTAATAAGTCCGGCTTTTGTCAACAGGCTGGTAACAAGAGGAAGCTGGAAAATAAGTCCGAATATGAGAATGAAAGATTGCATGAAGCTCAGATAATCGGAAATACGTGCAATAAATTCAACTTTCAAATGAGAATCAGGCAATAATTGCTGTGACAGTGAAAACCACAACATCATCGGTGCAAGCACACAATAAACAAATGCTCCACCTAAGAGAAACAATACCGGCGCACTGATGAGAAATGGCAAAAAAGCGCGCCTCTCGTTGCGATAGAGGCCCGGCGCGATAAAGCTGTATAACTGGAACGCAAGATAGGGAAATGACAAAATGACGCCGCCAAAAGCTGCAAGCTTCATTTTGGTCAGAAAAGTTTCCCAAACCTGTGTTGATTGCAAACGGATGCTGTCAGGATTACCACCCGAAATTTTCATTGCCCATTGATAAGGCCACAACAGAAAATTCAGAATATAATCCTTGACGAAAAAGCAAATAATAAAGGCAATGGCGAATGCAATCAAAGATACGATGATGCGGTGACGCAACTCGATCAAATGATCCAGTAGCGGTGCCGAGCTTGCTTCGACTTCGTCTTCATCCTCATGCACGATGATTTTTTCCTATTTTATTCAAACGTCGGCAGTGGTTGTCTTTTTGCCCCCTGAAACAACCTTTTTTACAGTTTTCTGTTCTTGTGCAGAAGCTTTTATAGCCCCTATTGAAGCGGTCTTTTCCGGCGATGACGACTTCGCTGTCGCTGATACTTTACGCTTTGTTGCCGTTTTGATTTTCAACGCCGCAGTTTGTTTTGTTGTTATCTTGCCTTTAGACGCTTCTTCAGCTGTCGGCTTTCCTTCTTTCACTTCAAAGGATGTTGGCGTTGCCGGATGTTCCTCCGTTGCCACGCTATCACCTCCTGCAGAGGCTGTCGAAACCGTTGCTGATTGGAACTTTTCGTCATCAACTATTCTCACAGTACTGGCCGTAACGTCAGCAGATAACGAATGATTTGCCGATGTTTCGTTATCTTTATTACTGGAAGACTTATCAGCCGCTTGCTCTGAAGCAGAATCTTGCGGCTTCGACTGCTTATCGTCCTCCTGACCAACCTCGATACTCGCTTTCACATCCTTTGCAACATCGCGAATAGGATCGAATATTTCCGTTAGCTTCTTGCGAGGATCAAGGTCTTTGACGTCGGTGAGGGTCTTTTGCAAATCATCAAGCTCGGCTTCATGCATAGCTTCGTCGAATTGGCGACGGAATTCGTTTGCTGTCGTGCGCATACGCGCAGTTGCCTTGCCAATAGCTTTCAGCATTTTTGGCAAGTCTTTCGGGCCGACCACAACAATCAGCACGATAAGGATGACAATAAATTCCGGTCCATCAATTCCGAACATTATTCAAAGACCCTTTCCGACAAGAAAGGCTTTTGCAAGAAAAGCTCTGACAACAAGGAAATATTACGATTTTGTTGTTTTACGTTGCGTCGTTTTGGCTTTTGGCTTGGATGCACGTGATGCGGCTTTTTTCGCGGTTGATTTTCTCGTGTTTGCAACCTGCTTCACCGGTTCAATTGTTTCTTCCGGTTTAACATCAATGGTTTTGATTTCAGGCCGCTCGGCAGGTTGTTGAGATTCAACCTCTTCATCGTCCTCTTTCAAGCCTTTTTTGAAACTCTTGATACCTTTGGCAAAATCTCCCATAAATTCCGAAATTTTACCACGACCGAATAGGACAAGAATGATGAGTAGGATCACTATAAGGTGAACTGGTGAAAGGAAATTTCCCATTATGTACTCTCTTCGATGCTGGAACTGTCTTAATGTGTACTTTTAGACACTTTTTTCAAGTCTTTTAAACACAACCACGTGTATTTACATTTTTTATTCCCAAACAAGGTGATTTTAAGATTTTTCTTCCCGATCAAGTGGATTTAAAAGTCCTAATTGTTCCAAATTGATATCTTCAAGCGGTTCTTCTTCATCGGTCAGAATATCCGGATCGGCTGTTGGTGATGGCATACGGAAATTGGCCGGTAATCTTGAAGACAGAAGACCTGCACCTTTCAATTCTTCCATCCCCGGTAAGTCCGAAATTTCCGGCAGACTGAATTCATCAAGAAAAGCAAGTGTTGTTCCGTATGTGACCGGTCGTCCCGGAACGCGTCTCCTTCCACGAATTTTCACCCAACCTGCTTCCATCAACACATCCAACGTACCTTTCGATGTTTCAACGCCTCTGACGTCTTCTAGTTCCGCACGTGTTATCGGTTGATGATAGGCAATAATTGCCAAAACTTCTAAAGCAGCACGGGAAAGTTTCCTTGGCCTTTCTTCTTGTCTATTCAAAAGAAAGGAAAGATCGGGCGCTGTACGGAAAGCGTAAGCATTTCCCACTTTATGAAGATTAACGCCGCGTTTTTGGTAATCCTGTTTCAAAACATCCATAATCGCTGCAACATTGGCGCCTTTAGGAAGCCGTTCTTCTAGAGCTCGGTCGGTCACAGGTTCACTTGACGCGAAAACGATTGCTTCAGCCATACGGACAAGTTCGGGCGTTATGTTGAGCTCGCCATTTCTATTTTTTTCTGCGTTTTTTTGTTCAGCCATCTTAATTGCTTTCGGGCTTTGCCCCGCCCCCGATATTTATGGTGTTCGGCCCCTCAGCCTTTTTGTGCGCACGAAGATAAATCGGGGCGAATGGTGTTGCCTGTCGAATATCAAGCTGCTTTTCTCTCACCATTTCAAGACTTGCCGCAAAAGTGCTCGCTAAAGCTGTGCGACGTTCATGGGCGGTCGGAATAAAAGCAAATAAAAACTTGTCCAACGCCTGCCAATCTTTTGCTTCGCCCATCAACCGCACCAATATTGCACGCGCGGCCTTTAGTGACCAGACTTCCCGCTTTCCCACTTCAACGCGTTTGACCGCCTGCCTTTGACGCAAACCGGCATAAGCCATCAACAGATCGTAGAGAGAAACGTCATAGAGATGCTTTTTTTCAACTACCACCATTTCCGGATTGGCGCGCTTGAAAATGTCCCGTCCCAAACGGTTACGGTTTACAAGCTGTCCCGCCGCTTCCCGCATGGCTTCAAGCCTCTGCAAACGGAATTGTAATAATCCAGCCAGCTCTTCGCCACTTTCACCTTCATCATCCGAGCGTTGCGGCACAAGCAGACGGGATTTGAGATAAGCAAGCCAAGCCGCCATCACCAGATAGTCGGCGGCAAGATCGAGTCTCAATTCATGCACTGTTTTTACAAAATCAAGATATTGCTGGACAAGTTCGACAATTGATATATGCGCCAAATCGACTTTCTGGTTCCGTGCGAGTTGTAACAGAAGATCAAGCGGACCTTCGAACCCCTGAACGTCGATAACCAATGTTGGCTCGCTAACGCCGTGTTCTTCTTCCCAAATCGGTTCCATAGCCTTTTGAGCATAGTGTCCGTTCAGGTTTTTTCCGTTCGCATTGGATTTTTTGTCGTTTTGTGCCAAATCCGGTTCCCTCTAGCCGATAGCAAGGAGTTTTTGAAATTCCTCCCGCAACGCCTTTTCGTCAGCTTTATCCGGTTCGGTCACCCAATTTGTCGCATATTGCGCTCGCTCAAGTGATTTGCCTTCAAGCCAAGGCGTTGCCGCGGCAATTTTTTGCATTTCTTCAGTTTCACCGTTGCAGTGTAAAACAAGATCGCATCCGGCTTCGAACGCCCCTTTTGTCAGATCGCCTAAATCGCCGGAAAGCGCCTTCATTGATAAATCATCCGTCATCAACAAACCATCAAAGTCAATCTCTTTACGAATGATTTCGTCCACTACCTTTTTTGACAAGGTTGCCGGTTTTTCCGGGTCGACGCTTTCATAAACGACATGGGCAGTCATTGCCACCGGCAGATCGGATAATGCTTCGAACGGGGCAAAATCGTTACGGCGTAAAGTCTCTAATGATGCATCGACACGTGCGAGGCTCTTATGGGTGTCGCATAATGCACGACCGTGGCCGGGAATATGCTTCATTACGGGCAGGACACCGCCTGCTTTCAAACCTTCCGCAGCTGCGCGTCCCAACGCTATGACGGTTTTATAGTCATTGCCATAGGCACGCGTACCAATAACATTATCTGCTCCTTCAATCGGCACGTCTAGAAGCGGCAGGCAGTCGGCATTTATCCCCAACCGGCGCAGATCAAATGCGTGCAGACGTGACATGATAAAAGTTGCACGCAATCCTTTTGCTTTATTCTTTTTGTAGAGTTCACCCAATGTTGCTGCCGGCGGATAATCAGGCGCTAGCGGCGCACGCAGCCTTTGAACACGTCCACCCTCCTGATCGATAAAAATAAATACATCGTCGCGACCACTTGCCGAAACAAGCGAAGCAGTCAATTGTTTAACCTCGTCGGCCGAACCGATATTCCTTGCAAAAAGAATGAAAGCCCAAGGCTGGTTTTCTGCTATAAAATCTTTTTCGGCCGCCGTTAAGCTAAGGCCTGATACACCAACAATCATAGCTTTCATATTTTGCATATTACTTAACTGTTTCGCCGTATCAAGGCGCCTTTCCGAAATTGATTATAACGACTCTATATCATTTTTCGAGTGTTTTACGTGACTTTCTGATCCGTGTGTCCTAACGGATTTATCAAGCTTTTTCACCCATACTTTTATGTCGTGTACCGCAAGTCCGCCATTAGGAGCTGGTGAATCTGCTCCGGTCAAAACATTTATCCCTTCTCCCCGAACAAAACTTGAATTGGCAAACAATCCTTGAGAGACCACAACCCGTCTTTTCAAGCCTTCAAACAGTTTTGCATGAAGCGCCACACTACCGCGTTGATTGCCTATCTCGACAAGGTCACCATCCTTTATATCATACATAGCCGCATCATCGGGATGGATCATGAGCGTTGGGCGCACTTCTTTCAATAAAGACGTTGGCGATTCCGAAAATGTCGAATTAAGAAAATTATGTGCGGGTGATGTTACAAGTTTGAACGGATGTTCTTCGTCAGCTTTTTCAATAACATCCCACTGGTCGGGAAAATCGGGCATTTCTTGATACGGCCCTTGATATCCCATCGTATCAGGGGGAGTGTCGGGAGCTTTATAACCTGTCCATTTTGCCTTGAAACGGAATTTCCTGTCAGGCCAGGCAAAACCGTTCAGAAAATGGGCGCGTTCAAACGACGGCTGAACGTCAAGCCAGCGTTTTTCCTTAAGTTCTTCATAAGTCCCGCGGTGTGACGCTCTCAACATATTATCGATAAGTTCAACGGCTGTTTTATCGAACCCCGCCATGTGACCAAATCCGAGCCGTTTTGCCAATTTGTTTATAACATAGAGATTGGGCTTCGGTCCAAGCGGTGGCTCAATCAATTTCGGCCCTAATAGAATATGTTGTTGGCCACCAGCCCGATAAATATCGTCATGTTCCAGAAACATTGTTGCAGGCAGAACGACATCAGCCATTTTAGCCGTATCTGTCATAAATTGCTCATGAACTACGGTGAAAAGATCCTCGCGTGCCAAACCTTTGTGGATCAACCGTTGTTCAGGCGCAACATTTGCCGGATTGGTATTCTGGATAAACAAAACGGTTACGGGCGGGCCATCATAAAGTGTTTCTTTATCACCAAGCAGGATTCTGCCGATTTTCGATTGATCAAGCGAACGGATTTTCGGATCAGCGAAAGCCGTTCCTTCAACTTCATTTTTGTTAAGAGCAAATATCGAAGCGTTGGAATAGAATGCTCCACCACCTTCATATTGCCACGCTCCCGTAACTGCGGGCACAGAAAGCGCTGCATGCATTGCAACCGCGCCGTTACGTTGTCTGGTAAAACCGTATCCCAGCCGGAAGAACGTGCGTTTGGTAGTACCAACCCAATGGGCGAAAGTTTCTATCTCATCGACGGATAGGCCGGTAATTTCGGCTGCCCATTGCGGCGTTTTTGTTTTTAAATGGCGCTCGAGCCCATGCGGGTCATCGCTATAGCGTTCCAGATAATTCCAATCGGCAAAACCATCCCGAAACAATATATGCATCACCGCACAGGCCAAGGCTGCATCGGTTCCCGGTCTTAAAATCAAGCCGAGGTCGGCCTGACGCACCGTTGCACTCTCGAAAACGTCAATAGCGACAATGCGTGCATGATGGTCTTTGCGTGCTTTGGTGACATGGGTCATAACATTGACCTGAGTACTTGCTGCATTGGTACCCCAGATCACCACAAGATCGGATTTTTCCATTTCCCGCGGGTCAACACCCGCAATCCTGCCGGTACCGGCAAAATAACCGGTTGCTGCTGTATTGGTACAAAATGTCGAAAATTGTCCGGAATATTTTCCTGCATGCCGCAAACGATTGATGGAATCGCGCTGCACCAATCCCATGGTTCCGGCAAAGAAATAAGGCCATATCGTGGTTGAATCGTATTTTTTTTCTGCCTTTTGAAAATTTTCGGCTATGAGGTCGAGTGCGTCACCCCATGTGACTTCCTGCCAGTTACCATCGCCTTTGGGACCTTTTCTGACAAGCGGTTTTAACAATCTAGCCGGATTGTGTACGCGTTCGCTATAGCGGGCGACTTTTGCACAGATAACGCCCGCCGTATAAGTGTTTTCTTTTGCGCCCCTAATCCGGCCTATTTTTGTTGGGGACAATAATTCCACATCAAGTGCACAGGTTGAAGGACAATCATGGGGACAGGCTGTATGACCAATTACTACGTTGCTCATGGCAATTCCGACTCAATCAATGAAAACGGATGTATTTAGCAATTTTACAATTTTCAGGCTAGTCTTACAGCAATGACGCCAATAACAATGATGATTGAGGCAACAAAGCGCGGAGGGCTGACATGTTCACGCAAAACAAAATAGGATAAAATAACAGCAAAGACTATCGCGCTTTCGCGCAAAGCAGCAACCAGTGCCACCGGCAACTTTGTCATTGTCCAAAGTGCAAGACCATAAGATCCGAGTGACAAAAATCCTCCAACAAGTCCGATAGACCAATAGCGTTGAAAGTGGATTAAAAATGGTTGACGGGTTTTATCATTGAAAAGTTCAAAAACAACTTTCACCAAACCAATCAGAAAAAATATCCATAAAATATAAGAAACCGGCGCTCCCGATAATCTGACACCAATCCCGTCAAGCAGAGTGTATAAGGCTATAAAAGCAGCCGTTAGCAAAGAAAGTGGAATGATGGAGGGCTCAATTTTATCGCTGTGTCTAACCGCTTCAAGCGCCAAGGTCAGCACTCCCGACGAGATAAGAATAACACCGCACCAAGCTACGATTGATAATTTTTCGCCGAGAATAGGCCCGCTAAAGAGTGCAACAAAAAGCGGTGCTACACCGCGCATCACCGGATAAGACTGGCTAACATCGCCTTTTTGATAAACGATTCCGACAAGCATCATATAGACGACCTGCACAAAGACTGAAATGAGCAAAAACGGCAGGCTTGCAAGTGATGGCAAGGATTGAAAAGGAATACCTGCAAGTGCGAGGATAGAAGAACCCGCCATGAAAACCGTGATATTGGTCTTCGCATCACCGGTTAATTTCAAAACCACGCTCCACAGTGCGTGCATCAATGCCGCCAAAAGCACAAGTAGAACCATCACGCCCGACATATGGCATACTTTCCGGTCAACAAGCCGATAAAAGGGAAGTTTATGAATAGAAATCCGAGTTAATTCAAAAAAATTAGAAAACCAGATTCAAAGACCTCTATCAAGTCAGGTTAATTTTGTGTTAAAAGCTTCCCACACAAAAATTGATTTGCAGAAAAGAGTCGATGTCCATTTTCTTTTATCTGCTCATCAAACCTATTGAAGGATATTTGCTTTTTCCAATTACAATGGACCAAAATTTGCTTAATAATCATACGGTCTGTCAGGGCTATCGAGATCTTTAAAATGAACAGACGCTTTTTCCTTCTCTCGGCACCGCTTTTCCTTGCCGGTTGTACTTTTCGCCACCCTTTACCCAAAATGGTTCCGATTGATACCGGCGAGCCGATAACGACAACGACCTATGTTATAAGGCGACATAAGGCAAAGCCGAAGGTTACGCCCAAAAAGAAGAGGGTTAGTTACGGCGAATATCCGGTAAACGAAAAATACGCATCCATGTATGCGGCGACGACCGATAACGGTTTCCCAGTGAACGCTGTTGATACAAGCCGCATCAATCCGGAATATTTGCGCCATGAAGTGCCGTTCCATATGCCTTATAAGCCGGGAACTATTGTCGTCGATCCAACCAACTTTTTCTGCTATTTTGTGCTTTCGGAAGGACGCGCCATGCGCTACGGCGTCGGTGTTGCGCGGTCGGCCGCTGCCGATTTTCAGGGGGAAGCAACAATCGGTCGCAAAGCGGTATGGCCAACATGGCATCCAACTTCAAGCATGGTACAAAAGCAGCCTCAAAGATATGGCCATCTGACTGATGGCATGAAAGGTGGCCCCGGCAATCCGCTGGGTGCTCGCGCCCTTTATCTTTATAGGGGCGGAACAGACACACTTTTCCGTTTGCATGGAACAGTCGAACCCTGGTCAATCGGCAAGCGGGTATCTTCGGGATGTATCCGTTTTCTCAATCAGGATATTATCGATCTTTATAGTCGTGTGCCGGTGGGAACCCGTGCTGTTGTTTTGCCGCATAAAATCGGCCTCGGCTGATATCAGAAACGGTTAGAACAAAACAATGAATTATCGTCATATCTATCATGCGGGCAATTTTGCCGATGTGTTCAAACACATCATTATCGCCCGCATCATCGAATACTTGAAAAAGAAAGACCATGCTTTCCGTGTGATCGATACACATGCAGGGATCGGCGTTTATGACCTTTCTTCGGATGAGGCACAAAAAACCGGTGAATGGAATGATGGTATCGGACGCATCCTTGATCGGCCGGTTCAGCCCGACATCGAATTGCTCATCAAGCCGTGGCTTGATGTGGTCATTGGACTTAATGGCGAAAAAGGCGAATTGACCTGCTATCCGGGTTCACCTTACCTCGAACGGAAGCTCTTGAGAAAACAGGACCGGTTAACGGCAATAGAGCTTCATGAAGCCGATTATAAAAAATTGGCAAATAATTTTGCCGGTGATTATCAGGCTCGTATTATCCATCTTGATGGATATCTTGCGCTTGGTGCCCACGTACCACCGAAAGAAAAGCGCGGCCTGATCGTGGTTGATCCGCCATTTGAAAAAACCGATGAATTCGAGCGGCTTATCGAAGGCCTCGAGAAAGCATACAAGCGCTTTTCCGGCGGAATCTATGCCCTCTGGTATCCTGTCAAACATTATAATGAACTCAATTGGTTCATGAACGAGTTGAAAAGCACTTCGATACCAAAAATCTTGCGGCTGGAGCTTAGAATTAAACAACGCTCGGAAATGCCGGGACTCGACGGGTGTGGTATGATTATTGTCAATCCACCTTATGTGTTGCCCCAAGAAATGAACAAGATCAAAGCATTTTTGCTTGAGCGCCTCGGCGTGGACAAACATGCACAATTAATCAACGAATGGATAAATGGTGAAGCTGTTTGACCTTGACGGATTTGAGACAATGAAACATATTGAGCCCAGAAATGGTCAATGTGGAATAATCATGCAAAAGTCATCGTTCTTTAACGCAAGTTTTCGCAAAGTTTTGTCTTTCTCGGTTTTCGGGCTTGGCTTTTATGCCTGCGTGAATTCTGCAACAGCAGCCGATTTGGCGGCATCATTAGCCCATCGTTCGCAAGCTTCTTCAATCAACGATGCCGGAGTGTGTGGTTATAAACGTACTTTATGGGAAATCGGTTACAAGTTCCGTCATGAAGTTCGTAATGTTCCGGGGTTACCGGACGTTCGTATCGAACAAGTTAAAGATATAACGATGGCACGGGGTGAAAATCCGGCAACAAAGCTTAATATCCCCCGTCAATTTTGTCGCGCTACAGCAGTTATGAATGACGGATCAAGTTATCCTCTTTATTATATGGTGGAATACGGCCAAGGCTTCACCGGTGTGAGTGGCTATAATGTCGAATTCTGTGTTGAAGGTTTCGACAAATGGCGAATTCAGGACGGTAACTGTCGGGCTGTCAAATAATAGATAAGCTAGCCATTTATCTTTTCATTTCCAATGCGTTATCGATTTTTTATTGCTTGGTCTCAAGATTACCGAGATTGGATAAGATAGTTTTCGGCTGACATTGAAGTAATAGCTTTTGGCAAATTCGTGGGGCTGGCCCTTTCATTTACAAGCCATTGCAATCACTACTGATGCAATAATTTCCGGTTAGAAGCAGTTTTCAGGTGAAATCAAGGAGATTGATACCTACCAGTATAGTAACTTCAACAACTCTGCCACGGTAAGCAACATCACTTTTATAGCCACCTCAGAAAGCGAAAATGGAATGCCACGTCGTATGGCCGGTTTTTAAGCGATTAATTCTGCAATCTTGTTAAGAAATATTTCCTTTAGCCAAAAATTCGGCATTGAGGATTTGCTTCGACGAGAACAGGATAAATTTTATCCGGATGAATAAGAAGGGCATCACTCCTAAAAAATAGATGTCAGCCGTAATAAACTCACGCATCCAGATGCAATCGCAATCCGGAGTTGTTGATTTCAGCTTATGGAACAGGGTTCACTCAAAAAATGCTATTTTATTTGGAAAGAGCTTTTACAAGAAATCTCATTTAAAAAATATCTATTTGACAACAACCAATCTACAGAAACCGAGACCAAAATGGATGCAGCTGACCGTCAGATCATTTTGGATGCAAAACAATGCTTTGCAAGCAATCAAGTGCGCTTTTTTCGAGCCTTTTGACCTAGTTTTATGAGGGGCCATTTTCCAAATCGCTTTAGTTATGCCTTCATCTGTTGATTAAAGCAGCATTCCATGTAGATCAATGTGTTATGGACGCATTTTGAGACATATAGTCGAATATTCTTTTCTCCATGCGGAAGCGTGATTTTTTTGTGATTTTACAAACCTTGATTTCAGCAGAAAATATCGCCATTTTGGATTGTAAAGGTTCGAACTTGTCGAGCGTTCGGGCGTTACAAAAAATTGTCAACGGAAACTGTTTGATCAAATGGAAAAGAAGCGTCCTGTCGTTCTGATTACAGGCGGTGCCAAACGTTTAGGCGCCGCAATGGCGCTTGATTTGGCAAAACATGGTTTCGATCTCGCAATACATTATAATGAAGGGAAAAATGAAGCCGACGAGCTCGTGCACAAACTCGAAGCTTCCGGAGCCAAAGCATTATCTTTCCAATCCGATCTTTTGGAAACGCATGGCAAAGGCCTTTTGGAAACAGTGACAGAGGAGATGGGTCGACCGGTTGAAATCCTTGTCAACAATGCCTCTCTGTTTCTTGATGACCACATTGGCGCACTTGATATGGATGTCTGGGATAAACATTTTTCAATCCATCTGAAAACCCCTGCTCTCTTGGCTGACCGTATGTTTTTTCTTTTGCCGGACAATTTGAAAGGATTAATTGTCAATATTATTGACCAGCGCGTTTTAAAGCTTAATCCCAATTTTTTGTCATATACCTTATCCAAGTCATCACTCTGGACATTGACCAAAACTCTGGCTCAGGCACTTGCACCGCGTATCCGTGTCAATGCTATTGGTCCGGGACCAACACTAAAAAGTCCAAGGCAGGAAGAAGAAGATTTTTTAAGACAGGCGCGTTCTGTTTTGCTTGAACATGGACCGGAATTGTCCGAATTTGGCGCAACGATACGTTATTTTTGGTGGCAAACGTCAATAACCGGACAAATGATTGCTTTAGATGGCGGCCAGCATCTTATGTGGCAAACGCCCGATATTGCAGGACGAATTGAATAATTATGAAATCCTTGAACGAACAAAACACTGAGGCCGCTAAAAATCAGGAAGCGAAATCGGATGAAGATCACAATTCGGCGTCGCTGACACCCGATATTATCTGGGATAAGGGTGGCTTCAAAAATGATGATCTGAAGCTCACCGGTGCACCGCTCATTCAGGAATTTGTAAAAAATTTGCCGAATAAACCGGGTGTTTACCGGATGTTCGACAAGGATGGTAACGTTCTTTATGTCGGCAAAGCGCGGAATTTAAAAAAACGCGTGTCGAATTACGCGCGTGGGCATGGGCACAACAACCGTATTGCGCGCATGATACGAGCCACCCATTACATGGAATTTGTGGTCACCAGCACAGAAACCGAAGCTCTTCTTCTGGAAGCCAATCTTATCAAGCGGTTGCGCCCGCGCTTTAATGTTCTGCTTCGCGATGATAAAAGCTTTCCCTATATTATCATTACGCGCGATACGCGCGCTCCTGCTATCTATAAACATCGTGGTGCAAGGTCTCGTAAAGGTGATTATTTTGGACCCTTTGCGTCTGCCGGTGCGGTCACAAGAACAATCAACGCTATGCAAAGGGCGTTCTTGCTTAGGACATGCACCGATTCTGTCATGGAATCGCGCACCAGACCATGCCTGCTCTATCAGATCAAAAGGTGTTCAGCTCCTTGTACACATGAAATCAGCGACGCCGATTACATGAAACTTGTTGATGAGGCGGAAGCTTTTCTTTCAGGAAAAAGTCAAACTATTCAAGACAATATGGCAAAAACCATGCGGGAGGCTGCCGACAAACTCGACTTTGAAAGGGCCGCCGTCTATCGCGATCGTTTGTCGGCCCTGTCCCATATTCAGGGGCATCAGGAAATCAACCCGCAAACAGTTGAAGAAGCGGATGTTTTTGCTATCGCCCAGCAGGGCGGAATGACATGTATTCAGGTATTCTTCTTCAGAACAGGACAGAATTGGGGAAATCGTTCCTATTTTCCGAAAGCTGACCCTTCGATCTCTGCTCCTGAAGTGCTCGGGGCTTTTCTTGCCCAGTTTTATGATGACAAACCGGTCCCGAAACTTGTTCTGCTTTCCGACCACGTCGAAGAGGAAGAATTGCTCGCCACAGCCCTTTCCGAAAAAGCCGGACGCAAAGTAACAATTTCTGTGCCTCAACGGGGTGAACGTAAGTCACTGGTTGAACATGCGCTAACCAATGCACGCGAAGCCTTGGGACGTAGGCTCGCTGAAACTTCGACCCAAGATAAACTATTGCAAGGAGTTGCCGAGACCTTTGGCCTTGAAAAAGTGCCGCGTCGTATCGAGGTCTATGATAACTCGCATATCATGGGAACGAATGCGGTGGGCGGCATGATCGTTGCCGGTCGCGAAGGTTTCATCAAGAATCAATATAGAAAATTCAATATCCGCTCGACCGATATTACACCGGGTGATGACTTCGGTATGATGAAGGAAGTCATAGACCGGCGGTTCAAAAGGCTCATCAAAGAACATGGTATACCGGCTCCTCAAGCCGATGATACTGCTGGCAATGAAGACAGTTTTCCGGCCTGGCCCGATATTATTCTGATTGATGGTGGCGAAGGCCAGATGACAGTTGTGCACGAGATGCTGAGAGAACTTGGCATTGATGATGTCGTCACTGCAATCGGCGTTGCAAAAGGTGTTGATCGCGAGGCAGGGCGGGAACGATTCTTTATCTCCGGTCGTCCACCTTTCATGTTACCACCGCGCGATCCCGTGCTTTATTTTCTTGAACGCCTGCGTGATGAAGCACACCGATTTGCCATCGGTACCCACCGCATAAAACGTAAAAAAGAAATGATGAAAAATCCGCTCGACGAAGTCGAAGGCATCGGTCCGGCGCGTAAACGTGCTTTGCTTGGCCATTTCGGAACTGCAAAAGCCGTTGCCGGTGCAGCAGTGGAAGATTTAATGAAAGTCGAAGGAATATCGGCGGCAACCGCACAACAAATCCACGATTATTTTAATGAAAGATAATGCTTGTTTCTGCCGATTCTATCGCTAATTTATATAAGGATCTTGATTCAACAAATATACCGTTCGTTGGAAATGGCATGTTTGATTGCCTTTTTTAAAGTTCACCCGATCGGCCGCTTTGCTTTTAATTTTAAGCAGCCCTAAGACGTTAAAAGGATTGATTACGGCATAATGAAAAACCATACTTTATCGTTGCCAAATATCCTTACATATGCACGCATTATTGCTGTTCCGCTTGTTGTCTTGTGCTTTTTTGTGGAGGGTCGCCTGCAATCGACCGACACCGCACGCTGGTGGGCGGTCGTCATATTTGTTGTTGCCTCTATTACAGACTTTTTCGACGGCTATCTTGCCCGCATCTGGAAACAGACCTCGAACATCGGTCGTATGCTCGACCCGATTGCCGATAAACTTCTTGTCTCGGCTTGTCTTCTGTTACTTGCTGCCGATGGTACAATCGCCGGTTGGGCTCTCTGGGCCGCAATTATCATTCTCTGTCGAGAAATTCTCGTTTCAGGATTGCGTGAATATTTGGCCTCGCTCAAAGTAAGCGTGCCGGTTTCGAGGCTCGCAAAATGGAAAACGACAGTTCAAATGTTTTCTATTGTTTTTCTGCTTGCCGGCCCTGCCGGTGACAAAGTTATTCCATATGCAACCGAATTCGGACTTGTCATGTTGTGGGTCGCCGCTATTCTTACTTTATGGACCGGTTGGGATTACTTCCGTGCAGGTCTTAAACACGTGATTGATTAAAGGATACGCATGAAATTACAATATTTTGCCTGGGTTCGCGAACGTATTGGTCGCGGAGAAGAAACTCTTGAATTGCCGGAGAACGTCAAAACGGTAGACGATCTACTTTGCTATCTCAAAACCCTTGGGGAAAATTATGCTTTTGCACTGGAAAAGCCGGATCTCATCCGCGTGGCTATCGACGAAGAACATGTCGACCATGATAGCCTCATTGGAAAAGCACATGAAATTGCACTCTTTCCACCAATGACGGGCGGTTGAACCATGAAATGCAAAATCGCTGTCCAGCCGCAAGATTTTGATATGGGAAGAGAGGTAGACCATATCCGCAGCCTTTCACCATCAATCGGCGGTATTGTTGCATTCTGTGGATTATGCCGGAGCGAAGGTGGGCGCCTTTCTGCCCTTGAAATCGAGCATTACCCCGGAATGGCCGAAAAACGCATTAAAGAGATTGTTGACGATGCTTCGAAACGATGGTCATTAAATGGAGTTACCGTCGTTCACCGTTTCGGGACAATCAAGGTTGGCGAACAGATTGTTCTGGTTGTCACCGCCTCCCCTCACCGGCGGGAAGCTTTTGATGCTGCTAACTTTATTATGGATTTTCTGAAAACCGAAGCGCCGTTCTGGAAAAAAGAACATCTTGTCGATGGTACGCCGCAAAACTGGGTTGAAGCACAAGAGACGGATGTCCTCACAAAAGCGAGATGGCAAAAAAACCGCAAGATGAAGAAAAAATAAAATAATAGCAAATTCACAAAAGGGCACATTTTTGTGAGCTTATTATTTTTATAAAACACCCGATCGTTGGAATAATCAAAATTTAACCATAGATTTCAGGGGATCGTGTTGGAAAATGCCTTATTTTTTCCGGAAAAAACGACATACTTATAAAAAGGAGTGTTGAAGCTCGGTCAACTGGCAAAAAGGTTCCGTTAAATGCGGTTTTGTCCATTGAACTATCCATTTTCAACAAGGGTAACATCGATTTATGAAACGAAATATCTTTGCGGCTTTTACATTTGGCGCGACGGCATTGGCGGGCGTTTATCTTGTCGCATTACCGGCGGTTATGATGAACACCATCGTTCCCGCCTATAGTGCTGCACCAGAAAAATTGACTATTCATGGCGATGTCACCTATCTGCAGCGCATCGAGCTTCCCCAACACGCCTATCTTATTGTTCAACTCGTTGATGTGACAAATCCAGACGGGCCATTTCCAGTTGTGGCGGAAATTTCGCAACAACCGGATGGTTCGGTGCCTATAGAATTTGACCTTCCGGTTGACCCGGCCAATATCAATCTCCAGCACAAATATGCTCTTCAGGCGCGCATTGCCGTCGGTGATATTTTGTGGTTCGTAAGCGACGAAAGAAAGCCGATCACTCTGGAAGATAAAAATGCCCATTACGAACTCGTTTTGGGCATGGTCAGCCAATCGACAACAACGCCGAAACCTGTTTCAACAACAATTGCCGGCCACGAGTGGAAAGTGGAGGATATGTTCGGAACCGGAGTAATTGATAACTCGCATCTGACCCTTGCGGTTGAAGACAAGGCTGAAGACAAAAAAGCTGCAGGCCTACCAAAATACCGGATAACAGGTAGCGGCGGTTGTAACCGATATACGACATCCGTCTTCATCGACAGTGATGCAGAGGCTATTGCTTTTGACCCGCCTGCAATGACTTTTATGGCATGTGCAGAAGCCATTTCCCAACAGGAAAACCGCTTTATTGAAATGCTTGCAAAGGCAAAGGCTTACATGTTCGACGATTTGGGACGCCTTATTTTAAAGGATGAAAATGGCAACTATGTTGCTCGCCTTGTGCCGGAACTTTGACTTATTGATGATAGATAAAATATCCAAAGCCCATAAATTACGCGAATGAATATTCGCAATTAAAAAAGTATCCTGATGAAACAAAAAGCCCGGTTTTTGACCGGGCTTTTCAATTCTATTGAGGTCTTAAACTTTTATCAGCCAACAATTTCTGTACCGGAAAACCAGTATGCAATCTCTTCCTTGGCTGTTTTTGGTGAATCCGAGCCGTGAACGGAGTTTTCACCGATAGACAAAGCAAAAGTTTTGCGAATTGTGCCTTCCGCGGCATCGGCAGGATTTGTGGCGCCCATAATTTCACGATTTTTTGCAATTGCATTTTCACCTTCAAGCACCTGAACAATGGTGGGGCCGGATGACATAAATTCAGTCAATTCACCAAAAAACGGGCGGGCTTTATGGACAGCATAAAAGCCTTCTGCTTCCCGTAAGCTCATCCATACGCGCTTGGAAGCAACAACCCGCAAGCCCGCCTCCTCAAGCATTTTTGTGATAGCACCCGTAAGGTTACGGCGTGTTGCATCAGGTTTAATCATTGAAAAAGTGCGTTCTATAGCCATTTTGCCACCTTCATAAATATATTTTCAGTTGCGTCTCTATAACCGTATAACCGGCTTTTGCCAAGTGAAACCCGTTTCCCGCCGAGATACATTTTTTCCATTATTCTATCATTTTTCAGCCGTGATTATTTTACTGTCGTAATAACAGGATTTTTAACCGGCAATTGAAACGATTTTGCTTGCGTTTACTGCAAAACCTATGCAAAAGCCTGACATCATGTTGATTTTGAACGATATCACAGTCCGGCTCGCTGGACGTCTTCTGATTGACCATTCCAGCGCCACGCTTCCTACCGGAGCAAAAACCGGCTTTGTCGGCCATAATGGAGCTGGCAAGTCAACGCTTTTTCGCGTCATTATGGGGGAACTCGCCCCTGAAACCGGCGATGTTACCATTCCGAAAGATACCCGCATTGGTCAAGTCGCACAAGAAGCCCCCGGAACCGAGGATTCGCTCATTTCAATAGTTCTCGCAGCAGACAAAGAACGGGCTCGATTGTTAAAGGAAGCTGAAACGGCAACCGACCCGATGAGAATTGCTGCAATCCATACGCGTCTTAGCGACATCGGTGCGCATTCTGCCGAAGCACGTGCCGCTAGCATTTTATCAGGACTGGGATTTGATGCAGAAGCACAACAGCGCCCCGCTTCGTCTTTTTCCGGCGGTTGGCGCATGCGTGTCGCGCTTGCAGCGGTTCTATTTTCCGAACCCGACCTTCTTTTGCTTGACGAACCGACAAACTATCTGGATCTTGAAGGTACACTCTGGCTTATTGAATATCTACGTCGTTACCCCTATTCGGTCATTGTTATCAGTCACGATCGGGAACTGTTGAACAGCGCAACAACCTCGATCCTACATCTTGAAAACAAAAAACTCACTCTCTGGCGCGGAAATTATGACCAATTCGAACGCCAACATGCTCAAACAAAAGAACTCCAGCAGAAGCAGGCAGCCAAACAGGAAGCCCATCGCAAACATATGGAAGATTTTGTCCGCCGATTCCGTGCCAAAGCGACCAAAGCAAGACAAGCGCAATCACGGTTGAAAGCATTGGAGAAGCTGAAACCTATCAGCGTTTGGCAGGATGAACATGTGCAACCTTTTTCATTTCCCTCGGCGGAAAAGACAGCTGCATCACCAATCATTGCGCTGTCAAAAGTCGATGTCGGATATGAGCCAGGAAAACCTGTATTGAAAGGCCTTGACCTAAGGATAGACAATGATGACCGGATTGCGCTTCTCGGGGCAAACGGTAACGGAAAATCTACCCTTGCAAAATTGCTGGCTGGCCGTCTTAAAGCAGAGACTGGCACGATGACAGTCTCACCCAATCTGAAAGTGGCATTCTTCGCCCAGCACCAGCTTGACGATTTGAGGCCGGAAGAAAACCCGATCGAACATGTGCGCAGACTGATGCCGAAGGAACCGGAAGCAAAAATCCGCGCTGCTGTGGCACGCATGGGGTTATCAACCGAAAAGATGATGACAAAAGCCAAAGAGCTGTCCGGCGGGGAAAAAGCCCGTTTGCTCATGGGGCTTGCAACATTCGAAGGCCCGAATCTGCTTATTCTTGACGAGCCGACCAATCACCTCGACATTGATAGCCGTGAATCGCTTGTTATGGCGCTCAACGACTTCGAGGGAGCAGTCATTCTGATTGCTCACGACCGACACCTTATCGAAGCGACAGCAGACCGGCTTTGGCTTGTGCGTAACGGAACGGTGCATCCCTATGAAGGTGATATGGATGATTATCGTAACGACATATTGGGGCTCCCGAAATCACGAGCCACCGTTAAGGAAGAAAAACGCAGAGCTCCCCAGAAATCGAAAAATGAACAACGCAAAGCCAACGCTGAAAAACGTGCCGGATTGGCTCCACTTAAAAAACAAATCACCGATACAGAGGCACTAATAGACCGGTTACAAAAACTGATTGCTCGTCTTGATAACGAACTTGCTGCGCCGGATCTTTTTTCAAAGTCTCCTGATAAAGGTGCCGAACTTGCAAAAGAACGTGCCGATGCTGCAGGCCGACTTGAAGATGCCGAAAGTCGGTGGCTTAAAATGAGTGCCGAATATGAGGATGCCATCCAATAAAAGCTATATAAGGACTTTATAGATAATTGCTTTGAATAGCCACGATTTTCTCCCGCACATTCATGACGAATGCCTTGGTTTATTGACCTTTAATGAACACCGTGTGAGGCAATTTGCTGTTATCCCGACCTATTTTTTCCGCGGACTACTATTTTAAAGTTGTTATAATTTCCGTAAAATTTTTTTATTATTTTCTATATCCATTTTATAAAAAATTTATTTAAAAATAATTTTCTAATAGTTTATATTGTATTACGATATAATATAAATTTATCAGACATACCTGTAATATATAATCCGCATATAAATATAAATATTTTTCAAAAATTATTTTTATCAGAATTATATTTTAAAAATATATAATTTTACTATTTTTATTCTAGACACCAGCCTGTTTTTATTTTCATTCAAATATCGTAAAAACACCAATAGGCAAAGTTTTCATTTTACTCTTTTTTCTATCTGAATAAGTCGTCATACATTATTCACGAGAATTTTAGTGAACCGGACTCGACAGCGTTATGAAATTTTTATAATCGTTATAAACTATTTTTAAAATATCATTACGATTTTTGGGCGGAGATTTTCTATTCATGTCAACGGTCACTATTGAGCGAAATATCGATCATCAAAATTCGATTACACAGATTTTGCTTGCCAGCATGATTGGCACAACAATCGAATTTTTCGACTTCTATGTATTTGCAACGGCAGCAGCACTTCTTTTTCCAGTGCTGTTTTTCCCGAAAGGCGATCCGACAGTCGCACTTTTAAGTTCTTTTGCCATTTTTTCGGCAGCGTTTTTTGCTCGCCCTTTAGGCTCGATTATTTTCGGGCATTATGGTGATAAATTGGGGCGAAAAGTGACGTTGGTTGCTGCGCTTTTGACAATGGGCATTTCAACTGTTCTCATCGGTTTTCTACCGACTTATGAAACAATCGGCTGGTATGCCCCCCTTTTGCTTACACTTTGCCGCTTCGGCCAAGGCCTTGGATTGGGCGGTGAATGGGGCGGTGCCGTTTTGCTGGCAACAGAGAATGCTCCTAAGGAAAAACGCGGCTGGTATGCTATGTTTCCGCAACTTGGTGCGCCTGCGGGATTAATCCTTTCTGCCGGTACATTTTGGTTCATGTGGAATTTTTTGAGTGAAAGCCAACGTTTTGAATGGGGATGGCGTATCCCATTCATCGCTTCCATCATTCTGGTCATCATTGGTCTCTGGGTAAGATTGTCGATTAGTGAAACGCCGGAATTCAAAAAGGCAGTTGAACACGCTGAGCGTGTAAAAGTCCCCCTGATTGATGTGTTCGTTAAATATCCGCGTGCACTTTTCCTCGGCAGTTTTGCAGGCATGACGACATTTGTGTTGTTCTACCTGTGCAGTGCATATTTGTTATCCTATTCAACCCACCATCTTAACCTCACTTTCGGCCAAGCTCTCGAAATCCAGATGGTCGGTGCCGTCTTCTTCGGTCTTCTTATACCTTTTTCTGGAAAAATATCCGACCGTATCGGTCGCCGCACTTTGATGATATGGGTCACAATATTTATCGGGCTGTTCTCTTTTTCCATGCCCTATCTTCTTGATGCAGGTGTGTTCGGAAGTTTTATTCTCTCGGCGGTCGGCCTCGGTCTTATGGGCCTAACCTACGGACCAATCGGTGCGGCACTTGCCTCCCCCTTCCCCACGACGATACGGTATACCGGCGCATCAATGACATTCAACCTCGCCGGCATTGTTGGAGCTTCATTTGCTCCCTATATCGCCGAGACACTCGTCCAAAACTTTGGCACCGCCTATATCGGCTATTATCTGCTATTGTGTTCGTTTATCTCTCTCACCTGTTTTGTCGGTTTTACCGATAAAGAAATTTCCCGTTGAGGAAACGCGAGTTCAAACAAGCAAAGCTAGTAAAACAAGCAGTGGTAGCAAAAACGTTATCACTGCTATTTTTTTTGGCATAACCTTCGGTAAAACCAGATGAAGTAAAATTGCCGCCAGAACTGTTGTAAAGATAAAAATAACATTGGCGGCAAAGGTAATATTTTCGATATGAAAAGTGCCTGACAACAAGCGGGTTGAACCGATCCATGAAGTGATAAGAACTCCCGCAAGAACAGCCCAGATAAGGAGTGATAATCGCCTGAAATTCATCATTCGCGATTTTTTCTCGACGCTCGCAAAATTGTCCAAACGCCAAGCGCGATGATAATGACAAAGACCCACCGTCCGCCTCCCGAACCACCCTCGATAAATTTTTCAGGATAGATCAGACCTGCAAGACCAATAAAAATCAAAATAACGGGAGTTATACGCATCAGGCTTTTTTCTCCCAACGACGGTCTTCGGTTTGTTGCCAATAGGTCAATTGATGATTTTGTTCTTTATAGGATTTCCATTGTTTTCGCGCTTCCGCAAGAAGTTCCGGATCACGACCATCAAACATCACAACAAGGCGTTCATATTTTTCCGGGTTGGAACAGTTTGCCCCTTCAACCATAAATCGCACTTGCGAATCGTTCGGATTTTCTTCGCCCAACGTGAGATAAACCGGCTGCAAATCAGGATATTTATCCCGTTCCGTTCCGTGTCCGATAAATGAATCGTCGGAATAGACCCAAAGATAGGAATCCATCGCATCGCGCCGTTCATCGGTCATAAATTGAATGGTTACTTTCCACTGCCGCGCCAATGAACGCTCGACGAGCCCCGGCAGGGCGTCGTCAAGCGTGGATTGGGTCAAATGGTAGAAAAGGATTTCTGCCACTTCAGGCCTCGTAGTTATCGCTGATCAGCCGATCAAGCAAACGAACACCGAAACCGGATGCCCAGGACTGGTTGTATTCGTTCAAGGGCGCTTCCATTGCAGTACCTGCTATATCAAGATGAGCCCAATTGGTTTCGCCCACAAAACGTTGCAGAAATTGCGCTGCCGTAATGGAACCTGCATGGCGACCGCAACTATTTCTCATATCTGCAACTTTTGAATCTACAAGCTTGTCATATGTCTTGCTCAATGGCATCCGCCAAAGTTTTTCTCCGGTTTCAAGCCCGGCATTCAGGAGATGGCGAGCCAATTCATCCTGATTACTGAAAAGTCCTGCATGTTCACTGCCGAGAGCCACCATAATGGCACCGGTCAATGTTGCAAGATCAACCATTATTTGCGGTTTGAAACGTTCCTTGGTGTAAAATAACGCATCCGAAAGGACCAGACGCCCTTCGGCATCTGTGTTGACAACTTCAATTGTCTGTCCCGACATCGATACGACAATATCACCCGGACGTTGTGCGTTTGCATCAGGCATATTCTCGACGAGGCCGATAACACCGACGACATTGGCTTTTGCCTTTCGGGACGCGACTGCTTTCAAAAGGCCGGTAACGGCTGCAGCACCGCCCATATCCCCTTTCATCCCTTCCATACCTGAACTAGATTTTAACGAGATACCACCGGAATCGAAAACCACACCTTTTCCGACAAATGCCAGTGGCCTATCTTTGGCTTTTCCACCTAGCCACTGCATAATCGCAAGATAAGGTGGACGTTTAGAGCCGCGTGCCACGCCAAGCAGTGCCCCCATGCCCAATTTTTTCATATCTTTTTCGTCAAGAATCTCGACTTTAACACCGATCTTTTCAAGCTTCTCGACTTCCTTGACAAAATCCTTGGTTCCCAAAATATTGGCAGGCTGATTGACGAGGTCACGTGCCAGAAGAACTGAATCAGCAAGCGAATTGGCCCTTTCAAAGAGCGCTTTACCGGCTTTTGCATCCTCAAGCTGGATCATGAACTTTACAGGCTTCGATTTTGTTTCTTTTAATGTTGAAGCGGTTTTATATTCATCAAATGTGTAATTGCGCAGGCGCAATCCTAGAACGAAATCAAGAATATTTTCGTCTTTTAATTTTTCGCCGGCAACAGTGAGATAAATGTCAGCGCCATCGGTATCTTTGAGTGATGCGAAGGCCGCACCGCCTATTTTTACCCAATCATCACCTGAAAGACTTTCGATATCTCCAATACCAAGAAGAACCAAACGATCAAAACCTTTCTTGCCGTCACAAACTTCGTCTGCAATTTCAAGCTTCTCGCCTTTGAAGCCCCGCACCGATATTATCCGTTCGATCAAGGCTTTTCCGATCATTTTTTCGACTTCAAAAGTCGTTTTCCTTTTGTCGTTGACAAGTACAAGAACAGTCGCTTTTTTCGGCGCAGAAACAGTACTGCTTTCAATCAAAATATCTTTTTGCATTCAAAAACTCCTGCCAATTGGCGGTATAAAATTTGACAGTCAGGAAAATCCGATTATTCAGCTTTTAAAAAAATCGAACTTATAAGCGTAGTGTGACCTGTCAGCACTAAAATCTATTTTTTTGTCACCGACACTGCAAGATGTCTTTTATCATCTTGCAACTTAACTACCACTTGTGGCAAAAGAAAAATGTTAAGAAGCGGTTAACTATTTTTTTTTGCCTCTTGTTAGAGTCGTCGTGATATTTGAGAGAAAATAGGAATAAAACGGCATAACAATAAAATCCCGCTTCCCGGAATCGTTGATGTCATGAATTTTGATAGTGAGGATGTATTTTCCACCAATGCGCATTATTGAACTATACATCCTTCGGCGCGTTTTCGTTCTGTTTGCAGCAGTCCTTCTTGCCGCTGTCGGTATAAGCTGGACCGTGCAAGTTCTGTCGAGAATCAACTTTCTGACAACAAGCGGGCAAACGGTTTTCACCATTTTGCAGTTTTCTTCCCTGTTCATTCCCTCGGTCATTCCGCTTGTTATTCCTTTTGCGCTGGTCATTGCGATAGCTCAAACTTTGTCAACAATGAATCAGGATTCGGAACTGGTTGTTATCAATGCTTCGGGTGCACCTCGCAGTACAGTATGGAAACCGGTGCTGATACTTGCGGTTTTAGCAGCCGTTTGTTCATTTATCATTACCAACTTTGTCAGTCCGCAAGCACGCATCACAATGCGTCAAATGATGGCCACCACACATTCCGACCTCATCAATGTATTCATACAAGAAGGAAATTTTCGCGAATTAACGGACAATCTTTATATGGAGATTGGCGAACGTCATGACGATGGAACAATTGGTAGGCTGTTTATTGCCGATCAGCGCGATCCTGCGACAGATCTTTATTATTATGCGGTCAATGGTTCGGTTGTCAGCAATGACAATGGAGATTTTCTGGTCCTGAATAATGGTGAAGTACAAAGGCGTGACAATAAAGCAGGGAGTGTGTCGATCATAAAATTCGGTTCTTACACGTTCAATCTTAGCGATTTTACTGCAAGCGATGGAACGCCAACGATTTTCCCGAAGGATCGGCCCCTTGTTTATCTTTTCCATCCTGATGCCAACGATACCTACTATCAGAGACGGCCATTGCAATATACCGCCGAGTTACATCGCCGCTTTACCGATTGGCTTTACCCGATTGTTTTTGCTTTGATTGCTTTGGCTGTAGCTGGTGACGCACGTTCACAACGTCAGGCACGCATTTCCGCATCATTTTCGGCAATTTCACTTTCTCTGGTGGTTTATGCTGTGGGATATTTCTTCGGCGACCGCGCAGACAATGACCTTGGATATATTCCGCTTCTTTATATATTGCCGATCGGAATTTGCGCTTTTATCGCGTTCCTGTTTATAACGAATCGTAAAATGACGCTTCCCGATCAATTTGGCGACAAACTGTCGACTGCCATAAAGAGGCTAAGGAACAAAATATTTCGTCACAAACAATCTGATGTAAACGGAGGTGCATCATGATTGGTTGGACATTAGGACGCTATTTCTTTCTCAGATATGTGAAAACGACTATCTATTTCTTGCTGGGAATTTTTATTCTTTCTCTGCTTATTGACTTCACAATCAACGCCGGGCGGCTTGCCGGATTACCCGGTTATTCACCATTCGGTGCACTTGCCATATCGGCGCTGCGCATTCCGTTTAATATGCAACAATTGTTCCCGTTTGTTGCGTTGTTTTCGGCCATGGCAACATTGATTGCGCTGAACAGGAAAATGGAACTTGTTGTCACCCGTTCCATTGGTGTTTCGGCATGGCAGTTTCTCACGCCTTTATGTTTTGGTGCTTTTTTATTCGGTCTTTTCGGAGTTATCGTCGTCAACCCCATTGCTGCCTGGGGAACATCACAATCGGAAAAAATACTTTCCGAATGGAAAGGTAAGAACATCGAAACAACTGTGGACAACGAACGTATTCCATGGTTAACGCAGCGAACCGATTATGGTGTTACAACCATAGGTACAAAGGCCACTGCTGATGGCGGCTTGACATTGTTGGACGCAACCTTCGTCGAATATAATGACGACGAGACAATCAAAGATTGGCTCAACGCCACACGCGCGCATCTTACACACGGCTATTGGGTGCTTGAAAGCGGAGCCCGCTATAGAGCCGGCCATGAGCCTGAAAACTATACTGAATTAAAAGTTCCGACGAATCTGAGACCGGAATTTGTGGAAGAAAAATTAGCTGATCCGGCGAGTATTCCTTTTTACGATTTGCCCAGAAAAATAGAGATCGCAAGATCGTTCGGATATTCTGCCAATTCCTTCGATATGCAGTTGCAATCTCTGATTGCACTTCCTGCTCTTCTTATTGCGATGACATTGATCGCAGCAACTGTTACATTAAAATTTGTAAGGTTTGGTCAATCACGTACAATGATTTTGGGTGGAATCATTGCCGGGTTCGTGCTTTATGTAGTTACGGTTCTTGTGCAAGCTTTTGGCAAGGCGGCTTACGTGCCCCCTGTCATTGCTGCTTGGGTGCCGGTTGTTATTGCGTTATTTTTTGGTATATCCTTTTTGTTGCATAAAGAGGATGGCTAGGTGAGACAATTGACAAGTGGAATGAAAATTTCAAACAGCCTCAGGGCTTTGGCACTCGGAACCGCATTGGGGTGCTCTTTGGGACTAAGCGCGTATTACGTTGCTTCGGCCCAGGACTTCAGTGCCATGACTGCCACTCATAAAACTGATCCCAACGCACGTATGTTGCTTTCAGCAGACGAGCTTGTCTATGATCGTGACGCCAATACGGTTACGGCTCAGGGTAACGTGCAGATCGAATACGATGGTAACCGAATCGTCGCCCGCAAAGTTGTCTATAACCAAAAAACGAATCGCGTTCTGGCAGAAGGCGATGTTGAAGTTGTTCAACCTGACGGCAGCAAATATTATTCCCAGCAGATTGATATGACAGATGACTTGGGGGAAGGCTTTGTCAATTCTCTGAGAGCCGAGACACCTGATAACACGCGTTTTGCAGCGGTGAGTGCCGAGCGTAGTGGCGGTCAAATGACCGTATTCAACCGGGGTGCTTATACTGCCTGCGAGCCTTGCTATTATAAACCTGATCGTGATGTCTTGTGGCAGATAAAAGCCAAGAAAATTATCTGGAACGGCGCAACCAAAACAATGCGTTTCGAAAATAGCCATTTCGAATTTTTCGGTATGCCGGTTGCGTGGTTTCCTGTCTTCGAAATGCCTGATCCCACAGTTAAACGCAAAACCGGTGTTTTAACGCCTAATTTTGTCTATACAAATGATCTTGGATTGGGGATTCGCAATTCGTATTTCTGGAATCTAGCGCCTAACTATGATTTTACGCTTTCGGCCACCGGCTATACCAATCAGGGTCTATTAACAGAAGGCGAATGGCGCCACCGTCTCGAAACAGGTAGTTATAATATCCGTTTTGCCCATATTTATCAGGTAAACCCTGATGACTTCGATCATGATTCAATCGATAGCGTCAATGACAATCGTTATATGGTTGCGACCAAAGGCGATTTCCGGATCAATTCGAGCTGGACCTATGGTTGGAATATTTTAGCCCAATCGGATAGAAATTTCAGCCGTACCTATGATCTTGAAGGTTACAAGAACGATGTATTCCGTTCGCAAATCTATTTGAATGGTTTAGCCGGACGTAACTACTTCGATATGCGTTTTTATCATTTCGAAGTGCAGGACTCGATGCTTAAAGACAACCCATCGGAACGTTACACACGCCAGCCATGGGTTCTTCCCCGCATCGACTATTCATTTACTCCTGACGAGGCAGTTTATGGCGGCGAGTTTACGTTCCACACGAATTTGCAATCGATCTATCGCGACAAAGCCGATTTTGCCTTTGCAGATTGGCAAGGACGCCCGCTTAATACGGCCAGACTCGCAGGTATGTCCGGTACCGATTTCCGGTTAACCTCCGATGTTGAATGGAAAAGAAGTCTGATCAGTCAAGGTGGCTTGGTATTCACCCCAATTCTGGCTTTGCGCGGTGATGGTATCGGTACCGATGCCCACGGTGACTATGGCGGCTATATGGCAGATGGCAGCTATAGCAAGATGGATATCGAATCTGGTGCATTCCGTGGCATTGCGACCGCTGGACTGGATTTGCGTTATCCTCTGCTCTTTACCGCCGGCAATTCCACCCATGTCATCGAGCCTATTGCGCAGATTTTCATTCGCAATAATGAACAATATACCGGTCGCCTTCCCAATGAAGATGCTCAAAGCTTTGTCTTTGATGCCACAACATTGTTTGAACGCGACAAGTTTTCCGGTTATGACCGTGCAGAAGGCGGAACACGTTCGAATGTTGGTCTGAGATATTCGGGTAACTTTAATAATGGATGGTCACTCTATGGCTTGGCAGGCCAATCCTTCCAGCTTTTCGGCAAAAATTCTTTCAATGCAAAAGACTTTGTCAGTGTTGGGTCCGATTCCGGACTTGAAAGTGCTCGTTCCGACTATGTTGCGATGATCGGTGCAAGTAATGAACATGGCTTTGCCATTGCTTCGCGCGGTCGTTTTGATGATGAAACGGGTTCAATACGTCGTGGTGAAGTTGAAGCTTCACAAACGTGGAAACGGGTATCGCTTTCTTCACAATATGCTTATATCGAAAGCCAGCCGGATTATGGTTATGCGCAGGATCGTCAAGAAGTCAGTCTCTATGGCAACTAT
The DNA here is from genome assembly GCF_016100335.1 of Bartonella sp. W8167. NCBI lineage: Bacteria > Pseudomonadati > Pseudomonadota > Alphaproteobacteria > Hyphomicrobiales > Bartonellaceae > Bartonella > Bartonella sp. W8167. The sequence continues at coordinate 1,098,004 of NZ_JACFSQ010000001.1, forward strand.
AAATTTACCGAACATTGGTCGATTCACGCCAATTCGAGTTACGACCTTGTTTCCGATACATTCGTGAGATTGGGCACAGGTTTGAATTATCTTGACGAATGTTTCGGGTTTAACCTTGGGTACCAACAAACACGCAATCCTTGGGAAAATGAACCAAGTCATAAATTCGGATTTTTGTTATCCTTCCGTACTGTGGCGGACATTGGCAAAGCCATGTAACAGTTTGATGCGAAAGCAAGTAGCTTTTGGTGAATTGCTGTTGTTGTGATAAGAACGATAAAAGATTATTTATTGAGAATATTTGGCGAAAAGCGGAAGCTTAGAACAATGAAAAACATGAAAAATAGCTCATTGGCATTATGTATCGCGTTGCTCATCGGCGTAACTTTTTTACACAGCAATGCCTTTTGTGCACCACGAGCACCGCAGGCAGAAGCTTCGGCTCAAACAGCTGTCGCCGTCATTGTCAATGGTAACGCAATTACCAATTATGATATTCAAAGACGCGCTGCCTTCCTGAAATTACAGAGGAAGACCGGTAATTTAACTTCGCAAGCCAAAGATGAACTCATCGAAGAGATGCTTAAACGCGTCGAAATGAAAAAGCGGAATATCGATGTTAGCGACGACGAAGTCAATAAAGCTTTCAACGGCTTTGCCGAGCGTAATCATATGACGGTGGCTCAACTCACAGATATGCTTGGAAAAGCTGGGGTAACCGCTGAACATTTTAAAAATTATATCCGGGTCCAGATGGGCTGGGGGCGTCTTGTAAGTGCTCGTTACCGTGCTGAAGGTGGAATAATTACCGAACAGGAAGCGGTACAGCGTATGCTCAAAAATGGTGGCGTAAAACCGACTACCAACGAATATGAATTGCAACAAGTGATTTTCGTCGTTCCTAATAATCGACGTAGTGCGATATTAGGAAAACGCAAACAGGATGCAGAACTCTTCCGGTCGAAATTTTCCGGTTGTGCGAACCTTAAACAGCAAGCAACCGGTATGATTGATGTTACAATCCGTAATCTCGGTCGGGTTCTTGAGCCCCAATTACCGGAAGAATGGGAAAAGTCCGTCAAGGCAACACCAGCCGGTCGCATGACCCCGCCACAAGAAACAGCGAGAGGCGTTGAAGCCCTTGCTGTATGCAACATTAAAAAAGTTTCGGATGATAAGGTTGCACAATTGGTCTTCACCATTCAGGATAACGAGAAATCCGGAGATAAAAAGGCTGAAGATTTAAGTGCAAAATATGTCAAGGAATTGCGGGAAAAGGCCCGCATTGAAAATCCTTGATGTCTTCGCTTGCCGTTAGCAGTGGTGATCCTGCCGGAATAGGATTGGAAATTGCGCTGAAAGCTTGGCAACAACGCCATTCACGCTGTGTGCCGGCTTTCTTTGTTCTGGCCGATGCCGACATTGTCGAAAAAACTATTTCGTTATTGAATATGGATGTTCGTACGGCAATCGTCGAAGGAGACGATGTGTCGGAAGAATTTGAAGATTCTTTTCCCATTGTTCCGTTATATAACCGTCAATCGGCCGTGCCCGGCCAACCTTCATCAAAAAATGCTGCCGGAATTATTGAAGCGATTGAACGTGGCGTCCATTATGTCCATGATAAAAAGGCATCAGCGTTAGTCACGTGTCCAATAGCTAAAAAAATTCTTTACGATGCGGGTTTTCACTTTCCGGGACACACAGAGTTTTTGGCCGATCTAGCGGAAAAGCTCAATGATAAACACTATCAACCCGTTATGATGCTTGCGGGCCCGCAATTAAGAACCATTCCGGTCACAGTCCATATTGCGATAGAGAAAGTTCCTCGCACTTTGACCAAAGAATTGCTGGTCGAAACAGCAATTATCGTCGCCCATGACTTATCCGAACGGTTTGCAATAAAAAATCCGCGACTTGCAATAGCCGGTCTTAATCCGCATGCCGGTGAAGGCGGAGCTATGGGGATTGAGGAAAAAACAGTCATAAAACCGGCGATGGATATTCTGCGTTCTCGTGGAATAAAGGTGATTGGTCCACTTCCTTCTGACACTATGTTCAATGCACGTGCACGCAAAAATTACGATGTCGCTTTGTGTATGTATCATGATCAAGCGTTAATACCTGTTAAAACAATCGGCTTTGACGACACTGTCAATGTTACTTTGGGGCTTCCGTTTATCCGGACATCTCCCGACCACGGAACGGCATTCGACATAGCCGGAAAGGGAATAGCTTCGCCGGAAAGTTTTATCGCTGCATTAACACTTGCCGATAACCTCGCTAAAAATTCTCACCATCATGTCAATTGATTCACTTCCACCTCTGCGAGAAGTTATAGAAACTTTTGGTCTCAGTGCAAAAAAATCTCTTGGCCAGAATTTTCTATTCGACCTTAATTTAACCGCGAAAATTGCCCGTCAGGCCGGTGATCTAAAGGGCAGAGACGTATTGGAAATCGGGCCCGGCCCAGGAGGACTCACACGTGCCCTACTTTCACAAGGCGCTACCGTTACAGTTATCGAACGTGATACACGCTGCCTTGCTGCACTTGACGAAATTTCCAATGTGTATCCTGAAAGACTCAAAATCATATCAGGGGATGCCCTAGAGCAAGATTTTGAAAGCCTTTTCAAAAGTGGAGAAAAACCCGCGATCGTTGCCAATCTTCCCTATAATATCGGTACCGAACTTTTAATCCGCTGGCTTACCATTGAGCCTTGGCCACCTTTTTATGAATCCATGACGCTGATGTTCCAAAAAGAGGTTGCGCAACGCATTGTAGCACTTCCAGGTACGCCACATTATGGTCGTCTGGCAGTTCTTGCCGGCTGGCGCACACATGCACGGATTGCCTTTGATGTTCCGCGGCAAGCCTTCACACCGCCACCGAAGGTGACATCTTCAGTTGTCCACATTATCCCCAATGATAATCCCCTGCCCTGCGCAATAGAGAGCCTCGAAAAGGTTACCAAAGCGGCATTCGGACAAAGACGAAAAATGCTCCGTCAAAGTCTCAAATCGCTTGGTGGAGAAACTCTAATGAAACAAACCGGAATTGATGGCACCCGACGTGCAGAAACGTTAGATATAAAGGAATTCGTCTCTCTGGCTCAAGCAATTGAAGTTCAACAGTGAGTAACGAATTAAGACCTGAACGTTAAAACTTTTAAACAGTGGCGGAACAGAAGTTCTACTATTGCCCCCAAGATTTGTGTTTGTTGGTTTAGCAACCAACATTTATTGTTCAATACGTTCGCTCGTTCGAATTTTCCAAAATTTTATCGCATGAAACAAAAATAGCTCACATCTTTTTTTCTCATTGGTCGTTCAATGAGCCACCGATCAGCTTTTTTGCTTGTGCTTATTAGACGTTGTAAAAAACTATTCAAGTTTTTCCTGTAGCAATCCGTCCACAAACGAATCAACGTAGACACAGCGCCGCCGTTTCATTGCTTCGGCCAGATGAATTGTTTTAATAAGCGAAAAAGATTGCTCCAAATCTTCATTAATAATCACATAGTCATAAGATTTATAATGTTCAATCTCGCCACGAGCGTTATGGAGCCTGAGGTCGATAACATCCGGCGCATCTTCGGCTCGTCTATTCAAGCGCGACTTCAATTCTTTCATTGACGGCGGAAGAATAAAAATGGAAACAACGTCATCAGGCATCTTCTCCTGCAATTGCTGTGCACCTTGATAGTCGATATCAAAGAGCATATCGCGCCCCGCTGCCAAAGCTTTATCCACTGTTTCACGCAAAGTACCGTAATAATGACCGTGGACTTCCGCCCACTCGATCAATTCATCATTATCGCGCTTACGCTCGAATTCTTCTTTGCTAATAAAATGATAATGAACGCCGTTTATCTCGCTTGACCGGCGTTCACGCGTCGTCACACTGATCGACAAGCCGAGATGACCATCTTCCAGCAATAAACGTGACAATGTGGATTTTCCTGCTCCCGATGGGGATGAAATTACCATCAACACTCCGCGTCTTTTGCCCGCGTTCTTTAAATTGCGTTCACGTTCAGAGGTGTTTTCCATTATACATAGTCCTTCAGATTTTTCGTGACCCCATCATGGCACAAAATTTCAAAACATCGGTCTATTCGACATTCTGAATTTGTTCTCTGAACTGGTCAATCACCGCCTTTAATGACAGACCTGCGGCCGAAAGGGAAGCTGTATGCGCCTTGGAGCACAGTGTATTGGTTTCACGATTAAATTCCTGAGCCAGAAAGTCCAATCGACGACCAACGGGTTCATTCAATCCAAGCAAATATCTTGCTGCTTCGATGTGTCCGTCAAGCCGGTCAAGTTCTTCCTGAATATCTACTTTGGTTACCAGAAGGACCGCTTCCATTTCCAACCGTTGGTCATCGAGTTTATCACTGGAGTCAAGGAGTGCAGACACCTGCGTTTTTAGTCGCTCCTTTATCGCTTCGCGCGAACGTGACGGATCGTTTCTGGCTCTACTTACCAATGTTTCGATTGTATCGATTTGTCCAGACAGGATTTTATTGAGTGTTGCTCCTTCTTTTTCGCGGGCAAATGTCAAATCGTGAAGGGCAACGTCAAACCCCTTGATAATCGCAAGCTTCAAATCGGTATTTTCGATGGTTTCGTTTTCCGGCGTTCCGTATTCGACGATGCCCTTTATTCCTAACAATCCGTCGATAGTCGGTTTCTGAATGCCATAAGCTTGTTCCAGTTCGTTTGAAAATTTCAAAGCCCAATCAAGGTAATCCTGATTGATACGAGGGTGACTGCTTCCAGCCGAAAAAGAAACATTAAGCAAGCAATTTATATTTCCCCGTGAAAAAACATCTCCCGCCTTCTTCTTCAATTCATATTCGATAGCATCAATGGCAATGTTCGAACGAAATCTCAAATCAAGATTTCTGCCATTAACCGAGCGAGTTTCCCATACAATAGTGGCACTTTCCGTCGACACACTCGCTCTGGCAAATCCTGTCATACTCTGCAATGTAAAAAAACTCCTGTAAAAAAACGGCTTAACCCTTAGCGCAGTTGTTTGACATCAAATCGATTGGCGAAATCGACTTTTTACCCCAACCGTCAATGCACTTCAAAAATTCATAGACTCTCATTCTAGCAGTTCCCTATTAACTGAAATGGTCGGAAATTTGAATTCAATAGCACGTGTCGACAACCTGTTAATGACCATAATCTGCAAACAATCGCGACCAGACACTGCGTGCGTAGTGTATATTTCCTGATAGTTTGTTTATTTGATTGCTGTCATTTTTTAACACTGTTCCGGTTAAAGTGCCGCTTTTATAACATCAAATATAAACAAGGCAATTCATCCTCCTGCCGCCGAACATCAACGTTTCAACCAGACTGTACAAAAATAGGAAAGATGAAAAACGCGTTCGAAAAATTGCAGCCGATTAGATCGAAAAAACATAACCCAAACGTGTATAAACTGCCGATTCGAAACAGCACCCCTAGGTTTATAACTCTTTATAGAAAATAAAAAACGACTGGAACACAGTCGTCAATTTGAAGCAAGCGCCGATAAGTACCTATTTTCCGACTTAATTTTAAATATCCGGAACCGGTTAAAACCAATCAGTCATTTTTCTGCATCGCGCGCCATTTACGCACATTTGCATTATGTTCGTCCAGAGTTTTGGAGAAAACATGTCCGCCTGTACCATCTGCCACGAAATATAGCGCGTCGCTCTTCGGCGGGTTGGCCACCGCTTCGAGGGCGTCCCGTCCGGGATTGGCAATCGGCGTGGGAGGAAGACCGTTTATTTTATAAGTATTGTAAGGCGTGTCTTTATCAAGATCAGATTGATAAATCGGCCGATTCGACGGTTTGCCTTTGCCCCCGAACAAGCCGTAAATAACCGTCGGATCCGATTGCAGACGCATATTCTTGGCAAGCCTATTATAAAAAACGGCGGCCACTTGTGGTCGTTCGGTTGCAATACCGGTTTCTTTTTCAACAATTGATGCGAGTGTTACGAACTCGTCGATATTTTTTATTGGTAAATCGGGAGCACGTTTCGCCCAGATATCCGCAACCAGTTTTTGTTGCCCATCATGTAAACGTTTGACAATCTGTTCGCGAGTCGTTCCACGAATAAAATTGACAGTGTTGGCCATTAAGCTTCCTTCTGGCGGTAAAACTTTTGGTAAATCGCCTACCAGAACATCATTTGCTGCCAGACGGTCGAAAACCTGTGCGACGGTAAGTCCTTCAGGCACTGTGAACGCATGCTCGATCGACTTTCCCTCCACCAGAATATCCATGATATCCTTCATTGAAGCATGTGCAGGTATGGCATATTCACCAGCCTTCAGAAGCCTTGCCTTATCCTGATAGCCAACACCATAAACAAAAATATCTGCCGATCTTATCAAGCCTTGTTTTTCAAGAATTGAAGCAATTTCCCTAATACCGGCCCCCTGATTGATAAGAACCACTTGTTCGTTCGATTGGGGACCGGTCGCAACAAACATATTCTTTCCGACATATATCGGTATCGTGATTGCCAGAATGATGACTATCACCAGCATAAGGAAAAAATTACCAAGAATAATCAAAGGGTTGCGGGCAACCTTTGACCGACTCGGCTTGACTTTTATTTTTTTTGCGTCGGCTTTTCCTCTGGCTCCATTTGTATCATCCGGCTCTTCCGGAACTTTGTCATTTCCGACCGGAGTGGATTGTTGATTATTCTGTACCGATTGATCGTCTAGGACACGAGGTACGCTATTTTGCAAAATCGAAGGATTTTGACCCGCTGCTTCAGCCTCTGGCAGGGATGATGATTTCAGGACTTCGGAGGTTGCTTTACCTCCCTCTTCTTTTTCGTCCCGATCGCTTTGCAAAGCTGCTTGGCCGACAGACTTTTCTCTGTCTGACGCTGCATTTTTATCTGTATTTTCCGATAACGGAGAGGCTTCAGGTAGTGGAGAATTTTTCTCCGACGAGGCTATTGGTTCATCAGGCTCTGACCGCTTTATTTCTGACTTCGATGTCAAAGACTCAGTCCTGTCGGATGTCATCTTTTTTTCTTCGTCAGACATAAGCACACATCCCGTTTGCTATAAATTTCCGGTTTCTACCGCTTATCGCAAAATTGCGGCAAAATTTGCAGAACTTGGAGAAAAGGTGAACTTTTCTCAAGATCGTGTATTATTTTGAAAAACGCCGCATAATCAAGGATGCATTGGTTCCACCAAATCCGAATGAGTTGGATAGAACAGTGTCAATCTTGCGTTCCCGCGGCTTATGCGGAACAAGATCTATCTTCGTCTCGACAGAGGGATGATCAAGATTGATTGTCGCCGGTGCTATATTATCACGTATTGCAAGAACACTAAAAATAGCTTCCGCTGCACCGGCTGCGCCCAAAAGATGGCCAATCGACGATTTTGTCGAGGACATCGATACTTTTGAAGCATTTTCACCCATAACCCGTTCGACAGCTGCAAGCTCGATCGTATCAGCCATGGTCGAAGTCCCATGTGCATTGATATAGTCAATTTCGGACGGATCAATTCTGGCGCGTTTAATGGCTGCGCGCATGCACCGTTCGGCCCCCTCTCCACTTTCGGATGGCGCCGTTATATGGTGGGCATCACCAGACAAACCGTAGCCGATAACTTCGGCATAAATTTTTGCACCGCGTTTTTTGGCGTGTTCAAGTTCTTCCAAAACGACAATGGCAGAACCTTCACCCATTACAAATCCGTCGCGATCGACATCATATGGACGCGAGGCATGTTCAGGGTCATTGTTGCGGCCTGTAGAAAGTGCCTTGCACGCAGCAAATCCCGCTAACGAAATACGATTGACAGGAGATTCGGTCCCGCCGGCAAGCATAACATCGGCATCATCAAGTGCGATCAGTCGGGAAGCATCACCAATCGCATGTGAACCGGTAGAACACGCAGTAACAACTGCATGATTAGGCCCGCGCAACTGATGCTTTATCGAAACGTAACCGGATGCGAGATTGATAAGACGACCGGGAATAAAAAACGGCGATATGCGCCTTGGCCCTTTGTCGCGCAACGTATATCCGGCTTCGACAATGCCTTCGACACCGCCAATACCCGAACCGATCATAACACCGGTGCGAATCTGGTCTTCATCACTTGTCGGATGCCAACCAGCATCGTCGAGCGCCTCGTCGGCAGCTCCCATCGCGTAAAGAATGAACGGATCGACTTTGCGCTGCTCTTTAGGTTCCATATGAAGATCGGCATTGAATGTACCATTGCTGCCGTCACCTAACGGAATACGGCCTGCTATCTGGCATGGAAGATCATCGACTTCAAACTCGGTAACACGACGAACGCCGCTTTTGCCTTCAAGAAGCCGTTTCCAGCTATGTTCCACGTCGCCGGCCAGTGGAGAAACCAATCCCAAACCGGTAATGACGACACGTCTCATACTTCCAAATCCCAATCGTTCAACTTTAAACCCGAAAATACCCGTTCATTCACGAGTAAAACAAATAAAAGGAGACAAAAACCTTTTCCAGTTTCTGCCTCCGCGGTCAATCAGGCCGAAGCCTTATCAATAAACTTGACGGCATCGCCAACGGTCAAAATCGTTTCGGCTGCGTCATCCGGAATTTCTACACCGAATTCTTCTTCAAAAGCCATGACCAATTCTACGGTGTCAAGACTATCGGCACCAAGATCGTCAATGAAACTTGCGTTTTCGGTTACTTTATTTGCATCAACACCAAGATGTTCGATGACGATTTTCTTGACGCGTTCTGCTGTATCACTCATGTCGGATCCTCGACTTTTGTTGTTTTCCCTGCCTTGGTTAGCGGCACGGGCTCATCTAATCAAGCAATAGATGCATTTACACCTATCATTTTTAGGTTTTCAAACACACCCTGTGGATATCCCATAACGGGATCAACCGGTTTCACTCACCGGCCTTAAAGGCGCCAATTACCATGCTCGACGCCAAGACGCAAAGATATTTTACCATAATTCGCGTGTTTCTCTTCATTTTGTGCCGAAATAGTGTCCTTTTTCTAAAGTTAACGCTCACAACGCACAAAATTTAGAAGACAACGCCGCAATTTTTATCATCCGTAAAAACTCCAATCCCGAGTCTTTACGGATGTTTTTGTCAAATCATTGCCATTCCGCCATTGACGTGCAATGTCTGACCGGTGACAAAGGCCGCCTCGTCGCTTGCTAGATAAATAGCGGCAGCTGCCACATCTTTAGTTGTCCCTATCCGCTTCATCGGAATAGCAGACATGATGGTTTCCTTCTGTTTGTCATTGAGTTTATCCGTCATTGCCGACTCAATAAAACCCGGAGCAATGCAATTGACTGTCACATTGCGGCTGGCAATTTCTTGAGCGAGAGATTTCGAAAAACCTATGACACCGGCTTTCGTTGCACAATAATTGGTTTGACCGGGATTGCCGGTAACACCGACAATAGAGGAAATATTGATAATGCGGCCATAGCGACGGCGCATCATCGGATGTGTCAAGGCTCGAGTCAGAAAAAATACGGCTGATAGATTAACCGCCAACACATCATCCCAATCGCGATCACTCATCCGAACAAAAAGACCATCGCGGGTAATTCCGGCATTATTGACCAGAATATCCACGCCATCGAGCGTGCTTTCTGCTTTTTCGGCCAATGCTGCTACTTCTTCGCGTTTGGAAAGATCTGCCGGAAAGATAAAGCAATTATCGCCAAGGTCATGAGCCAAAGCTTTTAACTTTTCTTCGCGTGTGCCATGAAGTCCAACTATTGCACCTTGTTCATGCAACCCGCGAGCTATCGCTTCTCCTATGCCGCCGGTTGCGCCGGTTACAAGTGCTTTACGCCCTTTCAAATCAAACATCGTCAAATTCCTCAATCATACGCCAAGTGTCTTCAAGGCATTTTCTATCTCGTCTGCTGTTCCGACGGTCAGGCCGGTCAAATTCCGGTCGATTCGCCTTGCAAGCCCGGTCAGAACTTTTCCGCTACCGATTTCAAAAAGTGTGTCGACATTATGTGCAGCAAACCATTCCACGGTTTCACGCCACCTAACCCGACCTGTCACCTGACGAACCAGCAGTTCGATGATCTTATCCGGATCGGTTTCCGGTTTCACAGAAATATTGGGAACAACCGGCACACTAGGTGGAAGTTTATTTACATCCAGAAGAGCATCATGCATCGCTTCGGCAGCTGGCTGCATCAAACTTGAATGGAACGGGGCTGAAACAGAAAGCAGAATGGCCCTCTTTGCGCCCTTTTCTGTTGCAAGTTTTACCGCTGCATTAACGGCTTTTGTCGCTCCTGAAATAACAAGTTGCCCGCCGCCATTATCATTGGCGATCTCGCAAACACCTTCTCCAAGAACCGAACTACAAATTTCTGCAACAATGTTTTCTTCAAGACCGATAATTGCCGCCATAGCACCCTCACCTACAGCAACTGCTTCCTGCATAGCATTTCCACGAGTTCTAAGTAGCCGCGCAGTGTCGGCAAGGCTAAAGGTACCTGCAGCACAAAGGGCTGAATATTCACCAAGAGAATGTCCGGCAACAAATGAAACCTTGTTCTTAAGATCAAGGCCATTTTTCTCAAGCACTCTGATAACAGCCATCGAAACAGCCATCAATGCCGGTTGCGCATTGGCGGTCAATGTCAAAACATCTTCCGGCCCTTCAAACATAACCGACGAGAGTTTTTCGCCCAAAGCATCATCGACTTCTTCAAAAACTGACCGCGCTTCAGGAAATTGATCCGAAAGGGCCTTGCCCATACCAACTGTCTGACTTCCCTGACCGGGAAACGTAAATGCACAGACCATTAGAGTTTACTCCCTGGCTTAAAAACAAAGATTAGGAGGTCTTGACCTATAAAACAGCATAAAGTCAAGCCGAACATCATGGATTAGGCTTGTAAATCTGTTCCCCTGCCTTTCGGTGAATAAGGGAGCTCATAAACAAACTTCGGTACAAATGGTACAAGAAAACGGATAACAAGCACGGAAATAACAAGTCCCAGAACAACCCCTCCAAGGATGTCGGAAGGATAATGCACACCTGTAAAGATGCGACCCCAACAAGTGAGTACCCCTAGAACAAGTGCAACGCGTGCAACTTGTTTATAACGATACCAATATAATGAAAAAACATAGATTGTGAAAATCAAAGCATGATTGCTCGGGAAGGAAGCATTTTCCTTGTGCTCGATAAGAGCTTTGACGATTCCTGCCACAAAAGGGCGCGGTCGATAACAAAGATGTCCTATAATAAAACTGAAAATCAGCGCTATAGCAACGGAAATGACAATGGAAAGTGCCGCTTGTCTTTCACCTCGCCCACCAAGAAACCATAATATAATGAGATGAAAGGGAATAAAATAGATGAGAAATTTCGCACATCCGATTCCGAAATATGCAAACAGCGTTGATGTTTGCGGGGTCGCGGCGAAGAAATTGAAAATGAGAATGTCGATATTTTCCAGAAAAGCCATTTTGCCAGAACTCCGAAAATTGGCTGTTTGCATTTTCATCACTCATATATCGACAGCATCGTTCTTCCAACCCAAAAACATATTTTAGTTGCTTTCCTCACTTGCTATTTTTCCAAATAACCTGTAAACACCGCCCGTTCATTGTCGACATTTGGCCGGGGGTTGAACGGAGGGTCGCTTTTAAAAGCGGCAGGAAATATTAATGTTTCAAGCCTCCCGTGTCTCCGCTCTCGAATGTCTCGAAACACGCGTCCTTTCTTCTTCGGTTCGACCGAATAGGCAAGTCGCAGAGGCTCTGCGCCGAAAGTCGACAAAGATTAACAGAAGAAAGGCAAAACAATGGCTCTTTATGAACATGTGTTCCTTGCCCGACAGGATATTGCACCGCAACAGGTCGACCAACTTGTAGAACTCTACAAGGGCGTCATTGAAGCCAACGGTGGCAAAGTCGGGCGCATTGAAAATTGGGGTTTGCGCACACTTACCTATCGCATTCGCAAGAATCGCAAAGCCTATTATACATTGATGAATATTGATGCTCCGGCAGCTGCAATTGCAGAAGTCGAACGCCAGATGCGCATCAACGAAGATATTTTGCGTTACATGACAGTTCGCGTTCACGAGCTTGAAGAAGGCCAGTCGGCTATGCTTTCTCGCCGCGATCGTGACGACCGTTACGGCAAGGATGAAGATCGTCCGCGTCGTCCACGCCGCTCACGCGATGATTCAAACAATGAAGGAGATGAATAATGGTTGATATTAGCCAGATTCCAACCCGTCGTCCTTTCCATCGTCGCCGCAAGACTTGCCCGTTTTCAGGTCCTAACGCACCAAAGATCGACTATAAGGATGTAAAGCTTCTTCAGCGCTATATTTCAGAGCGCGGCAAGATTGTTCCTTCACGCATTACTGCAGTAAGCCAGAAAAAACAGCGCGAATTGGCAAAAGCGATCAAGCGCGCCCGTTTCCTCGGCCTTCTACCTTATGTCGTCAAGTAAGAATTCAGGCAGCCGGCTAGGCCGGCTGCTTTTCCTGCTTTCGGTGCAGGATTAAATAAAACCGGAGTTGGGGCGGTTATTTCAGTCCCTAACTGCAAAAAGGCAGGACAGCGATCAGATGTTGCAAAAAAAATCCAGTACGTTTCCGGCGGGTATTTTAGGCGGGCTCTTTGCTGCCGTCCTTGCAACAGCTATTATGAGTTTTTTTCTGGTTTTTCCGCCACTTGCACTGCTACTCGGTTGCTTCATGACTCTGCCGATTTTTATCGTTGCATTCGGCTGGGGCACGATTGCCAGTATCATTTCTCTTATCACAGCAACAATCGTTCTGGTGTTTGCACAAAATCTCTATATCGGTCTCGGCTTTGCCTTGCTGTTTTTTCTTCCGGCTGTTTATGGCTCCTGGCTTCTCGGACTTGCCGAAACAGATAAAGAAGGACACACAGTTCAATGGTATCCGCTGTCGTCGGTTATATTTTTACTGACAGGCTTTATCTCGATCATTTGTGTTATTATCGGCACAATATTGCATAACAACCCGACGACACCGATTATTGCGGGTGAAGTTGCCAATTTTGTTGCAAATTCCTTACGCGAGACCAATTCGGCATCGGAAGCCGACATCGTCACCTTCCATGATTTTCTGGTAACCAATATCGTTCCTTTGTTGTCAAGCAGTCTGGCCACTTATGGAGTGCTTTTTCTAATCGGGAATTTGTATTTTTCGCTTGTCGGTGCGCAACGCATGAAACGGCTTGCACGCCCGCGCGATGACTGGCCGAAAAAATTCCGTCTACCAATACCCGCGCTGGTAATTTTTATTGTCGCCTTTGGTGCCACTTTTTTTAAGCTCGGTACGTTTCTCAATCTTTGTGCATCGGTCTTCAACACAACCTTTACTTTGGCAATCTCAATGACAGGACTTGCCTATTTGCACAACCTTACTCGCGGCATGAGTGGACGCATTTTCATCCTCGGATTTGTCTACATTGCCCTTTTCACTTTCGTATTCACCTTACCGGTATCACTCATTCTGCTTTTGATGGGGATCTGGACGACTATTCAAGAAAGCCGCAAAAGCGGCGAAACAAAACAATAAAAGCAGCTGAAAGGAATTTAAAATGGATGTTATTCTTCTTGAGCGCATTGCCCGCTTGGGGCAAATGGGCGACACTGTCTCTGTAAAAGATGGTTTTGCTCGCAACTTTCTTTTCCCTCAGGGAAAAGCTTTGCGTGCAAACGAGGCCAACAAAAAGAAATTCGAGAATGAGAGAGCACAGCTCGAAGCACGCAATCTTGAACGCAAGAGCGAAGCCCAACAAGTTGCTGACAAGCTTGACGGCAAGACATTCGTAGTTATCCGCTCTGCAGGTGAAACAGGCCAGCTATACGGTTCGGTTTCGACACGTGATATTGCCGATGTTATTACCGCTGACGGTTTTTCAATCATTCGTACACAAGTTGAACTTAACCACCCGATCAAGTCGATCGGCCTTCACAATGTGGCTGTCAATCTCCACCCGGAAGTACAGGTCAATGTGACCATCAATATTGCCCGTTCTGCTGAAGAAGCCGAACGTCAGGCTGCCGGCGAGGATTTGACTTCGATCGAGGCTATTTACGGAATTGAAGAACAGCCTTTGGCAGAAGAAGTCTTTGACGAAGAAGGTGCCGAACACGAAGCAGAGAAAAAGGCCGAGGAACAGGCTCAAGAAAAGGAAGCTGAATAAGCTTTTTGCGTCGGTTCACAAGTTAAGACTTGCGAGTGCGACGCACTGCCCCAGTAGTCTGGAACAGTTGTTTCTTGACATGTCAAAAAAAAATGAACACACCCGATCTTTAAGGTCGGGTGTTTTTTTAACAAATGGGCACTATAAACGGTGCATCGGTTGAAATAGACTTTCGAAAGCTGATTTAAACACTCCTCTGTGGGTAAACATGCGGCCGAATTATTGAATGAAAGATGGGACTCGATAGATGTTTGCTTTGTTGAAGACGGCTGCCAGCCACATTATTACCAAAGGTAATTTGACAATTACCGATTCACGCGGGGTCACATACCAATTCGGTGATCAGACTGGCACACCGATTCAAATTCGCTTTACATCGGCAAAATGGGAACGCGAGGTAGCGCTCGACCCTGCATTGAAACTGGGCGAAGCCTATATGGATGGCGGTTTTACTTTTATAAAAGGTGATATTTATTCACTACTCGAAACGATTTTTGAAAGTACCGGTCCGATTGCAGAAAATGAATTGTGGATGAAAGCGTTCTATTTCATCCGCACAGCGACAAAACGATTCGTCCAGATGAATACGTTGCGTCGTTCTGCAAAAAACGTCGAACATCATTACGATCTGTCAGGCAAACTTTACGAGATGTTTCTTGATCCTGATCGTCAATATTCATGTGGTTATTTTGAAAATCCAAATGTCAGTCTTGCCGAAGCACAACTTGCCAAAAAACGGCATCTTGCGGCCAAGCTCCAAGTCAAGCAAGGTGAAAACCTCCTTGATATCGGCTGCGGTTGGGGAGGATTGGGGCTTTATTTTGCACGGGTTCTCGGTGCAAATGTTACAGGTGTTACGCTTTCCCATGAGCAACATGGCATTGCCAACCAGCGCGCCGAAGATATGGGACTTCAAGATAAAGCCAAATTTTTGCTTCTTGACTATCGCAAACTGAATGATGCCTTCGATAAAATCGTTTCCGTGGGTATGTTCGAGCATGTCGGGATCGGCCATTACAAAGAATATTTCGACCATGTCAAAAGATTGTTGAAACCGGATGGCCGCTTCGTTCTCCATTCAATTGGCCGCTCGGGCGAACCGGGGGCAACGAATCCGTGGATTGCCAAATATATTTTCCCCGGTGGCTATATTCCATCATTATCGGAAGTTATACCGGTCATTGAAAAAAGTGGCCTTGTCATTACCGATATCGAGATATTACGGTTGCATTATGCCGAAACATTAAAGGCTTGGCGCGAAGCTTTCCTCGCCCACTGGGACGAGGCAAAAGCACTCTATGACGAACGTTTTTGCCGTATGTGGGAATTCTACCTCGCAGCATCCGAAAGCGCTTTCCGCTGGCAAGGTATGATGGTTTTTCAGATACAGCTTGCCCACAAGCAGGATACTGTTCCCTTGACTCGCGATTACATTATCGAAGAAGAAGCCAGACTTAAAAAAATTGACGCTGATCCGAATATAGAAGCAACCCGGAAAGATGAAAAGAAGACTGCCGGAACAGCAAAAAAAACGAGCGGTGCTTCTGCCCCGGAACCTGTAAAATCACACGGAAAAACCAAAGTTTCGAAAGAAGAAAAGAAATAGGTCGTGTGGCTACAAAAAAGCAGACTTTTCAAGCCACTTTCCTTGCACTATCTCCACCCCCATCTTAAATCAAAAAAATGCTGTGTGTGCTTAAGCATGCGGCATTTTTCCTTCTTATAGACCGCTATTTTTCCTTGAAGCGAAGGCTATTTCTTGGTCTTCCGGAATGCCGTTTCCGGTCATCAAGCAAGCCTTATGGGTTTTAATAGTGGCGTTCAGTGCGTTTTCTTATCATTTCCCACGTGTTGAACGGGGATGAACGAGGGAAACAGGTAAAAATGCAAGGAAACAGAAAAAAAAGTGGCGATCACTACCCACAATGGGGTAAAGTAGACGGGTTTTCCAATTCGACAAAATTCAGGCGAGCAGCAAAAGACTAATGTCAGAAGCAAAAGTTCTTAACATCGGACAAACCAATGGTGACGAGGCACTTCCGTTCAGGCAGGTTCCGCATAATATAGAAGCGGAACAGGCTCTCCTCGGTGCAATTCTTATCAACAATGATGCTCTCGACCGAGTGTCCGATTTTTTGAAGCCTGAACATTTTTTCGAGCCTTTACATCAAACAATTTTCGCTGTTCTGAGCGAGATGATCAAAAACGGCAAGCTTGCCAATCCGGTCACAATCAAGCCGTTTATTCCGGCTGATGAAAAAATCGGCGATATGACGGTTTATACCTATGTTGTTCGCATGGCGACAGAAGCTGTCACCATCATCAATGCAGAAGATTATGGCCGTGCTATTTATGATCTTTATACACGTCGCTCTTTGATTGATCTTGGAAACGAGATCGTCAATACCGCATATGATGCACCGATTGATCTTACTCCTTCGAAACAGATCGAAAATGTCGAGCAAAAATTGTTCACACTTGCCGAAACCGGTAAATATGGTGGAGGCTTTGAAAGTTTCGATGATGCGGTAAAAAAAGCCATTGATATGGCGGGAGCTGCAAAAAAACGCACTTCCCGGCTGTCCGGCATCCCTACACAGCTCAAGAAACTCGACGAGCAAATGGGCGGCTTGCAACGTTCCGACCTTATCATCCTTGCCGGTCGTCCGGGTATGGGTAAAACTTCACTTGCAACCAATATCGCTTTCAATATCGCAAATGCTTATATCAAAGCGAAGGAAAACAACCTTCCGGCAGAAGAGAATGAAGGTGGAATCGTCGGTTTCTTCTCGCTTGAAATGTCATCCGAACAATTGGCAACACGTATTATTTCCGAGCAGGCGGAAGTATCGTCCTCGAAAATCCGCCGCGGTGATATTACCGAAGACCAGTTTGCCAAACTCCTCCATTCGATGACAAGATTGCAGAAGGCGCCACTTTATATCGACCAGACAGGTGGCATTTCGATTGCGCAGCTTTCAGCCCGCGCGCGACGGCTTAAACGCCAGCATGGCCTCGACGTTTTGGTGATTGACTATGTTCAATTGATGACCGGTGTTTCGAAACGTGCTTCGGAAAACCGTGTTCAGGAAATTACCGAAATCACGACCGGTTTGAAGTCGCTTGCCAAAGAGCTCAATATACCGATCATTGCTTTGTCGCAGCTTTCCCGTCAGGTTGAAGCACGTGATGACAAACGCCCGCAACTTTCCGATCTTCGTGAATCCGGTTCTATCGAGCAGGATGCCGATGTCGTGCTGTTTGTTTATCGCGATGAATATTATATCAAAAACAAAGAACCCAAACTTGGCAGTGAAGAACACATGAAATGGCAAGCCGAGATGGAAGAAGTCTTCGGCAAGGCCGAGGTGATTGTGGCAAAACAGCGTCATGGACCGACAGGAACTGTAAGATTGGCGTTCCAGGCCGAATATACCCGCTTTTCGGATCTTGCCGACAGTGACAAGCTACCAGAGCAATTCGGCTGATCGTAATGGCAAAAACACGCACCCAGTTTGTCTGTCAAAATTGCGGCACAGTCTATTCCCAATGGGCCGGAAAATGCGATGCATGTGGCGAATGGAACACCATTGTCGAAGAAGGAACCAGCGGTGGCATAGGCGGCGGCCCCGCCAAAAGCAGCCGTAAGGGGCGTGTTGTCGCCCTTACATCGCTTTCGGGAGCTATTGAAGATGCTCCACGGATAAAATCGGGAATTGCCGAACTTGATCGTGTTACTGGCGGTGGCTTTGTGAGGGGCTCGGCACTGCTTGTTGGTGGTGATCCGGGCATCGGAAAATCGACACTTTTGACGCAGGCCGCAGCAGCGCTTTCGCACCAAGGTTATCACGTTATCTATGTTTCCGGTGAAGAAGCAGTTGCTCAAATCCGTTTGCGTGCGCAACGTTTAGGGGCTGCCAATTCGGCTGTCGAGCTTGCTGCTGAAACCAATGTCGAAGATATTCTCGCAACGCTTACAAATGCAAAAAAGCCTGATCTGGTCATTATCGATTCCATACAGACGCTTTGGTCTGAAGCGGTCGATTCTTCTCCCGGAACAGTCACACAGGTGAGAACCGGAGCACAGGCGATGATACGTTTTGCCAAGAAAACGGGCGCCGCCGTTGTACTGGTTGGTCATGTCACAAAAGATGGACAAATCGCCGGCCCCCGTGTTGTCGAACATATGGTCGACGGCGTGCTTTATTTCGAGGGTGAAGGCGGACACCAATATAGAATTTTAAGAACCGTGAAAAATCGCTTCGGCCCGACAGATGAGATCGGTGTTTTTGAAATGTCGGATCATGGATTGAGAGAGGTTAACAATCCTTCCGAATTATTTCTGGGTGAACGCAATAGCAATGCGCCCGGTGCAGCGGTTTTTGCCGGCATGGAAGGGACACGTCCTGTCCTTGTTGAAATACAGGCACTCGTTGCACCGACTTCGCTCGGGACACCAAGACGGGCTGTGGTTGGATGGGATAGCAACCGGCTCTCTATGATTCTCGCGGTTCTTGAAGCCCATTGCGGCGTGCGTTTCGGGCAGCATGATGTTTATCTCAACGTTGCTGGCGGATATCGCATTTCGGAGCCTGCTGCCGATCTTGCAGTGGCAGCAGCGCTTGTTTCTTCGCTTGCCGGAATTGCGCTGCCGCCGAATTATGTTTTTTTCGGTGAAGTCAGTCTATCGGGAGCGGTGCGTGCGGTTGCCCATTCCGGTCAAAGATTGAAAGAAGCAGACAAACTCGGATTTAAAGGTGCAATTCTGCCATCAGGCACAACCGAAACCATCAAATCGCCGTCTTTCAGGCAGAGAAGCTTTGCAGACTTGCCTGAACTTGTTGCAGCAATTGCTTCCGGAAAAAGGCGGCCTTCGCCTTCAACACAGAATTGAGTTTGTGGACAAAAGGCTGGCTTAATACTTTTAAAGTGCAGGAAATATTGATATTGGTTTTGCAAACTGGCATTGAAGACATAATTGACGAAACTGTCATTATATTTTGCCGATTGAAGCGAACTTAAGGACAAGCCTGATGTTCATGACAGCCCTTGACGGCCTGGTTATTGTAGTAATCCTCTTTTCTGCCTTTCTGGCCATGGTGCGTGGCTTTTCGCGGGAAGTGTTATCGTTGGCATCATGGGTCATTGCGGCTATTGCGGCTGTGCTTCTTTATAAGAACCTCCTGCCCTTTGTGGAATCCTATCTTTCCAATAAGACCATTGCACTCATTGCCAGTCTGGCAATCATCTTTGTTGTTGTTTTCATCATTGTTTCAATCATCACAATGAAAATTGCCGACGTGATTATAGATAGCCGAATTGGTGCGCTCGATCGCACAGTGGGATTTATCTTCGGTGTTGTGCGCGGAATTTTTATCATGGTTATCGCCATGTTGCTTGTTAACCAGCTAATCAAACCGGAAGATCAGGCGCCCTGGCTCAAGGACGCAAAAACCAAACCGATGCTTGATTCTTTGAGCAACCAGATTTGGGAATTGTTACCCAAAGATCCGGATTGGGTTTTTGACAAAGCCTCGAGCGTTCTGAAAAAAGATGAACCGTCCAATACCGATAGCGGTGTTGGCGATAGTCCGGCTCAACCGGGTGACTGAATTTAAATGGGTGGCATAATGCCACCCATTTTTGCCTATATTGGGTGATTTGATAAAGAGTATATTTATATCTCAACAGGATGGTCGAAATGATGAATGAGGTCTTAGGTGAGCCGGATTTTTATTCCGATGATGACACGTTACATGAAGAATGTGGTGTCTTCGGAATTCTCGGACATGACGATGCGGCGACATTAACAGCACTTGGCCTCCATGCCTTGCAACATCGTGGACAGGAAGCAGCCGGCATCGTTTCTTATGATGGACACGTTTTCCATCAGGAAAAGCATATGGGGCTTGTTGGCGACCATTACACCAACCCGCAAACCTTGGCCAATCTTCCTGGTAACCGTGCGATCGGTCACACACGTTATTCGACAACGGGTGAAACGGCGTTGCGCAATGTCCAGCCTCTCTTTGCCGAACTTGAAGTGGGCGGCATTGCCATTGCCCATAATGGCAACCTTACCAACGGGCTCACAATACGCCGCCAGCTCATTGCATCAGGTGCAATTTGCCAATCGACATCAGATTCGGAAGTTGTCCTTCATCTCATTGCTCGCTCGCGTCATGCAAAATCATCCGAACGTTTTGTCGATGCCATTCGCCAGATCGAGGGTGGCTTTGCAATGATTGCGATGACCCGTTCAAAGCTTATTGCTGCTCGCGACCCCGTCGGCATCCGGCCGCTCGTCATGGGTGAACTTGATGGCAAACCTATATTCTGCTCGGAAACCTGCGCGCTTGATATTATCGGCGCCAAATATATCCGTGACGTCGAAAATGGCGAGGTTATTATCTGTCAGCTCCAAAAAGACGGAGAAGTCACAATCAAAACGATCAAGCCAAAAGATAAAAAACCGGAAAAACTTTGCCTTTTCGAATATGTCTATTTTGCCCGTCCGGATTCAATCATGGGCGGACGTAGCGTCTATAATGCACGCAAAAATATGGGAATTTATCTCGCCAAAGAAGCCCCTTGTGATGGCGATGTCGTTGTCCCTGTTCCCGACGGAGGCACACCGGCGGCACTCGGTTACGCTCAACAAAGCGGCATTCCATTCGAACTTGGTATTATTCGTAACCATTATGTCGGCCGGACATTCATCGAACCGACACAACAAATCCGCGCCTTCGGCGTTAAACTTAAACACTCGGCAAATCGCCCGGTTATTGAAGGAAAACGCGTTATCCTGATTGACGACTCGATTGTTCGCGGCACAACGTCAATCAAAATCGTACAGATGCTACGTGAAGCTGGAGCCAAAGAAGTCCATATACGCGTCGCAAGTCCAATGATCTTTTATCCCGATTTTTACGGCATTGATACTCCTGAAGCATCAAAACTTCTAGCCAATCAATTTCCTGATTTGAAATCCATGTGTGAATTTATTGGTGCAGACTCGTTACAATTTTTGTCTCTCGACGGACTTTATATGGCCGTTGGAGGTGAGGTCAGGAATAATGCCGATCCCCAATTTACCGACCATTATTTCACCGGCGATTATCCGACACGGCTGGTTGATGAAGAAAATGCCGATAATGTTCATAAGCTCTCTGTGTTGAATTGCGGGGGATGATGGAAAATATGCTCTCATTCGACCTTAAAGGGCGCGTCGCCCTCGTAACCGGTGCTTCACGGGGTATCGGTTACCATCTCGCGCTGGAACTTGCCAAACGCGGTGCTCACATCATTGCCGTTGCCCGTACTATCGGCGGCTTGGAGGAGCTTGATGACAAAATCGTCAAAGCAGGTTCCACTGCAACTTTAGTGCCGCTTGATCTTCATGATATGGAAGCCATCGACAGATTGGGAAACGAGATTAACGAACGCTGGCATAAACTTGATATTCTGGTTGCTAATGCCGGTGTTTTGGGTTCCATTTCGCCGGTTGCTCATGTCGAAGCCAAGACATTTGAAGATGTGTTTGAAATCAACGTTATCAGCCAGTGGCGCCTGATCCGTGCTGTCGAACCGCTTTTAAAAAAGTCGGATTGTGCGCGCGCAATTCTTTTTTCTTCCGGCGTTGTGCATAAACCAAGAGCTTTTTGGGGGCCTTATGCGGCTTCAAAAGCTGCTTTTGAAGTGTTGGGGCGCTGTTGGGCTGACGAGTTGAAGAACACCTCTGTTAAAGTGAATATGGCAAGTCCCGGTGCAACACGCACCGCTATGCGTGCGCAAGCCATGCCTGGAGAGGATCCGAACACATTGCCATCTGCCGAGGAAATTGCGGCCAAGATTGTTCAGCTCGCTTCCCCCGATCTTGAAGAGACGGGCCGGTTTTTCGATGCCCGTAAAAATCGTTTTCTTATCTATCATGTTCCCGACTAGGAAAACCGTACTGCGCAGTAAAATGACGTGCGGTTTTTCTGAAGGATTATCTTAAAAAAACGGTCTGCACGTTTTCCTGGTGCAGACCGTTCAATATTTTCGGTGTCAGTGGCACATGATCTATCGCTGAAACGGCGCTGCTTTATTTGATTTAGGTTCCGAAATTCTTGAACGAGGGCATAGATTTCAAAGGCATTTTATTTATGACAATAGAAGTCATGCCGAACAGATAGAGACACGCTAACATGAACTTTGACGACTGAAAGGGCCACAAAATTCTGGAAAGCGCTTTAAGATATCAGCAAGCGCTTCAGGTTTGAAGAACGACTTTTCATTCTGGTTCTCGAAATCCGGCTTACTCCGCCGATATTTCAATTAGAGCATTGAGACTCAAGAATTTTTACGCCTGTTTTCAGGCTGCAAGAGACTCAGAAGTCTAATCTTTGTCTTCCTGTTCGTTTTCATCCGGCATTTCGACACCGTCTTTTATTTTTGCAGCTTCTCGAACCGAACGTTTTTGATAGGCGATCAAGCTGAATGGCAAAAATACCATATAGCCGATTGCCGTAACGAGCAGTACCTGCCACGTGTAAGTAGCAAGAAAGCCGACATAGATCACAACAACAAGCATACCGGGTATAACGACATCGCGGCGCAATTGCTGACCGACTGTTTTACCGTTCCAGACAGGCAGACGACTAATGAGAAGAAAAGCGATAACAACCGTATAAAGGCTGAAAACCAAAGCCCAGCCGGCGCCCGGTTCAAGACCGAGGCAGCCAAGATATATGGGTAGCAATACCAACAACGCTCCGGCAGGAGCCGGTACACCCACAAAATACTCCCTCTGCCAGCGCGGAATATGCTTGTTATCAATCATGACATTGAAACGGGCAAGCCGCAAACAACAGGCTATGCAGTAAACAAGTGCCGCTATCCAGCCTACCTGATGAGCCTGATTGAGAAGAAAAGAATAGACAATCAATGCCGGCGCGACACCGAAGTTTACCACATCGGCCAAGGAGTCCATCTGTGCCCCGAATGACGAACCACCGCCCATAAGACGCGCCAACCGCCCATCGACACCATCAAGGACAGCAGCAAGCAAAACCATTAAAATCGCCGTTTCAAAACGGTGTTCAAACGCCAGACGTATACTGCTTACACCTGCGCATATCGCTAGAATTGTGATAACGTTAGGAAGAACAAAGCGTATCGAAATTGATCGACGCGGCTTCACATCATCATTTTTGTGTCCCTCGGGGTCAAAAGAAGAAAAAGGCGAAGAACTCTCCATTAAAATCTAATCCAGTCTAAAGTCTGTTATGGTCGCGCTTTTGTCAAACGAAGCAAAAACAGTTTCACCGGCAATAGCCTTCTGCCCGATTGCCACCCGTAATTTTACATGGGCTGGCAGATAAACATCAAGTCTGGAACCAAAGCGGATAAGACCGAACCGTTTGCCTGCGACCACAGGTTCATTTTCCTTCGACCAGCATACTATGCGACGGGCAACAAGACCAGCCACTTGTACAACGCCGATATCGCCATGGGCTGTTTCAATGACAAGGCTGTTTCTTTCATTATGATCGCTCGCCTTGTCGAGTTCGGCATTTCCGAACTTTCCCGGACGGTAGACAATGGACTTCACAACACCATCCATCGGAATGCGATTGATGTGGCAGGAAAATATATCCATGAACACCGATACCCGCATCATCTCTTCGTTGCCCAGGCCAAGTTCTTTGGGCGGCATAAACATACCGACGAAGGAAATGCGGCCATCAGCCGGACTCATAACAAGGTTCATGTCAATCGGTGTGACCCGTTCCGGATCGCGAAAAAAATAGATGCACCAGATAGTAAGCACCAAACCGAACCAGAAAAGCGGATCCCACATCCAGCCAAGGACCAGCGATAAAATGAAGAATCCGACGATAAACGGGTACCCTTCCTTATGGATGGGCGCAAAACCGTTACGAACCGATCTTACAATGCTCATACGCGTATACCCCATTTATCTTACACCGTACCCACCCGTTCAACACGAAGCCGGTTCCTATTTATCCAATCAATGTGAAAAAAGCGATAGTTTGTTTCATCGTTGTCTGCAAGATAGTTGTCAATGATGGGAGACAATGCCCAACTCATCTTCCTCTCGAATTTTGCGCAATTGTTCTTCTGCCTTGGAAGCTTCAAGCTGTTTGTGCCACATTGAAGCATAAAGGCCACCTTTGGCGAGCAATTCATCATGTTTGCCGCGTTCGATAATCCGTCCACCTTTTAACACCAGAATTTCATCCGCACCGATGATTGTGGAAAGCCTGTGAGCGACAACCAAAGTCGTGCGTCCGCGGCTCACAACATCAAGTGCATACTGGATTTCAAGTTCCGTTGCCGTATCAAGTGCGGATGTTGCCTCATCAAGTATCAGGATTGGTGGAGCTTTGAGAATCGTACGGGCAATAGCAACACGTTGTTTTTCTCCCCCTGAAAGCTTTAATCCGCGTTCGCCGACCATGGACTGGTAACCATCTGGCAGTTGCGCGATAAAATCCCCTATTTGCGCCATTTCAGCCGCTTTTTTTACTTCTTCATTCGATGCATCCGGACGGCCATAGCGGATATTATAGGCAATTGTATCATTAAAAAGCACTGTATCCTGTGGCACCATGCCGATTGCATTACGCAAACTTTTCTGGGTAACGGAACGGATATCCTGTCCATCAATCGTAATCGAACCTTTTTGGACGTCATAAAAGCGGAATAGCAATCGAGAAATTGTCGATTTTCCTGCCCCTGAAGGGCCGACTATTGCAACAGTTTTTCCGGCCGGTACTGAAAAATCTATATCTTTGAGAATTTGCCGGTTTGTATCGTAAGAAAATTCGACATGATTGAAGCGAATTTCGCCTTCTTTGACGATGAGAGGTTTTGCATCGGATGCATCAGTCACTTCCTGTTTGACATCCAGAAGATCAAACATCGCTTCAATATCTGTCAAACCTTGGCGCACTTCGCGATAAATCGAACCGATGAAATTGAGCGGTATCGAAAGTTGCATGAGCAGCGCATTGATGAAAACAAAATCTCCAAGCGTTTGCGTGCCATGCATGACTTCATATGCCGACATCAACATCATCACTGCCATGCCGGCACCGAATATGACCGCCTGACCGAAATTGAGCCACCCCAGTGAAATCCAGGTTTTTATGGCTGCCTTTTCATAGCCCGCCATAGAGCTATCAAAGCGTTTTGCCTCAAGGTCTTCATTACCGAAATATTTCACCGTCTCGTAATTTAAAAGCGAGTCGATTGCCCTTGTGTTTGCTTCTGTATCGGACTCGTTCATCTCACGGCGTATTGAAATGCGCCAATTGCTTGCCTTGATTGTAAACCACGTATAGAGCCCGACAGTAATTGCGACAACGCTCATATAATGCCAGCCGTAGCTGATGTAGACCACCAGCGCAGTGAGAGCGAACTCCAGAACGGTCGGCGCTGTATTCAATATTGAAAAGCGGACAATTGCCTCGATGCCTTTTGTCCCGCGTTCTATCACACGCGATAAACCGCCGGTTCGCCTTTCAAGATGAAACCGCAAAGACAGTTCATGCATGTGAACGAAAGTCTGATAGGCCAATCTCCTGACAGCATGTTGGCCAACGGTTGCAAACAAAGCATCACGTAACTGGTTTAAACCGGCCTGTAAGATTCGTGCCACATTATAGGCAAGAACCATCATAAACGGTGCAGCAAAGATCGCTGGCAGCCAGGAAGGTGGTGTATAATCGACATTTAAAGCATTTGTGGCATATTTGAAAAAATACGGAACCGAAATCAAAACCAGTTTAGACAAAACAAGATAGAGAACTGCCCATAAAACGCGCAGCTTTAGATCCGGCCTATCAGATGGCCACATATAAGGCCAAAGATTAAGGATAGTACGAAATGTATTTCCGGAATCGGCCGAAACGGTTTTCGCTCTGTTTGGTTCTGTCATTTTTCTTTCAAATCAGTTTGAGCAGTTGTTGCTTTCGATTTTTGCAGGTTGTCTATCTCGGGTAAAATCAATTCCTGACCGATTGTGATATGGTCACGATTTTTCAAGGCGTCCGAATTAGCCGAGTATATTGCTTCTCTATAACGGCTCGAACCGTAAACTTTTTCAGCAATAGACGATAAACTATCCCCCTTTTCGACAATCACGGTTTTTACCGGCTTGCCATCACGATAAAGCTGGTTCACAGGGTGATGGCGTTCATCAATACGAAAAGGTATGGCTAACGAGCCGACATTTTCGCCACTGTCATTAAATAGATCGACACGAAAAACATGGTCACCCGAAAAGAGCGACACAAAGCGGGAAAGTGAAAAGCTTCCCCTATCATTAGTCTTGTCACTTCCAAAGCGCATATTTCCAAGCGTTGCAATGACTTGCATATCCTTTTCAGCCTGCCCGCTAATTGTCAAAATACTGTTTTTATAAGTAACTCGGGTTACATCAAAATTTTTATCGGTTTTTTTACCTATCTTGATAATAGCGGGCACCCCGGAAATAAAGCGCGAGGGGCCTGCCGGATCATTCATAAAAGCGGTCATCCCGTGTTCGCCCTTATGGGAAATAATGACAGTTACTGTTTCAAGTGACGTGAATGATTTTCCTGACTGATCTGTTGCCCTCAAGACAAAATGATATTGTCCTTTACCGAGGATTTTGTCCAATGTCAGTGTAAAGCTGCCTTTTTCATCTGCATTCGTCTTGCCAAGTTTTCGTGCTCCGTCGATAAGTTCGACTTTGGCATTTGCGGGAGCCTTGCCGACGATGACGGCATAGTTTTCATCGTTCAACATGAAACTCTCGAAACTCGGACTTTCGAGTTGGTCGGGCTGTCCATTATTTTTCAATTCATCAGCATGAAGAGTGCCGACAAACGAAATAAATGCCACAATCAATATGGGCGTTAAAGTTACGGCAAATTTTTTCATCGACAAAAAGAATGCCATGAACAATCCTGTTTAAAGCACAATAAAAAACTTTTTATGTCCTATTCCATTTGTCGCCCAAACGGAATACCAAACCCGTTGAATTGATCCTTTTCCTCAATCTTCCATTTTTCCTTGACGGGAATTTCATTAAACGGCAAAACATCACCCATGACAAAAATCAATTCTATCTGTGTTTATTGTGGTTCTTCTAAGGGGAACAATCCCGATTATGTCCAATCGGCCAACCGGCTTGGCCAATTGCTGGCTGAAGCCGGCATTACGCTTGTTTATGGTGGAGGAACGAGCGGCATTATGGGCACAATCGCCCAATCAGTAAAAAGCAATGGCGGAAAAGTCGTAGGAATCATTCCCGATTTTCTTATCAAAAAAGAAGCCAGGAATAAGAATGATGATCTCTTTGACGAGTTCATTGTTACCGAAACAATGCATCAGCGCAAACAACTGATGTTCGATCGCTCCGATGCTTTCCTTGCCCTACCCGGCGGCATTGGAACACTGGAAGAAATAGTCGAGATCATGACATGGGCGCAACTTGGACGGCATACAAAGCCGATAGCCTTTGCAAACATTGATGGCTTTTATAACCCGATGATTGCTCTTCTCGACCATATGGCAAGACAAGGCTTCATCCATTCCGACCACAGGCTTAAACCGCTTGTAATTGACAATATAGAAAAGATTGTCACCGCTCTCTCGAAAAATTAAAGTCTGATTTGAATGTAAGTCTTTAGAGGATTTCGATATCTCGGGGTCGATTCAAAAAAAATTATCGCCTTCGGATTTTCTAAAATCTATCAGAGTCTTGATATATCTTATTTTTCGGAAACTTTTTTAAGTTCAATAATTGTATCTTTCGTTTGTCTTTGTTTTTTCATTGAAAGGCTCGCGGCGGTATAAACAACGAGGCTCAACCAGATCAATGAAAAGGCAAAGAGTTGCACTGGCGAAAAGGGCTCGTGAAAAACAAAAATTGCGATTAAAAATAGAAATGTCGGCGTCAGATATTGCATGAGCCCCAAGGTCGTCAAATTCAGCATCTTGGCACCAACCGCAAACAGAATAAACGGAATAGCAGTAAAGGGGCCTGCCAAAACGAGCAATCCTGCATCCTTCCATGTACTGTGGAAGAAATAATCCTCGCCCGTTGCTATAAAATAACCACATCCAATAAGCGCCGGTATGGTCATAATCAATGTTTCAAGTGCAAACCCTTCGGTAGGTCCAATGGGCAAGGACTTCCTGAAAAAAGCATAAAATCCGAAAGTCACCGGCAATAATATTGCGATCCAAGGTAGGCCACCGGCGTTTATCGTCAAAATGAAAACGGCGACAAAAGCGAGTGCAATTGAAAACCACTGCCAGGAATTCAAGCGTTCATGCAGAAAAACAAGCGCCAGCATGACATTGACCAAAGGGTTTATATAATAACCGAGCGCTGCATCAACAGCGTGGTTATTGGCGATCGCCCAAATGTAAATGCTCCAATTGGCCGTAATCAGCGCCGATGTCAGGAACGCCATAGCCACCATTTTCGGCTGCATTAATGCGTCCCGAAGGGCATGCATGTGCCCGATCACAATAATGATGCCAAGTGCGATAGGAAGCGACCACAAAACGCGATAAACAACCACTTCCATGACCGGAATATGAGCTACTGCCTTCATATAAAGCGGAAAGATGCCCCATATGACATAGGCACCAAGTGCCGCGAAAAAGCCTGAAATATTGGCCGGAAATATCTTGCTCTCTTTCAAAACAGGCTTTTTCATAAGCATTTGTCAAACGGTCCCGCTCTTTTCGAATCTCGTGAAAATCAGGAAGTTGTCCCTCTGACAATAAAAAGTCCAGTACGCGTTCTGCCATTCCGGCTTTTTTCCTCGTACCATTCGGCGGCATAGATATCATCAATGGCAACTTTTTTCTTCTTTAATTGCTCTTCAAGCCAGGCTTCATCTTTACCTATTTCGTCAAGACTGCCATCAACAATGCTGCCATTTTTGACGACAAGCGTTGCATTTTTTCCTTCTTCCTTGCGGATAACCGAGAGACTTCCATTCGATTCAAGACGCGCAAAAGCAACTTCATGAAGTGCACAGCCCTTGATTCTAAGCATGGTTGCAAAGTCGTTGACATCAATATTGAGCCGTTTGATTTCATCCATCTGGAATTTTCCGTCAAGCACCAATGCAACATCACCACCTGCCACAAGATTATGAAAAAATACCGAATGACGACGGAGATAATTCAAACCGATGACGAGTAGTTGCCAGATAATCAAAACAATCAATAACTCAATAACGGTGATTTTCGGATTATAGATGACACCGCCTATAATACCGCCCATCACAAAATTGCTGATCAAGTCAGTCGGTGTCATTTGACTGAGACTTCCACGACCGCTTGTTCTCAGTACCAGCAAAAATACTGCAAGCCCTATAAAAAGTTTGAGTGCCACATAGCCATAACCCAAAAGGTAATCCATTCGTTACACCTTCTTCATCATTGCCAGTGGCGAATTCTGGCGGGATTAATGTTTGATTTCCCAATGTGTCACGCGTTCGCCTGTTTGCGGATTTTTTTCGTCCCTCAGCAAAATGTTTTTCTTTCCAAGCTCGTCTCTGATCCGATCGGCCTCAGCCCAGTTTTTGTCTTTGATAAATGACAAGCGTTTGGCAATTTGGCTCTCGACATACTCGCTATCTATCCCGCTTTTTTTATTAAACAGTGAACAGTCTTCGTCATCCAGCCAGTCATCATGCAACAACCCCATGAGCTCCATGCCGGATTTGAGTGCTTTAGCATCCTGCGATTTATAATATTGGCGCAAATATGTGATGGCACTCCAGCAATTGAGATCCTCTCCCAGAGCATCGACAACTTCCTCACTTGTCGGTGTTCTATCCGATGAACGAATTTTTTGCTGACGCAACAGTTCATACCAGCGATAGAGTTCGCTACTTGATTCCGCAAGGCGCTGGGCTGTCCAGTTTAACGGTTCACGATAATGCGTTTGCAACATGGAAAGGCGCGCACTCAAGCCCACCCATTGGTTGCGCAATTTTTCGTCATTTTGCGAAGAAATTTCATCAAGGCTGGTTTCCAACACATCATGAATGGTGATGAAATTACCCAGACTTTTGGACATTTTCTGCCCTTCGACCTGAAGAAAACCGTTATGCATCCACAAATTTGCCATGCGCTCTGTTCCAAAGGCCGAACAGCTTTGAGCAATCTCGTTTTCATGATGGGGAAAAACCAGATCGATTCCGCCACCATGAATATCGAAAATATTATTCTGCGGATTATCGCATTGAAGCCCCCCACCAAACGGCACCAACAATTTTGCCATAGACATTGCGGAACATTCAATGTGCCAGCCCGGACGCCCTTTGGCTTTAATTCCGGCAGGAGAAGTCCAGCCCGGTTCCCCCTCTTTCGAGGGCTTCCACAAAACAAAATCCATTTCGTCACGCTTATAGGCGGCGACATCAACACGAGCACCTGCCAACATTTCGTCAAGCGACCGGTGTGCCAAGGCACCATAACGGGGATGATTTCCCATACTGGAAACAGAAAACAGCACATGATCTTCGGCGACATAGGCATGACCACGTTCAATCAACCGTTCAATCATTGCGCGCATATTATCAAGATTATCTGTTGCACGGGGCTGCGTTGTAGGAGATAAGCAGCCAAGCGCTGCTACGTCTTCCTGAAACTGCTTGTTGGTTTTATCTGTCAGAATGCGGATGGCGTCGTTTAACGGAATATCCGGATAATCGCGGACAGCGCGTGCGTTGATTTTGTCATCCACATCAGTAATGTTACGGGCATAGATGACATGATCTTTGCCATAGACATGACGCAGCAAGCGAAACAACACGTCAAAAACCACGACCGGACGCGCATTGCCGATATGGGCATAATCATAAACGGTAGGGCCGCAAACATATAAACGCACCTTATTGGCGTCAATCGGATGGAAATCCTCTTTTGTTCTGGTCAACGTGTTATAAAAATGCAAATTGGTCATCAATAATCTTTCATCTGTCAGGAAACGCCGGCACCTTGGAAATTCATTTTAAAACGGTCAAGGCATTTACCCTTATTATTCTTAAATATCTCGCTTGGGCATTTAGAAAAGGTCAAATTGGTCTTTATTCTTTAAAGTTTTCCCCTGCTTTTCAACCTGCTGTTTTCGAACTTTATCAGTTTGCGTACCGCGTTTGTTTTTTTGCTCTTCGTTAACGACCAATCGCTCTTTCACGTCTTTGCCAAAATAGGAAGCATTGTTGATTTTATCGGATACGGGGTAAACATAAAGGTGTTCGGCTGGCGTATTCTTTAAAATATCCATAACATCAGAGGGTCGAAAATTCCGGCAATCAAGCCATCTATCAATATCCTCCCGCCTGACAATGACGGGCATACGGTGGTGGATTTCTGCAAGTGGCGATTTTGCTTCTGTTGTCAAAATAGCAGCGGTGTCGATTTGCGAGCCTTCGCGACCATTCCAGGTTTCCATAAGGCCGGCAAAACCGATGATAGAATGATCATCAAGTGAAGCGTGATAAGGCTGTGATCTGCCGCGTGATTGTTTTTTCCATTCATAGAAACCTGTCGCCGGAATAATGACACGGTGATGACGAAGCGCATTTGTAAACGCTTTTTTCACTGCCACTGTTTCGGAACGTATATTGAATGTTAGTGGCCATTGATCAGGATTTTTCGTCCAGCCCGGAATAAACCCCCAGCGTACTAGCAAGGCATCATGCTTGGGCCTGTTCGATAAAGCATCGCGATAAGCTTCCGGCGCCTTGATTACCAAAATCGGTTGCGTTGGCGCAATATTATAGCGTTTCGGGAAATCTTCCTCGATCCAAGCATCAAAAGCATTGGCAACCTCGTTTTTCGAGGCCTCAAGCTCATACCGCCCACACATGGCTACCCTTCTTAATTCAACAATTTAAAGTTTTTGCAGTCAAAAACCGGCTTTTCCAAACAGAAAAACGTCAATTGACGTCGCGTGAACATTCTTGCCGTCACCAGAAATATGCTTTTGGCGACGAAAGGCCAATCTTTCTTCGCCGGACAAGCTATGAATTTTGCATTAATAATAGCCGGTCTTGCCAACAAAAACAAAATACATCCAAACAGATTTGGTAATTTTAAACCAATCAGGCGCTTCAAGGACTTTCCGGTCACGTTTTGGCATTGCTTACAGGACATGAAAAGCCCTATAGAAATATCCTTATCACGATAGCTTTTTGTCTGAATAACAAAATGAGTCCGATAACATGCACAAGTATTTGAAAACCCTTGTCATTATGGCTTTTCTTTTGACTTCGATACCAGCCGGTGCCGAGCAGGTACCCCAATATGATGCGAAAATGTTGCGGCTTGCTGAAATACTCGGTTCACTTCATTACTTGCGCAATCTATGCGGGGAGAAAACGCCTTTATGGCGTGACAAGATGGAAGAGCTGATCAAAGCCGAAAATCCCGCACCAACGCGTCGTGCCCGCCTTTACGCGAGCTTTAACGATGCCTATCGTGCTTTTTCAGATAATTATCATACATGTACAAAAGCAGCCGTTGATGCTGATCGCCGTTACATCAAGGAAGGTACAGCCCTTTCACATGAACTTTTGAACCGTTATGGCAATTAACCTTTTTTGACTATTAAGACTGACAGGCGGTGAAATTGTGCTAATGTATTTCACCAAACAGCACTGATAGAACGAGTTCACTGATGAGCCAATCGAATACTGATCTTTCGGCCATTATTGCTGAAGAACAAAAACATGTAGCCCATGAATTTCAATCGGAAGCGTGGATCGGCGGTATTTCCAATGGTATTGAACCTGAAATCCTCGCCGAAGCTGCTTTTGATACCGCGCTTAAATATTTGTTAAAAGCGCGTAACGAAAAACAGGTGCTCGATTTTTTATCCCATATGCGCGACAAAG
Organism: Bartonella sp. W8167; assembly: GCF_016100335.1. NCBI lineage: Bacteria > Pseudomonadati > Pseudomonadota > Alphaproteobacteria > Hyphomicrobiales > Bartonellaceae > Bartonella > Bartonella sp. W8167. The sequence goes on from NZ_JACFSQ010000001.1 coordinate 1,131,166, forward strand.
TGGTAATGGGTGAACTTAGCGATCATAAAACGATTCAATAAAGGATTTTATTTCATTGAAATCATTTGTTTTTTGCTTGCTCTTGGGGGCTTTGTCACTTTATTCACCTGTTGCCAATTCTGTCAACGTCGCATCAACCGATTTAACTGATGACACTTTAAAAGTGCACACCGACGTACCGAAAGTCGATGACGCTGCTAACCCTATTCCATTACCGGAAGCAAAGAAAAGCAAAAGTGCAAACAGCAATGATACCCCGCCAAAGGTGGAATACGACATTGAAAAACTGCCCGCGCCAGTAAAACTGATGCGACAAAAAATTATTGATGCGGCAAAAAGTGGTGACGTCAACAATCTGAAACCATTGTTGGGCACAAGTAGTGACCCGACGCAACTTTCCGTTTCAGATAATGTCAGAGATCCGATCGATTATATCAAAAAGCTTTCCGGCGATGGTGATGGCCTTGAAACCATGGCTATCATGATTGACCTTCTCAATTCCGGTTATGTGCATCTTGACGAGGAAGACGACGAGGAAATTTACGTCTGGCCCTATTTCGTTGCCATGCCAATTGATAAGCTTACAAAGCCCCAGCTTGTCGAGTTGTTCCAGATTATGACGGCCGGTGACCTTGAAGAAATGAAAGAAATCGGCACATATTCTTTTTTCAGAATTGGCATTACGCCCGATGGCAAATGGCGGTTTTTCATCACCGGTGACTAGTCGTTTTCATCAATTACTTGAACAGTGATTATTTTAAAATGGCGCGCTTCAATTTCACAAAACTCACCGTTCCATTCATTAGTGATCATTGCTTTTAGGATTTCCGATTGATTGTCTTTAAAAGTTCAGGAAGATCGGAGAGCTTTTCGACCTTGAAATAGCGGCCATTGTCATCCGGTTCATCTGCCATTTCATGAACCCAGGTAATATCGTAAGGTATGTAGACTGCAAATGCGCCTGCTTCGAGAGCGGGCAGAACATCCGATTTCAACGAATTACCGACCATTGCAAATTCGTTCTTATTCACTCTATTGCGTTTTAACAGTTCTTCATAAACGGTTTTGTCTTTATGGCTGACAATTTCAATGGCATCAAAATAGCTTTTTAATCCCGATTTTTCGAGCTTACGGCCTTGTTCCACGAGGTCGCCTTTGCTTATCAGTAGAAGACGGTAATTTTTATGGAGGGCTTCAAGCACTTCAACGACGCCGCCGATCAAATTTACCGGTTTATCCATCAAGGATTGGCCAAGCGAAATTATCTCTTTCATCTTTGAAGACGGGATAGCCTCGTTATAAACGTGGCTTGCTGTTTCGATCATTGAAAGTGTGAATGACTTGAAACCGTAACCATAAAGACCAAGGTTACGCGCAATTGTCAAAAAAAGTGTGCTTTCAATTATTTCTTTATCGGCACAACTCCCAAGAAGCTGAACAAAATATTGTTCAGCCTCCCGAAATGTTTTCTCGTTATGCCAAAGCGTATCATCGGCATCAAGACCGACAGTTTTGATGCTCATTTTGACGCATCAATTTGTGTGATGTAGGCATTCCAGAAATTCGATCGGCTCGCCGGTCGATGGTGTAACGATTTCACCCTGCCACATAACAGTTTTCCCGCGAATGATCGTGCCAACCGGCCACCCCTTGACCTTCTTGCCGTCATAAGGTGTCCAACCCGCCTTGGAACCGATTTGTTCGTTGCGGATAATTTCTTCACGCTTCAAATCGACAATTGTCAGATCGGCATCATATCCGGCCGCAATGCGCCCCTTCCGGCTGATACCGAAAACACGATTGGGACCATGAGAAGTAAGATCGACAAAGCGTTCCAGCGAAAGCCTGCCAGCGTTGACATGGTCAAGCATAATGGCTGCTGTGGTCTGCACACCGGTCATACCGGAAGGAGAAGCCGGATAAGTTTTCAGTTTTTCTTCCAATGTGTGTGGTGCATGGTCGGAACCGAGAACGTCAATAATGCCTTGTCTAATGCCATACCATATACCGGCACGATGGCGGCTTTCACGGATTGGCGGGTTCATCTGGATGAGTGTACCAAGGCGGGCATAATCATCAGCTGTCAAAGTCAGGTGATGTTGCGTTGCTTCAAGAGTGGCAACATCCTTATGGTCTTTGAGAAACTCGATTTCCTCGGCTGTCGAAACATGAAGAACGTGAATGCGTGCACCGGTTTTATGTGCAATTTTCACGAGCCTTTTTGTGCAACGGAGTGCTGCTTCCACGTCACGCCAGACCGGATGGGATGTTGGGTCACCTTCGACACGCAAATATTTGCGCTCATTAAGCCGTGCTTCATCTTCCGAGTGGAATGCCGCCCGACGACGGGTGTGTTTCAGAATTTCTGTAACGCCTTCGTCATCCGCAACAAGCAGATTACCCGTTGATGACCCCATAAATACCTTTATACCGGCAGCACCTGGTAAACGTTCAAGTTCGCCCACATCGCGGGCATTTTCATGTGTTCCACCGACCCAGAAAGCAAAGTCGCAATGCATCCGGTGGTAGCCGCGTTTCACTTTGTCGGCAAGGGCAGCCTCACTTGTTGTCAATGGATTGGTATTCGGCATTTCAAAGACTGCTGTCACTCCGCCCAATACGGCAGAACGTGAACCGGTTTCAAGATCTTCTTTATATTCGCCACCGGGTTCGCGAAAATGCACCTGACTATCAATCATACCAGGCAGAATATGAAGTCCCGTGCAATCAACCGTTTCACCAGCCGAACAAGCCGACAGATCGCCTATTTCAGCGATGCGTCCATTAACAATGCCAATGTCCCTTTGACCAATACCGTCATGATTGACAACTGTTCCACCTTTAAAAATCTTATCAAATGTTCTCGACATTACTTTTGCTCCTTGCAGCCCATAACTATACCGATTACGTAAATGCGAGAAGAAAGGCAAGGAAAATGGTCGAAAATCACTGCTCGCTCACCCTCGAAAACCGCCGTGTATTAACGATTACAGGCGAAGATAGAACGCATTTTCTGGAACGGTTGATCACCACCGATGTTGAAAAAATAGGTGCCGGAGAAATGGTGGCCGGTGCGCTGCTGTCGCCGCAAGGGAAGGTGATTTTCGACTTTCTGATCGGTCGTATTGACGACGGTTTCGTCATTGATATTTCGGCCGACCTTGCCGACAGTTTCAAAAAACGCCTAACCCTTTATCGTTTGCGGTCGAAAGTCGAAATTAGTGAGGCTCCTGAATCGGTTATAGGGATTTCTTGGCAAAATGATTCACTTACTTCAGAAAGTGATTCAAGTTTTGCCGATAAACGTTTTCCAGCAGAAGAAAAAGTCACCCGCTTTTACGGGAAAAACATAACCGCCCTCCCCTTTTTGCAAAGCTCGTCCGATCAGTGGGATCTTCTGCGCATAAAATATGGAATTGCCGAAAGTGGAAAAGATTTCAAAATTGGCGAGGTGTTCCCGCACGATATCAATTTTGATCAAACCGGTGCCATTTCCTATAAAAAAGGCTGTTATATCGGTCAGGAAGTGGTTTCCCGTATGCACCATAGAGGCACTATTCGCCGCAGGATGTTGGTCGTCGAAGGTGAAGACAATCTCCCTGCCACAGGCTCTATTGAATGTGAGGGAAAAACAATTGGCAATCTTGGTACAGTCATCGGCAAACACGCCTCGGCAATTGTGCGGATTGACAAGGTAAAGGCCGGCATTGACAAAAACGTTCCTTTTTTCGTGGAAAATGTGCCGGTCACTCTGACAATTGCACCCAATATGAATTACGGTTTTCCGGAAGATGTGTCGGAAGGTGAATAAATGGCTGACGCCGAAATAACAAGGACAGGAGAAGCACGTGCATGGCAACGTATGTTGTCGGGACGCAGGCTCGATCTCATAAATCCCTCTCCTCTGGATGTCGAAATCACCGACATTGCTCACGGTCTTGCGCGTGTCGCCCGTTGGAACGGCCAAACAAAAGGTGAATACGCCTATTCGGTTGCGCAACATTCGTTGCTGGTCGAGAAACTGTACCGTCGCTTATTTCCCGATGCCACAGCTGATGAAAAGCAACTCGCACTCCTCCACGACGCCCCCGAATATGTCATTGGCGATATGATTTCTCCTTTTAAAGCGGTTATGGGTGGCAGCTATGAGGTAATTGAAAAAAGGCTCGAAGATGCTATCCGCATCCGCTTCGGCCTTCCCACCGAACTTCGGGCGAAAATCGTCAAACAATTAAAGCAAGCCGATCGAATAGCAGCCTATTTTGAAGCGAGCACTCTTGCCGGCTTCAGCAAGGAAGAAGCAATCCGGTATTTCGGCGAGCCGGAAACGATAAAACCGCAAGGACTTGATCTTGTCGCGCGACCGACACCGCAAATTGAAGGTTCGTTTTTAGCCCGTTTCAATGCTATTGAAAAAGAAAGAGCCCAGTGATGGCATATCTTGTTGTTTCCCCGCTTTCGAAACTCGCAGAGACTGCAATACGCTACCAACCACGCGAACTTATTACTTTGATGAACAAGGGCACGGCGATGGAGCGTCCGGCTATGATTGCAGAAAATCGCCATTATTTTCTTGAATTCAATGACATTAACGAGCCTCAGGAAGGGCTTATTGCTCCGAGTGAAACCGAAATTTATAAACTTCTTGAAATCGCTAAAAACTGGAACCGTTCCTATCCGCTCCTTATAAACTGCTATATGGGGATTTCACGGTCAACTGCAGCAGCTTTTGTCATTGCCTGCGCTCTTGAACAGAAAAAAAGTGAAGCCGCAATTGCCCGACTTTTGAGAGAAAATTCGCCAACCGCCACACCTAACAAATTAATGGTCGAGCTTGCCGACAAAATCCTTGATCGTGGCGGGCGTATGAGTTCTGCTATTTTCGATATCGGTCGTGGTGCCGAAGCATTTGAAGGAACGCCTTTCATCCTACCCGTCGAGGCTTAATCGCTCCGCATGAGCAATATATCCTTCAAAATTAGCTTTTTTCACGCTTACTGTTATCAATAGAAAAGTGAATTATTCGTCGGGCTTTGAATAAGTCTCGTTTTCCCCGGGAAATAAACGTGTTTTCACGTCGTTTGCATAATGGTTGATAGCTTCAGCCATTTGCTCTTCGAGATTGGAATAACGGCGAACAAACTTCGGAACAATTTCGCCAAAGCCAAGCATGTCTTCCGTCACAAGAAGTTGCCCGTCACATTGGTTGGAAGCCCCTATTCCAATCGTCGGGATAAACAGATCACGTGTGAGTTTTGCCGCCAGAGGTTCGACGACACCTTCAACAACAATAGCAAAAGCACCGGCTTCGGCGATGGCTGATGCATCACTTTCAATACGTGGCCAGTCACTTTGATGACAGCCTTGAATTTTAAATCCGCCGAGATTTCTCACCGATTGCTCCATCAAGCCGACATGCCCCATAACTGGGATTCCGCGACGTGACAAAAAGCGCACCGTCTTTGCCATTTCGGCGCCGCCCTCGATTTTGACTGCACCACAACCGGTTTCCGCGAGGATGCGAGAAGCATTTGAAAAAGCGTGCTCGGGACTTTTTTCGTAAGAACCAAACGGCATATCAACGACCACAAGAGCATGATTCGAACCACGCATCACCGCTTGTCCGTGGAGGATCATCATATCGATAGTGACTGGCAAAGTTGTTTCAAAACCATAAACCACTGTCCCCACGCTGTCACCCACAAGCAGAAAATCACAACAGGGATCGGCAATGCGTGCGCCAAATGAGGAATAGGCAGTTAACGAAACAATTGGTTCGCCACCTTTTTTCGCCCGGATTTCCGGTACTGTTACGCGCGTTTCCTTATTGTAGCTGCTCACTCTTCGTCACCCTTTCTGAATGGACTATCGTTGTATAAATCTGACAGAAGCAAAACACTTGGTCAACGAGGCGATAACAGACTTTTCAATCCGATCTTCCTTGTTTTTCCGCGTCGGGGCGATAAAAATTGAAATTTAAAAACTAACGATTGTTCACGGTGGCGATTGCATGAAATTGCATGATGAACGACTTTATTTTTTTGCTCTACTGAAGCTCCCCTGCCTTTTAAACGACATTCATTATTTCAAAAACATTTGCTGCGCACCCGTCCGTCTGAAGGTGTTTCAATTGACTGTTTTGAAAGTAAGACTGACCGTTTCTTCTATTTGCTGTAAAAATCGGCTGCATGTGCCAGGAAGAAATGCCAACATCTCTGACACAACCGAATCACACCAGCTCGTCCTAATCCTTCTGACACAAGGAAATAAATTTTGGCTGGTAAATTCGGATATTTTTCTCCACGATTATTTTCATACTGCAATAATAAAAATGACAGTCTGTCAGGCAACATACCAGTTTTTCTATTTCATCGGTGGCGAGATAAAACCAATACATCTGCAACTATTGCGTTTGTGCACCCTTGGGTTCTCAAAAGTACCGTGCAAGAAAAAATTGAAAACAGTATTTTCAAAGAAGACGCGTAAAAAAAGATTGGATAAGCTCAATAAACATCGCTCACGACCAGCCGTTCCGATGATGCAAGAATTGCAATAGTATCCTGCGGACGGATTTTCTCCAAGAGATCTCGGCTGTCCGGCCATTACGATATGAAATCAATCACACAACGGTGCAATTACCGATTTTTGTCCTGGAATCAAGCTTCAGCCGAGACAAAGCGCTACCAATGGCCTTCAAACGGTCCAACTGCTAGCGCTTTTTAACGGTCTTAAAATTTGCAAAAATCATTCTGACATGAACAATGACGGAATCTATTTCGTAGGAACAACGCCGTAACCGGCAACCATTGCTTCTGCAATCTTGACTTCCATTGCGTTTGTCGCACCGCTTACACCAACAGCCCCCACAACAACATCGTTATTCGTAACCGGAACACCACCGCCGAGTGGAACCATATGAGGTGTATTGGCAATAGCCGGTTCATCCCCATTGACGCGTTGCATATTGACTGATGTTTTCACCCTGAAAAGTGCCGCCGATTTTGCCTTTGCTATCGCAGCATCAACACAACCATAAGGTGCACGATCCATGCGGTCAAATGTAATGAGGCTACCACTCGGATCAACAACAGCCATACAGACATTAACTTTCAATGTATCAGCCGACGTATGCCCTTTGGCAATCAGGCTGCGCGCATCGTCAAGAGAGAGCATGGATGTCGTATATTCGGCTATTGCGGCTGAAGAAAAGATAGATGCTACAAATGCCAAACAGATTAATTTTCTCGACGTTTTTTTCATTGGTTTATCCATTAGAGTGATGTTTATTGTTCATAAGATAATCGGAAAGCAGTTTCTTGCAACAGAAAGCTCGGAAAACGCGACAACTATCATTCAAAATTTCGGATTATTTATGATGTTTTTATCAAATTCGAAAAGTGAATTTGTCAGTATTTTTTAACTTAAAAATAGATATATATAATGTGAATATGGATATATTAAAAAATATTAACTATAATTATTTTAATTTAATTTTAAATTATATATATTTTTTGATATTTATTAATTTCATTGATTGATATTAAAAGTTATTTTATTTATATTTAAATTATTCAAATTAAATAACATATTATTTTTATAATTAATATTATTAAATTAAGAAATTATCAGAAACAAAAATAACAACAAATTGAAAAACTATTCCCGCCAATTGGAAAAGACGAGCCTACAAACGTTTGGTTTCCATCTTTTTTGAGTCGCTCAGGATTGGACAGACATTGGTCAGACAAATTTTCTCTACCCGAATTTTTGGCATTCTCGCTTTCGTTTCGATATTTCATACAAAATGAGGATGGCAATCAATACAAGACTATTATAGCCCGTATTGAGTTCCGCTTGATCAAGCGGTCTATGAACACTTGAAAGTGTACAGATTTATCTTTCAACCTTTATGAAAAAAGCGAGAAAGAGATTCGACAAAACTGGCGCGAACTTCCGGTGGTTCAATTCCGCGGGCATTCCAGACATTACGGGTTAAAAAATATCCGGTTAAAAGAAAGCCTTGTTTGATATCTTCAAAATTTTCTGGTCGCTCAGAACTTTTTAACAAAAATTCCGGAAGTGGCAATAATTTGTCTTTCCATGGTTCTCCTGCCTCGGCACAAATAGCCCGTGCCGATTTCGGAGAGACATATTTGAGGTTGTCGCGTTTTCCTGTTGCGCCACATTTTACTAAATCAAGGCCGAACCCCACAGCCTCCAACAATTTTATTTCGAATCTCACCATCAATTCGCCGGTAATAAGCTCGTCGTCGATATTGTTGATCAGAAGCTCTAATATATCATAAAGTGCGGGATAAGGGTCGCGTTCAGGAAGAAGTCTGATATGAGCTGCCGCCAATTGCAACGCATATAGCGCATGCGGTTCCAACATCATACGGGAAGCATTGAAATCAACCGGCTCGATTTTAAAAATACCGAGATGTTCATCGAGCCTTGCCCACCAGTCGGCAATGACTTTGTTTCCAGGCTGGAGAACAGCGCTCATCTTGCGGGATCTTCCACCTTTGACCAATCCCATATGACGACCGTGCGAACGGGTCATCACTTCAACTATGGCGCTCGTTTCACCATGTTGTCTGGTACCAAGAATAAACGCCTGTTCTTTCCATTCCATCGTTAATTTGAATAGTCCAATCCCATTTCGCGATAGCGTTCCGGATCGTCGCTCCAATGGTCGCGTACCTTGACAAATAAAAAAAGATGTACCTTTTGTTCGAGGATTTCCATTAGCTCTTTTCGCGCTGCCTGTCCTATTGCTTTGATCGTCTCGCCTTTTGTGCCCAGAACAATCTTTTTCTGCCCCTCGCGTTCGACATAGATGATCTGGTTGATTTTTACAGAGCCGTCGGGCCTTTCTTCCCAGCTTTCGGTTTCTACCGTGGAAGCATAGGGCAATTCGTTATGCAGTCGCATATAAAGTTTTTCGCGGGTAATTTCTGCTGCCAATTGACGCATCGGCATATCCGATATCTGATCTTCCGGATAATACCATGGCCCCTCGGGTAGCTTTTTTGCCAGATAATCGAGAAGGTCATCGCAGCCGGTGCCCTTCAATGCCGAAATCATGAACGTTTCGGAAAATTGCTGGCCTTCATTCAACTTCTTCGCAAGTTCGAGAAGTGAAGGACGCGGCACAGAATCCACTTTGTTGATAACCAGTATCTTTTCCTGTTTTACCTTGGAAAGAGACGCAAAAACCTCTTCGGTTTCTTCGTCCAGTCCCTTTGCCGCATCCACAAGGACAAGGACCATATCGGCATCTTTCGCACCACTCCATGCGGTTGTGACCATTGCCCGATCAAGTCGCCTTTTAGGGGTAAAGATACCCGGTGTATCGACAAGCACAATCTGGGTATTGTTGTGAGTGATAATACCGCGAATAAGTGCACGTGTTGTTTGCACTTTATGGGTAACAATGGAAACTTTTGTCCCCACCAGCCGGTTGACAAGAGTGGATTTGCCGACATTCGGAGCACCGATCAAGGCAACAAAACCGGAATGTGTTTTATTATCATTATTCATTATTCTGGCTTTCGGTGTCTTTCCATACGCCTTCACGCACAAGGAGTTTTTCTGCTGCATGGCGCTCCGCTTCGCGCTTGGAACGGCCCCGCCCCGTTTCCGGTGCGAATCCCGAGACACGCACTTCTATATCAAAAATCGGGTCATGGTCAGGTCCATGGCGTTTTACAACGCGATATTGCGGTTGGGCGCCATTTTGCGTGTGCGCCCATTCCTGCAATTCTGTTTTTGCGTCTCTTCGGGCTGCTCCCGATTGTCTGGCGCGCTCTTCCCAATACCGGCGGATAAACGGACGGACTGCGTCCAGTCCACCATCAAGATACATTGCTGCGATAAGCGCTTCGACAACATCGGCATGCATATTTGCCAAACGCCGTTCATCAAGATTTTTCATTTCCGCACCGACATAAACAATATCGGGCAAGCCGATTTCCTGTGCAATTTCTGCACAAGTTGCGGCATTGACCAAACCGTTCAATCTCACAGAAAGCTCGCCTTCGCTCGCGCGGGGATAAAAACCGAAAAGCATTTCGGAGACGAGAAGCCCCAATACTCTATCGCCCAAAAACTCCAACCGTTCATAATTGCCATGTGTCTGATCCTGAACACTCGAATGGGTCAGTGCGCGTCTTAAACGCTCTTCGTTCAGAAACTTGTGGCCTGTCGATTTTTCCAGTTTTTCGACTTTTTGTTGGTTCATCTTCATACCTATTTATCAGGTGGAAAATATTTGATCGTATTTACAGACGAGAACAATCTGTTCCACCGTATATCTACTGGCCAACGCCAGATTTTCCATGCGGTCGCACCATTTCCTATCGAAAAGAAAATAAGATTGGCACGGCCTACAAGATTTTCGTAAGGGACATAGCCGACATTCATTCTGCTATCATCCGAACGATCGCGGTTATCGCCCATCATAAAGTAATAACCTTCAGGCACTTCGAAAACTTTAGTGTCATCAAGTTCGGGATAAAATTCCATATCAAGCGTATTATAAGTCACGCCGTTCGGCATGGTTTCACGATAGACATCGACAGGTCTTTGAACCTCGGTAACATCAGCATCGGTAATCTGTCCGACGAGCTTTCGCGGTACAGCTTCATCATTAATGTAAAGCGTACCGTCACGAACCTGTATCCTGTCACCGGGAAGGCCGACGAGCCGCTTGATATAATAGTCGTTTATTCTGTTTGGCGGGCGGAACACAATGATATCGCCCCGCTTGGGCTCGCTGCCCAAAATGCGTCCGGAAAAAAGATCGGGCGAAAACGGTATGGAGTAGCGCGAATAGCCATAGGCATATTTGGAAACAAAAAGATAATCGCCGACTAGCAATGTTGGCCGCATGGAGCCGGAAGGTATTGTGAAGGGCTGAAAAAGAATTGTCTGAAATAGCACTGCAATAATGAGCGCTTGTATGACAATAGAGATAAATTCACCAACACCCCCGCTCTTAGGGGATTTGGGGGAAACAGTAGTATTTTCCATTTCATTCATTTCCGTTTTGCCATTTCCGTTTTGCCATTACAGTTTTGCCTTTGTCACAAAGCACGCTCTATTGTTCATGAATTCAACTATCGGTATAAGCTTCAGGCTGTTTTTCCAAGAGAAACCGCTTCAATAATAACGAATGCTTGAGCCCAAGGAAAATCATCAGTAATCGTCAAATGTATGACAGCTTTGTGTCCTTGAGGTGTTAATCGTTCAAGAAATTGTTTTGCATTGTTGGTGAGTTCCATTGTGGGTTTTCCACCCGCCAAATTGACAACCCCCATATCCTTCCACCAGACACCACGCGAGACACCGGTGCCAAGCGCTTTGGCGCAAGCCTCTTTTGCAGCAAACCTTTTTGCATAGGAAGCAACGCGATTTTTTCTCCCTTCCGATTTTTTTTGTTCTATAGGGGTAAAAATACGACCGATAAAACGCTCGCCATGGCGCTCGAGTACTTTTTCAACCCTCCGGATATCGATCATATCGTTGCCAATGCCAATAATCACTTTCAAGCGCCTTGTTTCTGGTCTTTTTTCAAACGCATGCGAACCTTTTCTGCCATTTTTTCCTGCCTGTGTTTTTGAAAGCGGGCTGTCGCCCGATAAGCACAAATATAGGCGAAACTTCCCAAAAACAATCCGAGGATCAAACCACCGAAAAGAATGGGTTTCATCACTGTATCCCATGCTTCAAGCAGAATCCCCCAAGCTTGTGAAGCCGAAAGGCCTTCAAACATTGCCCGTATTTCGGCAAGTGGTATTGCATCGACATTACCGAAAAGAGCAAAACAGAAATGTCCGAGCTTGTAATCAAGCATAACAATCGGCAAGAATGTCAACGGGTTAGAAAGCATGGTACCAAGAATTGCTGCTGCAACATTGCCACGCAGAAGCCATGTCACGATGCCTGCCAGAACAATATGAAAACCGAACAGTGGCGAACTTGCAGCAAGAACTCCGATGGCAAGCCCCAACGCCACCTGGTGAGGTGTTGCAGAGATGCGTAACAGGCGTTTTCCATAATATTTCAAAGAACGCGAAAACGACCGCCGTGGCCACAACCACAAGCGTATCCGTTCCAAGAAAGTTACAGGTTTCCGTCGGCGAAAAAGCATTTTGTCTTCATAAACGCCCGAACACAACGAGACAATCTTTAATATTCAAATTACGATCCTAACCTGAAAAATTCGCTTCTATCCGACAACACAATCACTTTACCTTAAAGATTTTTAGCTTGCTGGCTATTATTTTCAAAGTTAAAAAATTGTTTCCCACCGGAGTGAGGAAGCCATGAGCATAACGAACAACGATGCGAATCGACAAGCGGAAACTACTTTTATTTCCATAATCTTCGCTGTGAGTTGTGGACATTTTCTCAACGATGTCATGCAATCGATGCTTCCGGCAATCTACCCGATCTTGCGCGAAAACTATGGCCTGACCTTTCTCCAGATCGGAATTATCACCGCCGTTTATCAAATGACCGGTTCGATTTTGCAACCGGTTATCGGCTTTTATACCGATAAAAAGCCGAGTCCCTATTCTTTGCCATTTGCTTCGGCCTCGACCATGGTCGGCCTTCTTCTGCTTGCCAATGCACATCATTATTACATATTGTTGATCGGATCAGCCTTTGTCGGGCTCGGTTCTTCAATCTTCCATCCGGAAGCATCAAGGGTTGCGCGCCTTGCTTCAGGCGGAAAATATGGTGTGGCGCAATCGATATTCCAGGTCGGCGGTAATTGCGGCGCGGCCATAGGACCGGTCATTGCCGCAGTTTTTATAAGCCAGCAACAACGGATTGGCTGGCTATCAATTCTGGCGTTTTTTGGTATTATCATTCTGACCTTTGTCAGTCATTGGTATGCCAATAATCTCAAAAGACGTTTGACGAAAAAAACATCTGCAAACACGCATCACCTTCCAAAAGCCCAAGTACGCAATGCCTTGTTTGTTCTTGTCGGGTTGATGTTTGCCAAATATGTCTACATGGCCAGCATGCAGAACTATTATATGTTCTACACAATGGAAAAATTCGGCGTCAGCCTTCATCAAGCCCAGCTTTTGCTGTTCCTCTATCTTGGAGGAATTGCCATTGGCACCATTTTCGGTGGTCCGATAGGCGACCGTATCGGTGCCAGAACCGTCATCTGGGTATCAATTCTGGGTGTCTTTCCTTTTACGGTCATTCTGCCCTATGTCAACTTGCCTCTTACTGCAATTCTCACAGTCATCATCGGCATGATATTGGCTTCCGCATTTCCGGCAATCGTTGTTTTTGCTCAAGAACTGATGCCAGGAAAAGTTGGAACTGTTGCAGGGCTTTTTTTCGGATTATCATTCGGCATAGGAGCACTCTCGTCAGCCGGACTTGGCCGGATAATGGACCTTGTCGGTTCGCAGACCATGTTTGAAATCTGCTCTTATATGCCGGCACTTGGTCTTATAGCGGTATTTCTGCCAAAGTTGCGCACCGGTCACGCTTGAACCGGACGTTAAATTTTAAATCAGAAAATCGAAAAAGGGTTTCCGGTTGACAGGCAAGTGAGATCACACGGCAGCACTGAATTGTGCGATATTCTGTTGTCTATAGGCATCGAACAGACTTGCAACTGTGCGCACAAAAGGCCGCCCTTCCTCGGTCATCTCAATAATACCATCATGTTCGGTGGCAAGACCGTCAGCAATAACCGGCTTAAGATGCTCAAGAGCACTTTGAAATTTTGCTTTCCCTCCGAACTTCGAAAGATCCAGTTTGAAGTCACACATAAGTTTGGCAATCATACTGGCGCGAAGCCGGTCATCATCATTGGTTGCAATACCGCGCACAGTTGCCATTTTATTTGCATCAATTGTGCGGCGATATTCGGCAATACCGGCAACGGTTTGGGCAAAGCCGTCATGGAATTCGGATATCGAAGAACAGCCAAAGCCGATTAGAACCGGACAATCATCATCGGTATAGCCCTGAAAATTCCGATGTAGATGATGTTCCTTTGCGGCAATTGCCAAATGGTCGTCAGGAAGCGCAAAATGATCAATTCCGATCGGTATATACCCCATATCAACCAGATTTTTTTCAACGGCCGCCGCTTGATAGAAACGTTCAAGTGGCCCGGGCAGCAATGCCGCATCAATCAACCGCTGGTTGGCGCGTCTTTTCGGCAAATGTGCATAACCATAACAGGCAATACGATTGGGATGATATTCGCCGATAGTGCGACACGTATCATTGAGGGTCTCGATCGTTTGAAGCGGAAGACCATAAATCAGATCGAAATTGATATGTTCGAGCCCTGCCTCACGCAGATAATCTACAGATCTTTTAACGATGGCTGCAGGCTGGATACGGCCAATTGCCTTCTGAACCTGAGGATTAACATCCTGAACGCCGAGGCTTGTACGATTAACACCTATTTCCAGCAAAGTCTTGACCAGATCATGCGTGACAGTGCGGGGATCAAGCTCTATCGCGTGTTCTGCTTTTTTATCGAATACGAAGAACTCGTGCAGCGTTTCCATAATGGAAAGAAACGATTGGCGTGGCAGTATAGAAGGCGTACCACCGCCCCAATGAAGATGCACAACCCGAGGTTTTTCTTTTAAATGCTGTGCTTGAAGTCTGATATCCTTAATGACACTTTCGGCATAGCCGACAATTGCGTCATCCTTCTTCGTGGCTTTTGCATGGCAACCGCAATAATAGCAAAGCTGCCGGCAATATGGAACATGGATATAAAGTGACACCGCTTGATCAGGCTTGATCTTGCCAAGCCAATCTGCTCGCTGTTCATCGGTAACAGCAACAAAATCTGCCGCTGTCGGATATGACGTATAACGGGGGACTGCCAATGTCGCGTAATGCAACAATGTTTCCGTTTTCATCTTATATCCTTCCATGTTTTGTGCGGAATTTAAAATTCTACATTTTTAAACACATAGTCGCCGGTGGGCCATTATGCAACCTCACAGGTAATCGCGGCCACCTGCTTCAACTGTGATTTATCGACAACTTCAACTTGATTGACCGAAACAAGCTTGATGACACCTTGCACTTTAAGTTTGGAAAAACAACGACTTACCGTTTCTATTGTCAAACCGAGATGATCGGCAATGTCGGTTCTATTCATCGGTAACGCAAGAGGTGATGCCCGTAACCGGTTATTCTCCATGCGCTCAATCAAATCATAGAGGAAGCGTGCCAATTTTTCGACCGGTGATAACCTGCTCAATATAAGCTGGTTTTCATAAGAGCGTTGCAGCGCATTTTTTGCCATATCAAGAACACGATCACGAACTTCGGAATGCTCAGAAAAATAGTCTTCAATCATATCCCGATCAAAAGCACAGGCAACAACCGGCGTAATCGCTTCAGCCGTTAGAATATGCGCACCAGCTTCCACAAATCCCAAAAAATCACCGGCAAACGCAAATCCGGTAATACACCGGCGACCATCATTGAGAGTTTTCACAAGTCTCACAGCGCCGGATACAATCGTATAAATTTTTTCGCGCTTTCTCCCCTCATGAAAAAGTGTTGCACCAGACGAAAAAATTTCCCGAGTTTTAAGATGGTCTAATTCGGCCAGATCTTCATCGTGCAGCGGAGCACACATGGCCAAATCGTGCACCATACACATTTGGCACCGTTCGGTATCCTTTATATTAGCAGAGCAATCAGGACAAAATTTGTCAGTCTTTAAGGTCAAATCTTCTTCCATGAATGATAGTGTTGAATTTTCCCGCTTTGTTCAACTGCAATATTTGAAATAAGGCGCAAGTGTAAGAAGGCAACTATATATTTCTGCTGCCCGGCTTGACCGCAGGAATCTTTGCCAATTCCGGCGGAATCTGATCGGCCGGGTAAGAGGGAACAGCATATTCGGCAAGTGGAATGAGAGGCACACCGACATCAACTTTTCCCGCTGAACGATCAACGATACAGGCGGCGGCCACTATATTGGCACCTGCTTCTTTCATTGCCTCGATGGTTTCCCGTATGGAAAGGCCTGTTGTCACAATATCCTCAACAATCACGACCCGCGAGCCCTTAGGAATATCGAACCGGCGCAGCCTGAATTTTCCATTTTCACGCTCGACCCAGATAGATGGTACGCCAAGATGACGGGATGTTTCATATGAAGGGATAAGCCCACCAATCGCAGGCCCCACAACATAATCTATTTTACCTTTAACATTTTCGCGTATTTTGTCGGCAAGAGCGCGACACAATTTTTCGGTCATATCGGCATGCATAAAGACCTTTGCTTTCTGCATATAGATTCCGCTATGGCGACCGGAAGTCAGAATAAAATGGCCTTCCAGTATTGCACCCGCTTTTTTAAAGATATCCAGCACATCTTGCGTATTCATAAATAAACCTCAGTCATTCAAGCGGGAGAGCCCGCCATACATAATCAAGTCGGTTAAATTCCGACAATTTCTATTCACCCGAACCATCCACCCGAAAGCGGATCACTCAACCATTCACACGTTCGGCTGTACTTACCGACGCTGTCTCTTTTAGTTGAGTGAGAATTCTGTTCAAGTGTTTTAAATCCCAAACTTCAAGATCGATAATCATTTCTGTAAAATCAGGAGCGGTCCTGACCATCGACAGATTTTGAATATTGGCATCATTGCTTGCGATAGCCTGTGAAACCTCTGCCAATGACCCGGGTGAATTGATAGCAAGAACAGTAATGCGGGCCGGAAAACGTTCTGTCATTGCCGCATCAATATCCCAGCGCACATCAATCCAGCGCTCCGGTTGGTCATCAAAAGCTTTCAAAGCCGGTGACTGTATAGGATAAATGACAATACCGGCTCCTGGTTGCATAATACCGACAATTCTGTCACCGGGAACTGCCCCTTCCGGTGCAAAACGTACCGGAACATCGCCATGTGTACCACGAATTGGCAAAGCATGATCTTCCTGATAGGGGCCAACGGGCTTCGATTTATCACCTTCCGGCACTTTAAACAGCATGCCTTGAGCGTTCTGTATATTGAACCACCCTTCCTCATGAGGACCGATTGAGGATTTTTGTTGCGCGCGATTGTCCTGATAATCGGGGTAGACGGCTTTAACGACATCCGAAGAAGGCAGTTCACCACGCCCGACGGCAGCTAGAACATCGTCCACATCAAGACGAGCCAAACGGGGAAGTACTTTTTTAAGTTCGTCTTTGGAAAATTGTTTTCCTGCCCTCTCGAAGGTGCGTTCCAATATACGTGTTCCCAATCCCGAATATTGTTTTCGCACGGCTACCCGCGTTGCCCTTCTGATTGCAGCGCGTGCCTTACCTGTGACAACAAGCGATTCCCAAGCAGCCGGTGGTACTTGGGCTTTAGAACGGATTATTTCGACTTCATCACCATTTGTGAGCGTTGTCATAAGCGGCATGATGCGTCCATTGATTTTTACGCCGACGCAGGAATCGCCAACATCTGTATGGACAGCATAAGCAAAATCAATCGGCGTTGCGCCTTTAGGCAAAGCAATGAGGCGCCCCTTTGGGGTAAAGCAGAAAACCTGATCCTGAAACAATTCGAGTTTCGTATGTTCCAGAAACTCTTCCGGATTATCGCCTTCGGATAATGACTGTATCGTTTGGCGCAACCATGCATAGGCATTGGTTTCGTTTTCGAGTTTGCTTGGAGAATTATTGGAACCGCGATCTTTGTAAATCGAATGAGCTGCCACACCATATTCGGCTACTTCGTCCATTTCCCGTGTTCTGATTTGTAATTCGACACGCTGTCTTGATGGCCCGACAATGGTGGTATGGATCGAACGATAATCGTTCTGTTTGGGAATTGAGATATAGTCTTTAAACCTTCCGGGAACCATCGGCCAGGTTGTATGGATAATGCCCAAAGCACGGTAACAATCTGCAACGCTGTCAACTATGACGCGGAAACCATAAATATCCGATAGTTGCTCGAACGACAGCGCTTTGGTTTCCATCTTTCGAAAAACCGAATAGGGTTTTTTCTGCCTGCTTTTGACATAGGCTTTTATTCCGTGTTCGGCAAAAAGCTTGGTCAAATCTTTCTCAATCGTCGACAACAGGTCGCGATTGCGTTCGGAAAGATCGGCCAGTCGATCGGTAACTGCACGATAAGCTTCGGGGTTAAGATAAAAAAAGGCGCGATCCTCAAGCTCTTCGCGCATATCCTGCATACCCATGCGGCCGGCAAGCGGAGCATAAATATCCATTGTTTCTTCGGCAATACGACGGCGCTTTTCCTCGCGCATAACACCAAGCGTGCGCATATTGTGCAGCCGGTCGGCAAGCTTGACCAAAAGAACGCGGACATCTTCCGATATAGCGATGAGGAGCTTCCTCAAGTTTTCCGCTTGTATAGCCTTTTTGGAAACTAGATCAAGCTTCTTTAGTTTCGTCAGCCCTTCGACCAGCTTACCTATTTCAGGGCCAAAAAGCTGGTCGATTTCTGCGCGCGTTGCTGTGGTATCTTCAATCGTATCATGAAGGAGAGCAACAGCAATGGTTGCTTCATCAAGGTGCATATCTGTGAGGATTGCAGCCACTTCCAAAGGGTGGGAAAAATACGGATCGCCGGTAGCACGCTTTTGCGAACCATGCTTCTGCATGGCGTAAACATAAGCTTTGTTGAGCAATGCCTCATTGCAGTCAGGCTTGTAACGTTGGACACGCTCGACAAGCTCGTACTGACGCATCATTTAGGCATACTCCCTTTTAATCAAACAGTATGCTTATCATGTAACCGAAAAAACGATACAACAAGCAAAATCACAAAAAATATGCGCTACCTCATCAGCAGCGCATAAAAAGAATCAGAAAGCTGATTATTCAATCAATAATCGTCATTTTTTTCCGGCGCTACCAAGCCTTCAATACCGGCAAGAAGTTCATCTTCCGACATATGGTCGAATGAAACTTTTTCATCCGGTTTCTTGGTCTCGGAACCGAATACGTCGTCGGTTTCATCACTGTGACCGATGAGAGCAGGCTCCGGCTCGGGTTCGTCAACTTCAACATGCTTTTGCAATGAATGGATCAGATCTTCCTTGAGATCTGCCGGTGACAATGTCTCGTCAGCAATTTCGCGCAGAGCCACAACCGGATTCTTGTCATTGTCTCGATCAATTGTGATTTCAGCGCCTTGCGATATCTGGCGCGCCCGATGAGCTGCCAGAAGCACCAGTTCAAAGCGATTATCAACCTTATCAATACAATCTTCAACCGTAACGCGGGCCATAGATGCCCCTTTCCTCAGAGTTCGTAAATTGATGGATTTGCATTTGGCATATACAATTTGAAATGAAAAAACAAGAAAAACCGCATGTGATTGATAATTTTTCCATATTCCTATCTTGGCAAGAGCCGTAAGAGCTGACATATCTAACGGTAATAATTTGTAAATTAAGCCTTTATGGTAAAATGGATATAAGACGATGTTTGACCCGAGAGAAAAAATAGCCCTTTTTATAGACGGCGCAAACCTTTACGCAACGTCCAAAACACTGGGTTTTGATATTGATTACCGGAAACTTTTAAAGGCATTCCAGAAGCGCGGATATCTACTTAGAGCTTATTACTATACAGCTCTGATCGAGGATCAGGAATATTCGTCAATCCGCCCCTTGATCGACTGGCTGGATTATAACGGCTACCGTGTTATCACCAAGAATGCGCGGGAATTTACCGATCCTGCCGGGCGACGCAAGGTCAAGGGGAATATGGATATCGAACTTGCCGTCGATGCGATGGAGTTATCAGACACAGTCGACCATTTTGTGATATTTTCCGGCGATGGCGATTTTCGGTCACTTGTTGAAGCGCTCCAAAGACGAGGTCGCAAGGTAAGTGTTGTCTCGACGCTGACAACCCAGCCGGCTATGATATCTGACGAATTGAGACGACAGGCCGATCATTTCATTGACCTTACAACCTTGAAACCGGAAATTGGACGCGCACCGTCGGATAAACCGCAAAAAGAATACCCTTTCGGTAGTGACGATGACAATGGTGACGACGAATTTTACTGATGCTCCAGCATTCCAATAAAGCGTTTCTTGAACCATGCCCCGAGCCGCCGCAAAATTGTAGCTTATGCCCAAGACTTCATGATTTTCGCGAAGAATGGCGCAATAAAGAGCCGCTTTGGCATAACGGACCAGTCAAACCGTTTTTTCCGATCGGCGGTGCCAATGCAACGCGCCTTCTCGTTGTCGGTTTGGCACCCGGTTTAAGGGGGGCAAACCGCACAGGTCGTCCCTTTACCGGCGACTATGCCGGCGATCTTTTATATTCGACCTTGAAGAAATATGGATTCGCCCGCGGTGTGTTCGAGGCTAGGCCGGACGATAGCCTTGAACTCATTGACGCGACAATCGTTAATGCTGTGCGCTGTGTTCCGCCTGAAAACAAGCCGATTGGTGCGGAAATCAACCAATGCCGTCAATTTTTTGCCCCGCTTCTTGAAAATTTGCCAAAACTGCAAGCGGTTGTCACGTTGGGATCAATTGCCCATCAATCAACCGTCCGCGCACTTGGTGCGAAAATTGCGCAGCACCCCTTTGGACATGGCAAGGTCACAGATATCGGACATTTGCGCATTTTTCCAAGTTATCATTGTTCAAGATATAACACCAATACCGGCCGACTGACCGAGATGATGTTTCATGAAATTTTTTCGGCAGTACGCGATTATCTTGATCAAAACTAGTCTGATTTAATGATCGAATATAATTGATCTGCTTTGTGTTAACGTAAACGCTGTTTGTCCGCTACCGATCTTCCTACTCTGGAACGTCGGAGAGGCAATTTTTTGAGGACAAGCCTGATCTTTAGATAAGACGAAATCGCTTTTTAAATATGAGCACATCCTTTGGCTGTTTCAGGCTAAAGTGTCATCTTGCCTGCTGCCGATTGCGTCCGCTCATAAAAGTTTTTTGCTTGTCCAATGGCCGTTTTCTTCCGGCATTTTTTCTTCCGGCATCCGTTTCTTGTTAGTTAATCTTTTTTTCAAGGGCGGATTGATTTCTGTCTAAAAAACGAAAAGCTATGAATGAAAACTTTTTACAGAAGCGCATCAAACAACAAATAAGCGCATCAGATAAATTTTCGAGTTATAGAGAACGTTAACCGCGTTCACGCATGAGGCGTGCTTTTTCACGATTCCAGTCACGTTTCTTTTCCGTTTCGCGTTTGTCGTGAATCTTTTTCCCCCGAGCAAGCGCTATTTCAAGCTTCACCCTTCCCCGTTCATTAAAATAAAGCTTTAACGGAACAATGGTCATGCCTTCACGCGCGACAGCATTTGCCCAACGTGACATTTCATGCTTGGACACCAGAAGCTTGCGCAAGCGACGCGGGTCATGATTAAATCTATTTCCCTGTTTGTATTCCGGTATATAAGAATTGATCAGCCAGAACTCGCCGTTTTCAAAACTCGCATAGCTTTCAGCGATATTTCCGTGATGGGCACGCAGCGATTTAACCTCGGTGCCCTGCAAAACCACTCCGGCCTCCAATGTATCAAGAATTTCGTAATTGAAACGCGCTTTGCGGTTATCTGCGACAACCTTGTAGGCCGAAGAATTGTTCTTTTTATTCATAAAGTACCAGATAGACGGCTATTAATCGTTGACAAGGCCTGCATGTTTCAATGCAGCGTCAATAATGTGTTTTGTTTCATCTTCAATAGGAACAATCGGCGAGCGCACAACGCTGGTGCAAATACCGAGTTTTTCGGCTGCATACTTTACACCGGCAGGGCTTGGTTCAAGAAACAACGCGCGGTTAAGCGGCATCAACCGGTCATTCAATTCCAGTGCTTTGGCAAAATTGTTTTCACGGCAAGCCTGAAAAAGTTCTGCACATTGTTTCGGGGCAATATTGGAAGTGACAGAAATGCACCCTACGCCACCTTGCGCGTTGAAGCCCAAAGCTGTGCTATCATCGCCTGAAAGCTGGACAAAATCTTTGCCGCATTTTCTGCGTTGTTCACTTGCACGTTCAATTTTGCCTGTAGCGTCTTTGACGCCGATAATGTTTTCGAAGTCGTGATGCAGCTTTGCCATTGTATCGGCAGTCATATCAACAACAGAACGCCCAGGAATGTTGTATATGATCAAGGGAATCGAGATCGCTTTTGCAACCGTCGAAAAATGCTCATACATCCCTCTCTGGTTCGGCTTGTTATAATAAGGAGTGACAACAAGAACAGCGTCCGCACCGGCTTTTTCTGCAAATTCGGCAAGTTCGACTGCTTCCTTAGTGCTGTTGGAACCCGCACCGGCAATAACCGGAACGCGTTTGGCAACCTGACGAACACAAAGTTCAATGACACGTTTATGTTCCTGATAGCTGAGCGTCGGCGATTCACCGGTTGTTCCAACGGGGACAAGACCGTTAATGCCCTGTTTGACCTGCCATTCGACAAGATCACATAATGTTTTCTCGGCTACATTGCCGTTTTTGTCGAAAGGTGTAATGAGTGCGGTCAGTGCTCCCTTGAGCATGGTAAACTCCCTGATTATATATTCAGTATTAAGGCAATTGCCCCTTCAATATGCCTTTAAGACCATAGTATCGCCATCCAATTGACGCAAGTCGATTTTACACTGCTCGCCCGTCTTGAGCATGAAAGGTGGATCTTTATTTTAAAGAATGACGTATTCAACCAGGAATCGGATTGAACAAAATGTTCAAGCATGTCGGAATTGGGTAACGATAACTTGTTAACCCGTCTTTCACGGTTAGAGGTTATGTTAGACAAAAACATTCATAAATGGGCTTTTTAAAGTATGATGCGTAAATATTCGTCAGGTGTTCTGGCAAAAACGGCTGTTTCTTTCTTCGTGGCAACGAGTATGCTCACGTCGATTGCTGATAGTCGTGCAGCATCCTCTCACACCAATGCCCCTATACCGTTAGCCCGTCCTTTTGCGTCAACGCCTAAAGCCGTTGCACCGCTCAAATCCGATGCAATTGTAACGAACGCAATCCCGCGCACCAACAGTGTCGTTGTTAATGGAAGTCTTAAATCGGGTCTTGATGCACTTTATAGCAAACAAGCAGCAAGTGCCATTTCCATTCGCAATAACATGCCGAGAAATAGCCTTGATCGTCATATTCTGACTTGGGCAATCGGCGTGTCGGGCGTACCCGGCATTCCCAGTTCCGAAATATTCAACGCAGCACAAGAATTGCACGACTGGCCCGGCATGACAGCAATGCGCCGCAATTCCGAACGCGCTCTTGCCAGTGAAATGAACTCCCCGCAAGCAATTATCAGCGGCTTTGGAAATTATACTCCTGTAACAGCACAAGGCATGGCAGCGCTGGGCGGTGCATTGGTGGAAACGGGCCAAACGGCACGCGCACGGCAAATTCTTGCACCATGGTGGTATAAAGCGAAACTCAATGCACAGGAAGAACAACTGGTATTGAAAAAAGCAGGTCCGGCATTGCTTCCGGCAGATCATCTTCAACGCATGCGCGCCATGCTTTATGCCAATCGTATTTCTTCTGCCGAACGTGTAGCAAAATTGGCGAATGCCCAATCTCTTTATGCAGGCTTTGCGGCTGTTGCCAATAATGACTCCAACGCCCGCCAAAAACTTGCAGCGGTTGATAAAAGTTTCCGCAAAGATTCACTTTATCTTTTTGCCCAAATTCAATATTTGCGCCGCTCGGGGCAATGTGATGATGCGGCAAAGCTTATGTTAAAAGCGCCGAAAGATGCTCTTACGCTGGTTGATCCGGATGCCTGGTGGATTGAACGGCGCGTTTTATCACGCGAAATGCTTGACGAAAACAAGCCGAAAATCGCCTATCAACTGGTAGCAGCCCATTCGGCCGAAAGTCCGACCTTGGCGGCCGACGCCGAATTTCATGCTGGCTGGTATGCTCTCCGGTTTCTGGGCGATAATAAAACGGCAATGCAACACTTTTCCCGCATTGTGCAAATCTCGTCACGACCGGTTTCAGCCTCGCGCGGGTTTTATTGGATGGGCAGAACGGCCGAAGCACAGGGAAATCGTAGCAACGCAATTCAATATTTTCGCCGTGCCGCCCATTATGGCACTACCTTTTACGGGCAGCTTGCCGCAGCCCGGCTTGGTGAACAGAGGCTCGAAATTCCCTATCCGAAGCCGACAGCAAGCGATCGCCAGCGCTTTGAATCACGCGAACCGGTCATGGCTATAAAGAGGCTTGAAGCGATAGGATATTCCGATCGTGCAGGCGTCCTTTATCGTGAACTCGGAGAAGAGCTTGATAGCCCGGGTGAACTTGCTATGCTCGCCGTTATGGCAGAGCGTAAAGGTGACCATTATACGAGCCTGAAGATTGGCAAAAGCGCGGTCATCAGGGGTATGGATGTAGGCTCCCTCTCCCACCCTGTCGGAGCAATTCCAGAAACAGCCAATATTTCTGCTTCCGGCAAGGCACTTGCCTATGCCATTGCACGGCAAGAAAGCGAATTTAAAACCGATGCAGTTTCCGGTGCGGGTGCCAAGGGTATGCTGCAACTTCTGCCAGCAACGGCAAAAGCCGTTGCAACCAAAAATTCGATCAAATGGCAACCGGAAAAATTGGCAACCGATGCCGGATATAATGCCACTTTGGGCGCCCATTTTCTGGGTGAGCAACTTGATCGCTTCAACGGTTCCTATATCCTGACATTTATTGGTTATAATGCCGGTGGGCGACGCGCCAATGAATGGATCAGCCGTTATGGCGACCCGCGCGGGCAATCTGTCGATTGGGTTGTCGACTGGGTTGAGCGTATCCCTTACTCGGAAACGCGCGACTATGTCATGCGTGTCATGGAAAACTATCAGGTTTATAAAGCACGCCTTACCGGCACTGCCGATATCAATGTTGACCTGACCGCCGGCCGTCACGGTTGAAAAGTGAAATATTTTAAAATTTTTAGTTTTTATAATGTAAAATTTCTATAAGAGTTAATTTCTTTAAATAATTTTATTACATATAACTATGTTAATATATTATATATATTATTAAATACTATTTTACAAAAGGATAATATTAACGATTTTACTCTAATCAATATATAATATCCCTAATTTCTCCAATTTACCCTGTATGACAGCGTAAACGATGCTTTTGTAACAGGTGAATAAACTACAGAAGTAGTTCTATATGTTCCATCGCTGTTGTTCGTCCAACGTCCGACAACATAGGACAGTACGGAATATGAAGAAACGTAAATACATGAGCTATAACGATTATTCGGCTCATCCTGTAGAAAGAGTAGCCAGCTCGATAACGGATTACCGCCGTCATCGGCTTCAAAATACTAACTATTAAAAATAGAACCGATATACTTCATCGGCTTTTTTAAATCCAATTGACTTACTTTCGTTTTTTCAAAAGCAATCATTTATCATCAGCAATAATCCCGTCCGCGTCCGCTTCTTGCGTCGGCTTTTGACGCAACCACCGAAATTCAATTCGCCTCTGCACAGGAATTTTGCCAATAACCGCCATTCGGTTTTTCCCAGATACATGCCGCGTCAATTTGATAGTTTTCAGGCAATTTCAAGCTTTTATCTTCATCCGGTGAATTTTTAAGCTTGAAAAGAGTAACCCTATCAAGGGTGAGCTTATCACCTTTCACTGCTATGACGCCGGTGTTCATCATCGGCAAAACCTTCAAAAAGAAAGTAAAGGCCCGTTGGAATTTTTCCGGCATAACGGCACCGGTATCCATTTCGTCATACACCATCATTCCGGGCTTTTGTGCCGAAATAAGATTGGTCAAGTTGAACCGTGCGAAACCTACCGGAATGGTTCCCCGTACGGTAATTCCGTCTTCGTCGACGATGAACATAAGATAATCGTTTTTTTGCTCTGAAAGAATGACAATATCGGATTCAACATTTTGAACATGTTTAAGTGCTTTTACTTTTGCGACTATATTGTCACGTGCCGCTTTGTCGGGGGCATAACCGTGCAAAGTGACATTAAAACCGTCCACATCATAGGAAAGCCAATTTGTTTCATCCCCAAGTTCGTTCAACTCAATGGAAAGATGCCTTTCCTGCCCACCTATTCCGAACCAAAGCCCCATGACGACTATAAAAACAATCACTGTAAGTGATGGCCAGAAAAATTTACGAATGAACATCAACATTTCCTATGATGATTGGGATACCGTTTGTTTTAATCAAACCGGTTTTTGCATACAATGACTTTTCGTCTCTTTCCGCGTTAATCGCTCCTGAAGATAAACCAAACCAGTTTATAAAACCTTTTTGCCAAGTTCCCGCCTCTTTTGGGTGAGACCCGCATATTCCACATCTTTACGGCATAGCAGATAAGTGCAGCTAATCGTCGCCAATCCGTCTTGTTCAGGTTTTCTGTCCTGCACAGGTTTTTCTTGATTATTTTTATCATGTTTTGTATAAGCAGCCGATCAACGTTCGGGGCGTTGAAAATTCTGCTCAGCCAGCCGGTTAAAAATCCAGCAAGCCAGGCGCTTTTTCCATATGCATATTATTCTTAAAAGCGAGGGACGAGGTAATGCTGCTTAAGATCGGGACGAGACTGAAAACATGTGCTGCATCGGGAGGGCTGGCAATAGCAATTCCCCTGACAATCGCAGTTCCCCTGACAATCGTGATTCCTATGTCGGTTTTTGCGCAGGAGGCGGAAAATAGTGAAACGCAGCTTAATCCCGTCATCGTTAAATCAAAATCCGAATTATTGAAACTCAATAGTCCTACTATTTTAACCGAGCGTAAAACGGCCAAAGACATAGCCGACAAACAGGTTGACGATGTTCATGATATTGATCGGCTTGATCCTGCTATCAACTATAATTCTTCAAGCGACAGTTTTAATATCAGGGGGCTCGACCAGAACCGCGTACTGACAACAATCGACGGTATTCGTCTTCCGTGGCTTTATGACGGATCGCGACAAGTCAAAAATGGCATATCGCTGTTCGATTTTTCATCGCTTTCAACTTTGGATATTATTCATGGAGCCGATTCAAGCCTCTACGGTTCGGGAGCATTGGGCGGTGTCGTTGCACTACGCACACTTGATCCTGAAGACCTTCTGACAACTGATAAGAATTGGGCAAGCCTGACAAAAGGCAGCTATGATTCAACCGATCGCAGTTGGCGTATCAACGAAGCATTCGCAATGCGTGCACAACAGACTTACGCCTTGTTCCAGGGTGGCTATACGCGCGGGAAACAGCGTGAAAACAACGGCATTGGAGGAGGATATGGTGCAAACCGTGTCGATATGAACCCGACAACATTCGATCAGGATAATTTGCTTTTCAAATTATATCAACACATCGACGGCAGCCAACGGGTTGGTTTCACTGCCGAGCGTTTCAATCTTTCCAAAGACATTGATACCTACAATTTGTCAACATCCACCTACCGCCCAGGTTCGGGAACAGAAGACGATGAAAAACGCCGTGAGCGTCTCTCTCTGTCTTACGACTATAATGGAGGCGGCTTCCTTGATGAAGCACATGGAATTGTTTACTGGCAACGGCAACGCACCGATGAAAAATCGGAATCCGACCGCATATCCATCCCAAAAGGTTATTATATGCGGGACAATCTAATTCGCGACACTGATTATGGTGTCAATATTGCCGGACTGAAAAAACTTGAAGCAGGGTCGACAACACATACATTGCGTTTAGCAACCGAAGCGTCATCTTCAAAATTCCAACAATATGCTGAAGGCGAGGATAACTGCCCTCCCCCGCCGTTTAAAGGGCCTTTCATGGCGTGCAAATTCATGCACATCAACCAATCGGATTCTCCGGATACAAATAGCACGATTTTCGGTTTGACTGCCGAAGATGAAATTGGTTTTCTTACTAACCGTTTGAGATTGACACCCGGATTACGTTACGATTGGTACGATCATCGTCCGCAAGACACTTATGCTTATCAACATAGTGCAGGCTTCGAGGGCTATCCGCCAAATAACAGCCGGTCACACTTGTCGCCAAAACTTAGAGCCGAATGGGATGCATTAAACGATGTAACGCTTTACGCACAATGGGCACAGGCATTTCGTGCTCCCAGCGTTACCGAGCTTTATCTGAACTATACCAATCCGGGTTTTTATTACACACGCGGCAATCCCGATCTCAAACCCGAAACCAGTAACGGTTACGATATAGGGGCAAAGCTCGGCAATGATGATCTTGGAGGATCCATTAGCCTTTTCTCGAATTATTACCGCAATTTTATTGATGAAATCGATTTGGGTGCAAACCGTGAATTCATGCTTCAACGCTTGAATTATATCAATCGCGCTCACGTTCGCATCTCCGGTATCGAGGCAAAAGGATATATTGTTTTTTCAAACGGTTGGCACACCAATGCCGCTCTCGCCTACGCTGAAGGAAAAGACACCGACAATGATGAGCATCTCAATTCCATACCAGCGCTGAAAGGGATCATCGGTGTGGGGTATGCACGTGAACAATGGGGATCGGATGTTTCTTTGACGGCAGCAGCAAAGCGCAACAAAGTTGAAGAAAACTCTGATTTTGCCAAAACTCCGGGTTATACACTCGTTGACCTTACCGGATGGTGGCAACCACTTGGCAAAAAAGGCCCCAGATTACAAGCCGGTATCTATAATCTCTTTGACAAGCGTTATTGGAATGCAGTCGATCTTCCTTCGGCGCCAGCTTCGCCGAAAGATTATTACACTGAGCCCGGACGCACATTCAAAATCTCCTTCACACAAAAATTCTAACGCAATCCCCGATAGAGCGCGGGCTGGATTGAACGGACCGACTTACGAGGTAACCGCTTTTAACAATTTGGCTTCTAAAAATAGCTGAAAGAGCTGTGACATGAACACAAAATGAAACTTCCATTTTCTGACTATACGAAAAAGTGTATTGCCATTTTATAAAACATGATAAAAGTTATCATGTTTATGGATGACAGGTAAAAACGAATGCAGAGAAACCTTGAATTGCAATCAAGAGACCCGATGAGGCAATCTCTCATGATGATTGAAAGCAAAGCGTTATTCGGCGCGAAAAAGGAAGTATTGATCCATCATGAGGGGGCTGTTTATCGGCTGAAAATCACCCGTTTTGGCAAACTTATTCTGAATAAATAGAAAGGCGGACACCCATGACACTGGAGAGCGGAACTATCCTTTCATTGCGTGAGCAAGATAAGGATTTACGGGATAGAGAATTTGTAAAATCTATAGGTATTTCGGAAGCCGAACTGGTTGAAGCTTTCATTCCGACCGGTAAAGCGCAAAGGCTCAAAATCGATGTTCCACTATTGCTAGAAAACGCCCATAAGCTTGGCGAAGTAATGGCTCTTACCCGCAATGAATATGCGGTGAGTGAAAAGAAAGGCCATTTCCAGAATGTTTTCCCCGGAAGCGACGTTTCTATGACGCTTGGCCAAATTGATCTTCGTATTTTCCAAAACAATTGGAAATTTGCATTCGTATGCACCATGCCTGTCCGTGACAGGATTGTGGATAGCCTACAGTTTTTCGATGCTTATGGCGAGGCTGTTTTCAAACTCTATCCCGAACCAACAACCGATCTTGACGAATGGAATAAACTTGTCGCTTTTTTAAAGGTTGATGCGACGAAGGAAAAATTGCGGGTTTTACGAGCGACACCCTATAATAATTCGCCGATACACAATGCGGATATTGAAGAATTCCGCAATCGCTGGCGGCAAATGACCGACGTTCACCAGCTTCATGACATTTTGAAAGAACTTAAAATTGGCCGACACGACGCAGTGAAGCTTGTTGGGAGCGAATTCGCCAATGAAGTGCGTGGCGATTCAGTCGAAATTCTTCTGCAAAATGCTGCCGAACGGGAAGTTCCCATTATGTGTTTCGTCGGTAATAAGGGATGCATCCAGATTTTTACCGGAAAAATTGAAAAACTCAAAAAAATTGACGGCTGGTTCAATATTCTGGACGAAAAATTTCACCTGCACCTGCTCACATCGGGAATTTCACGCATCTGGAATGTACGCAAACCGACCAGCGACGGTTATGTCAGTTCATTGGAAGTTTTCGACCAGAATGGCGAAATGATTATTCAATTTTTCGGAAAACGGAGTGCCGGCGAACAGGAGCGTGAGGATTGGCGCAGTTTGTTAAGCGAGCTTCCTCCTGCGCCGGATATGGCAGTCGCATAACAATCATGGAAATTGATGCTGATGAAATATGTTTTCGTTGATAACGATGACGCGCGTTCTGTTTGGCCGGATATTTTTCGGCCTGATCGACCAGACATTGTTCTGTGGTTTTTAGCAACACTTGTCATCGCGCTTTTTCCGGCGAAGGCGGTAGCCAATCCGGTCGATGAATTTCCCGAAGGCGCAAAGATCATATCAATCGGCGGAACATTGACAGAAATTGTTTATGCTTTAGGCGCGGGTGACCGGTTAATCGCCCGCGATACGACAAGCACCTATCCGGCAGAGGCACAAAACCTGCCTGATGTCGGTTACATGCGAAATTTATCGCCCGAAGGCATTTTGTCTCTTCGTCCCGAAGCCATTTTGCTCGATCAGCAGAGTGGCCCCGCTTCGACAATCGAAATTCTGGAAAATGCCGGTGTACCGATGGTTGAAGTCGCTGAACATTTTACAAGGGAAGGAATTAACGAAAAGATTTTAAAAATCGGTCATGCGTTGCACAAACAAGAAAAAGCGCAACAGTTGATAGCAACTGTTGATGAAGAGTTTGCAAAAAACGATGCGCTGTTAAAAGATTTACCCCACACGAAACGTATCCTTTTTGTTTTGACAATACAAAATGGGCGTCTCATGGCAGCGGGAAAGAATACAGCCGCTGATGGTATCATCAAACTGGCGGGCGCAACAAATGCCATTGACGGCTTTAACGGCTATAAGCTTCTTACCGATGAAGCCATCATCGGCGCCCGACCGGATCTGATTTTATTGATGGCTCATTCCGCTACGAACACAACAGTCGACGATATAAATAAAATACCTGCGATTGAGACGACACCGGCTTTTAAAAAGAGGGCAATCAAACAAATGGACGGACTTTATCTATTAGGCTTCGGTCCAAGAACGCCGATTGCCATACGTGAAGTCATTCAAACTCTCTATACAAGCGAGTGACGAAATGATGCCGGATTGTAAAGCGGAGAGGTACTTCCGCCACGTAAACCTTACCGGTGTGGTTGATTGGCTTAAAACCTGTTTCATTCTTTTTCGCGTTCTTTTTATCTGAACAGGCACGCATGAGCAAAACAACATGGTAGCGACATTGTTTTCATATCATCCGGTCGAAGGTGATCGCAGCATTCGGGGAAAAATAGCCATATTTTTACTCCTCGCACTGTTTTTCACGTCCGTATATTGCGGTCTGGTTTTGGGAGCTTATGACGTTTCAATTTCCGATTTTTTAAAATCGGTTATTCGAAATGGCTTTTTAGAGAGTTCCAAATCACGTGATTATCTGGTGCTCGTCAACATCCGGCCACCACGCGTTATTCTTGCTGCATTGGTTGGTTCTGCACTCGCTATCTCCGGCGTGCTTATGCAAGGTTTATTCCGTAACCCTCTCGCCGATCCGGGAATCATGGGCGTATCATCCGGATCCGCTTTGGGAGCCATTATCATCATTGTCGGTTCATCCCTGTTGCCGCCGTCTTTTATAAGCTTCTTTGGAAGTTTCACGATTGTCACCGGCGCCTTTACCGGCGGCTTGATAACAACCATTATTTTGTATTTTATCGCAACCAGAAATAACCGGACATCGGTTGCCACGATGTTACTTGCCGGAATTGCATTGAGCGCCTTATGTGCGGCCATATTGGGATTCCTCATCTTCATTGCCAATGATAACCAATTGCGAGATATAACTTTCTGGAACCTTGGTTCACTCGCCGGTGCCACATGGTCACGTGTTGCAATCGCCTGCCCCTTCATTCTAACCGGTCTTGTTATTGCGCCATTTCTTTCACGCGGAATGAACGCCTTATCGCTTGATGAAGCTGTTGCCGGACATCTGGGGTTCGAGGTTCAACGCTTGAAATATTTAACAATTTTTCTTGTCGCTTTCATGTGTGGTGGTGCTGTATCTGTAAGTGGCAACATTGGTTTTATCGGAATTACCGTGCCTCATATCTTGCGCCTCACAATCGGCCCCGATCATCGTTTTCTCATACCTTGTTCGGCACTTCTCGGTGCTTCCATGCTGATTATAACCGATACTGTTTCGCGCATCATTGTGGCACCGGCCGAACTTCCAATCGGCATCATCACCGCTTTGATCGGAGGTCCTTTCTTCCTGTGGATTTTGCTTAAACAACGTGGAACACTTAACCCATGATCGAAACCGAAAAGCTCGAACTCACCCTCGGAAAAAGCCTTATATTGCACAGCCTGAACTTCAAGGCACAAGCTGGACATGTAACCACGATTATCGGAACCAACGGTTCGGGAAAAACCACACTTATCAAAGCCTTAAGCGGCGAACTTTCCTATAGTGGAAAAATAACAATTAACGGCGAAGACATAGCCCGAAAAAAACCGTCTGAAATGGCATTGGTAAGAGCGGTCCTTCAACAATCAACCGATGTGAGTTTTCCCTTCCTTGTCAGAGAAGTCGTAGCGCTCGGTCTTTCAAACAGTCTTGATCCCGACTTTATTAAGAAGAGACTGCCTGAAATGGCGTTAGAGAAGGTCGATTTGGCAGGCTATGAAGGACGATTTTATCATGAATTATCTGGTGGGGAACAGGCTCGCGTGCAGCTTGCCCGCGTAATGTGCCAGATTTGGGAACCGGTTTTCAATGGTATTCCACGCTGGTTATTTCTGGATGAACCGGTCGCAAGTCTGGATATCTATCATCAACTCGCTGTTATGGATATTGCACGCGATTTTTCAAAAGCGGGTGGCGGCGTTATTGCTATTTTGCATGATCTCAATTTGGCCGCCCATTATAGTGACAAAATTATTGTCATGGACCATGGACATATTATCAAAGAAGGTTCGCCAGCAGCAGTCTTGACCACACCCATGCTGCGTGAAATCTATCATTGCAAGCTCACCGTTGGCAAAATACCTGCCGAGGGTGTGCCTTTTGTTCTCCCTCAATCGGCTTGTTTATGATCGAAGCATGAACTTCAGACATGTTATTTTTGCTCAAGTTCCGGTTCGCCCAGTGATAACATCAAACGGTTGGCCCAATTAAAAAAACTAACAGCGTGGATAACATCGAAAATTTCATCATCATCAAGACCGGCGGCACGAAGCGCGTCGATTTCTGTTTGTCCGAAGACTGGCGGTGTTTGACTGAGTGTTGATGCAGCAGAAACAATGGCGTTCCAGCGTTCTCCTAAATCGGCAGAGATCCCCTTATCGAGGAGTTCGTCAACATCAGCCGGTTTTTTTGAATAAACAGCCGCATGTCTGGCATGAACAGAAGCACAATAAATGCAGCCGTTAAAGCGCGATGTTGCAGCGGCCGCAAGTTCCCGCTCGGCACGGGGCAAGCCATCCACAGTATTATAAAAAATATCTTTATCTGTCCTTGTTCGCGCTTCCAATATATCGGGATCGCGCGCCAGCAAACGGAAATAATCCGATTTTGCACGAGCGGGTTCGACTAAAGCCCCGCGTTGACGTTCGCTCAAACTGTCTTCCGCAACCGGTTCGATCCAAGCAATCCAATCGAGGTTTTCGCGCGTAAAGACATTAGGTCTTTTACTTTTCTTGGTCGAATTAACGGATTTTGTGTTCATTCTCGTTCAATTCCCGATTATAAAAGTGGGTTATTATGCAGCTTTTCAACAAAGCTTGAAAGTTGCCGTTAATTTGTTTTTTTATTCGCCGCCAGTGCTTTTAGCCCCAGAGCAAGTCTCAACTGGAAGCTCAAAAAAGCAACCAGTTGTGAAAGAGTAACGATTTCATCATTGCTCCAACCGGCTTGTTTCAATGCTTCGAGATGGTGTGCCTCACAATCCCGCGGGTGAAAAACAAGAAGATGACTATGCGTCAATGCGGCTGCCAATTTTTCTCCCAAAAAATTCTTTACTTTAGCGTCAGCATTCCACGTTTTTCCGGAAGTATTTTCTTTGGTAAGCGGACCATCGGGATAACTGCCAAATGGCCCTGTGCTTTTCGCAGAATCGGCTGCCTCCTGAATAACGTCCGCCCAATCCGGTTGCAGTTTTTTCAATTCATTTCCATAAAATTTGATAGCTTTTTCAAAGCCATGCAATCGGGAAACAAAAGTTGCAATTGCAAAGCGACCTTGCAAAGAAAAGTCGCCATCTTTGACGTTTAAAAACAGCGCTTCATAACTCTTTTGAGCCTGATCTTTCGTAATTGGCCGACGTTTGCGTAGCTCCAATGGCGAGCCAACAAGCTTATCGATGACATCAAGCTGGGACATTTTTAGTTCCTTACAGCGAATATTCGCCTGGCAAATCCTGTTTCAATGTGTGGCAAGTTTCAAGCCTAATGCAGGCGCAATTTCTTTTGCCGTGAGTTCTAACGATTTCATGATATCTTCGTGCGGCGGATCAACGGAGTGCACCTGAAAAACGACATCTGTTGCACGATTAAGCGAGGTATCTTTCTTCAGCGATGCAATCACATCTTCCGGCGTTCCGACATGTTGGTCAAACGCAACAATAAGATCTTCAAGGGTGTCGCTTTTCTTGTTCGATAAGGCTTTACCCAACCGTTTGGCAGCCTTTTTTAATCCTTTTTCAGCTAACTCGAGAGCATGGGCACGATCGCGAGATACAAATAAACTTCTGGATGCCATGATGCGGGGTTTGACACTTGCAGGCAGTGCCGCGAGGTAAGCGTCAATGATCGGGTTTTGTATTTCATCAAGCGAAGCATAAAGGTTATCAGCAGGACGCGGTTGTGTGCGCGACAACATTAGCCCGTCGCCTTTTTCGCCGGCAAGCTTACCTCCGAACGGAGAAAATGTTGCCATCCAGAAACGACGCAACAAATGCGGAGCACCTGGATAAAGCCGGTTACCATCCAACAGATCTTCTCCGGCAAAGGCATGACGCAACACTTCAAGATGGTGGGCATAAACTTCGCCACGTTTATCCGGATTGACACCAAACACTTCAAATGACTCGCGTGTTCCCCCGGTGCCAAACCCCAGTTCCAGACGGCCATTCGATAAAAGATCGACAACCGCTGCATCTTCTGCAACGCGCACGGGATTTTCCATCGGTAAAGTGATAACTCCCGTTCCCAACTTTATCCTTTTGGTTTTTGCAGCGACATTTGAAAGAAAAACAAAAGGCGATGGAAGGCCACCTTCTTGAGGGTGAAAATGGTGTTGGGCAACCCAGGCGGTTTCAAAGCCCAATTCTTCTGCAAAAATTATTTGTTCCT
Organism: Bartonella sp. W8167; assembly: GCF_016100335.1. Lineage (NCBI taxonomy): Bacteria > Pseudomonadati > Pseudomonadota > Alphaproteobacteria > Hyphomicrobiales > Bartonellaceae > Bartonella > Bartonella sp. W8167. The sequence continues at coordinate 1,166,611 of NZ_JACFSQ010000001.1, forward strand.
CCGCCAACTTGTAACGTTCACCAGCAGGTACATCATCAAGAAGGCGTGAAAAAAAGCCAAGCTTTCTTTGGTTATTTGCCATTATAAAAATCCATTTCCAACAAACATCAAATAAAATGTTTTCCGGCAAAAAGCCTAAACGCTTGGCAGACAACCGACAAAGAATGGATTTCTCGTTTTCGACTTTGATAAAAATTTAATTGATATAATTGTTAAGATTGTTAGAAAATTTGTCTCAATATTATTTTGCATGCTTCGGTGCGGATCCAATGCTAAAATTTTGGACAGTTTTTCGCTTTTAAAAAACGTTATTTTTTAATTTTGAATATTCAGGATTCAAAAAAATTAAGCCAATATTTTTAATATTGAAAACGGATTTCGTAATCGTTTTCATAGAACATAACATCCGCATTGCGTAGCTTTCAGATTATTTGATTTCGATATGCATAGGCCTCCGTCTCGATTTTCCAAGAAACTTCCAGCCCCTATAAACTATCGGCTTGCAGTCGAAAAATCACCGCTTCAATAAGACTTTATCGAATATTGAATACGTCACCACGTTCTTAAACTTATTCGTTTTTCGCATTAAACCAGTTTGTTAAATTCCTTTGTTTAAGTTTCCCGTCAGCCCATCCGACAAGCATTTCATCTCACGAGTTTCATCTCGCAATGCAGGTAATTTTATCTGTTATAAAATCCCTTATAAAGTTGATAAATAAAGTTAGGTAAAAACTAATTGATTTTACATACCGGTATTCCGGTCATCATATTTTAGTTCCGGAACATATGGGCGAAGTCATTCATGCAAGGAAGCTCGGATACCGCGGTATTTTCCGGAAAAGATTAGATCACCATTCGCTATTTCAAGTGTTAAACGTTCCGCTCTCATTATTTTTATAATGGCCAACGCTAAAAGCTAAAAAATACCGGAATGAGAAGGAGCGTTGCAACATGTCATCTATAAGAATATCACTCATCTGTTTATCCTTATCGGCATTAGCCTTGGGGCTTTCATCATATATGACAGCCGGTTTAATCCCTCTGATTAGTAACGATTTTGGCGTCTCAATCGGCTTGGCCGCGCAGTTGGTAACCGCTTTTACGCTACCTTATGGTCTTTGTCTCCCGTTCTGGTGGGAATGACAGGACATCGTGATCTTAAAAACAATGTTTGCATTTATCTTGGGGTGTTTGTTATTGCCAATGCGGCATGTGTGATCGTTCCGGAGTTTTATTCATTAATCATTCTTCGTGCTATAGCGGGAGTTTCCGCGGGTGCGTTTCTTGCTTGTGGAATAACTGCATCGACCCGATTGAGCAGCAACGAGAGCAAGGGCAAATCCATTTCAACAATAATGGCGGGAATGGCAATTGGAACTGTCATCGGCGTTCCCGCTTCGCTCGTTATAGCCGATCATTTCGGTTGGCGGAGCGCTATGATAATTGTGAGTATTCTTGGTGGTATGGCTCTCATCGGTTTATCTCTATGTTTACCGGCCTTGCCATCAACCATGATAAAATCTGAAAAATCCCGATTTTCTCTTTTATCCGAATGGCCCGTTGTGAGAGTTCTATTGATCTCTCTTTTTGCAGCAATATCGAGTTTGGGAATGTATACTTTCCTATCTCCATTTGTGAGCGCCATAAATAAAGAGGCCTATGTCACGGTTTATTTATGGTACTGGGGCTTAGGGGGCGTTTGTGGAAGTATTCTGATTGGATATTTTGTCGATGACTATGATCTTAAGAAAATCCTATTGATTATTCTCGGATTGCTTTTGCTGTCATTTCTGGGGTTGGTTTTACTGTCCCGCATCTATCTGCCATTGATAGCTTTACCCCTCGTTATATGGGGTGCGGTTGGCTGGGCGTTGCAAGTGCCCCAGAACAATGAACTCATAAAACTCAGGGAGGATAAAGGCGATGGTAATCTGGCAGTCGGTTTAAACCAGTCATCCGTCTATCTCGGAGGGTCGATAGGCTCGATGATTGGCGGCGTTCTTGTTTCATATGGAGTTTATCCCGCAACACTGCCCGCTTATTTTATGCTACCTGTTATTATTGCTCTTATTCTTTTATGGACGGGTAAAATCAGACGTTAGATGGGGTGCGCCCGCTATACGTCCGTTGCTTTATCTTTTTGGTTGATCTCGCTTTTAAATATTACTTTGTCAAGTAAGACGCGTTTTCAAGTACTTGCAAAAACATCTGTTATAATGCCATTAGTTTTTACAGAAAAACTCCGTATCGATATAATCGAATTCAAAAAGTAATGCCGTAAAACTCCGGTTCCAGAATCCACTGACGTAAAACGTCCAAAGCAGTGGAAATTTCTTACAATCAAACTGACTAATAGAAACGAACGATTATTGAAATCAACTACTTACAGACAATTTTCTAACCATGCTGAGAGATGCAGGTTCAATCATTTATGGATGCCCCCTCCTGATGGACGTGATAAATTCAAAGCTTCTTATCATGGACTTTAGATTCCCAAACACCAATTCATCCTAGAATTTTATTCTAATTAAGCTTGACTGACCCTTAATATGCGAATTTAAGCGGCGCAGTTGGACGTATAGTCATGCTCTGTTAAAAGGCGCAGGAGTTAAAGGGCAAAAAAACCGATTAAGATAGTTTAACTTATTGATTTAGTGATTTTTTTCAAGGTAGGATGGCGGAGAAGAAGGGATTCGAACCCTCGAGAGCCTTTTGAGCTCTACTCCCTTAGCAGGGGAGCGCCTTCGACCACTCGGCCACCTCTCCAAGAGGAGCCAATAAACATTCTTTGATGGAAGTTCAAGCGATTTTCACGATTTTCTATAATTTTATACATATTAATGGCACCCATTAGTGACGTCTCAAACATTTTTGTCAAAGGCACTGCGTAGCTGCTCACTAACAGAGCATTGTCTTTCTCGCGGAGAGGCCTTTCTGCCATTTAGCCAAACGATTTCTTTCGATCTCTCGTTCTTGATTAATCATAGTTTATATAATGAATGGGTTTGTTTAATTGCGACTTAATCATCGTGAATTAGCCGTGACGAGTTAGCCAAATTCCTCGCTTTGCACATTCTTTCCTAACTTCTGCGAATCCTCGGTCTGTTGCACGCTGTCATATTCCGTCTGTTGCAAAGCCGGATTGTTTCATTGCTGTTTATAGCTTCAAATTGTTTCATTGCTGCTTATAGCTTCAATCAGCGGGCAGTTTCTCGATCCAGAAATTTAGAGCTAATCTTCATTCATAAATGCGATCAATGTCTAAACCAGCTGATGTCAATCTATATTTTGAATTGAAAAGTGTTGGTTTTGTGCAATAAAAGAAAATCTGTTCCATATTGAGAATAAAGTGTGTTTCGACTCGAATAGATCGTATACAAGCGGTCAAAATCAGCGGTTAATGAAAAATTAACACAAAATATATGGTTAATTATCCACAAACAAAATGGCTTGATTGATATATTTTTGTGTCATTTTTGCAACAACAATCAATGATACTCGGGTTGGAGACGCGGTTTTTCCTAATTCGTTGTTGAATCGAACTTCATGTCGGGTATGTTCGATCCATGAAGAAGGAGCGCTTGCGTGCGACTTTTTCGGTTAAGGGGATCGGGATTCAACTTTCTGAACTTCGTGAACCCGACCCAAATTTAACTTTGACTGGAGGTCAGATATGAACATTAAGAGCCTTCTTCTCGGCTCCGCTGCAGCTCTCATTGCAGTTTCTGGCGCTCGTGCAGCTGATGTTGTCGTTGCAGAGCCTGAACCCGTTGAATATGTACGCGTTTGCGACGCGTATGGTGAAGGATATTTCTACATTCCCGGAACCGAGACTTGCATGCGTATTTCCGGCTATGTCCGTGCAGACATCAAGGGCGGCGATAATGTAAGCGCTCGTAAGCGTGGTGAGGTTGATCGTGATACTTACGCATGGCGTACACGTGCAACACTCCGTTTCCACACCGCTTCCGAAACAGAACTCGGCACATTGCGCACATTCATTGAATTGCGTTCGCAGTGGGACCAAGGTGCAGAATGGGATCACAAGGGTGATTCCGCTGGTGGTCAACTTCGTTTTGCTTTCATCGAACTCGGTGGTATCCGCGTTGGTCTTGATGAATCCATCTTCAACCATTGGACAGGTTACTATGGTAACGTCATCAATGACGATATCGTAAACCCGATGGCTTACACACGCACCAATGTTATCAGCTACACATTCAATGCTGGAAACGGTTTCTCCGCTATCTTGGGTGTTGAACAAGGCAACGATGATTTGAATAACGCTGATAAGTATGGTTATCGTTATTCCCATGCAGATGACGGCGATATCAACTTTAAACGCTATAAACTCAGCGGTAAAATTGACGATTACACACCAAATGTTGTTGGCGGTTTGAAATTCGTTCAAGGTTGGGGCGGTGTTTCCGTTGTTGGCGCTTACGATGCATTTTATGAAGAATGGGCAGCCAAGGCTCGTTTGGATTTGAACGTTACCGATCAATGGAGCGTTTGGGTCATGGGCGGATATAAATCTGCTGACGATTACTACAATTTTGATAACACCTATGGTATGAAAGATGTCGACGGTAGTCACCATGCTGCACGTATTGGCCATGATGGTGTCCTTAAGTACGGTATTTATCGTCAGATCAACTCGATCTACGGTGACTGGGGCGGTGACTGGTCTGTTTGGGGGGGTACAACCTTCAAATTCAACAAGAAGACTAGCTTCAACGCTCAAGTTTCCTACGACGATACAGATACATTCGCTGCATCCGTTAACGTAAAATATGAATTGGTACCGGGTCTCGTCATTACTCCTGAATTGACTTATGTCTCTTGGGAAAATGATTACAGCATTCGTGACGAGATTAGAAATGCTAAGCTTAATGACTCCCTCAAGGGGCAAGATGCTTTTCAGGGTATGGTTCGTATCCAACGTTCGTTCTAATTCTTGAATTGATTGAAAATAAGAACCGGTGGTTTTGCCACCGGTTTTTTTATGCCTGACAGGATTTTAAAGTGGCTTTTGAATATGTCGTGATAACGCGCCTATTAGCTGTGATATTAAACTTTACAACGCACTTGTCTCTACCTTTGTGATTACCTGTCAAGATTACTCAAGTCGCAAGCGTAACATTGTGATCGGCTCGCGTTCCGGTAATTTTTCCCTCAACAGATTCAGCTTCATCAACTTGCATTTCGTAAATTTAATTAACTCACTTAGGGTGAAGGGTTTTCTTATAAGAACAGAATATGGTTTTGTCCGTAAAATCATGATAGACGGGTTGGCTCATCCTGTTTGTCTGGAGATATTCAAGACGTAATCACACAATCCGGTTAGAGATTTTTTATCAGGTAAAATTGAAAGTTGCATAAAAAATGTCTTTCGGTAATTCGATCTAACAAAACATTTTTGAACCGTTTTGAAATTTTTAAAAAGATAACCAGCTATTTTTAATCCGGATGTTTTTTTAATTTTTGATAAAAATAATCTATTAATAAATTTTATATAAGTTATTAATTAAACTATTAGTTTAATTTTTAATTTTACTTATTTATATAAATTTTATAAAAAGTATATAAATTTTAATACTATTATTGAAAATAGATTCATATTTTTCAATACATAAAATTTGAATTTGGCATACTGAAAAAACGGTTTTTGCGTTACGTGAAATCGAAATGTCATTCAAAATTCATCATTTAATTCCACGTCATAACGATTTATTGATATTCAGGGCAAGGGTGTTTTGTGCTAGTGATGCCAAAATGCGCTTTTGCCTGTTGCCGTTTTAACTGGAATAAACAATGTCAGCAAAATTTGAGTTCCCGGCTGTTACGCCGCTTGTTGCGTCTCTCCCATCTACCGTTCCCTTTACAGGACCGGAATCAATCGAACGGAAAACAGGCCGTTTATTTCGCGCCCGATTGGGAGCCAATGAAAATGGCTTCGGACCTGCACCATCAGTCATCAAAGCACTACAGCAATCTAACAGTGAGGTCTGGAAATATGGTGATCCGGAAAACTATGATCTGATAAATGCTTTGGCAAATCTTTATAATTTAAAGCCTGAGCAATTGACGGTTGGCCCGGGCGTAGACTCGTTATTAGGATTGATTGTGCGACAATATATCGAGCCTGGTGATGTTGTCATCAATTCGCTTGGCGGGTATCCGACGTTCAACTACCATGTAGCCGGTTTTGGTGGAAAACTGGTGAATGTTCCCTATTCGAACGACAAATCCGATCTTCAGGCTCTTTCGGACGCAGCTCATAAATATAAAGCAAAAATTGTTTATCTCGCAAATCCGGATAATCCGTTGGGAACATGGCATAATAAAAATGAGATAGAGGCTTTCATAACGAATTTACCGAAGACAACCTTGTTGGTTCTTGATGAAGCTTATGGTGAGCTTGCACCGAAAGATGAAATGCCGGAAATGTCCAAAATTTGGCCTAACGTGTTGCGTATGCGCACCTTTTCCAAAGTTTACGGACTAGCCGGATTACGTTGTGGCTATGCGATAGGGCCAGCCGAACTCGTCTGCATGTTCGATAAAGTACGGGATCATTTTTCTGTCAACAAAATGGCACAAATTGCGGCGTTTCACGCTTTGGCGGACAGGAAATATCTTGGTGAAGTTATAAGAAAAATCGACAATGCAAAAAAAGAAATTGTAAAAATTGCTGAAACTCATGGATTAAAAACGTTACCATCAGCGACAAACTTTGTCGCGATCGATTGTGGACGTGATGGAAATTTTGCAAAAGACGTTCTGGACGGACTGATCAAGCGGGCGATATTCGTGCGTAAGCCTTCTGTTCCTGTTTTGGATCGGCTCATAAGAGTAAGCGTCGGTCCCCAAAAAGAGATAGATCTTTTTGCTGAAGCTTTTGCATCCGCGCTCGACGCGGCAAATAAGGGGTGAAAAATATGTCTGATCTGAATAAACGTATATTATGCGGCTTTTCCGGCCTCTATGGTGCCGGTGGTATTGCCGCTTACGCTGCTGCCTCGCATATCGGTGGCTATTATGAAGCCGTAGCACCTGTGCTTCTTGGTAATGCCGCCGCATTGCTGGGACTTTCAGTTGCAACAAAAACAAACATCGTCATGCGCCTTTCGGGCTTTTTCATCATCATTGGCGTCGCACTTTTTGCCTTGGATATCATGTGTCGCGAATTTGCTGAAACACGTCTGTTTCCTTATGCTGCTCCACTCGGTGGCACAATCAACATTCTCGGCTGGCTTTTGTTGATCATTGCCTCATTTTTGCCTTTTGAAAAAGAAGATGATTAACGTATCAAATCGCTCGTCACAACTTTTCTCTTATATAAAAATCTTGAATACTGCCTTTAAGGATATATGCATTCAAGGGACGGTCGCGTTCTTTGCGACATTCATCAATCACGCTTTATAGATGTTGACAAAATAACCTTTTAAGCCAAACATGCAAGCCAACCTTGGGGAGCCTTTCGAGGCTGAGAGTCTGTATTGAAATGGTCAAAATCTGATCAATACAGTGACCCATTGAACCTGAACCAGTTAGGACTGGCGGAGGGATGGTGTTTATGTTTGACACGCTTTTAAATGCGGCAGTCAATTAATTTTCAATCATTCCGCTCCGGTTTTAATTTGTGTGCCGAGAATTTACATTCCGGACACTAATCTGGTTCATTACGGCTTGACCGGCGTTGCAGATGGTTCTTGCAACGTCATTTGACTGTGGATGATGCGAATGCAAAAAATGAACAAGAAAATACTTGTCAGAGGATGTGGCGTCGCCGGCTTGACCAGCGCCTATATGTTGGCAAAAGCGGGAGCTGAAATAACAATCTCGGCTCCGGCGGATTCTCCCCGTGGAGCTGCAAGCTGGTATGCAGGCGGGATGCTTGCCCCCTATTGCGAACGAGAAAGTGCAGAAGCACGTGTTGAAGAACTGGGGTTACAGACAATGAAATGGTGGGCAGAGACCCTACCTGATCTGGTAACACATCATGGCACCCTCGTCGTTGCGCCTCAACGAGACAGCGCAGAATTGAACCGTTTTTCGCAACGCACCGGCGGGCACCGTATAATTGATGGCGACGAAATTGCAAAACTTGAGCCCGACCTTGCCGGACGTTTCAACCGCGGTTTGTTTTATGAGACAGAAGGCCATATTGATCCTCGCAAAGCGTTGTTGGCTTTGAAACAAAAATTAGCCGATATGAATGCGCATTTTGTTGACGTTGGAGCAAGCGAAGACGGTTTTGATTTTATCGTCGATGCAACAGGCATCGCCCGTCTGGGACAGGACAAAGACATGCGTGGTGTTCGTGGTGAAATGTTGCTCGTGCACAATACCGAGATTTCCTTTTCAAGACCGATCAGGCTCGTTCATCCTCGAATTCCGCTTTATATTGTTCCGAGAGACAACGGAATCTTCATGATTGGTGCAACCATGATTGAAAGCAATGATGATCGGCCGATTACGGCGCATTCAATGATGGATTTTCTGAATGCCGCCTACACTATTCATCCATCCTTTGGAGAAGCCGACATTGTAGAAATCGGAGTAGGCGTACGCCCTGCCTATGAGGATAATTTTCCGCGAGTAAAGCAGGACGGGAACCACATTTATGTCAACGGCATGCACCGCCACGGATACCTCATCTCGCCCGAGATGGCCCGTCAGGTAACTGAAATTGTAATGGGCTGATAAAAAATGCAGTTATTCGTTAATGATGAAGAAAAGAATGTACGCGCCGAAACGCTTTCGGCTCTTTTAAACGAACTTGATTTTGAAGGTAATTGGCTTGCGACAGCAGTCAATGCCGAGCTTGTCAGTGAAAGCGAACGCGAACATTTCAAATTAAAAAACGGCGATAGAATTGAAATTCTAAGCCCTATGCAGGGAGGTTGAGCACGTTGCTTGAACTTTATGATAAAAAATTTTCGTCCCATCTTCTGTTAGGAACGGCACAATATCCATCACCAAAAATTCTTGAGGAGGCAATACGTGCTTCCCATACAGAGGTTGTAACGGTATCTCTACGTCGCGAGACGGCAGGCGGAAAACAAGGAGGCCAGTTTTTTTCTCTTATTCAATCCCTCGGCGTATCCATTTTACCAAACACCGCCGGATGCTTTACAGTAAAAGAAGCTGTTACAACGGCGCACATGGCGCGTGATCTTTTCAAAACACCCTGGATTAAACTGGAAGTTATAGGCAATGCCGACACATTGCAGCCGGATGTGTTTGCTTTGGTCGAAGCTGCCCGCATTCTTAACGAAGAAGGATTTCAGGTTTTTCCTTATACGACAGATGACCTCATTGTCGCAGAAAAGCTCGCTGATGCAGGATGTCGTGTCATTATGCCTTGGTGTGCCCCTATCGGTTCGGCAAAAGGACCCAGGGATTTTGACGGCTTGCGTACAATTCGCGCCAATTTTCCGGAGCTTTCTTTGATTGTGGATGCCGGAATTGGTCGCCCGTCTCATGCGGCAATAGCTATGGAACTCGGTTATGATGGTGTATTGCTCAATACAGCCGTCGCCAAGGCTGGTGATCCGGTATTGATGGCAGAGGCGTTTGCACATGCTATAAAAGCCGGACAAAGTGCATATAAAGCCGGAATGTTGGAGCCACGAGATGTTGCTGTTCCTTCAACACCGGTGTTTGGAAAGGCAGTATTTTGATCAAATTAGACCCCTTTTACCTTATAGTTGACAGTGCAGACTGGATCGAGAAACTGATACCGCTTGGTGTCAAACTGGTGCAACTGCGCATGAAAAACGTGCCTTTAGAGGTTCTTCATCAGCATATCCAGAGAGCAAAACTTGTTTGCAAGCAATTTCATTGTCAGTTGATCATCAATGATTATTGGAAAGCGGCAATTGAGGAAAAATGTGATTTTATTCACCTCGGTCAGGAAGATCTTGTTGATGCCAATGTCGACAAAATAAAGAAAGCAGGATTGAAGCTCGGTGTCAGTACCCATGATGCAAGCGAGCTCAATAAAGCGCTTGCCGTGAAGCCGGATTATGTCGCTTTAGGGCCTGTTTATCAAACCATATTGAAAAAGATGAAGTGGCAACCTCAAGGTTTGGAAAAAGTGACCCGCTGGAAAAAGCTCGTTGGTGATCTTCCTCTGGTTGCAATCGGTGGATTGAATCCGGAACGTGCCAAGGCTGTGTTGGAAGCCGGTGCCGATAGTGCTGCTGTAGTAACCGATATTGCCATGAACGAAAATCCCGAAGACCGTGTAAAACAATGGCTGGAAGCAACACAAAAATGGCGCTGACGCCCAAAATACTCATCGTTGCCGGAACTGATCCTACAGGTGGTGCGGGTATCGTCCGTGATATCGAAACAGCAAGCCATTTTTCGGTCAGAACTGGGCTTGCTGTCACTTCCGTTAATGTGCAGGATGACCACCACGTCGAAACGAAGCTGCCGATGAATGGGGATATTATCCGCGGGCAAATGTTGGCAGCGCTCCGGTCCGATAAAATTTTGGCTATTAAAGTGGGAATGACGGGATCGCCCGAGATTGTCGCGGCAATATGCAGCGTTCTTGACAATTTTTCTGATATTCCGGTTATACTTGATCCAGTCATCCGCGCTTCATCAGGCGGTGTCCTTGCGGATGACAGAACAGTGACTGCCATTAAAGAAAAGCTGTTGAAATATTGTTATCTCGTGACGCCAAATCTTCCCGAGCTTGCTGCTTTGACCGGTGAAAACCTTTCCGAAAATCATTCCCAAACGATCGAGCAGGCAAAAAAACTGTTAGCTTCCGGTTCGAAATATGTTCTTGCAAAAGGCGGGCATGAAACGGGAGATATTGCGATCGATAGTCTTGTTTCCTCTTCCCGTACCACCAATTTTTCGAATGCACGTCTCAACGCAACGATGCGAGGAACAGGATGCACCTTATCAACGGCAATCGCCTGCGAGATAGCCAAAGGTAACTCATTGGAAGATGCAGTCAAACACGCGAAAAACTATGTCTATCAATTGTTGCTGGAACGTGTCGCTTCTTTTTCAAAAAGTTAAATTTTTTAAGAGTTTAAAAGGCCGTCTTTAATCACAGTCCGATTTGCATGTTTCATTTTTATAGATTTTTCCAATACTTTTTGGCTATTTCCACTTCACTTGAAAAGGACCACAATGCAATCAACCGGAATTGCCAAACACGGAGGAAATCGTTGATGATAGACAAGAATCGTGTTTCCGTCATTTGTGGTGACATTACGACGCTTGATGTTGATGCCATTGTCAATGCAGCCAATACAACTCTTCTTGGCGGTGGCGGAGTGGATGGCGCAATCCATAGGGCAGCTGGTCCCGAACTGCTTGCCGAATGCAAGGCGCTTAATGGTTGTAAAACAGGTGAAGCCAAGCTCACAAAAGGTTACCGTCTTCCCGCTCGCTACATTATCCACACAGTCGGACCGATCTGGTATGGCGGCGTCGACCATGAAGCAGAAAAACTTCAATCATGCTACAACAATTCGCTTGCAATTGCAAAAAACGAGCAGTTCCAATCTGTCGCATTTCCTGCAATTTCATCCGGTGTTTATGGCTATCCCCACAAGCAAGCGGCAAAAATTGCTATTTTCACCACTATCAAGTTTTTGGAAAATAATAATTTTCCCCAAACAGTCGTTTTTTGTTGTTTTTCAAAAGATATGGAAAAGATTTATCGCGATCAACTCCACCTTTTTCATCTCGACTCATAAATTTTTGAAAATGCGAAATGCAAATTTTCATCTATCAAGGCGTTTAACAAAAGCTGGCACACAAATGACAAATAAAAGCTCCAATTTTTCAGAAGTTAAGCCAATGGTTGGGCATTAACACCAAAATAGTCATCCCATATTTAGGGTGGCAGCAAAACCTGGCTCATCTGAGAGTGTTGCGCAAAACCATCAGATCACTGAAAATACTGTAGAGAAATGCTGCCCAACAAAGATAACTGGTTTCAGACGAAGTAAATTATGCAATATGGTTAACGAAGGGAGCCAAATTATGCTGATTCGCCGCTTTTCTATATTGTTTTTGACTTTGGTTTTTGTAGCTGTTTTGGGTGCTTTTGCCTTGTTTCACGCAAAAACTCCAGCTTATGCTAAGCCAATTTTTGCTCCCGTAACAACACAACCGACAAATTAATGATTGGCTTGCGCCGCGTTTTTGGCGGCAATCAGAATGAGTGAACATTCCGGCAAATCCGGCTTTGAAACTTTTGCGTTCATTTGGCTAATTTTCGTTGTTTTATCGACTATACCGCTATTTGCGAGTTTATTTTCACCTTTTCATCCGCTTTTTGATTCACTTGCCGATATTCGCATTCCTCTGGCCTTTTTAACAATCATATCGGCTCTACCTCTTTTTCTTACAAAATATTGGCGAAAAGCTCTTTTCCCGATTGCATTTGTCGGTGTTGTCATCAGTTTAAGCATGAATGATGGCGGCGTTTCGCCAAACTCCGGAATACTAAAAAGCTCGACTGTCAAACTGTTGCAGGCCAATTTGCGTTTTGACAATCAAACTCCGGAAAAATTCCTGGCTCTTATAGAAAAAGAAAAGCCTGATATTATCACGGTGCAGGAAGCATCCGCAAAATGGCGCGACTTCTTTCAAAATAACAATTTGAAGATTATCGGTTGCGTAGCCGATAATGATCGCGCAGGTGCGACAGGCGTTATCCTGTCAGATAGTTTTTTATCCCAATACGGTTTTTCCGGTTCTCCTATCGTCACATGTTATGATGCAACAACGACCCGTGGTTACTTAGCAAAAATAAAATTACAGGGAGATAATCCAAACCATCTTCAACTTGATATCATCTCTGCCCATCTCGCCTGGCCATGGCCGTTCGGGCAAAATTTACAATTGAACGAACTCGAAAAGGGTGCATTCAGAAATGATCTTGAGAGCAATATTTCCGGACGAATTGTTGCAGGTGATTTCAATAGCGTATCTTGGAGCAACACCGTTTCAAGAATGGAAAGACTAACCGGTACACGTCACATTTCCGGCATCGGTCCAACATGGCTCTCATATAGCTTCCCCGCCCCTTTACGGCCTTATTTAGGACTCCCTATTGACCAGATTCTGCTTTCCAAGGACATCAAAACTACAAGCGTTAAACGCCTTTCATGGTTTGGCTCCGATCATCTACCGGTACTTGCCGAATTCTGTTTCAAATCTGACCGGTTTTGACACAAAAACTCAGTTAAATTCCGGCGATTCCATGAAACTCTGAGAAAAACAAAGCCAAATCCGGACTGAATGAACCTTTTTCTGTTTTATTTTTGAATTTCTTTAAACGTTACGCATTTTAGTTCAGACCATTTTCTCGTAACGAGATTTTCTAAAAATGTTTATGGAAACACCTATGTTCACGAATAACGAAGCCTTATTCGACCTCATTTCGGAGAGTGCCGACCACGTAGAAGAATATGGGTTGACGGTCGACTTACAACGGTTAAATGAAAGCGGCGCACTTCGTGCCTGTTTGCCCAAAAAGCTTGGTGGAAGCAATTGGGCATTGACAAAAAGCGAAGATGAAACGAAAGCCGCATTCGATTTTTTACGCAGGCTTGGCAAAGCCAATCTTTCGCTGGCTCGCCTTTTCGAGGGGCATCTTCATGCCGTGCGTCTTATCGAACTTTTTGCCGAAAATCGTTTGAGAAAAAACATTTTTTCCAAAGTCAAAGAAGGTGCTCTTTTGGGAGTTTGGGGTGCCAGTCTCAATCAACCTTTGAGATTTACCACTTTGCCGAACGGAAAAATCAAGCTCCACGGTGTAAAACGTCTGGTAACCGGATTGGGAATGGTTGAATTCGCAATTATACGTTTAAGGAACAACGACGATGATTGCGACCAGCTTGCTGTGGTAGATGTCACCGATACAGCCCGACAAAATATCGAATACTGGGATGCTTCGGGCATGCGCCCTACTCTTACCGGTTCGTTCGATTTCTCTGATATGGAAATAAGAGAATCCGATCTTTTGGGAAAACCTGGCGATTTTCATCTGGAACCCCATTATATTGGCGGCGTATGGCGCCATAGTGTTGCCCATCTCGGGGGTGCCGAAGCCATTATAGATACCTGGCGCGAAATGCTCATCCGGAAGAACCGCCTTGATGACCCTTTTCAGTTAACGCGGCTTGCAAAAGCAAGATCGGAAACATTGGCGGCGTCTGCAATGCTTTTTAAAACTGCTTGTCTCGTCGAAGAGGCTACGCGCAAACCCACGAAGGCTAATGTTGACGATGCAGTTCTGGCCTGTCTTCTGGCGCATGACCAGATGGAAGATGTGTGCGTCCGAATTCTTAACCTTTGCGAGAAATCACTTGGCATGGAAGCCTTTATCGAACGTTGCCCGATCGAGCGGATGCGGCGTGATCTTTCCATGTTTATCCGCCACATTGCTCCTGATGCAAGGCTTCTCAAAGCCGCAGGTTTTCTCATGGAGCGGTATGGCGAACCGCTGTGGTGAACCTGTTTGTCGACCATTATAAATTTCAACGCATCAAAAAGCGCTGCATGACATAAAACAATAAATGCTTTTTGTTGGAAATATTTGGGCGCCATAGCGCTCAGGGCATCTCCGAAAAGTCAAATTTTTGCACCCGTTCGATTAAGGAAAATTACAATTTGCGTGTCTGACCGGTTTTCATAATAGCGGCATCATCCGACAAGATTTTACACACAAGAGCGTCTTCACTTGACTTACGATGATGCGAGGCGTTCGTTATCAAAAACATCTGATATCCAAGCTTGAAGAGCTTTATTGCTTGGTCTATTCATTAGCTTTAAAAAACAAAAGGCTAATATGTCAGAGCGGCACAACAACACGATTTCCTTCGAGGAATTGCTTGGCTTCTATTCCGAAGCCGGTGTCGACACGCCCCTTGCTGACAAACCAATTGATCGTTTTAAGCAATCGGCTGAAATAGCAAAACGGTTAACTGCCGCCGCACATGAAACAACCAATCCACCACAAAGGGGAACCGTTCACTCCGCTACCCGCCATGCTGCAACGCCGCGTATTTCGATTGAAGGACAAGTAGCGACAGCAAATGAACTTGCCCGCAATGCCAGAAATCTTGATGAACTGTTCGACGCACTCAAATCCTTCAACGGATGCACATTGAAACTTACCGCGAAAAACACGTGTTTCGCAGATGGCACGCCACATTCGAAACTGATGCTCGTAGGTGAAGCACCGGGGCGCGAAGAGGATTTACAGGGCATTCCTTTCGTCGGTCGATCCGGCATGTTACTCAACCGTATTCTCGCGGCAATCGGTTTGAAACGCGAGGGCGTTTATATTGCGAATACTATACCATGGCGTCCACCTGGTAACCGTACTCCGACCCCCATGGAAACCGAGCTTTGCCGTCCGTTTATCGAGCGACAGATAGAATTGGCTGCGCCAGAAATTCTTGTTGCTCTGGGCGGGCCAGCTATGCAGGTGCTGACCGGTGTCAAAAACGGTATTATCCGCACGAGAGGAAAATGGCTCTCGCATCAGATGGATAACGGCAAAACCATTCCGGTTATGCCAACATTTCACCCGGCCTATTTATTGCGAACACCGAGCCAGAAGAAACTAGCCTGGGCTGATTTTCTGGAAATCCGCAATGCGCTTGACCAGCGGGTTTAAGCATTCGGGATTTGCACTCAACGGTGTTTATGAAACAGTGCACGGTGGCGTGTATGGTTTTTACCGATAACATGGGACTCACGCAATATAATGAAAATGCCCGAGCCGATGACGAGGCACGCACCGAACAACATTGCTATTGTCGGAACTTCATCAAAGACGAAATAGCCGCTCAAAAGGCTTAACAACATTGATGTATATTCAAATGGTGCAACTGTTGAAGGTTCGGCATGCCTATAAGCCTGAGTCATGAAAATTTGCGCAATGCCACCGAACAAACCGGCCAGAACGAGCATGGAGGCCTGATAAAAATCGGGAACAACCCATCCGAACGGAACTGTAATTAATGATATAATGCTTGACGTTATCATGAAATAGAGAGTGATCGTCGTTGTCTTTTCGGTAAACACAAGTTTGCGGACAAGCAGCATCGCGATGGCTGCCATGATTGCTGCACCAAGCGCGGAAAGCGCACCGATTGAAGCGCTGACATCGGCATTTGCCGTACCAAGAATGGTAAGGCGTGGCCAAACAATGATCAACACACCGATAAGGCCGACGATCACCGCACTCCAACGATAAAAATAAACTTTTTCATGAAGAAAGATGGCACATAAAACCACAAGAATGAGCGGTTCGCCATAACCAATGGCAACTGTTTCGGGAAGCGGTAGAAGGGTCAAAGCATAAAAGCTGAATAGCATTGAAAAAGTGCCGAACATTCCCCGAAAAACATGTCCGGTCAGGTTTTTGGTGTAAAGCACCGTTTTAAGCTGTTTGAGTGACATGACCCAGAGGATGATCGGGACAATGCCAAAAAACGATCTAAAGAAGCTTAATTCGCCAGCCGGAACGCCTTTGGCCGACTTTAAAAAACTATACATCACCACAAAACAGACGACCGACAAAATCTTCATCCAGATTCCGAGCATGACATTCCCCGAAGGGGCATGCGGAATAGCCGGTGATTGTTTTTGCACGAGTTTCCTCCTGTCGGTAAAGCGTTTCATTGGCAGTCGTTAAGACTGAAGGAATAAAATTGCCAGTTGCTTTGCGTAAGACATCTTTTTCGTTCATATACAACGTCGATGTCAAAATAAATGTTTTGACCGTCGCGCAAATGATATTTCCCATTCACATTGGTGTGCATGAACAGAGATTTCTTTTCGAGCCGGTTGTCGTTTCGACAAAATATGCTTACCTTCATGATAAACTTCTATAAAAAGGCACGATTTATGACCAAATCTGACACTCCAGTATATCGTCTTGAAGATTACTCGCCCACCGATTACGCAATTTCCAACACCGAGCTTGATTTTTCGCTTCACCCCACTGAAACAATCGTAAAATCGAAGCTTTCGCTTTCCCCCCGAAAAAACACCAAACCGGGAACACCACTGGTTCTTGTCGGGGACGAATTGAAACTGTTGTCAGTGGCAATCAATGGTCAGAAACTCGAACCTAAAGACTATTCGGCAACACCTGATAAACTTGAAATTCACAATCCCCCTTCAGGCAAATTTATTCTTCAGGTTGCCACGCAAATCAATCCCAAGAAAAATCGCCAATTGATGGGGCTTTATCTGTCTAATGGTGTCTATTGCACACAGAACGAGCCACAGGGCTTCCGCCGGATGACCTATTTTTATGATCGTCCCGATATTCTGTCGGTTTTCAGAACCCGGATCGAAGCGGATGAGAAGAATGAGCCTGTACTTCTTTCCAATGGCAATCTCGTAGAAACCGGAAAACTTGAGGGCGGACGCCATTATGCAATCTGGGAAGATCCGCATCCCAAACCATGCTATCTTTTCGCTCTCGTTGGAGGTGCTCTTGACCATTATGATGACAGCTTCACCACGATGTCTGGGCGGAAAGTAAAACTCGGAATTTATGTCGAAAAAGGAAAAAGGGAACGCGCGGCTTATGCAATGGATTCACTCAAACGTGCTATGCGTTGGGATGAAGAAAAGTTCGGGCGCGAATATGACCTTGATATTTTCAATATTGTCGCTGTTTCCGATTTCAATATGGGCGCAATGGAAAACAAAGGACTTAATGTTTTCAATGATAAATATGTCCTTGCCGACCCGAACACAGCAACAGATACCGACTATGCCGGCATAGAACGCGTTATTGCACACGAATATTTTCACAATTGGACAGGCGATCGCATTACCTGCCGTGACTGGTTCCAACTTTGTTTAAAAGAAGGTTTGACAGTCTATCGCGATCAGGAATTTTCGTCTGACCAACGCTCGCGCCCTGTTCATCGTATTTCCGATGTTCGTGTACTGAAAATTGCGCAATTTCCTGAAGATGCTGGCCCCCTTGCCCATCCGGTTCGCCCACGGCAGTATCGTGAAATCAACAATTTTTATACGACAACCGTCTATGAAAAAGGGGCAGAGGTCGTACGCATGGTTCATACCATGCTTGGCGACGAGCTTTTCCGCAAAGGCATGGATCTTTATTTCCAACGCCATGATGGCGAGGCTTGCACCATTGAAGACTTCATCGCCTGTTTTGCCGATGTTTCAGGACGTGATTTATCACAATTCATGCTGTGGTATGAGCAAGCAGGAACACCGACAGTAACCGTTGACAGCCATTATAAAGATGGTGTCCTGACACTTGATTTGACGCAGACTGTTCCCGATACTCCCGGTCAATCGAATAAAAAACCGATGGTTATTCCCCTTTCCTTCGGGCTTTTGGGCAAAAACGGTAAGGATATGCCCTATCAGGCCGATAACCATATTGAAAACAATGTCATTGTTTTATCCGAAGCAAAGCAAACCGTTCATATCCGGGACCTGAAAGAAAAGCCGGTTTTATCGCTGCTGCGCGGATTTTCGGCCCCGATTAATCTGAAGATGGAAGAAAGTGACGATGACTTGGCTTTCCGCGCACGCTTTGATGCCGACGAGGTCAACCGCTGGGAGTCACTCAACCAGTTAATGGGTAAGGCTCTGGTTGCTGCAATTGCCGACCATACGCATGAAAAACCCGAGATGCCTGAAAAACTTCAAGCCCTTATTGAAGCACTTCTTGACGATGACACGTTGGAACCTGCTTTCCGGTCACTTTGCCTCCAATTGCCTTTGGAAGTCGAACTTGCCCGCATGATCGGTCATGATGTTGATCCTGACCGCATCTTTAATGTTCGCCAGTCTTTCATGAAGTCGCTGGCTGAACATTTAAAATCGAAAATGCTGCAAGTTTTCGACAAAATGCAGACAGCAGGCCGTTATTCGCCAAAAGCCGAACCGGCTGGCAAACGTGCGTTGAAAAACACCGTTCTGAATTATCTGGCACTTGCCGAAAACACACCTATCCGTGCTTTTGAAGCCTATAAGACAGCTGACAACATGACAGATAGGATGGCAGGGCTAACCATTCTGGTTCATCATTTTAATGAAACCGATGAAGCTAAAGAAGCACTTTCCGATTTCGAAAAGCGTTATGGCAACGACCCGCTTGTTATGGACAAGTGGTTCTCTGTTCAGGCGACAGTTCCTGGCGAGGAAACCTTGGCGCATGTCAAAGAGCTTATGAAACATCCGCTCTTTTCGCTTGATAACCCGAACCGGACTCGTGCGCTTATTGCCGCATTTGCAGCTTCGAACCAGACGGGCTTTAACAGGGTTGATGGTGAAGGATACAAGCTGCTCGCTGATATTATCCTGACTGTAGACAAAGAAAACCAGCAACTTGCTGCGCGTCTTTCAACGCTCACGCGCTCATGGAAGCAACTCGAAACAAAACGTCAAAATAAACTCAAGGAACAGTTGGAACGGATATTGAAAGCACCAAAGCTTTCGGTGGACGTTTCCGACATCGTAAGCCGCACACTCGGTTAACAATCGAAATTCCGGCGGGAAGAAGATATTTCTTCCCGTTTTTTTCTTGAAAATTTTCTGAAATATTCCTCGACGCTACCCGTTAAAACGGCCTTTTCCTGTCAGGACGCTGTGACAGCGTTAAAAAATTATTAAAGCTTTTGTTCTAAGCTTGATGAATGAAAAAAGATCCCACGCAAAGAAAAAGCTGGACAGGACGAATCAGTTTTGATTCATTGGGCTTGTTCGGATGTTTTGCGTACCGAATCAGTTCTCCGGTTTATCCGTTAACTTTAGAGGGGGCCAGAAATGGCGCATTTGGACGCGTTAGACGCGCCCACAGGGACGTTTGTTGATTCAAAACCTTCGCAAAAAAAGCGTAAGGCCGGGTCAGCTCATGTCGATTTGCTTTCTGGTCCAGCCTATAAAAGGCTGCTCACAATCGAGCCATGGCTGCGTCGTGCCATACCTCTGATAATTCTGATTTTTCTTGTTTTGCTTGCAGCAACCCGTCTGGTCCAGCTTTACGAATGGCGGCAAACAATTGATACGACAACAAGATCGGCCATTATGCTGGCAACCGGACATATCGGCAGTTCTGTTGACCGTGCTGTCTATTCAAAAGAACAGGATGAACCGAATTCGGGTTCAATTTCAAACAACGATTTGCAAAACATCCTTATCGACTTCCGCACACAGGGTTTGATTGCAAGCTCGGCCCGTATTGCTATCGTTGATGAAACAGGCACTGTCGTTGCAGCCTCGGGGATGGAGACGCTGATCAATCGTCCCCTGTCGGATTCAGTTGGTGATGCACAAGCTCTCTTTGTACTCGGACGCAGTGCCGGTGTGATGGAAGTCAAAATTGACGGAAAAGCTTCATTGGCATCTTTCGACCAGGCCGCGCAAGGAAAATTCGGTGTGTTTGTCGGAGAAGAAAGCGAGCAGATATACCTTGAATGGCGCAAAACCGTTTCAATCAATATCACGATTTTCGCCGGAACAGTCGGCGTCATACTAGCCATTCTTTACGCCTATTATGCGCAGGCTGCGCGTGTTCGTGATACCGATCTCATTTCTGAAAAAATCCAGAACCGCATCGACATGGCGATGATGCGCGGGCGTTGCGGCTTATGGGATTGGAACATGGCAAGCGGACGCGTTTATTGGTCGCGTTCCATGTATGAAATGCTTGGTTTCAAACCGAAAGATGCACTTCTGTCGATCTCTGAAATCACTTCCATAATCAATCCTGCCGATGCCGATCTTTATGAACTGGCACGTGATTTAATGAGCGGTGAAAAAGATCACATTGATATCAACCTTCCTATGCGCCACGCGGATGGCCATTATGTTTGGATGCGTATTCGTGCCGAGGTTGCTCAAGAAGAAGAAGCCCACCTCGTCGGTATTTCATTTGACATAAGCGAACAACATCAATTTGCCGAGCAGACGGCACAAGCTGATCTGCGTATTCGCGATGCTATAGAAAACATTTCGGAATCCTTTGTGCTGTGGGATTCGGAAGGGCGTCTCGTCATGTCAAACAGCAAGTTCCGTGAATATGCTTCACTTCCCGACCACATGTTGCAACCCGGGGTGCAAAGGGCTACAGTCGAGGCAATGGCAAAACCTGCCATCAACGAAATGTCGGTTGAGCATGATGACACCGGCAACTTTACCAGTATCCGCCAAATGGCTGATGGAAGCTGGCTCAAAATTAACGAACGCCGTACGCAGGATGGTGGTCTGGTCTCGGTTGGTACCGACATTTCCGAACTCAAACAACAACAAAAAAGTTTGGAAGATAGCGAGAGACGGCTTTATTCCTTTATTCAGGAACTGAAACTCGCCCGCCAGAGCGCTCAACAGCGCGCCACCGAAGTTGAAAAACTGAATGAAAGTCTGCAATCGGAAAAAGAACGTGCCGAAAGCGCCAATAAGGCAAAATCCGAATTTTTGGCAAATATGTCACATGAATTGAGAACGCCGCTCAACGCCATTATCGGTTTTTCGGAAATGATGATACAGGGCACCTTTGGCCCATTGGGATCAGAACGTTATGCCGAATATATGAATGATATCCATAATTCGGGTACGCATTTGCTGACACTTATCAATGATATTCTTGATATGTCCAAGATCGAAGCCGGACGGTTCACCCTTTCAAGCGAAAATGCCGATCTTGAGCCGATTATCAGCGAGACATTGCGTACTTTGACGCCGCAGGCACAAGAAAAGAATATCACTGTAACAGCCGATATTACACCGAAACTCCATGGCGATATCGACCGGCGAGCCATTCATCAGGTATTCCTCAATATTCTTTCTAATGCAGTCAAATTCACTCCGTCAGGTGGCCATATCGACGTTAAGGGCTATCAGAAAGACGACAAACTTGTCTTTGTTTTCGCCGATACCGGTGTTGGTATTCCTGAATCGGCCATTGCAAAACTTTGTCAACCTTTTGAACAGGTTGAAAACCAGTTTACCAAAACCCATGCCGGTTCCGGTCTTGGACTTGCAATCTCTCGTTCTCTGGTCGAACTTCATGGCGGAGCGCTTGATATTGCTTCAAAAGAAGGCAAGGGAACAACGGTTACCATCACCTTGCCGATTACCCAGAAACACTAACTTCTATCAAACTTTAAAGTCTCATTCGTTCGGAATGTGTTCGTTAATAATCCCTCTTCTCCACTTCGGTTTTCTATGGTGATCGTTAGAGAAAACTCGCAACCTCTGTCAGAAAAAGGCGGCGTCGCTTAACTTTCACACGTGCCCGTTCATCATCCCCGCCGTTCATTATCATGCCCATCCATAATCCTGATTGTTCGCCAATCTTTCCGTGAGCGATTTCTCCCCCTATAAAAAGCTAGCAACGACGATCAATTGAGGCTTTACGGTCACCGCAAACTGCAAGCTTTTTCAACGTTCAATTTGTTTCTTATGCCGGATTGTTGTTGATGCTGCCTGATAGTGCATTTTCCAACAACAAACAGAAAAAAGTGCAACAGCGTTTGCCGATAAGCTTAACAGACTGACGCAATTTATAGTTTTCGGGATAAGAAATTAGTCTCCCGCTCTCTATCCACAAAAACTCAGGCCACCACGTCATCAAAAATTTGGCTAACAGTGTTTGCCGTTTCAACAATCAGGCTCTCGACGTGGTTCAAATCCGGTTCGCCTACAGTCCTTTGTAAGAGATCTGCCAGCCCCGGCGGCATATCATCCGGATCGAGCTTGTCATTCAGGCATAACCGCATCATCTGACTTAAATTTGTATATACGCGATAAGCATGATGAAGTTCGCCAACGGAAGAGATAGACAAGAAGGATTGGGGCAATTTTTCCAGAACTTCGCCTGTTGTACGGCCTACAACAAATTCGCTTTGGTGCGTAATCAATGCGAATTGAGCAATGAATTCAAGGTCGACTTGCCCACCACGCATTGTTTTGAAATCCCATATATTGATCGGCGGTTTTTCCTGCTCGATCAATTCGCGCATTTCGCGCACATCATGGGAAACCTTTTTCTTATCGCGCTTTAAAGCAATAATAGCGGCCACTTCATCTTCAAGCTCTTGCAAAAACAATTGGTCGCCTGCAACGCCGCGCGCACGGGTGAGTGCCAGATGTTCCCACACCCACGCTTCATTTCTTTGATATTTTCCGAATGCCTCGAACGGCACAGCAACCGGCCCCTTATTTCCCGATGGACGCAATCTCAGATCAACTTCGTAAAGAACCCCCTCGCCTGTCGGTGCCGACAAAGCCGATACCAGACGTTGCGTCAGACGCATGTAATATTGGGAAATATAAAGCGGCTTTTCACCATCCGACA
Organism: Bartonella sp. W8167; assembly: GCF_016100335.1. NCBI lineage: Bacteria > Pseudomonadati > Pseudomonadota > Alphaproteobacteria > Hyphomicrobiales > Bartonellaceae > Bartonella > Bartonella sp. W8167. Next base: position 1,189,967 of record NZ_JACFSQ010000001.1, read on the forward strand.
TTTCTGTCTTATTGTCGTAATCATAAAGCAGGATAAGATCGAGATCGGAACCGGCCGTAAGCTCATGGCTACCAAGTTTGCCCATCCCCAATATTCCGACGCGTCCGCCTTTGACAAAACCATGCACACGGGAAAATTCCTGCTCGACGGCCTCAAGTGTATTGGCAATCATCAAATCGGCGAGATCAGTGAAAGCACGTGCAGCGCGCTCACCTTCGATAGCACCGTTAAGAAGCCTGATGCCGATGAGGAAGCGCTGTTCACTTGCAAAAAGGCGCAATTGATCAAGAATATCTTCATAGTTGGAAACGCCGCTTAAGAAAAATTCCAGCCGGTTTTGCAAATAGGTTTTTGTCGGCAATTCGGCAAAAATTGCCGGATCAAGCATACCGTCGAAAATGTGCGGTTTTCTGGTAATAATATCGGCAAGACGCGGTGCCGAGCTCATGATGAGAACCAGCATATCCAGCAACGAAGGATTGGATTGTAACAGGCTGAAGAGCTGGATACCTGACGGAAGCCCCTGTAAAAAAGCATCAAACCGTGACAAGGCCTCGTCTGCTCTTTTGGTAGCACCAAATGCTTTAAGAAGCGCAGGTGTCAGTTCTGTCAATCTTTCTCTGGCTTCTGCAGATTGGGTTGCACGATAACGCCCGAAATGCCAAGTCCGGATGATGCGGCAAATATCACTGGGGCGTGAAAAGCCCAATTTCGATAATGTTGCAAGCGTGCCCGGGTCATCATCCTCACCGGTAAACACCAGATTTCCGGCCTCCGACCCTAGTTCCTTTTCCTGTTCGAACAATGCTGCATAATGATGTTCGACGGTTGTCAACGTTTCCAGAAAATCGCGGGTAAAATCATTGATATTTGTGTACCCCATCATATAGGCAACGGCGGTAAAGTCTCTATCATCCTCGGGCAGGATATGCGTCTGTTCATCTTCGAGCATCTGGATGCGATGTTCAACATTGCGTAAATAAGCATATTTCTCGCTCAATACATCGCGTGTTTCGACATTGATCCAGCCGAGAGAACAGAGTTCGGCAAGCATATCGACAGTACGCCTCCCCCGAAGTTCGGGAAAACGCCCGCCGGCGATCAATTGCTGGGTTTGCACAAAAAACTCGATTTCGCGTATTCCACCGCGTCCGAGTTTGACATTGTGGCCGCGAACAGCAATTTCCCCATGGCCTTTATAAGCATGAATTTGACGTTTGATTGAATGGATATCAGCAATAGCCGCATAATCCAGGTATTTGCGCCATATATAGGGGGATAATTCGTGGAGAAACTCTTCACCAGCCTTGATATCGCCTGCGACAGGACGCGCTTTGATCATGGCTGCACGTTCCCAATTCTGTCCCCGACTTTCATAGTAATGGAGAGCCGCACTTATTGGCAGAGCAAGAGGAGTAGAGCCGGGATCGGGGCGCAACCTCAAATCGACGCGAAAAACATACCCGTCAGCGGTGCGTTCCTGCATGATACGGATAAGCCGACGCATCATTTTGGAAAAAACATCTATGCTTTCAAATGGTTCGCCAATATGGGACGACGTTTCGTCAATAAAAACAATAAGGTCTATGTCGGAAGAATAATTAAGTTCGCGAGCACCGAGTTTTCCCATTCCGAGAACAACGAGTCCGCACCCTTTTTCCGGATTGTTGTAATCGGCAAGACTGATTTTGCCTTGATTATGTGTATCTCTTAATAAAAATCGCAGGGCAGCCCCGAGTGTAACCTCGGCAAGTTTTGTCAACCATTCCGACGTCATGGCAGATGTAAAGAGCCCGCCAAGATCAGCCAGCGCAATCAACACATGCATTTCAAGTTTTTTTTGCCTCAGTGAAGCCATCAAAAGCGCTTCGGTGATATTTTCAAGCCTATCTATCCGCGAAGTTTCCTCAAGCAAATCATGCAACCGTTCCGATATATCTTTATGAAGAAGCGGAGCAATAAAGGCCGGATTGCGCACAAGCGTTTCACGTAAAAAAGGTGAAAGCGTCATGACTGTACCCAGAAATTCCGACTGGCCCTTGCCTTTTCCAAGTTTGCTGGCAAGTTCTTCGAGCCCATTTTCACGGGCTTTGTCTGTCATATCGGCCAGCCATTGTGCGCCGGTTGCATCAAGCGGGGTTAAATGTTTCAACTTTTCATTCCAGAAAGCTTGTTGCATCACTCTTCGTCTTCCCTAATTATACGGCATGACAGTGCTATCTCATGTCTTTCAACATTAATAGAAGACTATTTAATGAACAACAGAAATGACAAACGACTAAATTGAAATGCTGTGTTATTGTTTTTCTTAAGCTGCAGCTTTTTCTGTTTGATGTTATGCGACACCAATTTTGCTGTTATGGCTTTTTTGTACCGATTTTTTCTTGTGACAACTCGGGAAAAGAAAGAACAGCTTTCAAACCGGGCTTTGCATCCTCAAGTATAAGTTCGCCACCATGAAGTTTCATAACGGCTTTTGCCAAACTCAAGCCGATTCCAAAACCCGGTTTTGTGCGGCTATCTTCAAGTCTCACAAACCGTTTGGTGACCCGTTCCCTGTCTTCAGGCGCAATACCCGTGCCATTGTCACTCACGATAATTTCGATACGGCCAGCATTTTTTGCCATAGATAACGATACCAAAGGCTTTCTTTCAGGTACCGTACCATATTTGATGGCGTTTTCGATCAGATTGATGAGTGCTTGCGCCAGAAGTTCCCTGTTTAACAACAAGGTTACATCAAATGTTTTGCCCATCTTGAATGTAACGCCTGCTTCTTCGGCAACCGGCCCGTAGAGCTCCCCGACATCTTCAACAATAGGACGTGCGTCAAGCCTTTCCAGATGCTCGACCGATGTGCTGGCCTCGATACGGGAGATCATGAGGATAGCGTTGAATGTGCGGATCAATTGGTCGGATTCAGCAATAATTGCCTCCAACGTTTGACGATAATCAACATCTTTGTCGCGCCTAGACAATGCTTCATCAGCGCGATTACGCAACCGTGTTAAAGGTGTTTTCAAGTCGTGGGCAATGTTGTCTGATACATGGCGTAGGCCGACATTGAGTTCTTCAATACGGTCAAGCATGACATTGAGATTTGCAGAAAGCCGATCGAACTCATCGCCTGCCCCCGAAACCGGAAGCCTTCCTGTCAAATCTCCGGCCATAAGGCGCTGGGAAGCAGCCGTCACCTGATCTATGCGTTTCAAGGCGCGCCTGCCGACAAAAAACCAGATGAGCAATGCTCCAACAGCCATGGCAGCCAACGCAAACATCAATGCCTTTTTGATAATAACAATAAAAGTTTCAGGCTCGCCGATGTCGCGCCCAACCAGCAATTTCATTCCGTTTGGCAGATCAATTACAGTTGCAATAGCACGATGTTTTATCTTTTCCCCGCTATCGCCAAACCGCGAATAAACGACGGAATTGTGAAGTAAGCCGCTACCATTCAAGAGTCCCGGTTCTATACTTTGTACATTACCGGCCAAAAACCGTCCCTGTGGATCAGCTACAAGATAAAGAAAAGCACCCGGTTGACGTGACCGGCGATCAATGGTTCGCACAAGAAGTGGTAACCCACCGTGTTGATAGGCATGCGCGATATTGCCGACCTCTTCATTCAACGTCTGTTCAGTCTGTTCGGTCAACATGGAAACAGCGAGTGACGTCATATAAATCGAAAGCCCGATGGCAACCAGTCCAAAAAGAATGACATAAAGGGCTGACAGGCGCACGGCCGTGGTGCGCATTAGGCTTTTGATCCTGCTCATGATGGTTTATCAACTGCTTTCAACATATAGCCGGCACCGCGTACGGTATGAAGAAGCGGTGTATCAAAACCCTTTTCAATTTTCGAGCGAAGTCTCGAAATATGAACGTCAATGACATTGGTTTGCGGGTCGAAATGATAGTCCCAGACATTTTCGAGAAGCATAGTGCGCGTAACAACTTGTCCGGCATGACGCATCAGATATTCAAGCAAACGGAATTCCCTTGGCTGCAGAATGATATCCTGGCCTCCACGCTTGGCAGTGTGCGCCAAACGATCAAGTTCCAAGTCACCCACGCGATAAATTGTTTCGGCTTCTTTAGGATTTTTACGCCGCTGTAACACTTCTATGCGGGCGAGCAATTCTGAAAAGGCATAGGGTTTCGTCAGGTAATCATCGCCTCCGGCGCGCAAACCCGTTACACGATCATCAACCTGTCCCAATGCCGAAAGAATAAGTACCGGCGTTTCGATACCCTTGGCGCGAAGCGCCATGATAACCGACAATCCATCCTTTTTCGGTAGCATACGATCAACAATGAGAACGTCATAATGACCATTTTCTGCCAATGTTTCTCCTGTTTCGCCATCACCGGCAACATCGGCAGAATGCCCTGCCTCTGTTAAAGCTTTTTCCAGATAGCGCGATGCTTCACGATCATCTTCGATAACAAGAACTTTCATAAAGAGCACCTCGCATAACTAAAACAAGCATAAGCTATGGCAAAACTTTGCCATAGCTTGTTTACACATATGACGCCTATTTATTGGCAATCGGCAAAGCAACAAAACGGTTTTGTCCATTGCTTTCAACTTGCAACAAAACGGCTGTACGTCCGGATTTCTTTGCTTCCTTGATTGCATCAACAAATTCGGCAGCTTTCTTCACCGGATGGTTATTGACCGTCATGATAACATCGCCGGGACGAATTCCCTTATCCGCCGCATCGGAATCCGGATCGACATTGGTTACGACAAGCCCCGAGCCTTCCTCGGCAGGAGTGACAGTCAAACCGTAATCATCAAGTGTTTCAGATGAACCGTTTTCGCCTTGAGGCAAAACCCTTCCATCGCTCTTGTTTTCGTCTTTCGGCATTGCGGCAATTTTTACCTTTATATCGGTCTGTTTGCCATCTCTCCAAACACCAAGTGTTGCGGTTTCACCCGGTGTGATATTTGCAATGTGGCGTGCAAGATCGCGTGCGTCGGCAACCTGTTCACCGTTGACAGAAATGATTGCATCACCGGCCTTGACACCGGCTTTTGCTGCCGGTCCATCCAAAGGATCGGCAACCATTGCGCCTTTGGCTTCCTTCAAGCCGATGGAATCGGCAATCTCTTTGGTAACAGGTTGAATTTGAACACCGATCCAGCCGCGCTCGACCGAACCTTTTTTAATAAGCTGGTCAACAACCTGTTTTGCAGTTGACGAGGGAATGGCAAAAGCAATGCCAACATTGCCGCCGGAAGGCGAGAAAATCGCCGTATTAATGCCGACGACCTGACCGTTAAGGTCAAAAGTCGGACCACCAGAATTACCGCGATTAACCGCTGCATCAATCTGGATAAAATCGTCATAGACACCAGCGCCGATATCACGCCCGCGTGCCGAGACAATACCGGCTGTCACTGTTCCGCCAAGTCCGAACGGATTACCGACAGCCACAACCCAATCACCGATGCGAACTTTTGAATCGTCGGCAAAATCAACATAGACAAATTTGCGCTTGTCGTTGACTTTCAACACAGCAAGATCGGTACGCGGATCGGTCCCAACCAATTTTGCATCAAGCTCGGTTCCATCATCAAGCACAACCGAATAGGTTGTTCCGTCCGAAACAACGTGATTATTGGTGACGATATAGCCATCTTCAGAAATAAAGAAGCCCGACCCCTGTGCGATCGGCCGCGGTTTCGACCGTTGGCCCGGACGCGCCTGCGGACGGTGATGTTCATTAAAATCCTTGAAAAAACGTTTGAGCGGATGATCATCAGGCAACTGGTCTATGCCGGGACCACCAAAAAATCCCGTAAATCCCTGATCACCATTTTTCTTGTCGCTCTTGACCTGAACGGAAACAACTGCGGGCTTTACCTGTTCGACGACATTGGCAAAACTTTGCTGTTGAACACCTTCAACGTAAACCGGTTTTGCCTGAGCAATATTGGTAGAAAAACCCGGTCCTGCGAAAATCATCGATCCCGCCAAAGCGGTTGACATCGTAATAGTTGCCAACGTTTTGCGAATAGGGGACATCTGCATTCTCATAAACTCCTTCTAGACTGCGGCTTTAACGCATATGTTGACGGAAAGATAAGATGTCAAACCTTACCATCGCCTGTCCAATTTATTAAAATTTTGTAAGGTTTTAAGAAAATGCAAGTCTTTTCAAAAAGATCATTCCGTCCTTTTTCTTGTATTTTGACGGGTTACCGCTTTTTCGCCTTCAATATCCGGTCAAGTTGCTGTTTTTCAGCTTCGCTGAGCGGCATCAACTTGTTGTGTTTGCGCCGCTTGACCCTAAAGATAATCGCCCCTCCGGCAATCACGATAATCAAAAGTGGTGCAAGCCATAAAAGTATCGTCTCACCATTCAATCGTGGTTTTAACAACACAAATTCGCCATAGCGGGCAACCAGATAGTCGACAACCTCAGTATCTGTGTCACCGGCTTTCAAACGTTCGCGTACAATAAGTCGTAAATCGCGGGCAAGCGGCGCATTTGAATCGTCAATCGATTCATTCTGGCAAACGAGACAGCGTAAATGCGAAGAAATATCGCGCGCCCGTGCTTCAAGTGCCTGATCTTGCAAAACTTCGTCCGGTAACACCGCCAAGCCGGCACTATTTATCAAACAGCAAAAATAAAAGGCAGCAAAGATTCGACAAAAAAAACGCATCAAGCCCCCTTCTTCGACTTTTTGCTACGGGTTAACGCGCGTTGCGGAGCACCTACGCGGAGCCTGCGATCCGACAACGAAAAGAGCCCGCCAATCATCATAAATATTGCACCAAGCCAGATACAGACAACTTCCGGTTTCCACCAGATATGAAGCACCAATCCGTTGTTATTAACGTCGCCCGGAGCAATGTAAAGTTGGGACAGCCCATAATTCTTTATGCCCGATTCTGTTGTCGGCATATTTTGCGAAGGATAAAAGCGCTTGGCTGCTGTGATGGTTCCCAAATCCTTGCCCGCCTTCGATACTGAAAATTGGAATTGGGTTTCCGAATAGTTGGAACCATGAACATTACGGGCACCTTCAAGCAGCACCTGTTTGTCCGCTATCGTTGCGTTCTGACCTGCCCCAATTCTCAAAATGTTTTCTTGACCGAAGGTTGCCACTACAACAATGCCGAACAATGTAATGCCTAAGCCAATATGAGCCAATGCGGCGCCGTAATTTGACCTTGGCAATTTACCAAGGCGTCTTAGACGGACGAAAAATCCTGTGCTTTTGGTACCGCTCTTGAACCAGAGGTCATAAAGGCCGCCGAAAAAGACGAATGCTGCCAGTCCAATCCCCAAGGAAGCGAGAATTGATCGCAAGGATGTCTGGTAAAAAACAATCAATGTTGCAATAATTGCCAGTACAAAAACGCCCGAAAGCCGTTTGGCAACAGCAAGCATATCGCCCCTTTTCCACGCCATAAGGGGGCCGAACGGAACCATCAATAACAGCGGCACCATAAGGGGTCCGAAGGTCAAATTGAAAAAAGGTGCACCAACCGAAATCTTTTGGCCCGTCAATGTTTCCAGAAGTAAGGGGTAAAGCGTGCCGATGAGCACGGTAGCCGTTGCAGTTGTCAAAAATAGATTGTTAAAAACCAATAGTCCTTCGCGTGATATAGGACGAAACAGACCACCGGTTTTAAGAGATGATGCACGCAAGGCAAAAAGGACTAATGCCGCGCCGATGAAGAAAAACAGAATGGCAAGGATGGCACGTCCACGTGCCGGATCAACCGCGAAACTGTGAACCGAGGTGAGAATGCCCGAGCGGACAAGAAAAGTTCCCATCAGCGACAAGGAGAATGTCAAAATGGCGAGAAAAAGCGTCCAGATTTTCAAAGCCCCACGCTTTTCTAAAACGATAGCAGAATGAAGAAGCGCAGTGCCAGCAAGCCACGGCATCAGTGAAGCATTTTCTACCGGATCCCAGAACCAGTATCCACCCCACCCCATTTCATAATAGGCCCAATAAGAGCCGACCATGATACCACCGGTCAAAAATATCCAGGAAACCAATGTCCATGGTCTCACCCAGCGTGCCCAGGCCGCATCAACACGCCCGTCAAGCAAGGCAGCGATTGCAAATGAAAAACAGACCGAAAAGCCGACATAGCCGAGATAGAGAAGCGGCGGATGAATAGCAAGTCCGATATCCTGCAAAATAGGATTAAGATCACGTCCCTGAAGAGCGGGAGGATTAACTCTTATGAACGGGTTTGAGGTGAAAAGAATAAACAGCAAAAATGCTGTAGTGATCGACGCCTGTGTCGATAAAATCAGTGCTTTCAACCGCTCCGGCAAATTACCGCCAAAAAGTGCAATAAGAGAGGAAAAAAATGTGATAATAAAAACCCAAAGCAGCATTGAGCCTTCATGGTTCCCCCACACGCCGGTTATCTTATAAAGAAGCGGCTTTTCGGAATGCGAATTTTGCACAACATTCAGAACCGAAAAGTCCGAAACAATATAGGCGTGAATTAATGTGGCAAATGCAACGAGCACAAGCACAAAGACAAGATGGGCAATAGGCGAGGCAGCATCAACCAAACGCCGATCGGAACGGTAAACACCGATGACAGGAACAATCGTCTGGAATATTGCTACAGCGAGTGCCGCACAGAGTGCAAGAGAACCGATCTCAACGCTCATGTTTCTGATAGGCCTCCCACAATCCTTGGGCTTTGAGCCTATCGACAATATCTTTCGGCACATAGGTTTCGTCATGTTTTGCCAAAACACGATCGGCAACAAAAACACCATCCGGCACAAAATGGCCTTCTGCAATGATTCCCTGACCTTCGCGAAAAAGATCGGGTAGAACGCCATCGAATTTCACAGTTTCCTTGTTGGAAAAATCGGTAATTGCAAACGTTATTCTGGTTCCGTTTTCTTTATCAACCGAACCTTTTTCAACAAAACCACCGAGCCGCAAAGGCCTGCCGGATGAAATATCTTCACCGGTTATTTCTGAAGGCATGCGGAAAAAACTGGCGGTACCCCGCATGGCATAAAGAACAAGCGCCGCTGCAACCGCCAATACGACGAGCCCACCCAATATCATCATCAGGCGTTTGGTCTTACGACGCCGCAACCCTTTCTGGATTGTCAAACGTACGGCTGTTTCATTGCTCATAATCTTGTTTCCTGACTTTCACGTTAAGAGACTTTTAGTTCAACGCAAGCCCTTGCGCTTTTGCATAAGCCTCAAGCTCTGACGCTTTATCTTTTGTAAGTTTCGATATTCCCTCTTTTAACGCGTTTCTTGCCTTTCCGGTTTCCTTCAAAACCAGCCAAGAATGAATCAATTGTTTCCACCCTTCAAGATTGTCCGGATTTTGTTCAAGTTTTTGTGCCAATCGTTCCACCATTGCGTGAATGGCATCATTGTTATCATTATCACTGGCAACTGGTTTTTTTCCGGTACCGGAAGATGGTTCGTCGTTTCCCGAAATCGCGCCGCCTTTAGCTCCCCGTTCGCGGGAGGCGGCGTCAATTTTTGCTTTCTCCAGCTCTTTAATCATCATTTCAACACGCTGGCGTCCGGCATTGTCTTTCACTTGTCGCGAAAGATAATCTTTCAGCCCTGATATTGCTTCATCAATTTTCCCTACCTGTCGGAGAGATTCAGCAATAAAGAGACGTGGATAGAAGTCATCCGGAGACAATTTTGCTGCTTTTTCGAAACTTTTCTCGGCGTCTTCACTTACCGTTCCACCATTATAGCCGACAAGAGCCATCCCGTAGCCCACCAGACGGGGTGCAGAATCGCCATTCAAACGTAAAGCACTGACGTATGTATTGACAGCATCCTGAAAACGTCCGGCAACAAGATAACCGGTTGCAAGCTCGTCCGCCAATTTTCCGTCATCCGGACTGCGCGCAAAAAGTGCTTCCGTGCGAATAAGCTTTTCTTCGGGCGTCAGTTCTGCGGGATCTTTCATCATAAGATCGTTGAAAGGATGGCTTTGAAGTCCCGGATTTCCCAAAAGCGAATAAACACCTATGGTAATAAGTGGCACGCATAAAACCGCTACAATAATAACGCCCTTTAACCCGCGACTGCGGTGATTTATAAAAGCGTTTCCGGTTTTTTGCTTTTCAGCCGTCAATATATTGCGCGAAAGTTCAAGCTTTGCTTCGTCAGCGCTTTCCTTGTCAATCAGGCCGCGCTTCAAATCAGCATCAAGTTCGGATAATTGGTTTTTATATATTTCGATATCCGACGTGGAAGAATCCACAACCACCCGTCCCTGCCCGTTTTTGATCGGGCGACTAACGGCATAGAGCACAACCATTGTCACTATGGCTGCGAAAATGAGAACGATAACCCAAAATGTCATGATGAGTTCAATATAGAAACGTTAGAGAAAAAACCAGAACCTGCACTGTTTTCTCGCGTCAAATTGATTGACTAGGCGATGGAGGATTGATGAAATGTGTCAAATGAGCGGCGACCATGTACCGTTTGCGTTACGACATGCACTACCATGAACGGTTTGTGGAACACCATTAATTGTGAATGAATGGCTATATTGGCGACAATTTTGTGAACCGACTTGATAGGGTTGCCCCGGTGTGACACTACCCGATGCCCCATTTTTGGCGGATGTCCAGGTCACTGTTTTTCCGGCATCTGTATATTCAAGTGCTTTATATTCGGCTTCAAGTGCCTGCTTGCGATCGTCTTTTGAAAGCGACTGTATCGATGATCCCAACAATCCGTTTCCCATGGTTTGCAAAATAACCTTTGTATCGGCAAGCCCTGTTACACCATTCGGTGCACGACTATGGCTACAAGCCGATAAAGCTGCAAACAAAACCAACAGGATGAAACTGCGTATCTTCATGCTGACACCAACAAATTCCGTTACTCCTTTTTCATATCGGTTTAGGAAACGGATTACAAAACTTTTTTTCGTCACAAAGTTACACTATTTTTTAAAATATATAGGAAAAACAGTGGGGTATAAAAGCTCACGGAATGTTTTATGGAAAGTTGGAAACAAAATAACGTATAGTTGTATTTCAACGAAATAAATTTTCTTTTTCCCGACGAACTTTTAAGAGGATTGATTAATGCGGCGGATGTATTTGAACGCCATGGTGTTCGGTTTGGGAAGTCATACGGCTTCCTGGCGGTTACCGGATGTTGATCCACTTGCAATTACCCGCCTGTCCTATTGGACAGACATTGCAAAACGGGCTGAAAGAGGTCAATTCGATTCGCTGTTTTTAGGTGATATTCTTGCTCTTCAACATGAAGTAAAATATAGCGTAAGCGGCGCGCTTGACACCGTTGTGGTTTTATCGGCATTGGCTGCCACCACCGAAAAAATCGGCCTCATTGGTACAGCTTCCACAACATTTGACCATCCTTATCATATTGCCCGACGCTTTGCTTCGCTTGATCATATTTCCAATGGTCGGGTCGGTTGGAATATCGTGACATCAACAACATTGTCGGAAGCAAAAAATTTCGGGCGGGATGTTATTGCCCCCTGTCAGGAACGTTATGCACGTGCCGAAGATGTTCTCAATGCCGTTATGACACTTTGGGAAAGCTGGCAACCCGGTGCACGCATTGCCGATAAAAAAACCGGTCTTTATCTTGATCCTTCAGCAGTTCATAATGCCAATTATACCGGTTCATATACGCGTTCTATCGGTCCGCTCACTGTGCCACGTTCGCCACAGGTAAAGCCGATATTGGCACAAGGTGGCGCCTCCGAAATCGGTCGTTCGTTTGCTGCCCGCTACGCCGATCTGGCTTTTACTGTACAATCCAATTTGGCCGGCGCACAGCAGTTTTATAAAGATGTCAAACATCGCACAGAAGAAGATGGCCGGAATTTTGATGATATATTGGTGTTTCCGGGAATCGTTCCGGTCATTGGCAAAACACATGAAGAAGCAGAAGCAAAATTCAATTATCTGAACAGTTTTGCTGTACCTCAATCGGGTATCCAGCGTCTTTCCTACATTTTCGATAAAGATTTGTCCGGCCTGCCACTTGATGAACCACTCCCTGAAGCTTTATTGAAAATGGCAGATGTTGAAACCGCACCAAGCCGCACTCGTCTTATTCTGGGTGATGCTCGTTTGCGCAAGCTTACACTGAAACAAATGGTAGAGCGCTTCATGTGCTCGCGCGGCCATCTTCTGGTTGTCGGAACGGCCGAAGAAGTCGCAGATACAATGCAAAACTGGTTTGAAAATGAAGCAGCCGACGGATTTAATGTGCTGTTTCCCTCACTCCCCTTCGACATTGACGTATTTTCCGAAAGCGTCATTCCAATTCTTGAAAGAAGAGGTTTGCACATCAAACCTCGTGGGGGCGAGTTGTTGCGTGAACGTTATCAATTACCATTCCACGAGTTGGAGGCAAGCCAACCGGCTGCACCTAAACATTATATGGCAATGGGTATTTCGACGACGCATCATTGATGCCTGCTCTTTTTACCGGTAGCGGCAGACATATTCGAGCGATTAATTTCGAGCGAATAATTGTTGCGACCGATGATCGTGTCTCATGACAGCTGTCAAACACCGTCAATGCTATAAACTTTTATGGAATTGGCGAAGTGTTGTGACTTTCAAACACGCTTATATTTGCCCGGTGCAGAACAGGAAATGAAGTGCGCGAATGCATCTTTTCATTCCGACTGTTTGTAAGAAGCCTCGCCCGAATTTTTCATGAGTTTGCATAAGGCAGAGTAAGCGTTATGCAAAGCCCGCCAAGCTTTGAGTTTGTCAATTCGACACTTCCTCCATATTCGCCAACAAGTTCCGCAACGATTGCAAGTCCAAGTCCTGTTCCCGGCTTGCTTTCATCCAATCTTTTGCCCCGTTCAAGGGCATCTTTGCGCTGGTTTTTAGGAAGTCCCGGGCCGTCATCTTCAACAGAAAGGGCAAACATCGGGTGAACAGAATCTGCGTCTGCAACCTCTTTGTTTAAAGTTTTACAGCTTAAAACGACCCGCTTTTGCGCCCATTTACAGGCATTTTCGAGAATATTTCCGACCATCTCTTCGATATCCTCTTTTTCTCCGATAAAGATAATCTCGGGTTCGTCCATCGAGAAAGAAATTTCTTTCGAAAAATTGAGCTTACCCATAACTCTGACAAGTCGCTCCAATAATGGTCGAATTGGTGTGCGATAAATAACACTATCACGTTGGGCAGCGATGCGGGCACGCTGTAAATAACGGTCAATCTGGGCACGCATAATATCGGTCTGCTCTTTAAGCAGTTTTACATTAAGCGAATTACGATCAAGAGGTTTGCTGGCGCTTTGATCGATTTCATTGGATATGACTGATAAAGGCGTTTTCAACGAGTGGGCAAGATTTCCCACCTGGACGCGAAAACGTTCAACAATACGTTGGTTATTATCAATCAACGCGTTCATTTCACCGACAAGCGGCATAACTTCCAAAGGCAGATCCGTGTCAAGGTGGTTGGCCTTGCCAGCACGAATATCGGCCAATGAGTGCCTTATCCGTTGAAGGGGGCGCAAACTGATGTAAATGATGACAAGATTGATGAGAATACTTGCAGCACCGAATAACGAAAGATAGAGGAGCAATGTCTTCTTGAATTTTTCAAGTTCTGCTCGCGTTTCATCAATATTTCCCATAACGCGAAAGCGGGCAACACGATTTTTGTTGTCTAAAATAACATCACTTTCGACAACGCGCAAGCGCTGGCCTTCCGGTCCTTTAGTTCTATATGAACGAAAAAATTTTGGATCGAAAGGATCTGTTTTCTCGCTTGGAGAGGCTACTTTTTTTACTCCCAGCGACGAAGAAGTCAGTCTACCCTTGAGATTACCGGATAGTGCGACCACTTCCCAATACCAGCCGGAAGAAGGGTCAGAATATCGTATATCCCCGAGTTCGGGATTTCCTTGCAGCTTTCCGTCGGAAGAAACATTAACCGATGATATCAGACTATAAAGGTGAGCTGTAAGAATGCGCTCCAGATAATCGTTATTTGACTGGCGGTAGAAGACGAGGCTGACAACCGATATGAAGGCCAGCGCTGCAATAATCCACAAAGTCAAAAATATATTGACCCGAAGCCCCAGTGATTTACTGATGGTCTTGAAAAAAAGCTTCCAGTTCGTTTCGCCTTTTACCGTTTCCATGGGCAAAACATTTTCTATTATTCAGGGGCTTTCAAGCGGTAACCCATACCGCGTATCGTCTCTATAACATCGACGCCCAATTTTTTTCGCAACCGGCCTATGAACACTTCAATCGTATTGGAATCCCTGTCAAAATCCTGATCGTAAAGATGTTCTGTCAAACCGGTGCGCGATATGATTTCACCCTGATGATGCATAAGGAAGGATAACAGAGCAAATTCCAGTGATGTCAGCTTGATCTGGCTGCCATTGACTGTAACCCGCGAGGTTTTGGTATCAAGGGTAATCGGCCCGCAGACAAGCTCGCTTGACGCATGTCCGGATGCGCGTCTTATCAGCGCGCGCAGGCGTGCAAGGACTTCTTCCATATGAAAGGGTTTTACGACGTAGTCATCGGCTCCGGCATCAATGCCTGCAACTTTATCCGACCACCGATCCCTCGCTGTTAAAATCAGAACAGGCATTGAACGCGAATTCTCCCGCCACCGTTCAACGATGCTAATGCCATCCATTTTTGGCAAACCGAGATCAAGGACGACAGCATCATAAGATTCGGTATCCCCCAAAAAATACCCTTCCTCGCCATCATACGCGCGGTCAGCAACATATCCGGCCCCGTTAAGTGTTTCGACCAGCTGGCGATTGAGATCGCGATCATCCTCTACAACGAGAATTCTCATTAACGATGCTTCCGACGCTTTCTCAGTTTGCAGGTACTGCTACTTCAACGCGGCGCGGCTTTTCGCCGTCACGGGCGGGAATGAGAACTATTACAACGCAGGTATTGCCATTTTGTGTATCAAGTGTAGCACGGGCCAATGTGCCGCCCTGCTCTGTTGCAACACGTTTTCCTACTTCCGTGCAATCGGCCGCATAAGCTCCGGTTGCACCTGCAAAACATGTCAGAATTAAAAAAAACAGAAACTTTTTCATGATAACGCACTCATATCCTATTTTGTCTGAATACAAAATGAACAAACCGTTTATTTATTATCCGATATTTCCAACTTCCTATAATCCATGAAAAGCCGTCATTTGCAAACTGCTACCATATTTACTTTAATATTAGGGAAAAACGCTATTTTTCAATGGTCATGCGGAATTGGGCTAATCTACCCGTTTCGATTACGGTTCTTTATCGACCGGCCTGTTGATGAAATAGTGAAAGCTCTTAACCTTTCATTCTAATTTAATTCTTAAGAGAGAAAAAACTCTTTCGTTCTAAAGGTTCGATAAGCTAATATAGACGCGAGTTTGCGTTGCTCTTAAAAAGCTGTAGTCAATGACACGGATTGCTTTCCATGTTCGGTTTTAAAAAAAATAATAAAAGTGACAGGAAGCGTTTCCGTAGCCCTCTTTTGATCGGGCTTGATTCGTGGATTGACACCTGCCTTTACCGGTTTGGGCGGGCAATGGCAGTTTTCTGGGAAAATTCCACGATTATATCGCGTCGATTCCGCGTTCGCGGCTGGAAGAGACTGATCGTGGAAGTCGTCGATGAAGGATTAACCCTCGGACTTATCGGTTTTGCCATTTTCACCTTCATCGGCGTATCGGTTTTTTCATTAACGAAAAAAGACTGGCATTCTCCGGAAGATTTTGCAGTAAATTTTCTTGATAGACATGGTAATTACATCGGAAGCCGCGGTGCGCTCCATGGCGAGCCCGTGCCAATTGAGGAGATGCCTGATTTTGTTATCAAAGCGGTTCTGGCAACTGAAGATAGGCGTTTCTTCGAACATTGGGGAATCGATTTTTATGGTTTGTCACGCGCATTCAGTCAAAATTTGCGCGCTCATGGTGTTGTTCAGGGTGGCTCGACACTCACCCAGCAATTGGCAAAAAATCTTTTTCTGAATAATGAAAGAACGTTCGAGCGAAAAATCAAGGAAGCCTATCTGGCAATATGGCTTGAAGCAAATCTTTCCAAAAAACAGATTTTGCAGCTCTATCTTGATCGGGCTTACATGGGTGGTGGTGCGTTCGGTATTGCAGCTGCCTCACGTTTTTATTTTGGCAAAGATATACGTGATGTTTCGCTTGCCGAAGCTGCAATGCTTGCCGGACTTTTCAAAGCACCCGGGAAATATGCCCCCCATGTCAACCTGCCGGCAGCACGGGCACGTGCCAATGTTGTGTTGTCGAATCTGGTGGATGACGGCTTGATGACCGAAGGACAGGTTATCGGGGCACGACGCCATCCCGCAAGTGTCGTCACAGAGCTTGATAATGACGAGCCGAACTATTTCCTTGATTGGGCATTCGATGAAGTAAGAAAACTTGGCAACAAATTACCGAACCATAATGTCGTCGTTCGCACGACTCTTGATCAAGGCATACAGAAAGCCGCCGACGAATCGATTGAATATTATCTTCAGCAATATGGCGCGCAATATAAGGCCACACAGGCCGCAGCTGTTATTCTTGATAATGACGGGGCGGTTAGAGCCATTGTCGGCGGGCGCGATTATCAACAAAGCCAATTCAACCGCGCGACCCAGGGCGGACGTCAACCGGGTTCGTCTTTCAAACCTTATGTCTATGCTGTTGCGATGGAACGTGGCCTCACTCCGAAAACAATTATTTCCGACGCTCCGATCAACTGGGGTGGTTGGTCACCTCATAATAATTCCGGCCGTTACAGTGGCAATGTTGACCTTGCAACGGCTCTCGCCTTTTCGATCAATACAGTACCGGTTCGGATAACCTATCAATATCTTAATCGCGATACGCAGCCTATTCGCGATCTGATCAAGAATATGGGCATTGACGCAAATATCTTTTCGCATAAGACGATGGTTCTTGGCACATCCAACATGACTCCGCTCGATCAGGCAACCGGTTTCAATGTGTTTGCCAACGGCGGTATGGCCGGTAATCGTCATGGCTTTACCCAGATTATGACATCAGATGGTAAAGTTATTTGGGATTGGACGAGAGATGGCGAAAAACCACATCGGGTGATGAGTGCACAATCTGCGGCCTATATGAACCAGATGATGGTAGGCGTGACCACACGGGGCTCCGGCAAACGCGCTCAATTACCGATGACACTCGTTGCCGGGAAAACCGGAACATCTCAAGCTTATCGTGACGCATGGTTCGTCGGATTTACCGGAAATTATACTGGTGCAGTCTGGATGGGAAATGACGATTTTTCGTCAATGAACCGCGCATTCGGCGGCGTTGTGCCTGCAATGATGTGGAACCGCATAATGCTATATGCCCATCAAAACACGACTATCAAACCACTTTTTGGCGTCGAAAACTCGATCCTTTCCAATTCGAAACATTCCGAAACCGATAATTCCAATGAAAATATTGCTCCCGACCTGCCACAGGTGCTCTCGCCCGCCTCTTCAAAGGTTATCAAATCACTGATTGAAGAGTTTCAGAAGGCACCACTTCTAACGCCCGCAAGTTCGGCGCACGTCGTATCCTCTTCGACAAGTGAGATACGTTAAACCGGAAGGGCAAGAAACAGGAAAAGCCGCTTTATGTTTTATCGCATATTTCTCGTCACTCTAAGCCTTTTCATAGCTATCGTCGGCGGAGCCTTAAGCGTCAATTATGTCCTCGATAGTTTCGACGGTTTCGGCCGCTTGAAAATCGGTCAATGGGAAGCCTATCCGCAGGCTGGAACCGACGAGGCGGATGCCTATGCACGTGCCCGTGCTGCAAAGCGCGGTGATATTTCTTTAGGCAGAACCGAAGGCTTGGTTTTCCAGCTCTGGCGGGATAACCACAACCACTCCTTGAAAAGCCGGTGCACTTACCGCCTTAAAGGTTTTCTGCCTGAAACCAGATTGTTTACCCTTTATGCCGCAGACCATGAATTGCGTGCCCAATGGGTAGATGACAAACTTCCTAACGAATTAACAAGTTCCAACGTCGTCTGGAATCAGGATGGAACATTGAATGTACTGGTTTCGCCTCAACCGCAAGCTGGAAACTGGCTCGCTACGCGGGGCAAGCGCGAATATGGATTGATCCTGACACTTTACGACACACCGATTGTGACTTCGACAGCACTACAAAAACTCAATATGCCAACAGTCGAGGTTGTTCCAACGGGAGTACGCAACTGTGACTAAATTAATCTACGCGCTTCTGGTCGGGATTATAGGAGCCATTATTGTTCACATTTGCGTGGTGTTAATGGTACCCCATTTCAGCGAACTCAATACGTGGAAACGTTTGCTCGCAACAAATAACAAATATAATTTTGCCCCGCTTGGCGAAGATAATCCGATCGTTGCCTCTACCGACCCGTTATTCCACCTCAAAGCTTGCCGCTTTAATCTTGATGACGGCCCCGTCCACATCAAGGCCGAAGGTACTGCTCCATTCTGGTCAATGTCGGTTTATGACCGTAACGGAACCAATTTTTACAGCTTGAATAATCACACTATGCCGAACGGAAAGCTTGATCTTGTCATCGGTAATCCCGGTCAGATCATGGAACTGAAGCAATCAACACCGGAAAGTGTTGAAAATTCTGTGCTCATAGGAGAAGATATTGCTGATGGATTTGTTATCCTTCGCAGTCTAAAGACCAAGTTGACAAATAATGGCGATGAGTTCCTTAACCATGCCCATTGCCAGACGCTTGATTACTAGGCGTTTCAAGCTTTCACGGTGTTGAACGGCAATTGTTGCGGACTATAATTTTCAAATTCGACCAACCATAAATCGGCATCGAATTGTAGTTCTTTTTCAAGCTTTTCAACCGCGGCTGCCTCTTCGACATCTGCCAAAATTTTTATAAAACAACGTTCGTCGCGGCCGCTTTGTTCGGTATAAAAGCTTTGTGGAGCCGGTCCATAAAGATCAACCTTTCCATCGTCCAAACGATCCAGAATGAAAATCGTACCTGCTTCGTTGGAGCCACGACGGGTAAGATAAGCAAAACCGCCCTCTGCGCGAACACGGCGCATTAAAGCCGCCGTCCAGAAATCTGACGTAAGACGCATTCCATACTCCGAAAATCTGCCCTTGAACGACAAAGCTTGAATGAAATTCAAATACGACTGTCAGCCTGCCGTTACCCGAACTATTCAATTTCTAAATAAACTATCAAAGGAAAACAAACTACGATAGCCGAACTTTATTTATGATCTTAAGTTTAGAATTCAGACGTTTAGAATTCCGACACATCATGTGGCCGATTGACGTTTCACCCGTTCCGAGCCTCGAATCTATCCGATAAGGCCGATATCTTTCATTTTATCAATCACTTCCTGATTGATTTTTCCGGTGATGGTCAGGCTGAACATTTTTTGAAAATTCCTCAACGCTTCAGCTGTGTTTTCATCCTCTGTGCCGGTTACCACCACATGATCATCTCCGAATGCACGTAACCCCGCCTGAACGCGCATAATATCGGCAGTTCCCGCTTTAAATCCGTTGGTGTTCATCGCTTGTTGTGATGCTGCAACTGCTGGTGTGGCTTGCAATATTTTAACATCACCATTATCCGCGCCTGTTTTGTTTTGGTTTCCCGCAGCTTCCTTTACGGCAGCGATATTTTGACCATTGGCAACAGCCTGCCTGGTGGTTGATAGTGATTGTGTTGTAACCTGATCCACATTGCCCGACTTTGGTAAAGCTCCGCTGATCAAAGAGGCAATATCATCCTGTTGTTTGCCCCCATTCGGATTTCCGTTCCCTTTGGAATTTTGCCGCCATAATGCGATAGCATTTCTCGTTTTTGGGCCATCTAGTCCATCAAGAGGACCGTCATAAAGCCCCATTGCAGCCAACATCTTCTGGGCATCCAATAAATTGTCAGGAAGCGTTGTTTCTTTGGACGTCGGTGACGGTTGCGTTTGAGAAGCCGGAGAGGCAGATGAGGATACTGCAGAGACAGTCCCTTCCTGTGCATGATCCGCTTTGTTAGACGTACTCTGGGCAGAAGGCGCCGAGATCTGCTGTGCCAGTGGACGGGTCTGGATAAAAACCGCATGGTGGCTTGCACTTTGGTAGAAAAGTGCGTTGAACGTTACAAAACCGAATCCCACTAAAAATAGGAAAAAACCACATGCCATGAGCGGGTTTTTTCGCGCATGACGATATACCCACGCGACAAACAAGCGCAGCAGATGGCCCAATCCGGAGAGAATTGCAAGAAACAGACTACGCTGTTTTCCGGCTCGGGTTCGTGATGTTTTTCGTTGACTTGCCATTGTTCCTAATTTTTGTTTTCGGGGTTAGAAGATATTGATTATTTGAGGACCCATCGCCATTGACCGGTTCGGTTGAAGAATTGTTGAACGGGGTGACCAATCTTGTCGGATCAATCGGCAAAAGCAATTTCACCCGCGTACCTTTTCCCTTTTGACTTTCAAACGAGATTTGACCGTTCGCACGTTTGACCAGATCGAACACCATAGCAAGACCGAGGCCGACACCTTCGATCTTACAGACGACAACGTCGGACGCACGCAAGAATGGCAATCCCAAACGCGCAATATGTTGCTCATCCATTCCGATTCCGTCATCCTTGATAGTGATTTCACAATAATTGTCGGAGCGGGTTGCAACATGAATGTCGATATGTCCGTCATCATTGCTATATTTTATAGCATTTGAAATAAGGTTCATGCATATCTGACGGAACGATAGCGTATCAAGACAACAGCTAATCGGTATTTCAGTGCCGGCAAGAGCAATTTTTCTATGTCCGTGCAGCGGCAAAGTGAGCTCCAAGGTCTCGTTGAGCACATTGGCAACTAGGCAGGTACCGGCGCCGTTTTCATCAAGCTGTCGATTTTGATCTTTCAATGTCTTGTTGACGATTCCCAACAGATGGTTACCCGCCTTTTTAATCATTGCGATATATTCATGGCGCTTTCCGTCCGCTGCACTCTTGTCTTCGACAAAATCAAGCAGGTCGGCAAATCCCAGTATTGCGTTTAAAGGTGTGCGCATTTCATGGGCGGCGCGTGCAAAAGGCGAAACCGCACTCACGTCTATATCATTGATCTCGTCGCTGTTAGCTTCGATAAAAAGCTTGATGACTTTTTGGTCTGTCGAAAGACAATGGACAATAACCGAAACGAATCGCGTACGATCAAGTCCGTTCATGCGAATTGAAATCGGCGAGGCAATACGGTTTTCGCGAACATCTGCTAGGAATGACAAAAGAATGATACGATCATTGATATGTACATGATCCGACAAAGAATCGCTTTGTTTTAAATATCCCAAAAAACAGTTTGGCGCGGCATTTTGAAGCAAAATACCCTGGCTGTTTACTGTCAATGTTGCGTTCAATGTTTCCATTGTTCCGATTAAAACCTTGTCGCTTCCAGTTTTGCGCATCATTTTCGAGCACGACGCCATTTGTCACAAACAACGTCTGTAGCTCACTGCACCCAATCTGGCGGCAAGTTTTTAACGAAAGGATAATAAACAGGAGAAGACGGTAGCAAGTCGCATATCTTCGTCGCTATGGTTAACAACTACCACGAAAAATCATCAAAAAGCCTGTGGTTTCTTGAAAAAAACTCAATCCTGTCAATCTTTCGTCAATCATAAAACGTTACAGTCGACACTATCCTGCTCATTTGTAACTGCGTTGTGTCGGGGCGTTATGATACGGTTTTTTATAAAATCCTTCTGTTTTTTAACTCTGTTTCTGGTGATCATCTCGTTTTTGGGAACATCCGGAAAAAATAATGGTTCTCAGCCTGATCAATATATGAATACTGTCGAGGCGCTATTGGCGGTCAAAGATACGGTCAATGACCTTGGCAACTTCTGCGAACGCAATTCCGATACGTGCGAAACCGGTAAGACTTTTTTCGGCTCGCTTGGCGAACGTGCACGTGATGGTGCACGTATTGCCTATGAATATCTGGACAGAACATTCGGCTCTGACAAAGGCGAGAAAAAATTGCCGCCTGAAAATATCAATACCGGTTCGATCACGCCTGAAAAAGGACATGACGAGCATGAAAAGCATGAAATAAAGCCCGCTATGCCCAAAATGGATAGTGCTGCTACACCTTTAAACAAGCCGGCAACCGGGGGAAAAGACGAAGCACATTCCAGTCACAACAAGCCGCTTGAATAGGCTATCAAAAGCAGAACGGCAAAAAGCTTTCAGTCGAAAAATTTACTTTTTCTCAAAGACGGAGTAAACGGTTCAACGATAACTATTAGACATTAGAGAAAAAGCAGAACGATAATAAATCATGACTGACACAATGAACGATATTCTAGAAAGTTTTTCCATGCTTGACGATTGGGAAGACCGCTATCGTTACGTTATCGAACTCGGCCGCGAACTCCC
Source organism: Bartonella sp. W8167 (assembly GCF_016100335.1). Taxonomy (NCBI): domain Bacteria; kingdom Pseudomonadati; phylum Pseudomonadota; class Alphaproteobacteria; order Hyphomicrobiales; family Bartonellaceae; genus Bartonella; species Bartonella sp. W8167. Next base: position 1,212,418 of record NZ_JACFSQ010000001.1, read on the forward strand.
CCCTTATCCGGAAGAAGCGCGTGATGAGGCACATAAGGTGCCGGGATGTGTCAGTCAAGTCTGGTTGTTGACCAAACGTGGAGAAGGTGCCGATCCGGTGATGACTTTCGAGGGCGATTCCGATGCACATATCGTACGCGGTCTTGTCTATATATTGATAACATTCTATTCGGGAAAGCACGCCTCGGAAGTTCGTGACGCTGACATCGAAAAAATTCTGAAAAAACTGGGGCTTGACGAAAATTTGACGCCACAACGCTCGAACGGCTTGCGGTCGATGGTTGAACGAATTCGCCTTGAAGCCCGAAACACTCTTCAAAAACAATAAATTTATATTTTTATGATCGGATTGAAGCTTCCATCCGCAAACATGCGTGTGTCAATCTGAATCGGGACTTCAATCGATTTAAAAAACGGGCACATTAAAAATGCACCCGTTTAAATTTTCAATCTTATAAATTCGATTATTTTGCTTTTCTTTTGCCGGGTTTGCGCCCTAATCCCATTTGCTTTGCAAGTGAGGAACGGGCTTCAGCGTAATTCGGTGCAACCATCGGATAGTTAGGGTCCAGATCCCACTTCTCACGATATTGTTCCGGCGTAAGTTCGTAATGTGTCATTAAGTGCCGCTTGAGCGACTTGAATTTTTTACCATCTTCCAAACAGACGATGTAGTCAGGGAAAACAGAACGCTTCGGGTTAACTGCCGGCTTTTGCTTTTCGACCTCAGCCTCTGCGGCTGTTTCACCACCTGCTTTGACAAATGCAGCGTGAACGTCCGCGATCAAACTAGGTAACTCACCCGGTCTAATTGAGTTATTGCCGACATAAGCAGCTACAACATCAGCAACCAGTGTAATAATGAAATCACTTTCATTCTCGCTGACGGCTTGTTCATCCATCTTCTTTTCCTTTTTACTTCTTCTTTGTTTCAGCTTGCGTCTGTTTAGCAAGCAAATGTTGTTTTCATATAGCTATGTAAGAAACCTTGTCAATTACAAATAGAAAACAAATCTATAAAACAAAGGTTCCATATAGTTTTCAAGTTATTTTTTGATTTTTCTATTGAACTTATAAAGGTCTCTTATACAAAATATATATAAAATAAGGCAAAGTGTCCCATTTTTACATAATTAACGTGAACACATGACGATAATTCTAGTATTGATTGATTTCCTTATACATAGATATCATATAAATGGGGATGATTGCTATTTTGTCAGCTTCTAGCAGCTAATTTTTTCGCTGTCAAAGCAATTGACTGATTAGTCGGCAAAATTAATATATTTATTCAAGGAAGAATTCATGAGTGATAAACATCATTTTAAAATTATCAAATCCGAGGAAGAATGGCGTAAACAATTAACGCCGGAACAATTCGATATTACTCGTGGACACGGGACAGAGAGAGCCTTTACAGGACCGAAGTTCGATACTTCGAAACCAGGAACCTTTTATTGTGTTTGTTGTGGCAAACCACTCTATCGTTCCGAAACCAAGTTTGAATCGGGTACCGGCTGGCCAAGTTTTTTCGGTCCGATTAGCGCTGATGCAGTGGTTCTTCAGGAAGATTTTTCCCATGGCATGGAACGTACTGAAGTTTTATGCGCCGATTGTGGCTCTCACCTCGGACACGTTTTTCCGGATGGCCCGGAGCCGACGGGCTTGCGTTATTGCATGAATGGCTATGCTTTAACCTATAAGCAGGATAAGACAGCAAGATAAAACAGGCAGGCCAAATAAAATAGGCCTGTAGAATAACCCAGCAATAATCGGGTGTAGTGCCTGATTTAGGAACAAGAATGACCGAATCATCAATTTTCCCGCCAGAAACCAAGAAAATAGACCATTATGAAGAACATCACGGCATTGTTCGTCACGATTTTTACCATTGGCTGAGAGCTGAAAACTGGCAAGAAGTCTTCAAAAAGCCCGAATTGCTTGACGAAAATATACGCAGCCACCTTGAAGAAGAGAATGCTTATCAGGAAGCCCTGATGGCTGACACGAAAGAGCTGCAACAAGCACTTTTTGTCGAGATGAAGGGCCGCATAAAGGAAGATGACAGCTCGGTACCGGTGAAAGAAGGGCCCTATGCTTATGGCGTTTCTTTCACAACCGGTGGCGAACAGCCGCGTTATTTCAGAACACCTCGCAATGGTGGTGAGGCTGTCGTTTATCTCGATGGTGATGCGCTAGCCAAAGGGAAAGATTACTTTCGTCTCGGTGCAGTCCAGCATTCGCCAGACCATAAGAAATGTGCCTGGACCTATGATGACAAAGGTTCGGAATTCTATACAACAAAACTGCGTGATTTAAGTTCGCTCTCGGATAGTGCTGAAACAATTCTGAATACTGCCGGTGATGTTGTTTGGGACGCGAATTCGGAAGGTTTTTTCTACACAAATGTGGATGAAAATCACCGCCCCTCCAAACTTTATTATCATAAGCTTGGAACCGAACAACAAGCTGATAAACTGGTTTTTGAAGAAAAAGACCCCGGATTTTTCTTGAGTGTTGGTGGTTCGTCGTTAAATGACGTGATCTATATCGATATACACGACCACGAAACTTCCGAGGTTTGGCTTATTCCGGCAAAAGATCCGACAAGCGCACCCAAATGTGTAAGAAAGCGTCAAAAAGGTGTCGAATATAGCTTAACTGAAGGCGGCGACGTCTTCTATATCCTCACCAATATAAATGGCGCCAAAGATTTCAAAATCATGTCAGCGCCTTTCGATAAACCTACTGAGGAAAACTGGTCGGAAGTGGTACCTCACCAACGTTCAAGGCTCATCCTTGCTCATGATGCTTACAAGAATTTTCTAATCTGGCTTGAACGGTGCGATGGCCTTCCCAGAATCGAGCTCCTTGACCGGCGTGATGGGACAAGACATGCCATTTCCTTTACAGAAGAAACTTATTCATTAGGGCTTCATGGAGCACCCGAATATGATAGCGGGACGATCCGCTTTACATATTCCTCAATGACAACGCCCGCCGAACTTTATGAATATGACATGACAACACGCCAACGTGTCATGTTAAAACGGCAGGAAGTACCTTCGGGGCATGATCCTAAAAATTATATAACGCGTCGTTTGATGGCCAAGGCTGAAGACGGAGCGGAGATTCCCGTTTCGCTTTTTTATCGCAAAGGTACAAAACTCGATGGCAGTGCGCCATGCCTCCTTTATGGCTATGGGGCCTATGGAATTTCCATGCCGGACAGTTTCAATACCAATGCTTTATCGTTGGTCAATCGCGGTTTTATCTATGCAATCGCTCATATCAGAGGCGGCAAAGAAAAAGGCTTTGACTGGTATGAAAAAGGAAAACATCTGTACAAGCGCAATACATTTACCGATTTCATCGCTTGCGGGCGCTTTCTGGTTGCCAATCATTTCACCTCTCACGACCGGTTGATTGCGGAAGGCGGGTCGGCTGGTGGCATGCTAATGGGTGCCGTCGCCAATATGGCTCCCGAAGATTATGCCGGCATTGTCGCTATCGTTCCCTTTGTCGACGTGTTAACGACAATGCTTGACGATACCCTGCCACTCACGCCACCTGAATGGCCCGAATGGGGAAATCCTATTGCATCAAAGGAAGATTATGAACTGATAGCGTCCTATTCTCCATATGATAATGTGAGCGCGAAGAACTATCCGTCTATTCTTGCAATGGCAGGTCTCACCGACCCCCGTGTAACCTATTGGGAACCGGCAAAATGGGTTGCAAAATTGCGCGAATTCAAAACCGGCAATAATCCGGTCTTACTCAGAACAAACATGGATTCCGGTCATGCCGGCGCATCCGGCCGTTTTTCACGGCTCGAAGAAAGTGCCTATATCTACGCTTTCATTCTTAAAGTTGCCGGAAAGAATTAATGCCGTCATCCGGATGATACCGGAGTTTTTTTAAAATGACAGGTCGGGTCTTACAATTCTGTTTTCAGGATATTGCGACCCTACCTGTTTTTTTCTTGCAAATTAAGCTTTCCGGCCGACTTTTTCAGGGGGACTTCATATTCTGATGATTATAACGAGGTTCCCTCTGAGCTGGCTTGGACTTGGACATTTATTTTTTCTAACCGTCTCATATTTAATATTAAGGCAATGGATAAATGTCACACTTGTCAATGCAGTCTAAAAACACCAGATATTTACTCAAGATGTTAAAAATAAATCTACAGGATTTGGCCTGATATTTCAGGAATATCTGGTCTCGAAAATGAAAATTACAAATTTAATTGTTCTATTATTGGTCATCATTTTTTCTCTGCCTGCTCAAAGTGCAGGAATCAGGAAAGATGTTGATGAATATGCAGGCACCCGTTGTAACACACCGGCAAAGGGAAGTGGAATTGTTGCAGGCTATTTTAGCGGCCTGACAGATAACCCCATTGTAAGCTCTGATGGCTTTGTCCCGGTTGACCGCTTCAGATGCTTTAAATCGATGGATGAATGCCGTGGCTGGCTGTATACAATGGAATCGCTTTACGGTGCACCACCACCAACGGCAACATTGTGTACAAGATATTGATTTTAACCGGGCTGATGGAGGCCTATTCTCTATGAAACTGAGATTGACATTTTTTACTGCAATCGGCCTTGCCTTTCTCGCGATGTCACAAAGCGGTTATGCAAGTGGACGGGATCCCGGGAAAGTGGCTAATATGACCAGTGAATATGCAGGCGAACGTTGTTCGACGCCTCCGAAGGGAAGTGGTATAGTTGCCGGTTTTTTCCGCGGATGGGAACAAACCCCGTTTCAGGACCGTGGCTCCGGTCTTATGCCGGTAGAGCGTTACAGATGTTTCAAAACCATGAATCAATGCAAGTCATGGCTAAAAACAATGAATTATCTTTATAATGAAAAGTCGATCGACGCGAGCATGTGCACCAGATTTTAAGTTGTTCAACTTATTTACGTTTTGAAATAGAAAAGCCACCATTTTTACAAATGGTGGCTCAAATTTCATTTTGCCGAAGAAATCAGGCCTTTTCGTACATTTCCAGTACGTGATCCCAATTGATCAGATGATCAACAAATGCTTCCAGATATTTTGCACGAGCATTGCGATAATCAATGTAATAGGAGTGTTCCCAAACATCGACACCAAGAATAGGCGTTGCTCCGTGAACAAGCGGGTTTTCTCCATTCGGTGTCTTGGAAATTTCCAATTTTCCGTTTTTCACAGCCAACCAAGCCCAGCCAGAGCCGAATTGAGCTGCACCGGCTGCAAGGAAATCGGCACGGAATTTGTCGTAACCGCCCAAATCGCTGTCAATCGCTTTTTGCAGTTTGGCCGGTAGTTTCTTTCCACCGCCATCTTTCTTCATCCATTTCCAGAAATGGGTGTGATTATAGTGTTGCGCTGCATTGTTAAACAGACCCTGATTTTTGCCAAAGCTCGCTTTGACGATTTCTTCAAGGCTTTTACCTTCAAGGCCTGAATCTTTTAGCAATTTATTGCCATTGGTGACATAGGCCTGATGGTGCTTGTCATGGTGATATTCAAGTGTCTCACGCGACATATAAGGCTGAAGTGCATCATACGCATAGGGTAGTTCGGGCAATTCAAAAGCCATTTTCAATACTCCTTAAAATATATTCTCTCCCGGAATAGGTGCGTTTATTTATTTGGTGCTCTCACTGGATAAAAGCAAGGGAATTTGCCTATCTCACAAGAGTTTGACCGCCTAAGCCGGGTTATCGGGTCGTTGTCTCTACAAAACCGATTTTATAGATAGACCATTGATGGCTGTAAGGGCAGCCTGTAAATGGCAAATTTTATTGTTTATGTTTTTGAACTTTCACACGAAAACTTACCTTCGCATGGCTATGATGCGTCTGAGGTTTGGCGGTTTTTAACTTTTTTGCGGCATATATAAAATAACGAAGAGAAATTGGATTGATAGATGACCAGCTATGTCTCCCGCCGCTTATTTTTGCAAACACTCACAATCGGGGCAGCCACAACCGGTCTTTCGGCATGTATGCCTTCAGGGTTGAAAGATATTGCGCTTGCGCCGGTAAAATCACCATACGCAACCGATAATAGCGCACTTCTTCCTTTTGCGTCGATGTATGCTGAAATGCGCGATGGTGATTTTGTCTTACCGGCAATTCCCTATCAAAAAATTGATCCGCAATTTCTACGTCAGATTGTTGATGATCCGACAGGCGAACAACCGGGAACAATCGTTGTCGATACCAAACGCCGTTATCTTTATCTCGTCCGTTTGAACGGCAAAGCTATTCGTTACGGTGTCAGTGTCGGAAAAGAAGGGTTTGCTTGGTCCGGCCGCGGCATCATCGAATATAAACGCAAATGGCCGACATGGACTCCACCTTCGGATATGATCGCAAGACAGCCCCAACTTAGAAAATACAGCGCCGAAAACGGCGGAATGAAACCGGGTCTCAAAAACCCGCTTGGCGCACGCGCGCTTTATATTTTTCAAGACGGTCGAGACACTCTCTACCGTCTTCATGGTTCGCCCGATTGGTCGTCCATTGGCAAGCGCGCTTCATCTGGTTGCGTGAGATTAATCAATCAGGACATTATTGATCTTTACGATCGTGTGCCGGAAAAAGCTCCCGTACTTGTTGTCTGATATTGAGGAGCGGCGGTAAATTCGGTCTCACATACCGATAACCGTTCCGGTAATTACGTTAATTCCTTGAAACTACCGGAATGTTTTGAAAGTCTTGCCGAGTAGAACGAAAGTAAGCCACTTTTACACCCTCTGATGAACGTCTCGGTTTTGCCAAGCGCAGCTCACAAATTATATAAAACTTCTTAAAACCATATGACCATAGATGAAGGCTATTGACTTTTAAAATATAAAAACATTAGTTCGAGTAACGCCAAGGCCACAATTGCCGCCGGTCGCTTCACAGTAGTTTTACAATCCTGTGACTGGTGATCTATCAACCCTACGCCAAAACCTGTCAGGTCACCAACCGTTTATTTCCGTCTACCACCCAGAAGATTGCCTAACACACCGCGTAAATAATTTTCACCGGCTTTTGCAATTGACCGGCCGATGGAATTGGCTGCCGTACGGGTAATCGACTTGACGGCAGTTTCCGCAACAGATTGACCGCGACTATTCTTTTTATCATCGCCGAAAATCGTATCCCAGAAACTCCCGCCTTCTTCCTGATTATTACCGGATTGTTTTTCTTGCGTATTTTTCTGCAACATCTCGTAAGCGGACTGACGATCAACGGTTTCGTCATATTTTCCGCTCACGGGGCTTGTTTTTATCAAGTTTTGACGCTCTTCAGAAGTAATCGGGCCAATTTGTGATGAAGGTGGACGGATAGTGGTCCTTTGAACAATGGATGGAACCCCTTTATCTTCTAAAGTTGACACCAGCGCTTCACCGGTTCCGAGATCGGAGATTGCTTTCATCGTGTCAAAATCAGGGTTGGCACGAAAAGTCGAGGCTGCGGCTTTCACAGCTGCTGTTTCGCGCGGCGTATAAACACGCAATGCATGCTGGATGCGATTGCCCAGTTGAGCCAGAATGGACTCCGGCACATCCAACGGATTTTGCGAAATAAAATAGATGCCCACTCCTTTTGAACGGATCAGGCGCACGACCTGTTCAATCCGTTCAATCAATGCTTTTGGTGCGTTATCGAAAAGCAGATGCGCTTCATCAAAAAAGAAAACGAGTCGCGGTTTTTCAGGATCGCCGACTTCCGGTAACTGTTCGAAAAGTTCCGACATAAGCCACAACAGAAATGTGGAATAAAGACGCGGATTGGTCATCAGTTTGTCAGCCGCAAGGACACTGACAACGCCTCGCCCATCACTCGTTGTGCGCATAATATCTTCAAGCTTTAAAGACGGTTCACCAAAGAAATGTTCTCCGCCCTGCTCTTCAAAAACCAATAATTGACGCTGGATAGAGCCTACGGAAGATTTAGAGATATTGCCATAACGGGAAGAAAGTTCCGCAGCCTTTTCTCCAACGTGATTAAGCATTGCCTGCAAATCTTTAAGATCAAGCAATAATAATCCTTCGTCATCGGCAACACGGAAAGCAATATTCAGCACACCTTCCTGTGCTTGCGTCAAATCCATCAGCCTTGAGAGCAACAATGGCCCCATTTCTGACACAGTGGCCCTTATCGGATGCCCGTCGACGCCGAACAAATCCCAAAAGATAACAGGTGCAGCTTTCATTTCGATAGTTGAGAGCCCGACACTTTGAGCTCGCGAACGAACCTTGTCATTAAGCGTGCCAGCTTTGGCTATGCCTGAAAGGTCACCTTTCACATCGGCGCAAAAGACTGGCACACCGGAAGCTGCAAAGGCCTCGGCAATAACCTGCAATGTTACGGTTTTTCCTGTGCCTGTCGCACCGGTTATCAAGCCATGACGATTTGCATATTTAAGCCAGATATATTCAGGTTTGAGTGCGTTATCCTTTTTTTGATGGCTGGCACCCAGAAAAATTCCACTCTTGTCTATCATACCCAATTATCCCTCGGCATGTTTTCCAATCATGATAAATGTACCGAAATTAGACAAAATCAATAAGTCTTTTATGTGAGGCTTGACGAGATAAGAGAACTTGGTTTTCTCATGCTCCAATTCTTACGGTAAAAAACCGGATAGTCGGCTGATGACTGGCGTGATTAACAACGCAACAAATGCATCTTCGTAAAAATTTCAAAAATTTGAAAGCTCAATAAATTTTCGCAAGTTCTATTTTTAAATCAACGACATATAAAAATTCGCCTTTGAGCCCCTGATTTTGGAATGCAATCAACCTCGTAACTTCTTAATTGCTTCCGATACTGAATAAACACCCGATTGATTGCGGATTTCTCGAGCCGCACTTGGTTTTGACAAATTGAATCCTAAATGAATTTGCAATAGGTTGGACTTGCACCGGTCGGGGCTTTGTGATTGTGTTACATAAAACCCCATCTCCGAGATGGTGTAAAATTTATTTAGCAGGATTTTGATTTGCTCATGAGCTCGAAACAATCCCATCCATCCGACAATACACAATCCCGTCAGGCAGGCTGGTCAGTCATGCAACGTGCCGACGATCCCGATATTGAACGTGCCCGCTTCCAACTTAAGGAAGATATAGCCAATGGTGCTACCGGCATTGCCCTGATTTTCGAAGGCGCCAATAGTGCTTACGGCTTCGGACTACCGGCTAAAGCAGAAACAATTCCAACACTTTTCGACGGGGTAAGCCTCGACGGTCTTCATATCCGTCTCGACAACCATCCCCATGGTCGTGTCATTGCCGACAGTTTTATCGATTATCTCCAGCACCGGCGCATTAACCCGACTCGCACAAAACTGACATTCAGTACCGACCCCACGGCTGTGTTGGCCACGACCGGCAAACTCAAAATGTCGATTGAAGCGCTAAAAGCGTCATTGCCGCAATCAATGTCGGTGTTTTTTTCCTCAGGCATTCCCGGTGTTGTTCTTGAAGCCGATGGACGACCTTACCATAATGCCGGTGCTACGCCGGCACAAGAGATCGGTGCTATGATGTCGGTTGCGCTCGCCCATTTGAAGATGGTCGAGGAAGCACGCCACCACATTATTTATGCTTTACCGCACATCGGTTTTGCCACAGCTCTTGATGAAGACCCCGTCATGGGGCTTGCAAAAATGCGTGCAATCAGGTCGCTTTGGCGCAGACTTCAGGAAGAACGCGGGGTGACTTCGCCATTTCCTGCGGTCATTCACGTTGAAACATCGATGCGAATGATGACAAAACAGGATTCCCTCAGCAATATCTCCCGTTCATCGATTGCTGCCTATGCTGCCATTTTGGGTGGAGCATCATCATTATCGGTTTTACCATATAGTTTCGTATTTGGTTTACCCGATGAAAACGCGCGTCGCATTGCCCGTAACAGCCAGCTTATTTTTATGAAAGAGCTTGCCACCCCGCTTGCAAAACAGGCAAACCGGCGAGACAGTGACGCAGATGCACTTGCAGAAGCAGCGTGGGTCGAATTTACCCGCCTTGAAGATGAAGGCGGCGTTATGCAAAGTCTGATTGATGGCAACCTTGCCAAACGTATTGAAGAAGCGCGCGATCTCAGACTTGCGAGTTATCACAAAAATGAACGTGCCATCATCGGAACATCCGAATATCGGAAGGGCGATGACGCCCCTGCCGGCATTGTCGATACCAAGCCGGTTCATTTTTCAGCTGAAGGTATTTCTCATTGTCACCCGCTGGTATCAGGCCGTTGGGACCAAGAATTCGTCGAAGTACAAAAAATAGCTCCGGTTGAAATCACAAAGGATTAATGCATGATCCGCAGCTTCCGAACATCGACTGACCGTCTTGTTGAAGTCCCGCTTAAAGAAGACGGAACGCCCGAAAATGACGTGCTGTGGATTGATCTTTCCGATCCGACTGCAGGAGAGGAAAAAGAGCTGGAAAAGTGGCTCGGAATTCCCATACCGACGCATGATGATATGACAGAGATTGAAGAATCAAGCCGCTTTTATATGGAAAACGGAGCGCAATATATGACAGCTCCGTTGATCTATACTGTTGACGGCGACAAACGGGATATCGCGCCTGTTACCTTCATTCTGACAGGATCAAGGCTGGTGACTGTTCGCTATAGCCACCCGCAAGCAATCGAGCTTTTCATTTTGCGGGTGACTAAAGCAGGCAATGGATTAATTACACCGCAGTGCACGGGGTTAACTATTCTCACTGCTGTTATCGAGGCTGCAACAGATAGGCTTGCCGATCTTCTTGAAGCAGTCTCCGGACGCATTGAAACGGCTTCCCGCAATATTTTCCATCGTGATGAAGCGGCTATGCCGATGTCGACCATCGATTTTCGCAAAACTCTCAACCATATTGGCAATCAGGGAACGTTGCTTTCAATGGTGAGAGAAAGCATTGCGGGAGTTAGCCGCCTTCTCGTTTATGTTGAAGCTTACGGGAAAACAGTTACCCCCAAATATATCGAAGCCGACGGCAAAACAGTAACACCAAAAAAAGATATGAAGACGACTGTCAAATCATTGGAACAGGATACCCAGTCGCTTGAACATTATGCAGACTTTTTGTCTGCAAAAATGACATTCCTGCTTGATACCGTTGTCGGAATGATATCGACTGAACAAAATGCAATTATCAAATTTTTCTCGGTTGCAGCGGTCGGTTTCATGCCGCCAACACTTGTTGCTTCCATCTATGGCATGAATTTCCAATTTATGCCGGAACTTAATGAAAAATGGGGCTATCCTTTTGCTTTGTTTCTGATGATTATTTCTGCTGTTATACCCATATTATACTTCAGAAAAAAAGGCTGGCTCTAATTTTAACTTTTACCTCTTCTCTGGAAATCAGCCGTTAAGTGTATTATATTTAACGTGTTGAGATAATTAAAAGCGTCAACAGAAAGGGTGAATTCGATGTCTATTGATTCAGCAATGCGTATTTCGGTAGGCGGCATGAACAGACAAGCGGATACACTTGATCAGATTGCCCAGAATGTTGCGGTTGGAACAACTGTCGGTCGCGAGACATATGATGCCGGAGACGACATGGTGAATATGGACTTGGCTGAACATAATTTTAAAGCCAATTTCCGCGTTTTCCAAATTGCCGACGAGACAATGGCAGAAATAATCAATATGAAACGCTAAAGCAGGAATCTCCTAGCGTTTTTGCGGCTATTTCACATTTTTGGATAGGATTTTCATAACTTACGGCGAAGCGATATTGAACTGTTTTACGGTTCGTTTTGCACATATTTTTGCAAGAGTCTCTGTCCAAAAACCGCCATATCATTATCTCTCTAATGATAGTGACCGTTCTCGAACGAAAATCAAAAGCTGATTTAGAGAAAATGGCTGGGGTACCTGGATTCGAACCAGGGAATGCCGGTACCAAAAACCGGTGCCTTACCGCTTGGCTATACCCCAAAAAGCATGCTTGGCACACTTCCTGCGCGCCTTATAACGAGTTCGATAAAAATGTGCAATATGTCTAAGCACGTACCAGCACTTTTTTTTGGCTATAGTCTCGCGCGAGTTCTGCCATTACGTTGGTTGAAAACAGATTTTCAAACGCGTCCAACCATTCGGCATATATCCATCTACTTGACGATTTTTACCGACCCGGCGAATTTCAACCTATGACTCGGATTTCAATAGTAATTTTCAAGCAAATGTAACTTTTCCGTCTCTCCTGTCTGCTATAATCTTTAAAATCTCGTTGCAGATGTTAGCTTTTGAAGCTTTGCAATTTAATATGCATTCCAGCTTAACGGAAAAGGAAATCCGATGCGTATCGATTTTAACAAGGATTTTACACCTCAATATGGTCAGGCAGTCGTTCTTGGTAATGGTATCCGTCGGGTAACAGCTCATAACCCCTCCCCTTTTACCTTTACCGGCACGAATAGTTATATTTTAGGAAAAGACGAGCTTGCAATTATTGATCCCGGTCCCGATGATGATGACCAGTTGCAAACGCTTCTTCGCGTCATTGACGGTCATAAACTGGATTATATTTTTATCACGCATAGCCATAGCGATCACTGCGGGCTTGCGAAGAGATTAAGTGACCTTACCGGAGCGAGAATTGTTGCTGAAGGACGCTACAGGCCTGCTTTGACCAATGTCCTTGACAACTCCATCGCCCTTGACGCGGATCGTGACAAAAATTTTAAACCTGACATTATACTAGGGGACGGTGAGACAATCGAAGGCAATGGCTGGAAACTCACTTCGGTCACTACTCCCGGACACATGGCAAATCACGCAGCCTATGCTCTTGATAAAACCGGTGTGCTTTTTACTGGCGACCATGTTATGGCATGGGCAACAACAGTGGTCGCGCCACCTGATGGTGCCATGCAGGATTATATGCAATCACTCACAAAACTTCTGAGCCGCAACGATAAGATTTACCTTCCCGGACATGGTGGCCCTGTCATGAAGCCGCACGCTTATGTGCGCGCCATTATTGCACACAGAAAAATGCGTGAACGGGCAATTATCGAACGATTGCGTGAAGGAGACCGGACAATAAGCGAGATTGTCAAGGCAATTTACAGAACACTCGACAATCGCCTTCACAAAGCTGCTGCTCTCTCGGTTCTTGCCCACCTCGAAGATTTGGTGGAGAAAGGCATTGTCATAACGGATGAACCACTTTCGCTTTTCAGTTCCTATTCATTATCCTGATCGATAGGTGTTGAAAGCATTTCAGTGTCAAGAGCATCCATAAAGGTGAGAATAAAGGAAGCATCGACACCAAGATCGCGATATAAATAACGTGAAGCCGAACGCATATCGACAAAAGTGGTATCGCCTTCATCGGTCAGACGAATGACGATGTCCGATATAAAACCGAGATAAAAAGTTTTAGCTTCGGATTCGATAAAGAGCTCGTCGTCTTCACCGTCAACACCGCGTTGCGCCTTGATTGGCCAGCCCTGTGCATTCAAAACATTGCGTACAGATTTCAAAATACGGTCAGGAGAGCCATCATAACGACGGCCGGAAAGCTCGCGCCATTCTTTTAGTTGTAGATTGGACTGACTGGATAAGTCGGCAGCAACGGGCAAAGCGTCAGCCGGTCTTGCATCTGCAATAAAGTGTGGCGGCGTATCGGTATCGGTCGAAATGTCGTTAAGCGGTGGCATAACGCACCACATGAACAAAAAAGCCGATATGGGGGTGAGTGTTACGAGTGAATAGACAATACCCTTTAGTGATTTCAATCCACCCCTGTCACCATTTTCCCAAAGATCGTAAAGTCCTTTGGCTGCCAGAAAGAGAGCTATAAGAGCCAATAAACCGGCAATGCTTGAACAGACGAGAAATATATGGGTCCGGATAAGGGAAAAACGGTGAAGAAGACTGATGATGACAAGAGCCAACAGACTCACACCGCCAAAACGTGGCGACCATAAAGCAGCATAGGAAGTTAGCCGAACGTATTTTTTTCTCATTGTCCGTTCATTGCCCCTTGTAACGTGCTTGTCCCCGTTGTCGTACTTTTCCCTTCCAACATGCTACAGTCGCTAATCGTCGTTTGTCTCTCTACCGGTTTTGCGGCATCCGATAATTTCACAAATCGATAGCCCTTTTTCTCAAGCTCCAGAATACCCGCTGCGACCCCTTGACCGGATGCCCGTTTAGGCTGGTTCATATGGGCGATAATGACATCACCATTCTTAGCAGATGAAATCCGTTGAGCAACCGTTTTTGGCGGCAAGGATGCTCCCATATCAGCATTAAGAGAGAAGCCGCCCACTTCATACCCCATGTCATGAATAAGTTTCACCGCATCCTTAGAATAGCGTGCAGATGCATCGCGATACCAGTAAGTGCGCGGAAAACCTGCAGTTAGCAAACTCTGCTCTCCACCTTTGATTTCTTCACAAACTGCTTTAAGACTACCTGCTGTTTTGAGACCATAGATATCCGTCTGATTGTCGATTGCAGGAACATGATTTTTGCCATGATTTGCAACTTCAAACAGATCGGGATGAGCCTTGATAACTTCGATAGTTTGCCTATTTCGTTGTAACCATCGGGCCGTAACAAATAAAGTGGCTTTGATCTGATGAGAGACGAGAGTGTCAAAAATACGGTGGTCGATATCCCCCATACATAGGTCAAGCGTCAAAGCCACCTGTGGACTTGACGCTTCACCTTTTTCAATATGCAATATCGGCTCGACAGTACCGGCCATAGTTATGGCCGGTGCACTCAAACTTATGATACCGGCAAAAACGCACCGGCAAATCGAATTCCACATTAATTACCTACTCTTGGCATAACCTATTTTTTATGCCTGATTGCCGCTTGGGCTGCAGCAAGTCTGGCTATCGGCACACGGAACGGCGAACAGGAAACATAGTTCAATCCGACTTCTTCACATAAGTCAATTGACATCGGATCGCCACCATGTTCACCACAAATACCAAGCTTGATGTCGGCACGCTGACTGCGGCCGCGTGTTGCGCCGATTTTGACAAGTTCGCCTACACCATCACGGTCGATGGATACAAATGGATCCTGTTCCAATAAACCTTTTTTAATATAAGTCGAAAGGAATGGACCGGCATCATCGCGTGAAATGCCGAACGTCGTTTGCGTAAGATCATTGGTGCCGAAAGAGAAAAACTCCGCCGATTTGGCAATTTCGGCAGCACGAATCGCAGCCCTTGGCAATTCGATCATCGTCCCGACAAGGTATTTGATTGAAACATTATGCTCTTTCATCACAGCCTTTGCCGTTTCATCAATACGATCTTTGACATAATCAAGTTCGGTTTTCAATGCGACCAAAGGCACCATTATTTCCGGTATAACCGTTTCCTTGGTAGCTTTCCCTGCTTCAATCGCAGCCTCTATAATTGCGCGCGTCTGCATTTCGGCAATTTCAGGATAAGTAATTGCCAAACGGCATCCCCTTAATCCTAGCATCGGGTTGAATTCATGAAGCTCTGCTGCTCTTTCTTTAATCAGTTCAGCCGGAATTGACATAGCTTTGGCAACGTCGGCAATTTCGACATCTGTTTTCGGCAGAAATTCATGAAGCGGCGGATCCAACAAACGAATGGTAACCGGCAGACCATGCATGATTTCAAACAATTCGATAAAATCGGAACGCTGCATGGGCAGAAGTTTTGCCAAAGCCTTGCGACGCCCCTGTTCATCATTGGCCAAAATCATTTCACGCATCGAGATGATACGATCACCGGCAAAAAACATATGCTCGGTGCGGCAAAGACCAATTCCTTCTGCACCGAAAGAGCGCCCCATACGTGCGTCCGCCGGTGTCTCGGCATTCGCACAAACATGCATACGGCGTTTTTCATCGGCCCATGACATGAGTTTTGCAAAATCGCCCGACATTTTTGGTTGCAACATAGCAACTTTGCCTTTGTAAATTTCGCCATTTCCACCATCAATCGTGATGATGTCACCTTTATGGAAAGTCTCGCCGGCTGCTTTCAATGTGCCGCTACGATAATCGATATGGATGCTACCGGCTCCCGAAACGCACGGTTTTCCCATACCACGAGCCACAACAGCGGCATGGCTTGTCATACCACCGCGCGTTGTCAAAACACCTTCTGCAACGTGCATACCGTTAATATCTTCCGGACTTGTTTCCACCCGCACCAGAATAACTTTATGTCCTTCTTTGGTTGCATTTTCCGCTTCTTCAGAAGAAAAAACGATTTCGCCCGTCGCCGCTCCCGGAGAAGCCGGAAGGCCTGTTCCTAAAACAATCTTTTTTGCATTCGGGTCAAGCGTGGGGTGCAAAAGTTGATCGAGCGATTTCGGATCAATACGGGAAATTGCTTCGGTGCGGTCTATAAGACCTTCGGCAACCATATCGACAGCCATTTTGAGGGCCGCCCGCGCTGTGCGCTTTCCGATACGCGTTTGCAGCATCCACAACTTACCTTTTTCAATGGTAAATTCCATATCCTGCATATCGCGATAATGCTTTTCAAGCTTATGGGCGATGTCATTGAATGCTTTAAAGGCTTGCGGTAAAGTTTTTTCCAACGAAGGCTTGTCGGAACCGGCTGCTATGCGCGCAGCTTCGGTGATGTTTTGCGGCGTTCTTATACCGGCAACAACATCTTCTCCTTGTGCGTTGACAAGAAATTCCCCAAAAAGCGCATTCTCGCCCGTCGACGGGTTACGGGTGAAAGCAACACCGGTTGCCGAATCATCACCCATATTGCCGAACACCATTGCCTGAACATTAACCGCAGTGCCCCAGCTTTCCGGTATATCGTGAAGTTCGCGATAGGTCACAGCACGTGGTGTCATCCAGCTTAAGAAAACAGCACTGATCGCCCCCCAAAGCTGTTTTTCAGGATCTTGAGGAAACGGTTTTCCGATTTCTCTTTCGACGCATTCTTTATAAGAAGCAATCACATCCTGCCAATCTTTGGCGGTCATTTCGGTATCGACTTCGTAACCATGGCGGGCTTTGGCATCGTCGATAATTTCTTCAAACAATGAACCATCAATACCAAGCACAACGTTGGAATACATCTGGATAAAACGACGATAGCTGTCATAGGCAAAACGTTCGTCCTCTGTCTCTCTGGCAATGGCTTTGACAGTTTCATCGTTCAGTCCAAGATTGAGGACTGTATCCATCATACCGGGCATAGAGGCACGCGCCCCCGAACGCACAGAAACCAACAACGGTTTATCTTTGTCACCAAAACGGCGCCCGGTCAGTTTACCGACTTCGGCAAGACATTTCTTGACTGTTTCATCAAGTTTGTCAGGATAGGTTTTATCATTATTATAAAAATAGGTGCAGACTTCAGTCGTAATTGTAAATCCCGGAGGAACCGGCAATCCGAGATTGCTCATCTCTGCAAGATTTGCTCCCTTGCCGCCCAAGAGGTTGCGTTCAGATGCAGCCCCCTCCGCTTTCCCGTTACCGAAGCTGTAAACCCATTTTGTCATTTCAAACATATCCTCCGATTGACTTCGATAGTTGAATATTAAAAACTGGAATTCCTGTATTACCCTTGATGGAGACAAACAAATATCAACTATCAACTATAGCTTAAATGACATTTAGTCTGCCGCCAACATCAATTTTCTTTACAGATTGACCAAATCGATTGAATAACAACTTTTTGAGCCTTTAATATCAACCGGCATCTCGCATTTTTTCTGCCGTTTGCAAGTCAACGGATACGAGTTGCGAAACCCCCTGTTCGCCCATAGTGACACCGAAAAGGCGATCCATTTGTGCCATAGTGATCGGGTTGTGGGTGATAACGATAAAACGCGTTTCTGTCGATTTTGCCATTTCTTCCATCAAATGGCAGTAACGTTCGACATTATGGTCATCAAGCGGTGCATCAACTTCGTCAAGCACACAAATGGGAGACGGACTCGTCAAGAAAACTGCAAATATCAATGCCAATGCAGTCAAGGCCTGTTCACCACCTGACAATAACGTCATAGTTTGTGGTTTTTTACCGGGCGGCCGCGCCAGAATTTCCACGCCGGCATCCAACGGGTCATCGGATTCAATGAGTTGCAGCTCTGCCGTTCCACCACCAAAAAGATGGTGATAAAGTCTCTGGAATTGGTCGTTGACCTTGTTAAAGGCTGAAAGCAGACGCTCGCGCCCCTCGCGGTTAAGATTGACAATTGCGACACGCAGCTTCTTGATCGCTTCTACCACATCGTCACGTTCGCCGGTAATTGAATCAAACCGCGAGCGCAGTTCTTTTTCTTCCTCGTCGGCACGTAGATTGACCGCTCCCAAACGTTCGCGTTCGATCCGCAACCGTTCAAGCTTGTGATCAAGTGTTTCAATGTCCGGCATTTCATCGCCAACCGAAAACCCTGCAAGAGCCAAAGTTTCATGCGGCTGACAATTCAAAGCTTCGCTTATCCGCGACTCAATATCCTTCCGTCGATCAACGGCAGCATTAAGTCGCTCTTCAGCTCTCGCGCGTTCTTCACGGCTTGAAGAAAGTTTGGCAAAAGCTTCCGATGTCTGTTTATCGAGCGTTGTCTGTATTGTTTCTGCCTCTGCCAGACGGTCCATAACGGCATGGCCTTCCGCTTCTTTTTTTGCAATGGCATCAAGCAGGTTTTGTCGTTTTTCCTCTAGCCCTTCCGGCGTCTCGGCCAATTGTTCGGCCTCGGTCATTGCTTCTTCACGACGTGCTTTTAGCGCCTCTATCTGATTTTTCGCATTTTCAATACGATTGAACCAGGCTTTACGCTCCGATCCGATCACTTCAAGCCTGCGTACCCGCGCATTTGCATTCTGTTTCCAGCTTTGGAGGGCAGCCAATGCTTCCGATACTGCTCTACGTTGCGAAGAGATTTTTGCCGAAAATGACGTGATCTTTTCCTCTATAGCAGTCATATCAGGCAATTCATTCCGTTCATTCGATAAAGTTTCAAGTTTTTGAACGAGTTCTGCTTTTTCGCCTTCAAGATCACGCACATTATTTTCAAGTGAAGAAAGCTTCAAACGATGTTCGGAGACTTCGCGTTCAATTTTGCTATAAAACTGCTGTGCCTCATCCCGAATTTCGCGGCTCGACCGCAGTTTTTCACGTATTTCGCGCTCATAAAGGGCCGATTCTTCAACTTTTTTCGTGAGCTTCTGTAAGTTAATTTCGGCAATCTTCAAAGCTTCCTTCGCTTTGTCAATGAGATGGGCCAACACCTGAAGGCGATTTTTTTGAGCGAGACGTTGCGCGCTTGCAGTCGGCGCGTCAGAGCGCGCCATTAAACCATCCCAACGCCAGATTGCGCCATTCCGGCTCACCAGTTTTTGCCCTGTCTTCAAATCCCTTTGTAAGCGCTTGCCGTCTTCCTCTTCGACAACACCGATTTGTTGCAAGGCTCGACTTAATTCTGCTGGTGCTTTTACAAAATCCGCCAATGACTTTACACCATCGGGAAGAGCTGGTGCTTCATAAGTTCCCGTATGACCGCTCCAGAAAAGAGGCGCGCCTTCTTCAACCGACCCTTCGAGATCATCTCCCAATGCTGCACCGAGAGCAACTTCATAACCGTCTTTTACAGTAATTTGATCCACAACCGGCGGAAACTCCCCACTGATTGAAGAACTCAAAAGTTGTTCAAGCGTGCGTGCTTCCGTAGCAAGTCCGTTCAGCTGATCGCGACAATCAGCGACCACCGGACGCGCCGCATTTTCCTCTTCCCGTGCAGCTTCAGTTGCCAACTCGCATTCTTGCAATAAGGCTTCGTTTTGCTTAAGCCTCACCTCGGCTTCGTCCAATTTTTTACGGGATTCGGCAATTTTGTCGGAAGACGCTATATCTGTTTGGAGTACTTCTATTTGCTGCTTAAAATCGGAAATTGTTTCATCAAGATGCTCGCCACGTTTCGCAAGATCAGCAATCTGATTGACAATTCTTGTTTCCTCGGCCTTGGCGTGGGCTTGCAATTGTGTAAGTTCCCCTGCCTGAGCTTCGCTTTTGCTCAACACACTTTGCAGCTCTTCATATTGTAGGGTGAGCTCGGCCTCGCTTTCCTGTTGGTTTTCCGCCTCAAGCCGTAAAGTTTTTTCTTCCTCATCCAGTCGTTCAAGGCTCTCACCATTATCTTTGGCAAGTTGTTCCTCGCGACTAATATCGGCGTCGAGTTGTTCAAGCCTGCGCATCAATTCCTGTTGTCGTTGCCGATTGCGGTTTTTTTCCTCATCAAGTTGTTGTAGTTCAAGGCTTAATCTTTGATATGCGGCGGAAGCTTTCGCAGCTTCTTCCCGTAGGGGCGGAAGTTTGTTTTTACTCTCTTCTTGTGCCTTTTCTGCGCGCATATGCGCTTGTGCCTTTTCCGCAACGAGCTGAGTGGCGCCATTCAAAGCACTGATTGCTTCAACTTCCTGCGATTTATTATCTGACCAACGCAGATAGAATAGTCCTGCCTCTGCCTGTCTGATATCGGCCGAGAGGGTTTTGAAGCGATTGGCCTGTCGCGATTGACGTTTCAAACTTTCAATTCGCGAGGAAAGATCGCCGACCACATCTTCAAGCCTATCAAGGTTTCCTTCAGCAGCACGCAGGCGCAATTCTGCATCATGACGACGACTATGAAGGCCTGAAATACCTGCCGCTTCTTCCAGTAAAGCACGCCGTGCTTGCGGTTTGGCCTGTATCAGTTCGCCAATTCGCCCCTGCCCGACCATTGAAGGCGACCTTGCACCTGTCGATTGGTCTGCAAACAATAACTGCACGTCTTTGGCACGAACCTCTTTACCGTTGATACGATAAACCGAACCTGCATCTCTTTCGATGCGACGGGAAACCTGTAATTCATCAGTATCATTAAAAGCAGTCGGCGCACTGCGGTCCGAATTATCAAGAAAAAGCGTTACTTCTGCAAAATTTCTAGCCGGCCTTGTTGCGGAACCTGAAAAAATAACGTCATCCATGCCGGAAGCACGCATATTTTTATAGGAGTTTTCTCCCATAACCCAACGGAGCGATTCAACCAGATTTGATTTTCCGCATCCATTCGGGCCAACAACACCCGTTAGCCCACGCTCTATCACGAACTCCTGAGCTTCGACAAAGGATTTAAAACCGACCAGTCGCAGCTTGGTAAACTGCATAAACCTACCTTCGGGTTACAAAAAAGGATGCAGCCAAAATATAACTGCATCCTTTTATTAGCACATATTATGGTATTACAGAAAACTATCAATCACAGAAGACATTTCTTCCACAGACAATGCGCCTTCATATTTCTTGCCATTGATAAAAAATGTCGGTGTCGAAGTTACACCAAACTCTTTGCCTCGTTCGAACGAACTCTTGACTTCGTCAAGTACAGTCTGGTTTTTCAGGCAAGCTTCGAAAGCTTTGTCATCAAGACCGGCCATCGCAGCAATATTTTTCAATGGCGGCAAAGCGTCGGACGCGGCAGCCCAATCCATCTGCTTTTCAAAAAGCACTTGAATCATCGGAAAATACCGGTCTTCCGGTGCGCAGCGTGCAAGCATATAACCTGCCTGTGCGCGCGGATCATAGGCAAATTCGCGGAATACCAGACGCGCTTTACCGGTTTTGATATATTTTTCACGGATGGATGGCAGCGTTTCATTAAAGAAAGCAGCACAATGGCCGCAAGTAACAGAAGCATATTCAACAATGGTTACCGGAGCATCAGCTTTGCCCTCGACCATTTCCTTGCCTTTACCGGGTTCAAGAAGTTTTGCCATATCAACAGTGCCTGACGATTTGACATTGATCGTCTTGCTATCACCTGTTGTTGCTTCAGCCGGTTTATTATCGGCAGCATAAGAAGGAAAAATAGTAAAACAGGTTGTTGCGGCTAACCCCAAAGCGGCAGCGAAAGAACGAAGACGCTGACTGTTTTTTTTATTAAGCATAACAGTACCTTTTCTTTTTATTTGTTCAAACTTGAAACTCGCTAAGTCGAAGGCAAGCTTTGTTATTTTATAAGTCATCCATTAAAAGTTGTCTCGGATTAATTGTTAAATTTTTTGCCATGAGACACATATTTTTGCGAAAAAATAGATAACCCCAGATCGCTCAAAGAGTTTCTCAAACCATCATTTTCGATTTTTCCTGTAAGCTCGTCTATAAGTTTGCGGTCTTTCTCATTAACCGGCGGGCGTTCGATACGTGCCTCTTCCTCTTTCACAATAACACGCTGTTCGATCTTTATGCGATTGATCGCGACATAGCCGAAAAAGGCATTGATGCGTTGAAGGATTTCTCCCGTCTCATGCGTGAGTATCATTGCAGAATAGGCTTCGCATCCCACAACCAGCGTTCCCGGTTTAAAGGGATCATCAATGCTCGCACGCCTTGACCAAATAATCTTCAGCGGCATTGTGGTTTTGGCAATATCTTCGCCAACAAGGGTAGCCCAATTTGCCATAAGTTCCAGACTGAGACCGGTTTTTTTACGCAAAATTGGCTCAAGTAGCCCCGATGCCGTTTCGGCAAGTGAAGAAAAATGACGTTTTTTCGGTTTCCAGCCCATCATTTGCCTTGATAAGATTTAAACCAGTCGACAAACTTTACCATGCCTTCGGTTATCGACATTGTCGGGTGAAATTTCAAATCCTTTTCGGCACGGGAAATATCGGCATAAGTTTTTTCAACATCGGCAGGCGGCATAGGACAAAGTTCGGTCAATGCTTTTTTGCCCGTTGCCCGTTCGATAGCTTCAACAAATTCCAACAGTTGAACCGGCTTGTTATTACCAAGGTTATAAATATCGGCGACATTTTCCGGTTCATTGATAATATTTTTTACCACAGTGACAACGCCATACACAATATCGTCGATAAAAGTAAAATCCCGCTGCATCTTGCCGTAATTGAAAAGTTTTATTGGACGGCCTTTCAAAACGGCATCCGTAAAAAGCCAAGGAGCCATATCGGGACGCCCCCACGGACCATAGACTGTAAAAAACCTCAAACCAGAAGTTTTGAGTTTATGAACATGGTGATATGAGCAGGCAAGAAGCTCTCCGGCCCGTTTTGTCGCAGCATAAACCGAAACAGGATCGTCAACTCTGTCATCCTCCGAAAATGGTACTTTCTTGTTTGCCCCATAAACAGAAGAAGAGCTTGCATAAACAACCGGCGGACGGGAATCAAACTTCAACGCCTGTTCGAAGATTCTGACCTCACCTTCAACATTCGCGTTTACATATGCAGAAGGATTTTCTATCGAATAACGCACGCCCGCCTGAGCAGCCAAATGCACAATGACGTCGACATGCTTTTCGTGCCCCAAAGCCCGTTCGACTTGTTCTTTATTGGCGATGTCCGCTTTAACAAAACGAAACGCCGAATCGTCACTGATATTCTTTAGACGTGCCTTTTTAAGCTCGACAGAATAATAATCATTCAGATTATCAACTCCGACAACCTCGAAACCTTGCCGTAGCAATTCTTTCGTCGTTGCAAAACCGATAAAACCGGCAGCGCCTGTGACAATGGCTTTCATTTTTTAACCCTATCTTGAAGTTTCAGGTGGGACGGCTGTAGCCCATAAATGATACGACGAATATAATCCGATATCCGGAAAAACAGGGTACCAATCCGCTTCCACTTCGGCAATCGCATATTGTGATAGGTTTTTCTTCCCTTCACGATCGTCGAGCCATTCACTCCACAAAATTTTACGATATTCTTGTTGGTTGAAAATGCTTTATAGCCGCTCCAACCGCGTTCAAGCGCTACATCGTAAGGAAGGCTCATCGGAGTGAGTTTTTCAAGAAGCTTCTTTGCTCCCTCGCGCGTCACCATATAGGCCGCCGAGCTTCCTAAAGGACCATGCAAATACCGACCAATGGATACATTATCGGTTATATCCATCATTTTACGAAAAATCCGGTTACGATGGTTGGAAAATTTGATCATATCCCATCCGTCGATTTGAGAAAGTTTATTGATAATTCTGACAAATTCCTCATCGAAGCCGACATCATCCTCTGCAATGACGGCATAAGGATCCTCGCCATTTGCAATAACCGACAACACCCGAAGATGACTAAGATAACACCCTGCTTCTCCAGGCAGGATATTTTTCCCGTGCCGGCGGCGAAACCCTTTCACATCAATTTCGGGAGAATGCTGAATGTCGATCTCGCTACCGTCAACCGCACTTATACGATGATAGTCCAGCCCGACGCTTTCAGCTGATCGTGCGACAACCTCGAAACGATCTTTTGACCGATCAAGATTGATTATATAGACGGGAATATTCAAAGTAACCTCGGTAGCCAAATTGAGCGGAAAGACGGAAATGGGCGCATCAACAATCTTCTTGTTCGATCAAAAACAGTGGGCAAGTTAGCTATTTGGCAGGCCGATGTAAACGCTTTTGATCTCTCCTTCTCTTTCGTTTACTCCCGCAATGGTCGTTCGATAATTTTTCAGGCAAAAAACAAACTCAATGTTTTATTTCTTTTACCCCCCTCATAAACGCATCTCTAAGGGTATTTAAATAATTAAAATTTTCAAATGGTTCTTTGCCACAAATAACAAATATCATTTTTAAACTATAAATATCAATTTTACTTGTGTGTCTCCAAAAGTTTCCATTGCCTTTTTCCATGAACGTGCAACAACAATCGAAATAATAATCCGGCTTAAAGCCTTGTCTCATGGGAGATAGACATGACCGAAACGACTAAAACAACTCAGTCTGCTGATCCACACGATACACGCAAACGAATTTTTGCAATCGTTGCAAGCGCATCCGGCAATCTGGTGGAATGGTATGATTTTTATATCTACGCATTTGCATCGATTTATTTTGCCAACCAGTTCTATCCGTCTGGCAATGACGAGGTCGCAGCACTTCTTAAAACGGCTGGCATATTTTTCATCGGTTTTCTGATGCGCCCAATCGGCGGATATATTTTCGGCCGTATAGGCGACCGATATGGCCGGAAAAAATCCATGATGATCTCTGTAGTGATGATGTGCCTAGGCTCCCTTATCATCGCTTTTCTACCGACCTACGCCACATGGGGCAATGCCGCAGGTGTCATCTTGTTGCTCGTTCGTATGATGCAGGGACTTTCTGTCGGCGGAGAATATGGAACCACCGCCACATATATGAGTGAAGTTGCTTTGAAAGGCCGACGCGGATTTTTCAGTTCCTTCCAATATGTGACACTCGTCGGCGGACAACTTCTTGCCGTTCTGGTTGTTGTTATTCTGGAACTGTTCCTTGATGACAATCAGATAAAGGCGTGGGGCTGGCGTATTCCTTTTGTTATTGGCGCATTAACAGCAATCATCGCTTTTTACTTACGTCGTTCACTGCATGAAACTTCGACGGAAAAATCGCGCACCAGTGTTGAAGCTGGAAGCCTTATCAGCCTGTTGAAAAACTATACCCGCTCGTTCCTGCTTGTTGTGGGGTTCACATCCGGCGGCTCTCTCACATTTTATACCTACACCACCTACATGCAGAAATATCTGGTGACCACTACCGGCTTTTCGGCCAAAGATGCCAATACCATGATGCTTGCTGCATTATTTATTTTTATGATTCTTCAGCCTCTTTTCGGGATGCTTGCGGATCGTATCGGGACACGCACATCGTTGTTGATGTGGTCGGTTCTTTCAATCATCCTGACCATTCCCGCGCTGTCATTTATCGGATCGACACATAGTGAACTCGCCGCCTTTTTCATGATCGTTGTGATGCTCGCAGTATCCTGTCTTTACACCTCCATCGGCGGTATTGTTAAAGCAGAAATGTTTCCGGCTTCTGTCAGAGCATTAGGGGTAGGTTTTTCCTATGCTGTCGCCAATGCTCTCTTTGGCGGTTCGGCCGAATATGTTGCGCTTTGGTTCAAGAATGAAGGCGTTGGCAATTACTTCTACTGGTATGTGACGATCATGATGGTAATTGCTTTTGTCTGCGCCTATAAAATGAAAGACGCAAGAAATGGCGGTTACCTTCAAGGCCATCACATTGATTGAAAAAACATCGTCGATTATTCGCATCGAATAAGTTTGATGAAATATAGGGCAAGTCTTTTAACGGCTTGCCTTTTCTTTTTGATTTTTTTGATAAACTGTGATTGGAAAAATCCATGAATGATTTTTCAAAAAAGCTTCTTTCCTGGTATGACCGTTACCATCGAATATTGCCTTGGCGCGTGGCTCCGGCCGACTTGTTGACGGGTAAGAAAAATGATCCTTACCGGGTTTGGCTGTCGGAAGTCATGTTGCAACAAACAACTGTTGAAGCTGTAAAACCCTTCTTTGAAAAATTCGTAACAACATGGCCAACGGTTTTTTCTCTCGCAAAAGCCGAATTGGAAGATGTGCTTAAAGCTTGGGCAGGCCTCGGCTATTATTCACGGGCAAGAAATCTCAAACGCTGTGCGGAACAAGTAGTAGCCGAATATGATGGGGTTTTTCCAAAATCGTTAAAAAGCTTGAAGAGTCTGCCCGGTATTGGTGATTATACGGCAGCGGCCATTCTTTCTATCGCCTATAATGAACCTGTCGCCGTCGTTGACGGTAATGTCGAAAGGGTCGTTGCCCGCGTCTTTTCAATTGGTGAACCTTTGCCGCAAGCAAAGGTAAAAATCAGAATAAGAACGCAGGAAATAACACCTGACAAGCGTTGCGGCGACTTTGCCCAAAGCATGATGGATCTCGGCGCGTCGATTTGCACACCACGTGCCCCAAAATGCATGATATGTCCGGTTGAAAGCCTGTGCGAGGCAAAGCGCAACGGTACCCCCGAAGCCTTTCCGGTCAAACTGCCAAAGCCGCAGCGTCCCCAACGCTATGGAGTTGCCTTTGTTGCATTAAGTAAAGATGATGAGATTTATCTGGAAAAACGGCATAGTTCCGGACTACTCGGCGGAATGACGCAAATCCCCAATCACTTCAGCGAACAAAATAATTATTCTGTCGCTGATGCTCCATTTCATGCCAACTGGGTGTTGAAGGGCAAAGCCCACCACGTCTTTACCCATTTTTCGCTCACTCTTGATGTCTATTTGGCCAGAAATGTAGACAAATCAATTGCGGGCAATGGTTGGTGGTGCAAAACAAGTGAACTCCCGGGTGAAGCTCTGCCTACTGTTATGAAAAAGGCAATTGCTGCAGCCATTCCTGATAGTTTTAAAGCCAGCGGCACGAAACCAAAAAAATCAAACAGAAAAAAATAAAAGGCGGCGCAATTCATGCGCACGCCTTTTTTATGATCGGAGACTGGAGATTATCCGACCGTTCAGCTTTCAAATGCCCTGTTTTGTCATTTGTTCCCGAATAATAAGACGTAGTTCATCTATCAGAACCAGTTGACCATCTTTCTCGAAATACCAGAAGGTCCAACCGTTGCAGCTGGCGCTGTTTTGTACTTTCCGCCCCATCATATGGATAGAGCCGGCTTCACCATCAACAACCACTGTCCCGTCTGCGCGGATGATGGCTGCGTGTTTGCGTTTTTTGTCATAAAGCACAGAGCCCGGCTTCAATAATCCTGCTTCAAGCAGACTGACAAAGGCCACACGTGGTTCTGCGCGTTTTCCCGAAAGCATGACAAGCTCCGGTTTTGCAAGCGGCTCGACTGCACGAATTCTTTCCAATGCTGCATCGATATAGGATTGTTCACGCTCGATTCCTACAAAATCACGCCCTAACCGCTTGGCAACTGCCCCTGTAGTACCGGAACCGAAAAATGGGTCCAGAATAACGTCGCCGGGTTTTGTCGAAGACATGATAACGCGCGCAAGCAATGCTTCCGGCTTCTGCGTGGGATGGATTTTATGTCCGTTTTCGTCTTTCAGCCGTTCCCGGCCAGTGCAGATCGGAAACAGCCAATCGGAACGCATCTGCACGTCATCATTGGCGGCTTTCATCGCTTCATAATTAAACGTATATTTTTTGGAATTCTGGTCACGCGATGCCCAGATTAGCGTTTCATGTGCATTCTGAAAACGACGCCCCTTGAAATTGGGCATTGGATTGGCTTTACGCCAGATGATATCATTAAGCATCCAGAAGCCGAGATCCTGCAAAGCAGTACCAACTCTGAAGATATTATGATAAGAACCGATAACCCAGATCGTCCCGTTCGGTTTCAACACTCTGCGGCAAGCAAGAAGCCAGGCACGTGTGAAGGCATCATAGGCTGCAAAGCTCTCGAACTGGTCCCAATCATCATCCACAGCATCCACCAATGACTGGTCAGGGCGATGCAATGCATTTGCAAGCTGCAGGTTGTAAGGCGGGTCGGCAAAAATAACGTCTACCGATTGACTTGGAAGTTTATTGAGTGCTGCAACGCAGTCACCCTTTAAAATCTGGTTACGCCATGCTTCTTCCGGCGAAGCTTGCACGAGATCTTTTACAAGACGAACAACAGTCATTGGATACTCGACCACACATACTCAAGATACTAAATACTCCGTGACCAATCGAATCACGGCTCTGACAAGCTTAAATTGACAAAATAGGGTAAATATCGCGTTAAAGCGCACAGGTTTTTGAAATAGACCTACCCTTGCTCAAGAATTCGCAAGCGTCACGCTTGGATATAAAACCGAACAAGTGTCATTTTCAGACCAATTAATCCTTGCTCAAGGCATGATAAGCGCTTGAATTTTAGGTTTTTGTCAAATTAATGGGGCGTTTTGCCGAGTTGAAAGAACACAAAATTAAGAACAGCACAATTTTCATCAGCTATTGCCAATGACAAGTTGAAACGTCTAAAAGATTGCCAATCAATTTGATAGGATACAGGATAAAACCGATGCCGCAGATAGATCTGGTTATTTTCGATTGTGATGGTGTTCTTGTTGATTCAGAATATCTGGCGGCCCAGATTGAATCTGAATTACTGGCAATAGAAGGTTATGAAATAACACCTGAAGAACTGTCCGAACGTTATGCAGGGCTTATTTTCCTTGATATTCTTAAAGAAATTGAAAAGCAGTCGGATGTTCCGCTTTCTGTCAGCCTGATTGAAAAAGTGCCTGAACTTTTCAAAAAGCGTATGAAAGACGAATTGCTTGGAATTGACGGTGCGCGCGAAGCCGTCGAAGCTGTTGCCAAGCTTTATCCTTACTGTATCTGTTCCAATTCGAAGAGCCAAGACATAAAACATATGCTGACGATTGTTGGCCTATATGATCTCTTTGAAAACAAGATTTTTTCAGCACCGGAAGTCGGCACAGGAAAAGTGAAACCGGCACCGGATGTTTACCTTTATGCGGCAGATAAAATGCATGCAAAGCCTGAAAATACAATTGTTATTGAAGATTCCGTCCATGGTGTGCGCGGAGCGGTTAAAGCGGGTATGCGTGTTGTCGGCTTCACCGGCGGTTCCCATGCTTACCGCGGCCTTGCCGACGTTCTCACTGAAGCGGGTGCCGAAACAGTTATTGCTCGCCATACGGATTTACCTGCTGTCTTGAAAGCCATGTCCGAGTGGAAAGATATCTGAATTTATCTTGATCGGCCAATCGCATTATCTCCGGTCGCTGGCAATCAATAAAGTTCGATAACTTCGTTAGCGACATTGATCATTATTACTATCAAAATGCTGAAAATAATTGGCTTTTGCTAATCTAGAGAAATTCTGTTGCAGGATTTGTAAAGAATCCTGAACGAAAAGAGCTTACAATCTTTTTGTTGGAAATTTTTGCTAACCTTATAAAAAAGGCTCAAGAACGCTTGTTCTCAAGCCTTTTTAGTCGTTTAAGCGAAACCGGCTTACGAACAGAGGCTAAACATTATTTCTTTTGTCCTCTGTCATAGCCCACAAAAACGCGAATGTTTTTTGCTGTCGGTTTGGGAAACGATATTTGATCGTCGGAAAAAATAAACTGCGTTGCGTCAACACCATTACTGATCTCGACCGGATAATTACGTAACTTGGAATATATCACACTATCCCCTTCCATAACCGTGACGCGGATCGGAAGTGATACTGTGCCTTTTTTAAACATCGGTCCCGGTACGACGCGGCCGGAAGCTGCAACTTTCATTGAAAGTGTTGTATCTGTTGTATTGCATGTTCTTGTTACATCTCTGATGGCAGCCTGATACATGACTTTATTGGCGTCACCCTCACCACCACGCTCGTAAACATCATAAAAAGCCGTGTCATCGCGCATGAGAACAATCGGGCAATAGGCGCGCAATTGTGCTTCGGTTATTTGAGGTTCGGGCGGGACATTGTCCACTTTCTTATGAATAAAACATCCCGACAGTGTTGACGAAGCGGCAATAATAAGGCCAAAGCCCAATGAAAAACGATAAATCGACTTTTTATCCATGAAGTGGACTTTCCTAGAGTAGTAAACCTGTTCTATATCAGCGATCAATAATAGTGATTTGTTGTTTTCTCGCTTTTTCTATAATTTGGCAAGTCTGGTAAAAATAGAGGACGTTTTCAGTCCCGTAAAGGTTGTAAAATAGCGCGACATCAAACATTTTTTTCACAGTTTTAGGCCCGAGGAGTATAGAAATGAAATATATCAGTACAAGAGCCAATGCACCGGTACTCGGCTTTTGCGATACTGTCATGACGGGACTTGCACGTGATGGCGGGCTTTATCTGCCAGAAACTTATCCGCATTTTTCACCGGATTCGCTAAAAGCTTTGCGAGGAAAATCATACGCGACAATCGCCAAAACTGTTCTTTGGCCATTTATCGACGGTGAAATCGAACGCCATGATTTTGATTCTATGGTTGATGAAGCCTATCGCACATTCCGTCATCCTGCGGTTTGCCCCCTTGTCCAGACCAATACCAGTGAATTCATACTTGAACTCTTCCATGGTCGCACATTGGCGTTCAAGGATGTTGCGATGCAATTGCTTGGCCGGTTGATGGACTATATACTGAGCCGTCAGAACAAGCGTGCCACGATTATCGGAGCAACGTCGGGAGACACCGGAGGTGCTGCAATTGAAGCTTTTGCCGGACGCGAGCGCTGCGATATTTTTATTCTTTTTCCGAAAGGGCATGTTTCACCGGTCCAACAACGGCAAATGACAACAAATAACATTGCCAATGTGCATGCGCTTGCCATTGAAGGAAACTTTGA
This sequence comes from Bartonella sp. W8167, assembly GCF_016100335.1. NCBI lineage: Bacteria > Pseudomonadati > Pseudomonadota > Alphaproteobacteria > Hyphomicrobiales > Bartonellaceae > Bartonella > Bartonella sp. W8167. Next base: position 1,243,524 of record NZ_JACFSQ010000001.1, read on the forward strand.
CGACTGCCAGGCTTTGGTCAAAGCCATGTTCAATGATCACGCTTTTCGGGATAATACGGCTCTTTCCGGAGTCAACTCGATCAATTGGGCGCGTATCATGGCGCAAATTGTCTATTATTTTACTTCGGCAATTTCTCTTGGAGCGCCTGACCGGGCTATCTCCTTTACTGTCCCCACCGGCAATTTCGGTGACATTTTTGCAGCCTTTGTCGCTTCCCGTATGGGGCTACCCATTGCCCATCTCGTCATTGCCACCAATGATAACGACATTCTGGCACGAACACTTTCAACCGGAGTGTATCAGATCCGTTCGCTCAAACACACCACATCGCCATCTATGGATATACAAGTCTCGTCAAACTTCGAACGCCTGTTATTCGAGGCATCCGGACGCAACGCGGTTTTAATCCGCAACTCGATGGAAAGTCTTAAACAATCCGGCGAGTTTACCATTGATAAAACAGTTCTTGAAAAAATCCGTGCTCTATTTTCGGCAGGACGTTCAACCGAAACAGAAACCGCCCATATGATCGACACACTTTACAGGGAAAGCCATTATCTTGCCGATCCCCATACTGCAATAGCTGTAAAAGTTGCGCGTGAACACATGGAAGCAACCATTCCGATGGTCGTCCTTTCTACCGCTCATCCGGCAAAATTTCCGGATGCTGTCAACAAAGCTTGTGGTCAAACTCCGAAGCTTCCCCAATGGCTTGACGGGCTTATGGAAAAGCCCGAACACTATGAAACATTGAAGAACGACGAAAAAATCGTCAAGGATTATATTAGTGCAAAATCCCGCGCTTGCCATTAACCCTATTCATTTTTTCCGAAAGACAGAAAATGCACAATGTGGTTTTTTATTAAAGTTTTGAATGAAGGAGCTTTATGAGTATGGGCTTAGAAATCAGCCGGCTCGGCAATGGTTTGACGATCGTCACACATACGATGCCACAGATCGAGAGTGTTGCCCTTGGCATATGGGTAAAATCCGGCTCCCGCAATGAAAAATTTGAGGAACATGGCGTAGCCCATATGCTCGAGCATATGGCTTTCAAGGGGACAGCAAACCGCACGGCCTATGAAATTGCCGCTGAAATCGAAGATGTCGGCGGCGAAATCAATGCGGCAACGGGTGTCGAAACCACTGCCTATTACGCCCGTGTCCTGAAAAATGACATACCGCTTGCCGTTGATATTCTCGCCGACATTATCACCACGCCAAAATTCGACGAAACCGAACTTGAACGTGAAAAGCAGGTTGTCTTGCAAGAAATCGGCGCAGCCAACGACATGCCGGAAGACATTGTGTTCGACCATTTCACTGAAACCGCATTCCGTCACCAGACAATCGGAAGGCCTATTCTTGGCACAGCACAATCGGTGCGCGGTCTCACTGCCGATAATTTACGTAACTTCATGAATGAGCATTACAGTGCCGACCGCATGATTTTTGTAGCAACCGGTGCCGTCGACCATCAGTCTTTTGTCAAGGAAGTCGAGAAACGACTTGGCAATTATCGCGCCCATTCGCCGGCACCTCTTGCCGATCTCGCAAATTATGTAGGTGGCGATTTTCGCGAATACCGTAACCTCAAAGATGCCCAGGTGCTCTTAGGCTTCGAAGGGCGAGCCTACCATATACGTGATTATTATGCCTCCCAAATTCTATCCATTATTCTGGGTGGAGGAATGTCGTCGCGTCTGTTTCAGCAAGTGCGCGAAAAACGCGGACTTTGTTATTCTATTTATGCTTTTCACTGGGGATTTTCCGACATTGGCCTCTTCGGGGTCCATGCTGCATCAAGCGAAGACGGCCTGCATGACCTCATTCCCGTTATTCTGGAACAACTTTACAAAGTGAGCGAAAAGATTGATCAGAAAGAACTTGACCGTGCGCGCGAACAATATCGCGCCAGCCTCGTAATGTCGCAAGAAAGCCCTTCGAGCCGCGCCGAAACAATTGCACGACAAATGCTTCTTTATGGTCGTCCGATTCCCGCATCCGAAACATTGGAACGTCTGTCTCTTCTTACAGTCGACAGGTTGACCGATTTGGCCGAACGCTTATTTATCGATTCAAAACCCACATTGGCAGCAGTTGGAGCGATAGGACCAATTATGAGTTATGGTGATCTGGTTGCGGCTCTTTCTTCAGGAGCCGGACGGCGCCCTTATTAAGAGCAGCCAGAAAGGCAATGGCATGTTCAAAATGCCCTTCCGGCGACAGCCGCATAAACAACAGGAGAAAATCCGGCTTCCGAATTTAAAGGCGAAAGACGTTTATTTACGTTTTCCGATGATTGATGACTATAAGGAATGGGCAGCCGTGAGAACCGAAAGCCGGCCATTTCTGGAACCGTGGGAACCCCTCTGGCCAGAGGATGCACACACACTTGCCCGTTATAAAAACCATCTTGAACGTTACATTGAAGGACGCAAAAATGGCCAGTTCTTTGTCTTTTTTGTGTTTTTAAACAACAATAACAATCTTATCGGTGGAATAAGTCTCGGTAACATCAGACGGGGTGTCGTACAATCGGGCGAGATCGGCTATTGGTGTGGACAAAAATATTCCGGCCATGGATTTATGCATGAAAGTCTGGAGCTGATGGTTGATTTTGCTTTTCAACAGCTCAAATTGCATCGTCTGCAAGCTGCCACGATTCCGACAAACATACGCTCCATTTCCTTATTGGAAAAATGTGGTTTTGTTCGGGAGGGGCTGATGCGCTCCTATGTAAAAATCCATGGCGAATGGCAAGATCACTACCTTTATTCTTTGTTGGAAACGGAAAGAACAACGAAGTCAATTTGAAAGTGAGGCGTTGTGAAGACAATAGGCAAAACCATTGGCATTTTTATATTCTGGACATTGGGCTTGATCACCTTGTGCCAGACAGCATTGTCTATTGAACCGGTCAAAATATCTTCACAGGATACAGCACTTGATCTCTCGCGTGCAGTCGAAATTCACCACATAAAAGGAAACACTTTCCAAACATCGACAGCGGCCGGTCCTGATGGAATTGTGCGGCGTATCGAAATGCAAGGAAATGGCGATCATGCAGAAAGCGACTGGGCAGTTTTTGCTATTGCCAACCCGACAGACGACCAGATTGACAGACTGATTGTCACCCCACATTATCGTATGGCGGGTTCGGGATTGATTTGGCCCGATCTCGGCTCTGTACGCATACAATCTATCACGCCATCGGAAGGTTTTGCGCTTGACCGCCAATCAAGTGCGGATTCAGATGTTTTCCGTATTACAATCAATCCCGGTGCAGTCGTTACTCTTGTTGCGGAGCTTGGTTCACCGAAATTGCCGCAAGTCTATCTCTGGGAACCCGAAGCCTATAAGGATACCATCAATTCCTACACGCTCTATCACGGCATATTGCTCGGCATTTCCGGTCTTCTTGCACTTCTCTTAAGTGTTCTGTTTGTCGTACGCGGAACGGGACTTTTTCCGGCCACTGCAGCGGTGGCTTGGTCGGTGCTTGCCTATATCGGTATCGATTTCAATTTTCTCAATAAATTGTTCGTCATTTCTGCCGAAACCGAACCGATCTGGCGCGCGGCAACAGAAGTGGCACTTGCAGCATCGCTTTTCATTTTTCTTTTTACCTATCTCAACCTCAATCGCTGGCATTACCATTTCAGCTATGGTGCAGCAGCATGGATTATCGCTCTTTGTGCCCTTGGTGCCTTCGCAATTTATGACCCGACGCGTGCTGCAGGCATTGCACGGCTTTCCTTTGGTCTTACCGCTCTTCTCGGCGTTGTGCTCATAGGCTATCTTTCCATTCGCGGTTATGACCGTGCTATTATGCTGATCCCGACATGGCTACTCATTATCTTCTGGCTATGTGGGGCATATGTGTGTGTAACCGGAAAACTTGATAACGATATTGTTCAACCCGCACTAGCAGGCGGTCTGGTTCTCATTGTTCTGCTCATTGCTTTCACGGTTATGCAACATGCTTTTTCAGGCGGCGCATTCCACCAAGGGATATTTTCCGACCTTGAACGGCAAGCTCTTGCCGTTATGGGGGCTGGCGATATCGTGTGGGACTGGGATGTGCGCCGTGACCGTGTGGTCATCAATCCCGATCTTTCTCTCTACCTCGGATCCACAGCCGGTGAATTGAATGGAACCATCCGCAATTGGGTTGATGCTTTACACAGCGACGATCGCGATCGTTTCCGTGCCATACTTGATATGATCCTCGACACACGTAAGGGGCGCATTGATCAGACACTGAGACTCCGTTCCGGTGACGGACATTATTACTGGTTTTCACTCAGAGCACGACCGGTCATAGGTTCGGACGGGGAAATTGTGCGGATCGTTGGCACCCTCGTCAATGTAACCGACCACAAAAAAGCCGAAGAGCGATTGTTGCAAGATTCTGTCCATGACAATCTGACAGGTCTTCCGAACCAACAGCTCTTTCTTGATCACTTACAAACTTTTGTAAATCTTGCTGTCGCTGGCCGTCCTGTAAGACCGACCGTATTCGTTATCGATTTTGATGGCTTCCGTAACATCAATTATCAATTCGGTATGTCTGTCGGCGATACATTTCTGTTAACAATTGCCCGTAGGCTTGGACGTCTTATTACGCCCGAAGACACACTTTCGCGTCTTTCGACTGACCGTTTTGCCATTGTGCTCACCAGTCAGACCGACCCAGCAAAAATCGCAGCATTTGCCGACCAGTTACAAAGAACAGTTGCCGCACCAATTCTGTTTTCCGAACGCGAAGTCAAACTTTCCGCTTCAATTGGCCTCATCACATGGACTGAAGGCAATTCGAATGCCGAAGATATGCTGAGTGATGCGGAACTTGCAATGATTCACGCCAAAAAATCAGGCGGTAATAAAATCGAACCGTTCCGCCCGAATTTCCGCACATTAGGGCTTGAGCGCAACAGCATGGGCAATGACATTCGTTATGCCCTGCAACGCAATGAAATCAAGGTTCTCTATCACCCTGTTCTCGACCTCAATGACGGACAAATCGTCGGATTCGAAGCTTTGATGGAATGGCACCATCCGCGTCATGGTAACCTTTCTGCCGTTGATTTCATCCATACAGCCGAAAGCGAACACGTGGTTATGGATCTCGCCCGGTTTGCAATGAAAACCGTCGTCGAAGATCTCACCCATATTCAGGACCGTTTCCCGAAGCAGTCATTTTTCGTGTCTGTCAACATACCGAGTGCGGAAATGGTTCATCAGGAGTTGATTAACGAGCTTAAAGCAATTCTGATGCGCAATCCTATTAACAAGGGGCGCCTGATGATGGAGATGTCTGAATCAATCCTGATCGAAAACCCCGAACAATCTTCCAATTTGTTAGAAAAAATCAAGGCCCTCGGCATCGGCCTTGCGCTTGATAATTTCGGAACCGGCTATTCTTCGCTTGCCTTTCTACTAGGATATCCGTTCGATATGATCAAACTTGACCGTTCGCTTCTGGAGGTCAATAGCTCGAAAAAACGGCTGGTATTGAAATCGATCATTACACTCGCACATGACCTCGACCTCAAAGTAATTGCCGAAGGCGTCGAGAAAGAAAATGAAGCTGTTATGCTGCGCGAAGAAGGCTGTGAATTTGTTCAAAGCAATGTTTTCACCGAACCTGTCGGTGTCGAGGATCTGATTACACTCGTCATGAAACATCCGAAAGCCGCAGTTTAAAAAATTATCAAATGGATATCCGGTCTTTTCGCTTTCGGAAAGCGCCAATAACAACGTTTGTTGCTTGAATAACGCTTACGCTTTTTGAGCGAATGAAACGTCGTCCCAAAGGAAAATGCAATAAATCGGGCGAAAACCGCTCTTATACGCTTAGACTACAGTTTCGCTGAAGCCAAGATAATGGATAAAAAAGGTATAAACGATTGAAGTGGCGCGCTTTTTTCACGCGTGACCGGCTTGACCAACAAGAAATGTCGGATCAATGCCCATTTTCTTCAGGCTTTGTTCATATTGATGGTCAAAATCCTGAGCAAATAGAAAATCGGCATCAACGGGGCTTGTCAGCCAGCCATTTGCTGCGATTTCGGCTTCGAGTTGCCCGCCTGTCCAGCCAGCATAGCCGAGCGCAATTATGGCGTGCTGTGGCCCTTTTCCGACGCTCATTGCCTTCAAGACATCGGTTGTTGAAGTAAGACAAATATCTCTGGTAACAGGTATCGTCGTCCGGCAGGCATAATCATCGGTATGTAGGACAAAACCGCGCGAACGATCAACCGGTCCGCCATTTCTCACAGGAAAAAGCTTTATCGGCTCGGGCAGATGGATGGCTTGGGCAGCATTGATTATCCCAAGTTGCAACAGCAAATCCGGAAACTTCAAATCCTGACGCCGGTTCAGCATGATGCCCATTGCGCCCTCGTCCGAGTGGGCACAGATATAGATAACCGCGTGTGCAAAACGTTCATCCCCCATGCCGGGCATTGCTATAAGCAGATGACCATTCAAAAAGCCGTCGCGTTTTTTCATTGTGCTAATTTTATCCATAATTTAAAAGTAATCGTGTATTGATGAGTTGCAAGGAAAAAGTGAATTTTTTCGTCAAAAGTCTTAAACAAAATGATGTTTTAACGGAAGCCGAAACAGTGTACCAGTTTTTTAAGCTCAAAGCCGTTTTGATTTTCCTTGTGCTTGCATGTTTTTTCGGCTTTGGCCAAACGTTAGTCGTTGCCCAGACGCCCGCATTTACGAAAACAAATGACACTTCAACGCTATTGGCAACGCCATGGCATGAGTTCGAGGGGGGACGGGTGCGCCTCGCATTACAGCCTGTTGCCGAAAAGGAGCGTCTGCGAGGTGTTATAGAAGTCAACCTGAAGCCGGATTGGAAAACCTATTGGAAAAATCCCGGAAATTCGGGTATGGCGCCTTCTTTCGATTTTTCTCCCCCTTCAAGCTACGAGATTATGTATCCTGTACCTCATCTATTCAAAGATGGCAGTGATTGGTCGATCGGCTATAAAAACAGCGTTCTATTGCCTTTTACGGTTGAAAAATCCGACAATGGCGAAAGCTTGAAAGGTCAACTTACAATCGGCTTATGTAAAGAAATATGTATGCCTCTTGATATCCCGTTCGACTTTTCCGACGGGAATGCCAATATCGCTCTTTCAAGCTCGCTTCTTACAATGGCGGAAGAAAAATTACCTGAAAAGGCTCAGGAAAATATTGTTATTCACGCCAGTAACGACGAAAAAATGCTTAACATTACGATTACCCATCAAGATGAAGAAAACATATCAGCGCTTTATCTTGACGGAAAGACAGATGAAATAGGTCCGGCTGAAATTATCAAAAATAGCCGGAATGAAACTGTTTTTGCGGCACCGATTATTACAAAAAACAGCAAAGGTCCTTTGACTATTTCTTATATTGCCGAAGCAAAACCCATATCTTTCACCGGAATATTGACGTCACAAAGCAAATAAATCGTTAGCGGTTTTCATCAACGCCTTTACGGGCAAGTTCGTCACAGCGTTCGTTTTCGGGATGACCGGCGTGTCCTTTGACCCAATGCCAATTCACGTTATGGCGTGTGCGAGCCAAATCAAGTTTTTGCCAAAGGTCGGCATTTTTGACAGGCTTTCTCGCAGACGTTTTCCAGTCTTTCGCCTTCCAGCCATCAATCCAGCTTGAAATGCCATCCCTCACGTAAACAGAGTCAGTATAAAGATCAACGTTACACGGTTCTTTCAAGGCATCGAGCGCATTGATTGCTGCCGTCAACTCCATACGATTATTGGTAGTGTCGGGTTCACCGCCGTAAAGTTCTTTGGTGACCCCGTTCCAACGCAATAGCACCCCCCAACCTCCCGGCCCGGGATTGCCGGAACAAGCGCCATCAGTAAATATTTCGACCTGTTTCAAGGAACCGTCCGCAATTTAGAGCCCGATTTCAGATGGTTTAATGACGTCTCTGAAAAAATTCAATTTTCGCCAATATTCCAGAGGATCCTTTTTCACAACCAGACTGTTTGAAGGTGTGTTGAACCAATCATAAAGGCGGGTGAGGAAAAATCTGATCGCTGCCCCACGGGCGAGAACCAGTATATTATCAATCTCATTTTGTTGAAGCGGACGAATAGCACAATAGGCTTTGAGCATCGCCTCGCTTTTCGTCACATTATAAGAATAATCCCGTTCAAAGCACCATGCATTGAGGGCGATGACAAGATCATAGCTAAGCATATCTGTGCATGCAAAATAGAAATCTATGATGCCTGACATATGATCGTTCAGGAAAAAAACATTGTCATTGAAGAAATCGGCATGGATAACACCTTGCGGCAGATCATGTGGCCAATTGCTTTCCAGATAATCGAGTTCCTTGTCAATTTCCTTGACGAGGCCGGATGCCAATTCTTCTGCACGTCCGCGGCTTAAATTCCATAAAGGTCTCCAGGCGTCGATCGACAGGCTGTTTTTCCGTTTAAGAGGAAAGTCGAGACCTGCAAGATGCATTTTTGCCATGCCTTTGCCGACTTCACGGCAATGTTCGACATTCGGCTTTCTGAGCCAAACCCCTTCAAGGAAAGAAACAATTGTAGCGGGCCTACCCACAAGCTCGCCAATCATTTTTCCATCTTTGCGTTTGATGGGTTGGGGACACGAAATTCCCTTAAGTGCCAGATGGTTCATCAATTCAAGATAAAATGGCAAATCCTTTTTATTGACGCGCTTTTCAAACAAGGTGAGGATGAAACGTCCTGCTTCTGTATGGAGCATGAAGTTCGAGTTCTCGACACCTTCGGCAATACCTCTATACGATTGTAATGCGCCGATAGAATAATCGGTCAAAAAGCTTGTTAATTCATCTTCGTTGATATCGGTATAAACAGCCATTATTTGCCCCACACGAGCAAGCTCATGTTTTCTTCACTTGTCTTTATCGGGAATACCCTTGCCGTTAACAAATTCCATATCTTCCGGCGTCAACACAACTTCCCGCAATTCCCTGTTGACCAAAAAGGTTTCATTTTCAACCGCAGTCTCGGCAATTTCTATAGTCACATCATAACGTTTTCTGAATGCCGCAATAATTTCATCAACAATTATTTCCGGTGCAGACGCACCAGCGGAAAGGCTCACCGTGTGAACGTCATTCAAATGGGCAAAATCTATTTCCGCCGCACGTTGAACAAGCAATGACTTTTTGGCACCAAAGCGCTCGGCAACTTCGACCAAACGACGGGAATTCGATGAATTCGGAGCACCAACAATCAAAAACAGATCACTGCCCGGAGCCGCTGCTCTCACTGCTTCCTGACGATTGGTCGTTGCATAACAAATCGACTCGGCAGCCGGTGGCTCGATATCGGGAAACCGGCGTTTCAATACCTCGATGATTTCTGCTGTGTCTTCAACAGACAAAGTCGTCTGGCTGACAAACCCCAATTTTTGACCGGGCAATGGCTGGTAATTTTCAGCATCCTCGACGTTTTCAATCAAACTTACTGTACCGGCGTCTACCTGCCCCATTGTTCCGATAACTTCGGGATGACCGGAATGGCCAATCAGAATGACATGACGCCCGTTGCGCTGATGACGCATAGCCTGTTTATGAACTTTTGACACTAACGGACAAGTTGCATCAAGATAAAACAGATTTTGCAAGCGCGCTTCTTCCGGCACCGATTTTGGAACACCGTGCGCTGAAAAAATCACCGGTTGGTTGTGGTGTTCGTCCGGTATCTCGTCAAGTTCCTCGACAAAAATTGCACCACGTGCCTGTAGCCCTTCAACCACATAGCGGTTATGGACGATCTCGTGGCGCACATAGACGGGCGCACCATATTTTTTCAATGCAAGAATGACAATCTGTATCGCCCTGTCGACTCCGGCGCAAAAACCGCGCGGCCCGCAAAGGCGAATTGTTAATGGAGGTTTTGATGTCATAATCTTTCCTTGGGTGAACCCGTTATTTCAGGCACCCACATGCGCCATCGTGGCCGCATATACAAGAAGAACAAAAAGAAAAAGTGCAATAGCAAGGCCTTTTGCCCTATGACGCTGAGCTTTTTTCTGAATTTCTGTAAGTTCGATTTGATTGAGAGGCTTGTGCCCGTCCATATTCATGCTCCCGGATAGCCCATGAGGCGAGTAGCCAGCGATTCTATCAGTAGCACTGCAAACAAAGCTGCGAGATAAAAGAGCGAGAAGAAAAACAGTTTCTTCGCACGTGCCACAGTTTCTTCGCGATTTTCCGTCTTCCAAAGTTGGTAGGAATGATAGACGAAGATAACGCCTAGAATTGTCGACAAAGCCCCGTAAGTCATGCCGGCAAAACCGATAAAATAGGGTGCAATTCCGCATAGCGCCATCAAAATTGCATAAACGAAAATCTGGTTTTTCGTCGATCGCTCGCCTTTCACATTCGGCATCATTGGAATATGGGCAGCACCATAATCGGTCGTAACAAAAAGCGAGAGGGCCCAGAAATGCGGAGGGGTCCACATAAATATAATGAGAAAGAGCACAACGCTTTCAATGCTGATTGTACCGGTTGCCGCTGCCCAGCCGATCATCGGAGGAAATGCACCAGCAGCACCGCCGATAACGATATTTTGCGGCGTAGAGCGTTTAAGCCACATGGTATAGATCACGACATAAAAGAATATTGTAAAAGCAAGAAATGCGGCCGAAAACCAGTTAATGAAAATGCCCATTGTAAGCACTGACAATGCCGACAATACGAGGCCGAAAACCAGCACTTCACCGCCCGTTAACTTGCCAGCCGGTATAGGACGTTTTTTAGTGCGTTTCATGATGGCATCAATATCGGCATCATACCACATATTCAAAGCGCCCGACGCCCCGCCACCAACGGCAATACATAAAATTGCCAGAAAGCCGAGAACGGGATTGATAGGATTAGGTGCGACCATCATGCCGACAAGTGCTGTGAATACGACCAGAGACATCACCCGCGGCTTCAAAAGAATTATATAGTCGTTCGCATCGGCTTCCGAAGGGCCAACCAAATGCGGTTTTTGCAATGCTTGCTTTGATATGGACATATATAACCCGTTCTTTTAAATGCATCTTTTAAAGCGGTGCCTTCGTGGCATTACCGGACGAAAGGTCAACACAACCTCGACTATAGAAGCTATTTTAACAACAAAACGCAACTATTAATTTGTTTTTTAAGGAAACAATATCGATTTCTTGAAGATCAAACGACTTTAAGCACGTTGTTCGGGGCGCTCAATTCAATGGCAAAAGCAGGAAAAATTTTCCGCTTATTTTGTATGCACTATTCCATTTTCGAAAATGAATCTTTGAAAAATATACCAACGTAAATTTAAAAATCCGATTGCGGAATAGATAATTAAAATCACACATCTGATGCTTTTTTAAAAATATGTGTTGCTAACCTTTCAGAGAGTTTTCTCCGGTTATAAGGTAATTGGCTCGCCCCATATTTAATCGGCTCAAACTTAAACAATAAACGCTTTTGATTTCAAAAATCCGTAAGCCCGGTAGCCATTATTTCGTTACGACAGGCACTTTTTCCCATGCGTCTTTGTTAGGAGGTGACGGCAATTGCCATTCCAAAGTCAAAGCCCCCTCGCCCCACGGATTACCTTCTGCTTTTTGTCTTACAATAAAAGTTTTACAGAGCCCGAATAGAAAAACAATAACCGAAAAGGCTGCAAGAAGTGCCCCGACTGACGAAAACATATCCGATATAGCCGGACTGAAAAGAGCATTATCAGTTAATTCATTGAGATGTTGAGGCAGGAAAATAGCGTTAACGCCAATAAACAATGACCAGAAGTGCAAATTCGTCATGGCTTTGCTGCAACGATATCCCGTCATTTTCGGCAACCAGTAATACCAACCGGCAAAAATTGCAAAAACAGCACTGAGTGACAGGATGTAATGGAAGTGGGCAACAAATGCAGACTGATCTTTCGGGCTAATGCCGTTGCCGATTGTTACAAGCTGCAATGCTGAAAGTTGCCCCATCAAGACAACAAAGAAAAAGCCCATTGCCCACAACATCGGTGTCTCGAATTTGAAATTGCTTTGAACCAATGTCACACACCAGCTCAAAAGGATAAAAGCAGTTGGTAAAACGATAAAAGGCAGCGCAACTTTGAAATAATGAGCCATGATATCAGGCTTCTCGAATTGGAAAAGATCGTTCATCCAAAGAATGAAACCGATTGTGCCAGTAAACACCATAGCCGCAATGACAACGTTTTCCATAAAAAGACGACGCTTGCAGAAGGTTACCAGAATTTCACTGATAATTCCGAAAGCCGGCAGGAGCAGCACAAATATTTCCGGATGGCTGAAGAACCATACCATCATTGATAAATGTCCGGCATTGCCCGAACTGTTAAAAACAAGTTGCGTCAAAGCCGCAAGCATCGCCGGAACCGAAACCAGTCCCAGAAACGACGAGACGAGCACCGACCAGACAAAAACCGGCAACCGAGAAAGGGTAAGTCCCGGCGCCCGCATTGTAATAATTGTTGTGATGAAATTGATAAAAGTAATAATGAACGAGATCGACCCGATGACGATCGTTGCAAGCATCAATATTTTGAAGTTATTTCCATCACCGTCTGACAAAAGTGCAATGAAACCAAAAAGAATAGTAATGGGTAACAATAAGAAAGCTGCCAAATTTGCACGTGGAAATGCAACATTATGGGTGCCGATCATTAACGGTACAAACCAGTTGGCAAAACCGCCGATCAATGCCGGCATAACCATGAAGAACACCAAAATCAGCGCGTGCGCCGTGCTCATGAATGATAAAAGAGCTGTATCTTTCGGAAAAATGCCGTCGAGAAAGGCAAAATCGTTTCCGTTCATAGAAAGACGCAAGGCAAATGAAAATACTGCACCGATGACGCCTGCTACGATTGCGAGCACCAGATAGAGTGTACCGATTGCTTTGCTATCCAAGTTCGATAACGATGAAAAAAAACTTTTCTTTGCGTATTCAGACATCAATTTTGCCAACGTAATCAAGCAATCTATTGATTGCGAAACCTGTTTTCACTTCGTTTAACAACATATTTACATCAAAACAATGCGACAAACAGCCCCAAATAGAAACACTTCATTGCCATAATTGTCAATTCTGCGCGCTTTTGCCATGTTCTTGCCCAAGAATTGAACTTTAAGTGATATCTGTTGTGAATGGTTTACACTGTCGTGCTTGTGGACTCTTTTCACAAACGCTGAAGCGCGATATCGTCAGGATGATTCGAGCAGGAGTTTCTATGTCACTTCGTCATTTTTTCAAACGAGCTTGTGGCGTCGCCGCGTCTTATCTAACGATGATCGGGCTTTGCCTTGCTCTTGCAGAGGCGCAAACGCCCAACCAACAGGATGTGCCTGCTCCGAAAACTTTTGGAGCATGGACGAAAGTCTGTTCTCTCCCCCCGGGGACACCGAATGTCCAATGTGAAGTTGTCCAGAATGTGCGTGCGCAAAACCGGCCCGACATTGCTTTTCGTGTCACGCTTTATAAGTTGCCGAAAAATCAGGGCACACTTATGAGGGTCTTTGTTCCTATCAGAGTTGAACTGCGTCTGGGTGTAGGAATCAAGATAGACAATAAAGATATGGGCAAAATGGAATATCGTCGCTGTCTTGGTGACAATTGCGTAGCCGAAGCATTTCTGAAAGATGACGATCTTAAGTCATTTCTTGAAGGGAAAATGGCAACCTATTTCATATTTACGACACCTGAAGAAGGTGTCGGCGGCATGATCGATCTTAACGGCTTGAAGGACGCTTATGCTTCCTTGCCAAAAGAATAGGGCGAAAACGATAGCAAACCCGCGGATCACTCTGACCGATCAATAAAGATTGAAGCGGTCTTTATTATCGTGCTCGTGTTTTTATATAAATGAGCGAAAAGGGCCGTTTAAAGACAGGAAAATTATATGAAACCGCTGATCGAACAATTCGACGTTGGAGCCAATGATGTCCAATCGATTGTGAAGGACACTTTGAAAAATGCTGACGATGGAGAATTGTTTCTTGAATATCGTGAAAGTGAATCACTCCTTTTCGATAATGGAAGACTGAAAAATGGTTCGTTCAATCAGGATAAAGGTTTCGGTTTACGTGCTGTAGCGGATGAGGCGACCGGTTATGCCCATTCCGGAGAGCTCACGAAAGCGGCATTAAAAAGAGCCTCGGATGCGGCAAAGGCTGTCACCAACGGCTACCAAGGAACTTATAGCGCGGCACCACGTGGCACCAATAAAAAGCTTTATGACGAACTGAACCCGCTCAATTCCCCCTCGTTCGAAGCTAAGGTAGCACTTCTTAAAAAGATCGATTCTTATATCCGAAATAAAAATGATGCCGTTCGGCAAGTCTCTGTATCGCTTGCAGGATCGTTGCAACAAGTCGAGATTTTACGTGCCGATGGCGAGCTTGTAAGAGACGTTCGCCCGCTTGTGCGGCTTGCTGTTTCAGTGGTTGCAGGAAAAGGTGACCGGCTTGAAAATGGTTTTTACGGTTGCGGTGGCAGGCAAGCTTTTGACCGCTTTATTGCGGAAGACAATTGGCAAATGGCTGCCGATGAAGCGCTCCGTATGGCTCTGGTCAATCTCGAAGCCGAGCCTGCACCGGCTGGTACATTCGACGTGGTCCTAGCAAGCGGGTGGCCGGGTGTTATGTTGCATGAAGCTGTTGGGCATGGACTTGAAGGTGACTTTAACAGGAAAAAGACTTCTGCTTTTTCTGGTCTCATGGGACAACAGGTCGCTGCAAAAGGTGTGACAGTTATTGATGACGGCTCGATTGCCGGGCGTCGTGGTTCTCTCACCGTGGATGACGAAGGAACGCCTTCTGCACGTAATGTTCTGATCGAAGACGGAAAGCTCGTCGGTTACATGCAAGACCGGCTTAATGCACGTTTGATGGGCATGCGCCCTACGGGAAACGGGCGGCGTGAATCCTATGCCTGTGCACCGATGCCAAGAATGACCAACACAATGATGTTAGGTGGCCAATATACGCCTGAAGAAGTGCTCGGCTCCTTGAAAGACGGCATCTATGCTGTCTCCTTCGGTGGTGGTCAGGTCGACATCACTTCAGGAAAATTTGTTTTCGAATGCACCGAAGCTTACCGCATCAAAAACGGTAAAATCGTTGCCCCGATCAAAGGGGCTACGCTTATCGGTAATGGTCCGGACGCTATGAAACGCATCACAATGATCGGTAACGACCCCAAGCTTGACAATGGAATTGGCACATGTGGCAAGAACGGACAAAGCGTTCCGGTTGGCGTCGGTTTGCCACATTTGCGCATTAATGGAATGACCATTGGCGGCACTGCTGTTTGATGCCAAACATTAGATTGCCAGTTAGCATTGCCACTATCTCGGAAATGATGGGTAAGCAATTTTGCTAACAAATAATCGGGTCGTTTTCGTTAGTTGATGATATCCTACAAAATTTTCTCTACTGGTGGTTAAACCTTTTATTTGAAGGCAAGACATAGGCCGTTCACGCGAAAATATAATTTTCCGAGTGTACTGAAGTGGAGACGAAAACGACTCCTTCAGGTATTTTTTTGACCATCTATCACTGTTGTGAAACCTTGATATGGACACTTGCTCAAGGCCATAATACCGATACATCGAGGTTTGGATGATATTGTTATCACAAACTTCCCGCTTTAAAGCTTCGAGAACGCCCGACGGCAAATCCTGATAATTTCTATGTCATAATGCGGTCAAATCGGATTCGACAAATTGTCGACCGAAATATGCGAAATAGACGGCTTTGATTACGGAAATCGCAAAGTTCCTTTGCTGAATTGCCATCCTTGAATGATAAAAATATCTTCGCCATTAATCAGGCAATCTGGCAAAAGAACGAACTATCGAAAAGCCGCTTTCAATTGTCAATCTCACCAATGTTTTGACCAAACGATGGCAATTTTCTTTTTGGAAAGATATCGTAAATTATCGATCGTAAACTCTGCTTTAAAAATTCGAATTCCGATGCAATTTCGAATTATGAGAAGACACCGTTTGGAATGTAGTTCTACCGAACGTCCATCGAGCATCCCGCTTTTTATCTTCACTGCAAAAGCTCAAAAAAAACCTTTCACTTCAAAAACCTAATTTTCTTGTTTTTTGAACAAAGAACATTGAAAATGTAACCTTAATTTTGTAGGAAAAATAATGAAATTGCCCGAAACGGGCTTTCATGATTGAAAGGAATTACCATGTACACGGTCGTGTCTGGTCAGCCTCAAAAGCTGTCTCGTCAGTTTACACTTCCAAAAATTATCAGCGCTTTATTCATTGTGCTTGCTGCTATTTGGCTTTCAGTTAGCTACAGCGTTGAGCAAGGGCTTTTGCTTCTTGTCGGTGCAGCGCTTGGAATAACGCTTTACCATGCGTCATTCGGCTTTACTTCGGCCTGGCGCAATTTCATTCTTGATGGACGGGGACGCGGTTTGCGCGTGCAAATGCTGATGCTGGCAATTGCTGTTTTACTTTTTTTCCCGACATTAAGCCTCGGTGAAGTTTTTGGCCATCCCGTCAATGGCTCACTCGCCCCATTAAGCCTTTCGGTTATCATTGGAGCCTTTATGTTCGGCGTGGGAATGCAACTTGCCGGTGGCTGCGCTTCCGGTGTGCTATTTACTCTCGGTGGCGGCAATGCCCGCATGCTTCTCGTTCTTGCATTTTTTGTTCTTGGTGGCTTTGTTTCAACGGCTCATGCATCATTCTGGGCAAATATGCCGGCACTGAAACCGGTTTCGCTAGTTAAAACCCTTGGCGCACCATTAGGAATTTTAGTCTCGCTTGTGCTTTTTGCAATCATTGCATCGGTGACAGTTATCATCGAAAAACGTCGCCACGGCGCGCTTGAACAGGAAAAGACAACAACTCATAAAGGTTTACAACGTTTTTTCCATGGCCCTTGGCCAATGGTTTGGGGCGGCATTGCCTTGGCATTGCTTAATTATTTGACACTTGTGATTTCAGGAAAGCCATGGAGCATTGCCGGCGCCTTTCCGATTTGGGGGGCAAAAATCAGCTCTGCTCTCGGTGTCGATGTCGCAAGCTGGCAGTTCTGGCAAAACCCGGGAAACGCAAAAAACCTTAGCTCGAGCATATTTTCCAATGTCACTTCGGTGATGGATTTCGGCATTATCGCCGGAGCAATGCTTGCTGCCGGTTTAGCTGGCCGTTTTGCTTTCAAATTCCGTATGCCTGTCGGCTCTGCATGTGCAGCCGTTATTGGCGGGCTACTTCTTGGATATGGTGCCCGTGTTGGCTTCGGCTGCAATATCGGTGCCTATTTTTCAGGTATCGCATCAGGCAGCTTGCATGGCTGGCTTTGGGTTGTTGCCGCGTTCTTCGGAAATACGGCTGGTGTTTACCTAAGACCGGTTTTTTATAAAAATCCTCAAACTGCGCCGCAAATCAAATCCTGCTAGAGATAAGCGCAGTTCACATTTCTTAAAGGCGCCAGCCTGGTTTGGGCTTGCGCTTTTTAAGCAAAGCAACAGCCTCGACGTGGGGTGACCATAAAAATTGGTCCAACGGCACAAGCTTTTCAACTGTGTAGCCACCCTCAATCAAAATAGATAAATCACGCGCCATTGTGACCGGATTACAGGAAACTGCAACCACACGCGGAATATTTGTTTTGGCAATTTCCCGTGCCTGTTCTTCAGCACCGGCCCGCGGCGGGTCAAAAACAAGCCCATCAAAAGCTTCCAACTCTCTTGGAAGAAGTGGACGACGGTATAAATCCCGCTTTTCGTAGGTTACAGTCTTCAACCCGACCGATTGACGATAGGCACGATCAAGGCTTTTTAAAGCGTCATCATCATTTTCAACAGCATGAACTTTCATCTTTTCGGCCATGCGGAACGTAAATGTGCCTGCACCGGAAAATAGGTCGGCCGCATTTTTTGTTTTTTTTAAGCCTTCCAGGACGAGGCTAGCCATAAACTCATCCGCTTCTTTGGTTGCTTGTAAAAAACCGCCTGCCGCAAGTTCGACAATCGTTGAACCGAAATGAAGTTCCGGCCTTTCTTTCTCTATGATGATCTCGCCATCCGCCGTCAAACGTATGAACGATTGCTTCAAGCCCTCTTCTACGAGCCGTTGGCGCAATTTTTCATCATTGATGTTGCAGCCCTCCAATGCAACATCGATTCCGTTTTCTGCCAGTGTCACATTAATCCGGATTTCCTTAGAGTAGTTTGCCAATAATGCGGCAACCGATCGGATTGCCCCAAGTGCATCCACAAGCTCCGGACGCGAGACGGGACATTCCTCAATGGCCACAACTTCATGGGATTGGTAGCGATTGAACCCGACAATTTGCCCTTTCGGCGTTACACGGGCGGTCAAAATCATGCGACGGCGCGTATGTGGGGCACATGGAATAACGGGATCTACATCGGTTGTTATGTTTCTCCCCTCCAATGCGTCGATTACCAAAGACTTCTTCCACATTCTGTAAGGGTGATCGGCCCAATGCTGCAATGAGCAACCACCACAGTCTTCAAAATGTTTGCATTTTGCTTCAACCCTTTCGGGGGACCGTTTTTTCAACGCAATGACTGAAGCATGATTGTTTTCTGACGCAATATTGGCAACTTCCTGAGGAAGTGTGAACGGCACATAGATCAATCCATGGTTTGTCTTTGCAACCCCGTCACCGGCGACACCGATATGGTCTATTACGACCTCTTCAATCATTGCTTTTTTCTCCGAAAAGTAAATATTCGCGATTTCCATCACCACCTTCAATCGGGGAAGGAATCAACCCTTTCGCGCGCCAGTTATCAAGCCCGTCAAGCCAATAAAAAAGTTCGTGTGCCACACTTTCCGCGCGTGATGGATCTTTGACAATGCCGCCCCGACCTATGCCTTCGCGCCCGATTTCAAATTGCGGTTTGACGAGAAGCACAGCCTGTGCCCCCCTTTCAGCGAGACTTAATGCCGGAGGCAAAGCCAACTTTAACGATATGAAACTTACATCCGAGACGACGAGTTGAATTTGACGATTTTTCAAGTGGGCTTTCGTAAGGTCACGGGCGTTGAGCCCTTCGTAAAGGGTGATAGCCGGATGGTTAACGAGGGAAGAATGAAGCTGACCGTGACCGACATCGACAGCTATGACGTGGCTCGCTCCTTTTTCAAGCAGAACTTCTGTAAATCCCCCCGTTGAAGCACCGATATCAAGCGCGGTTACACCTTCTGTTTTAACCGGAAAATATGAAAGTGCAGCAATCAGTTTCAAAGCAGCACGGGATACATAATGTTGGGCAGGGTCAAAAACCCCTATATCGGCATTTTCCAAAACAGCTTGCCCTGCTTTTTTCACAACAATGCCGTTGATAGTTACAGTGCCTCGGGCAATAGCATCCCGTGCACGTGAGCGCGTTGAAAAGAAATTCTTTTCAACCAGAAGTGTGTCCAATCTCAGCCGTTCCGGCATTTCAGGCCCGAATTTGTGGTGTCACCAGTGCTTCGCGGCCGAGAGCGGCAAAGACGGTATTGACGATACCGGTTTTATCAAGCCCAATCTCGGAAAGAATTTTTGCTTGCGGCCCATGATAGAGATATTTATCCGGCAATGTCATTGTACGGATTTTCAATCCCTTGTCGAGCAATCCGTCCCTGGCGAGAAATTGCAAAACTTGCGCACCAAAACCGCCGGCTGCCCCCTCTTCAATCGTGACGAGAACTTCATGTTCGAGCGCAAGGCGACGAACAAGATCTTCATCAAGCGGTTTTGCAAAACGGGCATCTGCAACCGTTGTCGAAAGTCCTGAGGCTGCCAGTTCATCGGCGGCGGCAAGTGCCTCCTGCAAACGGGTACCAAAGCCCAACAATGCCACTTTACTGCCCTCACGCAGGATGCGTCCCTTACCAATTTCGATCAATTCGCCACGTTCCGGCAGTTTAAGACCAACGCCTTCACCGCGTGGATAGCGGAAAGAAATTGGCCCCTGATCATAGGCTGCAGCCGTGCGCACCATATTCATCAATTCCAGCTCGTCGGACGGTGCCATGACAACAAAACCTGGAAGTGCAGACAAAAAGACCGTGTCATAACTTCCGGCATGGGTTGAACCGTCTGCACCGACAAAACCCGCGCGGTCAATTGCAAATTTCACCGGCAATTGTTGTATCGAGACATCGTGCACGATCTGGTCATAAGCACGTTGGAGAAATGTCGAATAGATAGCTACAAAGGGCTTCAGGCCTTCACAAGACATTCCGGCTGCAAAAGTGACTGCATGTTGCTCGGCAATGCCGACATCGAACATGCGCTTGGGGAATTTTTTGGCAAACTTGTCGAGCCCTGTTCCGGAAGGCATTGCAGCAGTAACCGCAACAATCTTGTCGTCTAGCGTTGCTTCTTTAATCAAAGAATCGGCAAATACTTTGGTGTAGGACGGAGCTTTGCTCTGAACTTTTATTTGTTCGCCGGTCACAACATTGAAACGGCTAACTCCATGATATTTGTCACTCGCTGCTTCAGCCGGTGCATAGCCCTTGCCCTTGCGTGTAACAACATGAACAAGAACCGGACCGTTCGGATGTTCGCGGACATTTTTCAAGACCGGCAGGAGATGCTCGATATTGTGACCGTCGATCGGTCCGACATAGTAGAATCCCAACTCTTCAAACAGCGTGCCACCGGTCAAAAAGCCACGCGCAAATTCTTCACCGCGACGGGCTTTATCCCAGAAAAATTTGGGAAGCTTTTTGCTCAAAGCTTTGGCGCGTTCACGCAGATTACGGTATGAAGGGCTTGAAACCAGCCGTGCAAGATAGGCACTCATTGCTCCGGTTGGCGGAGCAATCGACATATCGTTATCGTTAAGAATAACAATGAGCCGCGCGTCAAGCGAACCGGCATTGTTCATCGCCTCATAGGCCATGCCAGCAGACATTGCACCATCACCGATAACGGCAACAACATTACGCTTTTTTTCCTTTTTCAGGTCATTGGCAACAGCCATACCGAGACCCGCAGAAATGGAGGTTGAAGAATGGCCCGCCCCGAACGGATCATAAATGCTTTCGCTGCGTTTGGTAAAACCTGACAATCCCCCTTCCTGACGAAGAGTACGGATACGATCACGCCTGCCCGTCAATATCTTATGGGGATAAGATTGATGCCCGACATCCCAAATAATACGATCGTCGGGTGTGTTAAAAACATAATGCAAAGCGACAGTAAGTTCTACCACGCCGAGCCCCGCGCCCAAATGTCCCCCTGTTACCGATACGGCATCAATTGTTTCAGCCCGCAATTCATTAGCGACTTCTGTCAAGGCGCTTTCCGGCAAGCGGCGCAGATCCTCCGGCAGATGTATCTTGTCCAACAATGGTGTTGATGGTCGCGACAAATTATTTTCCTTAGTTGTTTTCAACTGTTAACACATTTTCCTGTTTGCCAAAGCTTTACAGCTTTTGACGCAATTTTGCACCTTAAAACTCAAAAATTTTGGTTATTTAACGCTTGGCTTTTATCAAATTGCGATGATTGTCTCCTCTTATCCGCTTAAAATCGTCGACAAG
Organism: Bartonella sp. W8167; assembly: GCF_016100335.1. Taxonomy (NCBI): domain Bacteria; kingdom Pseudomonadati; phylum Pseudomonadota; class Alphaproteobacteria; order Hyphomicrobiales; family Bartonellaceae; genus Bartonella; species Bartonella sp. W8167. The sequence goes on from NZ_JACFSQ010000001.1 coordinate 1,265,121, forward strand.
ACATAATTTTCAAGCTTTATGATGCGCTTGATAACAAATAAAGATGCGCCATATGACCAAACCGGCGTCCGTTTTCGTCATAAGAGTTATAAATTTAGCGTAAGATAGATGATAGGCAATGGTTGAAGAATATTTACAACATTGGATTTCACAATATGGCCCGTTTGCCTATTTCTTCATCCTCTATTTCGAATCATTCGGCGCTCCTGTACCAGGAGAAAGTGGCCTCATCGCCGGTTCTCTCCTCGCAGCTGCCGGAAAGCTCGATTTACTGCCCATGTTGCTTTGTGCCTTTACAGGAAGTGTGCTTGGCGATTGCACCGGTTATGCAATAGGCCATTTCGGCGGTGAAAAACTTTTATTGCGTTATGGCCATTACGTGAAACTCACACCACAAAGGCTCGAAAAGTTTCAGAATATGCTTGATAAACGCGGATTCTTCTTTGTAGCGACGGCCCGATTTATAGTCGTTTTACGCCAATTGAACGGGCTTATTGCCGGTTCCGGAGGAATGGCTTTTCCAAAATTTCTGGTTGCCAATATTATCGGGGCAGCCGCGTGGACTCTTGTCTGGGGCGGCGGCCCCTATCTTGTAAAATTCTTATTTTAAAAATTCCGCTTATTGTTCAGCATCAAGCGGTTCCAGCCCTTCCGGCTCTCCCTCGCGCGACAAGCGAATTTTATCAACTTTGTTTTCGGCTTCTTTCAAAAGCTTGTCACAATGTTTTTTCAAAGCTTCTCCACGCTCGTATATACGAATTGTCTCATCAAGCGCGACATCGCCGCGCTCGAGTTTTTCAACAATTTCTTCCAACGCGCCGAGTGCCTTCTCGAAACTCATTTGAGAAACATCGGCATTTTCTTTTTGTTCTGCCATTCGAGCCTCACAAAATATCTGTTTTTTCTATATGGATACCAAAACCTTCAAGGCCAACATAATGACGCTCGCGCGAGGCATAAAGAATAACCGAGGTAATACCGAGGCTTTTGAGAATCTGCGCTCCTAGACCGATCTGGCGCCATTCTTCCTCACGTTCGACCGCCTGTTCGTGTGTCTCAAGCCCTTCCATAGCCATTTCGCGATCGCGATTCTCATCGGCACTACCAACACCGACAGACCCGGCTCTGAGATAGACAAAAACACCGCGCTTTTCCGTTTCGGCCATCCGCCGCAACACAGCTTCAATCTCGTGCTTCTTGCCAAAGACATCGGCGACAACATTTTCCCGTTGCAGACGAACGGGAATATTTTCGCCGTCACGGATATCGCCAAAAACAACAGCAACATGTTGCATCGGCTCCCACGGCAATTGATAGCTATGGGCTATAGCTGGTCCGATGAGTGTATCGACTTTCATCTCGTCAACATGCTCGATGAGCGTTTCCTTGCGTTGCCGATAAGCGATAAGATCGGCTACGGTCACGACATGAAGATTATGTTCTTCGGCAAACTTTCTTACTTCCGGACCATGTTTGACTGTTCCATCATCATTCATGAGTTCGCCGATCACACCAACCGGGGGAAGATTTGCAAGCTTGCATAAATCAACAGCCGCTTCTGTGTGGCCGGAACGCATCAATACGCCGCCTTCACGGGCAATAAGCGGGAATACGTGACCCGGACGACTGAAATCGGACGCACTGGCGTTCGGATTTGCGAGGTTCCTCACTGTCAATGTCCGATCCTCGGCAGAAATTCCAGTCGTCGTACCATGCAGAAAATCGACTGTCACAGTAAAAGCCGTATGATGGGCTGAATCATTATTTGAAACCATAGGTGCGAGATTGAGACGTTTTGCTTCCTCGCCTGTCATCGGTGCACAAATAATTCCGGAAGTATTGCGCACAATAAATGCCATTTTTTCAGGTGTGCAGTGAACAGCGGCAACAATAAGGTCACCCTCGTTTTCACGGCCGTTATCATCAGTAACCGCAACGATTTCACCGCGTTCGAATGCTCTTATAGCGTCCACGACCGATTTCTGGTTGAATGTCATAATAGTCCTTTCAGATCCGGCCTGTCTGGCCGCGATGTCTAAGATAATGGTCGGCAATGGCACAAGCCACCATCGCTTCCCCTACAGGTACAGCTCGTATTCCAACACAAGGATCGTGGCGCCCTTTTGTCACCACATCAACATTATTTCCGTCAACATCCACCGAACGGCGCGGCGTCAATATCGATGATGTCGGTTTGACGGCAAAACGCGCAACGACCGGTTCGCCGTTGGAAATACCTCCCAAAATACCACCGGCATGATTGCTCAAAAAAACCGGTCTTCCATTTTCCCCATGCCGCATTTCGTCGGCATTTTCTTCGCCTGTCAAGCGGGCGGCATTAAATCCTTCACCGATTTCAACGGCCTTGACTGCATTGATCGACATGAGAAAGGATGCGATATCCTGATCAAGTTTCCCGTAAACCGGAGCGCCAAGCCCGGCAGGCACATTGTCTGCAACAATTTCCACCATAGCACCGATTGACGAACCTTTTTTACGAATTTGATCAAGATAAGTTGCGAATTTTTCAGCGGCTACCTTGTCGGGAGTAAAAAACGGATTGTTATTAACCTCGTTCCAATCCCAACGGGAGCGGTCAATATCGATTTCGCCAATAGCAATCACTGCACCACGCACACGAAGATTCGGAACAACTTTTCGGGCTATTGCACCGGCAGCAACGCGGGCTGCAGTCTCACGTGCCGAAGAACGTCCCCCGCCACGATAATCGCGAATACCATATTTGACATCATAAGTATAATCGGCGTGTCCAGGACGATATTCACGGGCAATATTACCATAATCTTTCGAACGCTGGTCGGTGTTCTCGATCATCATAGAAATCGGCGTTCCAGTGGTGATCAATTGCTTTCCCTCGTCACAAGGTAACACCCCCGACAATATTTTGACCTCATCGGCTTCACGACGCTGGGTCGTGTAGCGGGATTGTCCGGGTTTGCGCTTGTCAAGATAAGCTTGCACTTCCGCCACCGAGAATTTTATCCCCGGAGGGCAACCATCAATAACGCAGCCCAATGCCGGTCCGTGGCTTTCGCCCCATGTTGTAACGCGGAAGAGTTTACCGAATGTATTATATGACATAAAAACGCCAATCCAACTTTGCGAACCTTTTTGTTCTATTAAGCTTTTTGTTTCCGGTCAAACAGTTGAGAGCCAAGATTGAAACAATTTTGTTCGATTAAGGGATTTTACCCATATTTCATGCAAGTTTTTCAACAATACACTCCAGCATGACTTCCGGGCATTTTTAAAAGAAATACGTGGTGCTATTCTGCATATTCCATTTATGGTTGACCTATGGCTATGGTTTCGACACAATCCCTCGTCATCAATCCATACTGATTTGAAATTTTATAATAGACAATTTTGAAAGGCTCACTATGAAAAAACTGGTTTTTGCGGGGATCCTAGCTACATTTCTTTTTCCAGCCTTAGCCCTTGCCGACGACGTCAAAGGGACGATAACTGCCATTGATCAGGATAATAACACCATAGTACTCGACAATGGAAAAACCTACAGTTTACCAGGCGAATTCGATTATTCTGTTTTGAATGAGGGCATGAAGGTTATCGTGTTTTACGATACAGAGGGTGATAACCGCTATGTCACGGATATCGAGCCACAAGAAGGCTGATTATCTTTTTCATGACACTGTTATAAATTAAAAAAAGACACACCAGATCCAACTCGTGAATTTGGTGTGTCATCAATTATTGAGAATTTGAACTTGGCTCAGAGCCATTCCAGTCCGTTTTCATCAAATCGCAAAATACGATCCTGATCGACCATAAAGTTGGCAGCTTCCGCTTCGCTCAATCCACCGTAAATATGCATAATTGAACGCAGGCACCCGCCATGGGTGACACAAACTGTATCGCCTTCAACCTTTTCGACCCAGTCTTTTACACGCTTGGCAAGCATGGCATAACTTTCTGCCTTTTCACCGGGTGGCAAAAAATTCCACTTGTCGGCAACACGGGCAGCAATGAGTTCAGGGTGGACTTTGGCAATATCATCCTCGGTAGTACCCTGCCAATCACCGAAATGCATCTCCATCAATTGCGGATCTGTGCGATAGCCACGAATATCGAGCCCCATTTCCCCGCGGATAATTTCCATAGTTTCGCGGGTGCGACGCAACGGGCTTGCAACAAAATCAAATCCCTTTGCATCGCCCAACAGTTCTTTCAACAACCGTCCGTTACGGGCAGCTTGTTGGCGGCCATATTCGGTGATATCCCGATCTATCTGGCCTTGAATGCGTTTGGTAATGTTCCAGTCCGTCTGACCGTGACGGGAAAAATAAATAAGTGGACGCTTGGACACTTTATCAATCCTTTACAACAGAAATATCCGGTGCATCGACTGCTTTCATGCCAATGACATGATAACCGGCATCAACATGGTGAACTTCGCCAGTTACCGAACGGGACAAATCCGAAAGAAGATAAAGCGCTGAATCACCAACCTCATCAATTGTAACCGTCCGACGAAGAGGCGCGTTATATTCATTCCATTTGAGAATATACCGGAAGTCACCGATACCCGAAGCAGCCAATGTCTTGATCGGGCCAGCCGACACAGCATTGACACGAATTTTCTTAGGCCCAAGGTCGACCGCAAGATATTTGACACTTGCTTCAAGAGCAGCCTTGGCAACACCCATAACATTATAATTCGGCATGACCTTTTCCGAGCCATAATAGGTCAATGTCAAAATCGAACCGCCGTCGGGCATCAGTTTTTCTGCCCGCTGGGTAACTGCTGTAAGGGAATAGACAGAAATATTCATTGTCATGTTGAAGTTTGCTTCCGATGTATCAACATAACGTCCTGTCAATTCATCCTTGTCGGAAAAGCCGATTGCATGAACGAGAAAGTCGATTTTTCCCCATTTCTGTTTTACCGCATCGAATGCTGCGTCAATTGATGCCGCATCTGTTACATCACAATGGCCACAAACAAATCCGCCGACCTCTTCTGCAAGCGGTACAACACGTTTTTTCAGTGCTTCCCCCTGATAGGTAAAAGCAAGTTCCGCACCTGCTTTGTGTGCAGCTTTTGCGATACCCCATGCAATTGAATGATTATTTGCAAGCCCGAGAATTAAACCGCGCTTGCCACGCAACAAACCGTTACTGTCACCCATTGGTATTGCCTCATAATTGCTTGATATCAGTTTTCGCTTTTTGCCCTATGACATAGCTCGCACGTTTCTTCAAGTAATTGGTGCAATTTGTCGGTTAAAACCTTTAATTATGCAACGCTAACATAGAAAAGCTGTGAAAAGCAGTCCGTTTTTTCGTTCGTGACGAATAGATTCCAGCATTCGCTAAGGTCAGTCTATTTGAACCGGCGTCCATTCCGGCAAACCCATCAATGCGATTGTAACAAAGTTTTTGCTAGAATTAAAACCGGCGGTTCCAATTGAACAATCGAAAACAGCAGCGCATTGGAGTGAAATAAAAAAAACAGTGTTTTTGATAGGCAATCGTTGGTTTAGTAATCCTTTGCGCTTTCCTTATCGTGACAAATAAATGCGACCGATACCCTAAAGACACGTAAAAAGCCCTGATACAGAAACACGCGATTGGTATTCTTTACTATTTTCAAAGTGTTTTGGTACGATGGATAAGCAGGCCTTTAGAAAGGTGCGCCCCGTCAAATCAGGAAGCGCGCCCGACAAGCTGTAAGAATTATAAAGTGAAGATACCGGCAATCAAGGATTATCAGGTTTATCGTCCGGCGTTTCTATTGTGAAGTTGATTTTTACGTCACCATTTTTTTCAAAATGCAAAACAGCCGGAATCATTTCACCTTCACGTAACTCATCCTGACAATTGAAAAACATAAAATGATAGTCACCCGGCTTTAATTCGAGATAACCGTTTGGCTCGATCGTGAGAGGCTCCGCGAGTTTTTGCATCTTGACCTTGCCATATTGTCTAATCGTCTCGTGAATCACCACGTGATCGGAAATATCCGCGCTGATTGATAACAAGCGATCTTCATTGAAGCCTCCATTATGGATAAGAGCATATCCTTCTGCACGATTCTCACCTGTATCGGATTTTTGTACCCACGGGCTTTCGACAGTAATATCGCCTTTGGTAAAATTTTCACCTAATGCCGATGAACAAAAAACCGGCAGTAGCAAAAAAGCGAGACAAAAATTGATCTTCATGACAATCCTCTATCCCGCTTTTATTCCTGTATGTTGCCTTCATCAATCTGCGTTTTTCATGATTGCAATTTCATGAATTGTTCAAGTCCGGCATCTCCACCTTCCGGCAGCATAATGCGTACATGAACATAAAGGTCGTCCCGTCCACCTGTTTTTAATGGCAAACCCCGCCCCTTCAACCGTAATACCTTATCGGAACTTGACCATGCAGGGATCGTCAACATGATACGCCCGTCAAGCGTATCAACAGGCTTTTTAGCGCCCAAAACTGCATCTTTAAGAGATACCGGTAAATCAAGATGAAGTGCTCTTCCTTCAACGTGAATGTGGGGATGAGGTTTGATGTGAATTGTCACCAACGCATCTCCTGCACGACCGTAAGGAATGCTTTCTCCCTGACCTTTCAAACGAATTGTTTGTCCATCCTCGACATAATCGGGAAGCTTGATTTTAAGTTTTTTGCCATTAGGGAAAATAGCTTCAACCTTTTCGGCACCAACGAGCTGTTCCAGCGTTACGTCCAGGCTTGCGTGAATATCAGCCCCCTGTTGGGGAGCTTGAGCACGGCTGCGGCTGCCAAAGCCGGAAAAACCGCCACCTCGATTGGCACCGGTTCCTGCACCGAAAAGATCGCGAAAAATATCGCTCGCGTCAAAGCCACCTTTGCCGCCGCCTGAACGGAATTCGAAATGGCTGGTACCATTACCGAATGGATTGCCGCGGCCACCAAAGCCTTGCGCTCCGCCAAAGCCCTGACCACCACCGGCAAAGCCTTGAAAAACAGGCTTGCCTTCGGCATCAATTTCGCCACGATCAAATTTTTCTTTCTTTTCCTTATCCCCCAGAATTTCATAGGCCTGATTGACCTCGGCAAATTTGTCCTGAGCAGTCTTATCGCCCTTGTGAAGATCGGGGTGATATTGTTTTGCCAGCTTTCTGAATGCAGACTTAATCTCTTGCGGTTTGGCAGTGCGCGCCACACCCAGAACCGTATAGGGATCACGCATATTTATCCTCTTTCCAGCCGAAAAAAGGGCATTCCCTCAAGACGGCTTTATAAAAAATCTGTTCCACCTCGAAGGGCAGAAAAATATCTAATTCTCTATATGCCTATGAAACAGCAAAAATACCAGATCATTAAATGTTTTTTTAAGCGTTTTTGAATGACCCGATTATGAACTTCAATGCACCACATCAAAGGCTGTCATTGTCCAGACATCGGGAGCGACTTCACAAAGTTCACCATGATAGAGATTTTCACCATCGAAGGCTGAACGGGTCGCTTTGAATTTGCGGCACTTGCGCCCTTTATCCGAATTTTCGACAATGGCACTGATCGTCCCTTCGCTTCCGGTTATGGTATTATCCCATTTCAATTCTTTGTCCGAGGTCTTCAAATTTTCGATCACTCTGATCTCGTCGCGTATGACGAGTTCATCAGACTGTAAAATAGGATCAGTCGTGAGTGGCGTTGATTGAGAAGGAATAGAGCCGGTTACAAGCGAAGCATCAACATTATTTTCCGTTGGTGCAGCTGCTGAAGCCATATTATCAAGTTTATCACCCGATATGATACAGCCTTGCATTGGCAATATGATCGTGACACAAATAACAAAACGACCAAGCCGGCTTTTCAAGTTAAAAAAAGCTTCCATAGTTCACTTTTTTCTGTGTCGGCCAGGTAGTTTGACAACACACTATAATACGCAAAACACATAATTCAGGTGCATTATGACAGATGAAACGTTAACAACTGGTGACTTTGTTGAAGCAAATGAACCTTTCGCACTTTTCACGACATGGATGGATGACGCGACAAAAAGCGAAATTAACGACCCGAATGCCATGGCACTTGCTACAGTGGATCCGACGGGTCTTCCAGATGTGCGTATGGTGCTTTTGAAAGCTTTTGGTGCGGACGGTTTTGTCTTTTACACCAATTATGAAAGCAACAAGGGACGAGAAATCCTTTCTTCCATGAAAGCGGCTTTATGTTTTCACTGGAAATCCTTGCGCAGGCAAGTAAGAGTGCGTGGACTGGTTGAAAAGGTAAGTGATGAAGAAGCTGATGCCTATTATCAATCACGCGCACGTGGAAGCCGTATCGGCGCATGGGCTTCCAAACAGTCACGCCCGTTGGAAAGTCGCTTTGCGCTGGAAAAAGCCGTTGCCGAATACACTGCAAAATATGCAATCGGCAATATTCCGCGCCCTCCTTATTGGTCCGGCTTCAGAATCAAACCACTTTCAATCGAATTCTGGCATGACAGGCCGTTCAGACTTCACGACCGCGTGGTTTTTTCACGTCCTTCCCCCGATGCAAAATCATGGGAAAAACACCGCCTCTATCCTTGAGAGGCGTCGTTATCGGCAACATTTTCCGGCAAGCCGGGCAGTTTTAAAGCCGGCTTTAAAAAAGTCGGCTTCAATTATGGGCGACGGTTGTCACTGGAAATAACGTGTCGCCGCACCGAGTACGAGACCGAGAAAGATCAAACAGCCGACTGTCGAATTCGATTTAAATAACCTCAGACACTCACTATTATTGTCGATGTCGATCGTAATTATCTGGTAAAACATGTGTATTGCGGCAAGTAAAAGGCCAAGATAGGCAAAGGCAGGAACACCAGCCAGAAGAAATGCAATGAGGCTTAATACGAGAAACCCGCTATAAAGAAAAACAAGCGCGGATTTGGTTTTTTCCCCAAAAAGCCGTGCTGTCGAGTGCACTCCGACAATTGCATCATCTTCCTTATCCTGATGGGCATAGATTGTGTCATAGCCGATTGTCCATAAGACCGAGCCGAAATAAAGGCTCAAGGGTGCAAAATCAAGACGACCGTAAATTGTCGCCCACCCCATCAACGCTCCCCAATTGAAGGCAAGACCTAAAAAGAACTGCGGCCAGTCGGTCACACGTTTCATGAACGGGTAAATCGCAACAACAACAAGCGATGAAATGCCCAGAATAATGCTGAAAAGATTGAATTCAACAAGCACGATAAGCCCGACCAGGCATTGCAACCCCATAAAGATTTTGGCCTGTAAACGGCTGACCTGCCCCGATGGCAAAGGCCTTGAACGAGTACGCTCGACTTTGTTATCGATTTTCTGGTCAACAAGATCGTTCCAGGTGCACCCTGCACCCCGCATGGCAACAGCACCGATAAAGAAAAGAAAAAGATACCATATTGCCAAGGCAACCGGATATGGATGCGTTTCGGAAGAAAAGCCCTTTGCATCCATTGCCAAAATTAGAGACCAGAAACACGGCCACATCAGAAGTTTCCAACCGATTGGTCGGTCCCAGCGTGCCAATTGGGCGTAAGGCCAAAGGGAACGCGGCAACAAGCGATAAACCCAATGGCCTGACGGTGCGTCGAAGACACGCCCTCTCACGCCTTGTTGTTGAAGCGTTTCATCGGCTCTCAAGCTGTCGGGAACAATATTTTTGTTGTTTACCATTTACGAGCGCACACCTTTTACCTTGAAGCTAAAGCATTTCATTTCTATGACAAGAGCAAGGGTTTTAACATCTTCTTCAATAGGAGCAAGCAATGAACGTTCTTCTCATTGGTTCAGGTGGACGCGAACATGCATTGGCATATAAAATTTCGTCATCCCCACTTCTTGGAAAGCTCTTTTGTGCTCCGGGTAATCCGGGCACTCTTGAATTGGGAGATAATGTTGATCTTGATGCAAAAAACCATAAAGCTGTCGTCGAATTTTGCAAGAAAAATTCGGTAGAACTCGTGGTTGTCGGGCCGGAAGCGCCACTTGTCGATGGCCTTGCAGATGCTCTACGCAAAGCTATGATTCCGGTTGTAGGACCAAATAAACGAGCAGCGAGGCTTGAAGGCTCGAAAGGTTTTACAAAAGATTTATGCGCCAAATACAATATTCCGACCGGTGGCTATCAGCGTTTTGATAATGCTGAAAAAGCCAGGGACTATATTGAAAAGAAAGGTGCACCTATCGTCATTAAAGCCGATGGTTTGGCTGCCGGTAAAGGTGTCACCGTTGCAACCACAATCGAAGAAGCATTCCGCGCCGTCGATGCCTGCTTTGAAGGGGCATTCGGAAAAGCCGGAATTGAAATTGTTGTGGAAGAATTTCTTGAGGGTGAAGAAGCAAGTTTCTTTTGCCTTTGTGATGGTAAAACTGCCATTCCTTTTGGCTCTGCACAAGATCACAAACGCGTCTTTGATGGTGATAAAGGTGCCAATACCGGTGGCATGGGTGCCTATTCACCGGCACCTGTCATGACCGATGAAATGACAAAGCGGGTTATGAAAGAGATTGTCGAACCGACGATGCATGGAATGGCCGATCTTGGTTGCCCGTTTATTGGCGTTCTGTTTGTAGGCTTGATAATTACAAAAAGAGGCCCGGAACTTATTGAATTCAATGTCCGCTTCGGCGACCCTGAATGTCAGGTTCTGATGATGCGGTTAAAAAGCGATTTGCTGCCTGTCCTTTATTCTGTTGCAAAAGGAAATCTTGAAGGTGTCACACTCGACTGGAACACCGACAAAGCTTTGACTGTGGTTATGGCCTCTAAAGGTTATCCGGAAGCGCCGAAGCGTGGAAGCGTTATTTCAGGTATAGAAAAAGCGGATAAACTGCCGGACGTCAAAGTTTTCCACGCCGGGACTGCATTGAAAGACGGAAAGGTCATAGCCAATGGCGGAAGAGTGCTTGATGTTACAGCAACAGGAAAAACTGTAAAACAGGCACAACAGAAAGCCTATCAAGCAATAAAATTGATTGATTGGCCCGAAGGCTTTTATCGCCATGACATCGGCTGGCGTGCCATTGAACGGGAAGAAGCCGATGCAAACTGAAATTTCAGCACTTGGCATGCGATGGGTCCGGCATAAATCTGCCGAATAACGGTTTTTCAGCATATCGGAGCGCAGTATGAGACATTGAACGATTGCGCAACTAACCGCAACTTGATCGGGAGAATTGTAGTCCCCGCGATAATTTAAAGGGATACCCGCATTCAAACCTGACCGGATAAAGCGGGTTAAAAAATCGGATACTTGTTTTTCCAAAAAAACATTTCAAAATTCAAGCATATCGGATTTGTCCGCTGCCGACATCAAATCAAAATAATCGCTTTATGCTTGCGCATTTTTTTGCTGACAAGCCCGCCTTTGCCGATAGTTATCAAAAAATGCTGTTCTCGAAATGCTACTCATTGTCATTGTGGCGGCATCTGCCATGTGATTTTGAAGGAGATGTCAAATAAAACACGTCTACTTCTCTTCGGCAGCTATTTCGCGTTTGAAAATAGTCCGCAGATCTTCAAGTTGCTCGTCATTCATAGGCGCTTTCGGCAATACATTGAATTTCTTGGGCGATATATAAAGTGCAATAAACGTCGGATATTCTCGCCAGCCGGAAAACAGACGAAACGGGTATGTCCCTCTGATATAAGAGCTCTTTATTGCCACTGCATGATCATCCCATACCCAGCTTTGTTCAAGCCCGATCTGTTTATCATTTTTTACCAATTGTTGGACATGGTGGGGAATGAGAACGCAATAGTTCAACGCCCAGATAGCAATGATAATAGCTGCATAAATGGCCGAGATGCGATAGAGAGAACGCCCCCAATTCTGGTACCAGTCAGAACCGTCAATCATCACAAGAACCGCCGACATCAGAGCAACTGCAATGATCCAGAGCAGGAAAAGACGCATAAATGTTCGTCTTGATAGCGCATGGTCGCGATAATAAGCTTTGAGCGCCTCGATCGCATCCTGCTTTTCAAGTATAAAAACAATCTGCCGCGTCATTCAGTCCTCCGGATATAACCTCCTCGTAAGCTTAACACCGGTTCATTGTCAAATGGCAAAGAAAATTTTTAAAGGAAAATTTTCGGGAATTTTGTTTGCGCGGATAAATACGGATAAAACCGGCTTCCAATTTCGTCAAAAACTCAACAGCTATTTTTTTAAAGCAATATAAGCCCACGTTAAAAATCACGAGCCTTCTGGCCCCGTTCCATCAAAAACACGGACGAAAAAATAAATCTTTCAAGGCTTTTATTTTTTCTCGAAAAACCGGCTTTAAATGCGATCGACCACCAAATCGGAGAAAACAATAAAATAACGGCGTCAATTCTTGTGTGAGCCACAATGTTATCCAAGCATAACCTGATTGTTGATAACCAACCTTATGCCTAAAGAGCACCCGCGGCATCGCAACGAGAAATTCTTCTTTATATGTTCGTGCGATTGTTTTCCGAAAAAATGTTCAAGCGGCGAACGGTCTTTTACAGGAATAGCCGAACCATCGTCGTTGAGAAGAAGCATCGGCAAATCATAAGTATCTGCCCAAAGTCGCCAATCAAGGAGCACATCATCAAGATCGCGCGAAACAAGAAGCGGAATGCACGCTTCATGATTTCGGTGTAACAATTCAAGTGAAACCGCTTTTTGTCCTGAAGAGGTGACAACCGCACGCGCAGCAACACCTCTGAATTGATGGGCGAGCACCAGGCGCGACAATTGCGATGTACCGTTTTCATTTTCGATTTTTAACGCTGCGCCACGCTCGTTCAATGAACAGACAATTGTCTTATCCTGAACGTCGAAAGAAACATATTGTGGCAAATGGCAGGGATCCAGCCTCAGTTCAAGTCCTGCTTTTGCCCGATTAGCCCATTGAGTGGCCATATATTTTGTCCCCAATATCCTCTTCAATTCAACTGGGAACACCTTAGCGACCTTTGTTAATCGGTTTGTTAAAAGGTTAGGTTAAAAAATTATTGGTTTGTTTTTTGGTTATCGAATTACAAACGGCCCTTTAAGCTATTGTTCACCAAGACTTATAGCATTTTACCCGGATTCATGATGTTTTTCGGGTCAAATAGCTGTTTGATCGAACGCATGAGAGAAAGTGCTACCGGAGATTTGAAGGCAACAAGTTCCTTGCGCTTTAATTGTCCGATGCCATGTTCGGCCGAAAATGACCCATTATAGCTCATAACCAATGTATGGATACGGTGATTCATTTCTCCCCAAAGGGAAAGATAGGCTTGCTTGTCGGCACCAACCGGTTGCGAGACATTATAATGCAGGTTTCCATCGCCCATATGACCAAAGCAGACAATGCGGGCACCAGGCGAGATCGTTTCGATAATTTTTGCCGCCTCGCTGATAAAATCGGGAATAGAAGCTATCGGAACCGAAATATCATGTTTGATCGACCCGCCTTCCAATTTTTGCGCTGGTGACATATCTTCGCGAAGCCGCCAGAATTCCTTCTGCTGGCTCACCGACCGGGCAATGGATGCATCTTCTATAACTCCCTGTTGAAGTGCATCTGCCAGAATATCTTCCATCGTATTTGCAGCTTCACCGTCACTATGGGACGAAGACAGATCAAGAAGTACATACCATTCGCTTTCATGCTCAAGTGGTGCATGAGCACCTTTGACGTAGCGCAAAGACATTTCCATTCCAACCTTTGCCATAAGTTCAAAACCGGTAAGCATGGAACCGGCTTTTTTCTGGGCAAGGAGTAGAAGCTCTAACGCTTTTTCCGGACTTTTCATGCCCGCATAAGCAACCGCTTTTCCTTGTGGTTTCGGGAAAAGTTTCATGACGGCAGCTGTTATAATACCAAGCGTTCCTTCTGCTCCGATAAACAAGTCTTTCAAATCATAGCCGCTATTATCTTTTTTGACATAGCGTAAATCATCAAGAATGCGCCCATCCGGCAGGACAACTTCAAGCCCGAGGCAGAGTTCACGCGTGTTGCCATAAGCAAGAACATCCGTGCCTCCGGCATTGGATGAAAGATTGCCCCCGATCTGGCAAGAGCCTTCCGAACCAAGTGATAAAGGAAAAAAGCGCCCCTTTTCATCAACTTTTTCCTGTAATGTATGGAGAACCACTCCGGCTTCGACCAATGCCAGATTACCTTCGAAATCTATCGAGCGGATTCTGTTCAAACGCTCCATCGAAACAATAATCTCATTAGCACTTTCGTCCGGTTGTTGTGCGCCGACAAGACCTGTATTTCCCCCTTGTGGAACAATGGGGGTCAAAGTCTCGCTCGCAAGCTTCATAATTTCCGAAACTTCTTGTGGAGAGGAAGGGCGCAAAACAAGAGGGGTACGCCCGTGATAAAGACCGCGTTGTTCGACAAGATAGGATGAAATCACATCCTGATCCACCAAAGCGTGATTGACACCAACAATTTCTATAAAACGATCAATCAGCTTTTTGTCCATAATCCTATTTCCTTGGTGCGGCTGCGCGTTGAAGCCGGTCATTGATAGCCTCGCCCAAGCCCGTAAACGGTATCGGCTCGACAGCTATACATTTAACATCTTTTCTATCAAGTTCCTTCAAATAATGGAACAGATTGCTGGCCGCCTCCTCAAGATTACCTTTTTCGCTTAAGTTGAGCATTGCCACTGCACTTCCGGCATTTATGGTTTGTTGTTTTCCAAAAGCTAAAAGTGCTTCATCGTTTTTAACATCTTTGGCATCAAGCCTCACAAATGCATTGGGTGCATAATGTGATTTTAACATACCAGGCGCTTCAATGGCTGCTCGCTGGTCTACACGTTCCAGCTTAATTCCTGATATTTTTTCAATTTTTTCAGCTGCAAGCCCGCCCGGACGAAGCAGATAAATATGGTCGCCTACCACTTTGATAATGGTCGATTCAACACCGACACGTGTCGGGCCGCCATCAATGATAAGCGGCACTTTTTCACCAAACATATCGGCAACATCTTTGGCGGATGTGCTACTCAAACGGCCGGAAATATTTGCGCTCGGTGCTGCAACCGGCCGGCCGAGTTCTTTTACTATTGTTGCGAATATACCGACAGGATTGCGAACCGCCAAAGTTTTCAAACCCGCACTGGTAAGCGGGTCTATCGAAGTTTTATTTTTAAGCGGCAAAACGAATGTTAAAGGTCCTGGCCAGAAAGTGTCCATCAGCATTTTCGAAATCTCGTCAATCTCGACAATATCTGCCGCCATATCCATACCGCTGATATGCGCAATAAGCGGGTTGAATTGGGGGCGTCCTTTGGTTTTGAATATATTGGCAACCGCTTTGCCATTTGTTGCGTCTGCCGCAAGTCCGTAGACAGTCTCGGTCGGTAAAGCCACGAGCTCCCCTTTATCAAGATAGGAAACAGCCTTTGAAACAGCGTCTTTTGACGAGGCAATAACAATCATCATACCAATCCTCTAGAACGCCCCCTTGATCGGGGCAAAACTGAAGCGATGCAATCTTTTGACAGGCCCTTCATGTTCTATTGCTGCGCGGTGGAACGCTGTTGCATATCCGGCATGTTTTTCAAAACCGTAAGCAGGATAAACTTTTCCCACCTTTTCCATTAGCCGGTCGCGGGTGACTTTTGCTATAATGGATGCTGCCGCAATAGATTGGGATCGCCCGTCACCTTTAATCAAAGCTTGCGCCGGATATCCAAGATGTGGTGGTATATCCCGCCCGTCAACCAGAACATACTCGGCCTTGACAGAAAGACTGTGCACCGCTCTTCTCATGGCTTCAAGGGCTGCTTTCCTGATATCTGTACGATCTATTTCTGTTGCTGAAAGACTACAAATCGAAACTGCAACGGCTCTGTCAAAAATCAAATCATAGAGTTTAACGCGTTTTTTTGCCGAAAGTTTTTTGGAATCATTTAAGCCATCGGGAATATTGTTCCCGTCAAAAATAACGGCTGCCGTTACGACAGGACCGGCCAATGGGCCACGCCCGACTTCATCCACTCCGGCTATATTCCGGTAGCCTTTTGCAATAAGATGTTCCTCAATCGAATAATCGGGCATTAAAGGAAAATCATCAAATAACGGCAAATCGTTGTTTTTGTGAGACATGGACAATCTAATTGCATTACGAGAGTTTTTGCGCAAGTCCGGCAATTCGAAAACGTTAAGAAAAACGTTCGTCAAATTTTGTCATCAAAAAGAAACGACAATTGCTTTGCTACTTTCAATGGTGGTCTAAAAAGCCCCGTCTCAAGCTTTTGATGGCGTTCATGTAATTCCAGTCTTTGTCGTGCCAGACGAAAACGGTCGGCAACAAGTTTGGCAAACGGCCCCTCGCCGGACATGCGCGTTTTCCAATCCGCATCGTAATCTTTGCCGCCACGCATATCACGGGTTAATTGCATAACCCGCCTGTAACGATCAGGATATTCGCGCAATAGCCAATCTTTAAAGAGCGGAGCAACTTCATAAGGCAGTCTGAGCATGACATAACCGGCGTCAATCACACCGGCCTCTTTCGCTCTCATCAAAACAGTTTCTATTTCGTGGTCGTTTAATCCGGGAATAACCGGCGCCATCATAACGCTTACGGGCACGCCTTTTTTTGTCAATTCTTCGATTGCCCATAGGCGTCGCTCGGGTGTTGCAGCACGCGGTTCCATGAGGCGGGCAAGCTTTCTGTCCAATGTTGTGATGGATAACGCCACGCGGACAAGCTTTCGCTCAGTCATTCTTTCAAGAATATCGCAATCCCTTACAATAAGTGCAGATTTTGTTGTAATGCAAACCGGATGACCGCATTTATCCAATACATTAAGAATTTGCCTCATAATCTGCCATTTTTTTTCAATTGGCTGATAAGGGTCTGTATTGGTTCCGATAGCAATTGGCCGAACCTTATAATCGGGTTTTGATAATTCCCGTTCAAGAAGTTTTGCAGCATCGGGTTTGGCAAATAATTTTGTTTCAAAATCAATCCCTGCCGAGAGCCCCATATAAGAATGGGTGGGGCGCGCAAAACAATAAATACAACCATGTTCGCATCCCCGATATGGATTGATCGAGCGATCAAAGAAAATATCGGGCGAATCATTATGGGTAATAATCGTACGGGCTTTTTCGGTTTCTACAGACGTTTGAAGCGGACAAAGCTGTTCATCCAAATCCCAACCATCATAAAACCGTTCGCCTGACTGTTTCTCGAACCTTCCGGCAGGATTGAGCGCAGCTCCCCTTCCCCTTATTTTTTCTGCCTCTGCATGAAGTAAAGATTGATCAATCAACATTCTTCCGCCATCGGTCGACATCGCGTTGAAAGCCAATCGGTCGGCCTTTGCCATGACATTTGCCAGATGTTGATTGATCACTGCTTTTCCCATTCCCGCGATTTATCACGCTAATTCGAACAAAACAAGAACATAAATTATCGTGCTTTTGCAAGAATAATGCTTTAATTGAAACACTATGGTTAGTGTAATTATTCACGCAAATGAAGATATTGATCCTCTTGCCGATACACTAGCAATGCTTGTATCGGGGAGCGTTTTCGGTCTTGTTAGCGAGGTCATTTTATGGTCGGAAAATCACAGCAATGTCTTGCAGACTGTTGCGAATGATACCGGCTGTCGCTATCTCCCCAAAAGCACACTAGGTGAAGCGATTATGTCGGCAAAAAGCAAATGGTTGCTTTTTCTTACACCAGGTGCACGGTTACTCGACCAATGGCGGGAAATTTTAAGTCGTTATGTAGAGAAGGAGACAAATCCTGCAAGTTTCCGCTCTGTCGATTTATCAAAAACATCTCTCCTGCCCAAATTTTTCAAAAAAACCCGCTTGATGGAATGCGGCTTAGTTGTGTTGAAAGAAAAGCTTATTGACAATGCCGACAATGAAGCAGCGTTAAAGAAAGCGATAAACAGTCTTAGGCCGGTGGTTTTACCGATTCAGATTTTTGTCCCCACGAAACAAAAATAAACGGCTCTTTTGTTTTTTAAAAGAGCCGTTTCCATTAAAAGATTACAAACAAAATCGTTCGTTTTCTTATCGTTCTGTCAAGCGCGGCATAAGCATAACCAGATTATGCGGGCGCTGGCGGCTATCAAGCTCGCCTTTCAATATATTATCCCACGCATCCTTGCAGGCACCGGTTGAACCGGGCAGGCAGAAGACGAATGTTCCATTGATAAGTCCTGCTGTTGCACGCGACTGTATTGTTACCATGCCGATTGTCTCATAGGAAACTTTATGAAACATAGCCGAAAATCCGTCCATCCGCTTGTCAAACAACGGTTCTATTGCTTCCGGTGTAACATCGCGTCCGGTAAAACCGGTGCCACCGGTGGTGATAATAATTTCAACGTCAGGGTCGGCTGCCCAATCAACAATTTTTTTGCGAATTTCAGGAATTTCATCGCGAACAATATCACGTTTCGCCAAATTATGGCCTGCGGATTTGATACGTTCTTCCAGAACATCTCCGGACCGGTCATCGCTAGAATTACGTGTATCCGACACTGACAAAACCGCAATATTGAGCGATTCCATCTTGGCTTTTTCATCAATATGACTCATGATTTTCATTCCTGATTATTCGTTTATTTTACCCGTTGTCTCGACTGCTTTTACAAACCAGTCCGGTTGTTGTGATTTTATCTTTCTTGCCGCCTCTTGCGCTCTCTTGATATTTTCGTAAATGCCGAAACACGTCGCACCTGACCCCGACATACGTGAGAGAAGTGCGCCATTTCCATCAAGTATCCCCAGCACGTCATCAAGCTCTGGTGCAAGCGAGCGCGCACAATCATAAAGATCGTTATGCGTTTTTTTGAGTTCATTCACAAGTGAATGAAGATTTGCCAATTTGTCAAAATTAATATCAAGAGGCAGGCTTTTTTTATTGCCTAGAAGCTTAAAAATTTCCGGTGTCGAAATGGCTTGCCTGTGATTGACAAGCACCATCGGAATTCTACAACAATCAACCGGCTGAAGTTTTTCGCCGATACCCGACACACGAATCGATTGACGATTTAAAAAAGCCGACAGGCACATCGGTACATCGGCACCCAATGTCAAACCGAGTTCAAAAAGCTCTTGATCGGATGCTTCAATTTGCCATTGCTGTTTTAAAAGCACAAAGACACCGGCAGCATCGCCGGAACCACCGCCGATACCGGAAGCAACAGGCAGATTTTTTTCAAGAATGAGCTGACAAGGTTCGGACTTTGATGGAAATTTTTTAACAAAAACATCGCGCGCTCTTGAAACCAGATTGTTCGCATCTGCCGGGAGCGCGACAGATTGAGACCCGACAATGGAAAAACTATTTGTTTTGGCGGGTTTATAAGAGAGAACATCACCCTCAAAGCTGAAACAGACCAGACTATCAAGAAGGTGATAACCATCGTTGCGCTCCCCCACCACATGGAGCGCCAGATTGATTTTAATCGGTGTTACAATTGTTGCGGATTTTGCAACCTTGAAAGGCACGTTTAATCCCGTTCAACGTAATATTCACCCGTTTCGGGATCTTTCACCAATGTACCATTTGCACCTGTGCGGCGTTCATCCTCGGCATGTTTTACACGCAGAGCAACGCGTTCAGATTCGCGCTTGAAAGCACGATAGGCATAAAGTGCGGCTGCACAAATCAGACCATAAATAACTAATCTCAACATTTTCACCTTTCGCTCCCATGTCATTATTTGATAATTAATGAGCGCAAATCAAGTCTTGAAACGACTATCGTTGTATCCTCCTGCAAAAATTTGTCTTTTTAAAGTCCATAGCGCTGCCATAAAGCCCGTTCTTCTGCCGATTGGATAAGACCATCGACAGCCGAAGAGACCAAGCCCGCCGAAATGGCCGGAGTTTTGCGTCCCAGCAAGCTTCTGGAGGCTGAAACAAGACGCATTTTGGCATCGTGACCATAGCGTTGTTTGATCAAAGAACGCAAATCGGAAAGTTCATCAACAAGCCCGAGCTCCTTGCCCTTTTTGCCCGTCCAGAACATGCCGGTAAACAGATTGGGGTCATCAACCAGTTTGGAACCCCGACTTTCCTTTACGAGATTGATGAAGGTTTCATGAATTTCGAGTTGCAGAGCCTTCAAATGATCGACGTCTGCCTTTTTTTCAGGCTGGAACGGATCAAGCGAAACTTTGTTTTTGCCAGCTGTGTAAACACGGCGTTCAACGCCGATTTTTTTGAGCAACTCAGGAAAACCGAATGACGCGGAAACTACGCCGATTGAGCCAACAACCGAAGACGGATCGGCAAAAATTTCATCGCCGGCACAAGCAATCATATAGCCGCCGGATGCAGCAACATCTTCAACAAAAACCAGAACGCGTTTGTGCTTTTCTTCCGCAAGGTCACGAATGCGACGATAAATCAGGCGCGATTGAACAGGAGAGCCACCCGGAGAGTTGAGAGAAATAGCGACAGCCGGCGCTTCTTTGTCGGAAAAAGCTTTTTCCAAAGCATTTGCACAAGAACTCAGTGATAAAGTTTGACGCAAAGGGGAAGAAGCTTCCATAATCATTCCTTGCAACCGCACAACCGGAATTTCAACAGCATTGGAACGAAAACGGCGTGGAATAAAACGTTTAAAAAAGCCTGACAAAGTTTGAACTCCTGATAAGAAAATCTGCTTTTATAGCCTAAAAAACTGCACTACTGTCATTTAAGATGTAAATGGCAAAAAGCAATATTTTGTTAAAATCCCGTTCAAATACTCTGCCAGATGCTCTTTTTGCCATTATTGATTGCATCAACTATCGGCGAAAAAGCATGAAGGTCGGTCTCATGAATATAAAGTGCAGGCATGAGTGACAGTTGCGCTTTGCTTGCTTTTTTAGCGTGGATCAGAATGCGGATTGCGGGACTATTTTTACGTGAGTGGACAGGAAATACCATTATATTACCAAACCGCCCCTCACATGATTGCAGTATTTCGGACAAAGATTGTGGCCGGGCGATCAAGCCTAAAAAACCGGATGGTTTTACAATGGCCGAGGCAGTACGAATCCAGTCTTCAAACATATGATCGGACATAACATGGGCTGCGGCTTTCAAATCATCGGGAGTTTTTCGGTCGAATGGAGAATTAAAAGGCGGATTCATTATTGCGAAATCGAAGGCATTGTCTAAAAGCCCCGCTTCCCGTCTTTCTTTACCCCTTAATGTGACATCGGCCAAAATTATATTCATCCGCTTTGCAACTTCCCGATTTTCGGTAAGTGCAATACTCTTTTGGGCAAAAGCAACCATTCCGGATTCGCGTTCAACAAGTGTAACTTCAGCTTTTTTGCAACGTGCGGCAACGGCAAAACCTGCAGCACCGGCACCAGCTCCGAGATCTGCAATCTTGCCCTTGAAACCGGTTGGCACGAGCCCGCCGAGCAACATTGCGTCCATGCCCGAACGATGTCCGCCACTTTTGGGTTGCACCAGATAAAAGCCGCCCCGATGAAAAACATCTATCGTTTCATCAAGCGAGGTCATATCCGCTTTGTTGTCATTGTGATAGCTCATGAGCCAAACCTGCGTCTATCATGATTTCTCTTGCTTCTTCAGCACTTTCTTGATCCACCAGAAATCGACGACGGATTGCGCCGAGCGAACCTTCTGCGACACTGGTATTCTGATCGGTCACAAAATAAAGTATGCCTGCCGATTTCATAAGACTTTCGACAAATGAGATGAGCACAATATCATTGGTGGCAAATAGTTCGATCATAAAGTCAAGTCACCTATTTTTATCGGCATAACATGCAATTACACGAGAAAATGGTATTTTTCCTTAAATATTTTTTGAAACGCGCTATCTCAAGCAATATCACGCTTGAGTTGATCCTCTTGCTTCATTAAGGTGCTGGCAAAAATCAAGAGATTTTTCAGGAGTATGGGCATTGGTTGCTGAGAAAAATTCAAATAAAAAAGCCGACAATCAGGCTTCGATAACGCCACTTATCAATATTACCAAAAGTGATATGGAAAAAGTAAACGAACTTATCATTGCCATGGCCGGTTCGGATGTGGAAATGATTCCTGAAGTTTCAAACCACCTTATTTCTTCTGGGGGCAAAAGATTAAGACCGATGTTGACATTGGCTTCCGCCCGCTTGTTCGGCTATGAGGGATCAGGGCACATCAAACTGGCAACAGCGGTCGAATTTATGCACACGGCAACTCTGCTTCATGACGATGTTGTCGATGACAGCGATATGCGGCGCGGCACATCGACTGCCAGAATGATCTGGGGCAATGAAGCAAGCGTCCTTGTCGGAGATTTTCTGTTGGGCCAGGCCTTCAAAATGATGGTCGAAGTTAATTCGATGGATGCTCTTTCAGTGCTTGCAAATGCTGCTGCGATTATTGCCGAAGGTGAAGTCATGCAGCTTGCGGCTGCAAAACATTTGACAACAACCGAAGATGAATACTTGAAAGTTATCAATGCCAAGACTGCAGCCCTCTTTTCGGCTGCAGCAGAAGTGGGACCTATCATTGCAGGCTACGGAGAAAAAGAACGTCAGGCTTTAAGACATTACGGAACCTCTTTAGGACTCGCGTTCCAGCTTGTCGACGATGCACTCGACTATGGCGGCAATTCCAAAAATCTGGGTAAAAATACGGGTGATGATTTCCGCGAAGGCAAAATAACCATGCCGGTTATTCTTTCCTATATTCGCGGCGACGAAACAGAAAAAGCTTTCTGGAAACAATCTCTTGAAGACGGAAAAAATGACGATGAAGCGTTAGCCCATGCGCAAAAGCTCATGAAGCAACATCATAGTCTTGAAGATACAATAAAAGCAGCACGTCATCACGGCAATGAAGCATTGAAAGCTCTTGATGGACTGGCACCAAGTAAGGAAAAAGCAGCATTGTGTGAAGTTATCGAATTTTGTATTTCACGTGTCAACTGAGTTTCCGTCGGGTTGTTTTCTCGTAAAAATGACCCGAAACAGATGATATTTTTGAACATATTGGCTGGATATATCCTATAAAGGTGGCCAACCTGTTTTAAGTCGGAAAGAGGATCTTTTCATGCAAGCCGCAAAAGTTACCCGCCTGATTGCGCTTTGTTTAGCGGGTACAATATTGATGACAGAACCTTCCTTTGCAAAAAAGGAAGAACCTGTCAAAGCAGGATCATTTGCCGGAGCGTATCTGGCTGGCCGCATTGCTGCAAGTGACAACAATGTCGATCTTGCTATTTCCTATTTCAAACAGGCTCTCGGTTTTGAACCGGATAACGTATCCATGCAGCAGGATATGCTTTTAACCCTTTTGTCAGCAGGCGAATTCAAAGACGCTGTCAAACAGGCAAAACGGCTGAAAGGTAATCCCGACGTTGAACGCTATGTCAGGCTTACACTTGCAAGCGATGCCTTTATCAGAAAAAATTATATTACTGCAAAAAGCGAGCTCAAATTTTCCGAACCTTCCGACATGGATACACTTTCATCCGGTTTATTGGGGGCATGGGCAACATTCGGTCGTGGCAATACAACCGGTGCTGTCGAGGATGTTAAAAAGCTGCTCGGACCGGTCTGGTACGATTTATTTCTAAGCTATCATATGGCGTTGATGAGCGATCTTGCCGGACACAGGGATGATGCGGAAAAATATTACAAGCAGGCTTTGAATGACCAACAAGGGGGTGCCGCAGCCCCTGATACCTATGAACGCATTATCGTTTCCTACGCTTCTTTTGAACTACGCAACAACAAGCGTGATGAAGCCCTCGCTACACTGCGCGACGGTGAAAAAATGCTTACCGGACGCGATGCCTTGAAAAACATTCGCCAAAGGGTCGAGGAAGGCGGTTCGCTTGATATGCTGATCAAAACGCCTCAAGAGGGTGCTGGTGAAGTATTCTATGATCTCGGCACAGCTATCAATCGTGGCGGGGCTGAAGCATTTGCCCGTATTTTCCTCCAGCTTGATGAAGCGCTGCGCCCGCATAATGACGCAACGCTATTCCAGCTTGCCGATATTTCTTCAAAATTGGAAGAAAACGAACGGGCAATTGATATTTATCAGGAAATACCGGTCAAATCCCCTTACTATCGCGATGCAGAATTAAGACTAGCCCTTATTCTGGCTGACACCGGGAAAAGTGATGAATCAATTCGCCATTTGGCAGCCCTTGAAACAGACTATCCCGAAGACCAGCGCATCTCGATGGCAATGACGGGCGTTTATATGCAAGAAAAGTCATATGACAAAGCCGCCGCCGTCATGGATCGAGCAATTGCTCGCATTCCACACCTCGAAAAAGAAAATTGGCTGATGCTTTATCAACGAGGCATGGCCGAAGAGCGCTTGAAAGAATGGGATAAAGCCGAACCGGATTTTCGTAAAGCACTTGAACTCTATCCTAACCAGCCGCAGGTTTTGAACTATCTTGGCTATTCGCTCATTGATCGTAATGAAAAACTTGACGAAGCTTTGAATATGGTCAAAAAGGCAGCCGAGTTGCGTGCACAAGACGGTTATATCGTCGACTCCCTCGGATGGGCCTATTACAAACTCGGTCGTTATGACGAGGCCGTCAAAACATTGGAAAATGCCATAAAATTGCGTCCTGAAGATGCAACCATCAATGACCACCTTGGCGATGCTTATTGGATGGTCGGACGCAAACTCGAAGCCACATTCCAGTGGAACCACGCAATTGCCGGAAAACCCGAGCCGGAAGAACTTGCAAAAATTCAGGAAAAACTGAAATCAGGATTAAAAACACCCACCGCGGAAAAAGGCACTGAAAAAACGCCCGAAAAAACCGATAATACAAAGCATTGAAACAGAAAAGCTATAATTCGTGAGATTTCTTGATCCGCACGCCGCTTTTACCGGATGGCAAGTTTTAATCAAATGAATATTTTGGGCAGACGGTCGATTTCACCAAACGACTTTTTGAACTAAACAGTTTTTCACCAAATGGCTTTTTGAATCGCCTCGTCCCTTGACCATGGGGGCGTGAAAGAATAGACGTTTTGTGCCGGATTTTCTCTTTCCGGATATGTTTTTATCAATCTCAAAAGGGTAATATCGTGAGCCTACCCGAATATCTTGATCCGAAATGCTCTTTTCAGGGGCTTATCCTGACATTGCAGAACTATTGGGCGCAATATGGTTGCGCTGTTTTGCAACCTTATGACATGGAAGTGGGAGCTGGTACTTTCCATCCGGCTACGACCCTGCGGTCATTGGGGCCACGCCCGTGGAAAGCTGCCTATGTACAACCTTCCCGCCGTCCGACCGACGGGCGCTATGGCGAAAATCCGAACCGCTTGCAACATTATTATCAATTCCAGGTTTTGCTCAAACCTTCGCCAGATGATTTACAGGATCTTTATCTGGGATCCTTGCGAGCTATCGGACTCGATACAAATCTCCATGATGTCCGCTTTGTCGAAGATGATTGGGAAAGCCCGACATTGGGGGCATGGGGGCTAGGCTGGGAATGCTGGTGCGACGGCATGGAAGTATCCCAGTTCACTTACTTCCAACAGATTTGCGGTATCGAATGTTCGCCCGTTTCCGGAGAGCTCACCTATGGTCTGGAACGGTTGGCAATGTATATTCAAGGCGTTGACAATGTTTATGATTTGAATTTCAACGGCCGCAAGGGAAGTGATAAAATCAGCTATGGGGATATATTCCTGCAAGCCGAGCAGGAATATTCGCGTTTTAATTTCGAATTTGCCGATACCGAACTTTTACACCGCCACTTTATTGATGCCGAACGCGAGTGTGCTGCTATTCTTGAAGCAGGAAGACCGCAAGAAAAAGGCGGGCTTCACCTTTGTGTCATGCCTGCTTATGACCAATGCATCAAAGCCAGTCATGTCTTCAATCTTTTACAAGCACGCGGTGTCATATCTGTTACCGAAAGACAAAGCTATATTTTACGGGTTCGCGATCTCGCGCGCCGTTGTGGCGAAGCTTTTCTTTTAACCGATGCCGGTGGCGCAAATTATAAAGGGGAAGCCTGATGCCCGATCTTCTTCTGGAACTTTTTAGTGAAGAAATTCCGGCCCGTATGCAGCGTAAAGCTGCAGGTGACTTGAAAAAGCTCATCACCAACGGACTTGTTGACAATGGTCTTGTTTATGAAGCAGCACGGGAATATTGGACACCGCGGCGCCTAACACTTGATATAAGAGGTTTGAGTGCCCGTTCGAAGGATGTCCATGAAGAACGCAAGGGCCCGAGCGTAAAAGCTCCCGAGCAAGCTATAAACGGTTTTTTACGTTCGGCTGGTCTTTCCAATATTAGCGAAGCCGAAATCAAAGCCGATCCCAAAAAAGGGGATTTCTATATCGCCCGGATTACCAAAAAAGGTCGCAGTGCCGAAGAAATTATAGCCGATATCATGCCTGATATCATTCGCAATTTTCCTTGGCCGAAATCCATGCGCTGGGGCAAGCAATCGACAAAACAGAATGCCTTGCGCTGGGTCCGTCCCCTCAAAAACATTCTGTGTGTTTTCGGGCCTGAAAATGACGCAACGGAAGTCGTTCCTTTCGAGGTTGCAGGACTTAAGAGCAACAACATAACATATGGTCACCGCTTCTTGAGCGACGGCAAGCCGATCGAAGTTCGCCGCTTTGACGATTACGTCACCAAACTTGAAAATGCGAAAGTCATTCTGGACGGCGATCGCCGCAAGGAGATAATCCTTGCAGATGCACGCAATCTTTGTTTTGCCAAGGGGCTTGATCTGGTCGAAGACGATGGACTGGCCGAAGAAGTATCAAACCTTGTTGAATGGCCGGTGGTTCTGATGGGGGAATTCGAGGAAAGCTTTTTGCAAATTCCTGCCGAAATTATCCGGCTCACCATCCGCATCAATCAAAAATGCTTTGTCACCCGCAAACAAGGTGAAGAGAGGAAACTTTCCAATCACTTCATATTGGTGTCCAATATTGTCGCACCTGATGGTGGCAAGGAAATTGCGCGCGGCAATGCAAAAGTTGTGCGTGCGCGTTTGTCGGATGCCTTGTATTTCTGGCATACCGACCAACACAATCTGCCCGATCTTTCAGAGCTTTCTCTGTCGGCTGAAAAACTTGGCCTTGATTTGAAGAAGCCGCTTGACCAACGTATGGCACGCCTTGACCATTTGACTGTAACTTTTCACGCAAAACTCGGCACACAAGGCGCAAGAGTAGAGCGTATTGCCGCTCTTTCTTCAATCATTGCTCCGCTGGTTGGCGCCGATGTTAAACTGGCGAAACGCGCCGCGCTCCTTGCAAAAGCCGATTTGCAAACAGAAGCTGTTGGCGAATTTCCCGAATTGCAAGGTGTCATGGGGCACAAATATGCTCTTCTTCAAGGCGAAGATGAAAGCGTTGCTACCGCTATAGAAGAGCACTATAAGCCTCAAGGGCCGACAGACAGCGTTCCACGTGCCCCCGTTTCCATTGCCGTTGCCCTTGCCGACAAAATTGACACGCTTGTAGGCTTCTGGCTTATTGACGAAAAGCCGACCGGTTCAAAAGATCCTTTTGCCCTTCGACGCGCGTGTTTGGGTGTCATTCGCCTGCTTCTTGCACGTGATTGGACAATCCATCTTATGCCGATTTTCAAACAGGCTATCGGTCTTATTTCTCGCCACACGATAGAGCGTACTTTAAGCCTTTACGAATCCGGTTTGCGTCATGAAAACGCAACAGAAACCGATGCCGGAGAAGATGTCGACAATGCACTTTCAATGGAGGAAAAGAAGCTCGAGAAGGAAGTGGCGGCAAAGACCGGTCCGGTTCTTGACGATCTTTTATCCTTCTTCCATGAACGCCTCAAAGTTTATCTTAAGGACGAAGGAGCGCGCCACGACGCAATTGATGCCGTCATGCAAAATGACGCAGATGACCTCCTGCAGGTTGCCCGCCGCGTCGAAGCTTTAATTTCCTTCATTAATACAGATGACGGGAATAATCTGATTGCCGGTTTCAAACGCGCTTTCAATATTCTTGAAGCTGAAATCAAGAAAAAAACTCCGATAGCAGACAATGTCGATCCCGAGCTGTTCATTGAAGAAGAAGAGAAATCACTTTTCAAGGCAATTGTTGATGCTGAAAGCAAGGTGAAATCCCACATTGAATCCAATGATTTTTCGGGCGCTTTGCTCGTGCTGGCGGGATTGCGCAAACCTGTCGACGCATTTTTTGAAAAAGTGCTCGTCAATGATGACAATAATGCCGTGCGTGCGAACAGATTATCAATTCTGCAACGCATCACGACAGTGACCGGAAGGGTGGCAGATTTTTCCAAACTTGCCGGTTGAAAGTTACGTGGGAATCCGCCTGAAACAGATCTGATTTGAATTGTTTTCAAAAATGGATTTGTCCGGCGGTGCCTACGTGCATTGCCCTTAAACTGCCACAAAGAATATTATAAAAATTTAAGTGTTGCCGGTGATTATTCGATGCTTGCCGGCAGCGGAGAATGATATGATTATCCGTAAACGGCCGGGATTCTTACGGCTTTTTTTTGTATTGCATGGCTCTATTCTTCCTGCCATAGCACCACAACTTGTTGCAATTCTAATTCTTTCAACAGCCTTGGTATTAGCCCACCATTTTTATCCCCGCGTCATACCTACCTATAATAACGGGACAGCGTTCATGATGCTTGGCATTGCGCTGTCGACCTTTCTGGGCTTCCGCAATAACGCCTGTTATGACCGGTGGTGGGAAGGGCGAAAGGTTTGGGGAAAAATTATTTCCGGTTCGCGCGATCTTATTCGCCAATCGGCTGTCCTGACCGGTAATGATGCGGAACGAAAAACAATATTGGAACTTACTTCCGCCTTTTCCCAAAGCCTTGTTGACCATCTGAAAGGGACATCATCCCTCCCCTCGTTAATTTCAAACTTTCCGGAAGAGTTTGTTAAAGCCTATCAGGCAAGCCATAATAAGCCTTCATTCATCCTCAACCAGATTTCGAAGTATCTTGCAACTTTGCAGCAACAAAAAGCTCTGAGCGATATTCAATATCAAATGTTTGATAAAAGCTTGACCGAGCTTAATGAAAACCAGACTTCATGCGAGAGATTGAATAATACGCGCGTACCCTTCGCTTATACGCTTCTCCTCCATCGCACGGCTTATATATATTGTTTTCTCATTCCGTTCGGTTTTACCGATATACTTGGTTGGTGGACACCAGTTGCAAGCCTTCTTGTTGCTTATACGCTATTTGGCCTTGACGCTCTGAGCGACGAATTGGAAAGACCGTTCAGCAACCTTGATAATGTTCTTCCAATTCATGCAATGGCAACAATAATCGAGCGTGACGTTTGCGCAGCTATAGGGCTTCCGCTTCCAAAACCTGTCGAAGTCGTCCACTTCATACTCAGGTAATGAGCCAATCGGTTAATGATTTAAGCCCCGAAAGCGTGTGGCTTCATCATGTCAGGCATCGTCTTACGGGGTATTTGCTGATACGGCATGAATCTAGGGGATTGCTTCTACAGAAAGCCATTTGACCTGAACGCCATTAAGAAATGCGACGCAAACTAATTATGAGCAATAAAGGTGATGTTTTGCTACTTCATTCAACGGCAACAATTGTTAAACTCGTTACCTACCTAGTGGTCAATCTTTCGTTTTAGAAGTGTTCAAGGTCGTTCACTACCTACTCGGATAACGGCTCATATCGGGATAATGCTTAAACTTACCAAAGCAAGCGGCTTCATAAGCCACACAATTTTGCTGTTCATTCGCGGGCTCGTTCACCAAAAAGCAAATTTGCACTTTATGGCGTAACGATTTATCAGAAAGACCTTCAAGGAACTTTAAGATATTTTAACGATCCGGTTAAACCCGTCAACAGTTCAACGCGGAATCTTTTTACGATCAATCTTCGTTGTTAAAGGGCATCCACGGGTGTTCAAATGATCATAACCAACTGATGGAACCATATTTATGTAATGCTTAAGCCTGCCAAAGCCTGAAGTCGCAACCGTCGTGCATCCGTTTGAGTGTCATTTGCAGATTTTACGTCACTCTACAGACAATATTTTTGCTGAAACGCCATTCTGACCAGACCTCATCCGAGATATATCGGAACATTTGGTTAACCAACAAAGGTCATATCCCGCCAACTTGTTCAATGGTAACAATGGTTGGCAGAACTCCCTATTTAGCAATCATTCCTCCCTTTAAGAACAGTTGGAGCTCTATCCCTCGTCTGTGGTCAATGCCTAACCATTCCCCTTGTTTTATACCTCTGAGTTGCAGCGATATCATTGCAAACAAAGTGAGCCACAATTCCCGATAAATCCTTGACCTGTGAGTTGCCCCCGAAAATCCCGCTTTAAAACCTAGCGTGAAACGAGGATCGGAAAAGTTTAAAGGGAATGGTTCATCGTTAGAGGATAACTATCAGATAATATCAGAGCGACTTTTTGTCTGCCTTTTTAGCTGCTTTAAACGTTGCCATCGCTCTGCCATTTTCTTCAATCTTGGTTTTGCCCTTGGTTTTTGAAGATTTATGCTTCTCGCCTTCGCTCACGAGTTCCAATGTATCCTTGCGGAAGATGGCAGTCTTCAAATGTTCTTCCTTGAACCATACGCAAGAAATTTTACTATTGTTGACCTTATCGACAGTCATTTTAGGACCACCGGATTTCAACCGAACAATATTGCCAGCTTTAAACATTTTAAATCCCTCTAAACGTTTGTTAACTTTGCCAACAACCGCGACGAACGCACCCCCGCATCCTAGCGTGCCTAACTATATATAGGTTAAGACCAGTAGATATTTTAGATTGTGTTATTTTACTTGTTTATGCAAGAAAGAAAAAATCGATCAGAGAATTATTTTTAATTTGACGAGCCTTGTCATTAAGACGGCCAACGATAGAAACGGGTCAATAGTGGAGATAAATTATTCCGTTCGACCTTCCCGTAATCGTCCGGTATTCATAAACAACGATGCCACTACGTCACCCGCTTCGCGGAAAGCGCTATCCATCCCGTTTTTGACCGGTCTTATTTATAAAAATCCTACCCTTAAAGGGCGGTACCCACCCAGATCATCAAGGATTCTATGCCTTCCCGAACGCTTGTCGAAAAAGTTCGGCGCGATTTCAATGCTTAAAAGCCTGTTTTACAAGCATGATGAGATTGCACAATAATCTACAATATTTACAACTCACCCCGCCTAAAAACTTGATGGAGGAATGTAGCAGTTATATTGCTTTATCTGCACTTCAAGAAGATGATAAAGAGCAGTCTTTAACGTTTATTTGGACTTCTTTTTTCCGGCGGCTTGTGTCAAAGCGGATCCTGCAACCGACTTTTGTGCTTTTGTCGACTTGGGATCTTTCAATTGTTTCGATGCTTCTTTAGCCACTTTTTCTGATGAAGTTTTTTCATTTTTAGCCATAATAAAAACCCTTTGAAGTTAGTGATTTTAAAGTTCTAACAAAATATAATTCGTTTTCTGAATTTAATAAATATATTTTAATTGTCATTATTGTATATTTTAAATATAATTCGTTACATAATTAACAGATATCAATATTATCAATTTGAATATAAGTTAAATTGAATTAATTTCTATTTATCAATAACTGTCTTATAAAAAGTGTGATAAAAATTTTACAACTTGTTTTTATTAACAGAATTGCTTTTGTCGATTGAGTTTTAAGGGCACCCAAAATAATAGGGGTAATAGTTGAGAATAGGTTCTATCCTCGTGATCTTCTTGAATGAGCCTAAACGGATAATAGCGTGGCTCGTGATAACTGAAACAAGCCATTCTCTCACAAACGAACGCCAATAAGGGTGGGTTTTTGTCTAATTAAAGCTTGTTTTGGATTCTGGTAGCCATTGCTTCTGAACTTCTTATCCTTAGGAATTCCGCGAATTTGAATGAGAGGAAACACATCAAGAACGTCATCAAAGAAACTCTATCAGTACTTTTGTTTACTCCCGCCGCTTGAAATTTCAGTAAAAGTACTTCGTTGGATCACATGCTAACTACACTTGGTGACTGAATTCTTCTGAAGAGAGTCTGTTTATTTTTGTCAAACGCGACATTATGAAGGCGCCACAAATGCCCCAAGAATAATGCCTAGACAAAAGGATCGCCTTACTTAATTTTTAAGAAGGTTACCCATACAAAATGGGCGGGGACATGACACGTCCCACATAAAGTTATATCTCCGATTTGAAAAGCAATAGTCAAGCCAACTTTTGTCGAGCGGCGAACGGATTTGACATCGATAAAAAGGGTCTGTCGGCCGTATAAGGAAAATTTACTTAACCTTTACGGCACTTCGTTCCCGCGCGACAAAGTTCGGGAACTCAATATTCTCGGCAGACCGTTCAAACGGCTTCGTCACTGGGAACGTCTAAAAAACTTTGCCTTTTAATGAAATAAGACGCCCAAAAACAAAGTGCAGCATTATCCGCTAACGCAACGAACAAATCGCCGAATTGTTTATGCCGTTAGCTTGAATGCATTCAATAGACAAAAGAGATAAATATCGTTGGCTAAGCAACAGCTGAAGATTATTTGACGGCAAAAAAAACCACGCCTGATCAGAGCGTGGTCATCGTCATTTCATAAAAAGAGAAATCTAGTTGAGATGAGCCTTGACGTCCTCAAGTGATTTTTCAATGAGGCTTGAAGACTTCTTGTTATCGATTTCTTTCACGAGAATTTCTTTTGCTGCTGCTACAGCGATATCAACAACCATGGATTTTACTGCGCCAACAGCTTCCGCTTCTGCTTGGGCGATCTTCTGCTCTGCCATTTTGTTACGACGGGCAACATAATCAGCCATTTTCTGGTGGGCATCTTTTGCAAGCAATTCGGCTTCACGCTTGGCAGCGGCAATAATCTCTTTAGCTTCCTTTTCGGCTTGCTCGCGCTTTGCCTGATAGACTGCAAGAAGCTCTTGTGCTTCTTCGCGTGTACGACGCGCCTCATCAAGCTCGCTTCTTATAAGCTCTGCTCTTTTATCAAGAAAACGGTTAAGGAGTGCAGGCACTTTGTAGTAGACAAGAACGGCTATAAAGAGAAGCAATCCTATCAGCGCCCAGAACGTATCTGTCATCATGGTCTTTTACTCCAAACCGCTTACAGACTTGACAGCCGCAGTCGCATGCGAAGCACTGACTTTCGAGCCGATAAGTTTTTCGACAATTTCGGCCGCTGTTGTTTCAGCAATTTTATTCACATTGCCCATCGCGCTGTTACGTATTTTTTTAATCCGCTCTTCCGATTCCGCAAGTTTTTTATCAAGCTCGGCTTCCGACTTTTTACGTTCCTCATCGACCTTGTTACGTATTTCATCGGCAGACGTTTGAGCAATCGCAATAGCTCTTGCACGGGCTTCGGAAAGCTCGCGTTCATATGAAGCAATGGCACTTTCGCGTTCCATATTCATGCGTTCGGCTTTATCGTGGTCGGATGCAATCCTGTCACGACGAATCTCGATTGTGCCGCCTATTCGTGGCACAATGATCCTCGATATGATTATATAAAACAGGCCAAAACAAATAATGAGCCAGAAAATGTGCGACTCGTAATATGAAAAATCAAAAGGCGGAAAAACACGCCCTGCATGTTGTGCAGCTTCGCCCGCATGTTCTACTGGCGTTTCGACAGTTTGCGCAAATGCGCTTGATAGAAACATCCCGTTTTACCCTCTCACAAGCTCCAATGTTTTAACACAATTGGTAACAACCTTCCGGCAGCTCAAGGTTTATTATAAACAATTGGCTCACTGCCAAGAACGAATGGCAGGCCTTGGGCCTGCCTCGTCAAATGCAATAGCCAAAGGCATTCAAATTATCAGACAGCGAACAGAAGCAGAATGGCAACGAGCAAAGAGAAAATGCCCAACGCTTCTGTAACAGCAAAGCCAAAGACCAAACGTGCAAACTGACCATCAGCAGCAGACGGATTGCGAAGCGCACCCGAAAGATAGCTACCGAAGATATTACCGAGGCCAAGGGCTGTACCTGCCATACCAAAGCAGGCGAGACCGGCGCCTATATATTTTGCTGCGAGTGCTAATTCCATTTCATTCTCCTTTGAAGCAAAATCGCATTTAAAAGCGGTGGAACCCCACCAGTTTCATCAATGTCCGGGATGCACCGCATCAGCAAGGTACATACAGGTTAGAATAGTAAAGACATAGGCTTGAAGGAACGCCACAAGAACTTCAAGGGCAGTGACTGCCACAGTCATGATAAGAGGTAAAATTGAACCGCCAATGCCTGCCGCACCAAGACTTATCATAGATACGACGAAACCGGCAAAAACTTTAAGGGTAATGTGCCCTGCCAACATGTTGGCAAAAAGACGAACAGACAGGCTGATCGGACGGGAAAGAAACGAGATAACTTCGATAATTGTTACCAGAGGTAGGATGATGACCGGCACACCTGAAGGAACAAACAATCTTAAAAAGCCGAATCCGTTCTTAATAAAACCGTATATGACAACCGTAAAAATGACGAGCATGGCAAGAGCGAAGGTAATCGCAATTTGCGACGTAACCGTATAGAAATACGGAAATAGCCCCAAGAAATTTGCTACCAGCACAAAGACGAATATAGAAAACACAAGCGGGAAAAACCGCATGCCCTGTGCCCCCGCCGATCCGCGCAACATATTGGCAACAAATTCATAGGTAATTTCCGAAATGGATTGCATCCTTGTCGGAATGATACCCCGACTCGACGATGACGCAAACAAAAACAACGAGGAAAATACCACTGTTATAGCCATGAAGAGCGAAACATTGGTAAATGATAAATCCATATTTCCGACAGAAATATTGATCAGCTTAGACATCTGAAACTGATGAATAGGATCTGGACCGCTCGCTGACACCTTAACCTCTTTTACTCGGGCTTATCGGGCCCTTCATCTTGGCGCGACGCGCCGTTTTTGCCAATTTGACTGGGAGCGACAGCCCCCACCGACCGTAATATATTCAATACTCCGGCAGAAAAACCAAGGAAAAGAAAAATAATTAATCCCCACGGCGATGTTCCTGCCAATTGATCAAATCCTAACCCTAGTATAACACCAACCACAACGCCAGCCAAAAATTCGCTGGACAGTCTGATTGCCTGCGCCATCCCTTTCGACGGTCCCGCTTCCTGTTTTTCAGGATCCGGCTTCTTGTCCGCTTGATAGCGAGCCAATTTTTCCTGCAGATTGCGTCTGCGTGTTTCCAGATCCAAAGTTTCAGGACTGTTCCCCTGCTCCGGTATTCGAGTACCCCTCTCAGGCTTAACAGGTTTATCACCTTTCGCCATATTTGGCCCCTTGATCCCAAATGCAAAGTAAAGGTCTGACCTCTAGAGTTGGGCGCAACATATTGTTACCTGAAGCATTCGTCAAGCCGCTAGCCCCCAAGATCAAAAGGAAATTTCTTCAAAAAGGAAAGTAACGGCATGGTTGAACTTGTTTTTTCTCGGAATTGATGTCTGAAACATCTATTATCATATTGTATTTTATGAATTTTCTATCTTGAAAAATAGTCTTTATGTCAAATCCACCCGCCATAGCGCGTACGGTAAAAAATATGCAATCCGATCTTGTCAACCTTGATCATTGTGCGTGCCCAGCGAGGACGGACATAGACCGCATGATAATGGGTGGCCGAGCCTACTTCGGGAAACCATATCTGACCAGCCGTAACAGCTCTGGCAACCTGCTGGGCCACGGTCCATTGCGCCATCTCGGTTACTCTGTGTTTGCGTCCATCGCAAGCAAATGAAAACTGGCAATGATTGATCCAGTTGGTGTTCTGGTAAACGACGCCGCAAATTGTTTTCGGATAGGCAGGGTTTCTTACTCTGTTCAAAACGACTTGTGCAACAGCCGCCTGCCCTTTGATTGATTCTCCGCGAGACTCGAAATAAACCGCTTCGGCCAAACACTTCTGTTCTTTTGCTGTAAAGGCTTCAGGAGGCAGAGGTGTTGCAGCCCAGGCATGGTCGTTACGCCCGATAGGCGGAATAAAACGTCCGTTCCGGTCGATTGGCGAGTTTTGCTTTTCCGTCAATACGCTATCAAATGCGCTTGTATCGACTTTCGCATTGGCCGGTGCGTAACCTAATGCCAAAACATCCGGATTATCATTGGTTACAAGATTTTTGAGAATCTTCGGCACAGGAAGTTTCGAGACCGGTTTCTTCTGTGGCACGACAAGAGCAATTTTTGCTTCGGATTTATTTCCTGTCTTGTTGCTGTTTTCGCCCACGCTTTTTGGCTTCTCGTTTCCGGTTTCGATATTCCGGGCAACTTCAAAGACACCGACTTGCCGGAATTTTTCTGGGAACGGTGTGACCGTCATGCTGAATTTCGGAAATTCCGATGCCAGCGATTGAAACGAATTGTTTGAAAGATCTTGCCGACTATTGGCCTCGACTTCATCAACATGAGTCGATTTCTGTTCGGTATTATTTCCTTGAAGGTGATTGTCGGCTTTTCTTTGTTCATCCTCCAATGCCCGCTCATTATGTGATTGGGCAACGGTTGAAGCATTCGCCTGACCAAGTGAGGCGACAACTTCGCCGGCTCCGTTTTCAGCATTATCGACAAAAGCAGCTTTATAAGACAGAACCGCATGAGAAAAATCGGTTTTGTGAATAGTTGTTGCAGCTAAAGCCGAAAGGCTTGCACCAAGGAAAACCGGCAAAACTCGGGATTTACGCTTCTTCTGTTTTAAAACCGCCGGCGCTTCATAAAACCGCCCCTCCGGCATGTAATAAGAGGATGCGGTGCGAAGCATCAAGGTCTGCTCACCTTCGTTACCGGAACGGCGCAAAGACGGTATGAAAGACACTTCAAACACCACATCACTCCAACGCAAATACGCTTACGCAAAACAAAAAGAAAAACTTGTTTTCTGTGGTTTGAAGATTGCCTCATCAACCTTTATTTATGGTTAACAAAAACACCCTTATTCGTTGATTTTATTGATTAATTTTTCCTTAATTTATCAGAATGGTTAACGCAAAAATAGCGCATTTATCGGCTTTCTTAAAAAAAGCAAAGCCGATTTGTTAATGTTTCTGAATAGAGTGCAAACACTATTTTTTTAAAAAAACGACTCAGCGTTTTTTGGCGCGACCGGCAAACGGATTATCGGAGGTTGTCATCGTCAACCGGATAGGAACACCCGGCATATCGAAAGAATCACGCAGACTGTTTACAAGATAACGCAGATAGGATTGCGGCATCGCTTCCGGTCGGGAACAGGAAATAACAAAAACCGGAGGGCGCGTTTTTATCTGGGTGATATATTTCACCTTCAAACGTCGCCCCGAAACCGCTGGTGCCGGATGATAAGCAGTGATTTCTGCAAGCCATCTATTAAGCTTGCCCGTCGAGACACGCCGGTTCCAGATACGATGGACCATTTCGACATTTTCCATGAGCCGGTCAATTCCCTCACCACGCTCGCCGGCAACCGGCACTGCTCTCAAACCGCGCACTTGCGGCAATAGACGCGCACATTCTTCATGTAATCGGGCAAGCGTTTCCTGCCTGTTTTCGATCAAATCCCATTTATTGAAAGCAATAACGGGTGCCCTTCCCTCTCTGATGACGAGATCGGCAATTTGCAAATCCTGTTTTTCAAATGGAATGGTTGCATCGAGCACAATAATGACGACTTCGGCAAAGCGAATCGCGCGCAAGGTTTCTGCAACAGAGAGTTTTTCAAGCTTTCCATCAACCTTCGACTTACGACGCAAACCGGCGGTGTCAAAAAGCTTTATCTGACGCCCTTTCCACTGCCAATCCACCGAAATAGAATCGCGGGTTATTCCGGCTTCCGGACCGGTCAATAAACGATCCTGCCCGAGCATGGTATTGATAAGGGTCGATTTACCGGCGTTCGGCCGACCGACAATTGCAATGTGCAAAGGTTTGGTCTTGTCGTAAGCTGGTTCTTCAGCTTCCGGATCATCAATTTCCTCGCCAAACTCATCATCGCTTTGCCTATTTTCCTTATCGGTTCCTGTCTTGTCGAAAGCTTTTTGTTTGCCAACGGCATCTACAATAGCGTCGCGTAAATCCTGTAATCCCAAACCGTGCTCGGCAGAAATCGGACAAGGCTCGCCAAGGCCGAGTGACCATGCTTCATAAAAGCCTGCTGTTGCCTGTTTCGATTCCGATTTGTTGGCAACCAATACAATCGGCTTACCCGACTTGCGAACAAGCGCAGCAAAATTAAGATCACTCGATGTCATGCCGCTTTTTGCATCAAGCACAAAAAGAATGAGATCGGCTTCATCAATGGCTGCTTTTGTCTGGGCGCGCATGCGCCCTTCCAAAGTATCACTTTTAGCTTCTTCCAAGCCGGCTGTATCAATGACATCAAAACGCAAATCCATCAAACGCGCTTCATGACGGCGACGATCACGTGTCACACCGGGGGTATCATCAACGAGAGCAAGCTTCTGCCCGACAAGCCGGTTAAATAGTGTCGATTTGCCCACATTCGGACGGCCGACGATTGCAATGGTCAAGCCCATTTTCTATTTCCTTGCTGCATCACCGGAACTCTGCATCAAATCAAGCATGAGACGAGAACGTTCTGTGGCCTTGATTCCTTCAAGCCCTTCATCGGCAATTTTCTGGAAGTAATAACGTGCTTCGTCCATTTTCCCGGCTTTATAGGCCGAAAGCCCCAAGGCCTCGCGAGCCATAATGCGCGTCGGATCTACATCGGTCGCAAGATCCTTCACACGTTTTTCAACGTCCTCAAAAGAACCGTTATCGACGAGAATATAAGCAGCACGAAGTTTTGCTACTTTTTGAATAATTTCCGGAGCTTTTTTGTCATCGGCGATTTTGTCAAATTCGGCAACCGCCTTTTTGGCGTCCCCTTGTTCCATAAATATGGATGCTTTTCTCAAACCTGCCAAAAACGGATAATCGCCAAAACCCGATTTTTCCACTTCATCAAGCTTTTTCAAGGACTCGTCAAAATTATGTTCATTGGCAAGGTCCAGACTTGTAAGTAATGTATCCCCGATGCGCCCTGCCTTTGACGACTGCCAATGGTCATAAAACTGATATATGCCTGTTCCCAAAACAAGCAGGACAGCTGCAAGAATTAGATATGGACCGTAATTTCCCCATAAGGCTTTTGCCTTTTCCTGACGGATTTCTTCATTGACTTCACGAATAAAACTTTCATCCGACATTATATTGTTCCTGTCAAAAATGGGGTTTCAGGGCTTTTAAGCATAATTTAGCGAAGATGGTAGCCCTTATCACGAAAAAAGGGTTAAATAAGACCGATTGATCGATAATTTCAACGATTTTTACCGTCTTCTTCATCCGATAACAAAGCTTCGGCCCTTTTACGTTCGGCAATCTGTTCTCTCACGGCATCAAGAATCTGCTTTTTTCGATAGGCCGCAAGACGATTTCGGCGTGTCCTGCTTTTATAAAAACGAGCAAGTGTCGTCTCTACCATTTCGATGTCAATCACACATTCGCGCCATGTGAGTGACGCTTCGGCTCTGCCTGAGCGATCTGGAAAAACAAATTCCTGCCCGAGTTGTGCTTCGCCAGCGATAAATTGACAATTTTCGGCAATAAGTTTCAAAGCATTGACCAACCATTCCGGAGGCGCTTCCCGACCTTTACGAATAGCATTGACCAATGCCTCACAAAAAAGAAGCGAGGAGGCATAAAGTCTGATGCCTGACTGGTCATAACGGGCGGAAAGTGACACAACTTCGCGTGAAGATAATCTTCCGCGCAATGTCCAACGGGCGTTCGATCTAGCAACATCAATTGCTCCGATAAGTCCGATAAGGGCTGTATGGGTTCTACTACAGCTTTTCATTGCTTTGATTGCTGCGGCCACGTCGTTTCTTTGAAGTGCATCTTCAGCCAATGTGTAGTTTAAAGCCATTTCTTTAAAAAACCGCTCGACGGCAGAATGAAGAGTTTTTAAAGGGTCGGGCGTAAAAAGGATCTGGCTGAAAATCAATCCGATAGAGGTTCCAACTGCAACGTCAATTGCACGCGTCCAACCGGCAACATCCGCACCGAGAGCAAAAACCATAACTGCTGAAATGCCCGCTTGAATGACAATGGCGGGAACGATGGAATAAGCCGAAGCAATTGTCATCCCCGCAAATCCCACAATGGCAATACGCACTTCGGTAGGCATAGGGGGAAGGAGCAACGTCAATTCTCCAACCGCCACACCTGTCAATACGCCGATCAATACATAAATTGCCTGACGCCCATGGCTGGGCACCCCCGGAGACAAGCAAATAAGCGCCGTCATTGCCGCATAGATCGGGTGTTCATGGTCAAGAAAATGGACGGCAACAAACCAGGCAAGACCCGAAGCTAGACCAGCGCATAAAGCGTCTTTCCAGCTTGATTTTACCTGGTTCAAGGCCTGAATAAATTTTAATTTTAAATCGATTGTCATCATGTGAGCGGCCATACCCACATCAACATTGGAACAGAAACAAGTGCGATAATGATACTCAAAGGTGCGCCAAGGCGGGGATAGTCACTGAAATGATAGCCACCCGGCCCCATAACCAACATATTACACTGATGGCCTATCGGGGTGAGAAAATCACATCCCGCCCCGATAGCAACAGCCATCAGAAAAGCTTCGGGCTTGAAGTTGAGTGAATCGGCAAAACTTGAGGCGATAGGTGCCATGACCATAACCGTAGCCGCATTGTTAAGAAAAGGTGTCACAAGCATAGCCGCAACCAGTATAACGGCGAGCGCGCCTGATGGCGGCAGGGACGAGGCAAATACACTCAGCCAATGTCCGATAATTTTTGTGCAACCGGTTTTTTCCAGCGTCTCGCTTACCGGTATAAGCGCCGCCAGCATCACCAATATCTGGCCGTCGAGTGCTTGATAAGCGTCTCTTGCAGGGATGACACGAAAAACAATCATGGCAACGGCTGCCGCAAAAAAAGCAAGCGCGACCGGCACAATTTGCAATGCTGTTGCAGCAATTGCGACAAACAATATCGTTAACGGCACGAGGCCGTGACGAAGGCTACCGAACATGATGTTACGTTTGGCGAGCGGCAAACATTTCAATTCCTGCAAAAGATTGGGGATAACATCATCCCTTCCCTGCAAAACGATAACATCGCCGAGCCTGAAAACAATATCTCCAAGCCGTTGCCTCACCCGTTCCTGCGGCCTGCTTAAAGCTAACAAATTGACATCATAGCGATCAAACAGATTGAGCCTTTTGGCGTTGATGCCAATCAAGGGCGAGTTATCTGTGACAACAGCTTCGACAACTTCAACCTGCTGTAGCTTGTCTCCCGTCTGGACGTCTCGTCCTTTGGCAATATCAAGTTTTGCGGTGTTGATAACGGAATCGAGGCCACCATGTGTACCTTCAAGGACAATAGTGTCACCTTCAGCAAGCAAAAAATCCGGCAATGGTGAAATAAGGTTCTTGTTCCTTATGACCTGTAAAACCATTGCATCTCCTGCCGCCGGTTTGACAAGGTCGGAAATCTGTTTGCCGATCACGGTTGATCCGCTCTCCACGCGTGCTTCGGCAATGTAGTCGCGGTTGGAAAAACTGCTATCGGTTGTTAAAGACTTGCGGGCACGAGCCGGCACCAGCCACGAAAAAAATACAAGGTATAAAACACCGACAGCAGCAACAGTTGCACCCACAGGCGTAAAATCGAACATTGTAAAACTTTTGCCGACAAGATGTTCTCTCATCGCAGAAACCACCACATTTGGCGAGGTGCCGATTTGTGTCATCAACCCACCGAGCAAGGCACCAAACGACATAGGCATTAAAAAGACAGAAGGCGAGACGTTCGAACGGCGGGCAAACTGGAACGCAATCGGCAGCATAATTGCCAGAGCGCCGATATTTTTGACGAAGGCCGAAAGTACTGTCACCACTATGACAAGAAAACAGAGTTGTAAGCGCACAGATTTGACATCCGGCCAGACACGCTGGATGATCAGCTCCATGATTCCGGAACGGGCTACTCCGGCACTCACCAATAATGCGCTGGCGACAATAATGACAATGTCGTCACTAAATCCTTTGAAAGCGTCTTTAGGACTGACAATACCGACGGCACAAGCAAGCAGCAGCGTCAAAACTGCAACGACGTCATAGCGAAAGCGATCCCAAATGAAGATGGCCATCATCAAACCGATGATGGAAAAAGCCATAACCTGATCTGCTGTCATGATAAGATGCTGCCCACTCTCCATTCATCCTTCCGGCCTATCTGTTCCCCAGGATGGCCTACGGCTTATTTTAATCTAGCTCTTCACATGTCCGGCGACAAGATCTCCCGCACCCTGTTTCAACCGCATCAATCCCCATAGTGGCAACAGACTGATAAACGCAACGAGATAAAGCGCAATTTTGAATGGCTCTATAGACGTTTCAAGCTCGACACCTGTTAAGGCGACACCGGCACGCAACGAAATTGCACCCAGAGCGATACCAAGACCTATTCCCAATTGGAAAACTGTTGAAAACAGCGTGTTCGCACCATTCATTTCGTCATCGGGAATATCGGCAAATGCAATTGTATTGAGCGCTGTAAACTGTACCGAACGGAAAACGCCACTTAAAGCCGATATTCCAACCATGACAGAAAGCGGCATATCACGCGAGAATGTGCCAAAAAGTGCCAAGAATAACGCATTGAAAAGACAATTGACAACGAGCGTGCGCTTGAAACCGAAATAGCGCAGCAGCGGAGTTGTAAATGGTTTAATTGCAAGAGTACCGATAAAGATCGGCATTAATAAAAGCCCCGCCTCTGTCGGCGAAAACCCCATTGCCAATTGGGCCATCAGCGGCAGGATAAAGAGAACGGCATTGGTTGTCATCCTGAAGGCTGTTCCTCCATATATCGACACGGCGAATGTTTGATAGGAAAGTGCTTTTAGCGAAACCAGCGGCGCCTCGGCACGCTTGAGATGAAAAATACTCCACAAAAGCAATGTCACACCAATTATAAAACAAGCCATGACAAGCGCCGACAAACCGTGGCTATCACCGACTTTTTCTGCAGCAAAAAGAAGGGTTGCCAGCCCTATACCTGTAAGCAGGAACCCCATAAGATCGAAAGATCGCGATGTTTTCAATTTTTCATCAGGAAAAATTTTCAGACTCAACAAAAGGATAATCAGTCCTAAAGGAATATTGAGGAAGAAAATGATGCTCCAGTGGAAATATTGTGCAATGAAACCGCCAAGAGGCGGCCCCAAAATCGGTGCAACCAATCCCGGCCAGGTAAGAAGAGCAATTGTTTCGACAAGCTTGTTTTTTGGAGTTTCACGCAAAACGACGAGGCGGCCGACGGGAACCATAAGTGCGCCTCCTATTCCTTGCAGAATACGGGCCAAAATAAAAACAGTCAAATTCGGTGACAGTCCGCACAAGAATGATGCAAGTGTAAAAACAAAAACTGCTAACGAAAACATGGCACGCGAACCGAACCGGTCTGTCAACCAGCCACTTGCCGGAATGAATACGCCTAGCGTTAGCATATAGGCACTCATGCCAACATTGATGTTGACCGGATCTGTCGCAAATGTTTCCCCCATTTGCGGCAAAGCCGTTGCGATGACGGTTGCATCAAGATTTTCCATAAAAAACGCAGCAGCGACAAGAATTGCAACGACTCGGGCAACGCTATTATTATTTTTGCTAACT
Source organism: Bartonella sp. W8167 (assembly GCF_016100335.1). Classification (NCBI taxonomy): domain Bacteria; kingdom Pseudomonadati; phylum Pseudomonadota; class Alphaproteobacteria; order Hyphomicrobiales; family Bartonellaceae; genus Bartonella; species Bartonella sp. W8167. Next base: position 1,308,812 of record NZ_JACFSQ010000001.1, read on the forward strand.
TTTTGATGCTCACCCTTTGTTTTTGGCATTAGGTTAACTTTCATGTCATTGTTGCTTCAATGATAATAAACAGAAAACAATTTTTTACTTGAAAAACATTATAAAACTTATGTGATCGGCGCTTTATTATCGTTGAAGAAAGTAGATAGACAAAAACAACTATGCTATCAAAATTGAACTACTCTTTCAGGTTCTTTGTGTTCAATCATGGCGCGATCCAAAAAGGCTGTTGAAAAAATATCCTTTAGCGAGCTTTTCCAGCCAAAGCTTATAACAGTCTTGCGCGAAGGTTATCATTTTGTTGATTTTCGTGCCGATGTGGTTGCCGGTCTTACAGTCGCCATTGTCGCCCTGCCCCTTTCCATCGCAATCGCAATCGCCTCCGGTGCATCGCCGGTACAGGGATTATACACATCGATAGTCGGGGGATTTTTCATTGCTCTTCTTGGCGGAAGCCGTTTTCAAATCGGCGGCCCTGCAGGCGCCTTTATTATCGTAGTTTCAACGACTGTTGCCGAACACGGTATGGACGGGCTCTTACTTGCTACACTGATGTCGGGAATGATGCTTATGGCGCTCGGCTATCTCAGGCTTGGCACTTATATCAAATTCATCCCCTATCCTGTTACAGTGGGATTTACCGCCGGTATTGCCGTTATTATTGTTTCAAGCCAACTTATCAATATGCTTGGACTTGAGCTTAACGAGAAAGAGCCCGGGCCGATTTTGGAAAAACTACCGGTTATCTGGAATAATATCGGGACGTACAGCCTGCTTTCTATCATCTTTTGTGTGGCCACGATCATATTCATTACAAGCTTGAAAAAATTACGTCCGAATTGGCCGGGCATGGTGCTTTCAATCATTATCGGCGGTGCGGTTACCGCGTTTTTCAACCTTGATATTGTAACCATCGGTTCAAAATTCGGCACAATGCCTTCGACACTCCCTTCACCACGACTGCCAGAATTCAATTTCGACAAGGTTCAAGCGGTTTTTCCCAATGCCATGACATTTACATTGCTCGGCGCAATTGAATCCCTATTATCGGCAGTTGTTGCCGACGGCATGACCGGAAGAAGACATCGTTCGAATTGCGAGCTGGTCGCGCAAGGTGTGGCCAATATAGCCTCTGCGCTTTTTACCGGTATTTGCGTTACGGGTGCTGTCGCACGTACAGCCACCAATATACGTGCCGGTGCAAGAAGTCCGATCTCCGGAATTTTCCATTCCGTCTTTTTGCTTCTATTTCTGGTAATTTTGGCTCCTCTTGCAAATTTTATTCCATTGGCGTGCCTTGCCGGAATTCTTGCCATTATCTCGTGGAACATGATTGACAAGCATGCAATCCTGATTCTTCTTAAGGCATCGGCAGGCGATGCTGTCGTTCTCCTTGTTTCGTTATCGTTGACAATTTTCCGCAATGTTACCGAAGCCATCATTATCGGCTTTGCTTTGGGTGCATTACTGTTTATCCATCGCATGTCGAAAGCTGCCAGTGTTACCGCCGATCGTCCGCTGGTTGCCGAAGACATTGCAGACGCTAAAAATCAGCCAAACTCGCACTATGAAGGCAACATCCAAAAGGATAGCAATACAGTCATCTACCACATTTCCGGCGCATTCTTTTTCGGTGCTGCTGCATCTATCGGCTCCGTTCTTGACCGGATCGGCGATAATTATCGCACAATGATCCTTGATTTCGTGCAGGTTCCATTTCTTGATGCGACAGGTGCGAATACAATTGAAAGCCTCGCTGAAAAAGCAAAAAAACAAGGAATTACCCTTGTTATTTGTGGAGCTTCAGAACAGGTATTGAAAGACTTTCTTTCGCACGGAATTAAGCCACCTTCGGTTCACTTTGAAAAAAGTTTGGAAAAAGCCGTAAAAAAATACATCAAACCCGAATATGTTGCTGCTTAGGTTCGGAAGTTTCATCCGTTCATTATCACAAAACTTGACGTTTCACTAAATTTTCGCTGTTTCTCGAAAACAGTATAATTTATTATTTTCTGATAATAATTCATATAAATTATGATCAAGGTGGGAATTCATGTATCAACGAAAGTCCAGAACCAGAATGCGTCAGTTTTTGATCGGCGGCGTCGTTGTTGCTGTTGCTCTCCTGATTGTCTTTGAATTGCTTGGTAGATACGCTCCTCAAAGTATGATCGGTTTGTTTAGCTCCTATAACAGTCTAATGACGGCCAATCCGACGGAGGAAAACAGCAAGACTGCATTACCGGTAAAATAATTGCCGGTAAAATAATTGATCCTGTGTAGATATTTGAGGAATTAAGCCTTTTCAACAACCGCGTCCCATTCAAGATTTCCGACAAAACAGACTTTTATCAATTCCGCGACCAATTTTCCGCTTTATGAGATGCCGGATAATCAATCAGAACCGGCTAGCGTATTGAAAACCACGTCGGGATATGGATCAAGCCCCTGCAACCATAGATTTCTGCCCGAATCCGGTTAAACCATGCAAAATCCTTTTATCAACCGGAAATTGATGGGCTAAGGTTTTAAAAAAGAACGAGACTCCTGAGCCCGCTTATATTAAGGATTGTTTTGCCAGAAAAAAGTCGCGATTGTTTGGCATTAAAAGAAATGGGACAAGCCGTATTGCAACAAATTTTTTTGTCAATTGAGGGTGAATTCAATGAGTGAACAGACCGCCGATCAGGCTACAAAAAAAATGCCTTGGAAAAAGATCATTACAGGCCTTGTTATTATTGCCCTTATTTGTGGCGGCTTTGTTTTTTATCTTGCACGCTCGGCACAAAAGCATGTTGAAAATTTTCTGAAAGCCAATGGTGTCAGCGTTGGTTCACTTGACGTCAATTGGAGGCGTCATTTCACTGCCCATAATGCGAAAGTAAAACTCTCGTCTGAAGAAAGCTTGAACATCGAAACAATCAAAGGTGAGGTCAATTTTTCTGGTAAAACCAGTAAAAATCTAAAATTGGAAAACCTTTCTTATCAATTCGGTAAAACCGAAGTCTCGGTTCCCTCGATGAACGTGCAAAACTTTGCGCTTAATGATAAGACCAGTGCCAATAATGGAAACGTCTTTTTTGACGTTACAAATATTGCAGTAAAAAAAATTGTTGCCCCTTCAATGACTGTGACAAGCAAAACCGGTCACGGCGGCGAGTCGATGACGTACAACAATGTTGTGTTCAATGATTTTGATAAAGGAATTGTCAAAAAATTGACGAGCGATGGTCTTTCGGGGGAAATCCGTTTGGCTAACGAACGTGATGCTTCCACAATAGATCGTATTATATCGACCAAAACCGGCATGGCTGAAATTGAAAATTTCAATATCGGTTATCTCGTTCGCTATTATAGTGAGCCGTCTTCTGCTGGCGAAACAGAAAACCCGTTTAAAGATATAACGGGCAACTGGTCGGTTGAAAAATTGTCGATTGACGACGTTATAGATAAGGAAAACGCTGGCAATACAACACTCGAAAAAATTTCCGGAACAAAATTTTCAGTGCGCCAACTGCCATTTTCTATTTCGGAAATGGTCAAACAGCTTGACAATGCCGATGGCGTTAACAGCATTGACAAATCCGATGAGGCAAAATTGCTCACCGAGAAACTTGCTATCATTCCGTCTATCGGTTTTGCCGATATTCATTTAACCGGACTTGCTATAAAACACCCCGATAACAGCACAGATGTTCAAGATAGCGCTTTCATTTACAATAATGGCAAATTCGACATCGCGTTGAAAGGCATTAAAAACATAGACAGAGACAACAACACGACAACGCTTGACGATTTTTCAATCTCGCAACTGCGTTTTCCTCATATTAATGACTTGCTGACTAAATTGGACAAATCGGACAAAGGCGATCTTGATAGTATCAGCCGTGTATTTACAGCTTTTCTTCAAAGTGAGAACCTCCCTTTGATGCCGCAATTCGACACTATTCATCTGTCCGGTTTTTCATTATTGCCGCCGCCTTCGGAAAACGGCGCTGACAACTCCCCTGTCACAATAAATTCTCTGGACGTGAAAACGAATTTCAGCCTGGGAGCTATTCCGACATCACTGAAAATAGAATTGAAAGGGGTGGAAGGCTCCGCGACAGATTGGGATAAGGAATTCCCCATTTTAACCGAGCTCGGCTTTTCTGAGGTCACGAACGGCGGATTGCTCAATCAGCTCGGCTATAAGACAATATCGGAGGATTTTATTTTTGATGGTTCATGGAATGCCGACAATGAAACTCTTGATATTAAGGAGTTGACTATGAATTATCCCGACATGGGAAGTTGGTCTCTTAAAGGCTCGTTCATCAATGTCGATCCGGCATTTTTTTCGGATAATGTCATGACTATTGCCGCAGCAGGTTTGGTTATACATGCAAAGAGCATGGACTTGACTGTAAACGCTGATAACTTTCTTGATCGTTTTGCAAAATTTTATAATGCGAATACAGACGAAAATTTTGCTGATAAACGCAAGGAGGAGGCTGTCAAAGCCAGATTGGCTATTGCACTTTTCCTTGGTGCGGAAAATTCACAAAAATTTGGAGAAGCACTGCAAAACTTTATAGAAAGCGGTGGAACTCTTAATATCCATGCCAAAGCAAGATCCAAACAAGGTATCGGATTAGCAGACTTTTTAGCGGCTCGACTTGCTCCGTTGAGCCTGTTCGATAAAATCGACTTGAGCGCAGATATACAACATTAAGACTGGAAGAAAAGAATGGCCAATTTCGGTGGCTGGTTGATAGCAACACTCAAACGCTGGTTAATTTATATTATCGGAGGCGTGGTCATCCTGGCCATATTGGCTGTTGGCGCTTTTTATATGGCCGCCCCCTACCTTAACAGCTTTGTCAAAGACGAGATGGTAAAACATGGCGTCAAGGCCGATCAATCGGAAGTAACAGTTGCCGGGAATGTCAACCTCAAAAATGTGACATTTCCTGTACCTGAAGGCGTCAGCCTTAAAATCGGAGCCATTTCCGGCCGTCCGCCAGTCGGTTTTGTGCCTGGCTCGTTTACTATTTATAATATCGATTTGAAACGCGACAATATCCACATTGAAGTTCCGGAAGTTACTCTCAATGGTATCACGCTGAAAGACAAGGATACATCAATTGAATCCAATGTTTTACAGGCCTTAATGAGGGTTGACGTATCATCCGTCAATGCACCGAACATAGAGGTTTCACTAGACAATCCGAATGGCGAAACAGAAAAACTCAACGTTAAAGGCTTTTGGCTTTCAAGTTTGAAGGGCGGCAATATCGGCTCTGTCGGCATTGAAGGCATGAGTACCAATGTCGGTTTAAAAAATTCCGATACAAATAGTACCAACGGTCTTCGTCTCATCGGTAAAAGCAATGCCATGCGGGCGGATGATATTGATGTCGGTTATGCTTATTCAATACTCGCCGGTAAAATCAAACCCGATAAGGTCGGACGGACTGTCTTCGGACCGGTAGAACTCGGAGATATCGCAATTGACGTTTTTGAAGGCACAAACCGCAATGCGCATTTTTCGCTTGATAAGTTCAAAACCAACGGACTGAAAATGCATCCGATGGAAGCAGTGCCGGAAAATCTTGCACGAGCCTATCTGGAAGCCAAAAAGAGCGGGGATGAAAAAAATGAAAAGGCTGCAAGAAATGCATTGGTTGTAACACTTGTTTCAGCGATAACAGCTATTGATGCGCAGGTTGAAAAAGCTGATATTGATTTGCCGAAAATCAAGGCGAGCCTCAATTCGTTTCAGCTTCTGCCTCGCGAATGGAATCAACCGGTTCCCGAAAGTCTGCTGGTGTCGCTCGATGGCTTTTCGCTCAACACATCCGAAATGCCGCAAAAAGATTTTGAAATGTTGAAAAATATGGGATTCAATACGTTGGATCTCTCGGGGAAGATTGATTTTTCGTATAATTCCAGTCGAAAAATTCTGTCTTTGAACGACCTTTCTTTCACCGCCAACGGTATCGGTTCGGGTCAGATGTCAGCTACAATTATCAATGCCGGATCTGCACTATTTTCCGGCGATAAAGAAGCGGCTCTTGATGCTGCAAACCAGATTGGCATTACCAAAGCAGATATGCGTTATTCCGATTTCGGCTTCATAGATAAATTGTTTACCTATCTTGCCCAAAATCTGAATGACAGTAAACATGATCTCAAACAGGAACTGTATGAAGACTTTTATGTCGTTATGACGAAGAGTCCGGCAATGCTTTTGAAAGATCACGAAGAAGCACAAAAGATTTCATCTGCGTTCGGCGCTTTTGCTAAAAAACCCGGAACGCTCAAAATATCGCTTGAAGCCAAGGATAATCAAGGGCTAACAGCTACCGATCTTGAAACCGCCTTGCAAAACGATCTTGCAACTGCGCTCAACAAAGTAAACCTTACGGTAAAAAACGAAAATTAAAGGACATAAATTCCGATTTATAAAGGAGATCTCATCCCCTTTATAATAAATTAATTCAGGATATATTATTTTATATTGAATAAAATATTCAATTATATTTGTTTTGCTTTTTTTATTTATAATTTTATGTATATAAAATAATTTATTTTTATATAATTTAACAAAGCGTTCAAAGAGTGATAAGCGGAAATTTATTCTGCTCTGACAACTGTCGGATAAGAAAGATAGAAAATTGTTATTGTAGTTTCCAGTCAATTTTATATAGTTGCCAACGGGTGTCCGGGAAATCGTTTCGGGCAGGTTTCAAGCTGGTCGGGCCGCCAGCAAAAAGGAACTTGCCATGAAAAATGTTTCCCACCGCTTGCCCAATCGTGCATCAGTTATTGCCGAAAAAATATTTTTAAGCTGTCGCAATTTACTTCATATTGATGCAATGGCGGGTGTTGCTCTCGTTATTGCAACAATGGTTGCTCTCATCCTTGCCAATTCAACTTATGGAACCGCTTACCAAAATTTCTGGCACCAAAGGATTTCAATAGAAGCCTTTGGATACTCCTTTTCCAAAGACCTGCACTTTCTGGTCAATGACGGTTTCATGACTCTGTTTTTCCTTGTCGCAGGTATGGAAATAAGGCGGGAAATTTACGATGGGGCATTGTCAAAACTAAGTCAGGCGCTGTTGCCTCTGGTTGCAGCTGTCGGCGGCGTTATTATGCCGGCAATCATTTATTTTTCTATCAATCATGGGCCAGAGACCAGCCATGGTTGGGCAGTGCCCACTGCAACTGACATCGCTTTTGCAATCGGCATTTTGGCCCTTCTGGGTAAATCGGTTCCAAACAACTTAAGAATTGTTTTGCTTGCGCTTGCCACTATTGATGACATTATCGCCATTTTGATTATTGCGATTTTTTATTCTAACGGCTTTGACGTGACAGGACTGCCAATTGCGTGTTTTGCAATTATCATCCTCGTTTTTTTGCAATGGATAGGAATTAATTCGGCTCTGATTTACGTCCTTCCTGCTGCTCTCCTCTGGCTTGGACTGATGATATGCGGAATCCATCCTTCCCTTTCAGGCGTTATATTGGGACTATTGACGCCGGCGCTTCCGCCCCGCTCATTGATTTCGCCTATCGACCGTATGTCTTACGCTTTGGAGATATTGAAAAATGAAAAGCCTGAAGATAGCGCTTCAAAGCACCGTTTTGCTCTTCTTGAAATAAAGAAGAGCGAAGCTGCGGTTGACGCTCCCGTATCCCGACTCGTTGCCGCCTTTAGTCCTTGGGTATTGTTTGTCATTATGCCACTCTTTGCTCTGGCCAATGCGGGTATCAATATTTCCAATGTCGATTTTGCAGATCATTCTTCCTTCATTATCATGATTGGAACTGGACTTGGTCTCATTATCGGTAAGCCGCTAGGCATTGTGCTTATAAGTTTCATTGCCGTACGTTTTGGCCTTTGCAATCTCCCTTCGGGTGTAAACTGGCGCGGAATGATTCTTGTCGGTTTACTGGGCGGGATCGGTTTTACTATGGCTATTTTTACAGCGACATTAGCGTTCAGCCATCCTGAACAATTGGAAGCAGCAAAATGCGCGATTCTTTGCGGATCTCTGGTGTCGGCTATCTTCGGACTGGCTTACGGCTTATCGCAAAAATGGCGCGCAACACATAAGCCACGCAAAACCTTATGAGGTCTCCTCACCCGAATTATCAAAGGACTATTTGTTTTATGGAAGTTCAGGCGACAGCATTTTTATTCGATAGATTGTTCATTCAGGGCTTATTATTAACGTTTGGCTCAGATCATTTGCAGCGGTAACGTTACAAAGTGGAACACAATGAGGAACAATTTGACCGATTAAGCCGGCTTTATCCGGAATGACACTGATATTTAGCAGAATTGTTAATTTCAGCTCGTGGTGAAACGCTATTTTTCCTTTACTTCCTCGGTTCCATGTCTATATTCCAAAATAGAACAAATAGTGAACATAATGGTCAAAACGCTTAAACAAAAATTGGCAATTCTGGCTGATGCTGCCAAATATGATGCCTCCTGTGCATCAAGCGGTTCGACGCGCCAGTCACCCACAAAAATTGGCTTGGGGACAACGGAAAATATGGGAATTTGCCATTCCTTCACGCCTGACGGGCGCTGCGTTTCTTTGTTAAAAATTCTACTCACCAATTTTTGTATCTTTGACTGCGCCTATTGTGTCAACCGGTCTTCGAGCAATGTCGAGCGGGCGCGTTTCACCACTGACGAGGTGGTGTTTTTGACGCTCGAATTTTACCGCAGAAATTACATTGAAGGCTTGTTTCTTTCTTCCGGCATTATCCGTTCTCCGGACCAAACAATGGAGGAATTGGTTAAAATTGCCCGCGATTTGCGAACCATTCACCATTTTGGCGGTTATATCCATTTGAAAACCATTCCGGATGCTTCGGAAGCGCTTATCAAGGAGGCGGGACGTTATGCAGATCGACTTTCAATCAATGTCGAACTGCCAACAGAAAAAAGCATTAACCGCTTTGCTCCGCAAAAAAAGATCCTGACAATCAAACAAGCTATGGCAAATGTAAGGATTGATATTGAAGCCTCGAAGGACGCGACATTGCAGACGAAAAAGACGCAACGTTTTGCGCCCGCAGGCCAATCCACCCAAATGATCATCGGTGCCGACGACGCCAATGATGCAACAATCTTGCAATCAAGCGCCGAGCTTTATTCAGGCTATCGGCTGAAACGCGTTTATTATTCGGCGTTCAGTCCGATTCCGGATGCATCGAACCTGCTTCCTGTCAAGCGCCCGCCGCTTTTAAGAGAACACAGGCTTTATCAAGCTGATTGGCTTTTCCGGTTTTACGGATTTGCAATGGAAGAGCTGACTACGAAAACAAATGGCGGCATGCTCGAACTTGAATTTGACCCGAAACTTGCTTGGGCATTACAAAACCGGCATCTTTTTCCGGTTGACATCAACAGGGCCGACAAAGAAATGTTGTTACGTGTTCCAGGCCTTGGAGTGCGCAATGTGAAACGGATATTGGTAGCGCGCCGGTTCAAACGGCTTGATTTTTCAGATTTGAAAACCTTTCATATCAGCCTTGAAAAAATAAAACCGTTCGTGACTGCCGAACGTTGGACGCCTAAAAACCTTCTCGATAGTTCACACCTTGCCGACCGTTTTCGTGCGCGACCGACCCAACTTGATCTTTTTTCATCATGAAAACGATTATTTTGAAAAAACAGGGGGATTTCGACGAGTGGCGAACAACGGCACGTTTGCTATTGCAAGACGAAATGCGTCCGGAAGATGTTTTTTGGCATTACCTTTCGGCTCCAACTTTATTTGACGGAGAACCTGCCTCTTCGCCTTCAGAAAAATATTCACCTGCACAACAAAGCCAAGAATTTCTGGTGCCAAAGCAGTTCATCAATCTTGCGAAAAATGTCATCTGCCATGAAGGCAAAGGTTCGGCAGCCCTTTTATACCGCCTTCTTTACCGCTTGCAGCGGGACAAAACGCTTCTTGAAAAAATTTACGACATTGATACCGCCACAGCTTTATCACGGCAAAAGGCTGTTTGCCATGATATCCATCATATGCATGCATTTTTACGGTTCAAAGAAATTTGCAGTCTCGGCAATGATAACTTCAGGCGTTGTTTTACTGCCTGGTATGAACCTCAGCATTTCATTATCGCAGAAGCTATACCGTTTTTCTGCCGGCGTTTTACCGACATGGATTGGCAAATTCTTACACCGAAAGGCAGTGCGTTTTATTTTAACAAAAGACTGTTTTTTGGCGAACCGATATTTAAAAAGCCACAAAATAAAGATGAAATCGAAGAGCTGTGGAAAACCTACTTTTCCAGTATTTTCAATCCGGCAAGACTGAAAGTCAAAACCATGCAAAGTCATATGCCGAAAAAATACTGGAGCAACCTTCCGGAAGCAGAAATTATCGATAGTCTCATAGGCGATGCGGAAACGCGCATCGAAACGATGGAAAGACAACCGGTTCTTCAACCTCCGCTCTTTCATTCCCGCTTATCGGAAAAGCATGCGCAAAATAGCGTTCAAACAAATTTTCGTTCTAGAACAACACCTGAAACATCGGATATTCTCAATGACAGCATCAGATCATGCAAACGTTGCCCTTTGCATTGTTCAGCAACGCAGGCCGTCTGTGGCGAGGGGCCTGAAAATGCTTCTCTTATGATTGTTGGAGAACAACCGGGCGACCGTGAAGATCTTGTTGGTCGGCCATTTATCGGTCCGGCAGGGCAAATCTTTGAAAAGGCGGCTTACAAAGCCCACATCCAACGAAACGAAGTTTACATCACTAACGCCGTCAAGCATTTCAAATATGAACTCAAAGGTCGTAAACGCCTTCATAAAAGAGCTGATCGCTGCGAGATCGAGCATTGTCGCTGGTGGCTCATGAAAGAAATTGACATCGTCAAACCGAAGCTTATCGTTGCCATGGGGAAAACCGCCCTGTTTTCACTCACAGATTTGAACGAGCCGTTAAGCGGTTTGGTGGGTAAAATAATCGAGACAGAAGAAAAAATACCGGTTCTTGTCACTTTTCACCCGTCATATCTTCTCCGGATCAAATCGGAAGAATTGAAGAAACAAGAGACTGCAAGATTCGAACAAAGCTTGCAACTTGCGAAGGCAAAAATCAACTTTTGATAGGCCAGAAAGACACCATTCAGCCCTTCTTAAAGCCACTTCACAACAACCGTGATCCCGACTTGATAAACCTCTATTGGACGGGGATTAATGAATATTAACCTGTTGTTTTTGCTGTATTTTAAATTATCACTTTTCCGTGATCAACACATTTTAAAGTGATTTGAGATTGATTGCCGTGATGAAGATATAAGCGATAGAGAGTTTGGAAAATTTATCCAGATTAATCCAATTGCAATTAAAGCCGTTAGCCAAAGCTAAGGGCTCATAAAAACGGTGAATGAAATGAAAAAATTAATGTTTATTGCGCTTGCAAGTTTATGTGGTGTAAGCAGCGCCTATGCCAGTGGTTATGCTTTTGACGATGGTTCGCCGGTCAACACTTTTGTCATCGGTGCAAGTGCCCAATCAGGTGTCAACCATGGTTACACTGGTAATTCACGTGCTTATACACGGGCAAATGGATTCGGCGATGGTTCGGTCGAAGACAGTTATATTATCGGTCATGCGCAAAAATCCGGTGAAGCAACGCACGGAGTTTTGGCAAATGAAGCGCATTTTGGCGATGGTTCGCCTGTAAACCACCATTAATAAAATAATCGCATAATATCCCTTCATTAAAAACCGGCTTTAAAGCCGGTTTTTATTTACCATCTTCAGGTTGTATTAAAATTTTAAAATCGATGCCAACGAGATTTTTGTTCAAGATTATTTAACGGAAATTTTCACTAATTCCAATTGTTTGGATGTTTTAAACCGAAGTGATAAAGAGTTTTGTATTCTGAAAAAATAATTTTTTATTTTGCGCATTTTTTAAAAAAATTTTAAACTACCTTTTAATCCGGATTTTATGGTATCCAACGGAAAGCATTCAATCGAACAATCACAACAATATTAAATAAAATTGTTGGAGAGCACTCGAAAATGAGATTTGAAAATTATTCTTCCTCCTCGCATGCGAACTCTTTCAAGAACCGGATAATCTCCAATTGGCTTTAAATTGCTATTTCGCTGTTTTTTAATCTTGGCTATTCAGTTTGCTGCTCTATATGGCAGAAAATCCATGCCCCTAATTGCTTGGAGACAAAAATAAGAAGGAATATAAAACTGGCATCGGGCGCGAATTATATTTCTTTAGGCCCTAAACTAAAGCTAAATATTTGAAAAATGACAATTGCAACCAAACAGACAGCTCTTTCCAAGATTGAACTTATCGGAGTCATAGTCTCGGTTACTGATGACAATCCGAAAGTTATTACCGTCGGACCTCAACAAAAATTACCGTCAGGACCGCTCAAAAACTATAAACAGAGTTTACAATCAACTCTGCGCGATTGGGTGAACACACGAACAGGGCATCCCGTCGGTTTTCTCGAACAACTTTATACTTTTACCAATCGCGACCGTATTATATCGGAAGGCAATATGCCTACTGTCTCGATTAGCTATTTGGGGTTGGTACGCGAGCATGACGGGTTTTTGCCTGAAGTCGAGTGGCATGACTGGTACGAACATTTTCCGTGGGATGATTGTCGCAACGGGAAACATTCATGCGTTGATAAAATTATCGATGCACTTAACGCGTGGGCGGAAAAAGATCCGGAGACATGCGCCTTTAAAAAGCGTAGGATTTCTTTTCTCTTCGGCTGTAACGGTTTTTCATGGAATGAAGATTTCATACTTCAAAGATACGAACTTTTGTATGAAGCAGGATTGATTGCCGAAGCAGGTGGGAGCCTATTTGCTGGCACGCCGATGTTTGCTGATGACCGCCGGATTTTGGCAACAGCAATTGCAAGACTTAGAAGAAAAATCAAATATCGTGCTGTTATATTCGAGCTTTTACCTGAAAAATTTACCTTATTGCAGTTACAAAAGACAGTTGAGGCCATTATTGGAAGGCGCCTTCATAAGCCGAACTTCCGTCGCTTGACCGAACAACAAGGTATTATTGAAGAAGTCGGGGAATTCGAGACAAAAACCGGTGGCAGACCCGCTAAGTTATATCGTTATCGGCAAGAGATTATCGAGTCCTGCGTCATCTCGCTTTCCCGTTTTCCGATTGCACGTTCATGACGCGACGTCCCCATTAGATAACTTATGGTCAAAACTCTGTTGTCTGCAATGGTTTGATGCGCAATAGTTTCACCCCCTCTGATGCCATTGAACAAACTGAACAAACCGCGCTTTAAGCTGTTTTCAAGCAATCGGTTTTTTACATGATCAAGCGCCAGCCCTCTGATGAGGCGGCAGCTTTGGTGCCCAATATTTGCCGCGGCGCTAGTGTTTAGTTTCGTTGTCCATAGATTTTAATGGGCATTACGTTTTGGCAAATTGCGTGTTGCATTTTCTTTAAGAAGAGAAGAGGAGCACTCTTCTCTTCTATTTTTCTTTAAAGTTTTAAAAATCCCAATCAGCGTCTTCTGTCGCTACCGCTTTACCGATCACATAAGATGAACCGGAGCCTGAAAAGAAATCATGGTTTTCATCTGCATTTGGTGAGAGAGCTGAAAGAATGGCCGGATTGACTTTGCAAATATCTGGAGGAAACAGAGGCTCAAATCCCAGATTCATTAATGCCTTATTCGCGTTATAGTGTAAAAATACCTTCACTTCTTCGCTCAAATTTACTCCGTCATAAAGCTGTTCGGTATATTTTGTTTCTATGTCGTAAAGCTCCATTAAAAGCGTATAGGTAAAATCCCTGATTTCATTCTGCTTGCTTTGAGGAAGTTTGTTGAAGCCGATTTGAAATTTGTAACCGATATAATAACCATGCACCGCCTCATCACGAATGATCAGCCTGATAAGGTCGGCAGTATTGGTAAGTTTTGCCCGACTTGACCAATACATCGGCAAATAAAAGCCGGAATAAAACAAAAAGCTTTCCAGAAAAACCGAAGCAATTTTTCGCTTCAAAGCATCACTGCCATTATAATAATCAAGAACGAGTGCCGCCTTTTTCTGGAGACAAGCATTGTCTTCCGACCAGCGATAGGCTTCGTCGACATCCTTTGTCAGGCATAACGTCGAAAAAATTGACGAATAGGAACGGGCATGGACTGCTTCCATAAAAGCAATGTTGGTGAGCACCGCTTCCTCGTGCGGAGTGATTGCATCCGGCAAAAGCGAAATGGCGCCAACAAAATTTTGCATTGTGTCAAGAAGAGTAAGTCCGGTGAATACGCGGATGGTCAATTGCTGTTCTTCTGGTGTCAAACTTGCCCATGACGAGACATCATTGGAAAGCGGTACTTTTTCAGGAAGCCAGAAATTTCCTGTCAATCTGTTCCAGACCTCGAGATCTTTTTCGTCTTCAATCTTATTCCAGTTGATAGCCGGAATGGTTTTTAAATAGTTTGTTAGCATCAGAAATTTATCCTTAAAGGCTACAGGAAACACAGGTTTCGACTTCGGTCCCGCTCAAGGCCTTTTGGCGTAGCCGTACATAATAGATGGTTTTGAGTTTTTTCTTCCACGCGTAGATTTGCGCTTTGTTGATATCGCGCGTCGTGGCAGTATCCGGAAAGAACAGCGTTAATGACAAGCCCTGATCGACATGTTGACCGGCTGCGGCATAAGTATCAATGATCTTTTCAGGACCTATTTCATAGGCGTCCTGATAATATTCAAGATTATCATTGGTCATATAAGGTGCCGGATAATAAACCCGACCGATCTTGCCTTCTTTGCGTATTTCTATTTTTGCAACAATCGGGTGAATGGACGCTGTGGCATTATTGATATAGGAAATCGAGCCGGTGGGCGGAACCGCCTGTAAATAACGGTTGTAAAGCCCCCATTTTTTTACCGATTGCTCAAGCTCCTGCCAGTCTTTCACATTGGGAATTATGAAATGGCGATCGGCAAAAAGCTTTTTAATGCGTTGTGTTTCCGGCTCGAACTTTTGAGTAAGATATTTTCTAAACGCACGCCCATCGGCATAGGCTGATTGTTCAAAACCTTGAAATGTTTTGCCCTTTTCTTTGGCAATAAGGTTCGAGCTTCTCAATGCATGATAGGCAACTGTATAAAAATAGAGATTGGTGAAATCGAGTGCTTCCGGAGAGCCATAATAAATATGCTCCTTGGCAAGAAAGCCATGCAAATTCATTTGACCGAGGCCGATAGCGTGCGCCTCGCGATTGCCCTTTTCAATGGATGGTACACAGACAATATCGCTCATTTCGGAAACCGCTGTTAAAGCCCGGACCGCTGTTTCAACCGTTTTTCCGAAATCGTTGGACTGGAAGGCTTGAGCGATATTGAGCGAACCGAGATTGCACGAAATATCGTTACCGATGTGACGATAGCTCAAATCGGCATTCAATGTGCTCGGCTCATTGACCTGAAGAATTTCGGAGCAAAGATTGCTCATATTGATGCGTCCGGCAATGGGGTTAGCGCGATTGACCGCATCTTCGAACACAATATAGGGATAACCCGATTCAAACTGGATTTCAGCCAAAGTTTGAAAAAAATCACGGGCATTGATTTTTTTCTTGGTTATGCGCGGGTCATCAACGAATTTGCGATAGTATTCGCTCAAAGATATGTCGGATAAAGCTTTGCCCGTGACCCTTTCTACATCATAGGGTGAAAAGAGGTACATATCCTCGTTATTGCGCGCAAGCTCGAAAGTAATATCAGGGATGACCACACCAAGGGAGAGCGTTTTAATGCGAATTTTTTCGTCGGCATTTTCCCGCTTGGTATCCAGAAAACGCATAATATCGGGGTGATGGGCACTTAAATAAACCGCCCCTGCCCCCTGCCTTGCGCCCAATTGATTGGCGTAAGAAAATGCATCTTCAAGAAGTTTCATGACCGGCACAATTCCGGACGACTGATTTTGTATTTTTTTGATCGGCGCGCCTTGTTCTCTGATATTGGTGAGACACAAAGCAACTCCACCACCGCGCTTTGAAAGTTGCAAAGAAGAATTGATTGCGCGACCGATAGATTCCATGTTGTCTTCAACCCGCAGAAGAAAACAGGAAACAAGTTCGCCGCGCTGTTTTTTGCCGGCATTGAGAAATGTTGGCGTTGCAGGTTGAAAGCGGCCGGTCATCATTTCATCGACAAGTTTTTCACAAAATTTCTTGTCGCCTCGTGCAAGTGTCAACGCCACCATAACGACACGATCTTCGTAACGTTCGAGATATCTTTTCCCGTCGAAGGTCTTGAGCGTGTAGCTCGTATAATATTTGAAGGCACCCAAAAACGTGGGAAAGCGGAATTTGAACGCATAGGCACGTTTGAAAACTTTTTTTATAAAAGCAAAGTCGTAACAATCGAAAACGGCTTTTTCGTAATATCCTTCACGCACGAGGTAATCGATCTTCTCTTCAAGATCATGGAAAAATACCGTATTCTGATTGACGTGCTGCAAAAAATATTGCCGCACGGCTTCACGGTCTTTATCGAACTGGATAAGCCCGTTATCGTCAAAAAGATTGAGCATTGCATTCAATGAGTGATAATTTTGGGAATGATCATTTTGGGAATGATAATTTTTGTCACTATCTAAAGTTTCTGTTTTTTCTGCGCTATCTGTTTCCATAATTTTCCTAATCCTTGTCTGACAAGGTTCACGTCTTCTGTTGTCCCCCTGAGCTCGAAACTATAAAGCCAGGGCACACGACACTTTTGAGAAATGACTTTTCCGGCAAGCGCATAAGCCCAGCCGAAATTACGATTGCCGCCAGCAATAACGCCTTTAAGAAATTGCCGGTTTTCTTGATCATTGAGAAAATTGATGATTGTTTTAGGCACTGCACCATCGCCTTTGGCACCGGCGTAAGTCGGTACCACCAGAACATAAGGTTCAACCACTTTCGGAATTGCCGTTTTTTTGAAAAGTCTTAAAGACGGTTCACCGATTTGTTGCACAAAATAATCGGTATTGCCGGTGGCACTCGAATAATAAACAAGAAGTGCCATATCATTCGAGCCCGTTTATTTTATCAGGTTGGAAACCGGCCCAGTGATTGTTTCCGGCAATAACCACCGGCAACATTTTATAACCCAAACTTTCGATATAGGATAAAGCCTCCGCATCTTTGGAAATATCCACAATATCGTAAGAAATATGTTTATTATCCAATGCCTTGTATGTTGCTTTGCATTGTACGCAAGATGGTCGGCTGTAAATTGTAATTGTCATGATTTTTTCCTGATTTTTGGTTGCAAAGTCCCGCCTGCTTTCTTCCTTGAGAAAGCAGCATAAGAGACGTTTTTTAAAAGTTGCGCCGATAAGGCAAACTTCAGCCGGTCAGGAAAAATGATTAAGAATCTTGAACATAAAACTTCCTTCCCGAAGCAATGTGGGGGATATGGCTAAGCCCACATCCGCACAAAACACGGCCGGAAAGGCCATAACCAGAACACCCCGTCTGTTGACATTCAATTCAAGGCAGGTCTCCTGGCTCATGGCTTGAAGCGCCAAAACCACCTTCCCGGGTGACCCCAGTGGCATACGATTTTGACTTACCATTTACAGTTGCGGGGGCAGCTTCGGCTTTCTAATAAATTACCGAATTCCCTCTTAGCTCTTTCATCCGATTTCGAATCTCAAAATTCGAATCAAAGAGAACCCTGAACACAATATCTAGTATCACTCATGAAATTTGCGTCAATATGTTTTAAAAAGCCAAGTCAGATTATATACAATTTTTACGCGTTTTGCGAAAAAGGGATCACGCAAATTTCCCTTTTACAATGTCACTTTTTGTTGACGGTTCAATTATATAAATTGAATTTAGATTTTTATGAAATTACATTAGAGCCACCCGCCATAATAGCGGAGAGTTAATCGGGGGGAGGTAGATACTCGGAGTATAAAATGACTACCTCAACAGCCACTAAGGCTGAACCTGGTGTACAAAGCGGAACGACTTTATATAAGCGCATAAGCGTGGCAATGTTTTTTGCCGGCTTCGCAACTTTTTCTCTTCTTTATTGCGTTCAGCCACTACTACCATCTTTCGCAAACCACTATCATATAACGCCAGCGAACAGTTCGTTGGCGCTTTCTATATCAACGGGCTTTCTCGCCTTTTCCATTCTTCTTTCAAGTGCTTTTTCCGAAGCGCTCGGCCGCCGCGGTTTGATGACCGCGTCGATGATAGGTGCTTCTGTTCTGAACATAGTCGCAGCTTTTGCGTCGAGCTGGCATTGGCTTCTTGTCGCACGTGCGTTGGAAGGCATTCTCTTAGGGGGCGTGCCGGCCGTTGCGATGGCCTACCTTGCCGAAGAAATTGCACCACGAGGATTCGGAAAAATCATGGGGCTTTATGTCGGTGGTACGGCATTCGGCGGCATGATGGGCCGGGTTGGTATGGGCAGCCTTATCGAGTGGTTCAATTGGCAATGGGCGTTGGCTATTATCGGTATTATCGATTTGATTGCAGCCATTGCGTTCTATTTTCTGTTGCCACCATCCAAGAACTTCGTCGCCGTACACGGCATCAATATCCATCACCACATAAGAGCATGGATAGGCCATATCGGCTCGATACGGTTGCTTTACATTTATCTTTTCATCGCTTTGGTGTTCGGTGATTTCGTTGCGATTTTGAACTATACCGGCTTTCGTATGAGCGGAGCACCGTTCTTCCTTAGCCCGACTGAGATCGGCTTTATCTTCCTGAGTTATGTTTCAGGTATTATCGTTTCGCCGATTGCCGGGAACCTGACCAATAAATATCACCGCAGCTCGCTATTGTTCATTTCCGTTGCGATTCTGGCTTTAGGGCTGATTTTGACTCTCACTAACAGTCTGTTCTGGTTTATTGTCGGTATCGTGTGCGTAACAATCGGTTTTTTCTCCGCTCATGCGGTGGCAAGCAGTTGGGTTGGGCGCATTGCAGTTGGAGCAAAAGGGCATGCGACAGCACTTTACCTTCTGTTCTACTACATGGGATCGAGCTTCATCGGTGCTTTTGGCGGCTGGTTCTGGTTCCATGGCGGCTGGGACATGGTCATCGCCTTTACCGGCACGCTCGTCATCATTGCATTTATATTCTGCTATTTGTTACGGCGCCGTGAACTGGCTTAAATTTTTCATTGCTATAGAAAAATGAAGCAAATGCTAAGAACGTGAGTTTCACGGTCAGCAAAACAACAAGGCGCGCAAAATACCATTCAAGTCTTTGCGCGTCTTTTTCAATTCAAAACCATTCTCTGAAAAAAGAGCAATCACGTCTTTTTCCTGACCTTTGCCAATTTCAACCGCAATCATTCCATGCGGTTTCAAAAATGGTCGGCTTTCTTCGGCGAGCTTCCGATAAAATTGAAGTCCGTCTTTTCCGCCGGACAAGGCTCTGAGCGGGTCATATTTTTTCACCTCGGTTGCAAGGATGGAAATTTCGCTTTCCGGAATATAGGGCGGGTTCGATATAATCATATCGAACTTTCCTGACAAACCAGAAAACCAGTCGCTTTTTAATGAGCTGAAACGATCTGCTACTCTTGCGCTTTCCGCGTTCAATGATGCTGTTTTTAAGGCGTCCTCGCTGATATCGACAGCCGTTGCCTTAAGCCCGTCAACATTTGCTAGAAGAGCAATTGCAATGGCCCCTGTTCCAGTTCCCATATCGACAATTTCGGCTTCCTCGTACCGATCAGCAATAGAGCGAATTTCCGGGAACACCAGATCGACAAGCGCTTCTGTATCATCTCTTGGTTCAAGAGTATCAGCGGACAGATGAAATTCTATCCCGTAAAATTCCCGTTTTCCGATAATCCGGTAGACCGGCTTACCATTCAGACGTTCAACAATTGCCTTATCAAGCCGTTGCAAGGCGTCTTCGCTCACTTGAAAATTGGCATTGAGGATTTCATCCTTTCGCGTCGTCGATGTGAAAAACTCGACCAGTAGGCGAGCATCAAGATCGGCATTGTCCAATTTTCTGTTGCGAAACAGTTTTCTTGTTTTTTTCAAAACGTCAGAAAGACTTGCCATAATCAGCCGTTATTGCCGAGTTCTGCAAGCAAACTCGCCTGATGATCGGCAATTAATGCGTCAATCAACTCGTCAAGTTCACCTTCCATAACTCTGTCAAGCTTATAGAGCGTAAGATTTATCCGGTGATCTGTCACACGACCTTGCGGAAAATTATAAGTTCTAATGCGCTCGGAACGGTCTCCCGAACCGACCTGACTTTTACGGGAAGCAGAGCGTTCACTGTCGGCCTTTTGTCGCTCCAGATCATAAAGTCGTGCCCGTAAAATTTGCATCGCGCGTGCGCGGTTCTGGTGTTGGGATTTTTCGGCCTGCACAACCATAATACCGGTTGGCAGGTGAGTGATACGCACAGCGGAATCTGTTGTGTTGACATGCTGGCCACCAGCGCCTGATGCCCGCATTGTATCAATCCTTATATCTTCCGGTTTGATTTCGACATCAATTTCCTCCGCTTCAGGTAAAACCGCAACGGTTGCCGCCGAGGTATGAATGCGCCCACCGGCTTCCGTTTCCGGAACACGTTGAACACGGTGCACACCCGACTCGAATTTCAACCTCGAAAACACGCCCTTTCCTGTGACAGAAGCGATAATTTCTTTATAGCCTCCGACATCCCCTTCGCTTGCGGAAACCACTTCCACTTTCCAACCGTGCAAACTCGCATAACGTTCATACATGCGAAAAAGATCACCTGCAAAAAGAGCAGCCTCCGACCCGCCGGTACCTGCACGTATTTCCAAAATTGCACTTTTTTCGTCAGCAGCATCTTTCGGCAATAGCTCGATTTGGACATCATGTTCCAATTTTGCAATTTTGTCTTTCATGCCGGGAAGTTCTTCTTCGGCAAGACCACGCATTTCCGGATCAATTGAATGATCTTTCAACATGGCTTCAAGGTCATTTGCTTCATGATGAGCTTTATTAAGTTCGCGTATCAGACCGACAACAGGTTGCAATTCGGAATATTCCGAGGCGAGTTTTACATAGGTCTCGGCATCCGGATTATTCGCCATTTCACTTTCGATCATCTCGAAATGCTTTTCGAGTTGATTCATACGCTCTTGCGGTAATGCAACCATATTTTTCAAAGGCCTATATATTTATATGGATCAATCGTTCCGATCACTGACTAAGACCGGTCAAATCTTTGATAATGCACCACAAGCTGCTTGCCAATGCCAAAACGGCATTTGCTCGACGTGAATTTGAAAAACAAGCGTCTTTTTGCACCATTCATCTTGAGATGGACACGTTTTTTAAAAACAAACCTCTTATCTAGCGCTTGCGTTTTTTCCCATAAAGTTCAAAGCGATGATGAATAATGTCATAGCCTAATGAATGGGCAATTTCTTCTTGCAATTTTTCAATGAGGTCGGAGCGGAATTCAATAACATCGCCGGTGTCGATATCAATGAGGTGGTCGTGATGCTCGCGATCTTTCTGTTCAAAACGGGATGGCCCACCTTCAAACTCGTGCCGTTCGATTGCTCCGACTTCTTCCAGAGCCTTCATTGTACGGTAGACCGTTGACAACGAAATTGTCGGATCTTTTTCACTCGCACGTTTGAAGAGCTCGAACGCGTTCGGGTGATCCAGATTATTATTAAGAAGACCAAGAATAATACGCCGTTGCCTCGTAATCCTGAGGCCGCTTTTGCGTAATTCTTTTTCATAATCGGGCTTATCTTCCATGATAACTACTGAACCGTTCATCTGATTGCGTAAAAGAAAAAAGAGTTTTTCATTCAGATTTTATAACTTGCATATAAGTTTATTAAAACCCCTGAATGTAACCTAAAATAACCGGACAAGTTAAGCTTGCACCACGTTCTAAATAAAACTCTTTTTGACCAATCCGGCTTTCAAATATTTATTCATATTTTCCAACCATTACAAAAATTTTCTACAAGCACAAATAGACGCAATTTTGCGTCAATTTAAATTTTCAGAATGTCGAGCGAATAAATTCCGATTTTTTGTAACCGGAATTTTTATCTTGTATCGCACAAATTAGAAAGGCGATGCCGTTTTATCGTTTAAACAAACGATCCATGGCAGTGTTTATACTTTTTGCCTGATCCACAAGGACAAAGTTCGTTACGTCCGACTTTCCCCCATGTTGTCGGATCTTTCGGATCACGTTTGGATGGTGCAACGACAGTGTCGTCCTGCGCGCTAACCGAAACCAGGCCATCAGCGTCGTCCTGACCGTTAAATTCCGGATGATCAGCATGCATTTCCGGAAGCGGAGCCGGTTCGCTCGGCTGTTCAACGATTTCAAAGCGCATAAGTTTGGAAACCACGTCACGCCGCAAATTGGAAAGCATTGCCTGAAAGAGTTCGAAAGATTCAGTTTTATATTCGTTGAGCGGATCACGCTGACCATAACCGCGGAATCCGACGACAGAACGCAAATGGTCAAGATTGACCAGATGTTCACGCCATAATGTATCAATACTTTCAAGCAACATAGCTTTGCGGAAATAGGCCATGACTTCCGGGCCGAACCGTTCCGCACGCTCTTTTGCCCTTTCGTCCATCGCTTTCTTGACGCGTTCCAATATCTGTTCTTCGGCAATGCCTTCTTCTTTTGCCCAATCTTCAACCGGTAAATCGAGGTTGAACAATTCTCGTAATTGGTCACGCAGTCCGACAGCATCCCATTGTTCGGAATAAGTTCCATGCGGCACGTATTTTTCAACGAGATCCTCTATAACTTCATCGCGCATTTCTGCGATCATATCTGTCAGATCTTCCGAATCCATAACCTCCATACGTTGTTCAAAAATAACTTTTCTCTGGTCATTCATGACATCGTCATATTTCAGGAGATTTTTACGAATTTCGTAATTGCGCGCCTCGACCTTTTTCTGCGCTTTTTCGAGTGCCTTATTAATCCACGGGTGGGTAATTGCCTCGCCTTCTTTCAGGCCGAGTTTTTGGAGCATTCCGTCCATGCGGTTGGAACCGAAAATGCGCATAAGATCATCTTGTAATGACAGATAGAATTTCGACCGTCCGGGGTCACCCTGACGACCTGAACGACCACGCAACTGGTTATCAATACGCCGGCTTTCATGGCGTTCTGTCGCCAGAACGTAAAGGCCACCGGCGGCAAGTGCCTTTTCCTTCAATTTTGCAACATCTTCTTTAATTGCCGCAATTTTTGCTTCGCGTTCGGGACCTTCAGGAACATCTTTCAATTCCTGTTCAACACGCATATCGACATTGCCGCCAAGCTGGATATCGGTACCGCGACCTGCCATATTAGTTGCAATTGTAATTGCACCGGGCACTCCGGCCTGTGCCACGATATAAGCTTCCTGTTCGTGATAACGGGCATTCAATACATTAAAACCGGTAATACCATCTTTCCGCAGGCGATCAGCCAGATGTTCGGATTTCTCGATTGATGTAGTACCAACCAGAATAGGCTGCCCGCGTTCGTGGGAGGCACGGATATCGCGAACAATTGCCTGATATTTTTCTTCGACAGTGCGATAGACTTCATCATTCTCGTCGATACGTTTGACCGGCAGGTTGGTCGGAATTTCGATGACCTCAAGGCCATAAATGTTGCCGAATTCTTCGGCTTCTGTTGCCGCAGTACCGGTCATACCGGCCAATTTGTCATACATGCGGAAATAGTTTTGGAATGTAATGGAGGCAAGCGTCTGGTTTTCCGGCTGGATAGCAACATGTTCCTTGGCTTCCAAAGCCTGATGAAGCCCTTCCGAATAGCGACGCCCCGGCATCATACGGCCGGTAAATTCGTCAATAATCATAACTTCGCCGTTACGCACGATATAATCCTTGTCGCGCGTAAACAGTTTATGGGCTTTCAACGCATTGTTGATGTGATGCACAATCTTGACATTTTCGATGTCATAAAGGCCATGGCCTTTTAATAGCCCTGCCTCGGCAAGCATTTTTTCAACTTTTTCGGTGCCGATTTCTGTGAAAGTCGCAGTCTTCTGCTTTTCGTCAATTTCATAATCTTCCGGCTTGAGAGGCGGTATGAAAGTATCAATCCGTTTATAAAAATCGGTACGGTCTTCAAGCGGGCCGGAGATGATAAGCGGCGTTCTTGCTTCATCAATAAGGATAGAATCAACTTCATCGACAATTGCGTAATGATGGCCGCGCTGAACCATCTGGCTACGATCAAACGTCATATTGTCACGCAGATAATCGAAAC
Source organism: Bartonella sp. W8167 (assembly GCF_016100335.1). Classification (NCBI taxonomy): domain Bacteria; kingdom Pseudomonadati; phylum Pseudomonadota; class Alphaproteobacteria; order Hyphomicrobiales; family Bartonellaceae; genus Bartonella; species Bartonella sp. W8167. The sequence continues at coordinate 1,333,112 of NZ_JACFSQ010000001.1, forward strand.
CGAGTTCATTGTTGGTGCCATAAGTAATATCACAGGCATAAGCAGCCCGACGCTGGTCGTTATCAAGATCATGAACAATAACGCCGGTTGTAAGGCCAAGAAAGCCGTAGAGCTTACCCATCGTCTCGGCATCGCGTTTTGCCAGATAGTCATTGACTGTGACGACATGCACCCCTTTGCCTTCCAAAGCGTTGAGATAGACCGGCAAGGTTGCCATCAATGTTTTACCTTCACCGGTACGCATTTCCGCAATGCCGCGATTATTCAAAACAATACCGCCAATAAGCTGGACATCGAACGGTCGCAAACCGAAAACGCGCTTGGAGGCTTCTCTTGCAGTTGCAAAAGCTTCTGGCAAAAGAGAATCAAGTGTTTCTCCTTTTTGTAATCTTGCGCGGTATTCATCGGTTTTTTGCCGCAATTCACTATCGCTCAATTTTTTGAATTGTTCTTCGAGTGCATTGATCTCTGCAACTTTAGGGCGAAGAGATTTTACCCGACGTTCAAAAGCCGAACCGAATAATTTGCGCGCAAGGCCGCCTAAACTGACCATTTCTGGTCCTTTCCGATGTTAGTTACTGGCGCTTGATGAACGCCGGTTGAATGACGTACACGCTTTAACCTTCAACGGCAGAGCATGCAACAGACTATGGCTGCAAGAATGCCGACAAAGTCTTAAAACCTGAAGTATACCCAATATTTACGACACAGATAGGTGTCGCGACTTTTTCTGTCAACATTGAGGCCGAAGTTTATATCCATGAGAAATATGGATAAAAAACCGCACAGTTTCCAAATTTTACACCCGTTTCGGCTCACTTTGCACATATTTTGGAAAGTGCGACAACACCCGAATATCATAATAGCCACAGAAAAGATGTGAATTTTGCCCAAAATTCCAAACATTTTTATCAACTTGTCAAACAACATGATATGAATGTCCCGAATTTAACCAAAATTTCAGTCCAGAACATCTTGTCTGTTCGCAAGGAGACCGTTTATGAAATCCATTCCCCTAACCCTATTGCTGTCGTCGGCTCTGCTTCTTGGCACCAGCCTGACATCGTCAGCACAGAATGCTCCTCAACCTCAACAGAGCACACCGGACGCTGCCGCTCCGGCCCAGCCCAAATTGCCGGATCCTTCAGGAGCACCCGCAGCACAGCCTGAAAAACCGGTTGATCCGTCACATGTGATGGCTGTCGTCGACGGCAAAAATGTGACTGCCGGCGACCTTGACGCCATGGCCAATGACATTGATCCGGGACTTGCCCGTCTACCCGACCAACAACGCCGGATTACCGTTTTAAAAATTTACGTCGATATGAAGACATTGTCCGATGCAGCGTTGAAAGACGGGCTCGACAAAACACCCGAATACGAAAAACGCATGGCTATTATGCGCGATAATGTTCTTCAGCAGCTTTATTTCAAAAATTCCATTGTTGATAAAATTACCGATGACGATGTCAAAGCACGTTACGAAAAGGAAATCGCTGGTCTTCCCAAGGAACAGGAAGTTCGCGCCCGCCATATTCTGGTAAAAACCAAGAAAGAAGCTGAAGATATTATCAAAAGCCTCGATAAAGGTGCGAAATTCGACGAGGTTGCCAAGGAAAAATCAAGCGAAAAATCGGCTGCTACAACTGGTGGCGATGTCGGTTACTTCAGCCGTGGGCAAATGGTCAAGCCGTTTGAAGACGCTGCCTTTGCTTTGAAAGTTGGCGAATATACAAAAACACCGGTTGAAAGCCCGTTCGGCTGGCACATTATCAAGGTTGAAGACCGTCGCGAAAAACAGCCCCCTGCATTGGCCGATGTCAAAGACGGTATTCGTAATATGATTGCACGCGAACGCTACGTCAAAATGATTGGTGATCTGCGTGGGAAAATGGACGTCAAATATCCCGATGAAGATGTCGCTAAAATGATGCAGAAGCCCGATAGCGATACGGGTGATCTTCCCGGAGAACAGCCCGAGGAAGAAGACCAATAAGCTTCTTTTTGATTTTATGATAAATGCCGGACAATTAGCTTTTCAAATGCTTTGTCCGGCATTATTGTTTTTTAAATTTCCATTTTTCAAGAGGTTGCTATGGTTGGCAAAATTTCTCCCCTTGCACCAAAGGCTTATCCCGAAATGCCGATAATAAAAGGCGTCCGTCTCGATACTGCCGAAGCGCATATCAAATATAAAGGCCGTACCGACCTCCTGTTTATTGTCTTCGATAATGAAACAAGTGTCGCCGGAGTGTTCACTCGGTCAAAATGTCCGTCTGCCCCTGTCGATCATTGCAGAAAAATTCTTTCTCATGGGGTGGCGCGTGGCGTTGTTGTTAATTCCGGTAATGCCAACGCATTTACCGGCAAAAAAGGGATAGCAACGACGGATGCCACGGCGAAAGCGGCAGCCGAGGCATTGGGTGCTACTCCGGAAGAAATCTATCTTGCATCCACCGGCGTTATTGGTGAACCAATGGATGCTTCGCGCTTTACCGGTTTGCTACCTGAAATGGCAAAAAATGCCAAAGAAGACAAATGGCTTGAGGCCGTCAAAGCCATTATGACAACGGATACGTATCCGAAACTTGCAACGCGAACCGTCGATTTTGATGGTCACCCGATCATCATTAACGGCATTGCCAAGGGTGCCGGAATGATTGCCCCCGATATGGGAACGATGCTTTCATTTATTGTGACAGATGCTCCCGTGCATCCGGCAATTTTACAGGATATATTATCCGATAAAGTGCGCGATACCTTCAATGCGATTACAGTTGATAGTGATACTTCGACATCAGATACCCTTCTTTTGTTTGCTACCGGTACAGCCGAGGGAAACATCAAACCGCTTAATCAAAAAAATGACCCGCGTTACAAAATTCTAGCCGATGGCATTTATGAAATTCTGCACGAACTTTCTTTGCAAGTTGTCGCTGACGGTGAAGGCGCCCATCATCTGATCGAAGTTAAAGTCGAAGGTGCAACGACATATGAAGCGGCTAGGACCATTGCCCGCTCCATTGCCAATTCGCCACTGGTAAAAACCGCAGTAGCCGGTGAGGATGCCAATTGGGGACGCGTGGTTATGGCAGTCGGTAAAGCCGGAATGGAAGCCGACCGCGACCGATTGTCAATCTGGTTTGGCACCCACCGCTTGGCCGTTGATGGCGAACGTGATCCCCGTTATAGTGAAGAGGAAGCCTCGAACTACATGAAAGGCTCCCATATAGTCATTAAAGCCGATATTGGCTTGGGTAATGGCTGTGCAACGATATGGTCATGCGATTTGACCAAAGAATATGTCGAGATTAATGGTGACTACAGAAGTTGATAATTTGGATCGCCGGAGTACAACTCTGGCCGAGATACGCCGGCTTGAAGCACTTTCTGCCCGTGCGTGGCCGACAGAGAAAGAATTTTATGATGGTGTCTGGGCTTGCCGGTCAACGCCGGATTTTCCATCAGACCGCATCAATTCGGTGACCCCGCTTGATCCTGATGATAACAAAAATATGAGGGAACGGGTCAAACACCTCTGTTTTGACAACGGCGTCTATAAGCGGCCATTGCGTATGACACCACTTGCCCCGCTCGAGCTTTTCGACGAGCTCAAGCAAAACGGTTGGGCAAATTTCAAAGATGTGGCTGTGATGGCTCTTAAACCACTTCCCCATATTTCTGGATCGGATGTCAAACTGAAAGCCATTGATGTCGAAGCTTATAGCAAATTGACTGTGCTGAACCACACCCATGAAAATCGCTATGCCGAGATTTATTTCAAGCTTTTAAAACGTATCAAAGGAAAGCCTTCATTTTTTGAACTCGACCGTGATGGTCAAGTGATCGGCAATATCATTGCTGTAAACGATTTCGGTCAGGTAGGGCTTATCGATTTTGCAATCGTTCCGGGTTTGCGAGGGCGCGGCCTTGGCGGACTAGCATTGCAAAGCCTGATCAGCACGGTCAGCCGGAAGTCGGCTGAAGTCCCCATTGAATGTCTGTGGTTGCAGGTGGAAACTTTGAACAGTGCAGCATGGCGCCTTTATACCGATGCAGGTTTCAAAACAATTTACCATTATCAATATTGGAGACCAGGCGTTTGACCAATTCAAAACCTATTCTTCTCGTCGTCGCCTGCGCGTTGATTGATGCCGACAATCGCGTGTTACTGGCAGAGCGCCCGAAGGGAAAGACACTGGCCGGATTATGGGAATTTCCCGGAGGAAAAATCGAACCCGGGGAAACGCCCGAAGATGCTCTCATTCGCGAACTTCATGAAGAGTTGGAAATCACTGTAAATGAAACTTGTCTGTCACCGATGACTTTTGCAAGTCACACTTACGAAAAATTCCATCTATTGATGCCGCTTTATATTTGCAGACGTTATGAGGGAATAGCAAAGGGAGCCGAAGGACAAAACCTTAAATGGGTTTCGGCTTCCAATCTTGATCACTATCCGATGCCGCCTGCCGATAAACCGCTTATACCTATTTTAAAAGACATTCTTTTTTAACAATTTCTTTACGTTGTTTGACAAAAGTGTCGCGCCCAAGTCGCGCGTTAAATCCTTATTAACAGGTAACTTTTAGTCTGGTAGACGGTTACTCTGGAGTAATTATAATGCACCACCAAGAGTCTTTAAAAACAAACCGTAACGACCTTACTCAATCAGCAGGGACAGGTGTTTTGCGAATAGTATTGCTTTTTGGTTCGGTTGCCATCGCGCTTGGTCTCATCCTCGTCCCGATGTTGGGTGATCGTAAGGATGCCGAGCTGACACAATCAATTTTCCAGAATAAAGTGGATTACACAACTATGACGGGTTCGGTGAACCAGTCTGCTATCCCTCAAGTCGACACGGTAAAAGATCCTCAATAATTGTTTTTGGATAGCATATTTTCGCTTAATTATCTTTATTATTGAAATATTTTTCTTTGAGATCATGGGTGCTGTCCCCTATATCACATGATTGGGGTACATTGATGCAATCGGTTTGTTTTTATACCCGACCATAGGACAGCTTTTAATGATCATCGGATTTATTGCCAATCTCGTCATATTCATTCTGTTACTCGTCGCAATCGCCAAGATGTCCAGAACCGGATGGAGCCTCTCCCGCCGTGTTCTGATCGGACTTGTGATTGGCGTCATCTTCGGGGTTATATTGCAGTCCATTTACGGCTTGGAAAATCTGCAACTGAAAAAATCGGTCGAATGGTTCAATATCGTCGGCAACGGCTATGTTCTGCTGTTACAGATGATCGTTATGCCGCTGGTATTCGCATCCATCCTTTCGGCAGTTGCGCGTCTTCATTCGGCTTCGTCGCTCGGCAAAATCAGCACTATCACAATAGGCATTTTGTTGTTTACTACGTTAATTGCAGCTTTTGTTGGTGTGATGATGGTCAATCTCTTTGGCCTTTCGGCCGAAGGTCTTGTTCAGGGTAGCGCCGAAAGTGCCCGACTGAGCGCTATTCAAACCAATTACATGTCCAAAGTTGCTGACATGAGTGTTCCGCAACTCATACTTTCTTTCATACCGAAAAATCCGTTTGCCGATCTCACCGGTGCCAATCCTACTTCTATTATAAGTGTCGTTATTTTCGCGGCATTTCTTGGTGCTGCAGCCATACGCTTGATGAAAGACAATCCCGAAAAAGGAAACGGCGTCATTTCTGCGATTGATACATTACAAGCCTGGGTCATGAAATTGGTCCGTATTGTTATCCTGCTTACCCCTTACGGTGTTTTTGCTCTCATGACAAAAGTTGCTGCAACTTCCAATGCAGCAGATATTCTGAAATTATTGGCGTTTATCGTCGCATCCTATCTCGGGCTTGCAATCATGTTTTGCATTCACGGGCTTCTGCTTGGAATTTCGGGCATTAACCCACTCCGTTTCTTTTCAAAAGTTATGCCGGTCCTGACATTTGCTTTTACCAGCCGCTCAAGTGCTGCCAGTATTCCTTTGAATATCGAAGCTTTGACCGAACGCATCGGCGTTCCGCAGTCGATTGCAGGATTTGCCGCCTCCTTCGGCGCGACAATCGGTCAAAATGGTTGCGCCGGCCTTTATCCGGCAATGCTTGCCACCATGGTAGCCCCCACCGTTGGCATCAATCCGCTAGATCCGGTCTGGATCGCGACACTCGTTGGCATTGTAACATTAAGTTCGATCGGCGTTGCAGGTGTCGGTGGCGGTGCAACATTTGCTGCCTTGATTGTTCTCCCCACGATGGGACTGCCTGTCACACTCGTTGCATTGCTGATATCAATTGAACCGTTAATCGACATGGGGCGCACAGCTTTGAATGTGAACGGCGCAATGACTGCCGCAACAATTACAAGCCAAATTTTACGCGAAACCGATAAATCGATTTTTGACTCGGATAATGATAAGAAATTGACCAATACTTGAACACGAGAAAGGCATAACACGAATGAAATTGAACACCATATTTGGTGTTTCCGGCCTCTTTCGTTGGTGAATAACAACACGGTCGGTTGAACAACCGCATCGGCCTTTCCACGTGGAAACTCACATTTTTGGGTATTTAAAAAATAGTGTTTTTATCGGCTTGCAATTACTCAATAAAATCTACTCGATCATCGACGACTAAGCGCATTATTTAAAAAATCCGAAAAATAGAAAATGCATGTCTTTCGATAATGAATACACACTGCCTTAAAAAATATAAATTCTCATAAAAAACTTTTCATACGATTTCCCGCTTATCCGACGTTGTTGGCCATTTGTCATTTTCTAAAAAAATCTGACTAAAAACCAATTGTTACAGCTCTATAAAGCTCGACTATTTTTCAGATTTAATCATTCTCATCAAAAATCCCAAAAAACATTGTGTGCCTGTGCACAAATGTCGTAGGTTTTTAAAAATATTTTTGGTCGAATATGACTGTTCCGATATCCGTTACAAACAACTTACTCATGAAATCTTTTCATAATTAAGGGACGGTATTGATTTATAGTGCTTTATTGACACATTGATTGACCTCGTCCGGAAAGGCTCGGAAGAGTACCAAGCCCCCTTCATGAACCCGGTTTATCAATACAGCATTTTGCACTAATGGGTCGATTTATCGCCTAAAACATCAGCGAGAGATATTGTTGCAGTTCCCGGGCGGGCCGGTTTTTGCTGGCTTTTATCCGGTGCCCAACCGGAGAGCCAGATGAAAGAAAAACTCGCGCGGATGCGCCCGTCCGGATCGCTAAACCGTTTTGCATAAATTTCCGCAGCACGTTCAAAAAACCTTCTGCTTACAGGGCGACGAGACCTTCCGGTAAGCCCGTTTTGCATTCCCATAGCGCGCAGGTCATCAATGAGTTGGAAAATCGTGTCATAGCGAACGGTCAAGTTCTCGACATCGCTTACCGGCATAGCAAACCCCGCTCTTTGCAGCAAACTACCGGCATCACGAATATCAGTGAACGGGTAGACTCTGGGGCTCACTCCGCCATAAAGTTCGGTTTCTGCTTCAATCAAACTTTCCCGCAACTCTCCAAGAGTGCCTGTTCCAGCCATAACGCCGAGAAAAAGACCATCAGGTTTCAAACTTTTGCGAATCTGGTTTAGCACTCCGGGGACATTATTGGTAACGCTTAAGGACATGAGTGAAATAGCAAGGTCATAAGAGCCGGTCGGTAAATCCATCAATTCGCGTCCACGCTGCAAAAACGCATGATTACCGCTTGTATAGCGCCTGTCACTCTCGACACTATCGACAACGGCAACTTTTCCGGTGTTGACAAGCGCTTCCGTTCCCGCTCCGGTATGACCGAAAAGGTCAACCGCATGAGAAAATTTCCGGTCGACCGTGAGCAACCGTTCCTGCAATTCTTCACACAAACGGTTAAGTAAAAAATCACCCTTTTTACCATAACGGGTAAAAGCGCGGCTTCGAAATTTCTCAATTCTAATCTGATCAAAAATCCGGGAATCTGTCATCATTCGCTATAATCATCATTCGCTATAAATTGTCACCATTCAACATATTGTATTTTAACCGTAACCGTTTAAGCTTAAAAAGCTACAGCATATTCTTTGCCATTGAAAGATTAAATCCATTCCGTTGACTTTAACAATATCTGTGAAAATTCTGTTTTCCCGTCAGTTGTATCGGTAGGGTGAAAAGATTGTCGAAGGCACATTATCCTGACAAGAGAACTTTTCTAAAAATCGGCGAACATGTCATGAATCTGCTGTTTCCACCGACATGTCCCGGATGTGGTGTTTTTGTTGAAAAAACCGGCACGATATGTCCGGAATGCTGGAAACAATTACATTTCATAACCAAGCCCTATTGCCCTGTTATGGGAACGCCTTTCACTTATGATCCAGGAGACGGTTTTCTAAGCGGGGAAGCTATACAATTTCCACCTCCGTTTGCCCGGGCGCGTTCGGTTGTCGCTCACTTTGGCCTTGCCCGAAGTCTCGTAACACGACTTAAATATGGCGACCGCACCGAACTTGCGCCATTCATGGCCGAATGGATGACCATTGCCGGAAAAGAGCTGATCGAGAGTGCCGACATGATTGTGCCGATCCCCCTCCATTACCGCAGGTTTTTAAAACGCACTTACAATCAGGCAACCGAACTTTCCCGCAATATTGCCAAAAGGACAGGAAAACCTTTGCAGCCTTTTGTTCTCAAGCGACAAAAAAATACCCGCCAGCAAGTGGGACTACTAAAAAAAGCCCGACAACGAAATATGATCGGGGCTTTTATCGTCCCCGAAGGGGAAAAGGTAAAAATTAAAGACAAGCATATTCTGCTTGTCGATGATGTTTTTACAACCGGTTCAACCGTCCGATCGGCAACTAAGGCGCTCCTGAGAGGGGGAGCAAAAAGCGTTGATGTGCTGACTTTTTCACGCGTGTTGCCGGAGATGTATGAAGATCCATCCTCTTGAGGAAAAAATGAAAGACACTTATATAGCGAGAATGGAGAAAGAAATGCCGCATATAACGATTTACACCCGTCCTCACTGCCCTTATTGCGAAAGTGCCATGGAATTGTTGCAATCGAAAGGCGTTCAGTTTGAAGAAATTGATGGATCTGGTGAAAGACGCGCAGAAATGGTGAAACGTGCACATGGTCGCAATACATTTCCGCAAATTTTTATTGGCGAAAACCATATCGGCGGTTGCGATGATCTTTACGAGCTTGATCACAGCGGTAGGCTCGACACACTGCTTTCCGGGAACAAATAATGATCCGTTTTTCGCTTCATTGTGACAAGGCTCATGAGTTCGACGGCTGGTTCCGCAATAATGATGATTTTTTGGAACAAAAAAAATCCAAACTTATCCGCTGTCCTGTCTGCGATTCAACATTGATTGAAAAAACATTGATGGCGCCGGCTGTTGCGACTTCAAGAGAGCGGGAAAAAGTAGCAACGGGAATGACGGGCGAGCAGAAAAAGATGCTTGAGGAAATGCGCAAAATCACCCGAAAAGTCCGCAAGAATGCGGAATATGTCGGTGACCGTTTTGCCGAAGAAGCAAGACGCATTCATTTCAAGGAAGTGAAAGAACGCCCCATCTATGGCGAGGCCAGTTCAGAAGAGGTCTCTTCACTCGTTGATGACGGTATTCCTGTCATGCCGCTTGCAACATTGCCGGAAGATGAAAATTGATCTTCCGGAAACATATTATCTAACACTGGTAACTTTTTAAAAACAGCCCTTTATTTTAGGCGGCGGGCAAGCAGCATATAGTTGACATCCATGTTTTTGGATCTGTTCCAGCTATCTTTAAGCGGATTATAGGTGATGCCCAGTTTGTCTATCACTGTGAGACCGGCTGTATTCAATTTTTCTGTAATTTCATCAGGCGTCAGAAACTTGTTATAATCGTGTGTTCCTTTAGGTAACCACCGCAACACATACTCGGCTCCGATAATCGCAAGCCCCCAACACTTCAAAGTGCGGTTGAGTGTTGCAACAAACATCAATCCTTGCGGTTTGACCATTTTTGAACTTTCCGACATGAAAAGGTCGACATCAGACACATGTTCAACCACTTCCATATTCAAAACGACATCGAATTTTTCACCGGCTTTTGCGAGCTCTTCGGCAGTCGTTGCACGGTAATCGATATTCAAACCGGACTGAGTCGCATGGATTTTTGCAACTTCGATATTCGTCGTCGATGCATCGGCCCCCACAACCTCAGCCCCCAAACGCGCCATCGGCTCGCATAACAGCCCGCCCCCGCAGCCGATATCAAGAAAACGTATTCCCTTGAACGGTTCTGCATCGTTGGGATCACGGTCAAAAGCTTCACAAACCTTTTCCTTGATATAGGAAAGACGCGCCGGATTGAATTTATGAAGCGGACGGAATTTTCCCTGTGGATTCCACCATTCAGCTGCAATACGCGAGAAATGGTCAACTTCGGCCTGATCTATCGTAGTACGGTGGGCTTCTGCCATGGGGTCTCTCCTAAAAGATTACGTTTATCAGTTCTGTCTTAAATGGGGCAAAGTCAAGAGACAAACAAGTAAATATGTCAGTCTTGCTTAAATTCTCAATATTGGCTATGTCAGCATAGCCGCCAAGCGCGCAATGCTTGGCTTCAGAACAATTTCAAAATTTAGAGGCGAGAGTTGTTTAAATGGCGCGCATAGTAATGAAATTCGGTGGGACTTCAGTCGCCAATATCGAGCGTATCAAAAATGTTGCGCGCCATGTCAAACGTGAAGTTGATGCCGGCAATGAAGTTGCTGTCGTGGTTTCGGCGATGGCCGGTAAAACAAACGAGCTCGTAGGCTGGACACGTGAAGCTTCGCCAATGCATGATGCACGGGAATATGATGTGGTCGTTGCTTCGGGTGAACAGGTAACCGCCGGACTTTTAGCCATCACCCTGCAATCCATGGGAATCAATGCGCGCTCGTGGCTCGGTTGGCAAATTCCGATCGAGACAGACAATGCGCACGGTGCTGCGCGCATTACAAAAATCGACGGTTCGCAATTAATCCAGCGTTTTAAAGACGGGCAGGTTGCCGTTATCGCGGGTTTTCAGGGCATTGGACCGGATAAACGTATTACGACACTTGGCCGCGGCGGTTCCGATACCAGTGCCGTTGCCGTTGCTGCAGCAGTCAAAGCTGACAGGTGCGATATTTATACCGATGTTGACGGCGTTTACACAACAGACCCGCGAATTGACCCCAAGGCACGTCGTCTGCCGAAAGTGGCATTCGAGGAAATGCTGGAGATGGCTTCCCTTGGTGCAAAAGTTTTGCAGGTGCGTTCTGTAGAACTTGCTATGGTTCACAAGGTACGCACATTTGTGCGTTCAAGTTTCGAGGATCCCGATGCTCCGGGCATGGGCGACCCTATCAATCCACCCGGAACACTCATTTGCGACGAGGATGAAATCGTGGAACAACAAGTTGTCACAGGCATTGCTTTTGCCAAAGAAGAGGCACAAATTTCTTTACGCCGTTTGGCCGACCGACCGGGAATTTCTGCAGCAATATTCGGCCCGCTCGCGGAAGAGCATGTCAATGTCGATATGATCGTGCAGAATATTTCGGAAGATGGTTCCAAAACCGACATGACATTCACTGTTCCGGCGACCGATATAGAAAAAGCCGTAGCAACGCTTGAAGCCAATAAAAAAGAAATCGGCTTTGATGTTATCCAGTCGGAAACAGACCTCGCGAAAGTTTCGATCATCGGCATAGGGATGCGTAGCCATGCAGGCGTTGCAGCCACTGCTTTCAAAGCGCTTGCAGAAAAAGGCATTAATATCCGTGCGATCACAACTTCTGAAATCAAGATTTCAATTTTGATCGATAATGCCTATACCGAATTGGCTGTAAGAACACTACATACCGTCTACGGCTTGGATAAAGGTTGAGGTATAAACATCCGGTTTTATCTCGGGAAAAATGAAAAGCGGGTTGACCTTTTAAAAGCATGAGCATGAGACTTAACTATCATAATGGGAGATATGATAAATTATGCGGGAGACCCATGTAGGCCCCAAAGTTATTCTGAAGCGACTACGCGAGTTTATGGCGCGCGCCATGGACTCACAAGAACGACTTGACCTCATCGTCCGCGAGATTGCTCGCAATATGGATGCAGAGGTCTGCTCCTTTTATGTTTTGCGTTCCGACAATATGTTGGAACTTTATGCCACTGAAGGTCTTAACCCGGAAGCTGTGCACTTGTCCGAATTACGGTTGGGGCAAGGTCTGGTTGGAACGATCGCTGCCACGGCCCGTCCGCTCAATCTGACTGACGCCAGAAAACATCCTGCCTTCACCTATCTTCCCGAAACAGGTGAAGAGATATATTCTTCATTCCTTGGTGTTCCAATCTTACGCGCCGGTCGCACTCTGGGTGTTCTTGTTGTCCAGAACCGCAACAAACGGGGTTATAGCGACGAGGAAGTCGAAGCACTCGAGACGGTTGCCATGGTTCTTGCGGAAATGGTTGCTGCAGGTGATCTACCCCGACTTACCCGCCCCAATGTCGATGTTGATATGCGTCGCCCGTTTACACTTGTTGGCCAATCACTCAACGAAGGCATCGGCCTTGGCCATATTGTTCTTCATGAACCGCGCCTTGTTGTGACCAATCTTTTCAATGAAAATAGCGGTGCCGAGATAGAGAAGCTCACGAAAGCAATCAACTCGTTACGTCTTTCAATCGACGACATGCTTTCGAGAAGCGATGTTGCAAGCGAAGGCGAACACCGTGAAATTCTTGAAACCTATCGTATGTTCGCCAATGATCGCGGTTGGATAAGAAGGCTTGAAGAGGCTATCAAAAATGGTTTGACGGCCGAGGCTGCTGTTGAAAAAGTACAAAGTGATACGCGCGCACGTATGGTCCACTTGACGGATCCCTACTTACGCGAGCGGCTTTCGGATTTTGACGATCTTGCCAATCGCTTGCTTTACCAGCTAATGGGGCGCACGCGCGAAACCATCAATGCCGATTTGCCCACCGATTCAATTATTGTGGCTCGCTCTATGGGAGCAGCCGAATTGTTGGACTATCCGCGCGAACGGGTCCGCGGTCTCGTCTTGGAAGATGGGGCATCGACAAGCCATGTTGCTATTGTGGCGCGGGCTATGTCTATACCTGTTGTGGGACAGGTGAAAGGTGCGGTATCCTTATCCGAAAACGGGGATCCGCTGATCATTGATGGCGATGACGGCAAGGTTTATCTGCGCCCTGTACCGGATGTTGAAAGTGCTTTCGTTGAAAAAGCCAGATTTCGCGCTCGTAAACAAAAACTCTACCGCGATTTGCGGGATGTCCCGGCCAATACCAAAGATGGCCGCCACATTACCTTGCTTATCAATGCGGGTCTTCTTGTCGATCTACCTCAACTTGATGAATCGGGCGCAGAAGGCATCGGCCTTTTTCGCACTGAATTGCAGTTTATGATTGCCTCGACATTTCCGCGCGCCCATGAACAGGAAAAACTTTATCGCAATGTCTATAAGGAAATCGGTGACAAGCCTGTCACTTTCCGGACGTTGGATATCGGTGGTGACAAGGTATTGCCCTATTTCCGCAGCAAGGGCAAAGAGGAAAACCCTGCCCTTGGCTGGCGCGCCATCCGCCTTACGCTCGACAAACCGGCATTGATGAGAACGCAATTGCGCGCGCTCCTCAAAGCATCCGGCGGGCGGGAATTGCGCGTCATGCTGCCAATGGTGACAGAGGTCGGTGAAATATACCACACGCGCAAGCTTATCGACCGCGAGGTGGCCTATCTTACGCGTTTCGGTTACGTTATGCCAACGCGGTTAAAATTGGGAGCAATGGTCGAAGTACCGGCTCTCTTGTTCCAGCTTGACGAACTTATGCAAGTTGTAGACTTCGTTTCTGTTGGCTCTAATGATCTGTTTCAGTTCATGATGGCGATCGACCGTGGCAATTCGGAAATTGCTTATCGGTTTGACCAGCTCTCGACGCCGTTCCTGCGTGCATTACGCAAAATCATCGAAGCCGGTGAACGCAATAACACACCGGTGACCTTATGTGGCGAAATGGCCGGTAAACCATTACTGGCATTGGCACTTTTGGGCCTTGGCTTTACCCGCATTTCCATGACACCCTCAGCTATCGGGCCCATCAAGGCCATGTTGCTCAGACTTGATATCGGTGATTTGCAAAAAGCGATGCTTGCCGAACTTGATAAAACTACAACCGTAACGTTGCGGCACTGGCTCGTGAAATATGCTGAAACGAATAATATCGCTTTGTAGCACCCGTTAGAGCACCTGACATCTAGTAGCGGTTTTGATCTAAAACCATTCGCTATAGTGCTTATGTCTGTTTTTGCACTTCCGAATAATTTCTGTCTTCGGATAAGTGCACAGACCCTGCCTTTAACTAAACCTGCCCTATTCCGAAGCGCGTTTTGTCATCACATTGCAAGTCACCAACATATGGTTTTGCAATAGAACACTTCCAAAATAGAATGAGACCGAGCCTTTCGACGATTTACGAGAAGGATTTAATCATTCCACCGCCAAGGCTTCAGCCAATTTAGAATTTTGCAGAAAATCTTAAAAAAATGGAAATATGACAAACAGTGCTTGAACAGCCTATATTTTCATTTCGTCAAATTTTTGGATTTGCCTTGTTGCGAAGTGCAAGACCACTTTATGCCCGACAATTGCTTGCTTCCATTTTAAGGATTATTTTAATTTGGCATGCCCTGCTTCATTGCCTGTCCGCTTCATAATGAAATAGCAGACAAACATTAAAACGATCCATATGATACCGACGACAAGTGCAGGTGCTGTGTCTTCAAAAAATCCCAGAAGTACAATGATAAAAATCATGAAAAGGATCGCAACAAACGGACCAACCGGCCAGAACGGAATTTGATAACGCAAGTTCTTCTGTTCGGCTTTTGACATTCTAAGGCGCATGCAAACTTGTGAAAGCAAAATCATCAGCCAGACAAAGACGGTAGCAAATGTTGCCATAGCTGCAATCAGGAAAAACAGCTTGTCATGGATAAAATAATTAAGCGCCACACCGATGACGAGAACGCAAAACATTGCCAGAACAGACAAAACCGGAATTCCGTTTTTGGAAACAAAATTAAGTTTTTTAGGAGCATGACCATCTTCGGCAAGGCCATGCAACATGCGGCCTGCCCCATATAAGTCACTGTTGATTGCAGAAATTGCCGCCGTGATCACAACAATATTGAGAATATTGGCTGCATATTTAATGCCGAGACTTTCAAAAATTGTAACAAACGGGCTCCCCTCAAGGCCGATTTTATTCCAAGGATAAAGCGACATCAAAATAGCAAGAGTTGCGACATAGAAAAACAATATCCGGAACGGAATGGCATTGATTGCCTTTGGGATATTACGATCGGCATCTTTAACCTCGACCGCCATAAGGCCGATAATTTCAATTCCTCCAAAAGCGAAAACAACCACACTGAAAGAAGCAATGAAGCCTCCCCAGCCATTCGGCATGAAACCGCCATTGCTCCAAAGGTTATGAATGCCGGTTGCTTCATGTGTTGCTGTTCCGAAGCCGAATAACATAATGCCGAAACCGGCGATAATCATGGCAATGATCGCCGCAATTTTTACCACCGAAAGCCAGAATTCCATTTCACCATAAATTTTCACAGCAGTGAGATTCAGTCCTGTTATGACGAGCGTAATGCCGAGCGTCCATAACCATGGCGAAACTTCAGGAAACCAGAACGCCATATAAGTTGCAAAAGCGGTAATGTCGGCAAGACAAACGAGCACCATTTCAAAAACATAGGTCCAGCCGGTAAGAAAACCGGAAAACGGACTCATATAATTGGAGGCATAGCGGCCGAACGAACCAGGAAGCGGATTATGAAGCACCATTTCGCCCAATGCACGCATGACCATAAAAGCCATAACACCTGAGATGCAGTAAGCGAGAAGAACACTGGGACCGGCAACTTTGATAGCTCCGGCCGAGCCATAAAATAATCCCGTACCGATTGCAGAACCGAGGGCTATAAAGAAAACGTGCCGCTTGTTCAGACCTTGTTTTAACGAACTGTTCTGCATTATCTATCTCTCCGCCGCAACACCCCGAATGTGTTAGTGAAATCACTATAAATATTCAAGAAAGAAAGCCGATAATTATTCAATGCTAACAAGTTAATGTGGCTTAACTCATAAATGACATCCTTTTTGGCAATTGTTCTCTATGAAGTTTTCGGGATTTATGAAATCCATTTCTAAAGAATAAGGCTTCTTACCGGGTGCTTCATGAATTAGGAACAAGCAATTTTGGTGAAAAATTACACGCAACTTTCTCTTTGTATTGTCAAATTTAAAAAACACGTCACAAAAAATTATTGCTTCTTTTCAAGCCGTTTTCGTTGTAAACGTTGGCATTTTTAGCATAACCACAAAGCATTGCTTCAAAAATCCGCTACCGATTTCGTTAGATATCAATTCAAAGTTTATTTCTTCCGTTCAGGATACTGTCAGTTTTGGCATTTAGATGAGGGATCAAACGAGGATTCCACGAATGCGCAAAACTAAAAAACTCACTATTGCTGTTCTTGGTTGTGCAACATTGTTTTGTAGCGGTTATTATATGGGTGGCGGCGGTTACCTTAACCGTTATGGCGAACAACGCATGGTGCTCAACATTACCCCGCCCCCCGTGGGTAGTGCTGAACAACAACGTGACGAAAAAGTTTTTTTAAAGACCCGTACGTATAAAGACAGTGCGCGTTGGAAACAGGCTATAAACGACGCTGACGCGACACAAACGGAGCTTATTCAAAGTTTCGGGTGTGCAACGGGATATAGGTTAGAGCCGAAAAATATGCCGAATTTCGTTAAGCTCTTTACAAAAATTAATGATGACGCAGAGAGATTAACACGAAAATCCAAGAAAGAATTCAAAATCCCTCGTCCTTATATTGCTTATGGTGGTGCTTCTTGTAAGACGTCGGCGGGATATGATTATCCGTCCGGTCATGCCATGGAAGGTTGGACCTTGGCACGTTTACTTGTTGAATTTTTTCCCGAACGTCGTGCGGCAATCTTTGCACATGCACGCAGTTTTGCTGAAAGCCGGGTGATTTGCGGCGTTCACAGCGTCAGTGCTGTCGAAGTCGATGAAGATTATTCCGAAAAACTCGTTAACCGCTTGAAAAAGCTTCCGGCTTTCCAAGATGATCTATCAAACGCAAGAAGTGAAATGGGAAAACTGGAAAAATCGCCCGATGTCAACGCAAAATGCGAAAAATTTCCTGCCGAATACGTCAAACCATTTTCTATCAGAATGTCTTTATCCCGTCACTACTCCGCTGATGTTGTGAGGTAAATTATGTTTCGCCCGATTATGAAATATCGCCCCGCAATCAGTAGCGTGACATTGTCAATCATCGTTGCACTTTATATGCTTGTGGTGTTCAACCGGACCTTCTGGCAACATGTTTTTCAGGCCTTTAACTATGATTTTGCACCGATCACAGCAATTGCTGTTGGTGTCGCCTGTCTCTTCATTGCTTTGACAGTCACAGTTTCGATTAAATATCTTATCAAGCCGGTATTCATAATCTTTATTCTTGCGGGAAGTGTCGCAAGCTGGTTCACCGATGAATTCGGAACAATAATCGACCGCGATATGATTGCCAATGCTGTAGAAACCACCCCGGCCGAAGCTTCCAACCTGCTTTCGCCAATGTTCTTTTCCCATCTTTTCCTGACCGGTGTTCTCCCGTGCCTACTGATATTATGGGTTAAGGTCAAACATTTTCCAATTCTGAAAAAAGTGCTTTTCAACCTTTCTGTCATTGTTCCCTGCCTGTTGATTGCAGTGTTCTGTACGCTGATTACATCCCGCCAACTGATTTCGACTTTGCGCGAACACAATGAAATTGTTCGTATTGTTAACCCCATTCTGCCAATCGGTAATGCAGTCAAATATGTCGCCCGCAGAGAACACGCAAAAACCCATGTTTTCAAACAGGTGGGGCTTGATGCCAAGGTCGTGCCCTTAGAACCACAGAATCATCGCCCGCGTGTAATGGTTGTTGTCGCCGGTGAAACAGCACGAGCGGAAGATTTTTCACTTCAAGGATATGATAAAGAAACCAATCCGGAACTAAAAAAACGGGATATCATCTATTTTCCGCATACGACATCATGCGGCACCGCCACGGCCCAATCTCTTCCTTGCATGTTTTCTCCCTATCCAAGAAAAGAATTTACGATCGCGCGTGCTGTTTCAACAAATAGTCTTCCCGATATTTTGCAAATTGCCGGCGTGAATGTAGAATGGTGGGAAAACAATACGGGGAGCAAAGGCGTTGCCGACCGCGTGAAGACTGTTTCTTTTTACGGTTCGAAAAACCCGACATTCTGCATTGACGGCGAATGTCAGGATGGCATCATGCTCAAGCAATTGGGAGAATGGCTCGATCACATCGATCACGACAGTGTATTGTTCATCCACCAACTGGGCAGTCATGGGCCTGCCTATTTCGAGCGTTATCCGGAAGCATTCAGGCATTTTCGCCCCGATTGCCGGAAAACCGTTTTCAGTGAATGCAAGCCCGAAGAAATCCGCAATGCTTATGACAATACCATTCTCTACACAGACTATTTCCTAAGTGCGATTATCGACGCACTTAACGAGAGAGCAGAAAAATTCGATTCTGCCATGTTTTATATGTCGGATCACGGTGAATCGTTAGGCGAAAACGGCCTATATCTTCATGGAATGCCCTATTCCATAGCGCCTAAAGAACAAACGCATATCCCTTTTATTTTGTGGATATCACCAGCCTTTGCCAATACGATGAAACTGGATCTCGGCTGTGTGAAAAGAGACTCCGACATTAGACAAATGTCCCACGACAATCTTTTTCCTTCCGTCCTGACTATGATGAATGTAAAAACAACGCTTAAAGATGATCGACTTGATATTTTCAAATCTTGTCAAGCCAGTCAGGTAGCAATGGAAAAATAAACAATGCGTGTATTGCTGATTGAAGATGACAAATCACTTGGTCGTGCTGTGCGCGACCATTTGATCAACCAGAATAATGCTGTCGATTGGGCTGAGACCCTCGAAGATGCCTATTCCGCCGTTGCAACTACGCATTATGATTTTATCTTGTTGGACTTGCGTCTTCCAGATGGAAGCGGACTGGAATTTCTCAAAAATATCCGTGCAAAAAACCTTGGCTCACCGGTTGTTATTCTCACTGCACATGATCAGATTAGCGAGCGGATTGAAGGATTAAACAGCGGTGCGGACGATTATATTGTAAAACCGTTCGACCTTTATGAGCTAACCGCCCGAATTGGCGCTGTTGCACGCCGGACAAACGGCCTTTCGAAATCCGAGATAAGAATTGGTTCGATGACTTTGGACATGGAAAACAAAAGACTTTTCATCGACAACAAGGAAGTCGAATTGAGTTCACGCGAATGGGCCATTATAGAACATATGGCAACCCATCCCAATATGCTCGTCACCAAAGCTCAAATTGAAGATACAATCTATGCGTTCGGTTCGGAAGTCGAAAGCAATACAGTTGAAGTTTATATCAGCCGTCTACGCAAAAAAATCGGCAAGGACCGCATCAAGACACATCATGGACGCGGGTATAGCTTATGTTGAATTTCAGACATAAGAAAAAAAGCCTGACAAGGCGTGTCATCGTTTCAGCCACATGCGCCAATCTGGTTTTTTGGGTGATCGCCTGCCTCATGGCCGCTTTTGTCATGTATGAAGAATATGGCGAATCCTTTGACGGCACATTGCAGGTGACCGCAGAACGGCTTCTTCCATTAGCCCTTCAAGATGTTCGCGATAATGACAAGGATACCGACCTTCTGGTTAAAACCGATAATCACTCCACACCGGCAGAATACACAACCTATCAGGTACTTGACCGCAACGGAAAAATGGTGATGCGTTCGGAAGATGCGCCTTCCAATCCTTATGGCGTTCCTTTGACAACAGGATTTTTCAAAACAAAAAAATGGCGTGTTTATTCGCTCGTCAGTCAGGATGGTGATTATCTCATTCAAGTTGCCGACAGGCTTTCAGAGCGGCGTGAAGCGGCTCGCGAGGCAATGACAGCAATGCTTATTCCTGCCTTACTGATTATTCCGCTCAGCATGCTTGCAATCGGCTTTATTGTTCGCAACCAATTGCGCCCAATCAAAAAATTAAGTGAAACAATAGGAACAAAAGACACCGGCAATATGCAAGCCATTGAATCGCGATCTATGCCGGATGAATTCCAACCTATTATCGGTTCGGTCAATAGCCTGCTTGCAAAGCTGAAAGCGGCATTGGAAGCGGAGCGATCGTTTACTTCCAACAGTGCACACGAAATACGAACGCCTATCGCAGCGGCATTAGCTCATACGCAAGTTTTGATTGAAGAAACGCCGACACTTTATCATCCGCGAGCCAAAGAAGTTGAAAATGCTTTGCAGCGTTTGCGTCGTTTAAGCGAAAAGCTTCTGCAACTTGCCCGCGCGGACGCCCAACTTGGTACAAGTGAAAAACCTGTTGATCTTATTCCGTTTATCGACGCTGTTATAGAGGATTTCAATCGCGCCAATATTACGAAAGGCCGGCTTGTTACGACCTATTATGTAACAGTTCTCGAAAAACACCTTAATGGTGATGCATTCGGCGTCATCATACGCAATCTGTTAGAAAATGCATTGAACTATAGTTTTGAAGGTTCAATTGTCGATATTTCGATCAATAAAGATAAAATCGTTATAGCCAATGATTGCCCCGTTGTTTCCCCATCAAAAATCGAATTGCTAAGTCAACGTTTTTATCGCGGAGAGAACCACAAGGAAGGATCCGGATTGGGACTATCCATAGTCGAGGCTTTAGCTAAGACGATGCCTATCGGAATCTCATATTCATCTCCACGCGAAGGAAGTTCCCGAGGCTTCGAAGTAACAATCAAGCTGTGACTGATAACTATATTTTCCGTTGCCTTTCAAGAATATCTATGCCGGAATATAATTCTGAAGATAAAAATGAAAAATCCGACGAGTAAGAGATTATTTACAGCAAAAAATGTTAAACCGCGCCGGCACAAAGCGGATAGGTCATACTCTTCTTTGACAAAAAAGATTTAGTGTCAAGTCGCCTGAAGCTCAACAATTATTTATAATTTTTGAGCACATCATTGTTTACAAAAATCCTGACGATGAAAATAACCTATTAATTGCATTAATTGTGGTGTGCCGAAAATGATTCAAACAATAAAGTTATAATGGATCATTCTTGAAGGAGGCCGTCTGTCGGCTCTTTAAACAGCATTCTTATCAAACAGCTATTATGGAAACTGAAACTACAATCATAGGATTTATTGATTTTTCTTTTAAAAGAACAGTTCGGCAGAGGTGGCATCCATCTAATAAGTTTTACATAAATACCTACCAATTTCATCGTTCAATTTCAAAATTGCTACGCGTTTTTCGAGTTATATTTTTACCCTACAAAATAGGCAATCCGGATCATAATTTTCCGATCCGGTACAATAATAAATCATCCCGACGAACCGGTTATGCCGGATATCAAATAGACATCACGCGCCGGTTTTAAATACCTATTGATATTTATCAAGTAATATGACACACGATTTATGTGTATTTAAATGTTTTTTGATATTAAACTGTATGTTGTTTAATAATAGTTTACATATATATAATGCAATACTTCTTTATGCCGTAATTACCTTGTAAAATAGGGGGAAGGAAGTTTTCGTTTTACTGCAAAGATCAACCCGTAATTCCATGATTTTGAACGCAAAATCACAAGATTCAAAGGGGCCGACGGTAATGTCGAAGTTAAAAAAACAATACAAAAAATTTTGCGATCAGGGTCTAGGATATCGAATTTTTCTTGCCACAAAATCGGGATTAAAACGCAAACTTTCCACACTTGCTGCCTCTTCTGCCATCTTTGCAGGAAGCTTGATAAGCAATGTCTATGCTGAAAATTATTGTAAAACGCAAGGCGGCTGGACTTCCGGTACGATTGCAACCAACAATAGTTGTACGGTAACGAATGAAAACTTCAATCCGGAAGATAGCGACAATTATTGGGGCGCTGCTCTTGCTTCCGGACCAGGTGAAGCACTGACAATCAATGGTAATCTTTCGGATATCAACAACGGAAAATCCGGTATTAGTCAACTTGACGATCTGGGAAATTACGATCCAGCCACTAAAGGCCAGACCAAATTCGTTTTAGGTGGAACGCAAGCTGTTCGTGTGACTGATAACGCCGGTCAATCTTATACGGTCAATGTGTATACAGACAGTTCTTTTACTGTTTCTGATTGGGGTAACGAAAAAGTTCTGGTAACGGAATCGGTCGGAGACCAGCAATATGTAAGTTCAGGATTTGGAAAAGCTGAAAACGGCGGTCACATTGATGTAAAATTTGATGATTTCAAGGGAAACAACAAGTACGGTGACGATAAGACCGTATATCTTGCTTTGAAAGACTCGAATTTGACATGGGCAGACGGTTCCGGCAGTGTCGTAGAATGGCATTCAAAGAATTCGTTTGAATCACGAGCTTATTACCTCCCGGATGATGACATTATCAACCGGATTAATGTCCCGGAATTTCCGCACAGTTTTACCGATTACAAAGGGGAAATGCGGACCATTAATTCTATCGATGATTTGAAAGCTTACAACAGAGAACTTATAGCTGCACTCCAAAGCAAGGATTATCCCGATTTTAAAACCCAACAGGCTTATAATGATGCTTTTAACAAAGCCAATCCGAAATCCATAGAAAAAGCCATACAAGGTCCGGGAAGCGATTATCCTAAAAGTGATGAAATATTTAAGCCCACAGGTAATACGCGCGCAATGTATGCCAGTAATGGCGGTAAGATAATTGTCAAATCGGGTGGCCAGATCGATACCGAGTTTGACCAAGGGGAAATGGCAGGTACACTCGTCGCAGAAGGCGGGAGCATTGTGGAGGTCGAGTCTGGTGCCATTGTCTCGTCACGACGAAATTCCACAATTATCCTCGGTAAGGATAATGAAGTTTCCAAAGCTCATACTTTCGGTACCAATAACGGTGTGGTCAATTCGGGCTTCAGAGAATCCCGTATACATGACACCACACAAGACAGTCAGGAATTTTCTTATGGCACTGCTGTCGAAGCGTTTTATGGTGGAACTATTGAGAATAACGGCATCATTAATGTAGCAGGCAATCGCGGAGAAGAAACCCCCTTTGCTTATAGTAACGGTTTTTATCTGTATAAAGTCGGCACTGGAACAAACAATGGTATTATAAACATCGGCGTCAACAATGATCCCCTGAACGGTCGATATGTCGGCGTCGCCATCGAAAGCAACTATTCAAAATTTACGAATAGCGAAACCGGAGTTATTTATATCGGACGGGCTGCACAATATGATACAATAACGCCGGAAGAAACGGCTGATACAAGCAATAGTAATAATGCCGAATTTTATGGTATCAGGGCATATGACAAAGCTGAAGCTATAAATAACGGAAAAATCATCATCGGTTCAAAAATGCAAAATGCTTCAGCTATGGCTGCCGATGTTCCGACAGATCCCGGCAAACAAGCGATTAATTTAAAACTGATAAATAACGGAACCATCATCATCAATGGTGCTGTCAACAACGGTTCCCAGTTAAATAGTGCCCGTAACTTCGGTATGAAAACGATTAATAACGGCTTGGATAACGAAGTTACCAATAATGGCCTTATCGAACTTAATGGATATAACGGTGTTGGCGTCTATGTTCTCGCGACATCCGGTAATTCAATTAACGCCAATGATGCCTTGGCCACGCTTACCAAAAACAGCGTCATAAAAATTTCCAGCCCCACCCAGAACGGCCCATTGATACGAAATTACGGCGTCTGGGTGGAAGGCCGCCCCAACGACATGTATTATGCTCGCGCCAAAATTGATGGAACGATAGAACTGGCAGGCGACGGCGCGGTCGGTGTCTATGTCAAGGATGGCGGCCAAGCGGATGTTACAGAACATGCCAATCCGCAATTTGTAAGCGGCAAACAACAGATCGGTTTTTATGTCTACGGTGTGCAAAGCAAAATTGTAAACAGCACAAAAGCGATGAATGTAACGACAGCTGCATCAAATCTTTTCCGTATTGACGGTGGTGCAAGCTTTTTGGGACAAGGAGAAGAGTTAACAGCTTCCGGTGAAAATAGCGTCATTCTGGAAGGGGCAGGAAGAGCTTCCGATACGGCTAGTCAAATAATTACCAAGGACGCGAAGCTCACAGTTACCGGAAAAGGTGCGGCGGCTGTATTAATCAATGGCGGAGCTTATGGAGAAATTAGCGAAAAAGGTAACACAGAACGCCAGATTTATCTTTCAGGAGAAGGTGCCATCGGAGGGATTGTTGATGGTCGTTATCACCGGATTGATGCGACCTATACCGAAGAAGTAGACCTGAACACAAAGTTGGTTAATTACGCCAAAATCAACACCGATTCACCAGATGTAACAGGATTCATTGCGCGCAATAGTGGTCTTCTTGTCAATTATGGCGTTATCACCATGACAAACACTGAGAATGCCACCGGCATCCATGTCATTGAGGGTGGGCGTTTGGAAAATCATGGTGATATTACTGTCTCGAACGGTGTCGGACTGCATATAGAGGGCCTCATAGGCACCGATACGCGCGCAAATGTTGCAAATGCCAGCACTATAACAGTAAATGATGGAAAAGCCGGCATCTATCTGGAAAAGAATGCTTTTTTAAATGCGACCGGAAGTCAGGGTAAGATTATAGTTTCGGGAAGTGCCCATGGCGTTTTGCTGAATTCGGATGCAAAAGGAATTGTTCTCGGCGTTGATGAAATAACTATTTCGGCTGGCGGAAATGGTAATGGTGTAGAAAATAACATCGTTTCAAATGACCCTGAATTCGCTGCCGAAATCGCTTTTAAACAGGCAACAATCAATGTCGAGGGTAGCGGTTCCGGTATTCGTACTGCCGTTGGTCTTGTTACGCATTATTTGGATGAGAATAATGTGTCGCAAGTGTCTAACGTCACAATCAATGTTGGCGCCAACGGTGTCGGTTATGATTTAAGAAACGCAAATTTATCCGATCCGGTTCTTCAGTCGAATGCCGTAATCGGGCCGGCTTATACAATCAATGCATCCGATCATGCGATTGGTTTGCGTACCAATACCAGCGGCGAAGTCACCAACCAGTCAACTGTTTTGTTAAAAGAAGGTGCTACCGGCACTGCCTGGCTTGCCGGTACAGCTTCCAAAGTACAAAATGACGGAGTCCTTGACTCGAAGAGTGCCAACGGTCTTTTGGTCGACCTCGCAAATAGGCCGACCAACG
Organism: Bartonella sp. W8167; assembly: GCF_016100335.1. Taxonomy (NCBI): domain Bacteria; kingdom Pseudomonadati; phylum Pseudomonadota; class Alphaproteobacteria; order Hyphomicrobiales; family Bartonellaceae; genus Bartonella; species Bartonella sp. W8167. The sequence continues at coordinate 1,358,529 of NZ_JACFSQ010000001.1, forward strand.
CTTCTTCCGGAACAACATTCATTAATACGGGGCAATTAACTGCCCAATCAGCCACTTCTGTTGCAGTACGGGGAAGTGAACTTGGCGACACCTTCATTTTTACAAACAGCACTTCAAACGTACGTGGACTTCTTAAAGCAGGCAAAGGATCGGATAGCCTTATCTGGTCGGGTGGACGTTGGGAAGGCGGTTTCGATATGGGAGAAGGAGATAATGACAATGCAACGATTTCCGGCCCCGTCGACACAAGCAAATTCAGCCATGCATTGGCCGGCCAAGGCAATAACAAGCAACTGACACTTCAAACCACAACCATAACCGGTGGTTCATTCAATCAGGATGATTTATCCAAAGGCGTAAATTTTGGCGCGGATTGGAATAAAATTGCTCTTACCGACGGCACCCGTTTAACTTTGACAGATAATGTTTTTACAAACGGCGATCTTGATTTTGAAATCGGCAAGCAAAGTACATTGATCGTCGACCACACCAAGTATCGCGGTACGGACGAAGCGCCAACGCTTTATAGCGAGGCAGATATCACTCGAAAAGCCGGAACTTTGGCACTGACAAATAACGGTCTCATTGATATGGGGAACAAAACACCCGACGGCATTACCGACAAACTGGTCATCAAAGGCAATTACCATAGTGATAATGGCTCTATCCGGCTAAATAGCAGTCTTGGAAACGATGGAGCTCCCTCCGATATGGTTGTTATTGATGGAGGGACTGTTTCCGGTACGACAACCCTTTTCATCGACAATCTCTTCGATAACCAGAAAAGTGAAATCACAAAATATGAAGGAATAAAAGTCGTTGATGCAATAAATGGCGCAACAACTGCGGAAGATAGCTTTGTTATCGGTGCCGGCTGGGGACGTGGCTACCGGCGCGACGACGGTGTGATGGCTGTTGCCGGATCCGACACTGCCTATGCCTATACACTTGCCCGTGGTCCTCTAAAGAAAGCGCGCGATCACGACGCCTATAACGACAACGAATACGCATACGATTGGTATCTTAGAAGCGGACAAGATAATTCAAATAATTCCGACGACGATAACAACAATACCGGTGGTAACAGTGGCGACGGCGGTAACAACAGCAACGGCTCGCATGGCGGGGGAAGCAATCAAGGTGGTACAGGTACAGACCGACCGGAACAGGCGAAACCTTATTATGGCCCGTCAGTCCCGCTTTATGAAGCATATCCACAAGTTCTGACGAGTCTCAATCGTTTGTCGACGTTGCAGCAACGAGTTGGTAACCGCTTTTGGGCGGATGGAACCGATAATACGGTGAATGAAGTTCATCTTTCCGATCAAGCCTCGACGCTTATTGAACACAACGGCTTTTGGGGCCGCATGGAAGGGAGCACAGGCAAAGTAACCCCCTCACGCTCGCTGACCGATGAAAATTACGGTCTTGATCTATGGCGCATGCAAAGCGGGATTGATGGTGCACTCGTAGAAAATGCCAACGGGATCATGATTGGATCTTTGAGCGGTCATTTCGGTCGTGCGGAAGCATCTGTCCGCTCCGATGACGGGCATGGCAAAGTCGAGGCGAACGGATATGGTATAGGGGCTGCAGCGACTTGGTATGGGTTCAATGGCAGCTATGTCGATTTACAATCGCAATCCACCTGGTATGAAACCGATTTCAATTCCAAGAATTTTACCCGTTCGGATACTGAAAACCAAAACGGTTTCGGCTATGCTCTTTCGGCAGAGGCCGGTCATCGGTTAAAATTGACAGAAACATGGGATATAACACCGCAAATCCAACTTTCTTATTCGTCGATAGATTTTGACAGTTTTCGTGATGGCTTGAATACAAAAGTGTCTCTGAAAGATGGTGACAGTCTGGAAGGCCGTGCCGGTATCGCTTTCAGCAGAGATAAAACGTGGATATCCGATAGCGGAGACCGGCGTCGCACACTTCTATATGGCATAGGTAATCTTTATTACGAATTTCTCGATGGAACGAAAGTGAATGTTTCCGGCACTTCGTTCCGGAATGAAAATGAAGATTTTCAAGCCGGACTTGGATTGGGTGGCAGTTATAATTGGAATAATGATAATTGGTCACTCTATGGCGAAACAAATATACGCGGTGCGTTCAAAAACGTCAGCGATAATTACAGTTTTGGCGGCACAGTAGGTTTGAGAATTAAATTCTGAGTTTGAAGAGGGATCGTTCTTCATCCATGCGATGGGGAATAATCCTTGAAGTCCGTTCCGGTTGAAAAACCGAAAACCTCAATTACCCTGAATGACAATTCCGCGTTCATTCTCTTTTTATCCAAACACTGGACTTTTTATCTTCCGACATAACTATTCATTTATTCGTTCAAACAATGGGGCAATATTCCATGTCTTTATGGGTAGAGGTTAACGATAAGATGCAACACGGCTATCGCTATGAACGCGTGTGTGAAGAGGGAAAGAACTTTTCAGCCGATTTTGAACCGCAGTTAACCCCTAAGCAAATGTTGGAAATGGGCGTTTTCGGCGGTAAATATATGACCGATTGCAGAAACGAGTTTCCTTCCAACTGGTTTGAAAACGCAAAATTATCACCCGAAGGCAAACGGGCGGACATGAATTATTATGGTGTATTGGCCGGAAAACCGCTTTCCTATTGGAAGGCTAAAGGCTGGATTTATGACAATGACCCTCGCGGCTGGTTCCAGTGGTATTGCCGTTATTATTCGGGCCGCCGTATCGAAGGCGAAGATGAGCGGCAGATCAAACGTTGGAAGCAGATGCACCGCCATGTCGCACAGCTCAGAAAAAACTGTGAACCCGATGATTTTTTCTGTCGTCCGCGCCAGCGTCAGGCACTTCTCCAATGGGCTTATTTTTGTGATTGAGGTTTACTTTCATCCTGCTTCAATCAAATCGGCCGTCTAAGCCGTGTCCACCAACTTGGCCACCTAAGCCGTGGCCGTCTATGGCGTATAATGATGATTTCTGCCTGAATAAAAAGTTTGATCGTTAGAACGCATATTTTCTTTGCCCGCGCTTTTACTCTCGCAGTTTCAGCGCTGTATTTTTACCCGCATATTTTAAATTATATTTTTTTAAAAATCTGCATGCTGTTTACTCTCGCTTTAACTTTCAATTCCACTAGAACCGTATGTGGCAATGAAGATTAATCTCGAGAAATTATGTTTCCTGACAGGTTGAACGGATAGGCCAGTTCTGCTAAACAACAGCTCAATTTTCGAGGCTCTTTCAATCAATGTCAAAACTTCATAAAACCGAATTGTTAAGTCCTGCGGGCACATTGAAATCTATGCGTTACGCTTTTGCCTATGGCGCGGATGCGGTTTATGCAGGCCAGCCCCGTTATAGCTTGCGGGTGCGCAATAATGAATTCAATCATGAAGAAAATTTGAAGATAGGCATTGACGAAGCCCATTCCGAGGGCAAAAAATTCTATGTTGTCGTCAACATTGCCCCCCACAACAGCAAGCTTAAAAGCTTTGTGAGCGAGTTAAAACCGGTTATCGACATGAATCCCGATGCTCTCATCATGTCCGATCCCGGATTGATTATGATGGTGCGGGAAAATTTTCCCGATGTGGATATTCACCTTTCGGTACAATCGAATGCAGTGAATTGGGCAACGGTCAAGTTCTGGAAAAGTATGGGATTGACACGCGTCATTCTCTCAAGGGAATTGTCACTGAAGGAAATTGAAGAAATCCGTGAAAATGTTCCCGACATCGAATTGGAAGTCTTTGTTCATGGCGCGTTATGCATGGCCTATTCAGGGCGTTGCCTTCTTTCGGGCTATATCAACCACCGCGATGCCAATCAGGGAACGTGCACGAATGCCTGTCGCTGGAAATACGGTGTCGAAGAAGGCGTCGAGAATGAACTTGGAGAAATTGTCAAAGTTGAAGAGACGGTAAGCGGGGAAATTCAACCCGATCTTGGTGAAGGGGCAACCACCGACAAGGTATTTGTGCTTCATGAAGCAAATCGACCGGAAGCCGAAATGACTGCGTTTGAAGACGAGCATGGTACATATATCATGAATTCGAAAGACCTTCGCGCTGTCCAATATGTCGAAAAACTGATCAATATCGGTGTCAATTCGTTAAAAATCGAAGGGCGCACGAAATCGCATTATTATGTTGCCCGAACCGCACAGGTTTATCGCAAGGCAATAGATGATGCTCTGGCCGGCCGCCCCTTTGACGACAATTTGATGGTGGTTCTGGAATCCCTAGCCCACCGTGGTTATACCGAAGGCTTTTTGCAACGCCATAAACATAAAGAATACCAGAATTATGCAACCGGCTCCTCGCTTCCCGGCCGCCAGCAATTTGTTGGCGAATTTACCGGAAAACGCGTAAACGGGCTTGCGGAAGTCGCTGTCAAAAACCGCTTTGAATTGAATGATAAAGTGGAAATGATGACACCGGATGGCAATATCAATTTTGCGATAAAATCGCTGAAAAACAAAAAGAACGAAGACATTACTGTAGCACCCGGTGATGGGCATATTGTCTACATTCCCATCCCCGAAGATGTGCAATTGAATTATGCTTTATTGATGCGGTATGTTTCAGCATAATTCTTAAAATATTTTTATTTAACTTGAAAATTATCTTAATTAATTATATACTCATGTCATATCGTTTGGCATGATTCACGTTGTGACCATGAATATAAACTTTCAGGTTACACTTCATGTTGAACACGCCAAGGTTGCTTGTGCTGCCTCGGTGTCTTGCTGCTCGGTATTTCCGTGCTCATTAGACGATGTGTTGCTTCAATGATCGGGTGAGTATGTAAGGGAGAGCTCGATTTGAGAATGAAAACCTCACTTTATAACGAAGTTCGTTCTGAAAGTAATATGTTTTCTGCATGGCGACATGTTAAAGAGAGTGCGCTTCGCTCAAGCAATCATGATATTCAGGCAGAAGCGATCAATTTTGAAACTGACCACCAGAGATATTTAAAGACCATTATCACCCAACTGAGACAAAAAAAATTTAAATTCGACCCTGTTAAAGGCGTTTTGAAAGACAAACGTAAAAGACAAAGAGAAGGAAAAGATCCGCGCCCGATAGCTATTGGAAGTATCAAAAATAGGGTGGTTGCTCGCGCAATTTTACAAGTTCTCCAACCACGCAACTCGGCGTTGACTAAAAATAGTTCTACAGCGATACAAGATGTCCGATTAGGCAAGATAAACAAAATAAATAATTCTCTTTATGGTGTTGGTGGTCTACTCTCGCCGTATGGTGGTGTCCGCCCTGCAATTAATTTAATAAATGATGCGATTAAAAACGGATGTGAGTATTTCTATAAATCAGATATAAAAGCATTTTTCACAAAAATTCCTGTCGATACAGTTGTTAATATCGTAAGAACAGAAACAAACGATATCGAACTATCTGAATTATTCAAAAAAGCACTCAGTGTTGAACTAAGCAACGAAAAAGAATTAAATTCTTACGCTTCCCTTTTTCCTCACAATGGGATTGGTGTAGCTCAGGGTTCTTCTTTATCCGCGTTTGCAGGAAATGTTTTATTATATGATTTTGATCATGAAATAAATAAAATGAATGTTACTTGTGTGAGATACATTGACGATATATTAATGGTTTCCAAAAATGAATCTGACCTACTCAAAGCATTTTCATATGCCAAATCACAAGTTGTTAATCTTGGATTCGATTTATACGAACCTGACAAAAATAATAATAAAGCCGAAACTGGAAAATGTTCTAACGGCATTAACTTTCTCGGTTGTACATTGCAAAAAAACCGATGTGTTCCTAGCGCTCAATCTATCAAAAACTTAAAAAAAGAAGTAAGAGAAATATTTGATATATCGTTAAAACACATACGTGAATATCTACAAAAGGATACTGACTTAAATAAATTCTATACTAAATCTTATGTCGTAGATAAAATAGGAAAGAAATATTACGGTTGGGTGAAGTCTTTTAGTTTTTGCACAGAAAAAAACATATTTACTCAATTAGACGATTTTATGAGCGAAAATCTTACTCAGTATCATTACAAAATAGAACGATATTTAATAAACGCGTCAAAATTTAAAAGGATGATTGTATTCGGCATTCCATCAGGTGAATATTTATATGAACCGAAAAAATAAATTGCAAATATTTTTTCTTTATTCCCAAACATATAACATTTTTAATGTCGTTGATTTAACATGCCATTGAGGAAACCTGTTCTTCAATGGCATTTACAATATTCTCGAATATTCGGTTTATTTTATTCCCACTCGATGGTTCCCGGTGGTTTGGACGTAATATCATAGACGACGCGATTGATGCCGCGCACCTCGTTAATAATGCGGTTTGCAGCTTGTGCCAGAAAATCCATATCGTAATGATAAAAATCGGCTGTCATTCCGTCGACCGAGGTCACAGCTCTTAGTGCGCAAACATATTCATATGTTCGCCCGTCACCCATGACACCCACCGTTTGTACCGGAAGGAGAACAGCAAAAGCTTGCCAGATTTTATCATAAAGGCCGGCTTTGCGAATTTCATCAAGATAAACGGCATCCGCCTCACGCAAAATATCGAGTTTTTCTCTGGTCACTCCACCGGGGCAACGAATAGCAAGGCCGGGACCAGGGAAAGGATGACGCCCGATAAATTTTTCCGGCAAGCCAAGCTCACGTCCTAACGCGCGAACTTCATCCTTGAACAGTTCGCGTAGTGGTTCAACCAGTTTCATATTCATGCGTTCCGGCAAACCGCCAACATTGTGATGGCTTTTGATGGTAACCGAGGGACCACCCGAGAATGACACACTCTCGATTACATCCGGATAAAGTGTGCCCTGTGCTAAAAATTCTGCACCACCAAGCTTTTTGGCCTCTTTTTCAAAAACCTCGATAAAAAGGCGCCCGATAATCTTGCGCTTCTTTTCAGGGTCGCTCACCCCTTCAAGCGCATTGATAAAAAGATCGGAAGCGTCAACATGAACAAGCGGAATATTATAAGTCTCGCGAAACATCGAGACGACCTCTTCAGCTTCATTTTTGCGCATCAAACCATGATCGACAAAAATGCATGTCAACTGATTGCCAATGGCTTCATGAATAAGCACCGCCGCAACAGACGAATCAACTCCGCCCGAAAGGCCACAAATAACGCGCCCCTTCCCTACCTGCCGGCGAATGGCAGATATGGCCTGTTCGCGATAGGTTTTCATCGACCAATCGCCTTTGATACCGGCGATATTGTGGACAAAATTTTGCAAAAGACGGGCGCCATCCAAAGTATGAACAACTTCAGGATGGAATTGCACGGCATAAAAATGGCGATTTTCATCGGAAATTGCAGCAAAAGGCGCACCTTTAGAGGTGCCGATAACCTTGAAACCTTCCGGCAAAGCAGTGACCCTGTCGCCATGGCTCATCCAGACCTGATGATGGGTTCCTTTTTTCCAAATGCCTTGAAAGAGAGCACTATCTTCTTTAACGGTAAGATCTGCGCGCCCGAACTCGCGTTCATGCCCTGCTTCGACTTTGCCTCCAAGTTGCGCGCACATTGTCTGTTCGCCATAACAGATACCAAGAACAGGAATCCCTGCATCGAATATTTCTTGGGGTGCTCTGGGCGAGCCTATATCAACGGTTGAATGGGGAGAACCGGAGAGAATAACTGCTTTCGGCTTGATACGCTTGAAAGCTTGTGCCGCAGACTGGAACGGAACGATTTCGGAATAGACACCGGCTTCACGCACACGGCGTGCAATAAGCTGGGTCACTTGCGAACCGAAATCTATAATCAGAATTGTGTCGGGATGTGTTGTGCTCATAGAAAGCCTTTAAAGAGTCTTTTGGATAAATGCAATCGGGTGTCACACAAGAAAACAGGTTTTTAAACCGCAAAGCTTTCGAAATAATGGCTCGTTATTTTGATAGCCCGTCAATTTCATTTTTCCGGTTGTTCCAGCACCTTATCAAGCAGCTTCAGCGCATTTGCCAGTTTTTCATCAACAATATGAAGATATTGTCGCCAATCCATTGGACGTCCCAGCTCCTTTTGACCATCGGATATACCGCGCAATCCGAACAAAGGAACATTGAATGTCTGGCAGCTTCGCAATACGGCATAGGTCTCCATATCAACCATATCGGTTTTTATATTTTTATAGCCATCACCCGAGACTACGTTGCCGCCGGTCGATAGGCTTGCAGACGGGAAATCGGGTATCAGTGTGGGCATGTCCACTGTTGCAGGCAGATCAACAAAAGGCGTTACCCCCTTTTCAACCCCGAGTACCGTCGCATCCATATCGCGCCAGCTCACAGACGACACCTGATAAACTTCTGTTTGTTTAAGCTTTTGTGAGCCACTTGAACCGAGCGAAACAACAAGATCGGGCAAGCGGCTCCCGTTTTTCATAGAACATAAAATTTTTGTTGTATGGATGGCAGCCTCGATCGGCCCAACGCCGATAATGTGCGGCTTAATGAGCTTTTTGAGGTGCTCGCCATATTCGAGTTCGGTTGCCATCAAAAAAAGAACCGATTTTTCACCCCACATGCTTGACCTCGTCATTATATTTAACGTTTTTCAAGAACCGATATAAAAAAGCCGTCTGTATCTGTACTTGCCGGAGATAAAACCAGCCCATGTGCAGGAAAAACCGGTTTCGGTGCCTTATCCCCAAAATGTTGCTTCCACAAATTTTTCATGTCGATTTCTTTGAATTGCGAATTCTCGGCAAGAAAAGCCGCTATTTGTTTGTCATTTTCGGAAGAAAGCAGCGAACATGTAATATAGACGAGATGACCGCCAGTTTTGAGATAAGGTAAAGTTGCATTTAAAACGGTTTTCTGTTCAGCAATACGGCGTTCAAGCTGGCCATCTGTCAAGCGCCATTTGGCATCCGGACGGCGGCGCCATGTTCCCGTACCCGTGCAAGGTGCATCAAGCAGCACAATATCCATTTGCTCCCTCAATGCGTCGAGTTCGCTTATATTGACGTGAGGTTGAACATTGCGCACACCGGAGCGGCGCAGACGATCAAAAATCGGAGCAAGACGGGCTTTTTCCGCGTCATAACAGTGAATTTGACCACGGTTTTCCATATCTGCCGCCATAGCCAATGTTTTTCCACCAGCGCCGGCACAATAATCGAGCACTTGCATGCCGGCTTTTGCTTCAGCAAGTCTTGCCACGATTTGTGATCCGAGATCCTGCACTTCAAAATAGCCTTTTTGGAAGGCCGGTTCTGCCTGCACATTGGGGTGCCGTTTTAATTTCTCGATCGGTGGAATGCGTAAAGCGCAATCAAACCATGAGACCGGTTTTGCACCTGTTCCCGCCAGTTCACGCACAATCTTTTCGGGTTTTGCCTTCAAGCGGTTCACACGTAAATCAAGTGGTGGGCGTTTTGCCAATGCGACAGCTTCATCAAGCCAATGGGAGCCGAAAATATCCTGAAATAGAGGTACACACCATTGCGGCAAATTTCCCCGGATATAATCGGGTGCTTCGTCAATATTTTTGGTGAGCCACATATTGCGGCTATGTTCACTCAATGGTTCCGGTGCAAAACGGTCTCCATCAAGACTACGCGCAAGTTCATCAAGCGAAAGCCCGCCATCTTCCAACATTGCACCAAAGGCTGTGTCATGAGGATCATCGCTATCCATACGCCATTCAAGCAAATAACGTTCCCGCAAGGCATCATAAACAATATTGCCGATTGCAGCCCTGTCACCTGCGCCAGCAAATCTATGCGAAAGCCCCCAGTCTTTAAGTGCTTCCGCAGCCGGCCGCCGGCGCGATTTGATATCCTGCAATACTTCAATTGCCGCCTGAAGGCGCCCACCCAGTCGCATAGTTTTTTCAATTCCTGCTTGATGTTCCAGTACAGGGAATAAACGAATTTATTAAAAAGGAAAACCGTTCACGAAAAAAAAGATCACGTTGATCGCTTTATTTATCACAGTTTAAAAAATGAAATCCGGAAGCTTTGTCGGAAAAGAGGAGAGCCTGACCGGTCGAAAATGAAGCACATCAAAAAATGTCCAACATTGATAAGACTTTTCAGCAAAACACATTGAAGAATTGCGCGATCATGGGTGGCCTTGAATTCAGGCCTTTTCAATTGTGAAAACACCATTATCGAAGGCAACCACTTTGACTTCTGTGCCCTCAGGAAGATCAGGCCCTTTGATGCGCCATATCGTATCATCAATACGGACGCGCCCTTTGCCATCGCGAACGGGTTCCTCAAGAACAACTTTTTTGCCAATGATCTGGTCGGTTCTCCTGTTTAATAACGGCTCGTCGGTTTCGCGATCGCGGCGAAAAAAATTACGACCTATCAACACCATGATGATAGAAAATATCAGGAAAAAAATGACTTCCACTTCCCAGTGTGCAATCCATGGCAGGTTGTAAAAAAGCAAAGAAACAAGTGCCGTTAAAAGAGCACCGAAACCGAACCAGACAAAAAATACGCCTGGGAAAATGAGTTCAAGAAGGAGCAGGATAAATCCTAAAACCACCCAGTTCCATGCTCCCAAGGTCATCAATAAATCAAACATCCTTGTTCCTTCTGAACACCAGTTTTTAACGCTCACTTTATGAAGTAACACTCACCATATGAAGCTTGCCGGCTTGTTTAAAAATTCAACCGTTTACAAACGGTCAAGCTCCTGAGGGATTTACCATATTCCGACTGCTCAAAACCACTTGTTTAAGTCGCATGCGACGACCATGATAGAAACACAATTTCCGGTTTTGCATGAAACCTTATTTCTTTTGCGATGCCGAGCCGAAAACTTCTTTTGCAATGGCACCGATGCCGCCTAGAGAGCCGATAAGCGAAGAAGCTTCCATTGGCATCAACACAACCTTCTGGTTATTGGCTGTACCAATAGAGGCAAGGGCATCGGTATATTTTTGCGCAACAAAATAATTGATTGCCTGAACATTTCCCTTCGCAATGGCTTCGGACAAAACCAATGTTGCTTTTGCCTCTGCTTCTGCCAGACGCTCACGCGCTTCTGCCTGCCGATAGGCGGCTTCCCGCTTTCCCTCTGCTTCCAGAATCTGTGCCTGTTTGAAACCTTCCGCCCGCAAAATATTGGCATTGCGATCGCCTTCGGCTTCAAGAACTTGTGCGCGCTTGTCGCGTTCGGCTTTCATCTGCCGGCCCATAGCGTCGACCAGATCACGCGGCGGCTGGATATCTTTTATTTCGATACGAGTCATCTTCAAGCCCCATGGATGGGCAGCTTCATCAACCACATGCAAAAGCTTTTCATTGATCGTGTTGCGGTTGGATAAAAGCTCGTCAAGATCCATTGAACCGACAACAGTACGAATATTCGTCATATTGAGGTTTAAGACCGCATAATTCAAATCCGATACCTGATAGGCAGATTGGGCAGCATTCAGCACTTGGAAAAACGCCACTGCATCAACCGAAACAGTTGCGTTATCGCGGGTAATGACTTCCTGAGTGGGAATATCAAGCACTTGCTCCTTCATATTGACGCGCGCGCCTATGCGGTCAAAAAACGGAACAATCAAATTAAGTCCCGGCATCAAGGTTTTTGTATAACGGCCGAAACGTTCGATTGTATATTGATAGCCTTGGGGAACCTGTTTAATTCCGGCAAACAATGTTGCAACAACCAGCACAACCAACAACAGTAAAGCGATATTAAAACCGACCACATTCCTCTCCTTGGGTAAATCTTAAGAACAGTGGCGGTATCGTTGCAGTTTTACCTGATCAAGGAAAGCTGCAAACAGCAGTGCTAGCCAGCTTTCCCCCGTTTAATGATCAATGCAAGTGTTTCAAAATGTCAGCAATACTTCAAATCCAGCCCTGAAGTTCTCTTCGTACAAGATGGGCAATGACTTTCATGCCGTCTTCACTGTCATTCAGGCAGGGAATATGGACAAAATTCACTCCGCCATTTTCTTTGAAAGTCTTTTGCGCTTCATGGCCCATTTCATCGACTGTTTCCAAACAATCAACGACAAAACCCGGATTGAAGACTGCGATAGATTTGACGCCTTCTTTCGCAAGTTTTTCAACGGTCGCGGCTGTATAAGGCTGCAACCATTCCTCAGGGCCAAAGCGTGATTGGAATGCCATAATGAGCTTGTTCTCGTCCATTCCAAGGCGTTTACGCAAAGCTTCGGTTGTGCGCACGCACTCTTCCGGATAAGGATCGCCGCGTTTTGCGTAGGATTGAGGAATACCGTGATAGGACGCAATGATCTTTTCCGGAACAAATTCGAGTGTCTTCAAATGTGTCTCGACCGAATGGGCGAGCGCGTCAATATAAACCGGATCATCGCTATAGGGTGGAACAGAGCGTATAGCCGGTTGATAACGACGTTTTTCAAGGCTTGCAAAAACCGCGTCGAGCACGGTTGCCGTTGTTGTGGCAGAATATTGGGGGTAAAGCGGGAAAAACAGAACTTTTTCGCACCCCTTCTCGATCATTGCGCCGAGCACTTCATCAATCGAAGGCTTGCCATAGCGCATAGCCCAATAGACGTCGACATTCGGTTCATTAAGAAGTGGACCGAGCTTTTCAGCCTGAGCACGCGTATAAGTGCGCAAAGGCGATTCATTCAATTCATAATTCCAGATACGCTTATAAAGTGCACCAGACTTTTTCGGACGTACGTTGAGAACTATTCCATAAAGAATCGGGTACCATAAAATGCGTGGCCATTCTATTACCCGTCGATCAGACAAAAATTCACGCAAATATTTGCGTACATTTGTCGAATCGGTACCTTCCGGCGTCCCAAGATTAATCAGGAGGACGCCAACTTTACTTTTTTTATTTTCCATTAAATCTCAATCTGTGAGTTCTGTATTACTAGTCTAAATTTTTCTATTAAGCGAGAATTGCGAACCGTTGCTTGATGTACACAAGAGTTGCATCGTGCTGTTCGAAACCGCGCAGTTTACGCGGGAAACTGTGCCGCGGACAATCGAGCGCATTTCGATTTCTACAAGTTGCGGATTGCGGAAGCGGTAATTTCCTTCAGAAAGCTTTTCTTTTGTATCGGAAGAACGAGTCTCGAAAATACCGTTTCTGAACGATGATACGATACCGTTTTTGTCAACCCATTGGCCATCTATTCCGGTAGGAATGTTCTGCACCGAAGGGCGCTGACCGTAATTTTGTGAAAGATTACAAGCTGAAAGGGCAAATGCCATTGCAGTGAGACAAAGAGTGGGCGCAATACGTTTCATCTGGTTTGCTCCAATAAACCGCGACCAAGCGGAAAAACAACAACTGAAAAAAGCTGTAACAACATGTTATGGTTCTATCAATATGTCGGTTTTGATGGAAATCAACGGAAAACCATTTTTTTTGAAAAAAATTCTCTTTTCTGTTGCATGTAATCACCAGATTGATAGTAGTTTTCCGCTTGCGGGGCAAACGAGGTATACCTATGTTTTGCAACCAAACTCCTATCCGTGCGTTTTCGTCATCACAAAGGAGATGATGAAAGCAATGATGGGTCCTATACTAGTAGCAGCCGAAGACTATGGTAAACGAGCCAACACTTCTTCCATACTTCGCGCCCTCGGTTATCGTGTAATTGAAGCGGAAAACGGACTGCGCACACTTGATCTGTTGCGCAGACGCCGTAACATTTCATTTGCATTGGTCGATTTGATGATGAGTGACCTTGGCGGAACCGATCTCATTTCTACAATTCGGGTTACCGGATTTGCCGCACCACTCGTTGTTATGTCGGATGTCGAGAATGAAGAGCTTCTTCAGAAAAGTCTGAAAGCTGGCGCTGTCGATTATCTCGTTTATCCGATTACATCGCTCAGACTCAGCGTGACACTGGGCAATCTGTCGATCAACAATACCTATGAACGCGAAGTGCATTACATTCGTCGCCAGCAGGAAAACCATTTGCGTTTTTCCGATCTTTACGCAAACAGTGAAGCGATGAAAGAGCCTTTCGAGCAGGCAAAGCAAGCTGCTTTGTCAACCAAAAATCTTCTGATTGAAGGTGAAAAGGGAACCGGAAGAGAAACACTTGCCCGCGTTATTCACCATGAAAGTCCTTATGCAACGGGCAAATTTGTTCGCATCCAATGCGTGCCGATTTCCGACCCTGCGCAAGATAGTAAAAAGTGGGAGACAAAAATTCTGCCACACATCCATTCGATTGATCACGGGACAATTTGTCTTTGCGAAATTGACCGTCTGGAAATCAATCAGCAGAAACGGTGGATCGATTTCCTGAAAAAACGCAAGGAAGCGGAAAAAGACAGCGAACCCAAGTTCCGTCTGACGGTTATTTCGACGTCCCGTCTGCAAGGGTTGGTGGAAGACGGTCTGTTTTTGAAGGAGTTTTATGATCTCTTGCGAGAGTGTCACGTTATCGTGCCCCCCCTTCGTGAGCGGCGTGATGATTTTTCCGATATTGCCCAGCGCGCTATTGAACATATTGTTGTTGAAAGTGGTCAACCGCATGTGCATGGCGTGGCAGGTTCGGCATTGTCACTTTTGCTGCAACATGACTGGCCGGGAAATGTTGGTGAGCTGGAGAATGTGCTCTTTCGCGCGGTCCTGTTAAGTCAGGGGCCGTTATTGACAATCCGTGATTTTCCGCAACTTACGGGAAATCAGGTTACGGATTTCAGAAGTAATGTGCCAATTGATACAGCCGAAAAAAATAGCCGTTATAGTATTCAGCTTATTGATGATAACGGGCAAATCCGTGCTTATAACGAACTCGAACGCGAGATTATAGAACGCACAGTTCACCATTATCGTGGTCGGATGAGTGAAGCAGCCCGGCGTCTCGGCATTGGTCGTTCAACTCTTTATCGGAAACTCGACGAATACCACGCCGAGAACCAGAAGGAGTCGGAAGCACTGCGTCGCGCCAGCTGAACGGGGCACGAGAGTCGAGCTGATCTATAGATCCTACGACCTCACTTATAATCTATCTGTATGGCGGCAGTTGATCGACTGTCGCCATATTTTTTCTGTCCAGTTGTCGGAATGAAAAGCCAATAGATATCTCTATCCGGTTCAAACTAAGTATTGAGTAGAGCAAGTTGCAGGCTTTTGCCCCCACATGAGAAAAAAACTGTTTCTCTGACAAACGAAGCAGTTCGCCAGTTCCGTAGTTCTTTCATTGACTGAAAAAAACGAAATGCATCCTGCATTCGACGAGCAAAATAAATTTTGACGAAAGTCTACACGGCCTTTTAATTGATAGTCGGCCTCAATTTCTCATTTGATTGCTGGATGCCGATTTTTATCGCGATTATGAAGAACATAGGTAATCCAGCTGATCGGATCATTTTTTAACAATGAAGAAAGCCTGAAGAATTTAAAAAGTCGAAATTCGGAAAATATAAAATCGGATGGTCTGAAATTTCTTATTCATCCATTTTTTATCATCTGCAAAATTCCAACCCCCTTTTTACTCACGGCGCGTAGTGTTTGGCTTTTTTTAAAGAAAAATTCGTTTTGACCACGAAATTCTCCTGCTATTAGCTAACCGGATAAAAGACAATGAAGCTTTATCCGAATTCTGTTGAAAATTCTTCGCCCTGTCAAAAACAAGTCTGTCAACGTGTGCAAGACTTGTTTTCAGCCTATTCAATCCCAATATTCAACTTGAAGCGGCAAGATGCTGCGCAGGAATATGTCAATAAAAAGAAAAAATTAACCATCGTAACAAAATGTTACTGAATTTTTGATATTTGTTCTCTTCTGTGGCATTTTTGCCATGGTATAGTCGTATTTGATCAGCATCATTGTTTGCTGGATCACATATAAAGCTGCTGTTAACCATTCTGGGTTAGGCTTTGCTAACTATAAAGCCGATTTTAGATGGTCGGGGAGCGAGTTAATTGAACACTACGTTTTTGATTAACGCGTCTCATCCGCGGGTAACAGGGCAGGTTTTACGAATGGTGGTTGACGGTTTGAAAAAATCATTTTGGACATTTCGTCGTTTGTCATTGGCCTTTATGGCAATGGGTACAGCTTTGTCCTTTATGTTGGCACCGGTAGCAGCAAAGGCTGAAACTAGGTCTTTGAAACTCTATTACGTCCATACAGGTGAAAAAGCCGAAATCGTTTTCAAACGTGATGGCAAATATGATCCGGCCGGTTTGAAGCGGCTGAACGTTTTCTTGCGCGATTGGCGTCGTAATGAGCCGACAAATATGGATCCACGTCTGTTCGACCTTATCTGGTCTGTCTACCGCACCAGCGGATCGCGCGAATACATCAATGTCGTATCAGCATACCGTTCACCGGCTACCAACAATATGTTGCGTTCTCGCTCGCCCGATAGTGGCGTTGCCAAAAACAGCCAGCATACACTTGGCCATGCAATGGATTTCTATCTACCTGATGTCAATCTTGCCAAATTGCGTGCTATCGGTTTGAAACAGCAAGTTGGCGGCGTCGGCTATTATCCTCGTTCAGGCTCGCCTTTTGTCCATATGGATGTGGGCAATGTTCGCCATTGGCCACGTATGAGCCGCAGCGAATTGATGGCTTTGTTCCCCGATGGAAAAACCATGTATATCCCGAGCGATGGCAAACCGCTTGCCGGCTACGACCAGGCAAAGGCCGAATGGCTCGCCCGTCGCGGTGCACCGGTTGTCTATGCCAGTGCAACAACCTCAACACAAAAACATGGGTTTTTCAGTTCTCTGTTCGGACGTAAAAACTCCGACGAACAAGTTCCTTCTCAACCGTCAAGAGTACAACCTAAGGCTCCGGCTGTAGCAGAGGAACCACAAACAACAGTTGTTTCGTTACCCAAAAAAGATGCTCCGCTTCCTGAATCTTCACCATTGCGTGCCAATGGTTTGAAACCGGCGCCCGAGGAAGAAAAGACAAACGAAGCACCGGTTATGGCCTATGCCAATGTGCCTGTACCGACGTTCAAGCCTGATGAAGGTGAGGAAGAGGAAGGCGCTGTCAAGGTTGCAAATATTCCTTTACCCGAAGCAAGACCTTTGCGTCAGGATGAAGCCGACAAGGTTGCTCTTGCTATTGCCAATAATGGTGCAGGATCGGGTAAACCAACCGATAACGTCCCCGGTGATGATCTGACAGCGCTCATTGAAGCCAACGAGATCATAGCTGTACCGGATGATGATTATGAGGAAGATGATGATTATGCCGATGCCGATGAAGCACAATCACCCGATAAATCCACGGTTGCAGCAGTAGAGACGGAAAAAGCTGCCGAAACACCTAAAACTGCCCCGAAGGTCGATCGTCCGGCGACAGATGACCTCAAAAATATTATTGCTGAAAACAGAGCACCGATTACTGTGAAGGATGCCAGTTCTATTGCTCCTGACGAGGAATTGCGTAAAGTGCCGAATGTGGTCTTTGTTTCCGGTCTTGAGAAAAAGCAGGAAGTCTCCCGGGTTGCAGAACTCAGCGGTCGTGCAATCGACTTCCATGCTGTTGCACGTATCAACGACACATATTGATTTTTTCCTCTTCGGCATTTCACACTTTATCAATATGAGCCTTATCCGGTTTATTCCGGATAAGGCTTTTTCTTTTTCATCTTTTTCTCTTGACCTTCCCATGAGGGTAACCATTATCTCTTGATGTGAAAGGTGCGTTTCATGACAACAACTTCACAAACGGAAGAAAACAGTCAATCTCCGGCAAAAGACAAATTTCATATAGAGCTTGATATTGAAGGGATGACGTGTGCATCTTGTGTTCGCCACGTTGAAAAGGCTTTAAAAAAAGTTGAAGGCGTAGACAATGCTGTCGTCAATCTGGCAACAGAAAAGGCTGACGTTACGAGCCGGAATAAACTTGGCATTGACGAGCTTGTGCATGCTGTCGAGAAAGCCGGTTATGAAGTGGGTTACCAACCGGTTGACCTTGATATTGATGGGATGAGTTGCGCTTCTTGTGTGCGGCGCGTTGAAAAGGCACTTCTCTCTGTAGGCGGGGTGAAGACTGCTGTTGTTAATCTCGCAACAAACCGCGCCCATGTCGAGATGCTCAAAAATGTGACGACAATTGATGCGCTGGAAAAAGCAGTAACCAAAGCCGGTTATGGTGCAAAGCCCATCAATAATCATGAAGAAGTCGACAGACAAGCTGTCGAGGCGCATAAACTTGGCCGCTCTCTGGTTATAGCTCTTATTCTCACCATTCCGGTTTTTGTTCTTGAAATGGGCGGCCATATCATACCGCCCTTCCATCATTTTGTTATGACAACCATCGGCATGTTCCCTTCTCGCCTCGTCGAATTCATTTTGACAACGCTGGTTCTGTTCGGCCCCGGTTGGCGGTTTTTCAAATCCGGCATTCCCAATCTCTTTCGTGCGACTCCGGATATGAACTCGCTTGTTGCTGTTGGCTCCTTTGCTGCATGGTCCTATTCTACCGTTGCAACCTTCGCAGGCACTTATATGCCTGAGGGAACCAACAATGTTTATTTCGAGGCAGCGGCCGTTATCGTTACCTTGATCCTGCTCGGCCGTTATCTTGAAGCGGGCGCACGTGGACGCACCAGTGAAGCCATCCGTATGCTTGCCGGTTTGAAACCGAAAACAGCACGCGTTTTAAGAGATAACGAAGAAACAGATATTGCGCTTGATGATGTTGCCGTCGGGGACATTATTGTTATGCGACCGGGAGAAAAATTCCCTGTTGACGGCGCGGTCACAAGCGGTAACTCGAATGTTGATGAATCCATGATGACGGGCGAACCTTTGCCCGTTGCCAAAAAAGAAGGCGACAAAGTTTATGGCGGAACTGTCAACGGTAATGGCTCCTTGACATTTCGTGCTGAAAAGATCGGTGGCGATACACTTATTGCACAAATCCAGAAAATGGTCGAAGACGCACAAAGTGCAAAACTACCCATACAGGCTTTGGTCGATAAGGTAACCGGCTGGTTTGTTCCTGCTGTTTTTGCAGCCGCAATTGTTACGTTTTTTATCTGGTTTTTTGTCGGCCCTGCTCCACAATTTCCGCATGCGCTTATTGCCGGCGTATCGGTACTCATCATCGCCTGCCCTTGTGCAATGGGTCTTGCAACCCCGACATCCATTATGGTGGGCACAGGTCGGGCAGCAACACTTGGTATTCTGTTCCGTCGCGGCGATGCGTTACAAACCTTGCGTGATACTAATGTTGTTGCCTTTGACAAAACGGGCACGCTGACGGTGGGCAAACCGGTATTACATAAAATAATCACAGCCAAGGGATTTGATGAAAGACAAACATTGGCGGATGTTGCAGCGGTGGAACTACGCTCCGAACACCCGATTGGCGAGGCTTTGAATGAAGCTGCAAAAAAGGCCGGAATAACCCTTTCGGCTGTTGAAGAATTCAATTCCAAACCCGGATTTGGTATTTCCGGCAAAGTAAATGGACGAGACGTCATTATCGGGGCCGACCGTTATATGAACGAGATAAATGTTGATATCTCCGGCTTTTCCAAAGATGCCGAGATTTTCGGCAATGAAGGCATGACGCCTTTTTATGCGGCAATAGACAATAACGCGGCTGCAATTTTTGCCGTTGAAGATCCCGTCAAACAGAATTCGGGAAAAACGATTGCCGAACTTCAAAACATGGGCGTCGCAACAGCGCTCGTCACAGGAGATAATCGTAACACAGCAAAAACAATCGGCTCAAAACTCGGTATTTCAGAAATCGTCGCCGAAGTGCTTCCGGCAGGAAAAGTAGATGCTGTGGAAAAAATTCGCGGGTCTGGACGGCGGGTCGCCTTTGTCGGTGATGGCATCAATGATGCGCCGGCACTTGCCGCTGCCGATACCGGTATTGCCATCGGGACCGGTGCCGATGTTGCTATTGAAAGTGCCGATGTTGTATTGATGTCGGGCGACCCGACAGGCGTTGTCAATGCGATTGCCATTTCAAAAGCAACAATCCGCAACATCAAGCAGAATTTGTTCTGGGCATTCGGTTATAATGTTTTGCTTATTCCTGTTGCAGCCGGAATTTTCTATCCTGTCTGGGGCGTACAATTATCGCCAATGCTATCTGCCGCAGCAATGGCAATTTCAAGTGTCTTTGTGCTTTCCAATGCATTGCGTTTGAAACGTTTCAGACCCCGTTTGTAGGCTAACAGTGCTCTCACCAACCTTATTAGAAGATCGGGTCAATCTTCGCCGCTCATCATATTGAATGAAGAGTTTTAAAGTGGATTGACCAGAGGTGAGAGCATTCACAAAAAGCATGGAGACAGACGTGAATTAAGTCTGTCACTTGCATCCTCTTTGAACAGCCAAAATAATCATGCTTGAATGACGGGTGAAGTTGACATTCACCAAAACATTTTGTCATCGAACCAGTGTGTATTAACAGAAACGATTTCACAATGGATAAACAAATGCGCTTATTCCTTTGGAATAAATTTTCAATCCTTTAAAAAAATTATCGCGGAAGCCCATTATCAATCATAATATTTTGAAATATCATTGCAATTTCTTGCGCTTGGCGCGAAAGTGGCAAAAGAAAATTGCCCACCCAAAGAGAGAGTAAAAAGAATGGCAAAACACTGCGATGAAGCGACAATAGATCGTGTTTGTGAAGAATTGAAAGCGGCTTTCGGAGATAGGTTCAGCCGCAATCTTTCTGTCCGTCAGGCTCATTCCCATAATGTGACCGCACTTTATCAACAAACTCCTGATGGCGTTGTCTATGCAACCAACAAAGACGATGTTGTAAAGATCGTAAAGATTTGCGCTAAGCACAAAATGCCGATTATTCCCTTTGGGGCCGGAAGTTCCATTGAAGGACAGCTCAATGCCCCGAAAGGTGGTATCAGCATTGATTTTTCAAAAATGGATCAGGTTGTTTCTTTTTCACCTGAAGATATGACCATTACTGTCCAGCCCGGAATTACCCGCGAAACTTTGAATAGCTGGTTGCGCGACAGTGGTCTTTTCTTCCCGATCGACCCCGGTGCCGATGCATCTATTGGTGGCATGGCCTCGACACGTGCATCCGGAACCAATGCCGTGCGCTATGGCACGATGAGAGAAGCTGTTTTAAGTGCTGAAGCGGTTATGGCAGATGGGAGAATTATTCGTACGGCAAGCCGCGCAAAAAAATCGGCCGCCGGCTATGACCTGACCCGTCTACTCGTTGGCTCCGAAGGGACACTCGGTATTTTTACCGAAATTACATTGCGCGTGCATCCGGTTCCGGAAGTCGTTTCGTGCGGCGCTTGCACTTTCCCGACTGTAACCGATGCTTGCAATGCAGTTATTGAATCAATTCAATGCGCTATTCCCTTCGCACGTGTTGAACTTCTTGATGAATTCATGACAAAAGCCTGTAACGCTTATTCGGGATTGAAACTTGATCCCCTTCCCACACTTTGTGTCGAATTCCATGGCGATAAAACCAGCGTTGCCGCACAAGTTTCACTCTTTGGTGAAATAGCAGCAAGCCATGGATCAAAAGATTTCAAACATTCGACCGATCCGGATAAACGCGCCGAACTCTGGAAAGCGCGCCACGAAGCCTTTTGGGCTGCTCAGGCAAGCCTGCCCGATTGCGATGTATTTTCCACTGATGCCTGTGTCCCTATTTCGCGGCTTGCCGATTGCGTGGGTGAAACACAGAAAGACCTTCAGGAGCACCACCTCATCGGACCAATGGTCGGTCATGTCGGTGATGGAAACTTCCATGTTCTTCTCGGCTATCACAAAGGTAATAAAGAAGAAGAAAAGAAGGTCTACGAATTTTCCGAAAGATTGTCCGAAAGGGCAATTTCTATGGATGGAACTTGCACAGGCGAACATGGCATCGGGCAAAGAAAAGCAAAATATTTGCGGCTCGAACTCGGAGATGCTGTCGATTATATGCGGGCTATTAAAAAAGCTCTCGACCCTGACAATATTCTCAACCCCGGAAAATATGGTTTTGAAGACTATTGACAATCAAAAGTGAAGCGGCTCTTCAACCAATGAATTCAAAACAATAATTTTCAGCTTCGCTTCATTCCGGTGTATTTGATAAAAATTGACTTATCATCGGCTGCCTGTTTTTGAGTAAATAGGCAGCTTTCTTTTATTTTCTGATCTTATTTTATTTTCGGGATTTTATTCGGGTTTATTTATTTTATTAAAACTTACAATCCGCATAACAGAATATCATAATCGTCTTTTAAAACTTATGACTGCGTTTAATTTATTAAGTAATTTTTGCTTTTTCATTTTTTTAAATGATAACAAAACGAGTGTTTGTCAGTGGAACATGATTCTACAACCTTTCGGAAAACATGTGCTGATGGAGGCTGTTGATTTCCGTTTTTGTTAGCAAGACTATTTTTCTTGCAATATTGATCTTATACATTTTTCGTTTTTTTATAAAATCGTTCTCATATACAAATAAAAGAAAACATATATTATACATAATTGATATAATACATTTGTTTTATGAATAATTTTATTGAAAAATATCTCTCGATCGTGCCAACATTTTAAATTAGCTATCCAATACAGGGAGAGGAGTGTAGAGAATGGCTAAATTAGATAAGAAGACCGTAGATCACGTGTGTAAAGAATTGGAAACGGCCTTCGGCAATCGTTTCAGCGATAATCTTTCAGTTCGAGATACCCACTCGCACAATGAAACAAAATTGCGGCACGAAGTGCCTGATGGCGTTGTTTATGCTTTGTCAAAAGATGATGTGGTCAAGACAGCCAAAATTTGCGCCTGTCATAAAATGCCGATTATCGGTTTTGGCGTGGGAAGCTCGCTTGAAGGGCAGTTGAATGCTCCTTATGGGGGTATCAGTATCGATTTTTCAAAAATGGATCAGGTTGTATCTTTTTCGCCGGAAGATATGACAATCACCGTGCAACCGGGTATTACGCGAGAAAAATTGAACAGCTGGTTGCGTGATAGCGGTTTGTTTTTTCCAATTGACCCCGGCGCGAATGCCTCAATCGGAGGTATGGCGGCCACACGCGCATCAGGTACCAGCGCCGTTCGTTATGGAACAATGAGAGAGGCGGTTTTATGTGCAGAGGCGGTCATGGCCGATGGACGCCTCATCCGCACAGCAAGCAGAGCCAAAAAATCTGCCGCCGGTTATGATCTGACACGCCTCCTCGTTGGCTCGGAAGGCACACTCGGGCTTTTTACCGAACTCACAATAAGGCTGCATCCGATACCCGAAGTCGTTTCGAGTGGCATTTGCACTTTTGCAACAATTGGAGACGCTTGTAATACTGTCATCGAATCCATCCAGTGTGCTATACCCTTTGCACGTGTCGAACTGATGGACGAGTTCATGGTCAAGGCGTGCAACGCCTATTCCGGTTTAACTTTGGAGCCACGCCCGACGCTTTGCGTCGAGTTCCATGGCGACGAGGCAAGTGTTGCAAGTCAGGCTGCCACGTTTAGCGAAATTGCCTCTGCCCATGGTTCGAGCAATTTTCAGCAATCTACCGACCCGGAAAAACGGGCCCAACTTTGGAAAGCCCGCCATAGTGCTTTATGGGCTGCCGAGGCAAGCTTGCCCGAATGCGATGTATTTTCTACAGATGCCTGTGTGCCTATTTCGCGTCTTGCCGATTGCGTCACCGAAACGCAAAAAGACCTGAAAGAACATAATCTGATCGGCCCCATCATCGGTCACGTTGGTGACGGCAACTTTCATGTTTTTGTCGGTTACCCGAAAGACAACGAGAGGGAAGAAAAACGCATCTATGAATTTACCGAGAGGCTGTCGGAACGGGCCATATCAATGAGGGGCACTTGCACAGGTGAACATGGTATAGGACAACGCAAGATAAAATATTTGCGTATGGAACTTGGAGATGCTGTCGACTTCATGTGGACAATTAAACAGGCTCTCGATCCTGACAATATTCTCAATCCCGGGAAATACGGTTTTCCAGATAATTGAGAAGTACTACCGCGTTGTTGTGTTCTTCATCATGCGCGGCATACAATAACGTTACTTGCGGATGTTTCTTCAGGGAAGAAAGAAAAAGTTCGATCGCTTCCAATTGACCATCGAGCTCGGAAATATATCGGCTTTTGAATTCTTCCCATTTGGCAACGTCATGGTTGAACCAATGACGCAACTCATTGCTCGGTGCCAATTCCTTTTGCCAATCATCAATATGGGCTTTCTCCTTGGAAAGCCCCCTTGGCCAGAGGCGATCAATCAAAACCCGCCAACCATCATTTTCCGAATATGGTTCATAAATCCGTTTGATAGTTATCTTCATTCTGTTTTATTCCGGTAGTGTTTTGAATACCATTATTCAAAATAGTGCATCTTCAAAAAGATCAAAAGCTTTAAATATTATAAGACGCTTAATGATATTCCCCTACTAGAATTTTTCCTGGATTTTTCTCGACCGACAGCACAGTTGAATCGGCTTATTAAGAGCCATTGGAATTGCGCAATTTTCCCTCACATTAGACACAGCGGCACATCTCTTACTGCTTTTCATAAAAGCGACAAAACATCCAAAGCAAAGATTTTAATTTATATATACGAAAAATTGAATACGAAAATCATCAAAAAACATAATTTAAATTTTGACAATATTGACATAACATATCACTTGCATGATTATTTTAAATCGAATGAAATTTATTTTATGGAGGTGTCAAATAAAAATCATTTTTTAAACCTAAGATAGTCATGTTAGTTACTTTAATTCAGAGTAAATCAAGTGAAATATGAGTATTTTACTACGTCTGGAACGGCAGGGATAGCTATTGGCCTGAAATTGGAACGGCATCAGAGGAGAGCAACCGTTTCGCGCCTTCTGCCCCCCATGAGTGACACGGATTACAAGTAACAATATCTGACTGAATTTGAAAATCATTCCTGTCGCGGAGGAGGAGCCGTCATGGATAAAGAAACTATTGCCCGGATAGAGGCAAGCCCTGCCTATATTACGTTGAGAAAAAAGCGCAACAGGTTGGGCGGCATTCTTACCGTTATTGCCCTTATTGTTTATTATGGCTGGATTGCACTCATTGCCTTTGACAAGCAGTTCCTGAGTTTACGCATTGGTACCGGCGTCACAACGATAGCCATCCCGATTGGTATAGGTGTGATTGTTGTCATGGTGCTTTTAACTGCAATCTATATTCTGATCGCAAATAGCAGTTACGACCATTATATCGACGAGATTAAAAAGGAGGTTAAGCAATGAACCTCTTTTGTTTTTTAAAAAGGCAGCCCGTCTTCGGGATAGGTACTTTCCTCATTTTTCTCTCGAACAACATCAATGCGAAAGCCGATGCCATTGGC
The DNA here is from genome assembly GCF_016100335.1 of Bartonella sp. W8167. Taxonomy (NCBI): domain Bacteria; kingdom Pseudomonadati; phylum Pseudomonadota; class Alphaproteobacteria; order Hyphomicrobiales; family Bartonellaceae; genus Bartonella; species Bartonella sp. W8167. The sequence goes on from NZ_JACFSQ010000001.1 coordinate 1,383,835, forward strand.
GGAGAACTTCCTAAACAAGCCACGAACTGGTCGGCAATTATCATGTTTTTCGTGTTTGTCGCTCTGACCCTGTGGATTACCAAATGGGCTGCAAACAGAACCCGGTCACGAGCGGACTTCTATACCGCTGGCGGCGGTATAACCGGTTTTCAGAACGGTTTGGCTATTGCCGGTGACTTTATGTCTGCCGCTTCCTTTCTTGGAATTTCGGCTATGGTCATGAGCGTCGGTTATGACGGATTGATCTATGCCGTCGGCTTTCTTGTCGGTTGGCCTATTGTCATGTTTCTTGTGGCGGAAAGATTACGCAACCTCGGTCGCTTCAATTTTGCCGATGTCGCAGGGTTCCGTTTTGCAACCGCCCCGATACGGATATTCGCCGCCTGCGGGACACTTGCCGTTGTCGCTTTTTATCTGATTGCACAAATGGTCGGTGCCGGCCAGCTTATCAAACTCCTGTTCGGACTGGATTATCTTTATGCCGTAATTCTTGTCGGTGTTTTGATGATGATTTACGTGCTTTTTGGTGGAATGACAGCCACAACATGGGTGCAGATCATCAAAGCCGTATTGCTTCTTATCGGCGTCACTTTTATGGCATTCATGATCTTGTTGAAATTTAACTTCAGCTTTGAAAATTTCTTTCAGGCCGCAGTCAACGTTAAAGCGACATTGTTTGCCCAAAAAAACTCTGTTGACGCCACTTCGCCTGAAGCGATTGCTGCCGGACAATCGATCATGTCTCCCGGTGGTTTTATAAAGGATCCGATTTCGGCTATTTCCTTCGGCATGGCATTAATGTTCGGAACCGCCGGACTGCCACATATTCTGATGCGTTTTTTCACTGTCCCGAATGCAAAAGAAGCCCGAAAATCTGTTTTGTGGGCAACGATCTGGAACGGATATTTCTATATTGTTATCTTTATTATCGGTTTTGGTGCCATTGCACTTGTTCTCTCCGATCCGGTACTTTCAGCGCCCCTTTCAAGTGGTGCAGGAGCGGCCAATATGGCCGCGGTTATGGTCGGAAAGGCGGTCGGCGGAAATATGTTCTACGGTTTTATTTCTGCTGTGGCTTTTGCGACTATTCTGGCTGTTGTGGCAGGCCTTACTCTTTCCGGTGCAACAGCAATTTCCCATGATATTTTCAATATGGTCTTAAAAAAAGGCACGGCAGCAAGTGACGTCGAACTGCGGATATCACGCATTGCTACGGTCATCATCGGCATCATTGCCATTCTACTTGGCATTGTTTTCGAACAGCAAAACGTGGCCTTTATGGTTGCACTTGCTTTTGCTATTGCAGCATCTGCAAACTTTCCTGTTCTTCTGCTTTCCATCCTGTGGAAAAAATGTACCACACGGGGAGCAGTGATCGGGGGCTTCCTTGGACTCATATCTTCTGTCGGCCTCACAATTGTCTCGCCGGCCGTATGGGTTTCGACATTCGGTTTCTCACCGGATACGGTGCTCTTCCCCTATACTTCACCTGCCCTCTTCTCGATGATATTGGGCTTTGGCGGTGTATGGTTGTTTTCAATTACCGACAACAGCAACCGTGCACAGGAAGATCGCGCCGGCTTTCCTGCCCAACAGATCCGTTCTGAAACCGGCATCGGTGCGTCAGTCGCTTCTGACCATTAAATTGGTTCGGATTGAACTGCCTTTTATTAAAAGCTTACTATTTGAAAAGGCATATGATGATTTGTAAAAAAGGCGGTCTCTGACCGCCTTTTTCTATCAATATTGGCATTTGAATTCACCACCTCCGATTTTCTTGGCACGTTTCAAGCTATGACAATAGATATATTGTCGATATTTGTGCGGCCTCACGCCTTTTCGTGATATCGATAAAGTTTCAGGTTTATGACAATGGCGACGAAAATAACCAAGGCGGTTACAAAAAAGACTGGACGAACGCCGAACCACCCACCAATAAAACCGCCGCAAACAGGCCCCAGAACCTGCCCGACATATTGGGACGAAACAGAAAGCCCCAAGACAGTTCCCACAGCATCATCCGGTACGATATGACGCAAAATAGCAGTTACACAAGGAATCAGTCCACCAAGTGCCAGACCGAGCAGAAAGCGCAGTACAACCAACATCCATGCGGATGTCACAAATGCTTGCGGCACGACGAGAATGATAGCTGCAATCATTGCCCAGACTAACACTTTCCAATGCCCGACGCGATCAGCGAGCCGGCCGAGTTGGGTTGCCGATAGCGCACTTCCTAATGCTGTCATTGACATAACAAGACCTGCCCAGAAAGTTACACTCGCTCCCCCTTTGGACAGAGTATTTACAAAAATTGTTATAATCGGCTCGATTGACAGATTGGCAAATGTTAGAAGCGCTCCGGTTAGCAACATTGCGCTAACATTGTGGTTAAAGAGACTTCGCGTGAGCATGCCATTGTTTTTTTTGCGACGCCGGTCAACAAATACCTTATGATTTTCACTGATCGCAAATGTTGTAATGATAAAAGTTATAAAAATCAGAATACCGATAGCGACAAAACACGTTCTTATGCCGATGTAATCCGGTAAAATACCGCCAATCAATGGACCGATAAAATTGCCAGCCATAACACCGGACGAAATAACGCCCAGTGCCCATCCGGTTTTATCTTTCGGCGTTTGCGTGGCTGCTAGAATAGCCGCTCCCGAGGCATAACCTCCGGCGAGCCCTGTCAATAAACGCAATAAAACCAATTGTGAAATGCTGGTAACAAAGCCCATCAATCCGATCGAAATTGCCATGCCGAAACTTGCACGAACCAACATAAGCTTACGCCCGTAACGGTCGCCCAAACGGCCCCACAAAGGCGCGACAAGAGTTGCAGAAAAAAACGTCGCTGCATATGCAATTCCTGACCATTCCGAAATGGCTTTCGGATCACTCACTCCGATTTCTTCAACAAAAAGTGGCAAAAAAGGCAAAAGAACAGTCATCCCGACAATCGTCGTAAAGGCACCGAAAGCCGATATGATGAGATTTCGCCGCCAATGAGGCGACAATTCTTCAGTTTGTTCAACCATTTGAACGCCCAATCAATTTTGTCGTGACGATACTTCTATTGCAACGTTGAAAAGACAGAAAACAAGGGCCATCATAGGGTGAAATCCGCTTCGCCATTTATTTCTATCGTTCATCTTCCGTTCAACGGATTCTTTATTTTTATCCATTATTTATTTAAAAGCAGCAAAATCAAATTATTTTTTGAGATCAATAGAGGTTTGCCTTTTTACATCGGACGACAAGTCTTCAAGACTGGCCTCCGGAAAGGAACAGGCCATTGCGATTTTTCACTTGTTGATAAAAAGAGTTTTCAAAATTGGCAAAACCTCCGGGAAAGTCATCAAACTTAAAACCGGAAGGCTGAAAAAAATGTTTCCCCAAAAAAAGATAGCGTTATTGTTACCTGTTACTGTTTGTCGCCTATAATGAATCGAGCCACTATCAACTATTTTTTAAAATAGCCAATTCAGGAAATGAATAGACGACATTAGCCAATTATATTAGATTACATCGTTTTCTGGAACAAGAGAGCCTTTTCTTTGAACATTCTACATTTAGTCATCGCAATTGTTATCGTGTTTGCGTTAGCCTCTATGCTGGCTGTCTATGCTTACGGACGCTTTGCAAAAAGTGCGCGCGGCGAAAGTTCTTTTGCGCTGAAAATAGGTGGAAAAAGCACAAAAATAGACCAGAAAATCGAAGATTTGGCAAAACGTGAAAACGGGTTGGGTGTTGAAAAAGACGGGCTGTCACTTTTCATCAGTAATCTTGATGCTTTTGCCGGCCGCGCTGTCGGAACCGGACTTGCCGGACGCAGTCTTGATCTCATGTATTATATCTGGGATGATGACCTCACGGGTCGCCTTCTTTTGAAAGAGGTGATGGATGCTGCCGATAGAGGCGTTCGCGTCCGTATGTTGCTTGACGATATTAATGCACAGGGGCGTGATCCGGCCTATGTTGCGCTTGATAAACATCCGAACATAGAAATACGGATGTTCAACCCCGGACGGGCGCGAAACGGTGGTTTGAGACGCGGTCTTGAAATGGTGTTACGTGCATTAACAGTCACCCGCAGAATGCACAACAAAGCTTTTATCATTGACGGGCGCATTGCTTTTGTAGGCGGGCGTAATATTGCCGACGCCTATTTCGGAGCGGGCAAGGCCTCCAATTTTCGCGATCTTGATTTGATGCTTGTCGGGCCTTCGGTCAAAAAAGTGGAAACAATTTTCGATTCATTCTGGAACAGTGCTGTGGCACTGCCCATCCATGCCTTGGCAGTACCCAAAAAAGCCCGTGATATCAATTATTGGAAAAACAAACTCACGCAATTTCACGACTCGGAAAACGCAAAACCTTATCTTGATTATGTCCGCAATCATATGAATTTCGAACATTTCATCAAACCGCAACATAAGCTTTTTCCGGTTGTTGCGGTTGATGTTGTGTCGGATCCCCCCGAAAAAGCTCTTGGGCATAGGCCTGAAAACTGGTTGATGACAGTGTTTTCACCATTAATCGATAGCGCAAAAACCGAGCTGCAGATTACATCTCCCTATTTTGTTCCCGGAAAAGCGGGAACCGAACGGCTTTGCAAGCTCGTAAAAAATGGTGCCGACGTCCGGATACTTACAAATTCTCTGGCAGCAACCGATGTTGCTGCAGTCCATGGTGGATATGCGCCTTATCGCAAGCCACTTCTTAAAGGCGGAGCAAAACTTTACGAACTGAAGCCAGATGGTGGGCCTCATCGCTTGCGCCTGTTTGGTTCCGGTCGTGCGAGTCTTCATACCAAGGCGTTCCTGATCGACGGTAAAACAGCATTTATCGGTTCTTTCAATTTTGACCCCCGTTCAGCTTCACTTAACACTGAAATGGGAATTCTGTTTGAATGTCCCCCCATATCCGACAGATTGAACAAGCTTTTTGCTGCAGAAACAACAAAGGAAATGAGCTATCATCTTCATCTTGATAGCAGAAACCGGATTTACTGGGATTTTGTTGAAGGCGCAAAACCATGCCTCACAAAACGTGAACCGGAAAGTCGCATATGGCGAAGGGCTTTTGCCAAGCTGATTAGCTGGTTGCCTATCCAATCACAATTGTAAAAAAATAATCTGCGCGCAAAGTCTTTGATTTATCAAATTTGGCGCAAAACCGACACGTTCGTCTTGCTTGAAATCTGACTACTCAAGGAATGCAACAAAAGCATTACGAACGGATGGCAATCTTCCAAGGATTTCGGGAAATCTTGCGCTTTAATGAGGTGCGCTTCACACTATTTGAGGGCAAAATATTCTGCCTGTCCCTTAATTACATCAGGAAAGTCTGAACTCGTGCCGTCTCCACACAACCGGACAAGAAACCCGTCGCCTCTAGCGTTATAGATAATTTGGATGTAGCTGAAATCGAATAACCGGAGCGTTTCTTCTACTCTCATCCATGTTTGGTTGAAGAACCCCTGGTCTTTAACAAACGACAACCGGCATAAGCGGGAAATCGCTCCCGCAGTTCAATTTTTTCAAAGACGGAACATCAGCATATCGAATAGAATAATTGTTCCGGATTTTGCGAAAAATAAATGCTTCCAAATACCAAATAAAAATTCCTTTCGTTATCCGACAATAGATTAAATGAATTCAACTTTTTTGGTTATCGGATAGGATGAATTGCGGATTTTTAAGAAAAACAATCCAAATTAAAGTGTGATAACTCAAAATGTGATTGCCACCCCCCTTTCCAATTTTGTTCCCGCGTGTTACGAACCAGCGCCAATCCATAAGAAGCAATACGAATGTACCGCTGTACTTGGTTTCAGCGGTTGTTCGTTTTTAAAGGAATATTGGACATGGCAAAAATCATTGAAACAGCTACAGGTAGAGAAGCACTGACATTTGACGATGTGCTTTTACAGCCTGCCCATTCTGAAGTTATGCCGGGGCAAGTCGATCTTAAAACGACTGTTGCAACCGACATAGTTTTAAACTTGCCGCTCTTGTCGGCTGCAATGGATACAGTAACCGAGTCGAGATTGGCAATTGCCATGGCACAATCAGGCGGAATGGGTGTTATCCATCGTAACATGACACCAACCGAGCAGGCAGAGGAAGTCCGTCAGGTCAAGAAGTTTGAATCCGGCATGGTTGTCAACCCCGTTACCATCGGGCCGGAAGCCACGTTGGAAGAAGCAAAGGCGCTTATGGCAGCTCACGGCATTTCCGGCATTCCGGTTGTTGAGAATGGCGAAAAAGGTCCGGGACGTCTTGTCGGCATCCTGACAAACCGTGATGTTCGTTTTGCTTCCGATCCGAAACAGAAAATTTATGAATTGATGACACGGGAAAACCTCGTTACCGTTCGTGAAAATGTCCAACATGACGAGGCTAAAAGGCTTCTCCATCAAAATAGAATAGAAAAACTTCTGGTTGTCGATAATGAAGGGCGTTGCGTCGGATTGATAACTGTAAAAGATATCGAAAAATCGCGCCTCAATCCGAATGCTGCCAAAGACGCCCAAGGGCGTTTACGTGTCGGTGCGGCAAGCACTGTCGGTCGTGACGGCATGGAACGGGCAGAACGGCTTATTGATGCCGGTGTTGATATTCTGGTGATTGATACTGCTCACGGTCATTCCCAGCGTGTTCTTGATGCTGTCAAGGAAGTGAAAAAGATTGCCGGTTCAACCGCTATTATGGCCGGAAATGTCGCAACACCTGAAGCAACACAGGCACTCATCGATTGCGGAGCTGATGCTGTTAAAGTCGGGATTGGACCGGGTTCGATTTGTACAACACGTATCGTGGCTGGTGTCGGTGTCCCGCAACTTTCGGCTATCATGGGTGCTGTCGAGGTTGCTGACAAAGCAGGTATTCCGATTATTGCCGATGGCGGTATCAAATATTCAGGCGATCTGGCAAAAGCCTTGGCAGCAGGTGCCCGTGCAGTCATGATCGGTTCGCTGCTCGCCGGCACGGAAGAAAGCCCGGGGGAAGTTTATCTCTATAAAGGTCGCTCTTTCAAAGCCTATCGCGGGATGGGATCGGTAAGTGCAATGGCACGTGGTTCGGCCGATCGTTATTTTCAGGCAGATGTGCATGACGAATTGAAACTCGTGCCTGAGGGCATTGAAGGACAAGTTGCCTATAAGGGGCCTGCAGCCTCGGTTCTGCATCAACTCGGTGGCGGTTTGCGTGCTTCAATGGGCTATCTCGGTGCACCGAACCTTGAAGAATTCCGCAAAAAAGCAACATTCGTACGCATTACCAATGCCGGACTGAGTGAAAGCCACACCCATAATGTGTCGATCACTCGCGAAAGCCCGAATTATCCGAGTGCAATCCTGTAATTGCGGTTTTCGGATTTACCCCCTTGCCTGCCCCAAAAGCCGGCAAGGGGTTTTATAAATAGTTTTGCCACGGAAAACTTGTTGGCATTTCTATGTCATTGATAGCCGGTTTGATAACAAAATGGTCGCCAACTTTATGCGTATTATGGCACCAAATTATAGATCGCGAAAACGATAATCATCCGGTCATGGCAAGCGTACTACCATCGTCCCTCAAAACATTATTAATTTTATCAGTGAACACACTTTCCATCCTTGAAAGTCAGATCGGGAATTGGATGAGGATTGCGTCTCGCGGTTCACCTACCGACTGGCAATCACTCTGCAAAATAGTTTTCCGCTTTTACACTTTGAAGTTTCAGCAATGCCGTTTCTTGTTGAAACCGTGGTAAAAATAGCAATCCATATCAATTGATAAACAACAAAGCACCGGGCACGATTTGTATTACCGGCTCAACAATATTTCACACAGAATTCCAGTGCGGTTGCGCTTTATCTTCGACAATTGTTTCCGGTTTGGCAATTCACAGCCCTATTATCGTAACGCCTCCCTCCATCCCGCTTGACGAAAGGCGAACAGAACCATCCTTAATGACAAAACGGTTTTCTGCAATCAATCACATTATAAAATTCCGCGCCTGATCAAGAATTGGCACAGCCAGTGATTTTAAAAGATCAGCCAACAACTTGAAGTCTTTGCTCCGGCGTGATCGCCTTCTCCAGAAAAGACAAATATGCCGTTTCGGTGTTTCACCTTCAAAAGCAACAACGCTGATATTATCCAAACGGGCTTCCGTTGAAACAGCAATTTGCGGAATGATTGTTATGCCGATGCCATTAGCAACAAGTTGCATCAATGTTGTTAATGAGGATGCCGTAATGTCGTGACGATATCTTTTTGTCTGGCAGGCCTCAAGGCTTTGGTCCCTCAGGCAATGACCTTCTTCCAAAAGCAACAACTTGCCGGTGTCAACATCGCCTGCACGAACGTTTTTATAAACCGATTGCGGGTCATCGCGAGGCAGCGCATAATAAAAATCGTCGTCGAAGAGCAATTCCGACACAAATTCATCTTCATCAAGCGGTGTTGCAGCAACAACCGCATCAATATGGCCATTGCGCAGCAGCTCAACAAGTCTATCGGTTTTTGCTTCCTGAATTTGCAGCGTAAGAGAAGGATACAAATGGCGGACCTTTGGCAATACAGACGGCAATATATAAGGTGCGACGGTCGGAATGATACCAAGTTTGATCGGATAGCTGAGCGGCGATTCATGCGCCGCTACAATGTCTCCAAGCACGGTAAGCCGCGCCAGAATATCGTTGATAATCGGAAGAAAGTTACATCCGAGCGGTGTTAATATGATGCGTTTCGATGTCCTTTCAAAAAGCGGCGAACCGGCTATTTTCTCCATCTCGGCAATTTGTACGGAGAGTGCAGGTTGCGAAATGCCCAATTTTTCGGATGCTTCACCAAAATGGCCCGTGCTGGCCAGAATCTGAAAATAACGAAGTTGTCTTACGGTAAACATGATAACTTTTTCTTATACAACAAAAAACAAAAAGCAATTGGATTTAATTTGATCAATTGAATACGATACCAAGTGTCCTGAAGAAGGACGGGACAGCACCTTGCCGGAGGGTTAGCTGCCCATTACAGAGATTGAGAGCTTGCTGTTGATTTTTCAACCTGAAATGTTTCAGGGAGGAGATTTAGCGAGCGCTCAATCTGTAACTGTATGGAGCTTTCTTCAGTTTACTTTTCTCTTCGGTCATCATGCTAGTTCAGATGACCACTTGGAGGCCGAAACATTTCCCCCTATGTTTCGGTCTCTTTGCTTATTTAAATTGAGATACTCATCCCAGTCAAAAGATTTTCGAAAAATTAAATGTGAAGATGAACTATGCGCTAAAGTTCCACTTCAAGGCTTAATTCCGCTCTATCCAACGATCTTTTTCCAATCCGCTTCCGACGATAAGTGTCGGAACTTTTAGCTTTTGTATAAGGTTTCCCGGGATTGAACCATATATCAGGCTCGTTATTTTATCTTTGTTAAAGGCACTCAGAATAATCATATCAATATTGTTTTCATCGACAATTTTATTAATATTTTCGCCATCACGATCATCATCAAGAAGCAACGGGGAAACCTGTATTCTTGCACTCTCGAGCTCTCTTACCAGCTTTTCAATATCTTCTGATACCGAACTTGAAGCGTATTTTGAACAGGCAAGCACTATAGTTTTACCGGAAAAAAGATGAAAGTGATTGAAATAATTGGTTATCAGCTTCCATTTGAATTCGCTATCATAGAGAAATAGTGCTTTCTTTATCGGCTTCACATCAATTGTTGCAGCCAATACCGGCACTGGCGAAGCACGTATAATTGTTTCGAAATTTTCACCTACCTTTGCTATACTTGTTATATTTAATGTTTTTTGCCCTTGCTTGCCGATAACAATCAATGGTGATGTTTTTCCATAAAACCTTATCGCGTCAGAAAGGCTATCAAACCGCAATCGGGTATCAACATCACGCCCGCCACGTTCCTCTATATAGCTTTTCGCGTCTTCCAACAACGTTTGCCCGAGTTCCTGCATCAACCGGGCATAGGAAGCTGAATGATCACGTATTTTTCCAATGAAATCAGTATAGAACCTGTCATCGATATCCTTCGCTATATCCGGTGGTATAAATGCGTCTTCCGCCATATTTTCAAGGACATTCAGCAATCTGATCGGGGCGTCGAATTGTTGGGCAGCCCAAAGAGCAAGGTCACAAACCGATTTCCAATAAATTGAGGAATCGACCAAAGCTAATATCGGTTCTTTCATTCACTTCACCCCGAATTTGATAATAAATATTAATTAAATACGATTATATTATATTATATTATATTATATTAAAGAATTATTTTAATTAAAAATAACTATATGTATTTTTATAAAAACAACAAAAACAAACTTTCATTTATATTTTATAAAATTATAATTTAAATTAAAGAAAATGCGAACGTAACAATCGCCACAACTCTTTTTAAAAAAAATTCAGGGTGTTTATCGAAACGTAAAACTTTAATCTACTTTATTAAAAACCATATAGGTGAAAAACCGGGCTTTTCCCGAGCTATAAGGAGGAAATCCATTTTTATAAAATTCGACGATTTTATCAAATCGCTCAAGCGTCGTGCCAAATCCGTAAAGTCTATTTCAAGGAACAATGTAATTTAGCGTGAAAACGTAATCTTGCGCTGCGAAACGTTTTGTTGAGGATAAAGAAAGACGCGGTTTTCCGGTTTTTGATGCAGAGCTATAATTTAAGCTAATATGATTTTAAACAATTAAAAATTAGAATTAATTTAAACTTGCTCTATGTTATTCAAGTGTGACCAATTGAAATTGAACAGACTTGGAGGCTTTAATGAGCGAGCGGATTACATTGACAACAACGGCCGGCGCTGCCGTACCAGATAATCAGAACTCCATTACTGCAGGTCCTCGCGGTCCTGTATTGATGCAAGATTATCAATTATTGGAAAAATTGGCGCATCAAAACCGTGAGCGTATACCGGAACGCACAGTTCACGCGAAAGGCGTTGGCGCACATGGTGTATTAAAAATCACCGGCGACATTACACGCTATACAAAGGCTGCTGTATTCAAACCCGGCACAGAAACACCCATGCTCGGTCGTTTTTCCACTGTTGCAGGTGAAAGAGGAGCTGCTGATGCCGAACGCGATGTTCGTGGTTTTGCATTGAAGTTCTACACGTCTGAAGGCAACTGGGATCTCGTTGGCAATAATACGCCAGTATTTTTTGTTCGTGATGCCTATAAGTTTCCCGATTTTATTCATACGCAAAAACGCCATCCGCGAACCAATTTGCGGTCGAACACTGCTCAATGGGACTTCTGGTCACTTTCACCTGAAAGTCTGCATCAGGTAACCATTCTTATGTCGGATCGCGGTTTACCGATCGATACAATGCATATGAATGGTTATGGCTCCCATACTTATTCGCTGTGGAATGAAAAAGGCGAACGCTTCTGGGTTAAATTCCATTTCAAGACAATGCAGGGGCATAAATTCTATACCAATGCCGAAGCTAAAGAACTCGTAGGAAAGACGCGTGAAAGCTCGCAGGAAGCACTCTATAATGCCATTGAAAGCGGGAACTTCCCGCGTTGGAAAGTCCAAGTCCAGATTATGCCTGAAGCAGACGCAGACAAGACACCTTATAACCCCTTCGATCTGACAAAAGTTTGGCCCCATAAAGATTATCCGCCAATGGATATCGGTATTATGGAATTGAACCGTAATCCTGACGATTATTTTGCAGAAATCGAAGAGGCTGCTTTCTCGCCTTCCAACATTGTTCCAGGCATCGGCTATTCGCCTGATAAAATGTTGCAGGCCCGTATATTCTCTTATGCGGATGCACACCGTTATCGTTTAGGCACCCATTATGAACAAATTCCGGTAAACAAGCCTGTTTGCCCTGTTCATAATTACCATCGTGACGGCCAAATGAACACTTATGGCGGCCATTTAACCAATAATGTCGACGCTTATTACGAACCGAATTCCTTCAATGGTCCGGTTGAAGATAAATCGGCACAGGAACCGCCGTTAAAACTTTCCGGTGATGCTTATCGTTACGATCATCGGGCTGGTAATGACGATTACAGTCAGGTAACGGCACTTTTCAATCTGTTCGATCAGGATCAGAAAAACCGGTTGTTCTCCAACATTGCCGATGCAATGGAAGGCGTTCCGGATTTCATCATCGAGCGTCAACTTGGACACTTTGAAAAAGTCCATCCGGATTATGCAGCAGGCGTACGTGCTGCCATAAAACGTAAAAAAGAAAGCAAATAATTTCTATGCATTGAAAAAGCGGGCTTTTGAGCCCGCTTTTTTATAAGTTATCCCGTACTTGTTCAGGCACCGGTTTTGATAGCGATTTTCATGACCCCGTCGCGCTGATGGGCAAACAGATCATAAGCCTTTTCGATGTCATCCAGTTTATAAGTATGTGTAACGAGCGAACGTAAATCAACGCTGCCATTTTCAACAACATTCATTAAACGGCGCATACGTTCTTTACCACCGGGGCAAAGACCACTCACAATGTCAATATCTCCGAGACCTGCGCGATAACCTGCCAGTGGTATTTTCAGGTCATTGGAATAAACGCCCAAACTGGACAATGTACCGCCGGGGCGAAGAACATTCAGACAAGACTCGAACGTCGGTTGTGTCCCCAAAGCTTCAATGGCAACGTCAACGCCACGCCCATCCGTCAGGCGCATGATTTCTTCAACGGCATTGCAGGCTTTGAAATCGACAACATGGGTGGCACCGAGCTTTTTAGCCATTTCCATACGTGCCGGAACTGTATCAACACCGATAATTGTTGTCGCACCGCACAATTTGGCACCGGCAACAGCACACAAGCCGATCGGCCCCAATGCCCAGACAACAACGATGTCACCGATTTTAACTCCGCCGCGTTCGGCACCTGAAAAACCGGTCGACATAATATCGGGACACATCAATACTTGTTCATCGGTGAGATTGTCAGGAATGACACATAGATTTGCCGCGGCGTCATTAACACGCAAAAATTCCGCTTGCGCACCGTCAATAGTGTTACCGAATTTCCAGCCGCCCAACGCTTCAAAGCCATGTTTCGTATGCGGACCATCTTGCGAACCGCATCCGCACATACATGCGTTTGAAATGCCGCTTGGCGTAATTGCACCCGCAATCACACGTTGGCCTTCTTTAAAACCTTTGACTTCCGACCCGAGCTTCTCGATAATTCCGACTGGTTCATGACCAATTGTCAGACCTTTTTTGACAGGATATTCGCCTTTAAGAATATGAATATCGGTTCCGCAAATTGTAGTGGTTGTGATACGGATCAACGCATCTAACGGACCAATATCGGGGATAGGCTTGTCTTCCAGCACAATCCGGTTTTTTTCTACAAATACTGCAGCTTTCATTTTTGGCATGAAACACCCCTTTCAGCTTTTATCCTAGAGCTTTTCCGTACAGTTGACTATACCGGAAACAAATAAAAAGTGAAATAGTGTTTTTTGTAATATTTATTTATACTATTAAAATATAATAAAAATCTAAAATGTAAAAAATACCATAAAATATATCAAAAATATATTTTATCTATTTCAAATTATTCAGAAAGCACCTTGGTCGGGTGCTCTCTGAAAAGCTCAGCTATTATGCTCTAAATTGCAAATCAATTCTGGATATAGACAACATGGGTATGGGTGTATTCGAGAATTCCATGTTTTCCATCAGCGCCACCAATACCCGATTTTTTAACACCCGCGTGGAAACCCTGCATAGCCTCGAAATTCTCACGGTTGATGTAGGTTTCTCCAAACCGCAATTCGTTCGAGGCGCGCATAGCCGTCGAAAGGTCTCTGGTGTAAATGGATGATGTCAGGCCATAGATCGTGTCATTTGCCATTTCTATCGCTTCGTCCATTGTATTAAATGGAATAACGGGAAGAACCGGTCCGAACACTTCGTTCTGGACAATTTCCATTTTCTGTTTGCAATGGGCAAGCAATGTCGGCTGATAGAAATTACCATGTTTCATATCGGCGGGCTGACCGCCAACAAGACATTCGGCACCTTCTTTAAGTGCCCGCTCGACAAAACCGGAAACCGAAGACAAAGCCGACTTATTAATCAACGGACCCATATCGGCATTGGCCATTTTTTCCGGATCGCCATAACGGACAGCCTTCATGGCCTTGCTCATTCGTTCAAGAAAGTCTGCCTCGATGGATTTATCGACATAAACCCGCTCTGCACAATTACAAACCTGACCGGTATTGATAACGCGTGAAGCAAGAATTGCCCGCACTGCAAGATCAAGATCGGCATCTTTGGCAACAATTGCCGGTGCTTTACCGCCAAGTTCCAGATTGACTTTGGTGATATTCTTTGCTGCAGCAGCCATAATACGAACGCCAGTGTCGACAGAACCGGTAAAGCTTAGCAGTCCGACATCCGGATTTTCGCAAATATTCTGGCCGGTGGTCGAGCCACGCCCGAAAACCATATTGAATACACCCTTCGGCAAATCCGTATTGGCAACGATCTTGGCGAAAATTGAAGCATTGAGCGGAGTTTCGACGCTTGGCTTAATGACAATCGTATTGCCGACAAGAAGTGCCGGTGCCATTTTCCGGGCGATCAGGAAGAAAGGAAAATTCCACGGCAGAATACCGCCAACAACACCGATCGCCTGTCGCATCAACAAAATCGTTTCACCGGGGCGATCGGAAGGGATAATTTCCCCTTCAATGCGACGAGCCCAACCGGCCATATAATCCATGTAGTCGGCGGTAAAATTCGCTTCTACCTTGGCAAGTGCCTGGGTTTTCCCTTGTTCTCTGACCAGAATATTTGCGACCTCATCCGCATGCTCGCGCACTTTCTGGGCAATCTGCTTTAAAAATTTTGCACGTTCTATTGCCGGTAATTTCTCCCATGCCGGCTGTGCTTTTTTGGCCGCTGCAACCGCCCTGTCAACTTCCCCCTTCGGTGTATCATAGATTTCACCAATGACTTCATCGGTAGAAGGATTGGTAACAGGAATTGTCTTGCAGCCTTTGCAATCAACGAGTTTCCCGTCAATAAAATTAAGTTCTGGTGTCATAAAAATCCTCCACGTATTTCAAACGTCTTTACCCATGTTAAGCAATAACATGGATAATGAAGGATAATCTCAAACTGAAAATTATGCAATTTTCCAAAATAAATGTTTTCAATTAGGATAATTCAAAATAATGCATCAACAAAAACCATTTTTATTCAAATAAATTTACAATTAAAAATAAATTTTTCCATCGTTTAATGGTGAAATAACTAAACATTTAGCCGACGAATTAACGTTAAGCATTTTGTAATATTTTTTAAATCGCACCAATTCTTAAGAGATCGTGGAAATGGACAAGGCCAACCGGTTTTTTATTTTCGACAACAAGCAATGCACCGATTTTATGATCATTAATTAAAGCCGTGGCAGCGCCGACCATCATATCGGGAGTGACTGTTTTGGGATCTTTTGTCATAACATCGTTGACTGTCAGTTTCGAAAGATCACGATTGATGTTGCGGGCGAGGTCGCCATCTGTGACGATACCCTCAAGATAACCATTCTTATCAACAACTGCGACGCAGCCGAAATGTTTTTCGGTGAGTACTTGCATGGCATCTTTCATCGGCGTGCCGCTTTTGACAATCGGGATACGGTCGCCGCGGTGCATGATGTCACGAATGAATTTGAGATTTGCTCCGAGTGAACCGCCTGGATGAAAAATTTTGAAGTCACTTGCTGTAAATCCGCGCATTTCAAGAAGTGCGACGGCCAATGCATCCCCCATTGCAAGCTGCATCGTGGTCGATGTTGTGGGAGCAAGTCCATGCGGGCAGGCTTCTTCAACTTTCGGCAAAAGCAACAATATATCGGCGGCTTGCCCCAAAGCCGATTGTGCACCTGACGTCAAAGCAATGAGAGGAATACGAAAACGGGCAGCATGGTTCAATATTCCACCAAGCTCGACCGTTTCACCCGACCAGGAAATAGCAAGAATAACATCCCCCACTTCGATCATTCCCAAATCACCGTGGTTTGCTTCCGCTGCGTGGACAAAAAATGCCGGCGTTCCGGTCGAAGCAAGAGTTGCCGCGATTTTTGTACCAATATGCCCACTTTTTCCGAGGCCCGTTACGATAACACGTCCTTTGGATTGAAGAATTTTATGAACAGCCTCCGCAAACGGCTTGGCAAGACCATCGTTGAGTGCCTTTTTGATAGCCTCAAGTCCGGCCATTTCGACAGAAATTGTGTGATTTGCAGATAAAACTGCGTCATTAGCGGAAAAATGAACGTCTTTATGGGTCATCATGACCCGATTTGATAAAGCAAATCGGGTCAGACGTCTACTGGAGTTTTAATTTTTTACATTCGCAAGAAGTGCTGTCAAAGGTGTCAAAACCTTTTCCCGCATATCAGAACGCGCGAGTGCAAAGGCGACATTCGCCTCGATAAATCCGGTCTTGGAACCGCAATCATATGTTGCCCCTTCAAAGCGGTATCCATAAAAGCTCTGACGTTCCGCGAGTGTACGCATGCCATCCGTCAACTGGATTTCGTTTCCGGCACCTTTTTCTTGCCGTGCCAGAATGTCGAAGATTTCCGGCTGCAAAATATAACGCCCATTGATATAAAGGTTGGAAGGAGCGGTGCCCTTTGCCGGTTTTTCCACCATTTGGGTTATTTCAAACCCATGGGCAACATTTTTGCCTTTGCCGACGATGCCATATTTATGGGCTTCTTCCGGATCACATTCCTGAACAGCAATGATATTGCCACCGGTAGCCTCATAGAGACGCACCATTTCCGACAGACATCCTTTTTCAGCCTGCATGACCATATCCGGCAACAAAAGCGCAAATGGTTCATCGCCGACGAGTTCTCTTGCACACCAAACTGCATGCCCTAGTCCCAAAGGTTGTTGCTGGCGTGTGAACGAGGTTGTACCGGGCTGTGGCTGGATATCCTTCAGATGAGCCAGTTCCTCTTTCTTGCCACGTTCGGCAAGAGTTGTGTAAAGCTCCACTTGTGCATCGAAATAATCTTCGATAACCGCTTTGTTACGACCGGTGACGAAGATAAGGTGCTCAATGCCGGCTTCCCTTGCTTCATCAACCACATATTGGATGACCGGCTTGTCGACGACAGTGAGCATTTCCTTCGGAACCGACTTTGTTGCTGGTAAAAAACGTGTTCCAAGCCCCGCCACGGGGAAGACCGCTTTACGAATTTTTTTCAAACTGCTCTCCCGATATAATCGAATTCATATTTGACTTGGTCGCATTCTATAACGTTAAAGATGATAAATTCATGGCTCTTGTCATCATCTTTTTTCGCAAGATGCAATCTTAAGTGATGACTTTATAAAAGCCAAAGGCTAAATAAATTATCAATGAGGCTGTGAAAACGCCATTTTTCCTATTTTATTTTTTTCATAAAAAAGTACCATAAAGCATTCATCAAATTATCAAAATCGGATTATTATGATGGAAGAATGCGTTTTTTGCAGAAAGCTGACGTTTTAGATGCGCGGAGCACATAAGACCATGAACGGCAATAATATCGAAGGAAAATCCGGAAAACCGATAACCAGACGCTCGGCAGTTTTCGGCGGGGTCTGTTTCTTCAGTCTGGTTTATTCTATGCCTGCTTTGGCACTGAATTCCGACATTGCCTTCCGCCGCTGGATCGCCGATTTCAAAAAGACTGCATTGAATGCCGGTATTACACCGGCAACTTTCAATCTGGCCTTCAAGGGAGTTGATTCTCCCGATCCCGAGGTTTTGAAAAAAGCTGCCTATCAGCCGGAGTTTACCGATCCCACCTGGAATTATTTTGACAACCGCGTGCAGGATAATGCGATTGCACTCGGCCGTGCGCATGGCAAAAAATGGGCAAAATGGCTAAGCGCAATCGAAAAACGTTTTGGTGTCGATCGTAATATTCTGTTGGCAATATGGTCGATTGAATCCGATTTCGGAGAGGCTATGGATCGCGATACGGCGATGCGTGATGCCATTCGTTCGCTCGCTACTCTCGGGTTTGGAGATAAACGAAGAGCAAAATATGCACAAACACAGTTGATCGCCGCATTAAAAATTCTACAATCCGGCGATATTGACAGGGCTCACTTGCAGGGTTCCTGGGCCGGTGCATTGGGGCATACGCAATTCATTCCAACAAGTTACCTTATCTATGCTGTGGATATGGATGGTGACGGCAAACGCGATATTTGGACATCGGTACCTGATGCTCTGGCAACTGCAGCCAACCTTTTGAAGAAAAATGGATGGCAGGAAGGCCGCGGCTGGGGCTATGAAGTCATTCTACCTGAAAACGGCAAATTCCCGCCCGGTTCGCTTACACTTTCCGAATGGGCAAAAATGGGGGTCAAACGTGCCGATAGCAAACCGTTTGCAAATCCTTCGGATAAAGCAACCTTGAAACTTCCTGATGGGCGCAAGGGGCCAATATTTCTGGTCACAAAGAATTTCTTCGTTATCAAACGTTATAACAGTGCCGATCGTTACGCATTGGCTGTAGGTCTTCTGTCCGACCGTATTGCAGGTCGTCCGGGACTGGTCAAAGATTGGAACCGTCCATTTTCGCCGCTCAGCATTCAGGAACGGCAGGAATTGCAAACGAGATTGACGAAAATGGGGTATTATCATGGCAACATCGACGGCAAAAATGGAGAAATAACCAAGAAAGCTATTCAGGCTTTTCAAAGCCGTAACGGTTTGCCAACTGATGGTAACCCGAGCCGTGAATTATTAACAATTCTGCGTAGTCGTTAAATCCGGAAAACTATTGATGAAAAAAATACTACGGTTCGTCGTACTGCTTTTGCCACTTGGTATGTTGGCATTTGCGCCTCAGAGTGCCGACGCGCGTAATCTTTTCGACATTATTTTCGGACGCAAACAACAGGCGCAACCGGCTTATCCCCCGCCCCCGCCACCGGTTAAGAAAAAACGCGTTGTCAAGTCGCCAGTGCCTCAGAAAACCAATCAAAAAGCGCCGAATGCAAAACGCGTTCTCGTATTGGGTGACTTTGTAGGAAATGCCGTTGCCGACGGATTGAACCAGCTTTACGCAGAAAACCCGAATATCGTTATACTAACCTCGACAAACTTGTCTTCAGGTTTAGTGAATGACAATCATTATAATTGGCTCGATAATATCGCCAAGCTCGTTGCCAAGGACAAACCCGACATTATTGTTATGACACTGGGCGCCAATGATAATCAAACGATAAAATCCGGTGACAAGACGATCAATGCCGGAGACAAAGAATGGAGTGACAATTATCGCCAACGAATTGTTGCACTCTCTTCAGCGCTCAAACAAACAGGAAAACCGTTTTTGTGGCTGGGCAACCCTTCGTTCAAAGACCCGCAACTCAGTCAGACCATTTCTTTACTCAACAGGCTTTACAAACAACAAATGGAAGCTGCCGGCGGCCATTTTGTTGATGTCTGGGAAGGATTTGTCGATGATCAGGGAAAGTTTGCACTTTCCGGTTATGACGTAAATGGGCAAACTGTGCGGCTTCGGGCCAATGACGGAATTAACTTTACCAGTGCCGGCAAAAAGAAGCTCGCCTTCTATCTTGAAAAACCGTTGGAAAATATCATCAATTTGAATAGCAACGATGCCTCTGACAAGGTCAAGGTTGATCCGAACGGTCCTGTCATTTCTATCTTGCCGCGAGATGTTGATCGCGTTGCGCCTATAGGATTTTATGATATGGCAGGGCAAAACAACGGGTTGTTGGGAGACACAGAAACACCAAAGCCCGAAAAAGCGGAAGACCATTGGGTGCCTAAAAATGGCAAAGAGCCCGGGCGTGCGGATAACTTTTCTTCTCTCCAGTAAAATCGGTCATTAAAATCAACTGAAAAGCGATCGGCAACTGCTGGAATATAATTCACGCATAGAGAATAATTGTTAAAAACAATTGCCGATCGAAGGTGCATGACATCTAAATTCCAGAGCAGCACTTGAACCCGATTTTCAAGTTGTTTGTTAAAAACTTTCAGTAAATTCTTTCCAACTTATCACATCGAATTGGCACACAAACAGCCAGTAGAGCCGGATATGTTCGTTGGTAAAGGGATCGAATAAAATAAAAGTTGTGTCCGGTTATAATGGGAGCTTAAAAATTACCGAAAAACAGAAAGTCCGCTTTTTCTTTTATACGACAGCTTCTTCGATTTCATCCAATGTATCGTCGGATAAGCCGAAATTGCGTCCGATTTCCTGAATAAGAACATGGGTGATGATATCACCAAGCGCTTCATCATTTTCTGTCCAATAATCAAGGATTGGCCGTCTGAACAATGTAATCCTGTTGGTCTCGTTACCGGTATTCAGAGAAAAGCGTTCGCTAAGGCCTTGTCCTTCAAACAGCCCCAAAAGTTCAAAGGGGGATTCCAGTCCCATATCGTCCATCATCTGGTCATCAGGAAAATCTGTGACCGAAATAACAAGATTGTCGCAGAGAACGCGAAATCTCGATGGCAAATTTGCAAACGCGTTGCGGGCAATTGAATCAATTTCATTCAGACTTGGAGACAAGCGGGTAGCCCAGTTATGACTATGATCCGTTCTAGCCATATAAATTACATGCTCCGTTTCACTCATAAAAACACACCAGATCGCCAGTGTGTGAAAGCAGCAATTTTCTATTGCTGCAAATTAATTTCGATATCTAAGACCTGATTTATTCAAGCCCATGGATGCGCTTTTGCGTTCCTCTTCTCGAAAGAATCGATTTCGGATACTTTGCGCATGGTGAGCCCGATATCGTCGAGACCATTCAACAGGCAATGACGACGAAATTCGTCAACATCAAATTTCAAAGTGCCACCATCAGGACCATGAATTTCCTTTTTTTCAAGGTCGATTGTCATCGTTGCATTGGCACCACGTTCTGCATCTTCCATCAGTTTTTGTAAATCTTCGGGGCTGACGATGATCGGCAAAATTCCGTTTTTAAAACAGTTATTATAAAAAATATCGGCAAATGAGGTCGATATAACGCACCTTATGCCGAAATCGGCTAACGCCCATGGTGCATGTTCCCGCGAGGAACCGCAACCGAAATTATCGCCCGCAACAATGATTTTTGCATGACGATAGGCAGGCTTGTTCAAAACAAAATCAGGATTTTCCGAACCGTCATCGCGATAGCGCATATCTGCGAAAAGCCCTTTTCCAAGGCCGGTACGCTTGATTGTTTTCAAATAATTTTTCGGAATGATCATATCGGTGTCGATATTAACCACCGGCATTGGCGCTGCAACGCCCGTCAGTGTTGTGAACTTTTCCATTTTTCAAAATCCGAATTTTAGAGTTTTTCCAATGTCTCTTACTACTGCACGATTAAGCTGTCAAAAGCGAAGGAATTCAAGTTTTTCTTAATCCATGTCTCCAAGATAAAGCTTGGAAATTGCCTCTAACCACCTAATTTTTCAGTTCGCATTTCAAGTCTCTTGGCTTTTCCGATTATTCCAATCGAATGTTCCGGTTTTTAATTTTTATACGCGGTTTTGGATAATACCAAAAACCGGATGAGAGGATTTTTTCCCTCATCCGATTGGATAAAATCAAGCCAAACAATATTTCCAATCAAATTCCGCGTTTTCTCATCAACGCATCAGGGCTCGGCAAGCGGCCGCGAAATGCCTTGTAGAGTTCTTCGGGATCACGGCTTCCGCCGGCTGAATAAATATATTTTTTCAGTTTTTCCGCCGTTTGCGGGTCAAAGGCATTGCCGGTTTCTTCAAAGGCCTCGAAGGCATCTGAATCAAGAACTTCCGCCCACATATAGGAGTAATAGCCTGCCGAATAACCGTCACCGGTAAAAACATGGGTGAAATGCGGCGGACGGTGACGCATTATAATTGCTTTTGGCATACCCAATTTTTTCAACTCATTTTTCTCGAATTCGGTCGGATCATCAACCTTTCCGCCAGCATGGAAAGCCATATCAACAAGTGCGGAGGCAGTAAATTCGACAGCATCGAAACCGCCATTGAAAGTGCGCGCAGCGAGAACCTTGTCAAGCAGCTCCTGTGGCATAGGTTCGCCGGTTTTGACGTTTCTGGCATAAGTTTTCAATGTTTCAGGAACAGTGACCCAATGTTCGAACAATTGCGAAGGCAGTTCGACAAAATCTCTGGCAACCGAAGTTCCCGAAACCGATGGCCATTTAACTTCCGATAACAAACCATGGAGGGCATGTCCAAATTCGTGAAACAAGGTTCGCGCATCGTCCAATGACAAAAGTGCCGGTTTTCCCTTGGGCGGTTTGGCAAAGTTACAAATATTGTAGATGATCGGTTTGCGCCCTTTTCCCAGATGATGTTCGGTTTGCAATTCACTCATCCATGCGCCGGAACGTTTGCTCGGGCGCGCAAAATAATCGCCAATGAAAAGCCCGCGTAAGCTTCCGTCAGGATTTTTTACCTCGAAAAGTCTGGCATCCTGATGCCACAGCGGTACT
Source organism: Bartonella sp. W8167 (assembly GCF_016100335.1). Taxonomy (NCBI): domain Bacteria; kingdom Pseudomonadati; phylum Pseudomonadota; class Alphaproteobacteria; order Hyphomicrobiales; family Bartonellaceae; genus Bartonella; species Bartonella sp. W8167. Next base: position 1,406,357 of record NZ_JACFSQ010000001.1, read on the forward strand.
CCATGTTTTTCTTCGAAAGTTACACCGAAAAGCTTCTTGGCCGTGGCGAATGCGGCTTCAATCATTTTATTCAGTTCAAAATAGACTTTGACCGAAGCTTCGTCGAAGGAGAACAATTTGGTGCGCAGTTTCTCGGCATAATATCGCCAATCCCAAGCAGCCAACTCGTCATTGCTCCCCGTTTGCGCTGCCAGTTTTTGCAGCTCTTCTGCTTCTTTTTGAGCCTTTGCAACAGCCCGCCTCCAGACCGGCATTAAAAGCTTCATCACATTGTCGGGCGTTTTAGCCATTGTGTTGTCAAGTTTGAAATCGGCAAAGGATTTGAAGCCGAGAAGCTTTGCCTTTTCATCACGCAATGCCACAATCTCGCTGATAATCTTCCGGTTGTCATTCTTATTGCCATTTTCACCGCGCTTTGCCCATGCTTCAAAAGCAATCTGACGCAAATCCCGACGGTCGGAAAAAGTAAGAAACGGTTCCACAACAGAACGAGCGAGTGTCAATGCATAGGAATCCGTTTTTCCCCTTTCGTTTGCCGTCTCCTTCATCGTCGCAATAAGGTCATCGGGAAGGCCTGCCAGATCCTTTTTTTCTAGATAAAGAACCCACTCGGCTTCATCATTCAACACATGTTGACCGAACTGCGCGCCAAGCAAGGCCAATCTCTCGTTTATCTCTGCCAGCCTTTTTTTGTCCTTTTCATCAAGAAGTGCACCGTTACGAACAAAACCTTTCCAAGTAAGTTCGATCACACGCGTGGTTTCGGCATCGAATACGCTTTTCTTCGCTTCGTCATGAAGAGCATTGATTTTTGCAAAAAGTCGCGGATCCATCATCAATTTTGAAGAATAACGAGATAACTTCGGTACGAAATCCTGTTCCAATTGCTGAATGAGATCATTGCTATAGGCACCCGAACGGAGAAAGAAAACCGAACATACACGGTCAAGAGGCTGACCTGCCAGTTCGAACGACTGTAAAAAACCGTCAATCGTGGCAGGTTCCGGAGAGGTAGCAATTTGTTCGATTTCGGCTTCGGCATCCTTTAATGCTTCTTCGAAAGCCGGCTTGAAATCTTCATCGCGGATCTTTGAAAAATCGGGCAAACCTTCAAAGCCGGACCACTCCAGCAACGCCGTTTTTGACATATTTTTTCTCCAATAATTTTGCTGCAATTCACTTGCAATTGGTCAATACGTTATTCATGTAATGATTAAAACTATGAATGCCAGCATTCCGGGAACACTTTTAGACAATTACGAAAACAGTTTTAAACAGGCAATCGATTTCATTAAAGCGATATTGTTACGTCTCCCGATTATCCAACATAGGCTCTCTCACAACATTTTATCGCAAATAGTGCGTTAAAAATTCGACAGACACATCGTAGGATTTTAAAATTTTTTTGTAGATGCTGTATTTTTAAAAGTTAAAATTAGCAAATAACAAAGGGCAAACCCGAATTACAGTCCATTTTAATGAATTTTCATCTGCCACTCAAAGTTAAGGTAACACTGCCTGTTCTTCAATCCTTATACATATTTGAAAATCTTATCATACCATCCGGATAAGGATGGAATCCATGGAGTTTTTTGGTGTAGGCATAGATATAATCGGGATGACCGAGATAGATGATCGGCATATCTTCCTGAAGCACAGATGCAGCATAATGATAAAGATCGGCTCTTTCTGCCGGATCAAGTGTTTCACGGGCAGCCGACAATTTTTTATCAAGGTCGGGATTGCAATATTTACCGATATTGTCACCCCCTTCACATGTTACGAACCAATAGACATTTCCATCCGGATCAATTCGTCCGCTCCATTTTTGTGCCGAAACTTCGAAATTGCCTTGGCTATTATCGGCAGCAAGTTTGGTTTCCTCTTTAGGATGAAGGCTTACATTGAAACCGGCTTCATCTGCCATCACTTTTATAGCCTGCATCGCTTGAACAACTGTCGGTTCATTGCTGTGGGAAATCTGAACGTCGATTTTCTGATTTGCAAAACCGGCTTGTTGAATGAGCTCGCGCGCTTTTTCAAGATTGCGCGGAGGAACCGGATAGCCCGAATTGAACCAGATTGTATCAGGTGCCCATGGCTGGTTGCCGACAACCATCGCACCGCCATAAACATTATCGCGAATAGAAGCGCGATCAATGGCAAGAGAAAATGCTTGCCGCAGCAGTTTTTGTTGTCCAAGCGGCGTTGCTGCCCTGCTTCCGTTCGCTATATTGATCGTTAAAGCAATATAGGCTTCACTTGCCATTCTTTCAGTTTGGAGGCGGGATACTGTTTTTGCTTTGTCAAAATCACCCGAAGAAAGTCGATCGGTCATATCGACAATTCCGGCACGCAAATTCGAAAAACGCACGGATGGATCTTCAATCGACAAAAAAGTCAACCGATCAAGTTTGATTTCTTGGCTATTCCAATAACGATCGAATTTTTCAAGAACAATCCGGTCGTGAGGAACATGCTCGACAAAACGAAAAGGTCCGGCACAAACAGGTTTGAGACCGAAGTCACTTCCCATTTCGCGGGCTGCCTTGGGAGAAACCATCACCCCTGCCCGATCGGCCAGATGTGATAAAAGTGCGGCATCAGGATATTTCAATTTAATTGTCACTTCAAACGGTCCTGTCGCTTCGATTCCGGAAACCGAGGACAACTCGTTTTCGCGAACAGAATGCGAAAAACTCATGGCCCGTTTTAAGGAATAAATGGCCGCATCGGCATTAAACGGCGTGCCATCGTGAAAGATGACATCTTTTCGCAAGTGCAACTTCAAAGTCTTTCCATCGTCGGAAAAACTCCAACTTTGAGCAAGTTCGGGAACAAAATCCGCTTCTCTCGAAATATCGATAAGTTTGTCGCACATAGCAGTATAAACAAGCCGCCCTGAAAAAGTTTTGGCTAAAGCAGGATCAAGATTGTCCGGATCATCCTGCAGAGCAATTTTTAATTCCGAGGCAATTGCCGGTGCACAGAGTAATGCCGGCGCACAGAGTAAAAAAATGCCGCATCCGGATAGAAGGCACGCTAATAAATATCTTGTTGCCGTTTTCAGCAATAAGACCGATTTTCCGGTCAATCGAGAAAAATCGTTCAAGCGTTTCACATCAATCTCTATTCGTGGTTATGCTTCATCCTGCCTCACACCTTGAAGCTGGCAAATGAAGCAATTATTCTATTCACCGATTGTTCCTCATCAACAATAGCGTTTTTGTCAACAATTGCCATAGCAGAAATTATTATCAAAAAGATACAAAGGTAAATCGTCGCCTTTATTCTTACATCTTATTTTGAATTTAAAAATTTAATAAAACAAATTAACTAATTTTCAGAAAATATATTCGATGAAAACTATTTCATTTTTTTAAAAATAAATTATTAAATGATAATAAATTTATATATAAAAACAATATATATTTATAATTATCATTAAATATATTATTCAAGGGATAGGCTGTTGCACTCAAGAATCGCGCCATTACAACACAAGTTCATTCAATCCGTTCGGCTCTATAAGACTTTAAAAAGCAATTCTTTAAATGAAACATGCCGCATGAAAAGCAATCGATCGGACTTGAAATTTCCACTGTTTTTTGGCTTTTCAGGAATAAAAGTGACTGATAGCCAAACAGTGCTTGACTTTCGGTCAAAACATAACAATTGAAACATCTGCGTAGGGATATGCTCCCCCCACATGATCTGTCGGGATGTCAAACCTGCACGACAGGTTACCCCACAGGTTGAATGTCCGTAACGAACTGTCCTTAAGGAGCTCCATCATGACTGAAAACCAGACTTCAGCATTTGATGTCAAAACGCTGTCTGCTGAGGCGCTTGCCGAGCGCTTGAGCCGTCTGCATTTTGCCGACGCTGTCGATGTCATCAACGATCTCGACATTGTCGAAAGAGTGAACGTGTTCAAATTTTTGCCGATCGAATATGCTATCGAGCTGTTCGACAAGCCGGAGCTTGACGAGCCGGGACAAATTCTTGAAATGCTGCCTACAGATCGTTCTGTCATCATTCTTGACGGAATGTCCGCCGACCAGGCTGTAGATGTATTTCAGGAAATGGACGAGGCTACGCGTGCCAAACTTTATCCTCTCCTGAAGCCGCTAACCCGTGCAGAAATGAAAAAGCTGTCAAGTTATCCTGATGGCACCGCCGGCGCTTTGATGACAACCGAATTTATTGCCGTTCCTTCCACCTGGACGGTTCGTCAAACACTTGACCATATTCGTGATGTCGAACGTACGCGCGAGACAGTTTATGCAAGTTATGTCATTAATCCCGAAACCAGTGTTCTTATCAAAGCAGTTTCACTCAGAAATCTTATCCTTGCCAATCCTGACGATACGATTCTTGATGCTGCAACGAATGGCGAACCGATCAAGATTGGTCCTTTGACCGATCAGGAAGAGGTCGCGCGCCTGTTCCGGCGTCACGATCTGCTTTCGGTTCCGGTTGTTGACGAAACAGACCACGTGATCGGCATTGTAACAGTCGATGACGTGCTTGATGCGATGACCGAAGAAATGAGTGAAGATGCCTATAAATTCGGTGGTATGGAAGCACTCGACAAGCCTTACATGGATATCGGTTTTTTCGATATGATGAAAAAGCGTGGCGGTTGGCTTGCCGTTTTGTTTCTGGGCGAAATGTTGACTGCCAGTGCCATGCAACATTTTGAAGTCGAACTTGAAAAAGCAATTGTTCTTACCCTCTTTATTCCGCTTATCATGAGTTCGGGTGGTAATTCCGGTTCACAGGCAACATCACTTATCATTCGTGCACTTGCATTGAGAGAACTTGAACTCAAAGATTGGTGGAAAGTCGCTTTAAGGGAGATACCGGCGGGCGTGTCTTTGGGAGCCATGCTCGGATTGATTGGCGTTATACGCATTATCGTGTGGCAAAAAACCGGCATCTATGATTATGGCGAGCATTGGGTGCTGGTGGCCGTAACCGTAGGATCCGCCCTTATCGGCATTGTTATGTTCGGCTGTCTCACCGGTTCAATGCTTCCCTTCCTTCTGAACCGTCTGGGATTTGACCCGGCAAGTGCTTCGGCACCTTTTGTCGCAACGCTGGTCGATGTGACCGGTATTGTTATCTATTTTTCTGTCGCCGCACTTATTTTGAGCGGCACACTTTTGTGAGTCCCTGTTTAAGGCCGTTGTTCTTTTCAAGATTGGACAGCGGCCTTGACCCTACAAAAGTACAATCGGGATTTACAAGCAAATTTCGCGCGTGCCGACATAGATTTTTGTGTCAATTTAAAACTATGGCATAATAGAATAGTTGCAGCGCGCTTCTCGATTTTGTCTATGAATTACGTGAATTTTTTAACAATTATTTTGCTTCAAAGAAGGCCTTTGACAGCGAGATATTGATTAGGCAATCGACTATTCTCATATAATGGAAAGAATGCCTTTGACGGTTTAAAGTTATGATAATGAGTTTATCTTAGCTAAAAAAGGTTTCCCCCTCTTCCAAAAACCGTAAAAAACTTGTAAGAGGCATGCAACACCATGCGGCAGCTTTTTGTTGCCGTATTTTCGAAATTTCAGTGAACGAAAAGAAGATTTACATGCAATTGCGCAATATTGCAATCATTGCCCACGTTGACCACGGTAAAACAACCCTTGTGGATGGGCTACTAAAGCAATCAGGAAATTTCCGCCAAAATCAACGCACTGGCGAGCGTATGATGGATTCCAACGATATTGAAAAAGAACGTGGAATTACCATTCTTGCCAAAGTTACTTCTGTCGTATGGAAAGATACGCGTATCAATATCGTTGATACCCCTGGTCACGCCGATTTCGGTGGCGAAGTGGAACGTATCCTTAATATGGTGGATGGTGCCATTGTTCTGGTAGATGCTGCTGAAGGCCCGATGCCGCAAACAAAATTTGTTGTTGGCAAAGCCTTGAAGGTTGGCCTGCGTCCGATTGTTGCCATTAACAAGATCGACCGCCCCGACGCACGTCCTGAAGAAGTTATCAATGAAGTTTTTGATCTGTTTGCCGCCCTTGACGCAACAGATGAACAACTCGATTTCCCGATCCTTTATGGTTCCGGTCGCGATGGCTGGATGGCCGAAAGCCCCGATGGCCCGAAAGATCAGGGGTTGGCACCGTTGTTCGATATGGTCGTGCGCCACGTACCGGCTCCGACTGTTGCTCCGGGCCCCTTCACGATGATCGGTACTATTCTGGAAGCCGATCCATTTTTGGGACGTATCATCACAGGCAGAATTCACTCCGGTAAAATCAAACCGAACCAGGCTGTAAAAGTTCTCGACCAGCAGGGTAATCTTGTTGAAACCGGCAGAATTTCAAAAATTCTTGCCTTTCGCGGGCTTGAGCGTCAACCTATCGAAGAAGGTGACGCAGGCGATATCGTTGCAATTGCCGGTCTGCAAAAAGGTACCGTTGCCGACACATTCTGTGACCCGTCAGTAACCGAACCTTTGAAGGCGCAGCCGATTGATCCGCCGACAGTAACAATGAGTTTCCTTGTTAACGACAGTCCGCTTGCCGGCACAGAAGGTGACAAAGTTACAAGTCGTGTTATTCGTGACCGTTTGCTCAAAGAGGCCGAAGGTAACGTTGCATTGAAAATCGAGGAATCGAAAGACAAGGATTCCTTCTATGTTTCAGGCCGTGGCGAATTGCAGCTTGCTGTTTTGATTGAAAATATGCGCCGTGAGGGCTTCGAACTTTCGGTTTCGCGTCCGCGCGTTGTCATGCATACCGACGAGAATGGCAACAAGCTTGAACCGGTCGAGGAAGTTGTCATTGACGTTGATGAGGAATATTCCGGCATTGTCGTCCAGAAAATGTCGGAACGTAAAGGCGAGATGATCGAGCTTAAGCCTTCAGGTGGAAATCGTGTCCGCATGGTCTTTTATGCGCCTACACGAGGCCTTATCGGCTACCAATCGGAATTATTGACCGATACGCGTGGTACGGCTGTCATGAACCGCCTGTTCCACGACTATGAACCTTATAAGGGTGATATCGCCGGACGTACCAATGGTGTCATGATTTCCAATGATAATGGTGAATCGGTAGCCTATGCCCTGTTCAATCTCGAGGACCGCGGTCCGATGATTATTGATGCAGGTGTCAAGGTCTATCAAGGAATGATTATTGGCATCCATTCACGTGATAATGATTTGGACGTAAACGTCTTGAAGGGTAAAAAACTCACCAATGTTCGTGCTGCCGGAAAGGATGAGGCTGTGAAACTCACTCCTCCTATCAAAATGACATTGGAACGTGCGTTGTCGTGGATTCAGGATGACGAACTCGTCGAAGTTACGCCAAAGAACATTCGTCTGCGCAAGCTTTACCTCGATCCGATTGATCGTAAAAGAAACGGAAAGCCACGTCCGTCGGACAGTGCTGCCTGATTTTTGTCCATTCAAGCCGGATGCCGTAACGGTATCCGGCTCTTCTTATTTCTGGAAAGGATGTCTCTATGAATATCGATTTGATCCCCATCGGCAAAAATCCGCCGGAAGATGTTAATGTTATCATCGAAGTGCCGGTCGGCGGGCAACCAATCAAATACGAAATGGATAAAAAGTCCGGTGCGCTGTTTGTTGATCGCTTCCTCTATACCCCGATGACCTATCCGGGCAATTATGGCTTCGTTCCGCACACATTGTCCGAAGATGGCGATCCGATTGATGTTCTCGTTCTCAACACTCGTCCGCTTGTTCCAGGCTGCGTTATCAATTGCCGCCCGATTGGTGCTTTGATCATGGAAGATGATGGCGGCAAAGATGAAAAAATCATTGCTGTTCCGACACCGAAAATGACACAACGTTATATTGACGTGCATGATTATGCCGATATGCCGGAAATAACCTTGAAACAGGTTGAACATTTTTTCCAGCATTATAAAGATCTCGAACCGGGCAAATGGGTGAAGATCGGCGGTTGGGAAGACGAAGATTTTGCCCGCGAGCTTATCAACAAGGCTATCAAGCGCGCAAAAAAATAGTCATGAGAAATAATTGATAGTTATCTATCAATCTGCATTAAACCCATCTCATTAAAACGCCCGTCAAAGTTTGGCGGGCGTCGTTTTTTAATCAATTGTATAAACAATTTTCTCGGGCGCCTCTTATGTGTTTACTCGACCATCGCAATGACTGGCTGGCTTATTTGCCATCGCCAGTTTTTATTTGAATTGTTATTTACTTTGCGTGGTAGCGCCACTTTCGATTGAACGAAATTCAGGTCTGTCCTGATAAGAGAAAATGCCGTCAAAAACATGGTGTTGACAAGCTGTTGATTTGCGATTTCGCGTGAGTTTCCTATAAGCTTCCGATGATAATTACTCGAAATTACAGAAAAAATAATATTATTTGCTTATGAAGACGAGACCTCATCAAAATGTCATCGCGCTTAAAAAAATTTTTTCGATGTCTGTGCGCAACCGGTCTTTTTGATTAAAAGGTTGAAAATAGTTGGTGTAAAACGTGCCCCAATTCCGATAAAAATAGTGCAACGGGATTTTTGACGTATGGATGCAGCAATAAAAGCCCCTGAAAAAAAACACCATATCACCAAGGGTGATGTTGCCGCCGTTGCTATCGGTAATGCCGTCGAATTTTACGATTTTATCGTCTACACAACATTTGCAGTCATGATCGGAAAAACCTTTTTCCCGTCTGACAACGCCTTTTCCAGCCTCATTTTGTCGGTTTCAACATTCGGCATAGGTTTTATTGCCCGTCCGTTAGGTGCGATCCTTATCGGTACATATGCCGACAAAGCCGGGCGTAAACCTGCAATGATCCTCACAATGTTGTTGATGGCAGTCGGTACTTCAGGGCTTATTCTCCTCCCCGGTTATGAGAAAATCGGAATTGCCGCGCCGATATTTCTGGTCGTTGCGAGATTGGCGCAAGGGCTTGCTTGGGGTGGAGAAGCAGGACCGGCGACAACATTCATCATGGAAGCCGCTCCGGAAGGTAAACGCGCTTTTTATGCAAGCTGGCAGATTGTGGCACAGGGGGGTGCGGCAATAACCGCCGGTTTGATCGGCTATATTCTTAGTTTTTGTCTCGATCCCCAGCAACAAACCGATTGGGGGTGGCGGATCGCATTCGGTCTTGGACTTTGCATTTTACCGATTGCAATTTTGATGCGTCGTCATCTTGGCGAAACATTAAAGCTTGAAGACAAATCCGAAGATCACTCGACAAAGGGTTTATTGAAAGAGATATTCGAGCATCACAGCGCTTTGATTTTTATCGGGATATTTGTACTTTCAGGCAGTACCGTTACGCAATATTTTTTGAATTACACAACGACTTACGCCCTGACCGAGCTCCATTACGGCGAGAATTTTGCGATGCTTGCCACTTTTGTCGTCGGATTGGGTGTTGTGATTTTTGCGCTGATCGGCGGTTATTGTGCAGACCGGTTCGGACGGCGGATAACAATCGTTGTTCCACGCATCATATTGCTTGTTATCCTGTGGCCCGGACTTTATCTCGTCAACCAATTTAACAGTATTTGGGTGTTCTTCGGCGTTATTACAATTTTTACGGCCTTGCAGAACATTAGCGGCGCCGGAATTGTCATATTCTTATGCGAATGTTTCCCTAAAAGATTGCGGGCCACCGGATTTTCCATCTCTTATGCTTTGGGAATTTCCCTCTTCGGCGGAACAGCCCAAATCATTGTTACGTGGATTTTGGAGCTCACTGGAAATCCAGCTTCGCCCGCCTTCTACCTCATCTTCACCAATATTTTGTGTTTAGGGGCAGTATTTTTAAGCCGGAACAAAAAGGTCCACTAAGGGCAATAAAAACCGTCCCAGAAATAAAGTATGCCGACCGCGTTCCTTACTATTTTCTTTGACTATTTTTTTAAATCGGAATGCGTCGTCCGGATTTAAAAAAAGACACCAAAATAGGCGCGCCACATAAAAATACGGATAAAATAGATAATCAGAAATACGACAATCGGCGAAATATCGATTGATCCGAGGTTTGGCAGAATACGTCGGATCGGCGCGAGCACCGGTTCGGTCGCCCGATAAAGAAAATTGCCGATTGCAGCAATGAGTGGATTGCGCGGATTTACAATGTTGAACGCATAAAGCCAGGAAAATACAGCCCCCGCAATGAGAATGAAAATATAGACACTAAAAACAAGATCTATCACAGATAGCAAAGCGAAAATCATTCTCTATTCCTTCGAAAGTCGACTAACAGCGAAATTGCCATTCAAATGCTTGATGGGCAAGGCTTTTTTAACAAGCGCTTAAAACTTATCATGAAAAATCACAAGCGCAGCAAAAGTTTGTGAATACAATGCATATTCCGATCAGGGCACATTCTGGTCAGGGCATATTCCGATCGCGGCAATCACAAATCCTTTGTTTCGAGCTCCTCTATCCCTATCGGCATTTGTTTCTTTTCTCCATAAAAAATAAGGTATAGCCCGACAAGGCTTGCAAGAAGGGAAATGATAATCAGATACCACATATGGAACATGGGAAAAACCGGTTGCATCAAATTAATCGCCCAGGGCGTCAAGCCACCGAAAACTGCATAGGCAATATTATAAGAAAAAGACAAACCGGAAAACCTTACCGTTGCCGGAAAACTACGAACAATCACATAAGCGACCGAGCCGACATAGCCGGCGAAAAAACCGAGAAAGGCCGAAAGCACAAAGAACAATGCCGTTGAATAACCAGCACAATGATAAAAAATGTAAGAAACGCCTGCAAAAACAATTCCGGAAAACGTAAAAAACTTGCCGCTACCGAAGCGGTCACACAAAAATCCTGCAACCGGCGTTCCAAGAATGAGAAAAAAACTGGTTATCGAATTGGCGGCAAGAGTGATATCACCTGAATAATAATAGGGCGCAGCTTTCATATAATTCGGCGTGAGCAAGGTACTAATCATAACCGTTGCAGATAAAGTCCAAGTCAAAAGAACAGCAACAACAACGCTTCCCAGATATTTCGTCAAAACCACTTTCAAAGGGATTTCTTTGGAAAGAGCTTTTTTCCTTTTCAATTCTTTGAATATTGGCGTTTCTTCCAGAAAGCGCCGGAGCCAGACAGCAACCAGCCCGAAAATTCCGCCAATGATGAAGGCAACCCGCCACCCCCAAAAATCGGTTACATTTTCAGGCCACGGCAAAACATTGTTATGAACAATGTGGTTGATTGCAAACGCGATAAAAGAACCGATCAGAATGCCAAGAGAAAGACCGGAGGTAAGAACACCGGTTGAAAGCCCGACATGACGTTCCGGAACATGTTCGGCCACAAATGTCCACGCCCCGGGAACCTCGCCGCCGACTGCCAACCCCTGCATCATCCGGCAGGCCAAAAGAATAAGCGGAGAAAGAATACCGAAATGGTTATGAGTCGGCACGAAAGCCATGCCCAAGGTTGCAAGCGACATTAAAAGAACCGAGAAAGTAAAAATACGCTTGCGGCCGAGTTTATCGCCAAGATGCGCCATGACGACTCCCCCGATGGGCCGCATCAGATAACCGGCGGCGAATATGCCATAGGTCCACGTTGTAGCGAGCCAAGGCGACATTTCCGACGGGAGAACCGTATGGGAAATTTCGGCTGTAAAGAACACAAATATAATGAAGTCATAGAACTCGAGTGCTCCCCCCAGAGAGGCAAGTCCCAAAGTGCGTATGTCATCACTATTCAAATTACGTGCAGACTTCATCTTTTTCCTGTTTTGCCGGCTTTATGAAAATAAACTACTCCCCGCCCTTGACCTTACCCTATAGGAACCCCTCATATTATAGTAAATAGTCAATAGGCAAAGGAATATAAAAATGTCTGATCAAAACACAAGCTTGTTCAAGGTAGAAGATATGACATGCGGGCATTGTGTAAAAACAATCACCAACGCAATCAAAGAAAAATATCCGTCTGCCGATGTCAATATCGAACTCGACAAACATCTCGTCAAAGTCAAAGGTGTGGCCGACAAGGCAAGTTTGGCTGACATTATGAAGGAAGAGGGCTACACGCCTCAAGCCTTGTAAAAATCAACAGAATTCTCTCTTCAAGCTGTCATGCTTGAAGAGAGCTTGTATCTGCGAGGCTTTCAATAACCTTGCATTCATGTATTTTATGGCCGCTGCATGGCTTTGTTATTCTCTCCAGCTCTTTTTCCAGAATTTTCAGGCGTGAAATTTTCATGCGCGTTTCTGCAAGTTGCTTTTGTGCAATCGTATCTGCTTCCCCGCATGGATCATCCGGATGTTTGGAAAGCGTTATAAGCTGGCGGATGGCTTCGATAGAAAAGCCGAGATTTCTAGCTCTTAAAATAAACAACAGACGCTTGTAATCAGCTTCGACATAACGGCGCTGATTTCCTTCTGTGCGCTCGGCCTCGTCTAGCAGGCCGATTTTCCCATAATAACGGATTGTTTCAATGTTACATCCGGTATGCTTTGAGAGTTCGCCGATTGAAAAATAGATTTTCTGCATTTTTCTCTTGAACCTGTAGTTACTATAGGAATTATATAGTTATTCGACAATGAATTCCACCGTCGGAAATGTCATTTTCGGGAATTTCAGTTCGCGGATTTCGAGAGTCAGATTTTCAAAAATGAAATTCGAAATTCTGCAATTTTGGTGTTGAAGTTTCCGTTACGTGACTGGAAGCCCGGAAGAGGAGAAACGAGCCATGGCTGAAGTCGAAAAGAAAACCGTTCCACATGCTCATAATCATCAAATAAATAACGATAATGCCGCAAAACCTGTTGAACAGAGCCAAGACATTGTTTCCCATTCTCCAATGGAGACCGCACAAAGTAGCAATAAGGTCGAATCGGTGTCCGAAGATGAAAAAGAACATCGTCATGAACATCACTCGCATGCCGGACATCATCATGACGACCACCATGAACATACTCATGATCATTGCTGTGGCGGTCATTGCCACGATCATTCCCATGAAGATGATGATGAAGATGAAGAAATCGTCGATGACGACCCGCGGTTAGAAGCGGGAAACGATTCTTTATGGCGCGTTGAAGGCATGGATTGCGCAGCCTGTGCAAGAACGATTACCACCGCTTTGGAGCGCATGTCGGGCGTAGAAAATGTCCATGTTTCGCTTACCAGAGAAAGACTGTCTTTAAAAGCGGATAAAAGCCGTGTGAGCCCGGAAGAGATAGAAAAGACAGTCGCATCGCTTGGCTATCGCCTGCATAAAATCGACAATGACCAGCCGCGTGAACAACAAGAAGAAAAATACTGGTATCAAACACAAAAAGGCCAAGCGGCTATCTTGTCCGGTGTTCTCCTTGCTCTTGCATATATTGCGTCGACTTTTTTACCACATTTGTCATTCTGGTTTTTTACAATTGCCGCTCTCGCTGCACTTCTTCCGGTTGCAAAACGGGCGTTTGCAGCATTGAAAAATGGCAGCCCCTTTACGATTGAAATGCTGATGACCATTGCGGCAATCGGTGCCATTTTCATTAATGCGACACAGGAAGCAGCTGTCGTTGTTTTTCTCTTTTGTGTCGGCGAAGTGCTTGAGGGGGTTGCAACGGGTCATGCCCGCGCAGGCATCAAATCACTAAGCAAGCTTGCTCCTAAAACCGCTTGGAAAGAAGTAGACGGCAAACTTGAAGAAGTCCCTGCCGACAGCCTTCGGATTTCAGATATTGTCCTTGCAAGACCGGGCGATCGTTTGCCAGCTGACGGCGTTGTTATCGAGGGAACCTCCGGTGTTGATGAATCGCCGATTACCGGTGAATCAATCCCCGTAACAAAAACAATCAACAGCAAGGTTTTTGCCGGTTCCATCAATAATGAATCGACATTGCGTATCCGTGTGGAAACAAAGCCTTCCGATAATACCATTGCACGCATCATTTCACTTGTCGAAGAAGCACAAGACGCGAAAGCGCCAACAGAACGGTTTATCGATGCTTTTTCTAAAATCTATATGCCGATTATCGTCGGTATCGCGATCCTCGTCGCCATCATCCCCCCTCTCTTCGATGGGCAATGGAGAGAATGGACCTATCGCGGATTGGCTCTATTATTGATCGGTTGTCCTTGTGCTCTTGTTATTTCTGTTCCGGCTGCAATTGCATCCGGACTTTCGACCGGCACCCGTCATGGTCTTCTTGTCAAGGGTGGGAACGTAGTCGAGACTTTATCGAAGGTTGATTGTATAACATTCGATAAAACCGGCACTTTGACCAAGGGCACACCTGTTGTCACAGATGTTGTTGCAACCGAATATTCTGAAAATGAATTATTGCAACTTGCCGTTGCTCTGGAACGGGAATCTAGCCACCCGCTTGCTGTTGCGATCATCACTGAAAGCGGAAAACGTAAAATAGAAGCCGTTTCGGTAAAAGATGTCAAAGCCGTTGCCGGTAAAGGCATTATTGCCGAGTGGAAAGGTAAACCGGTTTTTATCGGAGCCCCAAGATTTTCAAGCGATTACGGAATTATCGGCCAAACATTACAAAAAAGTGCTGAAAAATTCGAAAGCGAAGGAAAGACGGTCGTCGTTGTTCATCATGATGGTAAGGCAATCGGCGTTATTGCAATGCGTGACGAGCCTAGGGATGATGCTTTTGAAGCTTTAGAAGAACTCCGCCAGTTAAACATTGAAGCCGTTATGCTGACCGGTGACAATAAACAGACCGGAGAAGCCATTGCAAGAAAACTGGGTATTGCCGTCAAAGCCGAATTGATGCCGGGTATGAAAGTGGAAGCCATCAATGAACTTGGCACCAATCATATTGTTGCTATGGTGGGCGATGGTATCAATGACGCACCGGCACTTGCAGCCGCGAATGTGGGCATTGCTATGGGCTCGGGAACCGATGTGGCGTTGGAAACAGCCGATGCAGCCATATTGCGCAACCGTGTGAGCGATATACCGACACTTATTACGCTTGCCCGAACAACAATGTTGAATATCAAGGAAAATGTCGCCATAGCGCTCGGCTTGAAATTGATTTTTCTTTTGACAACAATTTTCGGCATTACAGGACTTTGGCTTGCTGTTATGGCCGATACCGGAGCGACTGTTCTGGTTACACTTAATGCATTAAGGCTTTTATTATTCAAAAAATAAAATGGCTCTTTCGAGCCATTTTTCCAAATCAAACTAATCAGACGATTATGCAGTCGACGGATTATTTTTTAAGTGCATTCAAGCGATCAAGAGCCGAACCGAAGCCATCAAGTTGCACAAAGAGATTATCCAGCGGCTGTTCATTATTACCGGCGGAAGTTGCTTTGACATTGAGTTGTTTACCAGCGCGTAAGGCTTGAGTTGACGTTTTGTCAAAGGCAACAGGAACAATGCAACCGACAGGCATACAGGTACGAACGCCTGTTTCAATAACCGCCTTGGTATCATCAACCTGAAGCTTTACCGGTTTGGAAACCAGAATGCCGAAAGGCACAACAATAACACCGGAAACATCCCCGTTATTATTTGTCGAAACATTCATGCTGATGACCGGCTGGTTCTGGTTGTTAACTTCCTGGCGAAGCAGAGCACAAGCTTTTTCACCGTTCTGTATGGCACAATTGACCGTCCATAGCCCATAGGTTTCAGTAAGCGACGAAGCACCATTCGGCAACGTTGCGGCATTGGGTCTGCCGCCCTTATCATTAGCGGCGACGGCTGATAAAGTAGAACAAAATAATCCAGCCACAAAAACAGAACTGAGCAAACGTTTCATAGTAAAATTCTTTCTGGAAGTATTTCCCCGATATTTGAAATTCAAAGACAATGTATAAAGGAACTGATGCGTTGAAACCAGAAAAATTTCAATCGTTTGACTGTATCAAGCAATAATATGCCGGAACTCGGCAACAACCTTTTCGTAAACAGCTTGTTTAAACGGCACCACCATCATCGGAAGAGCTTCCAAATCCACCCACTTCCATTGATCGAATTCTGCTGTATTGTTTGCCGGAGGCGGATTGATCGCAATTTCTTTGTCATCACCTGTAAAGCGGAATGCAAACCATTTTTGTGTTTGCCCTCGGTACTTGCCCTTCAACGCAATGCCAACAAGTTCCTCAGGCAAATCGTATGTAAGCCAGCCCCCGGTTTGCGCAATCAATTCTATCGAACGGACACCGGTTTCTTCGTAAAGTTCTCGTTTTGCCGCTTCGATAGGGTGTTCACCCTTGTCAATTCCCCCTTGCGGCATTTGCCATATTTTGGAAGCACCTTTGAGCTCGCTTAAACGGTTTGTAATTCGCCGTCCAGCCCATACTTGATTGTCTTTATTAAACAAGGCAATTCCAACGCACTTACGGTAAGGCAAATCTGTCTTGTTTTTTTGTTTATCCATATCGTTTTTTGTCATCTTTTATTACCAAATGTATTGCCATCCGAAATCATATCAAGATTCTATAACGCTTTGATCAGGCCTGCCACCCTTAAGTTATATTTGTCAAAATCGGAACCTTCCGTTTCAGATCTCTCCTTCAGAGGCAAGCTTCCAAAGTCCGATTTTGACAAATAAAAAGCGCGTTGAACGCGCTTTTTATTTTGTTCAATTCGGGACGCCTTTTTGCGGGTTCGGAGGAAAGGCAGCATTTGCCATTTCACCACGCAACAATTTATAGGCTTCATTAAGCTGGATATCGTCTTTCGGGTCTTTCGGAACAAAGGCGGCAGAGCCGGATCCCTTATCATCTTCCTGATTGCCCTTGATATGACCTTTTAACTCGGATTCGCCCAAATTGACGTCATAGCCCTTGTATTCGTCCGGTAATGGCTGATCTACTTTGATATCGGGCGTAATCCCCTTGCCCTGGATTGAAGAACCCGAAGGCGTGTAATAAAGCGCTGTCGTCAGACGAAGAGCACCGTTATCTCCAAGCGGAATAATTGTTTGTACCGAGCCTTTGCCAAAAGATTGCGTGCCAAGAATCGTTGCACGGCGGTGATCCTGCAAGGCGCCAGCGACGATTTCGGAAGCACTGGCCGACCCGCCATTGATGAGAACAATCAACGGCTTGCCATTGGATATGTCGCCCGGTTTTGCGTCAAAGCGCATGACTTCTGCCTGATCACGTCCACGCGTTGAAACAATTTCACCCTTATCTAGGAATGCATCCGATACACTGACAGCCTGATCCAGCAATCCACCCGGATTCAAACGCAGATCAAGGACATATCCCTTAAGCTTATCTGCCGGAATCTTCGACTGGATGTCTTTAATAGCTGCCTGCAAGTCATCATAGGTCTGTTCGGTAAACTGGATGAGACGTAAATAACCGATATCACCCTCGACACGATATTTGACGGCCTTGACCTTGATAATATCGCGAATAACAGTGATTTCGAGTGGTTTATCAACACCGTTACGGATGATTGTCAGTTTGATCGGCTTGCCAACTTCGCCGCGCATTTTGCTGACAGCATCATTCAAGGTCTGACCGCGCACCTGTTCGCCATCAATTTTGGATATCAGGTCACCAGCGAGAACGCCAGCTTTGGAAGCTGGCGTATCCTCCATTGGCGAAACAACCTTGATAAGGTCATTTTCCATTGTCACTTCAATACCCAATCCACCAAACTCGCCTTTGGTGGAAACCCGCATATCCTTTGCCTCTTCGGCATTCATATAGGATGAATGCGGATCAAGCGAAGTCAACATACCGTTGATAGCATTTTCAATCAGTTTTTTATCATCAGGCACTGTCACATATTGTGCCCGCACGCGTTCAAAAACATCACCAAAAATGGCAAGCTGCTTATAAGTGTCACCATCACTATTTGCTGCAAAAGATTGCATCATGATCATTGAACTTGCGCCCAATAATGCTCCGGCAGCCAAAACAGTCAATTTACGAATCATTCTGGTTCCTTCCCGACTTACCAGCTACCCACCACGGTGCCGGACTTACAGGTTTACCTTGTTTTCTGAACTCAATGTAAAGCATCGGAGTGCTTTTGCCTATATCCAAAGAAGCCGCACTAGCAACTTGTTGAATACCCATTGTACCAACCGGCTCACCTGAAAGCAAAAATTGGCCCTGGGTTACATTGATCTTGTCCATTCCGGCAAGCAATATATGATAATTCTGTCCTGTATCAAGGATTACCAACTCGCCATATGAACGAAATGGTCCGGCATAGGCAACCACTCCATCAGCGGGAGCTGTTACAATTGCTCCCGGTAGTGTTTCAACTGTATCACCAAGGGCTGCACCGTTATTGGCCCCGAATTTCTGAACGACCTTGCCCGCTGCCGGTAAAACAAGGCTACCTTTTTTTGCCTCGAAATCAAGATTTTGAAGAAGCCCCGCATTTTCGCTTGTAATGCCGGTGCTCGCAGTTTGCTGGCGCGATTGCCGCTCGAGTTCGGCAATCAGATCTTCAAGAGATTTTGCTTTTTCGGATAGTTCCGCGATATTTTTTCTTTGTGTGGTCAGTTCGCTTTCGGAAGTTTTTTGCAATTTTGCTTTTTCTTCAAGCAACAGGCTCAATCGTTTTTGTTGTTCGGCCTGCGACTGAACCTGATTTTTCATTTCTTCATGTTCGGTTTTAATTGAATTCTCGACAGCGGTCAGGTCTTTCAAGCTTGCCGAAAGTGCCAATGTTTTCTCGCGCATTTCCGGCACAAGCGTTCCTAAAAGTGCTGCACTGCGGACAGATTTTAACGCGTCATCCGGCTCGACAAGAATAGCCGGAGGCGGATTAAGTCCCATTCGTTCAAGAGCTGCAAGGACTTCAGCAAATTCGTTCTTTCGGCTATCGAGATTCTGCTTTACTTTCGACTTTTCATCAAGAAGGTCTTTTAACTTGTTCTCGCTTGCAGCAATTTTTTCGGAAGCTTCCCGTTCGTTCTTTGCGGCTTTAACAATTTCGGCTGTCAATGTTCGTTGATCTTTTTTCAAATTATCAACCTGACCTGCCAATTCAGCCATTTTCTGTCGTGATATCGTCATTGTCTGGCGAATATCTTCGAGTGCTTTGGCTGCCACCTGTCTATTTCCGTTTTCATCGCCGAAAGCGGGAAAAGCCGAATAGATCAAAGCACAAATCGTCACAGCTCCCGCAAATATATGCGAGATAAACTTTGCATCATGTCTGATGACAAAACTCACCATTTTTCCTGTTGAAGCCGTTTGACGTTTAAAACACAGTTTTAAACAGTTTCCCCCTAAGATGGAGTTAACAAACGCGTTTTTAATATTTTCAGAACGCCGTCACACGCGATGATAGGGATGACCACTCAAAATCGTTGCTGCGCGATAAAGCTGTTCGCTAAGCAAAATTCGTGCAATCTGGTGAGGCCATGTCATTGCACCGAATGACAGTAACAAATCGGCCCGTTTACGGACCTTTTCACAATGTCCGTCGGGACCACCCAAAGCAATAGTCAGATGTTTGCTGCTCTCGTCGCGAAATTTCTGTAACATCCGCGCGAAATGAACCGATGTTACCGATTTTCCGCGTTCATCGAGAACAATAAGACGGCTCCCCTCTTGCAAGGTGCCGAGAAGTTTCTCACCCTCGTCTTCCATCCTCTGATCGGCATTTTGTAGCCGACTTTCGACAATTTCATGAACATTTTGAAAGCTCAGCCCCAAGGAAGGTGCCAATTTTGAAAACCGGTCGAAATAACGGCTAACGAGTTCCTGCTCGGGGCCTTTTTTCATACGTCCAACGGCAAATACCGAAATCTGCACGTCAATTTTCTCCGACCTTAAGAGCAATACCGTTATTGTTGTTCGCCGTTCCCCACATCTTTTCGAGATTATAAAATTCCCGTGTTTCCGGCCGGAACAAGTGAACAATAATATCGCCGAGATCAATCAGCACCCAATCACATTCGCTCAAGCCTTCCACCCTGGTTTGACCTTTATTACAGTCTTTAAGGGCGTAGAGAAGATGATCAGCCAATGCCGAAACATGGCGCTGCGAACCGCCCGAAGCAATCACCATATAGTCTGCTAACGGGGAACGCCCGCGAAGGTCAATCGTGATAACATCCTGCGCCTTTGAATCATCAAGGCTCGAAAGAACGCGCTGCAAATTATTCTCGACAATCAAACCGGCATGATCGTCCGCTAAATTTTGTTGAAGGGCAGCGTCTTCGCCGATTTTATGCTTCTTTGATGTTTCTATAATTTTTTTCAGATTATTCACCTTTCAACCCGATATAAATTCTAATTTTTAACACCCGTTTCTTTGTTATGATGGTTACAGACTTACCGCTTTTTTTCAAGAAAAATCGGCATGTTTCCTGTTTTCCGTTGCTTTCACGTTCACGCACTCCTTTGCGTTTTTCTGCCTCAAGCCTGTGGAAGACGCGTAAGAGCGTCGGCCGTGGATATATCCCCAAGCGGGAGGTTTTTTATAAGGCAATGCAGCAACATCATATTCTTTAACACGGAATTTCCGGAATGTTTCCGCCATTGGTGAAAAAAGTGCCGACATTGAAGCTGACGGGCGGTCAATAATAGCGATCGGGATGGTGTTGACGATTTTTTTCCATTCCTGCCATTGATGAAATGTCGCAAGACTATCGGCCCCCATGACCCAAACGAAGCGGATATTTCGATGGTGAGCGAGTAAATAGGTAAGCGTTGTGATTGACGTATAGGATTTTATTGTTTGTTCAAAGCCGGTAATTTTTATTCGCGGATCGTCAACGAGTTCGGCACTCAGCCGCATTCTTTCATAAAGCGGCAAAAGTCCGCTTCTGTCTTTCAGAAGGTTACCAGGAGTTACCATCCACCATAATTCATCAAGTTTCAATCGACGAAGAGCAATTTTGGCAACCAGCAGATGCCCTTCATGAGGCGGGTTGAACGACCCCCCAAAAAGGCCTATCCGATTGCCGTTTTCGCAATGCGGCATTTTGTTTTCATATCGGAAAACATCATTCAAGGACGTATCTGCCCGTTACCGTTGACATGATATTGAAATGTCGTCAATTGTTCGACACCAATCGGGCCACGAGCATGCATTTTGCCGGTAGCAATGCCGATTTCACCTCCGAAACCGAACTCTCCACCATCCGCAAATTGTGTCGACGCATTGTGCATAAGAATGGCTGAATCGAGACTTCTGAAAAAGAGGTCGACCGCCTTTTTATCTTCGGCAATAATCGATTCTGTGTGGTGGGAAGAATAGTGATTGATGTGATTGATTGCGCCCTCTACACCATTGACTGTCTTTATCGATACAATGGCGTCAAGATATTCGGTCGACCAGTCTGCGTCGGTGGCAAGCTTGGCACCCGGAATTTTATCGACAAGATCTTCACTTGCACGAATTTCACAACCGGCTTGTTGAAGTGCAATAAGAACCGGAATGATCTTATCGGCAATTGCTTTGTCGATAAGAATAGTTTCCACTGCACCGCATATCCCCGTGCGTCGCAATTTGGCATTGATAATTATCTTTTTTGCCATGTCGAGATTGGCAGATTTATCAACATAGATATGGCACAAACCTTCAAGGTGGGAGAAAACGGGAACACGTGCTTCCTTTTGCACACGCGCGACTAAACTTTTGCCGCCTCTTGGAACAATAACGTCGATATTGCCATCGAGGCCGGTGAGCAATTCACCCACCGCATCACGATCAACTGTGTCGACAAACTGGATAGACTGTTCCGGTAAACCGGCAAACTTCAAGCCTTCAACCATTGCTTCATGAATTGCTTTGGACGACAAAAAGCTGTCAGAGCCACCGCGAAGAATAACAGCATTGCCAGCTTTCAGACATAAAGCGCCCGCATCGGCAGTCACATTGGGCCGGCTTTCATAAATGACACCTATAACGCCAAGCGGCGTGCGAACGCGCTGGATTTGTAATCCGTTCGGGCGTTTCCATTCACTCATAATTTCGCCTACGGGGTCAGGAAGACCGGCAATTATATGAACGGCATCGGCTATCGATGAAATTCGTTTCTCATCAAGCAGCAGACGGTCAACAAGAGCAGCACTCATACCATTCTTTTTGGCTTTTTCTATATCTTTGGCATTGGCCGACAATATATCATCTTTACGCTCGCGAATATTTTCGGCGATCGCTTCAAGTGCTTGTGTCTTCTTAAGCGAGGGGGCAAGCGCCAATGTCCGGGCAGCCAAACGGGCATTTTTTCCCATTTTCAAAAGATTGTCGTGCAAACCAGCCATGAAACATTTTCCTTTTAAACCACCACGTGCCGGCAGTTAGCCACATCGCATCCGATAACTCAATATATATTATAACTCTACCGACCGCTAAGCTTAAGGAACGATATTTATAACGCAAGCATAACAAAAATTATTGATAATAAATGATAGCTAACTCCGCAAAACCATGTCATTGCGATGGACCATTGCAGATCTTGGTTCATAGCCGAGAACAGCTTCGATCTCGGAATTTTTCAATCCGATAATACGATCGGCCTCATCCCGATCATAACTGACCAATCCCCTTGCGATTTCAATGTTACCCTTGTCAACAATCGCCACAGTATCACCATGGTGAAAATCACCATCAAGGGCAACAACACCGGCTGCAAGAAGAGATTTTCCTCTTTTCAATGCACGCACTGCCCCCTCGTCTATCGTCAATGTACCTGATGGATCAAGCTGACCGGATATCCACGTTTTCCAAGCACTTACAGGCTTTTCGCTCGCTGCAAAAAAGCTTGTCCTTTCTCCTTGATCAATTGCGGCCAACGGGTGGAGGCGCTTACCCGACGTTATAATCATTGCCGTTCCGGATTGATTGGCAATTTTGCCTGCTTCAAGTTTTGTTTTCATTCCCCCACGCGATAATTCGGAGGCGGCAAGACCCGCCATTTTTTCAATAGCGGGATTGATCGACCGGATATAGGGAATGAATACCGAATGATCGTCAAGATGCGGCGGTGCAGAATAAAGGCCATCAATATCGGATAACAGAATAAGGAGATCTGCTCCCATCATTGTTGCAACGCGTGCTGCCAGACGATCATTATCGCCATAACGGATTTCGCCGGTTGCAACCGTGTCGTTCTCGTTAACGACAGGAACTGCACCAAAATGAAGTAACGTATTGATTGTTGCCCTTGCATTGAGATAATGGCGGCGCTCTTCTGTATCAACAAGTGTCAGCAGAATTTGGCCGGTCATTACGCCATGTTTTAACAATTGGGCTCCATAGGCTTTGGCAAGTTCGATCTGGCCGATTGCCGCACATGCCTGACTTTGCTCAAGTTTGAGAGAACCCGACGGTAGTTTCAAGAGCGTGCGTCCCAAGGCAATAGCACCGGATGATACCAGAAGCACCTCCACGCCTTTTTTCTCCAATGCGGCGACGTCGTTAATCAGGCTTTCAAGCCATTCAACTTTAAGACCGTGTTTGCGATCAACAAGGAGAGCCGAGCCGATTTTGACAACAATACGTTTATATTGATCAAGTTTTTTTAATTCCTGCACCATGAATGCCTATTCTCCGGCTTCCTTCGCGGCTTTCTCTTTGCGACTTTCTTCGATAATTCGGGCAATGGAACGCAAAGTTTCCTCTATTCCTGCGTGCGTCACTGCTGACAAAAGATGGACTTTTTTCCCTGATATTTGTTCCAGTTGTTTTTGCTTTTCCTGCTTTTTTTCTTCGTCAAGAATATCAATCTGGCTTAAAGCAATGATTTCCGGTTTTTCAGAAAGCCCGTGACCATAGGCTTCCAATTCGTCACGGATGATCTGATAAGCTTTCGCTACATCTTCTTCCTGTGCAGAAACAAGATGCAAAAGAACCTGACAGCGTTCGACATGACCTAAAAACCGGTCGCCAATGCCAACGCCTTCATGGGCACCTTCTATAAGACCGGGGATGTCGGCAAGTACGAATTCACGCCCGTCAATACGAACCACGCCAAGATGGGGATGCAATGTGGTAAACGGATAATCGGCAATTTTAGGTTTTGCGGCTGTAACAGACGCAAGAAAAGTGGATTTTCCGGCATTCGGAAGGCCGACAAGTCCGCAATCGGCAATCAACTTCAAACGCAACCAAATTGTGCGCTCGATCCCTTCAAGTCCGGGATTGGCTCGACGAGGCGCGCGATTGGTTGACGTGGTAAAATGCAGATTGCCAAAACCTCCATTTCCGCCCTTTGCCAGACAAAATTTTTGCCCCGCCTCTGTCAAGTCACAGATAAGCGTTTCGTTGTCTTCTTCAAAAATTTGGGTACCAACCGGTACTCTCAATACGACATCCGCCCCTTTGGCACCCGTCATATTGCGCCCCATACCATGCGTACCGGTTTTGGCTTTGAAATGTTGCTGATAGCGGTAATCAATCAACGTATTCAAACTGTCGACCGCAACAGCCCATACATCACCGCCACGACCACCGTCACCGCCATCGGGCCCGCCGAATTCGAGAAACTTCTCGTGCCGGAAGGAAACTGCACCTGCCCCGCCATCTCCGGAACGGATATAGACTTTCGCCTGATCGAGAAATTTCATTTTTTATACTCTTCGTTGGTCTTTGCCTCTCTCATAGCGCAAAGTTCCAGACAAGGCTATAGAGATGGAAAGCGAAATAGTTTTACTGATTTTTGGCCCGATTTTAAAAAAAACAGCTTTGATAATGACACAAACTTTCGTTTGAAAGCTCGACTTTTTCGTGAAAATCATCCAACCAGCCGATCGATACGCTTTTGAACTTCAAACATATCCGGAAGAGCAAATATTCATCGTCTCCTCAACGGTTTTTCAACCAGCCACCGTCTTGGATACGATTTTAAAGAACAGTCCGAAATTGCGACGTTCTCTTGTCATTGCATGTGCTTTTATCGGTCACAAGTTTTTCAGCACATTCGATTTTCAGATTTTCGGCCCGAACTATAAAAACTATTATCAATCATACGGTTTTGTTAGGGGAAGTAACGACACCCCCCATCAGCCCTGTTCAAGCGTTTTTACCCTTGAAATCATAAGCCAACAAATAAAGCTCGACCGATTCCGCCCGACTTGCCGGAGGCTTGACGTGGTAAATCTTCTTGAAATTCTGCTTCAATATTGTCAGCAATTCATTTTCTGCGCCGCCCTGAAAGGTTTTAGCAAGAAAATGCCCACCCGGTTTCAAGACCGATACGGCAAAATCGGCAGCCACTTCGCAAAGATGGATCGTCCTGATATGATCGGTTTGCTTATGACCAATTGTCGGCGCAGCCATATCGGAAATTACGAGATCGGGCTTGGCTCCAAGAGCGTCCATCAGCTTTTCGGGTGCATCATCATCAAGAAAGTCCATTTCCAGCATTGTAACACCCGGCAAGGGATCCATATGAAGATAATCAATGCCAACGACAGAAGGATGGTCATTTGTAGAGCCAACAATTTTTGCCGCTACCTGACACCAGCCACCAGGGGCTGCACCAAGATCAATAATCTTCTGTCCTTTTTTTAAGAGATGATAGCGTTCATTGATTTCGATAAGCTTGTAAGCTGCACGGGAACGATATCCGTCTATTTTTGATTGATGCACATAAGGATCGTTGAGATGACGCTCAAGCCATCTGCGCGATGACGCCTTGATCGTTCCGGCTTTCTTTTTTACCCTTGTGTGGAGTTCATGAGTGCCTGCACCGCCTCTTCCACCAGCATGTGTTCCTGTTTTTTTTGTTGTCATAAACGCTCACTTTCACGATTTCTTGGCAGACCGAAACGTGCATTCATATGACGACGTTTTCTCCATGCACCATCACGTGACATCAATTCCGTCAATATCCCTTCCCGCAAACCACGATCAGCCACCCTCAACCGTTCGGACGGCCACTCTTCTCTTATGACATCAAGAATGGCGCAGCCGGCAAGCACCAGATCAGCCCTATCCTGTCCGATACACGGGTTGGCAATGCGTTCTTCAAGATTCCATGAAAGCAAACGTTTGGTCATGCGTTCGACATCATCATTATTAAGCCAAATTCCGTCAATCAAACGACGGTCATATTTGGCGAGTTCCAAATGAATGCCGGCGAGCGTTGTGACCGTCCCCGAAGTGCCCAGCAAATGGAAATGCGGACTTTTTGCCAATGCTCCAAGTTTCTTGCGCCCCTCGAAATGCATCAACAAATGACGGACATAATCCTTCATTTTTTCAAAAACATCGGCCGTCACATTTTCACCGCCAAAACGCTCGGCCAAAGTAATGACACCAACGGGTAACGACGTCCATGCAATAATATGTTCGGCAAGCCGTGGAGAGCGTTTTTTCGACCGGTCGATCAATACGATTTCTGACGACCCGCCCCCTATATCGAAGACAACTATCGCATCGGTATCATCTTCAACCAGTGTGCCACAGCCCGCAACCGCCAGACGTGCTTCTGTCTCGCGATCGATAATTTCAAGATCAATACCGGTTTCCCGTGCAGCCCGTTCAATAAAACGTTGACCGTTTTCGGCAGATCGGCAAGCTTCTGTTGCAATAAGCCGGCACCGTTTGATCTTTCTTTGATCAAGTTTTAGACGACAAACTTTGAGAGCCTCGATTGCCCGCTCCATCGCATTTTCGTTCAGACGCCCCGTACGCCCCAATCCTTCCCCCAGACGGACAATGCGCGAAAATGCATCGACAACGTGAAAATGACCTGGTTTAGTCGGCGCGGCTATCAACAAACGGCAATTATTTGTTCCCAAATCAAGTGCTGCATAAAGTGGCACTTTTTTCCAATAACCATGAATTGGATGTCCATGCCTTTTGAACTCGTCCGTAGAGCTTTGCTTTTCAACACCTTTTGGCCTCGTTCTGTTATCGTCGGAAATTGCCAAAACCGGCGTTGTACGTGAACGTTTTTTATTGCAACGGGATTTTTCAGGTCCAGCAGCTGCAGTCTGTTCGCCAGACGCGCGCAACTTCCCGTTCTGGCGCCTTTTGGCGCGCTTTTTCCTGAATGGGGGAACAGCTAAAGACCCTGTTAAAGGCGGTTCTCCGCCGCCATTTTCATGCCTTTCCAAGCGTTCATGCACACCTTTTGCATCATTTCCGCCCGGCTTCCCCCGCTCCGACCCTTCCGGATTGTCGATCAACGGAGTCATCATCATCTTTCCTTAAAAGCGCCATGGGGACATTTCCTCACAATGGACACTTCATTACCTATCGTTGTTTCTAATGTAACAGCGTTGACGGTTTTTACCAATAGCTGGAACCAAGCTTCTTCATTTTTTTGAAAAAAGCTTAAAAGTTAAAACGAAATCTTATCGAACGTTGAGCCGGAAATGCGACGCAACAGCCGAAATTTTTTGTCGGGAATTCAGCCAACAGATTGAACGCACCATGACAGGATTATTTTCTCAAGTTTAGGCTTGTATATTGAAATGGATATGCTAAAAGCCATGCTGTTCTCGCAAAAAGCAGAAATGCTGGGGAATAGTTTAACGGTAGAACTGCGGACTCTGACTCCGTCAGTCCTGGTTCGAATCCAGGTTCCCCAGCCAATATATCTCCTTGAAAAGGATTATAAAATTTACTTTCCGATTTTTTTGTGGTGAAAAAGTTAGACACTTTTTTCAGCATCAGTTAGACAATTTCTTATGTCGCTCATTCACCTCTCGTTCGAATTGTCGAACTACTTTACTAGCCTTTTTTGATCGGTTTGCGCGATTCGAATAGTGCTGAGCCATTGCCAAAGTTTTGCACCGTATGACATCCAACATATTCTATTTCCATTCCAGTGCACTAGCGTACCGCTTCAATCCCGCCTAAGCCTTTTTATTATGATTTTAAAAAATCCGATGCTTGCTTGATTTGCATCAAACGCATAGAGCCAAGCCTTAAATATCAAGACCGAATTCAAAGTCTTTAACAGCGTAAAAAGAGGTTGTTGATCTCGGTTTATTTTTCCGCAAATTCCGGCAGATTTTTATCACTTTAATTGAAATAAATTTTTAACCGGCCGCTTCCATACATCGGAAATTTTATGGTTGTAACATGTGATTTCACATAGCCAACTCATCTTTCAGTGGCAAAGAGCAGCACTTTCCTTGCTGTTTTTGATCTTCTGAACATCCGATATTTTGTATTTCAAACTTTATAAGCGGGTTTGTAACATTCAGTATTCGCTGCGTGAACTTTGCAATGAAGGCTTGATCAGGGATTTTTTCTCCCTAAAAGGCGAGAAAGCTCCAAGACAATGTCAGTAAACCCAGTTACACGAAATTAGCCATCTGTTTTTCTCAATCGAAACCCCCATCATTTTTATTTAACGGGGTGAATTGTCGCAGTTAAAAACTGCATCATTTACAGGAACAATAAAAAAATGATCTAGTCTTGCAGACTATCAGGTTGAAACACACATTTAATCAGAAGAACGAATACAGGAATTTTGAAAATGTCTGATGACGATAAAAATAAACATGTAAAAATAGTCGATGTCGAAAAACTCGACGAACAGGACGATGATAAAAATGGTCCCGTCGATACCGTCGACATTTTTGATGATGTTACAGGCGACGATGATGGTAAATTTCGTCCACGCAACAAGACAGCAGAAGATATAGAAAACCCGTTGAGTGACGAGGATAGAGATGTCGTAGGGGAAAATCTTTTTACCAGCGAGCCGGACGAAGATGAGCCGGAATGACCGGCTTCCATTTTAAACCGTAGATTTGGCCCGCATATTTTAGTTATTTGACGGGAGGTTGCTTTTAACCTCCTTTTATCCTCGTTTAACGACTTGTTCTTCTCTCAATGTCATCCGTCTGGACGTGAGTTGTTAAATCAGCCCTGAACGCGATTGAATATATGAACAGGCCGAAGTGCTCGTGCACTGACGTAACAAGATATTTTTCTCAATAACATTGATTATTTGTTCTTTGCTCAAAATCGGCTTGACGATTTCTCCATGTTCCAGAAAACAGAAATCATGATACAATAATTTTTATGATTTTTCGAAAAACAAAGCAAATATTTTACTTTGGTTGGAAAAATAGATTTCGCCGTAAATCGGGGAAAAAATAAATACAGGTTTTATGATCTATAGTTTTAATGCTTGTCTGCAGTCATGCGGGAATTTTGTGCAGCCAATTTTTCCAGAATTAGCAATAATTTGCCGACAGCAATTTTCACATCACCCGAATTATCTATGTAGCAATATTCAGCCCCGTCGGGCAATTGGATTGGAACATTTGCACGTTCTAGCCTTTCGGCAATATCTGATTTACTTTCTCTTTTACGATTGATGAGTCGTTCTTTCAGAATTTGCGCCGGAGCATTGATTTCAACGACGAGAACATGGTCGAATAGTTTTTTTGCCATTCCAAGACTATTTCGCGAGATATTGGCAATTACAATTTTCCCTTGTTTTACGTCATTCTCAATATCAGCGGGAAGGCCATAATAAATTCCATGCGCAAACCAGTGCATAGAGAATGCGCCCTGATCCAGAAGTTTCAGGAACTGTGCCACTGATACTTCTATATTGTCTTCGTTACCTAATTTTTTCGAATTTTCATCTTGTCGATTTTGTCGCGAGATACCGGATTGTCGCGTGATTATACGTCGGGTAAATAAAAAGTCCTCGTTATTTGCCAGAACCTCATGAACAACATTAATGACCGTGTCTTTTCCCGCCCCACTCGGTCCAACAATTGCAACGAACCAACCAACATTTTTCATCATAGACCAAATGTCCATATCAAGGAGACTCTTGTCTCCCGAATTCCTTCAATGGAAAGAACTCCTATTACTTTACAACTGTAGAGAAATAATTGCCATGTCATTTGGCAAAAACGCAAGCTTTGTAACGAGCAAAAATTATCGATCCCCCATCGATAACCTAACAATAATATTATATTCATATTTCTTATTTAAAAACAGATAATAACCGGAAGTCACCCGATATGAATAACAATTGATTGGCTAATAAGACACATGATACAAATGACAATGTCACGTTTTGTTTTAACTGTCGTTTGTCCCGCAAGAAGGGGCATCGTTGCCGCTATATCGACATTTTTGGCAAAAAATACATGTAACATTGTCAACAGTTCGCAATTTGATGATGCACTGTCGAAAAAATTCTTTTGTCGCGTCGGTTTTGATAGTGAAGGCGGGAAAGATATGCACGAGCTCGAAAAGGCATTTGAGCCGATTGCTCGTGAATTCTCTATGAACGCCAATTTTTTTGATACACAAGACCGCATGAAAGTTGTGATCATGGTATCAAAATTCGGCCATTGTTTGAACGATCTCATTTATCGCTGGAGAATAGGTGCGCTGCCAATTGATATAACGGGTGTTATCTCCAATCATCTTGATTATCAAAAACTCGTTGTCAATAATGACCTCCCCTTTTACCATATTCCGGTCAATAAAGACCGCAAACGCGAAGCCGAAGACCGTTTATTCGAAATCATTTCCGGAACCGGAACGGAGCTCGTTGTTCTTGCCCGCTATATGCAAATTTTGTCCGATCGGCTTTGCAAAGAAATGTCGGGAAAAATTATCAATATCCATCATTCATTCCTGCCAAGCTTCAAGGGGGCAAACCCGTATAAGCAAGCTTTTCAACGCGGTGTCAAAATTATCGGTGCCACCGCCCATTATGTGACAGCCGATCTTGATGAAGGACCAATTATTGAACAGGATGTTGTGCGTGTAACTCATGCACAAAACGCAGATGATTACGTTGCACTGGGGCGGGATGTCGAGGCGCAAGTTTTAGCACGCGCCATTCACGCTCATATCCATCATCGCGTTTTTATTAACGATAACCGCACGGTTGTCTTCCCCGCAACACCCGGGAGCTACGCTTCGGAACGGATGGGATAATCAATTTAGCACAACATCATGTAAATAGTTGTTTTCAACAACGCCAATTTTATATGAACGACAGCTTAAAGTTGCTGCTTTATTGCTTATTAGAAGCCAAAAGGCTAAGAAACCTTGACATTGGTGGCATATAAACAATTGAAAGTCCAGTTGAACTTCAACCTGGCAATTGATATATTGTTGTTCCGATTAGATTACGCTTTTGATGAACGTCTTAGTTATTTCAAAGTTAAAATAGGATTCTCGTTATACCAAGGGCGTTGGATTCTTTTATTTCCTGTTGATATTTGAAAATCATCAAGAATTCTTGCTTTTTTCTAAAAAAAAGAATATTATGCCAACTAGGCTTATGAGGAGCTTGAAACAGAACAAGAAAAATCATGAAGATTGGAGCTTGTTGATAGTTTTTGGAGAGTAATTATGCAACCGGTTGATGCTACATCAGGCACCCGTTCGTTGACGACCGTGCAAGTAGCGGTGCCATCAACGCAGACGGCTCGGACCGACTCGGTTGTGGAACAAATTCCTATTGTTGAACCGCGGCCGCATTATCCGATTTCTGCGAGTGTCGCTGAGATAATGGCTCACATTACAGAGCTTATAAAGGAACAACAAACAGCGTCTCAAGAAGCTTTACATCAGAAAAATCTTGATGAAGCTCGCGCCGAAATGGAGAAGCTTTTTGAAGCTGTTCAAGGCCAATCCGGTAATGGCTTGGATGGCAAGAAAACGGATGGCAGCACAACACGCTTGGATGTTGATGTTGTGGCGAAGGTTGATGATCAGAAAGCCAAGGTTCCTGAAGCTGGCGATAATAAAGTTACGCCGGAAGTTAAATCAGCTAATGATGGCAATGCTGACGGAACAAGCGATCAGGGATCTAGCGGCATTCAGGCAAAAGATGATTTTTCGCTAAGTGGTGGAAAGGTTGGCTCGAAAGGTAAAACCCATCTGCCGCATATATCCTTTGATGATAAAAGCGCAGATAAAAAGGCTACCGGTTTGAAAGCGGATGGATCCCAGAATCCAACCTCAACGGTTCAAGCGGATCGTGATACAGATCTTTCAACTGCTAATCCCGGAAGCTTCAAAATTGATACACAAGTTAGTGTGAACGGGATAAATCCCGATACTACTAAAGAAGATATCTAACCTCTCGAAACGGCGAGTTTTAACAATGCCAAGTGGAAATGGCTATTAATAGCTGTTTCCATTTTTTATGGCATTTAAATACCCATTCAGTGTTTTAATTGAGAGACATTATAAAGGACATAAGAGTTTTGCTGTTGCAGTTCTCAAACGTCGCAAAACTATCAAAAATTTTGTAAACACATCGGAGATGCATTTTTCCGGAACCTTCTATTATCTCGAACAAAATAAAATATATGAACGGACCCCTGTATCTTTGCAGCGAAAATAACTTTATTAAATATTGCTACGTTCTGAACGGAAAAGCATTACCTAATATATAATCGGGAAACGTATAAGACTGAGCCGAGTTCAGAAAAGTCCTATTAAAGGCAGTACCTTATCACTTCGTTCAACGTCCCAAAAAGTGCTGCCGCGTTATTATTTACTTTATATTTGCAAAAACTGCGAGATTAAAATCCCGATTCAATGCGGCCATAAACCAACTGGGTAAACGAATAAATTTGACTGCCTACAAACGAAGCGGTCAGAGCAAGCACAACAAAAATGACGACAATTTTAGGTATAAAAGTCAGCGTCATTTCCTGTATTTGTGTCAAAGCCTGAAACAGCGCGATAACAATGCCGATGGCCATAGCAGCACCAACAGCAGGACCGCTTGCAACCAGAACGGTCCACACTGCCGCCGTCATCATATCTACGGCATCGGCTTCATTCATTTTTTTCTAACCCCGATCAGATCAAGCCTGTGGCTTGTTATTCATCACAGTCACACCAGGCCCGATAAGAAGGTCTTTTCCGTTGTCCAGTTTAGCAATCAAACCGTCGCTGTAAATCGTGACAGATTGTGCCGTTCCTGCAGTCACAACGCCTTTTTCATCTGTAAATGAAAGATATTTTCCCACATACCCTTCGGCACGGGAAATCGGGCCATCAACCATAATATTGTTCAGTGACTTAGCCATTGTATCAAGTTTGGTGTTTGTCTGGGTTTGTTGTTCGACTGCCGAGAAGCTTGCCAATTGCGAAACAAATTCGGTTGAATCCATCGGCTTTGTAGGATCCTGATTCTTCATTTGCGCAATCAACAATTTGATAAATGTATTATAATCGGCATTAGGTGCTTTACCATCTGTGCTCGATGTAGCAGTCGTAGAACCGGTAGTCGTGCCGGTATTCGACGTTGAAGGTGTTTGCGTTCCGGTCGTTGGTGCAGCTGTTGTTGTAGGAGCAGCATTCGTACCTGTGGTTGCACTCTTATTATCGTCTGTTTTTGGTTCAGCCTGCGAGGCAAAACTCGATAAAGATGGTGAAGTCTTTCCGGCAGCGGTATTCGTTGCCGGAGTATATTTCATAAGGCTTGATGTGTTATTATCGACAGCACTTATGGTCATGAATTTTCTCCTAAAATTAGGCTGTTTTCTTTTCCTTTGCGGGGACGGGCTTTTTACCCATAATTGTGGCTTCCCGATCGAACAATCCACGAATGACTTTCAAGACTTCGAAAATTTTATCCTGTTCAGTCAAATCAATGCACTTGCGTAAACCTTCCAGAATGATCGGGTCGTTAAATGTGCGCAGCATCTTCCCCAGCATTTCAACGAAGATCATTACAGTTTTGTCGGCAGTATCTGGGTCGATCAACATGACCTGTGCAGCGAAATAAAGTTGCTTCAAAGGAGTATTTGTATCCTCTGCCTGCATGACATGGGCTTCAAGAAGGAAGGTTGCATCATTCAGAAGCTCCAATGTGACCTTGCGATCCGGCCGCAGCACCGCGCCGTTCAGATAGATTTTTTCATTAGGCCGCAATGTAATATGCATCGTTTTATCAGTCATTTTTACTTTTCTCCGGATTTGTAGCAAGACCGTCTCTGATGGATTCAGAGATTTCCACCAAAGTATCAAAATCTGCTGTTTCCCCATTCTCCAATCTCTGGATTTCCTTCAGAATAAAAAAACCAATGGAAATCAGAGAGGCTTTAAGGTCTGTCGGGAGTGCATTTTCCGCCAGCCCCAAATCTTCAATCAAAATAATCCACAATTTGCGCGTGAAGGCTACGGCTTCATACGCCTCACGGGTGCTTGGACCTGCCTTCTGGGCAGCACGTAGCATTTTAATACAGCGATCAAATAGAATACTTTCGCGCTCGCGAGCGCCCATTTGATCATCTTCCATTATATCTTCGTACCGCATCTGATACATCAAAAATTCCCCAGATTTTACATCCGTGTTATTTAATTTACGCCGAAAGGATTAAATTAAATATAATTTGCCAAAGTCATTTTGGCGATCCGAGCTGTCATATTGTAAGAAATCTGCAATACAGTTTGGAGTTGGACCAATTTTGCAGATGCTTCAGTAGCATCTGCCCCAATCATATCATTACGTGTCTGGTTCAATATACTTAACTGTGCATTGATATGGTCATTGGCATTGGTAACCCGATTTTGGGAGTTACCTAAATTGGACGCCGACGTTATAATCTCGTTAATCGCGCTTCCGGTCGACTTATTATCGGAAGAAGCCCTTGCACGATCGCCTACAACTTGCTGGGCAGCTGAAGAGAGCCCGATATTACCGAATTCGGCAACGAGAACCATATTTTTCATCGCATGACGAAAACCGGCATCATTGGCACTTGCTGAAATATCAACAGTTTCGCCGCTTGCAGATATGCGGTTCATGACCGCGCCATCTTTAGCGCGAGAGAAATTTGTCGACCAACTTGGTTCTTCAAACAACTTGTCAAATGGTCCATCAATAAAGGACTTCATTTGTTCATCTGTTATATTGGCAACCTGCGGGTCATCAAGATTGAAGCCGAAGTAATTTCTGAATGCATCCTGAACAATTTTGCTGCCGCCAGTATTGCTGCCTGCTTTGTAGTAATCGAAAGGTGGCTCGCTTGTATTTGATCCACCAAAAACATACTCGTTATTGTAGCTGGTGTTCATTGCCGAAACGAAAGAGTCGAGCGCTGTTTGAGCAGCAGACTGCATTGTTGCAGGCGTAGCTGAAACATTGTCGCCCACCAAAGCCTTGTTAAACTGGACAAGGCTGCCACCCGGTTTATCTTTTGTGCTCGCACCCACCAGACTTTGCAAAGCAGTTTGCGCCGAAGCCATACGCTGAGCGGCCAAATTATTGCTATCTTTCAAGCCCTGAAGTGTCGAAATCTGGTTCTCGTTATCAACAAAGCGACCTGTCTGCCGGCCAAGTTTCAAGCCCGGATCTCTAACCCTCTGTGTTGTTGATTCATAACTTGCTTCATTGATCTCGGATTGAGCTTGCGACACAATCGAGCGCTGCGAATTGTTCAAGACATAAGTAGAAATTGCGTTGATATTCATTTCACACCTACCTTACCGCACTCATCAGGTCATCCAGCATTTTGCCTACTGTCGTTATGATACGTGCAGTTGCCGAATAGGTTTGCTCCAGTTGAAGCATGAGCGCCATTTCATCGTCTGTATTGACCCCCGTTTCATTGGAAAGAGCTTCTCCGGCACGACTGAACATTGTGCTCTTATACTCGTTGTCAGAGGTGGCAGACTGGCGCACACCTTCTATCCACGAAAGGGATTGCTTACTGTAAGACGTGATACTTTGCGTGTTATCAAGCCCTGTATCGTTACCGAAATTACGGGGCTTATCCAAATTATCGATCAGTTTCTGAATATCTTTACCGAGCTTCTCCGGACCACCATCGACGGTATTGCTATCAAACTCCGGATTAACACTAATCCTTCCTGCCGTACCGGTGACTTGAGTTTCGTCACCACCCTCGAATAGAGCGGGAGGACCTTTAAAAATATCGGTCAGCGCATTGGCTATTTCATCAAGTTGTTTCTGGTATTGCGGAGCAGTTTCATCACGAACTTTCAACAAACCGCCGAGCTTGCCGGACCCGTAAGGAGATGTAAACACACTGTGAGATAAAGGTACTCCGTCAACCAAAACTTGATTTCCAACACGACCTGCCGATAACGGTCCACTTGGCTCAAAGGTGACCTTTCCAGGAACCTTGTCATAAAGTGTGCTATTATCCATCCCGTAGATAGACATTGAGCCATCGGGGTGAGTAACTGTGGTTATACCAATTTCCTGAGACAATTCTTTAAGAATTGCATCGCGTTGATCCATATAGGCATAGCCATCACGACCAGCACCTTTTTCATTGGCAATCTGCCCTTCGACTTCATGGAACTGTTTTAACAGATCATTGATGTGATCGACAGAATCCTTGATTTCACTGTCGGTATCGGTACGTAATTTATCAATTGCTTTGGAACCGGCATTCAAACTGTTGACAAGATCTTTTGCCTTGTCAATGGCAGCGTCACCAGCTGTTCTTTGGCTAGGATTATTGGCATAGAACTGCAAAGCTTTTTTGAAATCATCAAGCAAACGCGACGGCGAATTTTCAAAATCGTTTGTACTATAAATGTTCGAAAGTTGATTTGCACCGTTGTTTATAGCCGCAGCCGCAGCCGATTGACTGGATTTGACCAAATAGTTTGTAAGAAGTTCCGGATTATCATCGCGGATAACCTTGGAACTGACCATTCCATATGCGCCGGATTGGACATGGG
Organism: Bartonella sp. W8167; assembly: GCF_016100335.1. Taxonomy (NCBI): domain Bacteria; kingdom Pseudomonadati; phylum Pseudomonadota; class Alphaproteobacteria; order Hyphomicrobiales; family Bartonellaceae; genus Bartonella; species Bartonella sp. W8167. The sequence goes on from NZ_JACFSQ010000001.1 coordinate 1,442,907, forward strand.
TGGTGCGATGGGTATAATTTGTGTCCCGCGCACCACCAATATTTTGTGATACAACACTCATCTGACCAGACGATGTTTTGAGTGAATTTCTTGCTGTAGAAAGTGCTGTACCTAGTGTCATTTTAGCCTTCTTTTATTTCATGTAATCGGCCGTTTAGCCGGTTTCAAGTAAGGTTAGTCCTATCGTTTCAAATTGACAATAACATCCATTACTTCCGAACCCGTCTGGAACACTTTCGAGTTCGCAGTATAATTGCGCTGTGCTTCGATCATGTCTGTCAATTCATCACCGATATCGGCGTTTGACTCTTCCAACATACCACTTCTCAAAACACCGAATGTACCTTCACCCGGATGTCCGAATGTTTGACCACCGGCTTCCGGTACTGCCTGGAACACTGTTCCGGTAATCGGAATAAGTGAATCCGGAGCCGTTACGGTAGACAGACCCACTGTGCCGATCGTTCTTACCTGACTATTACTATAGCTGACCTGAATTTCGCCTTTTTCATTAAAACTGAAATTTTTGTAAGTTCCTGGTGCGTAGCCATCTTGTTTGGAATCAAAACTGAAATTCGCGCCAAGTTGCGTTAATCCGCTAATATCAAGATCAAAGGGAAAAGTACCCCCATTCACATTCGGTGCTTTTGCCTTAACAGTTTTTTCAGTATTTAATAAGTTACCATTATTATCAAACTCAAGTTCGGTCGTTGTCAAAGGATTTTTTAAATCGGGATTTGTAGGATCATCAATTTTAAGATTATTACCCACGCATGTATACATCGTCCATTTATTATTATCTGTTTTTGTAAAATAGACATCTAGTTGTACAGCGGTCCCCTGCTGATCATATACAGTCACAAATTTTTTCAAATCATAAGCTTTTGGATTTATAGTATTGGGGTCAACACTTGGATCGGCGGGATCACCAAAAAGCGTAGTGTGGGTATTTTTCTTCATATCCGCTTGCAGATTTGCCGTTATAGATGCCAGATCCGTCGTCTTGCCTGGCAAAAGTTCACCGGCACCTCCTTTGATCACAACACGCTTTCCTGTTTCATCCAGAAGATAAAATCCACCTGCATTTTGCAGATAACCTTCACCATTTCGCTGGAAAGAACCGGCACGGGTTAGGTATTCGGTTCCAGATTCATCTTGAACACGGAAGAAACCGTTGCCTTCAAGCATGATATCGCCAGGCTTTCCTGTTCCACGCCCTGCACCCTGCATGGAAATATCATGGCGAACAGTTGTTGTGACCCCACCCGATTGATAAGCGTTACGCGTTGATGGCATAACCAGATCGGAAAACTGAGTATCCGTCCGCTTATAACCAGCCGTACTAACGTTAGCGACGTTATCTGCAACACCTGTAAGTCTGTTTGCCTGTGCGTTCATTCCTGCAACGCCGGTACGCATCATACCGTAAATACCCATTGTTATCTCCTTGAGTTGAGAACCATAGTTGCAACATAGAAGCGCTTCCTTGTGCGAAGCTGGCGTTATTTCAGTTTCAAAGAAAATTAACTGTTCATTGGCGCCGCGTTTCATTTTTCAAATGCTGTTTTAAACTTCATGCCGGTTTCAAATTTAACCTTACAACTCGAAAGTAAAAAACGAACAAACAGAATGGTTCATTTGTCTCTAGTCCGAATAAAGGATTGAACAATCAAAAAAATGATACGGAAGAGCGGAATTTCAAGGCAAAAAGCTTTATGAAGGTTTTTTAAAATTTACTTTTGAATTGATCAAAAAAAAGCCTGCGGAACCGCAGGCTTAAAGAAATCGTATGGAGTTACGATAAATTAATCAATATTCAAGCTATAGCCAAGAAAACGTTTTGAATCGATAACATCGCTTCCAAGCTTGGCTTTCAATTTCTTGCGAAGTTTGCTGATGTGGCTTTCAACAACGTTTTCTTCCACATCTGAATCAAACACACCATATATGGCGTTGAAAATCTGCGTCTTGTTAACACGCCGGCCATGATTGGCAACCAGATATTCAAGAATACGGCGTTCACGACGAGGTAGAACAAAGTCAACACCGTTGATCTGGGGATCACGTCCATCGTTAAATACACTGATCGGTCCTAAAACAACTGCTGCATCGGATTTACGGATCTCTCCACCCATACGGCGGCGGATTGCTGCTACCCGAGCCAAAATTTCACGGACATGAATGGGTTTACGAAGCACGTCATCAATTCCGGCCTGGAACAAAGCCAATGTCTGTTCAAGTGAATTGTTTTCCGTGACAGCCAATACAGGAGCATCACAATGAGCGCGAATTTTCTTCGGTAATTCGATACGATCCTTGCAATCACCAAGAAGAATCGCTTCGACTGCTGACATTTCCGATTTTGGTGCAGTTTCTACCCAGTCATCGAAATCGGCAGATGATAAACCTGTTGCCGAGATGCCTTCCCGTGCGAACAAGGCAGAATAACCATCCGTTACCAGCTTGCGTTCGTCTACAACTATTATCATGTCCCTATTCCTATTAAACGCCCTCACCAAATTCTGAAACTCAAGAACTTATCCTTAATGAGGACTTTTCTTTAAGATATCTTTCACCACGAAAATTACAAGTCGTTTTTAACTTTTCCCGTCAAGAATCTGCCATACTTTCCCGAATTTAGACTATTTTTTTAACATTTTGACGTTTCAAAAAACTATTTTTCGTATAAAATGCGTTTATTTTCAAACAGTTAGCTATTCCTAAACGCGTTAACTATAGAATTTAACCATGCTTATTAAAACATCAGTTATAGTTCTCCACGACAAAACTGGCGCGAAGCTTGCGTCCATTTTCCGAAGCCGGAAGCAATCATGTTTGCCATGACCTGACAGACATATCGTTTTTGTGCGGGGTTATTATTCGGCCCTGCATGATAGCGGGCGACTGCCATTGTCCAACTCCCTTCCCTCTGCCTCAATTCCTTAAGGAAACGCGCAGCATAGTCGACGTTGAGATGGGGCTGGAACATTGCTGCTACCGACGGAAACCGCTCCCCATGATAATAGTGGTTGATCTGCATACAGCCGACATCAATCAGTTTTGCACCGCGACGTTTTGCCTCATAAAAGATACGCAATGCTTGCGACTCGTTTTGCGCAAAATACGCTTTTCCATCAATATTAAGCGCATATGGTTGAAGTGAGTCTTTGTTACCGGTTTCAGTAAGGCCTACGGCATAGAGAATTCCCAATGGAATATCATAACGTTTCGATGCTTCGATCATCTCGCCCTCGCAAGCATTGCCTGCGAAAGCAGTCGTGACAGACGTCAGACTAGACAACCAGATGGCGAGGATCGCGAACAGTAGTTTCTTCACGTCCACCTTCTTCCTGCATGGGCGTACCGGTGATTGGAAATTCGGTAAACGTTTGCCTTGATCCATTGTGCCCACCTTGTCCCTGTTGTCCGGAAAATTGCCGCTGGCCGTTAAAATTCTGGCCACTATTATCTTGCTGGGACGGTGATTGGCCCGAATTGCTCGATTGTCCCTGTTGGACTGTTTGTGAACTTCTATCGACAATCATAATTGTCAAATGTCCATCATCATTGAAACCGGACTTTTCCAGTGCCTTATGTAAGGCATGGTGGTCAGCAGCAAGGAGACGGGCCGTTTCCTGACGTTCGGCATGAATTTCGATATGAAGCCCATCGCTTGTTTTGCGCAGCCGCGCCTCGACCATGCCAAGGTTTTCCGGATTGAGTTTGATACGCAAAAGACGCATATCACCAACTTGACGATTTTCTGTTACCTCGACGCCGACAATGCGGCCGGCTTGTGTCTGATCGCCCCCCCGCGAGTCTGGCGTTGCTACTCTGTCACCAATATTCAATGTCGAGCCAGCCTGAGCTTTTTCGGCAGCATTATCAAAATTTGCCTGCTGTGAAGAATTGTTAGACGCCTGAAAGATATTGTTCTGTGTACGTCTATCACCATTTTGCTTGCGGCCGGATACCGTGTGATCTGCTCGACCAGTTGCAACTTTCGCGTCACCATCTTCGCTTTTAACTGAAGGAAGATCGTTATCTTCAAGGGCAAGGCCCGATTGTCCACGATCGTCTTCACCGGCAGCTTTAGCAGCAGGCTCGTCTACTGTTTTGTCATCGTTTGCAATTTTACCAAATGCTTTTTTGGCGTCTTTTTCTGCTCCAGAAATTCGCGCCGTTCCAGCTTGAACTTGGGTTTCGTTACTATTTGTCTGTACTGCTGCAAGCCGAGCATCTGTTGCGTTTTTTGCTGCTTGTTCTACCGCGCCGTCAGAAGATGCTACAGCCGCATCGATTGCTTCCGGTTGTTGCATATTACCTTTGGATTTATCTCCGCCGAGAGAATGGGCAACTTTCGTATAATTGTTTTGATTGACAATTACGTGGTTGACAGTCGCCAATTGGTTAACATCCAAGCTTGAAGAATTTCCGGTGTTTTCGGATTGGCTACCGTCGCCGTCGGCCGATTTGCCATTTTTGCCCTTGGACAAATGCAATTTATCTTTGGAAACAGTTCCGTTCAAGCCGGACTGATCGGACTTTTCATCGCTTTTAGAATTAGAGCCGGCAGTGTCTTTTTCCATTGATGAACCGGCTTTTTGTTCATCAAGATGTTTAAGAATATCGTGAATAGTCGAAGACGATTGATCGTCCGCGCTATCCTGATCATGGTGTACAGAAGTTTTCGTATTTTCTTGTTGTTTTTGCGGTTGACCGGATACGCTGTCTTTCGTTTGTGAAGCGTTTTGTTTGGTAACTTCGTTTAAACGAACCTTATCATTGGTTGCTTTGTCAGTTGCACCTTTATCATTAGCAATCTTGTCGGCCGAAGCTTTATCATTTGCAACTTTATCGGCATAGAATTTATCCGAATATGCTTTGTCGGAGTATGCTTTGTCCGAATAGGATTTATCAGATGCAACCTTTGCCGATTGCCTGTCGTTTTCTTTCAACGTTGCAGATCTATCACCCTGATCTTTATGCAAGATATCATCAAAACTTGTGTCAGAAGATTGATTGGATTGTGCTGCTCTTTTATTCTCGGCTTTGGGTTGGGTGTTGCTTGCAATAATGTTCGTAAAATCCCCCGAAATTACCATCATTTTTTCTCCAGTAGTTTGTCTACGTCACTGATTTTCTTTTGTGTCTGCTGCATGAATTGATCAATTTCACTAGATGTTTTTTTCACATCAACCTTGCCCGAAGCATTTTCTGTTGGCATTGGTAACGGTTCGGTCGTCTTTTTCCCGACCTGATCAAGCGGCACTCCGACAGCTTCTTTCAACGCCGGCTGTTCCTCGTCCGGGTCTTCATCTTCATTCTGTTGTTTCGGCAAAATATTTGTATCAAGAACAACCCCCTTGGCGACCGCTTTGGCCGCCATTAGCAACGGCCGGTCTTTTTCTGGCAGATTGTCGACAGAAATTGTCTTCAGCATCTCGCCAGCATCTTCCGCTGCCGTTGACCCCACCGAACTTGCCGCATAATAAAGACGCGCCGACGAGTCATCTACATTGAGAGCCTGTGTAAGACCGAGAGCTTTTTCCGCACCAAAGTGGGCGCGCGGCATACGCGCTTCAATCAATGCTGCCCGACTGATTTTCAAATAGATGACGAGCTGTATCTGTTTTGGTGCATAACCAACAAATTCGCTTAATTCCTGATCATTGAAACGGCTATCCATCATTGGCAGTGAAGTGGCAAAATCCCGCCAGAATTCGTTTGCATAGGGTGATTTGGAAAAACGTGTTACATAATTTCTCGTAAGCAAACGCAAAAGCTTGACATCACCCATCATGGTAGCAACTCTCACCTGACGGCGAATAGCCGCTTCCTCGAAAAGCGAGCCCGGTGCTGCAAGCCTTACCCAATTCAAACGAGCTGATGCTTTTTCCGGGCTGGCTTCCGTCAAATCGGCAACCGTGCTCAAAGTGATGGAAAGCAATAATGCTGCCGGAATTTCGGAATCATCTTCGGGCAAGTTATCAAAAGCCCTTAAAAACCTATCCTTTTTGTGGTGGCTATATGCCAGCGCACCATCAATGTAGTTTTTGGGAATAATTCCATCCGGCGCGTTTTTGAGAATAGTCTCAACAACACTGGGATTTCCACCATTGAACAGATAAGTGAGTGCTGCAAAAAGATTTTGCGCATTTTCCCAAGTCGATGGATCTTCCGTCAGAAACTTCTGGCCGATATCGGCAAGCACGCGTGGCTGCATCTGCAATGCACCGGGCTGGCCGCTAGCAATATCATCCTGCAAGCTTTCCAGCGAGCGGACAAGCTGAACCGGCCCCAATGCGGATTCGGTCATCTGTGCTTCAAGCGGTGTTGAAACGATAAGTGGCAGAGCGACACCGGCAAGACATATCATTTTGAAAAAACGATTTATCATTGTTTCTTCTCCACTTTTGTCTCGCCGCCAGCCTTGGCTTTATCAGCCGCATTTTCTTTATTGCCGTTACTGCTTTTTTCTTCCGTTTCACCCTGTGGCAACCGCATGAAGATTTCGATCCGGCGGTTTTCGGCTGCATAAGGATCAGCTTTGTTTTTTAACTGATGATCGGCATAGCCTTCAACGCGGAGAATCCGTTTTTCGTCAAGCCCCCCACGAACCAGCATGTAATAAGCCATTTGTGCGCGAGAGCTTGATAATTGCCAGTTATCGTAAGTTGCACTTTTATAGGGGCGTGAATCGGTGTGACCGGCAATGACAACATCACCCTTTTTGTTTTGCAGAATTTTTGCGACACCGGCTAACAGATCAACCACTTTTTTATCCGGCTTGGCCGAACCGACAGAAAACATGCCATAATGAGCCTGGTCCATCAGCTCTATCGCCACACCATCTTTGACCGATACAACCCGAACCATCGGTTGTTGGGTACTTTTCGCATCTTTGATAAGTTTGCTGAGCTCGCTCGAGATTTCGCGGACTACGGCTGGCAAAGATTTGTCTTTTGCTGCTTCTTGTGGTGTTTCTGCTTTGGTCACACTGATCTGTTGCTCGATTGTTTGCGCCGAAGTTCCGGCTGCCGCGCCTGTTTGTTTTTCTTTTTCACTTTGCGGCGTCTGCTCGCCTGCTTTCTCTGCTTCGTTATTTAAAGCGTTTTCAGCCTTTTTCTCTTCGCCAGCCGTCGCATTTTGCTGTTGAGCGGACTGTTCGGCAGCCTGCACCGGCTTGCCCTCATTTCCAGGAGTTGCCGTCTCGCTTGCATGTTCAGGAATTGCAACCCCCGGCTGACTTGGCAATTTGGCATCACGCCCGCCGGAATTCTGGCTTGGTCCGCCATCTGTTTCGGCTATTTCGTGGGAAGCATTTTTTGTCCAGTAATCGGGTGAAAAAGGATCCCGATACGCTGTTCCTTCGCTTGCCCCTTTTTGTGAACCGCCTTCGGCATTGCCACCTGCACCGCTTTCACTTTCTTGATCGACAGCAGATTTTTGAGCAATTTTATCAAGCTCTTCGTAAGGCTCGCTCATCATTTTTTGCTGTTCGGCACTACTTTGTTTATCGCCACCTTCTTTCGAACCCGGTTCACCATGAGCTTCATTACCGGACTTTTTGTCGTTGTCACCAACAGCATCATTTTCTTGAATACCTTTCGGATTGGTACGCCGGTCAACCAATTTGATAGGATTGAAATAGCTTGCAACAGCGGCTTTGGTTTCTTCGTTTGCAGCATTGATGAGCCACATAACAAGGAAGAAGGCCATCATGGACGTCATAAAATCCGCATAAGCAACTTCCCATGCGCCGCCGTGATGTTCACCTTCATCCTGGCCTCCACGACGGACGATGATTATTTCATCATGAGGTTTTTCGGGCTCGTCTGAACTCATTCTACCAGCCCCTTCAATTCTTTCATAATCGGTTCAAGTCGCGTTGCGATGACCTCGTTGCCGAGTTCCAGCCTTATGTCGGCTGAATCGGTTGGCCGCAAAACAAACTTGTCTTTGTCAAAATCCGGCCGCTGTTCCAAAGCTTTCAACAGTTCTTCATTGCCTTCGACAACCAACGGTTGCTTGGCAGAAACTGCTTCTTGGGCAATGCGTTTTGCAAAATCGTTTAAAGCATCGTCGTGCATTTTGTCGCCAATAAACGCGCCAAGTATTTTTGCAACATCGGTGCTGATGTCTTCGAGCATTTTGTCAAAGTCTACTTTCAGACTTTCATCCAAATTTCCGGCGACTTCCGCAATGGTTTTTGTCTTCAACTCGCTCAAAGCTTTCTCATGTTCGGCTATGAGAGTTTGCTTTTCTTGTGCAAACTTTGCCTCCATTTCAGCTTTTGTTTGAGCAACAGCTTCATCAACAGCCTGTTTTCTCAGCTCTTCAGCATTGGCTTTCGTCTCCATTACGAGAGAAGCTTCGTCAAAGCTGTCTTCAGGTTTATCTTCTTTATGGTTGAAGTCGACCATTTCGTCGGCTTCAACAACGGGCTCCTCGTCGTGAACGGGAATTTCCGCATCCATCGGCAACACTTCAACCTCGGTATCGGGGATTTTACGAGGCGCAAAATCGCTCAAAAAATGGGAAAGCGAAGCGGCTTTCTTGTTTTCCATTTCTGTGTTGCTGTTATCCATTGCGCTTATCATCTTTCACCCCGGGGGTTTACGGCTGTTGTCAAGCTGCTTGTGCCGGCGTTCCTTTGTTGTCGTCTTCCTGTACCCACTCGCGCAGGACATTTGCAAAACGGTCTTCATCCATCGAAATCATCTGATCAAGGCGGTTCTGCGGCGGAACACGCATACGAGAACGCAAATCTTGTAGTCCATCCTCATCCGGTATCATATTACCATCAAACCCTTCATTCTTGCTAGCCTCATTCGGTAGAGCCGGCATGTTCTCCGGTCCTGCCAAGGCACTTTCATTGGCTCCCGACAGTGCAAGCTGGTTACCATGCATTTCGCGCATCAGCGGACGTACACCTAAGAACATGATGAGCAATACTGCAATGACAAGGGCTGCACCATTTACAAGACCTGACGTATATTTTGACAGAGACTGCCAGATCGGTGTCGAGACAGGCTGCATATTTTCATCGTCGTTAGAGACAAAATCGACAGCCGTTACGTTGATAATATCACCACGGTCGGGATCAAGTCCGGACGCTGTTGCGACCATTTGACGGATGCGGTTGACCTGATCATCAACATAGTTGGCCGGTGCCGGTGCTTCCTTATCACTGGGTTTCAAGCGTGACCGGTCGATAACAACGGCAACAGCAAGTTTCTTGACATTGAAACCGTCGCTGACTGTGGAAATTGTTTTCGAGTTGATTTCGTAATTAGTCGTTTCTTCACGGCGGTCCTTTTTATCGGAAGAGTTTTCGCCCGCACCGCCTGCAATTTCTTCTTGCGGAATGTTTTGTTCAACACCGACAGCGCCGTTATTACGGTTATTCTGGGCGTCGCCCTGATCACGGACCGTGCGAACAGAACGCGCAACCTGTGAATCCGGATTATAAATGGTTTCATTTGTCTGGCGGCGGTCGGTATCCAATGCAACCTGAACGCTGGTCTGGAAATGATCCATGCCGAGGTACGGAGCCAATTGTTTGCGGATGTTTTCATCAATCTGCGCAGCAACCTGCCGTTCAAGAGATGCCATCATGACAGGTGCACCGTTCATCGCGTCGGTACCGGAAGCTAAAAGCTTGCCGCTTGTATCAAGCACTGTAACCGAACTTGCTTCGAGAGATGGAATGGCGGCTGCTACCAACTGGCGAATGGATTGTGCCGACTCGGTAGCAAAATTGCCGTCCGTACGGATAACAACGGAAGCAGACGGTTTCTGATTTGCACGACGGAAAGAGCCTTTATCCGGCAAAACAATGTGAACACGTGCAGCTTTAACCCCCTGCACTGCCTGAATCGTACGGGCAATTTCGCCTTCCAGTGCACGTTGACGTGTAATTTCCTGCATGAAGGAGGTAAGGCCTAGAGAACCCATATTGTCAAAAAGTTCATAGCCGGCATTGTTGGATGTCGGCAGGCCTTTTTCGGCAAGAAACATACGTGCTTTTTCAGCCTGTCCAACGGGAACTTGAACAGATGTACCATCGGAAGAGACATCAAAAGCAATGCCTGCTTCACCCAATGCCATGCCCATACGATTGACATCGTCACGGGTAAGCCCGACATAAAGCGTCTCGTAAGTCGGTCGGGTGAGATAAAAGCTTGAAAACAGAATCGTTCCGAATAATGCAACCCCGACCAGACCCAGAGCAATCAGGCGTTTGGCGCCCAATTTGCCAAGTGCCGAGCCAATCGAAGAAAACAGAGCCAGTATTCTATCCATCTATCTTTACCGTATTAATTGGGCAGAAACCCGTTGTTTCTTGTTAGAAATATAGGCTTTAAAAGCTGACATATCCCTAACTTTACTTTGCACCATAGTGGCTGAAGCTTGCGCGAAGGTGAACAACCGGTTGGGCATGGTGCGACATCTGGTGCTCTTCACCTTATGGTTAATAGGCAATGGAAACTATTGTCACTCTCGAATGGACGTGGTACCCAAAACCGCCTAGCCTCTGTTGGAAAATCAACCACTCGACAATCGGGGTGAGCTGCGGCGCAACATGTTTTCATGTTGTTTTATTGCGGGGGTACCAATTGGGATAAATTAAAAGGATAATCGATGTACCGTTTATTTTTCACAGCTATTTTGTGTTTGCCGCTTGTTGCCTGTGGCGGGTCGAAAAAAACCTGTAGCTCGCGAGAGGTGCTGGATGCTCTTCATGACAAGCTCGTTATCGGGATGAACTACCAAGCTGGAGTTGATGGCTATTACGACGGCCAAAAGGCAAAAATTACTTTGACCGACCCTCGGACAATTGGTCCAAGCGGTGATTTTATGCGTTGTTCCGTAGCTATGAAATTGACCCACTATGTCGACCCGAAAACAAACGAACGCTACCCGAAGCCTTTGGAAAAAACTGTTCCAATGCCTTTCAGCTTCAAAGATGTTGATGCGATGATTACCGAAATCAGGGTTGCACAATAAGTGTTGCGCGATTTTTCGGGCAATCCCTTCAACTTTTCACCATTTGCGTGAAAAATCCGGCACAAGGAATAATCTACCGGAAAATCTGGTGGAGCCTGAATAAGCCTATGAAGATAAATGCTTGAAACACACATGGAACAAAAAACATTTCGAATAGGCAAAGAATAGAGATAAAGAAAAAGGCCGCGTTTTACGCGGCCTTTTTAATTGATAAAGCAACTCCGGTTGCATTTGCAACCGGAAGAGCACTATTGCTATTATTGACGGAACAGCGACAAGATGTTCTGGCTGTTCTGGTTGGCAATCGACAAAGCCTGAATGCCCAATTGCTGTTGAACCTGCAAAGAAGCAAGGCGAGCAGATTCTGCATTCATATCGGCATCAACCAGTGAACCGACACCTTTATCAACGGCATCCATCAACTTGCTGACATAGTCGATCTGGCCTGTAACCTGTGCTTTCGCAGCACCAAGTGTTGCACCGGCAGTAACAACATTAGACGTTGCAGTCGTGACTTTGCCCTGAACAGCCTTTAAGACCTGTTCCATTGTCGACGAGGAAACTTTACTGAAATCGGTATCAACAAAATCCTGAACTGTCATTGTCGCAGCAGCTTCAGTAATGTCCTTTTGAGCCTTTGTTACTTTGTCCTTGTCATCTTGAGTGGCAGTATCACCTTTTGCAGCAAGAGCAGTCTGAGCTTCTTGAAGAGCACTGTCCAAAGACGCAAAATCCGGTGCAGTTGCTGCTTTCCCGAAAACATCTTTCAAGACGCCCTTGGTCAAATCGAACGTACCGTCTGTGCCTTTGGTTGCAAAGTTAAGATCAGCACCGCCAACGTCGATCATATCGACATAAACAGCCGAACCTTCACGACGATAGGAACCGGCAATACGGACTGACTGGCCATCGTTACCAAGAATGTTCTTTTCAGCCAAAGATGCCGAATAAACAGCTGACTGGATATCATTCATATTGGCTTGGATATCAGCCTGAATTTTCTTGATATCGCCTGGCCCTTTTTCATAGGCAGTGGTCAAAGATTTCTGGATGTTATCAAGATAATCTTTCGATTTATCAATGGTTGCGTTAGCAACATCAATCTGGCTTTTACCCAAAGCCATTGCATCGGAAACAGAACTTAATGCGTTACGATCGGATTTCATCATGGATGAAATTGACCAATAAGCGGTGTTGTCTGATGCTTCGTTAATACGCAGACCCGTTGAAACACGGCGCTGCGTTGTATCCATACTATCACCAATAGAACGCAGAGTTTGCAAAGCATTCATAGCGGATTGGTTGGTAAGTAGACTTGTACCCATAATAATTGTCCCTTCGGATTAGAATTTAACAGGGACATGCTGGCCAACCAGCGGGTGACAGAGCGGCTTCATGCCTATCAGTTTTATCGGTATTCTTTCAAAACACCTCACTAACCTGTCACGCCTTATATATATGTTATAATGGTTTAAATGTAAATATACTTTATAAAAAATAATATCGATTTTATTTTTATTTATGTTTTACATTTATCATTATGTTTTTATTACGTTTTTTTAAGAAAATTATAATGTTTTAGTTAGCCGACTTATGTTTTTATTTTCGCTACATGCTGCAATAAATATAAAATGGCAATAAAAAAGGCCGCGTCGGAAACGCGGCCTTTTTAATTGATAGAGCAACTCCGGTTGCAGATGCAACCGGAAGAGCATGATTGCCATTACTGACGGAACAGCGACAAGATGTTCTGGCTGTTCTGGTTAGCAATTGACAAAGCCTGAATGCCCAATTGCTGTTGAACCTGTAAAGAAGCAAGGCGGGCAGATTCTGCATTCATATCGGCATCAACCAGTGAACCGACACCTTTATCAACGGCATCCATCAACTTGCTGACATAGTCGATCTGGCCTGTAACCTGTGCTTTCGCAGCACCAAGTGTTGCACCGGCAGTAACAACATTAGACGTTGCACTCGTGACTTTGCCCTGAACAGATTTCAAAATCCGTTCCATCGTTGCCGACGAAACTTTACTGAAATCGGCATCAACAAAATCCTTGACTGTCATATTCTTGACAGCATCATCCAACTTGTTTTGAGCTTCCGTTACCGCGCTCTTCTGCTGATCAGTGGCACTCTCACCTGCATCTGTAAGAGCTTTCTGAGCCTGTTGAAGTTTATCGTCCAAATCCGCAAAATCCGGTTTGGTTGTTGCTTGCCCAAAAATATCCTTCAGTTGGCCTTTGGTTAAATCAAATGTGCCATCAGCGCCCTTGGTTGCAAAGTTAAGATCAGCACCGCCAACGTCGATCATATCGACATAAACAGCCGAACCTTCACGACGATAAGAACCGGCAATACGAACTGACTCGCCACTATTACCAAGAATGTTCTTTTCAGCCAAAGATGCAGAATAAACAGCGGACTGGATATCATTCATATTGGCTTGGATATCAGCCTGAATTTTCTTGATATCGCCTGGCCCTTTTTCATAGGCAGTGGTCAAAGATTTCTGGATGTTATCAAGATAATCTTTCGATTTATCAATGGTTGCGTTAGCAACATCAATCTGGCTTTTACCCAAGGCCATCGCATCGGAAACAGAACTTAATGCATTACGGTCGGACTTCATCATAGATGAAATTGACCAATAAGCGGTGTTGTCTGATGCTTCGTTAATGCGCAAGCCCGTTGAAACACGGCGCTGCGTTGTATCCATACTATCACCAATAGAACGCAGAGTTTGCAAAGCATTCATAGCGGATTGGTTGGTAAGTAGACTTGTACCCATAATAATTGTCCCTTCGGATTAGAATTTAACAGGGACATGCTGGCCAACCAGCGGGTGACAGAGCGGCTTCATGCCTATCAGTTTTACCGGTATTCTTTTAAAACACCTCACTAACCTGTCACACCTTATATATATGTTATAATGGTTTAAATGTAAATATACTTTATAAAAAACAATATATATTTTACTTTTATTTATATTTTAAATTTATCATTATGATTTTATTATATTTTTTAGAAAAATGATAATGTTTTAGTTAGTCGGCTTATGTTTTTATTTTCGCTACATGCTGCAATAAATATAAAATGGCAATAAAAAAAGCCGCGTCGGAAACGCGGCCTTTTACATTAATGAAGCAACTCCGGTTGCAGATGCAACCGGAAGAGCATGATTGCCATTACTGACGGAACAGCGACAAGATGTTCTGGCTGTTCTGGTTAGCAATTGACAAAGCCTGAATGCCCAATTGCTGTTGAACCTGTAAAGAAGCAAGGCGGGCAGATTCTGCATTCATATCGGCATCAACCAGTGAACCGACACCTTTATCAACGGCATCCATCAACTTGCTGACATAGTCGATCTGGCCTGTAACCTGCGCTTTCGCAGCACCAAGTGTTGCACCGGCAGTAACAACATTAGACGTTGCAGTCGTGACTTTACTCTGAACAGCCTTTAAGACCTGTTCCATTGTCGACGAAGAAATACCGGAAAAATTCGTGTTCACGAAGTCCATAACAGTCATTTTTCCAGCAGCTTCAACAATAGGTTTCAAAGCCGTGTCTACTTCGCCTTTTGCCGATGTCACTTTACCTTGCGCAGTCGTAACGGCATCTTGAAGGCTGGTATCACTCGGATTTGCAGCTGCAGCTGCTTTAGCAGCAGTCAGGTCTGACTGGGCTTGAGCATACTTAGCCTGAGCACCAACCAATGTTTTATCCAAGGCTTTAAGACCAGCGGGATCATCGGCAGCAGGAGTAGCAGGAGCAGGATTTTCTTCCTGAGCACCCGGATTGGTGGGAGCACTTGCTGCAAAGCCAGTGCCAAAAACAGATTGCAAAACACCCTTTGACAAATCAAAGGTGCCATCAGCTTTTTTTGTTGCAAAGTTAAGGTCGGCACCGCCAACGTCGATCATATCGACATAAACATTCGAGCCTTCACGACGGTAAGAACCGGCGATACGGACAGACTCACCACTATTACCAAGAATGTTCTTTTCAGCCAAAGATGCAGAATAAACAGATGACTGAATATCATTCATATTGGCTTTGATATCAGCCTGAATCTTTGCAACATCGCCCGAACCTTTTTCATAGGCAGTGGTCAAAGATTTCTGGATGTTATCAAGGTAATCTTTCGATTTATCAATGGTTGCGTTAGCAACATCAATCTGGCTTTTACCCAAAGCCATCGCATCGGAAACAGAACTTAATGCATTACGGTCGGATTTCATCATGGATGAAATTGACCAATAAGCGGTGTTGTCGGATGCTTCGTTAATGCGCAAGCCCGTTGAAACACGGCGCTGCGTTGTGTCCATATTATCACCAATTGAACGCAGAGTTTGCAAAGCATTCATAGCGGATTGGTTGGTAAGTAGACTTGTACCCATAATAATTGTCCCTTCGGATTAGAATTTAACAGGGACATGCTGGCCAACCAGCGGGTGACAGAGCGGCTTCATGCCTATCAGTTTTTTCGGTGTTCTTTTAAAACACCTCACTAACCTGTCACGCCTTATATTTAGTCGGCTTAACAATAAAAATAAAGGCCTTTTTGAAAAATTTTTTAAAATCTTCCGACCAAGCAGTTTTACTCAGCTAAAAGAGCGGATAAGGCTGCCCACAAGCAAATTCCACCCGTCAATCAAAACGAAAAACAGAATTTTAAAGGGAAGTGATATAACAGTCGGCGGCAACATCATCATGCCCATAGACATTGTCAAAGTTGCAACGACAAGGTCGATAACCAGAAATGGCAAAACAATGAGAAAACCGATTTCAAAACCGCGCCGCAATTCGGAAATCATAAAAGCCGGTACAAGAACACGGTAATCAACCTGTTCTCCCGCCCCCACATGAAACGAGGGGTCTGCAAGGTCGACAAAAAGATCAAGATCCTTTTCCCGCACCTGACTGAGCATGAATTCACGAAATGGCTGGCCGATGCGCTCTGCCGCCTGTTGCTCGGTAATTTCGTTATTCATAAGCGGTTGAACACCACCGGTCCAAGCCTGATTGAAGGTTGGCGCCATAACATAAAAAGTCATGAACAAAGCAAGCGATATCATGACAAGATTGGAAGGAGCCGTTTGCAAACCAAGGCCGGAACGCAAGAGCGAAAACGCTATGGCGAAGCGGGTAAAGCTTGTTACCATTATGAGCAATCCCGGTGCAACGGAAAGAACCGTCAACAAACCGAAGAGTTGAACAATGCGCCCGCTTATCGACCCGCCTGCCTGAGGCAACAGGTTTGACAACGAATTTCCGGAAGTTGCCTGTGCAGCGGCATTGGTTTCCTGTGCAAAGGCACTGCCAACGCCAAAAAGTAAAATAACCAGACAAAACAGGAAGAGCCGTTTCATTGCTCGATCACCAGACTGGAAATCAACACATTGGTTACTTTACCCTTTGAACGGGTACGGGCCCTATCAACCAGATCCTCGCGAAGATTCATGAGGCCGGATGCACCCTTGATCTGGGCAATCGTACTGTTTCGCAAAAACGCCAGAAAATCATTGGATATTTCAGCTGCAACAGAAGGTGCAAGCACCTCTCCCGGTTGGGATACAAGCGAACATTCCACACGAATCCATGCATTGTTGGGCGCTGCCATATTGGTGAGAATTGGCGTCAAAACCGTAACACTGCTATTGGAAGCAATTGTATCGGCTGTTTTTTGGGCCTGATTTTTTGGTTCAACCGGAGGGGGCGCAATTTCCTTGCCGATCTGCGTTCCCAAAAACCAGCCGCCACCAGCGGCAACCAAGGTCAAAATAATACCGGCAAGAAGCAGTGCCTTGATGCCACTGTCTTTTTTTGCTTTTCCATCACCTTTTTCAGGCTCGCCAGCCATAAAAACCTCTTAGGTTAACATTAAAGGCATTTGCGCCCAATCATAGCTTATTATTCTATCGAAAAATAGATGAATAAACCTTAAAGTGCCAAGCTTTCAAGCCTTTATCCAAGACTTAAAAATAAAGGGAGCCGGTTGAAGACGAAGCTCCCTTTATCATCACATTCGCCAATTCCATCAGAACGGTGATATCTGGTTCATAATCTGCTGACCATAAGGTGGCTGCTGAATTTCGCTCATGCGACCACGGCCGCCGTAAGAAATACGGGCTTCAGCGATTTTATCGTATTCGATGGTGTTGTTACCGGTAATATCACGCGGACGAACAACACCGGCAACATTGAGAACACGCAATTCGTAATTGACACGAACTTCCTGCGAACCATTGATAACCAGATTACCGTTCGGCAATACATCGGTAACGACTGCGGCAACCGACAATTTGATATCTTCCTTACGTTCAACCTTCGCATCGCCCTTCGAGTGCGCTGTTGAATCGCCATTCACACTACCACCATTTTTGCCGATCAATGGATAGGTTGCACCCAATGTATATTTGCCATTGGCATCGCGTTTCAAATCGCTCTTGTTATTCAAATTGGCACGGTCATTGATCAAAATCTGGACAGTAAGCACATCCCCCGGTTTCATCGCGCGCGGATCGCGGTAAAAGCTGTTTGATGAAGACCGATAGAGTGAATATTTGCTTTCTTTCGGTTTTGTCGGATAAATGTCGGGGTTCATCGACGGTGCATAACCAAGATCTGCCCGAACCGGCGAAAAGTCAGGCACCGAGTTGAAGTCCTTTGTATTGTAAGAACAGCCAGAAAGCGCAACCGTTGCCAGAACGACACTGATAAGCGCGACTCTTGATTTACGGATGTCTAAAACGTTTTTCATTTGTTCAACTTTCTTCATTGGCCTGCTTTTACAGCCTTTGGTGCCGGCTTGTTTTCCGGCGGAAGTTTTTGTGCGCTGACCAGAACTTTGGTCAGATTTGCCGACTTTTCCGGTGGCAATTCATTCATAATGGCACTCGAGACACGCGGCGTCAGTTTCAACATAATGGCGGCAGCTGCAAAATCATCCACCAGTGCCAATTGGGCAGCTGCTGCATCCGGACGCATTTTTGAAATGATATTGACCAATGAATCCTGAGCTTTTGCCAGAAATTCGTTTCTCTTGTTCAGCCAATTCTCATATTCCTCGCGTTTTTCTTCCAGAACCTTGATGCGATCATCAATCTGCATGCGCAATTGTTGTAATTGCTGGCTCTGCAATTCAAAACGGGCATCGGCTGCCTGACTGTCGATATTGCCGCAGAATTTTTCAATTTCATCCTGCGATGCATTGGCAGAAGGAAGTCCGCGTTGTGCAGAAGGTGCAGCAGGAGCTGGCGGAACTGTTGATGCTTTATTGGCGCCCGATGCCCCGCCCTTTTGAGCCAAAGCATTGTTCATTAGCCCTAAAAAAGGAACCAGCCCCAGAACTGCAAGAACTTTACGCCGCGATCCGATCATTGAACTACAAGCTCCGCATGAAGTGCACCGGAAGTTTTAATCGCCTGCAAGATGGCGATGATGCCGGTGGGCTTGACACCGATCTGGTTCAAACCTTTAACCAGATTATCGAGATTGGTACCGCCCAGAATGCCGATATTGGAGGTCTGTTCATTCGCATCGACAGCTGTTTGCGGCAAAACGACTGTGTCGCCTGTTTCACTGAACGGCTCGGGCTGTGAAGCGTAAGGCGTTTCAGTAACACGGACTGTCAAGCTGCCGTGAGAAATGGCAACGCGCGATACACGAACCTTCTCACCGATGACAACGGTGCCTGTACGTTCATCGACAACAACACGGGCAACTTCGTCTGTCGGGATAGGCAGTCCCTCGATTTCTGCAATAAAACGGGCGGCAGTAATACTTGCCGGTTTTTTCAAAACAATTGTTTTGGCATCGCGTTCTTTTGCAACGCTTTGATGATAGCGTTTGTTGGCAAAAACATTGACCAGATCTGCAACGCGGATAGCTGTTGAAAAATCGGGATTATGCAATTCAAGAACTATATCGGCATCGCGATTGAAATTGCCTTCAACCTTGCGCTCGACCAGCGCGCCATTCGGAATACGACCTGACGTCGGAACGCCTTGCGTTACAGTTTCTGCATTACCTTTTGCCGCAAAACCCGAAATGATCATATTGCCTTGCGCGACAGCGTAAGTCTCGCCATCAGCACCAAGAAGCGGTGTCATAACCAGTGTACCACCTTGTAATGACTTTGCGTCGCCCAGTGACGAAACACTGACATCAATTCTTGAACCAGGGGTCGCAAAAGGCGGAATGTCGGCGGTTACGATAACCGCAGCAATATTATTTGCACGCGATGCACCGGCCGGCGGACTAATTCCAAGATTGTCAAGCATGGCGCGCAAGGATTGTTCGGTAAAAGGCGAATTACGCAAAGAGTCGCCGGTACCATTAAGACCGATAACCAAGCCGTAACCGACAAGCTGGTTTTCACGAACACCCTGAATTTCAGCAATATCTTTCAATCTTGCAACAACGCCGGGGCGAGAAAGGTCGGAATAGCGCATCTTTGCCGGATCACCACCCGAACCGAGCCATGAGGCATCCGATGCCGCTTCAGAATTGAAATGGCGAACATTGCGGCCACCTTCATCGGCAAATGCGGGCATAATGCCCATCAGCAAAGCCGCAACAATTCCTAACGAACGACCAATCTTTAACGAACAACCAATCATTGTCCACCTACCCTGACACTGCCGTCAGACAAGATTGTACCGCTCACAATGCGACCGGAGTCTACATTGCGAACCTTGATATAATCGCCTGCACTGCCGGGCTCCATCGAAACACCTGAAGCGGTGATAACAAGATCACCGGCACTGAAGACAAGTTTTGTAGTTTGACCACGCTCAACCAGAACAGGATCACCCAAAGATGATAGCGAGATCGGGCGGCCTGCCGGCAATGTCCTTTTTGCAACTTTGTTCAAGGCCTGCTTGACATCGGTTACATATAAAGGAGCTGCATCAACCTTGATGTAAAACATCCTTTCGCTGAGACCGACATTGCTTACAGGCTGGCCTGCATAGACTGTCGTGGTCGGAACGAGAAAGCCTATCCTATCCGCATAGGCTTGCGTTATCGACGCAGTCGACAACAATAAACCGGCAAGAAGGAGAGAAAGCTTTTTCATTTTAGATTACCTTAAATTCTTCGAAACAACGGCCGACATTTCATCAGCGGCCTGTATAACTTTCGAATTCATTTCATAAGCACGTTGAGCCGCTATCAATTCGGTAATTTCTTTGACCGGATCAACGTTGGAAGCTTCAAGATAGCCCTGCATGATCGACCCGTAGTTTTCTTCACCAGGATTACCTGCAATCGGTGCCCCCGAAGCCTGTGTTTCACGAAACAGGTTATCGCCAACCGGCTCGAGACCTGCTTCATTGGTAAAATTGATCATGTTGAGACGACCGGCTTCAACCGGTGCAGCATCCGCATCCGGCTGATAGGTCACGCGACCATCGGCACTCACTGTAATAACGCCGTTTTTACCGATTTCATTCGGAACCGTAATAACCGGCTGGACAAGGTTACCATCAAGGGTAACAACCTGTCCATTTTCATTCAGGTTGAACGCGCCGGAACGGGTATAAAATGTGTTGCCATTCGGATCCTGAATTTCAAAATAACCTCGCCCACGGATTGCCAAATCAAGTGAATTGTTTGTCTGGACAAACGAACCTTGCATGTTGTTTTTACGAACTGCAGCGGTACGAACACCAAGACCGACAATGGCACCTTCCGGAATGGTTGCTTCATTCATCATATTGGGAACGCCAACGGCACGATCTGTCGTGTACATAAGATCGCTGAATTCGGCGCGGGAACGTTTGTAACCAGTGGTGTTGATGTTTGCGATGTTGTTTGCAATCACATCAAGATTGGTCTGCTGGGCGTTCATACCGGTGGCCGCAATTGATAAAGATCTCATAACCATTGGACTTTTCCCTTTATTTTATTTTCCTGTTCACCTGTTACCCGAGCCATTCCGTCAGATTTGCATACGGCTGACTTCGAGATAAGCCTGAACAATCTTGTCTCTGATGGCGATTGCCGTATTCAATGAACGTTCGGCATCCATAACCGAATTGACAACTTCACGAACCGACACGTCTCCACCTTCCATTTTTTGCATTGAAAGGCTTTCGGCCTTTTCAAGATTATTTCCGACCGCTCCGCTAACTTCAGCGAGTACCTGATCGAAACTAGGACTTTTTACACCCTGAGCCTGACCTGAAGCTTGCGTGTCTGAAGAAGTTGTCTGGCTGGCATTTGCGCCATATGATTGCCCCAACCTTTCAAGAGCGGCACGTGTTGTTGCTGATGTTAACGACTGTATCATTATCAAATCCCCGTCATTTTCAGTGCATTTGCAAGCAGATGTGCAGACCGGCAGATAACTTCGAGATTGGCTTTATAGTTACTCTTATCGCTAATCTTTATAATCTGGCCTTTGATATTGATCTCATTATTACTCAATTGTTCTTCGAGCTTGGAAAGATTTTTATCTTTATTTATCGATATGGTATTCAACTTATTAACCTCTCAGCAGGTCAATTGTCTGGGATACAAGATCCCGGGCCTGACGAATAACTTGTAGATTTGCTTCATAAGACCGGTTGGCTTCACGCATATCTGCCATTTCAACAATTGCATTCACATTCGGATATTTTACATAACCGTTTGCATCGGCCGCCGGATGTCCCGGCTCATATTTGACAATATAAGGTGATTTATCGGTAGAAATCCGTGCAATTTCGACGCCTTGCGCATCTTCATAAGGATTGAGAGCTGCTTCAAAGCTGACAGTCTTGCGCTGATAAGGGTTTGCGGCGGCAGTATCGCCTGTCGAATTGGCATTGGCCATATTTTCCGCAATAATACGAAGGCGTGTAGATTGGGCTGCAAGGCCCGTTGTTGCGACACGTCCAGCGGCAACAAGTGGATCAGACATGATCACGATCCTCCTTTAACTGTAGCCATCATCATTCGATGAAAAGCTTTTACAATAACGGTATTGAGTGACATTTGTTGGCCGATTTCACCACCTTTACGCATCTCTTCTTCGAGATTGACGTTATTTCCCGAATGCGTGGTTTCAATCGTCTCTTCCGGCCGGATTGCATGAGATTCCATGCCATTATCCGTGACATCCATGTGTTTGCTGTTTGTCACGGCCATCGCCATGGTGTCATTGTTGAGAATGGCAGCAAAATCTTTAACTTCGCGCGCCTTGTATCCGGGCGTATTCACGTTCGCAACGTTACTTGCCACGGTTTTCTGGCGTGCTGCCAACCAGTCGGCTTGTTTATTTGCTAAATTGAAAAGATTTACCGGATCCATTGTCACATACTCTCTTGAACAGTTTGAACAATAGACGGTTAAACTTGCGCGAGACTTGCGTTCGCGATATTTTTATAGAAATAAAAAATATTACAATAAATTCAATATGTTATAGAACAGCTAATGAAATTTTTGGAACTTCGAATCCTCGAAAATCAAACCCGACTTGTATCTTTTTTAACCGAATTGAGCTTTAAAGACATAGAGCTTACGTCAATTTCTCTAATAATCATTCCAATAGACGTGCAATTTTTAGGCTGAATATAGTTTGTTTAAAAATTAATCTTTTCTGTTTATTCGAGATATCCTTTTCGAAAACAAAAGATGTTTATTATCTGTATTCATCAGTATTGATATTGTTACGACAGATTGAAGCGTCATGATTTCTTGGTTCAGTGATGAACAGGAACAATTCCTCTCGAGGTCTTCAATGCAACTTTCCCGTTCTCGCTATCTTTCGTAACCCTTATATAATAGCTTCCGTCGGGAAGTTTGCTGCCCGGTCTTGCAAACCAGTAGCCCTGATCATATTCGATCATTGCCATCCCGTCGATAACATCCTTTACCACATAATCTTTGGATTTTGGCGCCGTCGGTTTCAAACTTCCATCTGTCGCGTCCGGATTTGCAGCCTTGGGAAGCCCCTTCCCGTTCGACATAATTGCTTTTTGTGAATCGTAATCACGTGGTGCATAAGGATCAACACGGTCAATGCCTTCGAACCGCTCGCGTTTATACCAACCTTCATGTGGCCTGAACGTGCTGACCGCAACCGTTTGGCTATCAGGTGTTGCAGCTCCACCTTGCCCGCCAATCTGGAAAGCATAAACGACAAATGGCAAGCTTCCGCACCCAATGGCTACGGCAACGCCGAAAGCTCGCAACATTGAATCGACCGAATTGAAAATGCCGAAGAGTGTACCGGTCGACGAGCCGGCAGCAGAATTTGCAATCGTCAATGACTGGAGCCCTGCAAAACCCGCAGAAATGACGCCGATTGCTCTTTTAAAAATACCGGAATGTTTTTCCGTATATGAGTCCACACGATCAATCGCTTCCGGCGAGTCAATTTCATTGGGGTTACGCCAGAACAACCAATGCTGGTTCCGATTTTTACGGAGTTCATCAGAATTTATTCTATCGGTTTCGATATGTTCGAGATCCTGTAGAAGCTTTGATAATTCCCGTTCTGTGTCGTCACTGCGTTTTCTATTCGCACGACTTTTCATCCTGAAACCGCCAAAACTTTGATGATCGGCATTACCAAAGTTCGGAAAAGATGAACCAAAATTTGTGATATCAGTCATAAGTGGCATTCTCCTGCGCGTCGTTTAAGCCGCCTGATTTTTCAGGGCTTTGGCAAGATCATCATAAGGATCACGGGAAACCGGCGTATCCGGAGACTGGTTCATTGCCTCATAAATTCGTGGCACCAGAACAACGGCCTGATCAAGCACCGGATCAGACCCCGGATGATAGGCGCCCATGGCACGTAAATCGCGTGTTTCTTCATAACGCGAAATCATTTCTTTCAAACTTCTTACGAGCTTTTTCTGTTCGGCAGTCCAGCTATGGGGGGCAAGACGCGAAATCGAACCGGGGATATCGATTGCCGGATAACGGCCTTGGGCGGCAATGGCCCTGTCAAGCACAATGTGACCATCCAAAATACCACGAATGGCATCGGCAATCGGGTCGTTATGGTCATCGCCATCAACCAGAACTGCGTAAACGCCGGTAATTGACCCTTTTCCTTCGGGCCCCGGACCAGCGCGTTCCAACAAACGAGGCAAATCACTGAACACACTTGGCGGAAAACCGCGCGAAACCGGTGGCTCACCTGCTGCAATTGCCACCTCGCGGGCAGCCAGTGCATAACGGGTAATGGAATCGACCATCAATAAGACGTTATCACCCAGAGAACAAAAATATTCGGCTATGGTTGTCGCCATTGCAGGCGCAAGGCGGCGCATCATCGGGCTTTCATCACCAGTTGCAACGACTGTGACAACTTTGGAAAGTTTTCCTTTCATCGTGTCATCAAGCATGTCGCGAACTTCACGGCCACGTTCGCCCGTCAATGCCAGAACGACCGTATCAAAATCATCGGTCGCGGTCATCATGGCCAATAATGTCGATTTTCCGACGCCGGAACCGGCAAAAATACCGATACGTTGACCAAAACAAAGAGGCGTGAAAATATCGATAACCTTGACGCCTGTGCGTAATCCTTTGCCGACACGTGCTCTTTTCAAAGCCGGCACGGCATGGGTTTCAACCGGCATTTTGTTTTCACCTGTAACAATCGGACCAAGATCGTCAATTGCTTCCCCCAAAGCATTGACGACCCGTCCTTTCCATGATTTGTCGGGCGAAGCCAACAGAGGACCATTCGGAAATACCGAGGCATTGAGTGCCGGAACAACAGTTTCATCAAACGGCTTGATCAACACATGATCTTCGTTGACACGGATAATTTCACCGCGAGCCATATTATGCCCGCAATCGATCAAAACATTATCACCAAGAGCTACAGAATCGGAAAGACCACGGGCAGCAACAGCAACACGCGAGACATCACTGACCATTCCGCCTTTACTGACCAAAGGTGACTGTTGGCGTTTTTCCTGCTCGGCAAATGCAACAAGTAAAGAGAGTGCATTTTTACGGGAAATGCTCAAATCTTCGCTTTTTTGTCCGATATTTTCCATGACAGTGCTTTCTGTGAATCTGATAGCCCAAACTTATAAATTTGCCGACGAGCTAGCCGTTATTGACTTTTACCGCCCAGTGTCTGGATTGCCTGAGTGCTTCTTTCTTCTTGTTGGCGCATCATCGCTTCAACGCGCTCGAAAGCTCTTGAGACTTCGATCAGACGTGTCATTTCAACAACGCCATTCACATTGGAATTTTCGAGAAAACCTTGTACGACGCCGTTTGCAGCGTCCCCCTGCATGGGTATCGGGGCTTTGTCAGGCACAACCGAAGCATTCGGACCGTAGCTTAACTTGCTATCAGGCTGGAATTGATAGAGCCCGATGGCAGCGACCTGCAAGTTGTTCTGATAAATTGCGCCGTCAGCGGCAATTCTTGGCGTTCCGTTTGCAGGATCTATCTGTATCGGTGCGCCGCCATTATCCAGAAATGGATAACCTTGCACCGAAACAAGGCCACCTTCGGGTGTCATAATCATGCGCCCGTCACGGGTATAAACCTGACCTGTAGGCGTTTGTAATGAAAAATAGGAATCGCCGTTCACCGCTACATCCAGCGGATTACCGGTTTGTGTTACCGGACCGCGATTGGTTGAAATATAGGTTTGGCCGGCACTGCTAAAATTTACATTCTGGTTATTGTCACGGGCGACAGGCGAAACAAGAGAAGCAAATTTCATCTCCTCCGAGCGATAACCTGTTGTGTTTACATTGGCCATATTGCGCGCAATGGTTTCCATGCGCTTTTCTAAACTGATTTGCCCCGAAACACCGACATAGATCGGATTTTGCATCAATCTTTGTCCTTTCCTGCCCGGACAGTTTTAAGCCGTCCGGCTTTGTGAATGGGTGAACAAAAGATCAACGCAAAAGCGCTATGATCAATTGCCACCCGGTTTAAGCGACTGCATTGCAATCATCGAGGCATTCGAAAAACCGAATGTGCTCCCCGTATTTGTGCTTTGCAGAAGAGTTAATGCAGGACTTACCTGCGGTTGGTTTTTGGCATCATACATTGCCGAAAACCGGCCGATGAATTTTTCCAATTTGGTTGAATCAGCCAAATCATCAAAGCTCATTTTCTGTTCGAGAAGACGTTTTTGCGCTTCGACATCGGAACCGCGCACGCTGTCGGGAATACCAAGAGCCGTAAAGACAACCTCGGAAAGTGCTTTATCCGAAATAATCTGATAAGCCCAATCCTCTTTTGACAAGGTACCGTTTTGAGCCATGCCACCAACAGTACGCGTAAAATAAAGCGCAAGACGTGTACCTTCATTCTGGTCACCGACTTCTGTTTCCAGTGTCTGCTGCATATATTTATTCACTGCAGCTTTTGTTGCACTGTCCTGTGAAGTGGCCTTATCTCCATATTTGTTGAAGTTGAAAGCTGCGGCGAATTGTTGGTAGCGCTTGTCTGTAAGAGCTGTGGCATAATCGGCATCGGTTAAAACCTTGCGCATCATGCCTTTTGCATAGGTCATATCCTCAAGGCCATAAGCCTTCATCGCATAGTTAAAAAGGCGCGTATCACCAAGAAAATCGTCAACTGTTTTTACACTTTTTATGTTCTGAGTGTAATAGTCTGTTTCGCGCTTGACATTGGGTTCGCTCATAACCCGGTTAAGCGTCTTGGACATATTATCAATTGTACTTCTATAGCTGACATAAGTGCCAATCATAGGATTACCTTTCCTCAGTAAATCTTGTGTAACGGATGAAGCTTGCCCGAAGCTGAACTCACTGTTACAACAAAGCTGCTCTGTTTTTATCGCAACTTTCAGACGTAAATGAATATACCATAATAGTCTTTATTATTATATATAATATCAAGAATGCCTGTTTTTTAGCGTTCTGGCAAGAATCATGCGTTATTGTCACTTACGAATGATAGATTTTCATATGGCAAGCTTCACACAAGGCCGCTATTCTATACATTCGTTGAATTAAGAGATAGGAGCGTTTGCGTTGGGTGTTATTCTAGGACTAGCAATTGCACTTGGCTGTATCCTCGGAAGCTTCATGGCGATGGGGGGGCATGTATCGGTTCTTATGCAGCCTTGGGAGTTTGTCATTATCTTGGGCGCTGCATTCGGAACATTCATCATTGCCAATCCGTTTTCCGTCATTAAAGATACAATAAGAGCAACATTGGAAGCAATGAAGGAAGCCGTTCCCAAGCAAAAGGACTATCTTTCGTTGCTCGGACTTTTATATGCCTTGATGCGGGAAATGCGTTCAAAATCACGTTCGGAAGTTGAAGGCCACTTCGACAATCCGAAAGAGTCTTCCATTTTCCAGCAATATCCGACAATATTGAAAGATGACTCCATCACCAATTTTATTTGCGATTATTGTCGGCTTATTCTTGTCGGCAACGCTCGTCCATTTGAAATTGAAGCTTTGATGGATGAAGAAATCCACACGATTTCACAAGACGCATTAAAGTCGGCTTCGGCTTTGCAAACCGTGGCTGATGCATTGCCTGCTTTAGGTATTGTTGCCGCTGTTCTTGGTGTCGTCAAGGCGATGGGGCACCTTAATGAATCGCCTGAAGTTTTAGGCCACTACATTGGTGCAGCTCTGGTTGGTACTTTTGGTGGTATTTTCTTTGCTTATGCAGTTTTCGCTCCGATTGCCTCGAAGATCAAACTTGTACGTGGCAAGAAAACCCGCATTTATACTGTGATCAAACAAACATTGTTGGCCTATATGAATGGCGCAATGCCACAAATTGCCCTTGAATACGGGCGCAAAACAATTTCTGCAAAAGATCGTCCGACAATTGATGTCGTTGAACAAGAAGCAATCTCCGGTCAACCGGCAACGAAAGAGGCTGCATAAAATATGTCGGAAGCAACCCCAGATAAAGCCAAGGCAACAACCGGAGCGGCAGGACAAACTTCTTCCGACGCAGCCAAACCGGAGGCAGCACCTGAATCGGCAGAAGAAAAGAAAAAAGATGTTCTTGCCGAGCATATTTTACGTGCGGCTGGCATATCGAGTGACGATCTTCAATCGTTCCAACATGTCTTCGGCGATGCCGCAACAAATTTATGCGCAAGGTTGGCGCAATATACGTCTGCTACTTTCACCATAGAAGTTAAATCGCTTGACACACTGAAAGCGGATGCACTCCCGAAGATTATTACCGGGGATACACTCGTTGTAAGGTTCGAAGCAGACCATTGGGGTGGTGACGTATTGTTTGTTCTGGACGCAAATCTCGTGAGCATTGCAACAGATGCCTTTTTCGGGGCGGCTGAACCGGCAATCCTCAACCGTAATGGACGGCCTTTCAGTCCGGTCGAAACAAAAACCGGCGAAACATTGGCCGAAGTGTTGTCTGCTTCAATGGACGATGTATTCGGAAACGGTGATGGCACGCTGTTTAATTTCAAACAGACAACGAATGCTCAAGATTTCGATATTGAAGAATTCGAACAATTACGGATGTTTTCGTGTGTATTGTCGGTAAAATCGGGCGAGGTTGAAACAACGCTCAATCTGCTTCTTCCGCGGAGTTGTCATCGTCCGATACAGGAAGCTGTTACACGCGTTTTGCGCGCTCCTTCAACACGCACAGATCCCCTATGGGCGAAACGGTTGCGTCAGGAAGTTAGCCGCGCGCATGTTGGTATCGAAGCCTATATCATTCAAGGTTCCATGACTTTGGAAGACTTGATGAATATAAAAATCGGGCAAGTGTTGCCACTACCGGCCAATGCTGTAAAGCAGGTAAGATTACGTAGTGGCGATAAGCCGCTTTATAAATGCTCCTTGGGCAAAGTTGGGTCAAATTTTTCTGTACGGGTTACAGACCCGATTGATGAAGAAGAGGAAATGTATGATGAACTGGTTCATAGTTAATATTATAGGCGCTGCTTTGGCGATGACATCAGTTGGTGTATTTGTCGTTACCTCGCGCAAACTTGCCAGTACAATCCGCTTGGGGCGCCAACTAGCAGAGCAGGTTCACGCTGCAACATCAAGTCTTGATCGGGCCGTCAAAGCTTTGCGTGAAGAACATCAGGATTTTCGTGATGAAAATAAAAAACTTGATGCACGCATTACAGAATCTTCGCGTATCCGCCGTGAAGTCGACCGCTCTGTTGCGCATATGGAAACGATCCGCAACCAGTTGCAAGGAGATTTTAACCGTCTGCGCGGTATATTGACAGCCCAATCACATGGGCCAACAGCAAATTCCGCTCCGGCTCATTCTGCAAATCCGCAGACAATGCGTAACAACGGCTTGCCGGTTTTTGTTCAACGGGTAGTGCATAAAGCAGATCTCGGCAAGAGGGTTCAATTCTAACTACGACCGGCGTCAAACTGCAATGAAACGGTGAGAATATGGCAGACGAAAAAAAACCGACAACGACTCCCCCCCCCATGGGCGCAAAGCCGACAATGCCTCCGCGTCCGGCAGGTGCAGCCGAACCGGGAGGTTTTAAACCGAACCCGTCAGCGGGCGGAGCAGCTCCGTTTGCAGGCGCTCGTCCCGGAGGGGCTACAGGTGGCTTTGGTGCTTCAAGACCGAATCCTGCCGGTTTCGGTGCTGGTGGTGGTTTTGGCGCAAACGCGGCAGCAGGCGCTAAAAACAATACGCAAGCCCAACAGAGTGAACCAGCAGGCAATGCCGATCTCATTATGAGCATTCCGGTCGAAGTACAGGTTGTCCTCGGGGGCACAACAATGCCGGTTGCAACTTTGATGAATCTCGGGCGTGGCGCTGTTATTACACTGGACAAGCAAATCGGTGATCCGGTTGACATTGTTGTAAACGGTCGTGTGATCGCTCGTGGCGAAGTCATTGTTATGGAAGACGACTCATCGCGTTTCGGCGTAAGTTTGACCGAAATTATCGGCAAATAAAATATTTGAATATGTTTGAAAGACAGTTATGGCGTCATCAGAACAGGAAAAACCGTCAGAAAATGTAGAACCTGCTGCACCGGCAGCGGCAATGGCACATAAAACTTCCTCTTCTGTGATTGACGGACTGACCGGACAACAGAAGGTTGCGGCGCTTCTTGTTGCGATGGGTAAACCTGCGGCGGCAAAAATCCTCAAACATTTTTCACCGGATGATCTCCGCCGCTTGAGCGGGCAAGCACACACTTTACCGAATATTAGCCTTGCCGATTTTGATGTTCTGGTGCACCAGTTCGAGGATGCCTTTGCCGAAGGTGTATCTTTTTCGCAAGCAGGCGAGCGTTTCGACAATCTTGTTCAGGAAACTTTGCCGGAAGATGAAGCCGCAGCAGTGCTTGATCCGAATGCCACGCCGGCTATTCCGGAGGAAAGCCTGTGGGAAATCATGGGCAAAATGTCGGCTGAAGAACTGCAAGACCATATCTCGCAAGAACATCCGCAAGTGATTGCCTATATCGTTTCAAAACTACCCTCCGACCTTTCGGCAAAACTGCTTCTTCTCCAAACCATGGCCGAACGCGGAGATATTATTTATCGGACATTACATTTGCGGGCCGTTTTGCCAGTTGTCGATGAACTGCTGGATAAGGCATTGCGGCCGGTTTTGATGCAGAAAAACGAAACTGCCGAGCAATCCCATTACGGCGAAGTTGCAAACATTTTGAACCAGCTGGATAAGAGCGAGATTGACGAAATGCTTGCAAGCCTTGACGGGCTTGATCCGGAAGATCTTGCAAAAATCAAATCCAAACTGTTTGTTTTCGAAGATATTCCACGTTTGTCTGCAAGGGCACGCCTGTTGCTTTTCGACGATATACCTTCCGACGTTATTATCACTGCCTTGCGGAATGCTGACAAGGATACGACCGAGACTATTTTGAGCTCGTTGTCGCAACGCAGCCGGCGCATGGTGGAAGCGGAACTGAAATCTCCGAACGACATGATTACGCAAGCCGATATAACCAATGCGCGTCGTACTATCGCGCAGCAGGCAATCAAGCTTGCTGGTGAAGGAAAAATCAGTCTCGCAGCAGATGAAACTCAAAATGGAGCCGAAGGGAGCACACCTGATAGCGACAAAAACGCACCTGAAGGCGACGCAAAAGAAGCTGAAAAACCTAAAGAATGACAATAAATGGCTGAAGACAAACCGGACAAGGAAAGCCAGACCGAAGAGCCGACCGAACACAAGATAAGTAAAGCTGAAGAGAAAGGTAACCTACCGTTCTCGCGGGAATTGCCAACCTTTGCCGGTCTTGTCGGCTACAGCATGATTGCCATTTTTATTGCCTTTCCCGCTATGTCGAAACTATCCAATTTTCTGATGCAATGGATTGAACGACCTGAAAGTTGGCGATTGAATGGTGCGGAAGATGCCAAACATCTTCTTCTTCTCGTCGGTGGTCATGTAGGACTTGCATTGGTTCCTATTCTTGTCATCATCCCTGTTATCGGCATTGCAGCATCGATGGTTCAGAATGCACCGCGTATTATTGGCGAACGAATACGCCCGCAATTTTCTCGTATTTCTCCGGCTGCCGGTTTCAGCCGTATTTTCGGCAAAGCCGGATTTGTAGAATTCTTGAAATCGGTAGCGAAGCTTATCGGTGTCAGTTTTATTGTGTATCTATCGTTTTTCAAAGGAAACACTGTCTTCACCGATGCGTTGGGAACAGACGCTTCGGCACTGCCCGAATATATACGTTCCGAGGTTGCAAAACTTCTCATTTCGTTTTCTGTCGCCGTTGTAGCCATAGCTGCTTTCGACTTTGCCTGGTCACGTTTCAGTTGGCGCCGGCAATTACGCATGAGTAAACAGGAGCTCAAAGATGAGCAAAAAGAAATCGAAGGTAATCCGATGGTTAAAGCGCGCATGCGTTCACTCGCCCGTGATCGCATTCGCCGCCAGATGATGAACAACGTGCCGAAAGCCACTGTTGTCGTTGCCAACCCTACCCACTTTTCCGTCGCATTACGCTATAAACCGCCGGCGGATTATGCGCCTGTCGTCGTGGCCAAAGGGCAAGATATTCTCGCCTTGCGCATCAGAGAAATTGCGGTCGAGCATGATATTCCGGTTATCGAGAATATACCTCTTGCCCGGGCGCTCTATAAACAGGTAGAAGTCGATCAGGTTATACCTCAGGAATTCTATCAAGCTGTGGCGGAATTGATCAGATACATCAATAGTCAGAAGATACATTAATGAAGTTGTTTTGACAGATATACTTTCACCCTTAATCTTTTTACATAAGCGTTATGAAACAAAATGAAACAAGATGATATACATGAAATGCGTGAAATGATGATCGGAAAACAGGTCGCGCGAATTGTACCGGAACTGAAACTCGTCGATCCAGCCGATTTCATCGTCTATCTCCACGATGAGCATTATGCCAATATCAGCGATATCATTGATGCGGCCACCGAACTGCACTTCTATCCGCATACCGTACGGTTTGCCAATGGTGGCAGTTTCGAACTCGACTGGGATACGCCTCCAACAATCACACTGGATATGGAATTTTCGAACGATGGCGTTACTGCCAATTTCAAGCTTGTCATGTCTCCCGAAGGTTTTGGCGTAGAGCTTGAAAGTGTTGTGTTCGAAAAACCCGAGGATGATGAAGCTGATACGCGCCAATTGATAGACGCGTTGAATAATGCACGCCTCAAAAAAGCTGGAAACTAATAGAGCTCGAACAGAATTCAGGTTCAAAACTTGTGGTTCATGAGTTCGGGTTCAAAATAAGGCCACATCGTTCGTTGAACCCGAGCGGCGCCGAATTATCCTTTTCGGTGCTCTCGAAGTATATTACCTATCACTATCTGATAGATAGCTACACGGGCTGCAACCTCAAGCGAGACAAGCAAGGTTTGCGTTCACAATTTTAAGGTACTGACTGATAACTTTGATCAGTTCGTGCTGTTTTTGATTATCGGTTGTCATTCCGGGCCTGATTTTTAAGTTCCATCCGGCCAAGCGCTGATATTGAAAAAGATTGGATGACTTTTGCAACAATTGCAACAATTCGTCTTACGGAATGTAATTCATCCCGGAAGGCCGGCTATATTCAAATTGGTAATGAAAAGTGAACCAACCGAAATATTCAATTAATATCCCGGGCATCCGTTCAGGTGCTTGATGAAGTTGATTTTTATTCGACTTCAGCGATTAAAAACAGCCGAGAAACAAGACCTTTGAGCTCAGAGTTTTACATGGAATATGTGAGTTGTTGATATAAAAGCAGCTCGAATTTCCAAAGCTATCTCTAACACCTCGAAAAGACTTAAAAATATTTCTATAACAAATGTCGAACGTTAAAAATTGGAATTGCTGTAAGAATAAATTGCAATCGGGATTAAAAAAATCGGGTGCAACACATGTTCACCCCATCGTATATTTTAAAAAGCAGATTTTATTTAACCTTGTTCATATCTCTGACTTGATCGGCCGGAATATAATTGAACTGCTCGACCATTATATCCTTGATCACAGGTTCCGGAAAACGCTGGTTGACACCGTCAATAATTTTCTGTTTCACATCATCGAATTTTATACGTTCAATTTGCTTGGTATCCGAATAAGAGCCGAACAACGCACTAAAAACCGCATCATTGACGAACAATCCCAACGGAACATTAACCTTTTGTTTGACGTTGGAATCGACAGTGTAGACAAGTTGCGAAATAATATATCCGTCAACCTTGCCATCAGCCAGAATTGGAACACTCATAACATCAGTGCGGTCAAAATCGACAGTGGGTGCTGCTTGTTCCTCTGCTGCCGCAGGTTTGGGTGTCGAGCCTATTTTGATCGCCGCCATGAGCGACCCCAAAGCAATGATACAAACCCACAAACCTATGACGACAGTTTTAATCATTTATGCTGGCCGGTATTGACTGTGAATGGATCATATGTGCCATCGGTCTCTTGCTCGCGCGCTGCTTCCTGCATCATTTGCGACAGTTCGGTCACAGCTTCAAGATGCATCTTCAACAATTCACTGTTGCGTTCGAGCTTCTTTTGCAAACCGCCGAGCAAAGCTTCAACCTTGCTTTCGACAACATCGTCAAAATAACGGCCAACGTCGGCCATTGACAGGTTCAGATCGCGCAAGCCACGGGCTTTGCGGGTGTTGATATCGTTAAAATCGGGATTCTCGTGCTTTTCAAGAGCACCGGTTTCATAGTCAACAACCTCTTCAAGTGAATTGACGACAGCCGCAAAACGCGCCAAAGCAACATCTCTTGCCGCCGGATCATTGATATGAGCCTTTGCCGAAGCCAAAGCTGTATTTTGTTCGCCTGATTGCTCAGCTAAAGACATTTGAATCTCCTTTGATTGAGCATATTACCACAATTTATAATAAAACTATCAAGTATTTTCGGTCATTTGTTTGCGCACGAAGTTGATATCGTGGCTATGGACAATATTGTCGACGGTTGCCTGAGTATTCTGATCTGACCGCGCAAGATTGCCAAAAGCTGTACCTACTCCTTCTATGCCACCGTCGGGAACTTGGCCCTGTTTCATCTGTTCATCGCGTTCAAGCATTTTTGCAACGCCGATGCCCCCGCGATCAGCCACTTCTTTGGCCATGGATTCGGCCATCATGGATTTCCAATATTCCCCCGCTTGGCCTTTACCGAAGACCGAAGGAGTATCGGTGGTGAACATATTCTGGATGAAGGATTGCAACATAAAGGCTTCAAACTTTTTATAAGCTTCCGTGTGATCGGCGTTAGCAGATTTTTCTTTTATTTTTACCTGATTGGCATATTGTCCCGGAAGCGATGATGTTGATGCACTATCACCGGTTTTCGCCATATTCGAAAAACCGTTGCCTGACATTTCCAGATTTGCCGCCCGCACAGCACTTTGCGCGTTACGCAATTTCTCGACAGAAGCTCTATATTCTAGAGGATCAGCCGCTCTTGACACATCAAGTACCAAGTCTGAAGGTGGTTGAATGGCCATTATTCGTCCTCTTGTAAGCCTGTTCCGGTAAAAAGCCGGACATTGGAATTTTCAAGGAAAGTCTTTTCACGCTAAAACGTTCAAGACAGTTTTTCCTCGATTTTCTCACCATAAATGACAAAGCTTATCCCAAACTGGTGTCTTTGACGATTTTTGCTGCAACATATTCTTCAAGCATTTGTGCCATTTCTTTACGCTCTTCCGCATCCTCTGCAGCTTTACGTTTTTCGTCGATAACGTCACACCGACGGGTCGATTGCAGCAGCGTTTTTCTCTGTTGGGCAATGATATTGTCAAGGATTGCCTCTTTACGAGCGTTTTTGTCGAGCCGCTTAGAAACCATCATCGGATCGAACAAACTGGAAGCCGAACCATGTTCCATTATTGAAAACAGGAATTGGTCTTCATCCGTTAATGCCGAGCGTTGAGTCTGCGTGCCTTCAAGTTCCGCTTCATCACGTGCTTTTACCAGTTTTTGCGCTTTTAAAAGCCTGGCATATCGTTGGCTTGATGTCGGCATCATGGCCCCCTATTCAACCACGAGGCATATTCAGCCCCGAAAAATGTCAAAATTTCCGGCAATAGATAATAGATAAGCAAAAGCCCACCGAACATCACAAACGGCATGGAAATGAAATAGACCGGAATTGTCGGCGTCAGTTTATTGATAAGACCGACAGCAATATTCACCAATATTGAATAAATAATAAATGGCGAAGCAATGCGTAAAGTTGTCAAAAACGTTTGTGACAGGGCGTCCTGAAAATCGATCAAAGCCGATTGGGGCGCCGGAGTGAGAGAAACCGGTACAACTTGATAGGATGTCATAAGTCCGCGGATAACAATCATATGAAGATCGCCAGCAAAAAATAGCATCAAAGCACCAATGGTTATCATATTGGCAACTTGTGTTTCCGGCATGGATTCGATGACACTTGTTCCAGGTTGACCGGAATAACCGATCGACATGCCAATAATATTGGCCATGAATTGGAGCGCCCACATATAAGCTTGCGCAATAACACCGAATGTTGCGCCGACAAGCGATTCACTGACAATTCCGGATACCAGTGTTGCCAAAGTCGGGTTTTGAGCAATGGTGGTAAAATTGGACCCCGAAAGTGGCACCATGATCAACGAAAATGCTATTGCCAGAAAAAGTCTGAAATTCATCGGGATACGCGCGCTTGATATCCCCGGCATCAACATAAGACAGGCCCCTACACGCGCAAAGATCAGCATGGCGATGATCACCAGCTGATCTATAGGCAAAAGTGCAAAGGACATGTCCTATTCCTTCTAATCGGCAATTGTCCCCAAAGTCTTGACCTCGACACCACGGGCAATTTCCGCGTGAGAGAGAACCGGAAGAGTTGCAAACAACCGCTCAATAATCATACGAACATAAGGCCGTGCTTCCGGAGAGGTAATGAGAACAAATCTCTCGCCTTTTTCCATATGTTTGCGAATAGCAGTTGTAGCCTGCGCACCGAATTTTTCAAGTTCTCTCGGATCAATATCGAATTCGACAATCTCGCCTTTGGCGTCACGTTTCAATGCCTGATGGAAGACCAGATCCCAATGACTGCCAAGCCGCAAGACATTCAATACACCATTATCGGACAAATCGCCACATATCTGTTGAGACATACGCATACGAACATGTTCGACAATCAATTCTGCGCGGCGGACATGCGGTGCAATTTCGGCAATTGCTTCAAGAATCTGGTCGAGATTGCTGATTGAAACACGTTCTGCCAACAACAATTTCAAAACCGATTGCAAACCTGAATAGGAAAGATGTGCCGGGCAGATTTCTTCAAGAAGTTTACGATATTCAGGTCCTAAACGCTCAAGCAGTATACGCATATCCTTGTAAGATAACAATTGGGCCAGATTATTGCGCAGAACCTCGCTCAAATGGGTAAGCAGAACCGAAAGATTATCAACGGCCATATATCCTTCACGTGCAAGTTCGGAACGGAATGTTTCGGAAGTCGCAAAAGCACGCATTCCGAATGCCGGTTCACGCACTTCCTCACCGGGGAGTTTGGGAGCCGGTTTATCGCCGAGCATAACCAGAACATCACCAATACGCATTTCATAAGAGGCAACAACCGTACCATGCAATTTAATCTGATAGGATTTTGGCGGTGTTTTGTAATCGTCTGTGACTTCGATTTCCGGAATAACAAAGCCAAAATCGGTTGCGAATTTGCGGCGCATTTTGGCAACGCGGTTTGCTAGCTCTGTCTGATGGGGCAACAAACGCGTGGCCAATTGTTTACCCAATACAAGCTCGATAGCCGGTTTTTCAAGCGAAGCTTTGACAGATTGGCTCTGTTCTTTTTGGGCTATGGCATCTTCTTGAGCCTTCAAAGCCTGTTCTTCGGCTGCCTGACGCTGTAGGCGCCGCGGAATTGAAAAACCGATACCGGCAAGAAGAGCGGCAATTGTCAAAAACGGAAATGCAGGCAATCCCGGCATAAGCCCCAAGACTGCAAGCAGGATCGAAGCAACAAACAAAGCTTTCGGGTAACCACCCAACTGGCCGAACACCGCTTTTTCAGTTGAGCCGCGTGTACCACCTTTTGAAACCAGAAGACCGGCAGCAAGAGAAACAATCAAAGCCGGTATCTGGGTTACCAGACCATCACCAACCGAAAGTTTTGTGAAAACATCGGCTGCCTGCGAGACATCCATGCCATGGCGGGTAACACCGATAACAATACCGCCAAAAATATTGACGGCTGTAATAATAAGACCGGCGACCGCGTCACCACGAACGAATTTGGAAGCACCATCCATAGAACCGAAAAAGGAACTTTCCTCTTCAAGCTCGCGCCGACGAACTTGGGCCTGTTTTTCATCAATCAAACCGGATGAAAGGTCGGCGTCAATCGCCATCTGTTTGCCAGGAATAGCGTCCAAGGTAAAACGTGCGCCAACTTCCGCAATACGCGTTGCACCTTTGGTAATAACCAGAAAATTTACAATAACGAGAATGGCAAAGACGACAAGACCGATAACAAAGTCACCGCCCATCACGAATTGTGAAAAACCGTGAATGACATGACCGGCAGCGGTATAGCCTTCATCACCATGGGTGAGAATAACACGTGTCGTTGCAATATTGAGCGACAGACGCAGCATCGTTGCGATAAGCAGCACCGTCGGAAAGGCGGAAAAGTCGAGCGGACGTTGGATCCACAACGCCACCATCAAAATCAGAACCGAGAATGCTATCGAAAAAGATAGCCCCATATCCAGAACGAATGATGGAACAGGCAAAAACAAAACCGTCAGAATAATGACAATGCCGGCAGCGAAACCGATATCACTTCCGGAAAATTTACTGCTTTTGCCAATCGAGTTTACGGCACTTTGCTGCACGTTATTCTCCTTAACGCGAAAAAGGCACGACAATGCGTTTACATTTGTCCTTACCTTCAAGTTCTTTACAAAAATAGAAAACGAAGCTTGCGCGAAGGTGATGAAAAAATCGTACCACCCCGTAACGTTTTAAAAACATGCTCACGAAATTTTACAGAAAAGTAACCAACGTGGCCTAAAAGTGATAGAAAACAGGCAATCACCCTAGTCAAGCATTAAGAGCTTGCCCTGAAATTGTGAAAAAAACCGTGAAATTACGGGATTTTCAAAAAATTTATGGAACTTTCTTCGATTGCCCGATTTATAACACATTGTTATATTACGTGTTGTAACATATTGTGATACGAGAGATATAGAGGTGAGATCATGGCTGATATGATGAAAATCGCAGTGTTCTATTCAATGATGATTGTTAGCACAAATGTTGCAATCGCCTTTGCTGTAATGGGATTGAACTGAGGTTTAAGGATTTTGGCGTGCATGAAGGATATGCGCGCTTATGTTTTTCCCATGCGGCCAGTTTGTGCCCATGCGTGTTGAGTTGCGACTTGAGATGGATCAGATAATCCATTCTTTGCCGCAATAAATTTCGAAGTCCTTCTCTCTGGTGCGACCAATTAATGTCATATTGCACTTTTGACCTATTCGAATGGCTTCCGCAGTTGCTGCAGACACTGCTACCAGCGTAGAAACGCCTGAAACCGCAGCTTTTTGTACCATTTCAACAGACAAACGGCTGGTTACTACAATAAAACCGGAACTGACATCCTTGCGATTGTAAAATAGATAACCGCAAAGTTTGTCGAGCGCATTGTGCCTGCCGACGTCTTCACGAATTGCAATTATCCCTTTATTTTTTTCATAAAAAGCGGCGGCATGAACTGCTCTTGTTGCATTGTTCAGAATCTGTTTGCCGCAAATTTCACGTGCTGCGGCAAAAATATCATCCTGATCAAAATGAACGTCTGTCCGTTTTACTTCGCTGATATCGCGCATTGCCGCGTCAATTGATTCTATGCCGCAAAGACCACAACCGACAGGGCCCGCCATAGAACGACGACGCTTACGAAACGCCTCACGCCGATCAACCCGCAAAGCAATCTGCACATCTATTCCCCGTGACAAAGGAACAATATCGATATTTTCAATCTCGTCAGGGTCGCTGATAAATTCTTCTGTTAGACTGAACCCGTAAGCAAAATCTATAAGATCATCAGGAGAAGCCATCAAAACAGCTTGCGTCGTACCATCGTAAGAAAGAGCAATTGGCACTTCTTCGGCAACAGTTTTCCGGATTTGCTGTCTCTTCCGGTCACCTTTTGAAACAACATCCGCATCAACAAGCACCGTATCACTGAATGTTGACTCCGCTTTTTTTTCGACAGGGCACGCCTTTTTTAAAATAGTCATTTAACGTCATTCATTCCGAATAAAATTGCTTACCGGCTATATAACACGATTTTCGTCAGTTTTTTGGGCCATATTCACCTATTGCCAAAACCGGAGGCCCGCTACCAATTTTGATGTTTTATAAGTTAGGGACACGCTTGCCAAGGTTCCTGCATCAGAATATTTTTGTGAACAAATAATAACCGATATATTTTAGAGAGTGAATTCTGATGAACTTGACCGAGATTGATGATGGCGTTTTCGTTTGCGGGCAGATCACGGAAGACTTTGTCGACGAACTTGCCAAAGCCGGTTTCAAGACAATCATTTGCAACCGCCCCGACAACGAACAGCAAAATCAGCCAACTTACACTTCTATCGAAAAAGTTGCCAAAGCTCACGGTCTGAAATGCTACTATATTCCTGTCACACTGCCGAATATTGAAGAGGAAAGCATTGCCTCTATGAGAGAGGCTTTAAA
This sequence comes from Bartonella sp. W8167, assembly GCF_016100335.1. Taxonomy (NCBI): domain Bacteria; kingdom Pseudomonadati; phylum Pseudomonadota; class Alphaproteobacteria; order Hyphomicrobiales; family Bartonellaceae; genus Bartonella; species Bartonella sp. W8167. The sequence goes on from NZ_JACFSQ010000001.1 coordinate 1,483,117, forward strand.
GGCATCTGAATATCCGCTCCTTGCTTATTGCAAATCCGGACACAGGGCTGAAACGCTTTATCACCTTGCAAAAAGTTGAGCCAACATTGTTTTTGCAACTCTTTTCGGGAATCTCCGTCAGCTTACAAAAATACCAATGAAACCATAATGGGCGGTAAAATGCCTTTGATGCCCATTTTGTCCTTGGGCATGCAAAGCATTATGCTTCTTTATTGTGATGCATGTCGCGATAAAGGCTAAGCCTATGGGCAACATCACAAATAGCACCAAAAACGGTCATCAGAATGCCTGCTGCCAGTAATAAAGTGGAAATGTTGACAAGATAATCGACGACCTCTACACGGGTCGCTGTTATTGCGAGCGAAACAGCCCCCACAGCCGTCAATATGGACGAGATGTCAAAGAATCTTGCCCAACCACTATCCGATAAAGACTTCCACAAAGAGAAGCCTAAAGAAAGATTGATTATAACAACCAATAGCGCTGCATTCATCAACTGGTAAGGCTGCCATTCAATTAAAGTATTTATATTATCCATTTTTCACTCCCCAATGTCTAAATAATATATGGGGATTCAAATGAGAAATATAAAGGCATTTCAAAATTTAGCGTTCACATTTTATGAAACAGTGTATTATAATTTAATTACGATAAAATTATATTATAATAATTTTAAATATAAAAAATCCTGAAACAATTTATAATTTAAAAACTGTTTCAGGAGTATTATTTTTATTTCAAAAGCTGTTCAATCCATTTACCAAATGAATTAATTATAGTTGATAAAAACTTTGAAGCATTCTCATTTGCAGGTTTTCCATCGTCCGTCACGACTTCCTGAATCTTGCCAATATAGGCTTCAGGTTGCTGCATCGTCGGAACGTCGTTAAACACCAATGCCTGCCGAACCTGTTGATTGCCACCAAAGCCGCCCAATGCACCTTGGGAAATGGAAACAACCGCGCCCGGCTTTCCGTTCCACAAGCCCTTGCCATATGGGCGCGAGCCGACATCAATCGCGTTTTTTAATACAGCCGGTATCGAACGATTATATTCAGGCGTGATAAAGAGGACAGCATCAACCTTTTTCAATGCATTTCTGAAATTCTGCCAGGCGAGAGGCGGCGTATCGGTTTCCAGATCTTCGTTATAAAGTGGCAAATCGCCAATTTCGATAAATTCGAGTGACAGATTCTTCGGTGCGAGACCGATAAACGCCTTGCCGAGCTTGCGGCTATAGGATTGCTTGCGTAAGCTGCCAATGAATATTCCGACTTTAAATTGTTTGGTCATTTTTTCCTCTGTCATTATTTAATAGCTTCATCATTTAGATAATTCTTTTTTGTCAGGATTCAAAATAGAGATCCTTCGACAAGCTGTCTCCATTTCATTGACAATCAAATTCATTGTTTGTTTACCAAGTTTGTAAAATGCAACCGGAAAAACGATTTTTAATTTCGTTGCCACGGTTATTTGGGGCAAAATAGCTATCCGTCCTCCCCCCACTTGAAAGGTAAAAAAAACGGTGCTCAAACATAGTTCGGATGCGTTGCAACTATCGACTTATACGAGAAGGTCGCATTTTGTTTACGGCGTATTCGAATATTTGCTGGTTATCGTGGTGACACTTGCGGCAATTTTTTTGCTGTCGACCATCCTCGTTGACGAATTTTCAGACCTTATGGGAAAAAGCTACACTCAACCGATTGTTAATTCGAGCTTAAGCAACCGGTAAAATGAGCAGCCATTAAAAAGAGCGATCGGTTGATGTCTATTGCCCGATATCATCAGTAAATTGGCTGGATTAACCGGACAATCAACGACGCTTTTACGATCCTGATTGGCAAACGTTTGTGTTTTTATCTTAATTTCAAATCGAAACGGTAAGACGCGGAAATACCCATCGTAAACTGGTTTTTGTCACCGCGTTGAAAAACCAGAGATGAATCTCCTGCGTCCCCGGTCAGCCGCTTATACTCACTGAACACACTGGTTGTGATTTTGTTTGTTGCTTTCCAGGTAATTGCACCACCAGCGCCAAATGAGCCCCAACCACTATCAGGGTGGAACTCTTTCAAACCCGAGCGTAGCGATTCTTCTGCATCAACTCCATAATAGGTTTTGAAGTAGTCTTTCGTTGCATAAAAAGCGCGCGGTCCCCCAGAAACCTGAACGGACGGCGTCAAATTTTTGTAAGCATCAATTGCAATATCGGATGTGACACCGTTATGGCTGCGCAGTCCTTTACGGACTTCCGCTCTCGCCCGCAGCCAATCGAGCGGGTAGACCTCGGCAAAGCCGCCGACTTCACCGCCCCATTTTACTCTCTTTAGACCTTTAAGATCGCCTGAAGTATCGCTGTCGCGGTCTTGCAGCAGCTTGCCGACAACGCCAAGACGGAAAAAACGTTTTTCCAGAAGGGCAAAAGACATATTGTCATTGCGTGAAGAAAAGCGGTCATCCCCGCCGGTTTTACCAATGGAAAAAATCGGATCGACGGCAATGTCATAGGTATCATCACCTTCGAATTTTGGTGCCTCATAGACCGAAGCACCAACAGTTACCGACCAGTTCCCGCTATAAAAATGACGTTTTTCAGGTTGGGTGGACTGATAATTTCTATCGTCGGAATAACGCTGTTCAGCCGAAACATTGGTAACTTTACCTGTCTGGTAGTCGTAAAGCTCTTCTGCATTGACCTTGAAACATGAAATCGTCATCAAGCCGGTCATGCTTGCCAAAACTAATTTCAATAAATAATTCGACACCTATACACTCCAGACGCTTTGCCAAAGCAGCTGATTTATAAAATTTCTAGACACCAACTCTTTGCAAACTGGCCAACAATAAATATTCAATCAAGTTTTTAAGAATGTATTAAAACTCTGCCTTCTCCTAAACCTTGTCGGCCTATCCTTACTCATTGGTAAACGTAAAGTTTCTATCGAGCACAGATAATGGTCGAACAGATTTTAGTGCTGCTTGTGCCTCGTCTTTATCTTTGTTCATCTGGTCAATCAATGGTTGAAGCCCGTCAAACTTTTTTTCTCCACGTAAATATGAGTAGAAACTGACAGATGCCGTTTCATCATACAACTCACCGTTGAACGAAAATAGAAAAGTTTCAAGCAATGGCACACCATCGCCCTCCACTGTCGGTCTTTTTCCGAAGCTTGCAACGCCGTCATAAAGTGTTCCGTCAAAGCGCCTGAAACGTACGGCATAAATTCCGAAAGAAAGGACGGTCTCTCCGGCAAGCGCCATATTGGCCGTCGGAAACCCCAATGTCCGGCCGAGCTTTGCGCCATGAATGACTTTTGAACAAACGGTATAGTGGTATCCGAGAAGGTTTGCCGCTTCTTCCACATGTCCGATTTTTAAAAGTTCACGGATGCGGCTTGACGAAATAATTTTACCATTTTCGTCACAAAATGGTGGAACTTTAATGACGGCAAAGCCAAATCTTTTTCCACAATCTTCCAAATATTCGGGCGTACCGGACCGTTTGCTGCCAAAATGGAAATCACTTCCGGTAACAACTGCCGAAGCGTGAAAATTCTCGCACAAAATATGTTTGACAAATTCTTCGGCAGTAAGGTGCGCAAAATTTTTGTCAAAGTGTTGTTCAACAACGCCATCAAAGCCTAACAATTCCAGTATTCTGGCTTTTTCTGCTGCCGGTGTAAGCCGATCAACCGGAGTTTCCGGCTTGAAAAAGCTTTTAGGGTGCGGTTCGAATGTATAAACAATTGCCGGCCGGCCGGCAGAACGGGCAATATCCAGAGCCTTTTCTAAAACTGCCTGATGCCCCCTATGAACACCATCAAAATTACCAATTGCTACAACCGCATTTTTATAACTTTCCGGTAATGTAGCGAGATTTTCCAACCGCAAAAATTTATTGGTCATTTAAGCGTCCACATGGTGGCAATAGGGTGGCTGCCATATTTGTTTAAAAATTCGATGAGCAATGAGTGGTTGATATTGCCATCTTTGGCGTATTCATTCTGATGGATACCACCAGAGATATAAAGCGTATCAAGACCGAATTGTTGTCCACCTTTTATATCTGTCAATATGCCGTCACCAATTGCAAGAATACGATCCTTGGTTATCCGGCCTTTTCGTTCGGCGAGTTTTTCCATAGCCAAATCATAAATCGGCCGATGCGGCTTACCGGCGATCAATGTGCGCCCGCCCATTTGTTCATAAAGGCGTGCAAGTGCACCGGCGCACCATAATATCTTATCGCCGTGATGAACCGTAATGTCGGGATTTGCACATATAAACGGCAGATTCTTCGACCTTAATTTTAGCAGAAGCTCATGATAATCATCAGGTTCTTCATGCTCGTCATCAAAAAGTCCTGTGCAGACTATCGATGTCGCCTCGAATTCTTCAACAAGCTCGACATCAAGCCCGTCAAACAAGGCAAGATCACGCTCTGGCCCGATGTGAAAAACTTTCCTCGGTGCTTCCTTGATGAGGTGACGTGTCGCGTCACCAGAAGTAACAATGTCATCATAAACATCAGGGCCGATTTTTAGTGAAGCCAGTTGTTCAGCCACTCCGTCGTGGGGACGGGGCGAATTGGTGAGCAATATAACCGTTTTTCCCGATTGCCTGACTTTGATTAAAGCCGCAACAGCTTCTTTGAAAGCATGGATACCATTATGAATAACCCCCCATACATCGCAAAAAACAGCGTCGTAGCGGTCGATAATTGTTTGTAGCCTTTCGGGTTCTTCCATCGCCTTATCACACCTTGTCAGAGAATTTATGGTCTATTGGCATTTCAATCCTGTCATAAGATATTGCCAAGACACCTAGCGCAAGAAAAACAAGATGTCATCCTCTTTCTCGCTTACTGTCTATATAGGCTATTCCAAGAAATTCAAATATAGTCTAGATTCGTTGCCAGTTACAAAAATGTGTCACCAACAGATTGGTCAATAATGGGCGCTTCACAAAAAAATCTTGTTCTGATTGAAGAAAAAGATCTTCGCCAGAAGATGGAAGAACTCATCAAAAATGAAGAAGGCGCAGACATAGGTTTGAAAATTAAACCGAAAATTGTTTCACTTCTAAAAAATATTATTGCTGACGGACAAAAAGAAGCTGAAATTATTCTGCAACAGAATGGCAAAGGTCGCCAATGCGCCCGCCGGTTAAGCCTGCTCATTGATACAGTTATCACAACACTTTATAACTTTGTTACCGAAAGAATTTATCCCCTCCCCAACCCTTCAAGCGGTGAACGCATCGCTCTTGTGGCGGTTGGTGGTTATGGGCGGGGAACCTTGGCACCGCATTCCGATATCGACCTTCATTTTTTGCTGCCGTGGAAACAGACCCCATGGGGCGAACAGGTTATGGAATATATCCTCTACATGCTTTGGGATGTTGGCCTTAAAGTTGGACATGCAACAAGAAACATTGATGATTCAATCCGCATGGCGAAGGAGGATATGACGGCTAGAACCGCCCTCCTTGAAGCGCGCTTTCTGATTGGCAATCGCGGACTTTTCGATGAATTGATGCGGCGTTTTGAAGATCAGGTTGTCAAAGGCACTTCTCCTGCTTTTATTCGGGCAAAATTACTCGAGCGCGACCTTCGCCATAAAAAAGCGGGTGAAACACGTTATCTCGTCGAGCCCAATGTCAAAGAAAGCAAAGGCGGCCAACGCGATTTGCAAACCCTGTTGTGGATTGCCAAATATCATTACCGCATCACTTCGACTGATAAACTTGTGACACTCGGCGTATTATCGAAATCGGAACTTCGCGTTTTCAAAAAAGCTGATGACTTTTTATGGGCCGTGCGTTGCCATATGCATTTTCTAACAGGCAAAGCACAGGAACGTTTGTCTTTTGATATCCAGCGCGATATCGCCCATCGTCTGGGCTATACCGCCCACCCCGGTATGGAAGATGTCGAGCGCTTTATGAAGCACTATTTTCTCGTTGCCAAACAGGTCGGTGATCTCACCCGAATTGTTTCGGCTGCATTGGAAGAAGAATATGCAAAACCGGTTCCGGGTTTAAATCGGGTATTTTTGACATTTTCCCGTCGCAAGAAAAAAATTGCCGACTATCCAGGCTTTGTCGTAGATACACAACGCATCAATATAGACGATGATGATGTTTTCGTCCGCGATCCGGTAAATCTCATCCGGCTTTTTTACCTATCCGATATTCACGGGCTGGAATGCCATCCCCATGCTGTACAGGAAGCATCCCGTTCTCTCAAGCTTATTACCCAGAAGGTTCGTGAAGATAAGGAAGCAAACCGGCTTTTTATTGCTATTCTGACTTCGCCCCGTAATCCGTCACTTATTTTGCGGCGGATGAATGAATCAGGAGTCTTGGGAAAATTCATCCCCGATTTCGGCAAGATTGTCGCAATGATGCAGTTCAATATGTATCATCATTATACTGTTGATGAACATTTGTTACGCTGCATCGCCTGCCTTAGCGAGATTGATCATGGCGAAGTTTATCAGGATCATCCGCTTGCATCCGCAATTGTGCCGACTTTCAAAAAAGAGCGGACGATTCTTTTTGTAGCTTTATTTTTACACGATATTGCAAAAGGAAGACCGGAAGACCACTCGATTGCAGGTGCCAAAATTGCCCGCAAGCTTTGCCCGCGTTTCGGGCTGTCGCGGGGCGATACAGAACTTGTCGCCTGGCTCATCAAAGAACATCTCACCATGAGCATGGTTGCCCAGTCACGCGATCTTAATGACCGCAAGACAATCGAAGACTTTGCCAATATTGTTCAGACAACCGACAGGCTCAAATTGCTGCTCGTGCTTACTATATGTGATATCAAAGCTGTTGGCCCCGGCGTCTGGAATGGCTGGAAGGGGCAATTGCTGCGTACACTTTATCATGAGACTGAAATCGTCCTAACCGGCGGTTTTTCGCAAGTTCCACGGACCGATCGTATCAACGCCTCGAAAGAGCGCCTTCATGATGCGCTTGAAAATTGGAGCGAAGATGAAAAACAACATTATATCGGCCTGCAATACCCGAACTACTGGTTAACGGTTTCACCGGAAGACCAGATCAGGCAGGCCAATTTTATCCGTGATGCCGATAAGCGCAAAGCCCCGCTTGCGACAATGTCGGATCCACACCGGTTCGACGGTGTCACAGAACTTACAATTCTTGCGCCTGATCATCCGCGGGTTCTCTCGATTGTCACTGGTGCCTGCGCTGCAGCTGGCGGCAATATTGTTGACGCCCAGATTTTTACCACCACAGATGGCCGTGCCCTCGATATCATTCTCATCAGCCGCGAGTTCAAACTTGATGACGATGAAACACGGCGGGCAAACCGCGTCGGTAAAATGATAGAGGATGCTTTGACTGGAACAATCCGTTTGCCGGAAGTGATTGCACAACGTGCAAAACCACGCCGCGCTGCCAAAGCCTTTGACGTCACACCAAGTGTGGAAATCAACAATACATTGTCAGACAAATTCAGTGTGATTGAAATCGAAGGCCTCGACAGACCGGGATTGCTTTTCGAAATTACAAAAACACTTTCCGATCTTTCGCTTGACATTGCTTCTGCACATATTACGACCTTCGGAGAAAAGGTTATCGACAATTTTTACGTCAATGATCTTTTCCGTCACAAAATTATCAACCCGCAAAAACAGGCCACTATACGCCGCAAATTATTGGCTCTCATCGCAGCAGAACAAATGGAAAATATAAAAAGACCATGAGCCTCATCAAACAATTCGCGACCGTTGCATCCGGCACGTTGATGAGTCGCCTGTTCGGTTTTGTCAGAGAAATGCTTATGGCTGCCGCTGTTGGTACAGGGCCGGTGGCCGACGCATTCAATGCCGCATTTCGTTTTCCCAATACATTCCGTCGCCTTTTTGCCGAAGGTGCGTTCAATTCAGCCTTTGTGCCCTTATTTGCCAAACAGATTGAAGAAGACGGCTTCGATAGTGCACGGCGTTTTTCAGAAGAAGTTTTCGGCGTGCTGTTTTCGATATTATTGATCCTCACTATCATCATGGAGCTATCCATGCCATTTCTGGTGCGCTATGTCATTGCACCGGGCTTCACTGACGATGCAACAAAATTCAATGCAACCGTCCGTTTTGCAACTATCATGTTTCCCTATCTTGCCTGCATGTCACTCGCGGCAATGATGGGCGGAATGCTCAATTCGCTTCACCGCTATTTTGCTGCGGCGATTGCACCGGTTTTTCTCAACATTATTCTTATCGGCGTTCTTTTTTACGCATGGGTCTATAAGCTCGACCCCTGGCATGTTGGCGTTGATCTTTCATGGGGTGTTATGGCCTCCGGTATTGTGCAACTCGTTATTGTGTGGATTGCTGTTGCCAATGCCGGTATGAAAATCGGTTTTCGCCTTCCCAAATTCACCGAAAATGTTCGTCGGCTCCTTTGGCTTGCATTACCTGCCGCCATTACCGGCGGCATCACACAAATTAATCTGCTCATCAACACCAATATTGCTTCTGCAGAATCCGGCGCCGTCTCGTCACTTGTTTATGCCGACCGGCTTTATCAACTTCCATTGGGCGTTGTCGGAATCGCCGTTGCCACAGTCCTTTTACCCGAACTTTCCCGTGCACTCAGAAGTGGCAATCTGAAAGAAGCCGATAACTTGCAAAACCGGTCCGTTGAGTTCACTCTTCTTTTGACGTTACCTGCGGCTGCCGCATTTCTTGTTATGGCAGAACCGATTGTGCGCCTCTTATTCGAGCGCGGGCATTTTTCTGCCCAGTCGACAACAATTGTCGCAGGAATTTTGGGCATCTACGGTTTGGGACTTCCTGCTTTTGTGTTGATAAAAGCATTCATTCCGGGCTTCTTTGCCCGCGAAGACACAAAAACGCCAATGATTTTCGCCGGAATTTCGGTCGTCGTTAATATATCGCTTGCTTTGACGCTCTTTCCGGTCTTATCGGCACGTGGAATAGCCATAGCCGAAATATCGGCTGGCTGGGTCAATGCCATTTTACTGTTCATCACTCTTGTCAAAAGACGCCAATGGGGACGCGATAAAATTCTTCTAAAGCGTATTCCAAGAATATTGCTCGCAACATTGGTCATGGCGGTCGCCCTTCATTATGCTGTCGGCTATCTCGACTATCCGCTATCGGCAAGAGCTCCATTGACTTATCGTGCAAGCAGCGTACTTGCTCTGGTATTCGGCGCGATCATCGTTTATTTCGGTTCTGCATTTCTTTTCGGTGCAACAAATATATCGTTGATTAAAAGAGGGTTGCTGCACAAGCGGTAAAGGTTTTCAATTGCTTTCAACAGAAAGCTTTGACAAAAACAGTTATAATTTTTTTAAAGATCGGATTGTCTATTATGAGCACATTCAAACAACGTGTTTTTTCTGGAGTTCAAGCGACCGGAAATCTTCATCTGGGAAATTATCTCGGTGCGATCAAGCGTTGGGTTGAATTGCAAAAAGACTATGAATGTATCTATTGCGTGGTTGATATGCATGCACTCACTGTCAACCCCGCCCCACATGATCTGATGAGGTCGACACGCGAAGTGACAGCGGCATTTCTGGCAGCCGGAATTGACCCGAAACGTCACATTGTGTTCAACCAGTCACGCGTTCATCAACATGCCGAACTCGCTTGGATTTTCAATTGCGTTGCCCGTATCGGCTGGATGAACCGCATGACCCAGTTTAAAGACAAAGCGGGGAAAGATCGCGAAAATGCGTCTCTCGGCCTCTTTGCCTATCCAAGTTTGATGGCTGCCGACATTCTTGTCTACCGTGCAACAAAAGTTCCTGTTGGCGAAGACCAGAAACAGCACATCGAATTGACACGCGACATTGCGCAGAAATTCAATAATGACTATTCCGAACGTATTGCCGAACTTGGCGTAGGTGTCGAAATGCAAGTCGGTGACGAAACGGTCAACGGCTTCTTCCCGCTCACAGAGGGGTTGATTGGCGGCTCTGCCACACGTGTCATGTCACTGCGTGACGGAACGAAAAAAATGTCGAAATCCGACCCGTCCGATTTATCGCGCATCAATTTGATTGACACAGCTGATGATATTTCCAAAAAAATCAAAAAGGCAAAAACCGATTCAGAGCCATTGCCTGAAACTGTTGACGGTTTGAATGACCGTCCGGAGGCCGATAATCTCGTAGGCATTTATGCAGCTCTTTCCGGAACCGATAAAAAAGCCGTTATAGCAGAATTTGCAGGTAAACAGTTTTCCGAATTTAAGCCGGCACTTGCCGATTTGGCTGTCAGCAAATTGTCTCCGGTCACAGAAGAATTACGTCGTCTCAATAACGAGCCTTCCTATATCGATCAGGTTTTAAGAGAAGGAGCAGAACGCGCAAGCGTTCTTGCCGAAGACACAATGAAGCACGTGCGCGACATAGTGGGCTTCCTTCAGGGATGACTTTCAAAACAATGATGATAAAGGTGCTTTAAATAAAAGCACCTTCTTCTTGAAGACTGCCGCCAAAAATAATTTGCACAATAGCCAAATTGCACTAAATTTAAAATCAGGTGTGAATTTTCGATTGGAATATTGTGTGGCGTATACTTCAGAAACAGAAGTCAAAAAAGAAGATAAGACAACCAATACCAAACGCGGATTGAACGACAATCCGGAGAGCGAACGGTCACGCTTCATTGCGGAAATAGATTTCTTACGCGATCTTGTCCAACAGGCGCCCGGTTTCGTCATTGTGTTACTCAATCGCGATCACCGTTTTTATCTTGTCAATAATGCCTTTATGGAACTTGTCGGCACACGGGAATTGATCGGACACACTGTTGCCGAAGCCATGCCGGAAATCCCCCGACAAGGTTTCATTGCTCTGCTTGATCAGGTTTGGGAAACCAAAGAGCCGTTCCGTGGAGCAAGTGTCCCGCTTTTGATTGAACGGCCGGGCAGCGAAGAACCGGTTTTGCATTATGTCGATTTTATCCACCAACCCATTAAAAATGCAGAAGGTGACGTTATCGGTATCTATGTTCAGGGTATCGACATCACCGAACGCATCAATTTCGAAAACCAGCTCCATATTCTCGCCGGAGAATCGGCTCACCGTGTAAAAAATATTCTCGCCATGGTCAATGCGGTGGTTTCCCAAACGCTCAAAAGCAGCACCGATCTAAAAAGCGCCAGTGAGAAAGTCGGTGCAAGGCTCAGAGCAATTGCAGAAGCACAGAGTACTTTAAAAGATGAGAGCGGGAAAAACAGTGACCTTAAGGTACTTATTGAAAATACTATGGCAATTGCCACCGAAACTTATCGCAATATCAAAATCAATGGCCCCAAGGTCAATGTATCGGAAAAGGCAGCGCTGGCGCTTGCCTTAACACTTCACGAGCTCATGACAAATGCGATTAAATATGGCGCGCTTTCGGTTACCTCCGGCCACGTTTCTGTTACCTGGTCTCGCACAAAGGAGGGAGTTATCAATCTGAAATGGAGCGAAAGTAACGGGCCTGAAATTTCTTCTCATCATAAAAAGGGATTTGGATCGACGCTGATCGAACGGAGTTTGAGCTATAATCCACATAATGAAGTGAAAATTGATTATGCGCCTAAGGGGCTGACATGCCATATTCAGCTCGCGCCCGACAATACTGCCAGCAGGTGAACAGAAATGTTATCAAAACGGTTAAGCCGTCAATACGGACATAAGCGAAAGTTTCTGGCAATTATCGACGAGACACCGGAATGCCGCCGTGCTGTTGCCTATGCATCAAGGCGGGCAAAAAACACCGGTGGAAGATTGATCCTGCTTTATGTGATCGACAGTTCGGAATTCCAACATTTCCTTGGCGTGGGCGATATCATGCGCGCCGAGTCCCATGAGCAGGCTCGCCAGACTTTATCAGCAATTTCTGATGAAGTTCGGGAAAATCTGGGAATAGAAACGGAAACCAAAATTTGCGAAGGGCAAAAGGCTGCTGAAATAGTAAAGCTTATCGAAAGCGATCAGGATATTGCGGTTCTTGTGCTCGCGGCCGGCTCGGGGGCTGAAGGTCCGGGGCCTCTTGTGCAGTCCATTGCTGCAAAGGGAAGCGCTTTTCCAATTCCTGTTACAATTATTCCTGATGGTTTAAGTGTGGAAGATATTGATTCAGTTGCCTGACCAACTTTTCCCACCCTATTTAAAACAAAAACATTTCGAAAAAAGAAACTCTTCACTGCAATGTCATTCCTGATGGATGACTTGCCTCTTGAATTTTTGTTCCGTAAAGCAGCATATAAAAGGCAATCGAATAATGCACCTTGCATGCCTTGACCATGAAAAGGAAATTATATGTTCATCCAGACAGAAACCACGCCTAATCCCGCAACACTAAAATTCCTGCCCGGCAGGGTAGTATTGGAAGAAGGCGTTGCCGAATTCCGCGATAAAGAAGACGCATCCGAACGTTCTCCTCTCGCTTCCAAACTTTTCACCATTCCTGGTGTTACCGGCGTTTTCTTCGGCTATGATTTCATCACTGTCACTAAAGACAACTCGGAATGGCAGCATCTGAAACCTGCAATATTGGGAACTATTATGGAACATTTCATGTCCAATAGTCCGATAATGGCAGCGCATGTCAATGATGTTCCTGATGTACCGGCTGGAGAAGAATTTTTCTCGGAAGAAGATAAAGATATCGTTGACACGATCAAGGAGCTTATCGAAACACGGGTTCGTCCCGCTGTAGCCAATGATGGTGGTGATATCACGTTCCGCGGTTTCGAGCACGGCGTTGTCTATTTGAACATGCGTGGCTCTTGCTCGGGTTGTCCGGCTTCAACAGCAACCCTCAAACATGGAATCGAAAATCTTTTGCGTCATTTCGTTCCGGAAGTCGCAGGCGTTGAGGAATACCCCACGTGACGGATCCCGAATAGAGCGAATCCGGACTGTAGAAACTTTAAAGTTTAACAATCCGAGTAGCTATGCTTGTGAATAATTCATTCTTTTTTAACCTTTTGCACAAGGAGCGGATGAATCTTGTTACGATCTTTATTCTCCTCATTTGGGTGGCTATTCCGACTTTTGGCGTTAAAGTAAGTTTCCTTTTTAACTTTGCGATAAGACATCCAAACCTTAGGAAAATATCTCTAGCCTTATTTGTTTAACCCATTGAAGCTTATATATTTGTTTGAATTTTTGCTGCTTTGGACAAACTCGATCGGGCTGCATTTTATAAGCGCTGTCCGATCTCTTTTCATCAATGTTCCACAAAATACGGTTTTTTACGAGCGGCATTTTTTACCTAAAGAATAACGTTTTCCCAAGCCTGTTCACTAAAAAATTAAAACCAGCTTCTTGACATTATAAGGGGCAATTTTTATCTGTTCTCATGAATTAGCACTCTCTCATCGAGAGTGCTAATCGAGGAAAAACCTCAACGAAATCGAGTTTAATTAAAGTTAAACATTTTAAGGGTTCAAGACATGGCAAAAACCAAATTCCGCCCATTACACGATCGCGTAGTCGTTCGTCGGGTTGAATCAGAAGAAAAAACCGCAGGTGGGATCATCATCCCAGATACAGCCAAAGAAAAGCCGCAGGAAGGCGAAGTTCTCGCTGTTGGTCCGGGTGCACGTGATGAAAGCGGCAAGCTCGTTGCTCTTGACGTAAAAGCAGGCGACCGCGTTCTCTTTGGCAAATGGTCAGGAACCGAAGTCAAGCTGGATGGCGAAGACGTCCTGATTATGAAAGAATCCGATATTATGGGTATTCTTGGCTGATAGCCATTTTCCCATAAATTTTAAAAAACAATTCCGGGATAATTCCCAAGGAGATATTAAATGGCTGCAAAAGAAGTCAAATTTGGCCGCGATGCGCGTGAACGTATGTTGCGTGGCGTCGATATCCTCGCCAATGCCGTGAAAGTAACACTGGGCCCTAAAGGCCGTAATGTTGTCATCGACAAGTCTTTCGGTGCTCCACGAATTACCAAAGATGGTGTTTCGGTTGCCAAGGAAATCGAACTTGAAGACAAGTTTGAAAATATGGGCGCACAGATGTTGCGCGAAGTTGCTTCCAAGACCAATGATATTGCCGGTGATGGCACCACAACAGCAACTGTTCTGGGTCAGGCAATTGTTCAGGAAGGTGCAAAAGCTGTTGCTGCCGGAATGAACCCGATGGATTTGAAGCGCGGCATTGATGCTGCTGTTAATGAAGTTGTCGACAATCTTCTGAAAAAAGCAAAGAAGATTAAAACTTCTGCGGAAGTTGCACAGGTTGGTACTATTTCAGCAAATGGCGAAACCGAAATCGGTAAAATGATTTCCGAAGCGATGCAGAAAGTCGGCAATGAAGGCGTTATCACAGTCGAAGAAGCAAAGACTGCCGATACGGAGCTTGAAGTTGTTGAAGGTATGCAGTTCGACCGCGGTTACCTTTCTCCTTACTTCGTAACCAATACAGAAAAAATGGTTGCCGATCTCGATGACCCTTACATCCTGATCCACGAAAAGAAACTTTCTAACTTGCAGGCTCTGCTTCCGGTTCTTGAAGCTGTTGTCCAGTCAAGCAAGCCTTTGCTTATCATTGCAGAAGATGTTGAAGGTGAAGCTTTGGCAACTCTCGTTGTCAACAAATTGCGTGGCGGCTTGAAGATTGCGGCTGTCAAGGCTCCGGGCTTCGGTGACCGTCGTAAAGCAATGTTGGAAGATATTGCCATTTTGACATCCGGTCAGGTTATTTCCGATGACCTCGGCATCAAGCTCGAAAATGTCACACTCGACATGCTCGGCCGCGCAAAGAAAGTTACCGTTTCGAAAGAAAACACTACGATTGTTGACGGTGCTGGCAAGAAGCCTGAAATCAATGCACGTGTTAACCAGATCAAGGCCCAGATCGAAGAAACAACATCCGATTATGACCGTGAAAAACTTCAGGAACGTCTTGCCAAATTGGCAGGCGGTGTTGCTGTTATCCGCGTTGGCGGTGCAACAGAAGTTGAAGTTAAAGAGAAAAAAGACCGCGTTGACGATGCTTTGAATGCAACACGCGCCGCTGTTGAAGAAGGTATCGTTGCTGGTGGTGGTACTGCCCTGTTGCGCGCAGCCGCAGACCTTAAAGTAAAAGGTGCCAATTCGGATCAGGAAGCCGGTATCAACATCGTTCGTCGCGCTTTGCAGGCTCCGGCCCGTCAAATTGCAACCAACGCTGGCGATGAAGCTTCTATCGTTGTTGGTAAAATTCTTGAAAACAAGAGCGAAACATTCGGTTACAACACAGCCAATGGCCAATATGGCGATTTGATTGCTCTGGGCATTGTTGACCCTGTAAAGGTTGTCCGCTCTGCTCTTCAAAACGCTGCTTCCGTTGCCGGATTGTTGATCACAACCGAAGCCATGATTGCCGAGCTGCCGAAGAAAGAGGCTCCAATGCCTGCAATGCCGGGCGGCGGCATGGGCGGTATGGACTTCTAATAAAGAAGTTCACGACAACGTTAATGAACGGGCCTTCGGGCCCGTTTTTTTATACCAGGTTCGTCATCACATCCTCGGTTTGCGCGTGGCATAAATTCGCCAATCAATCAGTTTATCGTCAATACAAACAGCATGGAGCCAATATTTAAAAAATAGATTATTTCCGTCACTAAAAAACGGTCGAGTTGGTGTTTTTGTTGTCTTTTAAAATTTTTAAGCCACTTTTAATTGGTAGCGTATTATTTCTTCAGCCAGTTTTGGGCTGTTTCATCAGAAATATGTAATAATATGCCGCTCATTTTTTCGCTTCAGTCTTATTGTTTTATTATTCGGTTTTGCGGGCGACTTTTTCTCACCAAAATATGTATAAAAACAGGTTCAAGAAATAGTTTCGATCCTGTTTAAGGCCTTTTCTCATTGCTTTTCTTGGTCTATCGTCTCCTCAACCACAGAGGAGTTTTATCATGGTACAAACCCGTACAGAAACGGATACATTCGGTCCGATCGAGGTTCCCGCAGACCACTATTGGGGGGCACAAACAGAACGCTCTTTGCACAATTTCAAAATTGGCGGCGAAAAGCAGCCATTGCCGCTTATTCATGCCTTGGGACTTATCAAAAAAGCCGCAGCCATGGCCAATATGAAAGCCAAAAAGCTTTCGCCGGAGTTGGGAAAAGCAATTATTGCTGCTGCAGATGAAGTCATTGACGGAAAACTCGACGACAATTTTCCACTTGTCGTCTGGCAGACCGGTTCGGGCACGCAAACCAATATGAACGTCAACGAAGTCATTGCAAACCGTGCTATCGAGATGCTTGGGGGAGAAATGGGATCAAAAAAGCCTGTTCACCCCAATGACCACGTTAATATGAGCCAATCATCAAACGACTCATTTCCGACAGCCATTCATATCTCGTCAGCTTTAGAGACTATCAATAAACTTTTCCCGGCAATTGACCATCTTACGATTGCGTTGAAGGACAAGGAAAAAGAATTTTCAAAAATTATCAAAATCGGTCGTACCCACACACAGGATGCCACCCCGATCACGCTGGGACAGGAATTTTCCGGTTACCGTGCAGCGCTCGAACATAATAGAAAACGCATCGAAGCGGCACTCCAAGATGTTCTCAAACTTGCTCAAGGTGGTACGGCTGTTGGTACCGGTTTGAATGCTCCGATCGGTTTCGACAAGGATTTCGTCGAAGCAGTGACCGACATTACAGGCGTTGCATTCGAAACCGCCGATAACAAATTCGAAGCTCTGGCAAGCCACGGCGCAATTACCAATTTCCACGGCAGTCTCAACGCTTTGGCGACCGATCTTTTCAAAATTGCCAATGATATTCGCCTTTTGGGCTCCGGCCCGCGCTGTGGACTTGGTGAATTGAGCTTGCCGGAAAACGAGCCCGGCTCTTCGATTATGCCTGGTAAAGTCAACCCGACCCAGTGCGAAGCGATGACTATGGTTGCTTGTCAGGTTTTTGGCAATGAAACCACGATTACTGTTGCTGCAAGTCAGGGACATTTCGAGCTCAATGTCTACAAACCGGTTATCGCATTCAATGTTTTGCAATCGATCAAGATTTTGTCGGAATGCATGGTTTCTTTCGCAGATAATTGCGTCAAAGGCATCAAAGCCAATGAAGCACGCATTCATGATCTCCTTGAGAAATCCTTGATGCTGGTAACTGCACTTGCACCTGCAATCGGTTATGATAAAGCTGCAAAAATTGCCAAAACCGCCCATAAAAACGGCACAACACTGCGCGAAGAAGCTTTAAAGGCCGGTGTTTCCGAGGAAGATTATAATCGTCTGGTCAAGCCGGAAAATATGATCCATCCGAAATGAAAAAAATCAAACAAACGTTTATCGTTCCGGTTTGATTGTCACTTCTTCAATTCAAAAAGCCCTGTAAAATTTTACAGGGCTTTTTGTTATATTTGATTTTCCGTTTTAAAAAAGGCTTAAGGGCGAGCGGTAAGCGATACCTGAAAAGGCAATGGTCTATCCTTTGCATCAAAGGAACATTCCTGCCTCACCCCTCGCCTTTTATTCTCAAGTAATAACACTCGGTGCATCACGGCCGAGTTTTTTCTTCAAATCCACAAGTTCGTCAGCGGCAACAATCAAGGCAGCAAGTGCTTCTTGTGTGTTGTCATCCTGCTTTAGCGGATCGGCAACATAATGTTCCATATAAACGCGAACCGTTGCGCCCGATGTTCCGGTCCCTGACAAACGATAGACGATACGTCCGCCGCCTTCAAAGAAAATACGGATTCCTTGATGCTCGCTGACCGAGCCATCAATCGGATCATGATATGAAAAATCATCTGCCTTGGCAATCGTTAGCCCTGCAACGTCGGTTCCGGCAAGTTTTCCAAGACGTGAGCGCAAATCTTCCATAAGAGCCTTGGCCGCGGTCTGGTCGACTTCCTCGTAATCATGACGTGTATAATAGGAACGCCCGAATTGTTGCCAATGTTGCTCGACAATTTCACTTACACTTTTACCGGTTGCGGCAAGCAGATTGAGCCAGAACAATATTGCCCACAAACCGTCTTTTTCACGCACGTGATTGGAACCCGTGCCAAAGCTTTCCTCACCGCAAAATGTTACCTTTCCGGCATCCAGCAAATTGCCGAAAAATTTCCAGCCTGTTGGTGTTTCATAAATATTGAGACCTAGTTTTTTGGCCACATAATCGGCTGCGGCACTCGTCGGCATAGAGCGCGCGATGCCGGCAATACCATTGCGATAGCCCTTAACGAGCTTTGCGTTGGCAGCGAGAATAGCAAGGGAATCGGATGGTGTGACAAACCGTTTCCAGCCGACAATCATGTTGCGGTCGCCATCACCATCGGACGCAGCACCAAGATCAGGCCCGTCTTCAGACATCATCAATTCATAAAGATCATGGGCATGAACGAGATTGGGGTCGGGATGGCGCCCGCCGAAATCGGGAAGCGGTGTACCATTGACAACTGTGCCTTTTTTCATGCCGAGACGTTTCTCGAAAATTTCATGAGCGTATGGACCGGTCACAGCATTCAATGCATCAAAGCGGAATGTTAAACCACCGGCAATTGCTTTGCGAATAAGATCGAAATCGAATAGTTCTTCCATCAGATTTGCATAATCGACAACCGGGTCAATGACTTCGACAACCATTGAACCGACTTGCGTTTTTCCCAATTTCGCAATGTCGATATCGCCACAATCTTCTATTTTATACGAAGTAATTTTTTTTGAAGATTCGAAAATAGCTTTTGTTACTTTTTCAGGTGCGGGACCGCCATTGGAAATATTGTATTTGATACCGAAGTCACCGGATGGGCCACCCGGATTATGACTTGCCGACAGAATGATGCCACCAAATGCTTTGTATTTGCGGATAAGATGGGAAGCCGCCGGTGTTGACAAAATACCGTTCAGACCAACTTTGATATGGCCAATTTTATTGGCCGCAGCCATCTTTAAAATTTTCTGGATAACTTCTTTATTAAAAAAACGCCCGTCGCCTCCAAGAATAAACAGTTTCCCGGAAACATCACCAACGCTATTGAAAATAGATTGGATGAAATTTTCGACGTAATTCGGCTTTTGGAAAACTTTTACCTTCTTCCGCAATCCGGAAGTTCCAGGATTTTGGTCATCGAAGGCAGTCGTAGAAATTGTCAAAATCGCCATATTCATCACCATATGTTCTTTACTGTGATCAATTTAAAGCGATTAACCAAAAATATCGAGTGTAAAATTATCAATCTTTCGGGGGCGAGCTTGCAAGTTAACGACCGATCTCTTACCTTTCTTATGTGAATTCCGGCTCACACTGCCTGCCTTATCGGACAGGCCGAAGGATATAAAAATACAGGAGCAAATTAATGATCGGACAAAAAGTTCCAAATGTAACATTTCATACGCGTGTACGTGATGAATCTATTGGGGGTTCAAACCCGTTCCGTTGGCAAGATGTCAACACAGACGAATATTTCAAGGGCAAGCGCGTAGTATTGTTCTCCTTGCCGGGCGCATTTACCCCAACATGCTCGACTTATCAGTTGCCGGATTTTGAAAAACTTTATCCGGAATTCAAGAAGCTTGGCATTGAAGAAGTCTATTGCCTTGCTGTCAATGATGCCTTCGTTATGAATGCCTGGGGCAGACACAACAAATTGCAGCACATCAAGCTTATTCCTGATGGCAATGGCGAATTCACCCGTAAAATGGGTATGCTCGTCAACAAATCCAACTTGGGTTTCGGCATGCGTTCATGGCGTTATGCTGCTGTCGTCAATGATGGCGTTGTTGAAAAATGGTTTGAGGAAAAAGGTTTCTCGGATAACTGCGAGACTGATCCTTATGGTGAATCTTCACCTCAGAACATTTTGAAAGTCCTTAAGGGCGAGAAATAATATCAATCAAGGCTCCTGCGTATGTTTCGCAGGGGCCTTTTATATTCAAGAGGTCAATATGGGTATTTCATTCAATCTTGACGCGCAAACATTGACTGCATTGCAAAACTTTCTGCACGACAATCATAAGATCAAAAGCGAGGCTGAAGCTGTCGAGCTTTTTTTAAAGAAATCACTTCAGGAACTGGGATATTTGGGAAGAGAACCGGGAGCGGCTACAAGCCCTGATCGTTTAAATTCCAGCAATGATGATTGAGTTCGATGTCTGATCGATCCGATCCCGCTTCAGTTGAAAAACGACGCATAAAATCGCGCTTCCTTGGTCTGTTGATTGTAGCAATCATCCTTGTGATGCTGCTTGTCGCCGTGACATTTGTATTTTTTGATATAACAGGAATTGAGGCGCTTAACAGCTTGGCCTAAATGCGACATGGCCTAAGTATAACGGAAACATTCCGTTTCAAATATATCAAAGCCATTCAGTTTCAATTTGTATCTCGGCTTTTATTTTTTTGCTACTTTACCCAATTTTTCTATAATTTCTTGAACTCCGCTTTTTTCGCGGCTTCTCAACGCTGAAACAAGTGACGCTTGTGATTTTAAAATTACTCCATCATCCAATATTTTTAGCTTGTTTGCCCTTAACGTTTCGCCGGTAGAGGTGATATCGACAATCATATCGGCCGAACCGGCCGCAGGAGCTCCTTCGGTTGCACCTAGACTTTCAACAATACGATAGACTTGTATTCCATGCTTTTGTGAAAAGAATTGTTGCGTCAGACGCCAGAATTTTGTTGCAATACGAATTCTACGTCCATGACGCTGACGGAATTCGGCTGCAACGTCGTCAAGATCGGCCATTGTCACGACATCATGCCAAACAGCCGGAACAGCAACCACCACATCGGCAAAACCGAAACCGAGCGGAACTTCAACTTTCACTTTTGTCTCGGGATGGGCAAGCGTTTCGTGGATTAAATCCTGCCCTGTTACACCGAGATCAACATTGCCATAACCCAGTTCACGGGCAATTTCGGAAGCAGATAGAAAAAGAATATCGATATTCTTGTCATTGGCAACGGCCGCCCGATAGTTACGGTCATTGTCGGCAAGAACGATCTCGTAACCGGCAGCTTTCAAGGTGTCCAATGTCTTATCTTTAAGACGGCCTTTCGAGGGAAGTGCGAGTGTAACTGTCATGATTATTTCCCTTGCCCCTTTTTAAATCCCGACTGTGCTTTCGTCGCCATTCGAAAGTCTGTCAAGCCAAACCGAAAAACCGACAGCCGGTATCGGTCTATCAGCCCCGAGCATTGTCATCAGACGGTTATAACGTCCGCCACCGATAATAACATTATCATCTTTGCGAATTTCAAAAACAAAACCGGTATAGTAATCGAGCGGGCGACCGAAAGCTGCATCATATTCAACATCCTCAAGCTTGATCCCTTGAGTCTCAAAAGCCAGATTTCGCGCCTTGAGCGGCATTAGAAACTGGTCGCTCACCAATTCATATTTTTTCCCGAAATCGAAAAGTGCATCTTCGGCGTCATCAAGGGGCAAGCGAATTGCCAAAAACTCTTCCAAAGCTTCGAGGACCGGTTTGGTAAGCCTTACAGAAGATAAAAGCTGTTTTTCCAAAAGCCGCCTTGCAATTTCTGTCGGACTGCGGCCGGCAGATGGTGAAATCCCCGCATCAAGCATCTCTTCCTCAATATAATTCGTCAATGCTGCTTCATCTTGCGCCTCAACCAATTTCATCAGATTGTCAGGCAAACTCTGTTCGCTTTTCGGTTCAGCAAGAATATGTAAAAGATCACGCAATTGCTTGGCGTTACCAAAACTGCGCAGCAGCCTTTTTTGCCATGTCGGGACAATACCAAGTTCTTGAAGAACAGAAGCAAACACACTTTGGTCGCCCAAATGAACCGCGTAACCGGAACTCTTCGAAACACGTTCCAACAACGCCAAGGCTTCTCCTAGTGAACGTGCATCAGCCGCGGCTTCGTCAACATCCCCTAAATCTTCAATGCCTGCCTGATAAAAACCGTTTTCTCCCGAGCGGCTTTGCCTGAAAACTTCACCAATATAGGCGTAGCGGCGTGGTGTTGTTGCACCTGTTTTAATGTGCTTGATACAAACGGGAATTGTAAATTCCGGCCGTAAACACAAACTGTCGCCATTTTCATTTTCGGTCATAAAAATACGACGGCGTAAATCCTCTCCCGCCATGTCGAGAAAAGGCTCGGCCGGTTGTAAAATCGGAATTGAAACGGTTTGCAAATGGTTATCGCCAAAAAAATCTTTGATGGCGTTGGCTTTTAACTCGGATCCGGTCATGTTTTTCCCGCTCGACACTATTAATTTTGTTCTTGCGCGGCGAGAATTTCTTTAACCGCGTCAACCATTTTGTTTTCGTCTACAGTAATCTGTGCCGGACGGCTTTCACGCCACGTTTTATTATCTTCAATTTCAGCCGACAATCTTGCACCTTCAACAAGGTCCTTGATCTGCACCTGATTTTCTGCCCGCTCTTGCGAACCTTGAATAATAACGCATGGGGCATGGCGGCGATCGGCATATTTCATTTGCGCTTTCATGCCCGAACCACCAACATAAAGTTCGGAACGAATACCGGCATTACGAAGTTGTGAAACCATATTCTGATAGCGTTCAAGTGAGGTCCGGTCTTTATCCATCACCAAAACGACAACCGGTCCTGTTTTTTCATCAAGGTCAAGTTTGCCAAGGTTTTTCAAGGCTGTCATCAATCTCGAAACACCGATTGAAAAACCGGTAGCCGGTACCGGTTCGCTGCGAAAACGCGATACCAACCCGTCATAACGCCCGCCGCCACCGACCGAACCGAAGACAACTTTTTGACCGTCTTCATTGACAACATCGAATAACAATTCGACCTCGAAAACCGGTCCCGTATAATATTCAAGCCCGCGAACAACAGATGGGTCAATTTTTATCCGTTTTTCATAACCGGCGGCCGTAAAAAGTGCCAACATATCCTGAAGCTCGTCAACGCCTTCTTTGCCACGGTTACTTCCAGCAACCACCTTGGAGAGATTATCAAGGGTGGCTTGGCCATTTTCAGCACCGGCATTGATAAAGGAAAGAACTTTGGCAATTGCCTCGTCGGAAAGCTCGGCTCCTTTGGTAAAATCTCCACTATCATCCAGCCGACCTTTGCCGAGAAGAAGTTTCACACCTTCAGGACCGAACTTGTCAAGTTTGTCGATAGCACGAAGAACAGTGAGCCTTTTTCCTGCATTATCGTCACCTTGAAGGCCTACAAGTTCCAGCACACCGTCAAGAATTTTACGATTGTTCACCCGAACGACGTAATCACCACGATCAATGCCAAGCCGTTCCATCGTATCAGCTGCCATCATGCAAATTTCGGCATCGGCAGCAACAGTCGGTGTTCCCACTGTATCGGCATCAAACTGCATAAATTGCCGGAAACGCCCCGGCCCCGGTTTTTCGTTACGGAATACCCAGCCGACACGATAACTGCGATAGGGCTTTGGCAAACTTTCGAAATTTTCAGCAAAATAACGTGCAAGCGGCGCTGTCAGATCATATCGCAATGACATCCATTGCTCGTCATCATCCTGAATTGAAAACACACCGGCATTCGGACGATCCTGATCCGGCAGGAATTTTCCCAGCGCATCCGTATATTCAAAAATCGGCGTTTCAACGGCCTCGAACCCGTAAAGCTCGTAGACATTGCGAATGACCGACATCATTTTTTCCGCGGCATGGAGTTCCGCACTTGTGCGATCAACAAAACCACGAGGAACGCGCGCTATCGTTCTTACCTGTCTATCTGCCATTTTATTCCTGCCGCTAAACTATTATTGAATTGAAGGATTGCTGGTTTGTAACTCATCCGACACAAAGCGGCAAGCCATGCGTTCTATGCTCGGGAAAGTTTATTTTGATGCATGAATTCGAAAATCTCTTTCTAGAAATCTTCAATACCGTTGCAATAATTAACATCAGCCGGCCGGATTTTACCATGGCAACAATGCGAAACAACTTGTCCACATATTGTTTTGGCAATTGCCCTCTTTAATAGAAGTTGATTATTTCTTTTATCCAAGTTGGTTGCTATCAATTGACTTTGATTAAAGGGTTGCTTCATGGCTGAACAAAAATGTTGAATTACCGTATTTTATTGCTTGTTTTTGTATGCATTTTTTCCGTGAGCTGCACGAACTCAAAGAAAAATGACATTAATAGCGATGAAGCTGTTAATGTCTTCCAGAATACGATTTCCCTAAAAGGTGCGGCCATTGCTGTCAGAGTCGTTTATGAGGGCCGGTTTTGCCAAAGCACAACAATACGCTTGCGGCAAATCGTTGGAGACAGGCTTGACCAGAAAAATTATACAAATGTTTATTCCGGTAGAGATAATTATACAATTGCCGGTTTACCCGACAAAGCGATTTCGCAAACCAAATGGATTCTTGGCAAATCGGATAAATGGTTCCTCGGTAAAGTAACCTTTGAAACAATCACGGAAAAGCTCACCAATAAAACAATTGCGACAGCATTTTCTCCAATTGCTCCGGGCGATTATATATTGACGGGCCTTGAATGTAATATTGACGCAAATGCTCGTGTCTCGATGGGCGAAAACGGGCACGATACCTTTTTCAGCGATTTATTTTCCCGTGAGAAGTTACCTGTGGCCGGTGCAAATTTTATCCATATCGACAAAAACGAACTTGTTGATGCCGGTATTCTCGACATAAGACATCAATCCAGTCACAGTTTTCTGTTCGGCTCCAATACTGGAACAGCAGAAGGAAGCGTGACATCTGCCCGTTTTCAGGATTATTTGAATAACCATTTTGCAGATCTTGCCAAAAAAATAAAATTCACGCATTTTGAAGCCGAAAAAAGTTTGATTTCAGCCCCGCAGGAAAATTCGGGGAAAAAATAAGTCCGCTTCAACAAGAAAATCTGTTATTTCCAAAAAGCCGAGACACGCGGCCTTTAGCGACAAAAACAACCTTCGATATGGTCGTTGACAATGCCGATGGATTGCATAAACGCGTAGCAAGTCGTCGGGCCGACAAAAGTCCATCCACGTTTTTTCAAATCTTTTGAAAGGCGGATTGATGCCGGCGTTATCGGATTTAATTTAAGCGTTGCATAGTCGACATGTTCGAACCGTTCGGATTCGGGCGGCTGAAAAGACCAGAAATAATCGGCAAGGCTTCCCTTTTCTTCAACAAGTTTACGAGCGCTCTTGGCATTGTTTACAACCGAACGGATTTTTCCGATATGACGGACGATACCGGGATTTTTCAATAGTTCATCTATTTTTTCTTCGTCATAAAAAGCAATTTTGTTAAAATCAAACCCATCGAATGAATTGCGAAAATTTTCCCGTTTTCTCAATATTGTCAGCCATGACAAACCGGCCTGAAATCCTTCCAGACAAATTTTCTCGAATAAATGATTGTCGTCATAAACAGGTTTGCCCCATTCATGATCGTGATAGGCTAAATAAAGAGCATCTTTACCGGCCCATGCACAACGGATTTTACCGTCAGCACCAAGCATTAGCCCTTCTGCCAGAGCTTTCAAAAGAGATCTCCCTGATTGTCATCGTCAGCCGGATGGCGTTTTTGTTTTTTTGCCGGTTGATGAGCTTTTCCGATTGCGGTTGCGTCAATCGTGTCATCAGAAAATCTGATTTTCAAAAACCCGTTTTCAGGAACTTCACGAGCATTTTTGACAAGCTTTCCTTCTGCATCAAGGACCAGTGCAAAACCGCGTTCGAGTGTCTTTTCGTAAGAAACCGAGTTTAACAGCCGCGCCGCCATATCAACTTTCTGGCGTTGTTTTTCAACGATGAGCACAAAAGCATTCTGAAGCCGCATAAAATAAAACAAACCGGCTTCTTTGGCCTTATCCATAATGGTTTCGGCAAGTCGCGGGGTGAAACTCCTTGTCACCGACAAGAGTTTTTGTCTTTTGCTTATCGTTAATGCAATAAATGCCTGTTCCAGTCGCAAGGCCAAATGGTTTGTCTTTTGGCGATTCTGATTGACAAGATTGATAACCAGATGCGGCGAAAGCCCGCGCGCCAACAGATTGAAAACCTGTCTTTTCTTTTCTGTATTGACCGAGAGAGACCGTTCCAACCTGCTTGCGGCTTCGTCAAAACGCCGACGTGGTAATGCGAGTAATTGGTCTACAGAGGGAAGTGCCCGCACTGCGCTATAAAGTTTTTGCTTGCGAAAATCGAATTGGCGAGAAATTCCACCCAACAATCTGGCATAAAGAGAAGCAACACTTGCCTCCAATTCTGCTTTGACGGGAACCGCCATTTCGGCAGCACCGGTTGGCGTCGGTGCACGCACATCGGCTGCATAATCCACCAATGTCCAGTCGGTCTCGTGGCCGACAGCCGAGATAACCGGAATAAGTGAAGAGGCAACAGCCCGTACAACTATTTCATCATTAAAGCCCCACAAGTCTTCAAGACTGCCGCCGCCGCGCGCAACAATGATAAGATCAGGCTTCGGGATTGGGCCGCCGGCTTTCAAAGTATTAAAGCCTGAAACTGCAGCTGCAACCTCGGACCCACAAGTTTCACCCTGAACACGCACCGGCCAAACGATGATATGAAGGGGAAAGCGGTCGGAAATGCGATGGATAATATCGCGAATGACGGCACCTGTCGGCGATGTTACAACGCCAATAACCTTGGGCATAAAGGGCAATAATTGTTTGGTGGCAGCATCAAACAACCCTTCGGCAGCAAGTTTCTTTTTTCTTGCTTCCAGAAGTGCCATCAAGGCACCCACGCCCGCCGGCTCCAGATTATCAATCACAATCTGGTATTTCGATGAACCGGGATAGGTTGTGAGTTTACCTGTCGCAATGACTTCCATTCCTTCTTCGGGAAGGAATTTGAGTTTACCCATAACGCCGCGCCAGATAACCGCTTCAAGGCGCGCTTTATCGTCTTTTAGCGCAAAATAGGCGTGACCCGATGCATGCGGTCCTCTATATCCGGAAATTTCACCGCGCACACGAACATGGCCGAAACGGTCCTCGACCGTGCGTTTCAAGGCACCGGATATCTCGGAAACCGTATATTCGACAGCATTGGTTGCAGCACTATTTTCAGCAAAAAAGTCACTCATATGCGCACATTATATCAATTTTTCCGGTTAATCCACTAGGCACAAATTCGGCTAGATTCAAGCAATTTTAAAAAACCTCCACCATGCGATAAACGGGAACAATTATTTGCGTTGTTCGTTTAACTTGAATGAACTTCGGGAGTAAAAAATGGGAAAATTACCTGTAAATCATGAGCGTGCAAGTGACGTTGCAAAGGAAGTAACACCACCTTTGAAAGGTGGAAAACTTGAAAAGCAAGTAAAAAAAGAAAAACAAACCCAAAAAAGCTAGGCATTATCAAAAGCTGTGACAACAAATTTATCTTGCCTATCACGCAAATAGATAGGCTTGCCTGTTGGACAAATAGGTAAATTGGCAAAAGGGTGAAAAATCACTATCGCCCGCGGCTTTTCGCGTTTTGCTACTCTTTTATGCCGGTTCCACTGCCTTGAGGCGTCCAAGGCTGGTTTACTCTGGTTTTATAACGACCATAGATCGTTAGCTTTCGATAATCGGACTTTGTATACAAAGCCGCACTTATGTAAAATGCATTAGACTGTAAAATGCATTAGACAAGTTGCCAATGTCGGGGGGGCTGCTATAGTCTTGAAACCAAAATGACGAGGATTGAACTTTAAACCATTGAAACCTATCTAGGGTTCCATTTTATCATTATTGAAGGATAGTCAATGTCGAAGCCGGTCAATTCATTTCTTGGGGATACACCAGGACGCGTTGTCATAAAGCTACTCGTTTTTTCGATTCTGGTCGGCATTGTCATGACACTTCTGGGCTGGACACCGATGGATGTCGTGTGGAAGATCAGCCATTTCTTCACCTCGTTATGGTCAATGGGTTTTGAAGCGTTCGAAAAACTCTTCAATGTGGTGGTTGTGGGCGCTGCAATTGTGATCCCGATATTTATCATTATGCGTATCCTGAGCTTGATACGTTAATGGCTTCGGCTCTCAATACATTTAACAACTGGCTTGCGGTTGTATGATAGTATATCATTGATTTGATTATGAAATTATGTCTTTCAGCAAGGCGTGAAATCGCATTTCGGCAATACTAAAGATATAAAAGCCTGAAAAATTGATAGATTGCCCAAGAAATTCCATAAAAGCCTGATAGGAACTCCAGCCAGTTTATAATTTTCGGTGCATTAATGCGAGTGGTGTGGTGGCTAGTATTGTTTTTGATAGTCACGAATTTTAAAAGACCCGTTGTTTTTTGAGACTGTTGAATTGTTGGGTGATATCGTGCTGACACGTAGAAATTTTTTTGTCCTTTCCGGTGCTTTTATTGTTGGTACAGCCGGTATAATTCCGGCTTTTGCCGATAATGAAGACCCGACAAGCCTCATCAATGCATTGCGGGCTCAAAACAATCGTGGCCCTCTCGCACCTGACAGCCAGCTTGAAAAAATGGCTCAGGATCAGGCAAATCTTATGGCTGATGCCCAGCGAGTCGCCCACACAATCAGTTCCGGTAATGATTTTGTCACACGTTTGCGCAAATTCGGCATTCATGGCGCTGCGGGTGAAAACCTGTGTGCAGGGCGTTCCACCGTTTCAGCTGCCTATAATGTATGGATGAATTCACCCGGTCACAGAAGCAATATGCTTTACCCGAGCTTCCATTATTATGGACTGGCCAAGGCGACTTCACCTAAACGCCCCAACTATGTTTATTGGGCAATGGAATTCAAACGTTAAAGGCCGGAATTTTACGGAAAAATCTTCATTTAAAATAGATTGATCGGAGAAAACTCTGTCGTTTTCTGTGGATCTTTTTGTTTGAGGGATTTCCTGATCGGGGGAGTAAAAACTTGTTGTATATGCGTTAAAGTCTGCCCTGATTTCAAACGCTTAACTTTTTTAAAATGCGTGCTTTTTTAAATTCGACTGTCCTTATCATTACGCGCAAATTGGGGAAAAATCTCAAGGCCTATATTTTACACGTTTCCATTTTTCACGCGTAAACAAATTGATGTAGATGCCCCAAAGGCCGGTTTTTGCGCGTGAAAAAAACCGCTTCAGCTCGCGCCTTAAAGTTTTTGATGCGCGCCGGCCTTGTTTATTGGCTTTGTCTATTTGTGTACGGTCGACAGAAAGAGTGCTTTCCAAGCCTGCCTGCCGGACAATTGCCGGATCAAGTTGCCACATTTCAAAGTGT
The DNA here is from genome assembly GCF_016100335.1 of Bartonella sp. W8167. Classification (NCBI taxonomy): domain Bacteria; kingdom Pseudomonadati; phylum Pseudomonadota; class Alphaproteobacteria; order Hyphomicrobiales; family Bartonellaceae; genus Bartonella; species Bartonella sp. W8167. Next base: position 1,512,329 of record NZ_JACFSQ010000001.1, read on the forward strand.
TCGAATACATGACATTTCGGATTGAATAAAAAATGGTCAAAAGGAAATGTTATATTTTGCATCATTGCGCAAAGTTTTTTTGCTGCGGTTTTTGAAACGATATAACCGGCAGCCATAATATGACGGCTTTTGAGCCGCGCAACGCTAAAGCCGTTTTTCAAGTCCCTTTTCTCTCCGAGCCAAGCCTTTTTGCCATGGGTTTCAATCTTCACAATATCTGCACTTGCCGGAATCCAATCGTCATTATTCAAAAAGTCGGTGGCTTCTTGCGACAAAGTAACATCATCTTCAAAAATCGCAGCAAAATCATCATCTCCCGCCGCCACTTTTTCGAGCGCCGCTCTATGACTTAGGAAACAGGCGATTTCCCCACGTGTAAGCGGGTCGGGCCATAGCTGGTGTCGTCTAACATCGGCAATGAACTTTTCATCAAGATGAAGTCCGTCTATTGCAGCAACACGCGTTAAACCAAGGTTCAACTTCCTGAATATTTTTTCAAGGCGGTCTAATCGGTCTGGTGAACGATCAAGATTGATCACATATAGCTTCATAATGATTCTTAACCGGTAACTTGGCGAATATAGTCGCACATATTAAATAGATTTTATGAACAACGATCAACGCAATTCGGTTCAGCAAGATGAACTTTCTCTGTTACCTGACCAATTCAACAACTGGTTTCAGAAAAAAGGGTGGAATTTGCGCCCTCATCAGGCCGAACTTTTAAAACGCTCGGAAAGTGGACAATCAACTTTGCTTATTGCCCCGACGGGTGCTGGTAAAACTCTTGCGGGTTTTTTACCTTCTATGGTCGCTCTCTCAAGTGCCAAACATCACCACCAGCTTCATACACTTTATATTTCGCCGCTTAAAGCCTTGGCTCAAGATATCGAACGCAATTTGAAAACGCCCGTTCAGGAAATGGGACTTGATATTGCAATTGAAACCAGAACCGGTGATACGCCCCAACATAAAAGACAAAGACAGAAATATATTCCACCTGATATATTGTTGACAACGCCCGAGCAAGTGTCACTGCTTCTATCCTCGCATGAAGCAGAAAAATTCTTTGGTTGTCTTGATACCGTCATTTTTGATGAACTTCATTCGCTTGTCACATCGAAGCGGGGACAATTACTTTCTCTTGCACTTGCCCATTTAAGAACATTACGCCCGGAATTAAAAACAATCGGCCTTTCGGCCACTGTTTCCGATCCCGATTCTTTGCGGCGTTGGCTTGTAAGCCAGAAACAAAAATCGGCAATGGCAGGTCTTGTTACCGTCGAAGGCGGTGCAAAACCTGAAATCAGAATTTTACAAACTGAGGAACATATTCCTTGGGCGGGACACTCTGCCCGTTATGCGATCAAAGACATTCTTGAACTCATCAAAGCGGCGCATACGACATTGATTTTTGTTAATACGCGTTCGCAAGCCGAAATGCTATTTCAGGAATTATGGCGCATGAATGAAGACAGTTTGCCTATTGCGCTTCACCATGGTTCACTTGATGTCGGTCAACGCCGCAAGGTGGAAGAAGCAATGTCCCTGAACAAGCTTCGCGCCGTTGTTGCCACTTCGACACTTGATCTTGGCATAGATTGGGGAGACATTGATCTGGTCATCCATGTCGGTGCACCCAAAGGTGCAAGCAGACTTGCCCAGCGCATCGGCCGCGCCAACCACCGCATGGATGAACCGAGTAAAGCAGTGCTTGTGCCTGCAAACTGCTTTGAAGTTCTCGAATGTCAGGCTGCACTTGACGCAAACTATATCGGCGCACAGGATAGCCCGCCATTAAGTGAAGGCGCTATCGACGTTCTTGCCCAACATATTCTTGGTATGGCGTGTGCAGGACCTTTCAATGTCGACGAGCTTTATCAGGAAGTCAAAACTGCAGAACCTTATTCGACACTCAAAAGAAAAATATTTGATGAAACATTAAACTTCGTTGCAACCGGTGGATATGCCCTTAAAGCTTACGAACAATATGCAAAAATAAGACGCACGAAAGATGGCCGCTGGCGCGTTTCCAACCCCAGAATTGCCCAGCAATACCGGCTCAATATGGGAACCATTATCGAAGCTGCCGAACTCAATGTAAGGCTTGTCAAAGCCGGCAATATTAATGCAATGCGCGGTGGCCGAATGTTGGGACGCATTGAGGAAAGTTTTCTCGAAAGCTTGACAAAAGGTGATACATTCATTTTTGCCGGTCATGTTCTTTGTTTTGAAGGTATTCGTGAAAACGAATGTTATGTGAGCTTGTCGAAAAAACTTGAAGCCCGTGTTCCAAGCTATATGGGTGGGCGTTTTCCGCTTTCGACATATCTTGCTGACAGGTTGCGCAAAATGCTCGCAAATCCGAAAGAATGGCATGTTTTGCCCGAGCAGGTGCAAAAGTGGTTGAGCCAACAAAAAATCTCGTCCATTCTGCCTGATACCAATCAATTATTGATCGAAACATTCAATGAAAAAAACCGGTCTTTTCTGGTTGCCTATCCATTCGAGGGGCGCCTTGCCCATCAAACACTTGGAATGTTGTTGACACGCAGGCTCGAACGGGCCGGTTTGAAGCCTGTCGGTTTTGTTGCCACCGATTATTCGATCGGTCTTTGGACACTTGACGACATTGGCGAGGCAATAAAAGCCGGAAGTTTATCGTTGAAAGACCTCTTTTCCGAAGACATGTTGGGCGATGATCTGGAGGCATGGCTTGATGAAAGCTATCTGCTCAAACGGTCTTTCCGTAATTGCGCAATGATTGCCGGTTTGATTAACCGGCGTCATCCGGGGCAAGAAAAGACTGGAAGGCAAGTGACTGTCTCCACCGACCTTATTTTTGACGTTTTGAGAACACATGAACCACATCATATTCTGCTTCAGGCAACAAGGCAGGAAGCGGCTCGTGGACTTTTAGACGTCAAGAGGCTGGGTGATATGTTGAAACGAATAAAAAATCATATTATTCATCGGCCGATTAAAAAAATGTCGCCGCTTGCGCTTCCGGTCATGCTTGAAATAGGAAAAGAAATGATTCCGGGAAGTGCAGAAGACAATATATTGATGGAAGCGGCAGAAGACTTGATCCATACAGTTCTTGAAAACTGAAACAGGCTTTTTGGTGGATATGACAATCGGACTTGATCGTTTTACAGTTAAGGTCAATGGCGCACGCATGACTTGTGATTGTAGTGGCGCAGCCTACTGGCACGCCGAAAAACTGCTGATTGTTGCCGATCTTCACCTTGAAAAATCATCATGTTTTGCCCGCCACGGCCAATTATTGCCTCCCTATGACAGTGAACGCACACTTAAGCGTTTGAAAAATGTGGTCGAAAAATACCAACCACAAACAATTATCGCCTTGGGTGACAGTTTCCATGACAATCAGGCATCCGCACAACTTTCTGAAAAAAACCGGAAATTGCTTGAAGACATCATTACTCATCGCGAGATGATCTGGATTGCCGGAAATCACGATAATGAAAAAACAGAATTTGCCGGTCAATGGACACATGAAATCCGGATAGGCTCGTTGTTATTCCGTCACGAACCACTTGCAGGAGCACAGACAGGGGAAATTGCCGGTCACCTACATCCCGCTCTTCGCATTTCCCGCCGGGGCATGTCGGTTAGACGATTTTGTTTTGCAAGCGACGGAAGGCGGATGATTTTGCCGGCATTCGGTGCCTATGCCGGTGGTTTGGATCTGACAAACAAGGCTTTTCGCGACATTTTTGATAAATCGGCGTTGATTGCTTGTCTCTTAGGCAAGAACACTATTTACCCTATTCAAAAAAAATCTTTCTTTTCGCAGTAATTTCTTCCTATGTATTACGATTGTTAGCCTTGAAACTATCACTTTTCCCGTTATGAAATAGTCGTTAAACCCGGTCTTAAATGGAGTGTCAGTGTCACACTGCCTCAGTCAAAAAAATAGCGACACGATCTTGATTGAACAATCAATCTTTACGGAAAATCAGCCGCCCGAGAATGCCGGTGAAAATTGCTACGAAGACCGCGACGAAGCCGTAATAAACGGGGTTATCCTGCGCAAAACGGTAGATTGCATAAGCGGTGTGTGCTTTCACAATCTCGAGCTCTGTGGTGACTGTCTCGACAAACTCTCCATCGCGAAAAAGATAAGCGTGAATTGTATGATGACCGACAGGGATATTGGCAGGCAATTTGAAATTTGCTGAAAAAAGCGAAGCCGAGCCGAACGTGACTGCCCCGATATTCTCGCTATAAAGATGTTGATGAAGCTTGAGCTTGATAAGCTCCTGACGAAATAGCTTTGCTTTTTCTTCATCATCCGACTCTGCACGAAGTGGCAAATATTCAAGCCCCAACCCCAATCTTTTATAATTGATCGGGCTGGTGATATCCCTGATTTCGCGGGTGGTTGCCATCGCATAGGATTGTGGAACCGCGGTGAATGCCAATGCATCCGCGTTTACCCATACGCCGAGCTTGCGCTTTTTCTCGCGCATTATCATTGGTCTTACAGGTCCTTCCATGACCACAATAATGTCATAGCGCCCTTGGCGTCTTAGTTGAGGATCGGCATTTTCGAGGACACCGGCAATATAGACGTTACGACCGGCAAAATTGGTATCAAGTGTAATGGCATTGGTCGTCACGATAATCTGGATATTTTCTTTAGGTCCTGCATTTTCAACGGGCGCATCAGCCTTGGCAAGGCCGGGTGCTAGCAAAAGTGTAAGACAAAACAGAAGTGCGGCATAAACTGTTTTCATTTTAACCGCCAATGAAGGTGAGAGAAAACAGATCGTCAGGACGAACAAAAAGTTCAAAAGCAAGACGGGCACAAACCAGTAAAACCAGAATAGCAAGCAACATGCGCAATTGTTCGGCTTTGAGCTTACGGCCTATCCGCGTTCCATAGGTTGCGCCAATAACGCCGCCAACCATCAGCAAAAATGCAAGCACAATATCAACCGACTGGTTTGTTATACTCTGTAGAACAGTTGTGAAGGCGGTAACAAAAGTAATCTGGAAAAGAGATGTACCGACAACAACATTGGTAGGCACGCGTAACATGTAAATGAGTGCGGGAACCATAATAAAACCGCCGCCTACCCCCATAACAGAAGAAAGCAAACCGATAACAAGTCCGATTCCAAGAACCGGAATAATGCTCACATAGATTTTTGACGCACGAAACCGCATTTTCAATGGTAAGCGTTGTGCCAGACTGTGGTGTCCCGGGCGGTGAATAACAACAGCTTTGCCCCGTCTTGCATTGACAATAGCCCGCCAGCTTTCAATGGCCATAAGGCTTCCAACACCGCCTAGAAGGATGACGTAAAGTAAAGAAATGATGAGATCGAGCTGACCAAGCTTGCGTAAATAACTGAATAGCCCGACACCGAGACAAGACCCCAATATACCGCCGATGACAAGAAGAATGCCAAGCTTGATATCGAGTGTTCCGCGTTTGAAATGCGTAAGCGCGCCGGTGACAGATGATGCAATAACCTGATTTGCGCCTGTACCGACGGCAATAGCAGGTGGTACGTTATAAAAAATCAGAAGCGGCGTAATCAAAAACCCGCCGCCAACGCCAAACATTCCGGAAAGAAAACCGACAACCCCACCCATGCCGATAAGGATCAGCATATTGAGCGACATTTCTGCTATCGGTAAATAAATACTCACATCTCTCACCTAAAGGAAACTGCATCGATTGTTTCTTACCGATACTGTTATCAATTTTTATCTTTCACACAGTCTACCGGCAAGGTGGCAACAGGTTCGCAAGTACTATATCACATAAGTCAAACACGGATTGCTACCCTCACAAGCAAAATAAATACATGAAATACCTGACAATTTACGCCGGAAAGCTGTCATGATCTCCACTCAACGAAGGAAAGAGAAGACGGACGCATGGTCTGATATATTAAAATGACCGCTTAAACCGTAGGCCAAAACAGCCATCAAAAAAAGTGCACTCACCCGTGTCAAAGTTCTTCCGGCTTTATCCCTATTTTGCAGCTTTCCGAATAAGTTTGTTTTAATTCCTTTGTTGACCGCACGTGCACAACAAATCAGGTGCCCACTTGTTTCGGCGTCAAATTTTTGCATGCAACTTTTTGACTTGGTGTTACCCGTTTCTGGTATTTGAATTCGAGCTTTATCTTCAAGTCCGATTTTATCAGTGTCTGTCGTTGCGTTATTTATTTCTCCGGTCAACTCCGGCGTTTTTTTTTCAGCCAATATGCGAATAACAGACTTGTCGAAAACTTTTTGCGCATCTTTATGGTTTTGTCCAATCGTCGGCGTGGGGATTTGCGTCGAGTTCAAGAGGGAGGCAAAATTTTCTTTTTCAACTTTTACGCTGTCTTCGGATGAACCTTTTGTGAGTGATTTATCATGGGCATCAAGAGTTGCCTGAAGATTTGTAATTTGCCGTTGGAGGGAAACAAGTTGCACCGAAAACCGTGACGCTGCTACTGCTTCGCGCAATTGGCGCGAGATTTCCTGATTGGCTTTCTGGCCTTCAGCCGCCAAACTTTTTGTCTGCTCGGAAAGTTCCCGCTTCAACCGCGATTGCACTTCTTCGGCAACCTCTTTCATCAATATTTGCCTATCGCTAGCCGCTGTTGTTTTCATTCCCTGTCTATTTTCGACGAGAAGTTGCTCAAGCCGCTGGAAATGATGAACTAGTTCGTTCTGTGCAGTCTTTCTTGCCTCATACTCTTTAAGCAAAGCGCGTGCTATATCATCAAGATAAGCTTTTACACCGTCATCTTTGTTTTGCGGGAAAGGCATAACATTTTCTGTTTCTCTTGTCGGTGCTTTTGTTTTCATTTGTTCATGAACCGACCGCAACCGTGCGGCAATATCCGACAGAGTAAGTTGCTGCTGCTCATTTTTTTGTGGCTGAAATCGCGCAAAATTCTTGTCATCCGCTTCATTCGGAATAAGCGATAAACGGTTCATATTCATTGCACGGCCTTTTACTCAAAACTCGATAAACGGGAGCATTACAGGCTTGAGAGCGCTAATAGTGGTCAAGCCCTTGTTAGTCATAGCCCAAGTTTGGTAAATTTAGCCTTAACTATAAAAACAATGGCACTACCCGATCAAAACCTTCGCTCTTCCATCACAAAAATTTCTCACGGCTTTGATTGCTTTGGAAATTTTCCGCAACATTATTTCAAACTATGATAAAACAATCGTTATTTAATACTAAAAAGATATGTTTTTTGTAATTTTTCTTTTATCCTGATAGACGATGTGGCGAACGAAAAATCGATTGAAATGCAATCTGCCGCATCACAATGAAATTATGGAATATAAGAATGCCTGAAGCAATAAAACAAGATAGATCCGGCTATGGAGCTCTGCCGCCAGCGGTCAAACTCGATAATGTAAGCGTGATTTTTAACAATTTTACAGCTGTAAAAAAAGCTGATCTTGAAGTACCGGCAGGACAATTTCTAGCAATTGTCGGTCCGACAGGTTGCGGAAAATCGACTTTGCTCAATGTGGCAGCGGGTCTTTTGCCGCCTGCCCGTGGCACATGCGAGATATTCGGTCATCCTCTTTCAGGCATCAATCACGAAGCCGGTTACCTTTTCCAGTCTGATTCATTGATGCCCTGGAAAACGGCCGTAGACAATATTGCAATCGGTTTGGAAATCCGTGGTGTCAAAAGACAGGATGCATTAAACCAGTCGCGGGAATGGCTTGCCCGTGTCGGCCTCCAATCATTCGGCAATCGCTATCCGCACCAATTATCGGGCGGGCAAAGAAAGCGCATCGGGCTTGCACAAGTTCTAATCCTTAATCCCAAGCTTATTTTAATGGATGAGCCGTTCGGACCACTTGACGCACAAACACGGGTTCTGATGGGCGATCTCCTTTTGAAATTATGGTCGAGAGACCGCAAGGCCGTTATGTTTGTGACACATGATCTGGAAGAAGCAATTACACTTGCCGATCGCGTTATTATTATTTCGGCAGGGCCGGCTTCACATGTCAAAGGTGATTATCTCATCAATTTGCCGCGCCCGCGCAATTTGCAGGAAATCCGGCTCACAACCGAATTTGCCGAGATCCACCGGACATTATGGAACGATCTTAAAGAAGAGGTGCTCAAAGCCTATGAACAAGGAGATAAATCATGAAGCGCCTGAAGATTTTTCTGTTACAGCTTTCAGTTGCTATTATCTTCTTCTTTCTGTGGGAAATAGGAACGACTGTCCCGCTTTTTAACGAAAAACCGATTCTGCCGCCGTTCTTCTTTTCAACACCGATTGATATTTTTAAACGCATTGGTCTTGATTTCCAGAGCGGTAAAGTCTGGTACCATTTATGGATTACGTTGCTTGAAACAATTCTCGCTTTCGCTATCGGTGCAGGTGGCGGCATTCTGTTGGGCTTCTGGTTTGCGCAAAAGAAAATTTTGGCTGCGGTTTTCGACCCCTATATCAAAGCCGCAAATGCTTTGCCACGTGTCGTTCTTGCTCCGATTTTCGCACTCTGGTTCGGGCTTGGCATATGGTCCAAAGTTGCACTCGGCTTTACACTTGTGTTTTTCGTTGTGTTTTTCAACGTTTACCAAGGGGTAAGAGAAGTCAATCCGACCATTCTCGCAAATGCCCGCATGATCGGCATGAACGAGCGGCAATTATTGCGCCACGTTTATCTCCCCTCTGCCATGACATGGGTGTTCTCTTCGCTTCATACATCCGTCGGATTTGCTATGGTGGGTGCTGTTGTCGGCGAATATCTCGGCGCATCAGCTGGCCTTGGCTATCTCATTTCGCAAGCAGAAGGTGTTTTTGACGTTACCGGCGTGTTTTCCGGTATGTTAATTCTGACCATTTTTGTTATTCTGATTGATATTCTCGTCAGTATGATCGAAAAACGGCTTCTGATCTGGCGGGCAGACCCGCGTGGCAAACAATCTTGAGAAGAAAGCAATCTTGAGGAGAAAGCTTATGAAATTCAGTTCCCATTTCAGAAAATTCATCTTTCGATTGGGTCTAATATTCGCCGTTTTGTCCGTCACGCTCACGGGAAACGCTTTTGCCAATGACGAGCCGGAAAAGAAAGACATCACTTTGAGTGTGGGCGGTGCACCGCTTTTCTATTATTTGCCTTTGGCTATTGCCTCGCAAAAAGGCTTTTTCAAAGAGGAAGGACTGGATGTCAAAGTTGTGGACTTGAAAGGTGGTTCACAATCGCTTCAAGCACTTCTGGGAGGGTCGGCGGACGTGACGACCGGCGCTTACGATCAGGTCATTCGTATGCATTCGAAAGGTCAGGATGTCCGTGCCGTGCTGGAGCTCGACCGTTATCCGGCAATTGTGCTTGCCGTCCGCGCTGATCTGAAAGACAAAGTCAAAAAGCCTGGTGATCTCAAAGGAATGAAAATCGGCGTTACGGCACCCGGCTCTTCAACAAACAATTTTCTCAATTATTTGCTCGATAAAGATGGCGTCAAACCGGACGAAGTTTCAGTGATAGGAACCGGAGCCGGTGCAACAGCGATAGCAGCTATGAAACGCGGCGAAATTGATGCCATTGTCAATCTTGACCCTGTGATCTCGACCTTGATGCATGACAATTCGGTTTTCATTCTTGTCGACACAAGAACCGAAACGGATATGGAAAAAATATTTGGCACACGCACAATGTCTTCCGGAGTTCTTTATACAAAAAAGGAATTTATCGACAATTATCCGAACACTGTCCAACATATCACCAACGCTTTCGTCAAAGCCTTGAAATGGTTACAAACAGCAACACCGGATGATGTCGCCAATGCTGTTCCGCCAGAATATATCGGTAATAATCGCGAAGTTTATCTGGAAGCGGTCAAAAATTCGCTTCCTTCCTATTCACATGACGGCTTGATTTCCAGAGGAAGTCAGGAAGCAACATTGAAACTTCTTTCCTATGACAAAACAATAGACGGAAGTAAAATCGATTTGTCGCAAACTTTCGATGATCGTTTTGTCAAAAAAGCACTTGAAAGTCATTAATATTTTAAAGCCGGATATGATTTATTATCCGGCTTGCTGTTGAATTGATTTTTAAATAAAAATATCGGGAAACTGGCGGAGGAGATAAATTGGCAAATTTTACCGATTGGGTAGGAAAAACAGAAACTATCGAGGATGTGCTTGATTATGTGCTGGTGGCTCGCATGGCCGCCACACTGGGAACAAAGCTGCCGGAAAGAACAGGACCTTTACCACATTTATGGCATTGGATGTATTTTCAGCCAACGCTTTCCTTTCATTCATTAGGCGAAGACGGGCACCCCTCACGAGGAGAATTCTTGCCTCCGGCAGAAAACCTCAATCGAATGTGGGCTGGCGGAAGGCTGAAATTTTTCCACCCTCTGATTATCGGAGAGACTGCAAAACGTATATCGACTATTCGTGAGATTACCGAAAAGCAAGGTAGAACCGGAAAACTTCTCTTTGTGACGGTCGAACATAACCATATTCAAAACAGTGAAACCGCGCTTCTCGAAGAGCAAGATATCGTTTATCGCGAACCGACAAAATTTGTGAATACAAAATCGACACCTTGTCCTCACGGTCAATGGTCAGAGACACATGAAGCCAATAGTGTCACTCTATTCCGTTATTCGGCAGTGACTTTCAATGCCCACCGCATCCATTATGATTATCCTTACGTCACCGATAAAGAAGGCTATCCTGGCTTGCTGGTACAAGGCCAATTATTGGCAACTTTAGCGCTTCAGGCATTCAAAAATGCCAATCCGGATGCGAGACTATCAAGCTTTTCCTTCCGCAGCCAAAGGCCTATTTTTTGTCCGGATAAATTTATAACGGCCGGTCAAAAAACAAGCTCTGGCAAAGCCGAACTTTGGGTGGGGAATAAAAACGGCATTGCACAATCAAGCAGCATCGAATTCATGCTTGATCACTAAAATTCTTCTCCAAAATAACGCCTTTCAAGAGATCGGTTCTCTGAAGATTGCCAATTTTCCGGCCTCTTAAAGGCTATTTTTTAACTTCATACCTATTTTATGGTGTTGAACAAGTCTTATCATTTTCTTGCCCCTGATATCCATTGCTGCAAAGAATTTTAAAATTATCGGGTCGAGATTATCCGTTTATCGCATGGTCTTCGGTTACTCGACTTACCGTCAGATATATGAATAACATTCATAATAACATGCGGCTTTTCCTGTCTAAACAGCGCAATCAATTATGTTAAGTTCTTTAAGAACAGCCTATGGAATTTCATTGGCGAGGCTTGAATGTCATCTAGCTCGTTTCGGTTCAAAAACTCATTCGAGCACCCGATTAGATAGGCAAATTTGTCAAATGACAAAGCCGCTTTACCAATCGATTTTTCCGTAAGGTTATAAAAGTAACAAGAACAAGCGTTAGGAAAACCACGTGAAAGTTTAAGGACCGGTTTCATCAGGAACTTTCCGGAAGTTAGCCCATCCAATCAATCACACTCAATTTTCGCGCGATCTGTTCTAAAAGAGGAAAATAAAATGAAATATACCCATCTTGGTCGCACCGGTCTTAAAGTTAGTCGGTTGGCATTGGGGTCGATGAATTTCGGCTATCTAACGGACGAAAAAGAAGCATTCAATATTATGGATGCAGCCGTTGATAATGGAATTAATCTGTTTGACACGGCCGATATTTATGGAACGCGCCAATATCCCGAAATTCCGAAAGGAAGCGGAATTTCAGAAGAATTTATCGGCAACTGGATCAAAAATAGCGGCAAACGTGACCGGATTGTTCTTGCCACCAAGCTTTATCAACCGATGGATTATGGTGTAAATGACAGGCACCTTTCCGCCTACCATATACGTCGTGCTTGTGAAGCCAGTCTCAAACGGCTTAAAACCGATCATATCGACCTTTACCAAATGCACCATATCGACCGCGGAACTCCGTGGGATGAAATTTGGGAAGCAATGGAGGTTCTCATCACGCAAGGAAAGATTTCCTATGTCGGTTCGTCGAATTTTGCGGGCTGGCACATTGCAACAGCGCAAGGCAAAGCCGTTGAACGGCATATGCTCGGCCTTGTCAGTGAACAGGACATCTATAATCTGAGAAATCGTGCCATCGAAACCGAAGTCATTCCCGCCTGCCGCTATCATGGTCTGGGATTGATTTTGTGGAGTCCGCTTGACGGCGGATTACTTGCAGGAGCACTCGACAAATTCGAGAGTGGCCGTCGCGCCGATCTTGAAAATGTTGTTGCTGAACACCACGATCAGCTCGTTGCCTATGAAACTTTATGCAAAGAATTGAATGAAAAACCGGCAGATGTTGCGCTTGCCTGGTGCCTCAATAATCCCGTTGTTAGCGCTCCGATTATCGGACCTAGAACAAAAGCCCAATTGGAAGCAAATTTGAAAGCTGTTGATATTTCTTTGTCAAAAGAAACACTGGATAAACTCGACAAAATCTGGCCAGGCCCGAAAGGCGAAGCGCCCGAAGCTTATGCATGGTAAAGCGATGCAACTTAAAATAACGTTGAAACAACAATTATTTAGGGGGATACATCCGGCTCTCGGAATGTAAACCGGTCATTCCGCGACAACCAACGATCTCCGGCCAAATCTCCGGTTTTTAGAGGCGAATTTCGTTAATAATCCCCATAAACTGCAGGAGTCACACTTTGCGTATTGCAGGAGGAACACTTTGTCAAATCCAACAAAGCATTTGGTCGCACGTTGATTGATAGAGTGTTATGCTTCCCCGTTACTACCCATTTTATGACTGTCGTATGGAGAGACACAAAAAAGCACAGCATCAATCATCAGATGCTGTGCTTTTATTGCCAAAACACGTTTGAATTTCGTTATTTCAATCCGGATGATGCCGGTGCATGAAATCATCTACTTCTTCATCGCCTAGACCGAGCACATCTTTAAGAATTTCGATATTGTGTTCGCCAAGCATTGGCGGGCGACGTTGCAAAGGCGAACGCGTACCATGAAAACGGTAAGGCGGGTTTAGGACTTTAGCCTTGCCCGCACTCGGGTGGTCAACCTCGCACACCATTTGATTTTCTTGTGCGCGTTTTGAAGTCATCGCCGCATAAAGCCCGTCCACTTCGCCACAGGGAATATCGACCTCGTTCATACGACGGATCAACTCGGCGCGCGGAAACTTTTTTACTTCCTCCTTGAAAAGGGGGCCAATAATATCCCTGTTTTTTATTCTGTCCAGATTGGTCTTGAAACGCGGGTCTTCCATAATATCCGGTCGGTCAATGACTTTGGTGCAAAAAGCAGTAAACTGCCTGAAATTACCGACAGCTATAACAACCGGACCATCTGCGGCTTCATAAACGCCATAAGGAACAATAGCGGGGTGATTGTTACCCCATTTTTGAGGATCTTTTCCAATTGCTAGCGCTTCCAGACCGTAATAAGCCGTAAGCTGAACAGCTGTATGGTAAAGTGATATTTCGACATGGCTGCCAAGCCCTGTTCGATCCCGCTCATAAAGCGCGGCAAGGATAGCCTGTGCACTGTATAGTCCGGCAAACAAATCCACCACCGCGACACCGAATTTCAATGGTGATTGGCCGAGATCGCCATTCATTCCCATGAGCCCCGTTTCACCTTGTAAAACGATGTCATAACCCAGACGGTCTTTTTCCGAACTATGGCGGTCATAGCCGGAAATCGAACAATAAATAAGCCTCGGGTTTATTTTGGACAATTGTTCATAACCGATACCGAGTTTTTCCGCTCCACCATATTTGAAATTTTGAATAAATACATCGGCATCTTTGACAAGTTTCAATACAACATCAAGATCTTTCCGATTGGTGTAATCCAGACTTATAGATCGCTTATTGCGGTTCATAGAATAAAAATAGGTTGTATCGCGCTCGCCAATACGCACCCCCCAATCACGTGTATCATCGCCACGTTCGGGATGTTCTATCTTGATAACGTCCGCTCCCATATCTCCCAGACATTGCGCAGACAACGGCCCGGCAAGAACTCTTGAAGCATCAATCACTTTCAAACCTGCCAATGGTTCACCAGGTATTGCTTTCCTGTTTGCCGGCGTTCTACCTCCATCGCCCTTGGTCTTTTTCCTAGTGCTTATATTTCCTTTCATGATCTCCTCCTTCTATCGTCTGGCTGTTTTTCAACAGCTGAACGATTCCCAATAATTTCTCCCTCACCTCTCCAAGCAGTAAGTCTTTCCCAATCATTCCAGCGGGTCCTGCCACATTAATCGACATAACAGGTAGCCCCTCACCCGGATTGAAGCCGGCAGCTATCGCATTGATATCCTGTTGCCAATCCTGAAAAGAGGTGCAACACCCCGTCATTTCATGTTCATGGATTGCTTTTTTAATTTCGTCATATATCTGCGGCCATTCAATTTCATCGCGTCGGCGAATATCATAAAAAATTGCTTCGCGATCACGTTCGGTGCTGGCAGCGAGCAATGCACGTCCCATTGCACTGTTGATAATGGAAATACGCGTTCCCAACTCGGTCGGCAAAACGGAACCTTTGGCCGGTGTACAATATTCGAGGTAAAGTGCGCTTCGGTGGTCGGCAATGCCAAGCCCGACAGATGCCCCGCTCATATCCGACAATTCCTGCATGTAAGGTTTGGCGATAGACCTTATAGTAAGGCTTGAAAGCATTGTCGTACCAAGTGTGATCACAGCCGCTCCCAACCGGTATTTCCCTTTACTTTCAACATAATAGAGATAGCCCAAGCGCATCAGTGTGTAGGTTAGTCTTGAAACGGTGGAACGCGGCAGATTACAGCGTTCGGAGATTTCATTGTTAGAAAGCAGAATGTCTCCATGGCGGAAACAGGCAAGCACTTTCAGCCCGCGCCCGAGAGCTGTCACAAAATGGCGTTCGGTATTTCTGTCAACCTTGTTGCTGTCGGTCAACGGAATATCAGTGGATGGAATAGATGTTCTTTTACGCGCCATTATGATTCCTGCTATTTACCGAAAAATCCTTTGATAATTTTCTGGGTTTCTGCACTCATTCGCAAGTTGTGAAATGTTTTTGCTTCTTCTTCAAGGACTGACACTATTTTTGCCCTATTCCGTTTTTTCAGCATTTTTTTGGTTGCCAATATGGATTGAAACGGCATTTTTGCAAGTTTTTCCGCTTTTTGAAGTGCATGAGGAACGGCATTATTGTCTTCAACAATAGCGTTCAAAAGATGGAACTGTAAGGCATCCTGTGCACTGAAAAAATCTCCGAAAAACAGCAATTCGGCTGCCTTTTTGTAGCCTGCCGCAAGCGGGAGATAGAATGTCGATCCACCTTCCGGAGAGAGTCCCAAAGTTGCAAAGGGAAATCTGAAACGGGCGCTCGTTCCACTATAAGCAAGGTCGCAATGGTTAAGCATTGTGGCTCCTATCCCGACTGCATAACCTTCCACAGCCGCAATGATCGGTTTTTTCACGCCATGAAGTGTGAGCAGCAATTTCAAACCCGGAGAATGGCCTTCCCCATCAAGCAAACTCTCTCCGGTGAAATCATGAAGGTCATTGCCGGCGGTAAAAGAGTTACCTGCTCCGGAAAGCACAATGACCCTGACATTTTCGTTCTCGTCGGCATTCCGGAGCGCATTAGTCAACAACCGATATGTTTCCCGATCAAGTGCATTATGTTTCTCGGGTCTGTTCATAATGATATGACAGACTTCAGGAATTGGTATTTCAACCAGTATTTTATCGGACATAGATTGCCCCCTTATTCTGCAGACGGTGAAAAGCGGCCCGATATTCTCTTTTCAATTTGGCAATAACTTCGGATGCAGGCAGTATCTCGTCAATATTACCGACGCCCTGCCCTGCACCCCAAATATTTTTCCAGGGCTTGACCCGCGTCGAACCGAAATTTGCTGACAGACCATTTTTCAAATCATCCGGATCAAGACCCGAACGAACGATACTCTCTCTCAGGTAATTGCCATTTACACCGGTGAAAAAAGGTGTGTAAACAATCCCGCTCGCATCCGATTGGATAATCATTTCTTTATATTCATCGACCGCATTTGCTTCCGGAGTTGCGATAAAACGCGTACCGATATAAGCCGCATTGGCACCCATTGCCTGAGCGGCAAGAATATCATCGCCCCGTGATATTGCTCCTGAAAGAACAATTACACCGTCGTAAAATCGGCGTATTTCGCCGATCAGCGCAAAAGGACTGAGCGAGCCACCATGCCCGCCTGCGCCTGCGCAAACCGCGATAAGACCATCAACTCCCTCGTTCAATGCTTTTTTCGCGTGCCTTATACTGATGACATCATGAAGCACCACTCCACCGTAATTATGAACGGCTTCAACCACTTTTCCCGGTGCATGAAGGGAAGTGATAACCACCGGAACTTTATGTTCGGCACAAACACCAAGATCATGGTCAAGCCGGTCATTGGAAGAGTGGACAATCAGATTGACCGCATAGGGAGCCGCTTTTCTACATTTTCCCGTCGAGACAGCTTTTTGGATGCCCTCCTCAATTGTTGCAAGCATAAGGGGAAAATCTTCCTTTTGACGCGCATTGAGGGAAGGAATGGAACCGATAATTCCATTACAGCATTCAGCGATAACCAATTGCGGATTGGAAACGATAAAGAGCGGCGAAGCAATTGCCGGAAGTGCAAGATGTTCAATGATATCTTGAAGTGACATGGTCTATTCCTGTGCCAGATAAAGTTCGTGTAATGCATGAAGATCGACGTCGGCGGCCGGTTGCTTTAGCAAAATCTTGCCATCCCGCATGAGGTAGACCAAATCGGCAATGGCGATGGCCATGCGGGTATTTTGTTCGACCAGAACGATTGTTACGCCATGCTCTTTCATGCGGCCGATAATATTGAAGACTTCTTTCACCATGACCGGTGAGAGCCCTAACGAAGGTTCATCGATCAGAAGAATTTCAGGATCCGACATCAATGCACGCGCCATTGCAAGCATTTGCGCTTCGCCGCCTGACAGTGATCCCGCCAACTGCAGACGGCGCTCCTTCAATTTGGGAAACAAAACATACATTTCTTCCGCTTTGGAAGAAAAAGTTGCACGGCATCGTTTATCAAAAGCACCCAAAGCGAGATTTTCCTCGACTGTCATATCCGGAAAAATCATGCGACCTTCCGGAACCATTGCAAGTTTGACACCGACAAAGTCCCAAGTCTTTTTTCCCGCAACGTTTTTGCCTTTTATTTCGACCGTTCCCTCGTATGGTAACAATCCGGTAATTGCTCGTAACAAAGTGGTTTTGCCCGCGCCGTTCGGACCAACAATTGTCGTCAATTGCTTTTCGGGAAATTCAAGCGACACACCGCGCAATATCGTGATCGCGCCATAACCGGTATGCAAATCTTCAATCTTCAACATGACTTGCACCTGTGTAACTTTCTATGACTTTCGGGTTGGTAAAGACTTCACGTGGCGTCCCGTCGGCAATCAATTCGCCGAAATTCAATGCGATAACCCGCGAACAAAGCTTGGAAATTGTCTCTATATCATGTTCGACAATAATAATTCCGATACCGAGCGCCGAATTGATCTGTTTCAACTTTTCCATAAACAGACGTTTTGCTTGACTTTCAAGGCCGGCCAGCACTTCGTCAAGCAGTAACAATTTCGGTCTCGTTGCAAGCGCTTTGGCAATTTCCAGCCGCTTGAGTTCTTGCATGGCAAGTTCGCTTGCCGCATCGCTATCAGCTTTATGGTGAATTTCCAACAATTCAAGAATATCATCTATTTTTTTGGAATTATTCTCGCGAGCTCCGAAGGTTTGGGCAACAATCAGATTTTCCCGTACTGTGAGATGGTGCATGGGCTTCGGAATCTGGAAGGTGCGCCCTAATCCCAGACGGGCACGCTTATAAAGTGCCAATCGCGTTATATCGCTTTTGTCCATAATGACATGGCCGAATGTCGGGCGAACAAGTCCCGAAACCGCATTGAAGAGCGTCGTTTTACCAGCACCGTTTGGACCGATAAGCCCTAAAATTTCATGGCTGCCAACATTAAAAGACACATTGTTTACAGCAACAAGGCCGCCAAACCGGACTGTAATATTTTTGATCTCAAGCATGAGCTTTCCTATTCCTGAAAAAGAGCGATAAAAGTCCATCAGGTGCAAGGAGAATAAGTAATGCCAGAATAATTCCCAGAATGATCTGGTGCCCGACCGAAGTATGGAAAACAATTGCAAAAAATTCTTTTGCAACAATCTGGTCGAACAGATAGATCACGACAGCACCGATAGCCGGCCCCCACAATGTTCGTGCACCACCGAAAATAGCGGCAATGATCGGCAAAAGGCTCCAATTGGCAGAAAATGCATCATCCGGGTTGAGTGAGCCGATGAGATGCGTATTAAAAGCGCCGATAAGTCCGGCAATGAAAGCCGATAATAAGAGAATTAGAAATTTGAGCCTCACAGCATTGACACCGACAACCAGACTTGCGTCCTCGCTTCCGGCTATTGCTTTCAATGCCAAACCGGTTCTGGACCGGAGAATGAAACCATAAATAAATGCAATAATCAGAATGATGACAAGCATCAGGAAATAGGCACTAAGGCGTTGTGAAAAATCGATACCCAGAACTTCCGGAAGCGGCGGGATGGAGCTTATGCCTGCAGGACCATTTGTCCATTGCGGCATTTCGACTGCCAGTCCATAGAAAATTTGCGCATAACCGAGAATAGCCAAAGCAAAATAGGACCCTGACAATCTTATAATCGGCAACATCAAAACGGCTGAAAGAGCAGCGATAATTGCGGCAAATGGAATAGCAATTAAAACCGGAACGCCACAGCGCATGGTAACAATTGCACTCGCATAAGATGCTATTCCGAAAAATGCCGCATGACCAAAACTCGTCATACCACCAAGATTGGAAAGCATAGCCCATGACAAAGCAAGCCCCGCGATGACCAATGACGAGATAATCGTCATCAAATAATAATCATTCAGGAAGAATGGCAAAACACCTGCGATAATGATGAGCAAGACAAACAAAATAGAAGATTGAAGCTTTGCCATTTTTCTATCCTCTCCGCTGTGTTTTGCCGAAAAGACCATTCGGAAGGAAAATCAGTACAGCGAGGAACAGCAGCATCGAAACCATATTGGCAAATGACGCATTGAAATAACTTTCAGTCATGGTCTGGGCGAGAGCCAGCAAAATCGCACCTAACAACACCCCCGGAATCGAACCGATGCCGGCAAGCACTGTGATAATGAAGGCTTTGATCGTCAGCATATGTCCAAGACCGGGAGTGATCGGCTGAAAAGTATAAAGTGCTATTCCCGCGACAGTCGCAAGCAAAGCACCAATAACAAATGAAACAAGTTCGGTACGAACGGGGTTGATACCCATCAGTTTGGCGGCATTACGGTTTGAAGTTACTGCGCGCACCGCCCTCCCATACCAGCTGTTTTTGAGCCACAGCCACAAGACCAACATGAGAAGAATGGCAAGAACAAGCGCAATAAGCTGACTATAAGTGGCAAAAATATCAATTGCGAGAAGCGGTTCGACCGTTTCCTGCATCTCGGCGCTCATACGTGGCTCATTTCGCGCTATGATGAGAATTGCATTGGTAATAATAATGCCGAAGGAATAGGTGAATATCAGCGAATTCAGTTCGCGTTGTCTGGTGATCCGGTTGAGCAAAATAAAAATGAGACATGCAATGAGCCCGACCACTAAAAACGCTACCGGAATTGCAAGATAAGGGTTATACCCCCACTGGCTTTCAAACATGTAGCCGATATAGGCTGCCAATAGTACCAGTTCACCATGGGCAAGATTAATAATCTTCATCGCACCGAAAACAAGAGCAAGGCCTAAAGCAATCAATGCATAGACTGCTCCTATTGTAAGTGCTGTAAAAATTGCCGGTAGCAATAAATCCATCATAGAACTCTTGAGTTTTAGGGAAAAAATTTCATTCCGTATTGCATACGAAACAACGCGGTTTAACACCCTTCACCAAGGGCGAGCCGGCAACAGAAGCGGTTTTGTGGCTTTATCTGATGGTGCAACAATTGGCAGTTCTTTGCCTTGATGTTGGGCCATACGCAGCGAAAAATGTATGTTCTCGCCGGTATCATCAAACTTGATTTTGCCAATCAGGCTGTCAACTTCCTCGGCACGTAATTCATCAGCAAGTTTTGTCCGGTCGAATGAACCCTTTTTGGCCAGGCGATCAATTGCGTCGAAAACAAGTTTTGCCTGAACATAACCGTAAACTGCCTGATAATCGACATCCTTGCCGTAAAGTTCTTTATAGGTTGCTTGGAAGGTTTTGCCTTCCTCGTCGTTGAATGCAGCCGGAAAGGAAATCAGAGCGCAGCCTATAACTTTCTCCATAAGATCGGGAAAATCTTCCTGCATTTTGACTGTTGCAACACTCCATGTTCCAACCATAGCCTTAACATCGGGCTTGATAAGTTTAGCCGCACGCAAAATTCCGATGTAATCATTTTCATAAACGATCATCAGGATGACATCCGGTTTGTCACGCAAACGCATCCTATTGACCAGCGGCTGGAAATTGGTGGTTGAAGCGTCAAAAGGATATTCAACAAATTCGATGTTTTGCTGTTTGAGATGGGCTCCTACCGATTTTGCAAGAAGACTGGGAGCATCGCTACGTGTGTTTACAAAAATCGCAACTTTCGTAGGTTTTAGCTCGTCAAGCATTCCATTGACTGCAACCGCATAACCGCCATTGTTATTGACGCGGAAAAATGTTTTCAATCCCCGTCTTGTCAGTTCTTCCGACACGGCACCCGCCGTCATATAAGTAACGCCATAACGATTGGACACTTCGGAGGCCGGCCCGATAATGCTTGAAGCATAACCGCCGATAACGGCAACATCGCCACTACTTGCAAATTTTTCAACAGCAGTCACTGCTTTGGTCGCAGTACTTTCATCATCGACAATATCGAATCTTACTTTTGTTTCGTTATTGAGGTTATGAAGATGTTCGGCAACCAACATACCTTCACGATAAGCCTGCCCCGCCCGTGCAAAAGCTCCTGTTAATGGCAAATGAGCACCAACGACATAGTCTTCAGCAAATGAAACAGCCGAAAAACCGAATATACCGCTGACCGATATAAATAGATATACAAATAAATTACGAAACATATATTTTCCTCCCGCTCTATGTTTCTATTTATCATTATTCTATAGGTATTTATATTTAAATAAAAACATGCTATTAATCGTATAATATTATATTTATTACTATTAAACACTATAATTTTTGTGAAAAAAGATTGTTCTACTCCTCCCGTATAATCTCCCAGTTTGTGACAATAACCAATTCAAGAAAACCCGTCAATATTTTTCTGCATAGTGGAATAATAGGATAAAAATGGGCCTTTCCCAAATTTTCCGTTCATTGCAGAGGCAATGCAATGTTCAATTTCTCCGGATATAAGCCTCACCTCATTTGAAGGTTATTTTCGATAAAAATAGACTTTTTGTTGACGTGAATTTTCTAAAATATCGACGATAAAAACGTTTTTACTAAAAATACTCGTAATTCTGTTTGTTTTTAATCGAAAAATTGGATGCCAATTTAACTTGCAAACATAATTGTGAACAAAACTTGATCTTTGACATTGCAATTTATTTTCCATTATGCAGAATAACAAATCAGTTTCTGGAGGGGGAACGGATTAACACACCAAATTCCGGCACGGGTCGAAAATCACTTTCGTGCTTATCATTAAATTAAAAAGAACGTTTTTCGACGTCGACGGCAGCAGGCATTCATTACTGGGAGGTATTAATGACGGATATTGTTTCATTGGAAGTAAGAGAAGGCGTGGGAATTATATGGCTTAATAATCCGCCAGTGAATGCTTTGTCCCAAACGCTGCGGTCGCAAATTGACATAGCTTTGGACAAAATCGCTGCTGACAAAGCCATTGGTTCGGCAGTCATTGCTTCAAAACTCAATGTCTTCGTCGCTGGTGCCGATATTACCGAGTTCGGCAAGCCGGCTAAGCCGCCGGTTCTTTTCGATCTCATCGAAAAAATCCGTCATTTCAAAAAACCGGTGGTTGCTGCAATCAACGGTGTAGCCTTTGGCGGTGGTGCCGAAATTGCTCTTAGCTGCTCGAAACGCATAGCTGGGCCAAAAGCCCAAATCGGCCTGCCGGAAATCAATCTGGGGCTCATTCCCGGTGCGGGAGCGTTACAACTTTTGCCTCCCATCATCGGAGCCGACAAAACCTTTGAATTGGCAAAAAGCGGAAAACCGCTTTCTGCAAAGGCGGCCCTTTCGAGTGGAATCATTTCACTTATTGCCGATGGCGATCTTGTTGGAGAAGCAATAAAATTGGCAAATACGCTTGTAGCCGAACACTATGAAAACCATATGGACGACGCGGCTTTTGTTAGCCGCGATAATAAACAAGCCTTTGACGCACTGGTTCAAAAAGAACTTACGAAGAAGTCTGAAAATCCAGGAATTGCAGCTCTTATTGACACGATGCAAGCGGGGTTTCGCGAAAATTTTTCAGACAATCTCAAGCGCACACGAGACCATTTTTCTTATTTGCAAAATGATGATCGTTCAAAAGCTATGCGATATGCTTTTTTTGCCGAACGCGCTGCCGCGAAAATCAACATAAGCAATGCTACGCCTGTCACGATAAATTCGCTGGCAGTCATAGGAGCCGGAACAATGGGTTCAGGCATTGCTATGGCGGCGGCAAGCAAGGGGTTTCCTGTTACGCTTATCGAAACAAATCCCGAAGCCTTACAACGTGGATTGAAAAAAATTGCCGATACGTATCAGAGCCTCATTGACCGTGGAAGGATGACAAAAGAAGCCGGACAAAAATGCGTCGAATCCATCAAAGGTGAAATCGGCCTTGACCATGCAGGTCACGCTGATCTGATTATCGAGGCAGCCTTTGAAGATATGAAGGTGAAAAAAGATATATTCACCGCACTTGATAAAATTGCAAAGCCTTCTGCTATTCTTGCAACCAACACATCCTACCTTGATGTGAACGAGATTGCAGGCGTTACAGCCCGTGCTGAAAATGTACTCGGACTTCATTTTTTCTCGCCCGCCAATATTATGCGCCTTCTTGAAGTCGTTAGAGCCAAAAAAACTTCGCTACCGGTTTTGGTAGGTTCGGTAAATTTTGCTAGAAAAATAGGCAAAATTCCGGTTGTTGTTGGCGTTTGTCACGGCTTTGTCGGCAATCGGATGTTGGCAAGAAGAACCGAAGCTTCCGAAAAATTGTTACAAGATGGCGCTCTGCCATGGCAAATTGATAAGGCAATGACCGACTTCGGTTTCAAAATGGGGCCTTATGCAGTTTCCGACCTTGCCGGACTTGATATTGGCTGGCGCAACCGCAAAGCAACCGGACAGGTCTTTCCTATCGCTGATGCTATCTGCGAATTGGGATATTTCGGTCAGAAAACCGGACGTGGCTATTATATTTATAAAAATGGCTCAAGGACAGGCGAACGCGATCCCGAGATTGAAAAGCTTATTGAAGATGTATCGAAAAAGCTTGGCATAAAACGTCGTCCGATATCGGATGATGAAATTATCGAACGCCTGATTTATCCGATGATTAATGAAGGCGCCCGCATTATTGAAGAAGGCATTGTCGCGCGTGCAAGCGACATTGATGTCATATGGTGCAACGGTTATGGCTGGCCGATCTGGCGTGGCGGCCCCATCTATTTTGCCGACCATAAGGGACTGAAGCTCATCGCCGGCAGGCTTGAACATTATGCCGAAGAATTCGGTGACGAAAGTCTTAAGCCTGCACCATTGCTTGAACAATTGGTGAAATCGAACAAGCATTTTGAAGACTGAACAGAGGAAAGACTGAACGGGATTAAAACCAATCGGTCAAAGACCAGTCCATACGATTTTACATTTGCCGGTCATGAGAGAGGAAGATTGGCATAACACCGTGTAAATCGTTTATTTCGGGAGTGAGAGAATGGATGAAGCTGTTATCGTTTCGACTGCCAGAACGCCGATTGGCAAGGCATTTCGCGGAAGTCTCAACATGACACATGGCGCAGATCTCGCTGCCCATTGTATCAAAGCGGCAATAACTAAAATAGGTATTGAGCCGGCCGATGTCGAAGATGTTGTCCTTGGTTGTGGCTTTCCTGAAGCAGCAACGGGAGGCAATGTTGCCCGCCATGCATCGCTTATTGCGGGATTGCCGGTAAAATCTTCGGGTGTCACCGTTTCTCGTTTTTGTGCGTCCGGCTTACAGGCAATTGCCGATGCTGCCCATCGTATTATGTGTGACAAAGTTCCAACCATGGTTGCCGGCGGAGTGGAATCTATTTCCCTTGTCCAGCCGAATGTACGGCGTGACCTTGTCGTCAATCCCTGGCTTAAAGATCATATTCCGGAAATTTATATGTCAATGATTGACACTGCCGATCTTGTTGCAGAACGTTACAATATATCGAGACATGCTCAGGACGAATTTGCTGTAGAAAGTCAAAGACGGGTAGCCAAGGCACAAAAAGAAGGCCTTTTTGATGATGAAATTGTGCCTATTACGACGATTTGCTCGAAAACCGATAAAGAGACTGGCGAGGTTACACAAGAAACCGTTACCCTTTCAAAGGATGAAGGAAATCGCCCCGGCACAACACTTGAGGCATTGTCAAAATTAAATCCGGTTAAAGAAGAACGTTTTGTGACGGCCGGTAATGCAAGCCAGTTATCGGACGGGGCTTCGGTTTGTGTGCTGATGTCCAAAACACAAGCGAGCAAGCAAAATCTCGAACCACTCGGTATTTTTCGTGGCTTTGTGTCTATCGGCTGTTCGCCTGAAGAGATGGGTATCGGTCCCGTTTTCGCGGTTCCCCGATTACTGCAACGCCATCATTTGAAGATCTCCGACATAGGATTGTGGGAACTCAATGAAGCTTTTGCATCGCAGTCTGTCTATTGCCGCGACACATTGGGAATTGATCCGGAAATTGTCAATGTCAACGGCGGGGCGATCGCCATCGGACATCCCTTTGGAATGAGCGGTGCGCGATTGGTTGGCCACGCTTTGATAGAAGGCAAACGACGCGGTGTGCGTTATGCGGTTGTTACAATGTGCGTAGCCGGTGGCATGGGATGTGCCGGACTTTTTGAAATTAATTGAGGTGTCATTATGGATTTGCGTTTTACTGATGAAGAGCTGAAATTCCGTGATAAGTTGCGGCATTTTTTCCAGACAGAAATTCCCGAAAAAATTCGGGAAAAGGTAAGCGCCGGTGAGAGTTTGAGCAAGGAAGAAATGGTGACCTCGCAACGTATTCTCAACGCTGCAGGGCTTGCTGTACCGCATTGGCCGATTGAATGGGGAGGAAAAAACTGGACGCCTATCCAGCGCTATATTTTTACCGAAGAAGTTCTCTACAATGCCGTTCCCCTTCCGCTCCAGTTCAACTGCTTTATGGTTGGTCCGGTGATTGCTACATTCGGAAACCAAAAGCAAAAAGAACGTTTTCTGAAACGTGCTGCCAATCTTGACGACTGGTGGTGTCAGGGATTTTCCGAACCTGGCGCGGGATCGGATCTCGCATCATTGACGACAAGAGCTGTTCGTGAAGGCGACCATTACATTGTCAATGGTCAAAAAACATGGACAACACTCGGCCAATATGCAGACTGGATATTCTGTCTCGTCAGAACAGATCCCAATGTAAAAAAGCAGGCCGGTATATCATTCATCCTTATTGATATGAAAACCCCCGGCATTACCATCCGCCCCATTATTACCATTGACGGAAGACATGAAGTCAACGAAATTTTCTTTTCCGACGTCAAAGTACCGGCAGAAAACCTTGTAGGTGAGGAAAATAAAGGCTGGTCATATGCCAAATTTCTTTTGGCCAATGAACGTTCCGGAATTGCACGGTTGGGGCTTACCAAAGAACGCGTATCGCGGATCAAACGACTTGCAAAAACAGTTCCTTATCACGAGCAAACCATGTGGGAAAACACCGGCTTCAGGGAACGGCTATCCTGGCTTGAAATCGAATTGAAAGCTTTGGAAATAACGCAAATGCGCGTTTTGTCAAAACAAGTTGCAGGCGATAAAGCACCTGATCCGGCATCATCTATTTTAAAAATCAAGGGATCGGAGCTTCAGCAAGCATCAACTGAATTATTACTTGAACTTGCCGGCCCGTTATCATTGGCGGGAAGTGATGCAGCAGCTCTGCCCGACGGGGTCGATTGGGCGCGCGGTGTTCCCGGACTTTATATGAACACACGCAAGGTTTCGATCTATGGTGGTTCAAACGAAATTCAGCATAATGTAATTGCAAAAGCAATTTTGGGAATGTGAGGCTAAAATGGACTTTCAACTTAATGAAGAACAATCCATGTTGGAAAACAGCATTGGCCGTTTTGTTCGCGAAAAATTCTCGACATTGGAAGCTATTGACAACGCCCGGAAAAATACTTGCGGTTTTAGCGATGCCGATTGGCAACAACTGGTTGAAATGGGCCTCACAATGATGCCTTTTTCAGAAGCAGATGGTGGCCTGGGCTATGGTGTTGAAGAAACCGGCATTGTCATGTCTGCTTTGGGAAGAGGTTTGGTCGCCGCTCCCTATCTTAACAATATTGTCATTCCCGGAGTCATATTGTCGAAAGCTGCAAATGACAGCCGGAAGAGTAAATTGCTTTCTATTATGATCGAAGGTCAGAAACGTTTTGCATTTGCCCATAATGAGGCAAAAACTTTCAATGATCCTTTCAATATCGAATTGTCCGCTAAAAAAAATGGAAATCAATACGCGCTGAATGGTACCAAAGTGATCGTTCCTTATGCAGAAGGTGCCGATTATTATATTGTCAGTGCGAGAACCGACGAAAACAAAGCACCTGAAGAAGGTCTTGGTTTGTTTATCGTGCCAGCAGACACAAAAGGCGTTGAAGCTGTTCATTACAGGAGTGCCGACGGCGGGCGAGCGTCCAACATTACATTCAAAAATGTCATGATTGACGAAGAAAACCGCATCGGCAAGGAAAACGGAGCTTTTCCCGTTATCGAACGTGCTTTGCAAGAAGGTATGGTTGCAATGATGGCCGAAGCTGCCGGCATTATGGATGAATTATTGCATCTCACGGTCGAATATTTGAAACAGCGTGTGCAATTTGGCGTCGCTATTTCCACTTTTCAAGCACTTCAACACAAAGCCGTTGATATGATGATTGCATCCGAGCAAGCCCGCTCCATGAGCTATTATGCGATGATGATGTTGAATACACAGGATACACAAGAACGCCTTGCCACTCTCTCCGCGGCCAAAGCACAAATCAATAAATCTGCCCGTTTTGTAGGTCAAATGTCGGTACAACTTCACGGTGGTATCGGCATGACAATGGAATATATCGGCGCGCATTATTTCCGTCGTTTAACAATGATTGAAATGCTTTTTGGTTCAAACGATGTGCATATCGAGAACGTCATTCATTATGGCAAACTTGTTGCTTGATTGACGGGGAATTTCAAACCCGAAAGGCAACAAAAATGGTTGGATTCAAGTGATGTTACTCCTATACATTGTCTTTCCAACCGAATAACATCGCATGCAGGATGGAAACGATCAGCGGTTCTAGCAAAGGGATAGGCCTATGAAAATATTGGTAGCTGTAAAACGTGTGATAGATTACAACGTCAAGCCGCGCGTAAAAAGTGACGGAACAGGCGTCGAACTTGCTAATGTCAAAATGTCCATGAACCCGTTTGACGAAATAGCGCTTGAACAGGCTGTTCGTGAAAAAGAAGCCGGTCACGCAAGTGAAGTTGTTGCTGTAAGTGTCGGGCCACAGGCTGCACAGGAAACATTACGAACCGCTCTTGCTGTTGGCGCTGATCGGGCTATTCTGGTTACAACAGATGATGAAATAGAACCACTTTCAGTTGCAAAAGTTCTAAAAGCGGTCGTTGACAGCGAAAAACCGGATATGGTTTTCCTCGGAAAACAGGCTATTGATGACGATTCCAACCAGACAGGACAAATGCTTGCGGCTTTGCTTGGTTGGGGACAGGCCACTTTTGCCTCCAAACTTGAGCTTAAAGATGGTGAAGCCGTTGTAACACGTGAAGTCGATGGCGGTTTACAAACAATTGCAGTAAAACTTCCGGCTGTTCTCACCGTTGATCTACGTCTCAACGAACCACGTTATGCCTCTCTTCCAAACATTATGCGTGCGCGCAAAAAGCCGATCGAACAGAAAACTCTGGCTGAACTTGGTGTAACCAACAAACCCAGACTAAAAATCCTGAAAGTGGAAGAACCACAGGCCCGCAAGGCAGGCGTAAAGGTTAAAAATGTTGCCGAACTTGTCGAAAAATTGAAACAAGACGCGGGCGTGCTCTGAGCATCAAGGGAAGGATTTCAATATGACCATTCTTTTATTGGCCGAACATAATAATGTTGCCTTGTCGGAACAAACAGCAAAAGCTTTAACCGCAGCCCACACAATCGGTGGCGATGTCGATATCCTCGTTTGCGGAAAAAATACACAAACGGTTGCCGAACAGGCCGCAAAACTCGACAATGTCCATAAAGTACTTCTGGCAGAAGCCGATTATCTCGAACAGCAATTGGCCGAACCGGTAGCTGCAACAATTGTTGCACAAAGCAAAGATTATGATGTCATCATGGCCGCATCGACCAGCAATGGCAAAAACATCATGCCACGGGTTGCCGCATCACTTGATGTCATGCAAATTTCCGACATTATCGAGGTTGTCTCGCCCGACACATTCAAACGTCCGATTTATGCCGGCAATGCTATCGAAACCGTGCAGTCAACGGACGGGAAAAAGGTTATTACTGTGCGTACCGCTTCATTCAAGGCAAAGGCAGGAAATGGTACAGCGCCAATTGAGAAAATCACGCCGGCAGCAGATCCATCCCTGTCTCGCTATGTCAGTGAAGAGGTGAAGAAGAGTGACCGGCCTGAACTCACTTCGGCAAAAATCATTGTTTCGGGTGGCCGTGGCCTTGGCTCGGAAGAAAATTTCATGTCCATTCTGCTACCGCTCGCCGATAAGCTTGGCGCTGCGGTGGGCGCAAGCCGTGCAGCCGTTGACGCCGGTTATGCTCCCAATGATTGGCAAGTCGGACAGACCGGAAAAGTTGTTGCACCGGATCTTTATATTGCGGTTGCCATTTCAGGTGCTATCCAGCACCTTGCCGGCATGAAAGATTCGCGTGTCATCGTTGCAATCAACAAGGATGAAGATGCCCCC
The DNA here is from genome assembly GCF_016100335.1 of Bartonella sp. W8167. Taxonomy (NCBI): domain Bacteria; kingdom Pseudomonadati; phylum Pseudomonadota; class Alphaproteobacteria; order Hyphomicrobiales; family Bartonellaceae; genus Bartonella; species Bartonella sp. W8167. The sequence continues at coordinate 1,541,635 of NZ_JACFSQ010000001.1, forward strand.
ATGATGCATATTGCCGATTACGCATTGGTCGGTGATCTTTTCGACATTATTCCGGAGCTTGAAAAGGCACTTTGAAATGAATGAATTACCTCCGCGCGAAAGCATGGAATTTGATGTGGTTATCGTTGGTGCCGGTCCGGCAGGCCTTTCGGCTGCTATAAGACTGAAACAGATCAATCCCGATCTTTCGGTTGTTATTGTAGAAAAAGGTGTCGAAGTCGGTGCCCATATTCTATCGGGTGCCGTTGTTGATCCAATCGGGATTGACACTCTTTTGCCTGACTGGCGCAACGAACAAAACCATCCTTTCACAACGGAGGTAAAAGAAGACCATATTTTCATGTTGGACGAGACCAGAGCCAAGCAGCTTTCCAACCGGATTATGCCAAAAATTCTCTCCAACCATGGTAAATACATCGTCTCTTTGGGAAATGTTTGCCGGTGGCTTGCAACAAAAGCGGAAGCACTCGGCGTTGAAATTTATCCCGGTTTTGCTGCCACTGAAGTTCTTTATAATAAAGACGGTGCTGTTACAGGCATTGCAACCGGTGACATGGGCGTCGAAAAAGATGGTAGCCATGGCCCCAATTATATGCGGGGCATGGAGCTTCTCGGCAAATATGTTATGATTGGTGAAGGTGCGCGTGGTTCACTTGCGAAAACTCTCATCAACAAATTCGAGCTTGATAAAGGGCGCTCACCACAGAAATATGGCATAGGCATAAAAGAGCTGTGGGAGATTGACCCTTCGAAACATCACGCGGGCCTTGTCCAGCATACATTGGGCTGGCCTCTTGATGACGCGACAGGTGGCGGTTCTTTCCTCTATCACATGGAAAACAACCAGATTGCTGTCGGATTTGTTATCCACCTCAATTATAAAAACCCTTATCTTTCGCCATTCGAGGAATTCCAGCGCTTCAAAACACATCCGGCTATACGCCCGATATTTGAAGGTGGCAAACGTATTGCCTATGGCGCCCGTTCTCTGACCGAAGGCGGCTGGCAATCTGTTCCGAAATTAAGTTTTCCGGGGGGTGCCTTGATCGGGTGTTCTGCCGGTTTCATGAATGTTCCCCGCATCAAGGGCTCGCATAATGCTGTGTTATCCGGTGTTTACGCTGCCAATGCCGTTGCGGGAGCCATAAAATCCGGCCGCAGTCATGATGAAATTGCTGAAATTGAAAATGGCTGGCGTGACAGTGCAATCGGAAAAGATCTTTATCCGGTACGCAATGTCAAGCCGTTATTGTCAAAATATGGCACGAAAAAAGGTGTCCAACTCGGCGGCTTCGACATGTGGTGTCAAACACTCTTCCACTTTTCAATATTTGGTACAATGTCGCATGGTCTACCGGATTATCTTTATCTTGAGCCGGCAGAAAAACACAAACCTATCGACTATCCGAAGCCTGATGGCATTGTCAGTTTTGACAGGCTTTCGAGCGTTTTTCTTTCCAATACCAATCATGAAGAAAACGAGCCTTGCCATTTGAAAGTAACCTCACTTGATGTTCAGGAAAAATCGGAGTTGACCGTTTATGCCGGTCCTTCTACACGCTATTGCCCTGCCGGCGTTTACGAATGGATAGAAAAGGATGGCAGAGAAACCTATGTCATTAATGCGCAAAACTGTATCCATTGTAAAACATGTGATATCAAAGACCCGAACCAGAATATCACATGGACATGTCCGCAGGGTGGTGAAGGTCCCGTTTATCCGAATATGTGATTTATTTCCCGATATAGGGGACAGCGTGAATATTTTTGCGAAACATTTGGCCTCTGGGCTAACCAAAACGAAGGCAGCGCCTCATTTGGTTATTCTGCCTTGATAACAGCAGGCAGAATAACTTGACTGCTGTGTTACGATTAACAGAAAAGCCTGAACAGTTATTTCCTTATTTTTTCATTTTAATCCAAAGTGACAACAAAACGAATTTCCGCAAGGGCGGGGGTAAAATTTCACAACCGGTTTTAAAATGAGTACGTCTTGCTTTACGCTAAAAACCGGAATGAAATTCGTGTAAAATTTTACAAATCACAATCTTCAACAATAGCAATATCAATGCATGAGGCGTGACAGTCATATTCGGCTGAGGTTCACAAAACAGATTTCCGTTAAAGGGATTGTCTTATTGACGGAAGGAATGTTGCAACAATCAGATATTTTTCAAAAAGTCATCACACCAGAGATTGAAAATCTTTTCAGCTTTTGTTCTCAAACCTCCCTGGTATTTTTTTGCCTCATTGCGAAGATTAACCGGATCAATTCCGGCTTGCGAAAGCTCGGCGGCATGGCCGACCAACCAATGTTCAAAATAATCAAGATCGGCTTCAAGATGAAATTGTAACGCCAAAATGTTTTCATATGAAAACGCCTGATTGGGACAAATACCGGTTTCTGCCAAACGCTTCGCCCCTTCCGGAATCTCGAAATCATCACCATGCCAATGAAGAACCGGCGTTGTGCCGATCAATGCAAGTGGGCTTTTCTGCCCCTCTTCGGTTAATTGTAGGCTTGAAAAGCCGATTTCTTTTTTACCCATCGGTTGTACTTTTGCGCCAAGAACGCTTGCAATCAATTGTGCTCCGAGACACACACCGACCGTCGGTTTTTCGCTTTTCAAGGACTTTTCTATCAGTTTCAATTCCTGATTGATAAAAGGATAGCGTTCACCATCATAAACACCGATAGGACCGCCTAGAATAATGACGATATCTGCTTTATTAACCGGGAACGCAGAAATGTCATCGCGCGTTGCATCAAGATTTTTTAGTTCATATCCGCGTTTGGCAAGAACATTCCCGATCAAACCGGCATTTTCAAATTCTAGATGTTGTAAAACAAGCGCTGTTTTCATTTTCTTCTCCGTTAAAATCTCTCGCAGCAAGTGAACGAATGCAAAAGACTTAAGTCCAAAAAGCAGTATTGAAAGCATGAAAAGCAGTGAATGCCAAGTCGTTTTATCAAAAGACTGCATTAGATAATATCAACAACGATCCTGAAAATTATCCAGAGACGGAATTTTACAATCAATTTTTTAAGCGAAGTTTTTATCTACCGAATAATTGATTTTGAACGATCCATATTTCCATAAGTACGACCTTTTCAGTTCAAATTATTCCAAAGTATTTCTGAAAATAAAATTTAATGACTTATTCAATTTATTTTTATGAAAACATTTATTTTCGCCTTGCGATACAAATAAAAATATTCATTATATTAACAGGTTTCCTTTCGTGGGACCTATTGGGAGGATTAACGACAATCTAATTTTGACCAATCGTTGGAAGCTGTTTTACAGCTTGCAGCAATAGATGTTCTGTCGTTTTGCATAATGACCGTCAGGAGGATTTTGAAAGGCGGTCTGATTTCGGAAGGGAGGAACTTCAAATACGTCCCAAGTTTGAATGTCCCTGGTTAACAGTCATTATAATTTTTATTGGACACAACAACTATGGAACAAAATATAAGTGAACGGACACGTCGCGCACGTAAAGCAGGCATTGCCTCTTTTATCGGAACGACAATCGAATGGTATGATTTTTATGCATATAGTACAGCTGCCGCATTGGTATTGGGGAAATTGTTTTTTCCGGCGACTGATCCGGGAACAGCAACCCTAGCGGCTTTTGCAACTTTTTGGGTGGGGTTTTTTGCCAGACCTGTCGGAGGGATTTTCTTTGGCCATCTGGGCGACCGTATCGGCCGCAAAAAGACACTGGTAGCGACACTTCTGTTAATGGGATGTTGTACAACTTTGATAGGATTTTTACCGGTATATGAAAATGTCGGTATTGTTGCGCCTATACTCCTTGTTGTCTTGCGATTGATCCAAGGTTTGGCAATGGGAGGTGAATGGGGTGGCGCCGTGGTTCTTTCAGCCGAACATGCACCGAAGGGAAAATCCATTTTTTACGCTGCTTTTGCTCAACAGGGCTCTCCTGCCGGAAATATGCTTGCAACATTGGTTTTTCTATTTTTCTCGATGTTGCCTGATGAAAAATTCCTGAGTTGGGGATGGCGTTTGCCTTTCATGTTCTCCGCCATTCTGGTTATAATAGGTCTTATCATCCGCATCAGTGTGGATGAGTCACCCGAGATGGAAAAAATACAGAAGGAAAAAGCTGTTGCTCGCCTCCCTATTGCAGAGGTATTAAAAAAATATAAGGCAATAGTTTTGCTGGGAATTGGTGCGACCATCATAACGGTCACCGCAACCTATTTCAAAACAACTTTTGCTCTTGCATGGGCGGTTCATGAAAAGCTCTTTACCCGAACCGAATTTCTATCCATTGTCAGTGTCGCTATCTTTGTTCAACTTCTGGTTCAGCCTTTTGGTGCGATTCTGGCTTCGAAATTCGATCTGCGAAAAACTGTGACATGGATGCTTATTCCCGAAATTTTCATGTTGCCACTTATGTTCTCACTCATCGAGACGAAGTCCATGCCGTTAGCGATGATTGGCATGGCGTTGGCGACTCTCCCACACTCGCTCTATTATGCAGCTCTTGCGGGTATCCTCGTGAAAGCATTTCCTACTCAAGTCCGTTATACCGCAATTTCGATAACCTATCAGGTTTGCTCGATGATATTTGCCGGCTCCACACCGATGATTGCGCAATATTTACTCAATGAAACGGGGACAATTTTGTCGGCTATGGCTTTTGCCATTGCACAGGTGGTCATTACATTAATCTGCGCTGTTGCCTTAATTGTCTACGCAAAAATTTCTAATGAAAGAGATGAAGTGTAAAAGCGATTTTTTAGAATTGTTGAAAAATCCGATTGGCAAATTTAATGAATTTGCCAATCATTTTCATTGTCATGATTAGTTACAACTGAATATTGTAAGCAGACGATTACAAAATGAAAATCTATCCGTTTATGACATCAGCCACCAATTTTTCAGACTTTGTAACCGCATTCTTCAGAGGTTTTCAGCCAAAGATAAGTTTTGTTACTAAAGCAAAACACAAACACAACAGCCCTAACTTTTTCGGGCTCTAAAATTCCGACTATCTTTTAGTTTGGAGTGCAAATATGGCAAAACCAGAAAAAATGACAAAATCTGATGCCAAGGCTTTCGAGTCTCGGCTACTCGCCGATGAAGCAAAATATTGCTCCTTCGGTGATACTGTCCACTACGTAAATCCGCCAAAAGTATTTGCCGGTTGTGAAGGCTCCTATATGTATGATCTCGAAGGTGTCCCTTACCTTGATCTGCAAATGTGGTATTCCGCCTGTAACTTTGGCTACGCAAATCCCCGCCTTGATAATGTTCTGAAAAAGCAGATCGACACTTTACCACAGGTTGCCAGCCAATATTTGCATCCGACAAAAATCGAATTGGCCAAAATCATTGCCGAAGATATGAAGAAAAAATTCGGCCTTGATGGACGTATCCATTTCAATGTTGGCGGCTCGCAATGTATTGAAGATTCTCTGAAAGTCGTGCGTAATGCCAAGGCCGGAAAGAGCCTGATGTTTGCCTTTGAAGGTGGCTATCACGGCCGCACATTGGGTGCTTCTTCCATTACATCAAGCTATCGCTATCGTCGTCGTTACGGCCATTTTGGCGAACGCGCCATGTTCCTGCCCTTCCCTTATCCGTTCCGTCGTCCTAAAGGAATGACTGTTGAAGAATATGGCGAACATTGTGTCAACGAATTCGCCCGCCTGTTTGAAACAGAATATAATGGCGTATGGGATCCGAAAGCTAATGAAACCGAATACGCTGCCTTCTATATCGAACCTCTTCAGGGCACTGGCGGTTACGTTATTCCACCGAGAAACTTCTTTAAAGGCATCAAGAAAGTTCTCGACGAGCATGGCATTCTTCTTGTGGTCGACGAAATCCAGATGGGATTTTATCGCACAGGCAAATTATGGTCGATTGAACATTTCGGCGTTACCCCTGATGTTCTTGTTTTCGCCAAATCGCTCACCAATGGGCTTAATCCTTTGGGTGGTCTTTGGGCACGCGAAGAATTGATCAATCCGAAAATGTTTCCTCCGGGGTCAACCCATTCAACATTCGCTTCGAATCCGCTTGGAACTGCGCTCGGTGTTGAAGTTTTCCATATGCTTGGTGAAACCGATTATGAAACCATGGTTATGGAAAAGGGCAAACATTTTCTGGAAGGATTGCAAGATCTTCAGAAACGTCATCCGGAAATTGGTGATGTTGACGGCCTGGGCTTGGCCTTGCGGGCCGAAATTTGCACCGAAGATGGCTTCACACCAAACAAAGCGCTTCTTGATCGCATGGTTGACATCGGCCTTTCAGGCGATCTTGACTGGCAGGGCAAAAAAACCGGCCTCGTTCTTGATGTCGGTGGCTATTATAAAAACGTCATCACGCTTGCACCGTCACTTCTCATCACAACAGAAGAAATTGACAAAGCAATTTCACTGCTTGATCAATTGATTACGCGTGCAAAGAAGGAACAATAAAATTGATGCTGGACCGGTTACAATTCCGGTCTGGAAAACCTTTTGTGTGAAGGGGAAACGCTCTCCCCTTCACGTCATTTGGTGAAATACTTGCTTCGCATTTTTTTGAAATTCCAAGCTTTTTATAAAGCGTGCTGACAGTCATTTCCGTACGAGGTGAAGACGCGTAAACGAATTTCAATCCGCTTCTTTCAAAACATTTGATGGGTAAACCGGCGAAATATGGAAAATCGAAAAGAGACAGACAACCCCATTAAAGCTTGGTCAAACAAGCTCGAACCCGATTATCTTTTAAGCGATTTTCTGCGCCACCCGCCTGTCGATTTCAAGGCGACCATTTCCGAAGTCGGACTTCCGGTTTTTTCAGCTCTCTTTGATCTCACAACGACAATGGATAATGAAGATCAAAAGCGATTAAAAAAAATACCGTTCTATAAATTCTGGTCACGGCTGTTGAAATATAAAACATTGTTTGTCGGCACAACTGTATCGGAATTTTCGCCGCTGCCCACACCTTTTAATGCAACTCAAGTGGCGCTTTCCTTGAAAGAAAAAGAAGGCAAAAATTATCCGCTTGTCATCGTTAAAGATTTGCCATCTCCTTCGCCTTTAATATCTGATGAAGACGCCAAAAAAACTGCGGATTTTCTGGCACAATTGGAACAGGCGGGTTTTATTTCTGTTGCCGGACAAGCTCTTGCTTATGTGCCGGTCGATTATTCATCACGGGATGATTTTCTTTGCCGTTTTTCGAAAAATCGCCGCAAGGATTTTCGTCGGAAATTGCGTGCGATGGAAAATCTGGAGATTGAGGTTTTAACCGCCAACTCGCCTTATCTTCAAAGTGACGAGGTGATAAAACACTTCTACCGGCTTTATTTGCAGGTCTTTCAACAGAGCGAAATCCATTTCGATCTTTTGAGCGAAGAGTTTTTCTACGATTTGTTACATACGGGCGACGAAAGCCTGCGGGTTGTTGTCTATAAAAAAAGTGGCAAGCTCATCGGTTACAATATCTGTTTTGCCTATAAAGACATGCTTGTCGACAAATATATCGGCTTTGATTACCCGCTTGCAACCGACAATAATCTTTATTTCATAAGCTGGTTTTTCAATCTTGAATATGCCCGACTCAACGGTTTCAAATATTATGTTGCCGGTTGGACCGACCCTGAAATCAAAGCTTATCTTGGCGCAAAATTCGTTTATACACGCCATGCTGTCTATATCCGCAATCCTTTGTTGCGAGGGATATTGAAGCACTTCCGGCATCATTTCGAAAGTGATGCCCATCTTGAACTTCAAGGAGACCAAAACTGATGAAAAATCCGGTTATCCTCGATTTTGACAATAGTGTGGGAACATTCGACAGTTCCATCAATATCGATTTAAGCGGGTGGCAAGACCGTATCCGTTACGCTACGACTTTTGCCAATTTTCGTCAGCTGGAACTGGAGCTTGAAAATCAGATGCCGGAAACTTATGGACCGGTTTTCCTTGGAAGTGGCGATTATCACCATGTCAGCCAATTATTGATAAAACATTGTTACAAACATATTAAAAAAGACTCTTTAACGCTCATTGTGATTGATAACCATCCAGACAATATGCGTTATCCTTTCGGCATCCATTGTGGTTCATGGATCAGTCATGCTGCGTCATTGCCGTTCGTCGACCATGTTCACGTCGTCGGCATTACCTCCGGCGATATCGGGGTGAAACACGCTGTCGAAAACCGCTTGAAACCGCTTATGTCCAACAAATTGACATATTGGTCGACAAAAGTGGATGTGAGCTGGGCAAATATTCTGGGCTTGAAAAATGCTTTTCAGACATTTGCCAATGTCGATGACATGATGTCGGCCTTTATCAGCAGCATTTATAAGGAAAATCTTCCCATCTATTTGTCAATTGACAAGGATGCACTCTCGCCGCAATTTATCCATACCAATTGGGATCAGGGCGAGATGGAACCGCGGCATTTGACCGATCTTATCACCAATATCGGTTCCCGGCTCGAAGCCTGTGATATTACCGGAGAGGTTTCCAATTACACTTATCACAGTTTCTGGAAAAGTCTTTTAAGTAAACTTGACGGGCAGACAACCGTTTCCAACGAACTGGTTACAAAGTGGCAAAAAGAACAGCATGAGTTGAATAGCAAGCTCATCAAAACGCTTTCCGCTTATCTTTAACAAGCATATTTTTTCAAGAAAGCGCGTATTTTTCAAGCGCTCTCTCTAAAGCCCGAAGCGCATGACAAAACGTGCGCCTCCCAAGCGGCTTGAAAGGACAAAAGCTGAACCATGGTGGAGCTCTGCAATAGCACGCACGAAAGAAAGGCCGACCCCATATCCCTCATGTGAGCCGGATTTATCATTATCAAGCCGGAAAAAAGGCGAGAATATTTCCTCTCTGGCACTTTCTGCTACCCCCGGCCCATCATCATCGAATTCGAAAATCAGCGCATCATCCTGTTTATAAACATGGATATAAACCTTTGAACGGGCATATTTGAAAGCGTTCAGAATGATATTGCGAAACGCCATTGCAGCCAATTTCGGATCAATAAAACTATCCACATTGGCAATATTATAGCTGACTTCAAATCCTTTCGGCTTCAACAATGACAAATCATCAATGATGTTTTCTGCCCAACGCTTGATATGGACATTTTCAAGCTTTGTCGGCATGTTTTTGTTGTTCATGCGGAAATAATCGAGCGATATTTTTATCAATTGCTCAAGCTCGTCTATATCCTTGTCAATTCCTGCATAAAGCTTCTTTTTTTCTTCCGGATCGGAATCTTCCAACATGCTCAAACCAAAGCGCAATCGGGCGAGAGGTGTGCGGAATTCATGCGCCATAGCATGCATCATGGTACGGCTATGACCGACGAGAAGCTCAAGACGGGTTGCCATATCATTGATAACATGGCCGATCATTTTTAACGGTTCGCTACGAATTTTCGGAACACGTGCCGTCAAATTCCCTTCGCCCAATGCGTTGGCTGTCAATCTGATGGCTCGCGCTTCACGCCACAATGTGGAAAAAGCAAAATATAAAATAGCAAAAAACAGCAGAGCATTGACGATTGTGAGCAATGCCAGAAGGATAAAAATTGCGCTGGCATTGGCATCATTGATGTCGGTCGTAACCAACGGCCCCAGTTTCAGATAGCCGCCTGAATTGAGTTTTGCATAGATATGATCATCTTCATCATCATAAGCGAGGTCATAGGATTTCAATTGCTCTTTCACATCATCCGAAAAATGGTCGGGCTTTTCGATATAAGCGAGGCGGAAATGAAAATGCGGCTGCAATTCTTGAAGCACATCAGACGGCTTTTTCAACGGCTCGTTCGCAATTGCCTGATCAATCATGTAGACGGTGCCCTGATGGGCATCGCGTTCAATATCCGCGTCGTCAATAATGCCGGTCCAGTTGGCAGGCAAAGCAAGAAACAATTGCAATGTTCCGTAAGCAACGCCTCCTTGCAAGAAGAACAAAATGACAAGCACACTGATCGAGCGTAAAATGACCATGCGGCGACGGCTTTTTTGTAGCCCATCATGTTCTTCGTCCGTCATAGCATTTCACCAATCATTGCCGCCATTCGCATGTTTCTCGTAATTCGGCTTATCTTTCCCGGAGATTATAGCCCGATTATCCACTTTTTAAATCATTGGCAGATTTTATGCCATTTTGTTTGCTTCTTTCCGCTATCTTTCTTGTAAGGCTTGGCTGCCCTGTTTTGATTACGGCTTCAGCCTATTTTCTTATTCTCCTTCCCATTGCAGAAAAAGATACCCTTTGGCACGCACTGTTTTGATAAAACGCGGGTTTTCAAGGTCATCACCCAGTCGGCGGCGAAGCCTTGAAATACGCGCATCAATCGACCGATCAAGCCCGTCAAACTCGATACCACGCAAAGCATTTAATATATCGTCGCGTGATAATATCTGTCCGGCGTGGCTTGCAAGAAGCCACAAGAGATCAAATTCGGCCGTGGTTAAATCAACCGGTTTATTATCAATCAGAACTGCGCGGTTATCCTTGTCGATGACGAGATTGCCAAAAACAAGTTTGGTGCGCGACGAAGGTAATGCTTCGTTTTCAGTATGATTTTCGTCGACCGTTTCGCTTTCTTTTCTTCTTAAAAGTGCGCGTATATGGGCAAGCAAACGGCGTGGTTCGACCGGCTTGGACATATAATCGTCGGCACCAAGTTCCAATCCGATAATTTCATCAATGTCATCTTCGCTTGCCGTCATAATCAATATCGGGCCTTTATAGAACGGACGCACATCACGGCAGACATCGAAACCGGATTTTCCAGGCAGCATGACATCAAGAATGACGAGATCAGGCAGCAATTGCTTGATGACCTCTTCGGCTGTATCGCCGCGAGGATGCACCTCTACATCATAATTTTGTCGCTTCAGATAATTGGCAACAAGTTCGGCAAGCCGTGTATCATCTTCTATTATAAGAATTTTCTTGTTCATGCAGGTCTTTCTTTTCCGGTTACAGAAATGCAACAAAGAACGCATATTCGTCTTTATTGTTTATAGGTAAAAGGTCGCTATGTATCAAGCTGACCAAATTCCAGTTATGGCTTCTATTGGAGATTAAGACGAATATGACAAGAACGTTCCCGAATGCTTTTCAAGCTTTGAGCGCTCCCGTATTCTCACAAGGGCCCATATTTTCCCGCGTCTTTGTCGATTTCGACGGCACAATTGCCGATAATGACGTGACAGATGTTCTTTTGGAAAGATTTGCATCTCCAAACTGGGAATCAATCGAACAGGATTGGCTTTCGGGCAAAATCGGTGCACGCGAATGCATGATGAGACAAATCGCGCTTATCAAGGCCTCGCCCGCCGAGCTCAAAAAATGTCTTGATGAAATGAAAATCGACCCCGCTTTCCCGGATTTTGTCCGCTTGCTTGACCGGCAAGGTGTCGATATTGCCATTTTAAGCGACGGACTCGATTATAGTATCCACACGATTTTGAAACGTTATGGGCTCGAAAACGTCAAGGTTTTTGCAAACCGTCTTCTTTATGCCGGCAATAATAATTGGCAGTTACAATTTCCCTACAAAAATGTTGCTTGCCCGGCTGGCAATTGCAAATGTCGCCATTTTGCCAATGCGGATAATGGATTTACCCTCTATATCGGCGATGGAACATCTGATTTCTGTGCGGCCGGAAAAGCCGACCTTGTACTCGCCAAAGGAAAACTTGCCGATTATTGTGCAGCAAACAGCATTGACCACATCAAGGTCGATAACTTCGCCGAAATCATGCAAATCTGGCACAAACTGCAACGGCCGGAAAAAGCCCGCGAAAGGGTGGCTTCATGATTACCGATGTCAGCTTTTTCTATAAAGGTGGTCGGGCTGGCGTTCTTCTCATTCATGGTTTGACAGGCACACCGGCCGAAATGCAAATTCTGGGCAAAGGTTTGCATAAGCACGGTTTTACTGTTTACGGTATGCAACTTGCAGGCCATTGCGGTGATGAAAATGATCTTTTGGCAACCAGCTGGCATGACTGGTATGATAGCGTCATACGTGCAGCAGATCGGCTTTTGGAACATGTTGACACAATGTTTGTCGGCGGACTTTCTATGGGTGCAGTTCTGGCACTCAAATATACGGCCGATCATCCTGAAAATGTAAAAGGTGTCGGCGTATATGGTCCGACATTCATTTATGATGGCTGGTCGATACCACGCTATATCCAGCGGTCTGTATTTTTGTTGAAATGGTTCAAAGCACTCGGCATTTTTCAGAAAAGTGTGTTTATCGAACGGCCGCCTTATGGTTTGAAAGACGAACGGATACGCAAAACCATTTCCGAAAGTATGCTTTCAGGTGACAGTGCCAAAGGTGGACTTGCCGGAAATCCGCTCGGTTCACTTGCCGAGATGCAGGAACTTGCGAAACAAACCGAGACACAATTGCATGATATAAAAGCTCCCTGCCTTATCATGCATTCAAACCATGATGATATTGCCAATATGGAAACAAATTCGGGACGTGTTGCCCGTTCGGTTTCAGGCCCCGTCAAGATGATACCATTGGAGAACAGCTACCATATGATAACAATTGACCGTGACCGTAAAAAAGTCATTCAGGAAAGTGCCGATTTCTTTGGTGCCTTATGCACAAAAGATCAATTGGTACCCCCTGCTGTAAACCCGTTTATTCGCGAGATTGCTTGACAATGAGTTGGCTGATTTTTCTGGTGTGGTTTGGAAATATTGTTTGTGACACTATCGGCCAGCTTGCCTTCAAAGGTGCAGCCACAGAACCGGACGAGGAAAACAAACCGCAATCGCTTTTTCAATATTGGATAGCGCTTTTCCGCCAACCGTTATTATGGCTCGGCATCATATCCTATGTCGCCGAATTTTTGCTATGGATGGCATTTTTGACATTGGTTCCGCTTTCGGAAGGCATATTGCTCGGATCAATCAATATCATTGTCATCATGGTATTGGGGCGGCTGTTTTTTGATGAAAAACTCACCTCTATGCGGGTTCTCGGCATCAGCTTTGTTGCCATAGGTGTTGCTATTGTGGGAGCTTTTTAATGCGTCGCTTCTATATTCTGGGCTTTTTCTTTTTGATGATGTTTGACACGCTCGGCCAGATCAGCTTCAAGCTTTCGGCAACCGCCGCCCTGCCCTTGGAAGCAAGCCTCGGCTGGTTGTATCGTATTTTTTCCCATCCTTTTGTGTATTTTGCTATTCTCGGCTATGTCGGAGCATTCTTCACATGGATGACGCTTTTAAGACGCGCACCTGTCGGTCCAGCATTTGCGGCGTCGCATCTTGAAGTGGTTACTGTCATGATTGCTTCCGTTCTGATATTCGGCGAAACGATTTCATTGGCACATTTTGCCGGTGCACTGTTTATTGTTGCGGGCATTGTGTGCCTTGCATTTGCCGAACGTGATGTCATCAAAAAAGAAAACGAGAAATCATAAGAATGAAGAGACAAGGCGAAATTCCACCAACCGCCGGTCTCCCTATGGTTTGGCATGATTGGTTGCCAACAAAAAAAGAACTCTGCCCTAATTTAAGCGAATTATTCGATTTGCCGCCGCTCATTCTGGAATGTTCAGGCACGGCTTCACTCATTGTCGCCCTTCAAACTCTGGCAAATATGCCCAAGAACGAAGGGCGAAGAGACGTTATCATACCGGCTTATAATTGCCCGCTCGTTGTGCTTGCCATTGCCCATTGCAATTTGACAGTAAAAGTCTGCGATACAGCAAAAAACAGTTTCGATTTCGATTTTGATTGCCTCGACAAACTTATCGACGAAAACACACTGGCTGTTATTCCGACCCATATTGGCGGCCAATTGGCAGATGTTGAACAATGCGTTGAAATGGCTCACAAAAAAGGCGCTTATGTCATTGAAGACGGGGCACAGGCGCTCGGTTCGACAGCCGGCAAAACGGGGGATATTGCTTTTTTCAGTCTTGCCGTCGGAAAGGGGCTTACCCTTTATGAAGGCGGCCTTTTAACTTCATCGAATGATGAAATCCGTCTGGCATTAAAGGAAACCCACCAAAAAATAGTAAAACCCCGCATTTTCTTTGAACTTAAACGCATAAGCGAATTGTTGGGATATTCTATCGCCTATCGTCCGCAGCTTTTGTCACTCGCCTACGGTATGCCGAGGCGCAAGGAGCTTGCAGCCGGCAATATAGAAGAAGCGGTCGGTGATGTTTTTGATGACAATATTCCTGTCCATCTTGTAAGCCGTTTCAGAATGAAAAGAGGTGCTAACGCAGCTTCAAGGCTCAAACCTTTTTTAGAGGACATAAAAAAACAGGCGCAACTTCGCGTCGACAAGCTTGCAAAAATTCCGTCGATCACGGTTGTTAAAGGCCTTGATGATGAAGGGGCTATTTGGCCATTTATTATGGTGCTTTTTAAAACCAAAGAAGCAAGAGACAAAGCACTTGAAACCTTGTGGCCTTCACCCTATGGCGTCACCCGCCTGTTCGTTCATGCTTTACCCGATTATTCCTATCTTGAACCGCATTTCAACACGCATTTTTCAACGCCTAATGCCAGAGATTTTGCGGCGAGAATGTTGACCATATCGAATAGTCCATGGCTTGATGATGAGACGTTTGACAAGATTGTAACAACCATTGCAAGGTCTGTTTGAAAAAATGGACCGGTTATCACAAGGCTTGCACAACATGAATGCCGGTCAAAATGCAACTTTGAACCGGACACCGAAAACTGTTGCCATTTATGTCATGGCAAATTTCAGCCCGTTTCACATTTCTGTTCCGGTTATGGCGTTCGGTGCGGCTATGCCGGACAAAACCTATTACAAGCCAATCCTGTTTTCAGAAAAAACCGGAATTGTTGAAGGTCAGGATGCTTTTTCAATCAAAGTCGACCACGATCTAAAAAGCCTTGATGACGCCGATATAATCGTCATTCCCTATTGGCCGGATCCGCAACAACCGATCTCTGCTGTCTTGAAGACAAGTCTTAACAATGGAGCGCGAAAAAATAAAACCATTATGGGGCTTTGTCTTGGCACTTATGTTCTGGCCTATAGCGGGCTTTTGAAGGGGAAAAAAGCTGCAACGCACTGGGCCTATGAAAAACAGTTTGCCGAACAGTTTCCTGATACGGAAGTCGATTTTAATGCCCTTTATGTCGAAGATGGTAACATCATCACATCCGCTGGTACTGCGGCAGGTATTGATTGTTGTCTCCACCTTATTCGCAAAAATTACGGTGGCGCTGTTGCCAATCATGCTGCACGTATGATTGTGACACCGCCGCACCGCGAAGGTGGTCAAGCTCAATATCTTGCCACACCTGTTCCAATATCGACAAGCGACCAGCGCATAAATTCACTGCTTGAAACAATCAGAAAGAACCTCGCCTCTCCCTATTCTCTCGACACTATGGCCAAGAATGTCGGTATGAGCCGGCGCACATTCACCCGCCGTTTTCATCAGGCAACCGGCCGTTCACCAATGGAATGGCTTAATCATGAAAGGCTGCATTTTTCGCGACACGCATTGGAAACAACAAAACTTTCTATTGAGGAAATTGCGCAACTTGCCGGATTTGTCTCTACCCAATCATTCCGCCGCAGTTTTATTGACGCGTTTCGGGTCACACCTACCAAATGGCGGCAGACGTTTTCAATTTAACCGGTCTTTTTTATTCCGCCAAAAAAGCTCCGCTAAATTTTGGCCCGATATGAATGCCTTTTGACCATCAGGCCAGTTTCTAATCGAAAAAAGCATGCCTACATAAACTTCAAGAAATTGAAGAGGTTTTAACCATGAAATTCACATTCATTCGTAACGCAACGGTTATTCTTGATTACGCCGGAAAACACATTCTCATTGATCCGATGCTGGCAGAAAAAGATCGCTATCCCGGACTTCCCGGTACAGTTCATAGCGAGCGGCGGTTCCCGCGTGTTGAACTGCCTTTTGATGCCAGAGACATTATCAAAAATGTGGATGCCATTTTTTTAAGTCATACTCATCCCGACCATTGGGACGAGGTTGCGACAGGACTTATAGACAAAGAACAGAAAATATTCGTCCAGAATGAAAAGGATAAAGAATTTCTTGAGAGCCAGGGTTTCAAAAATCTCGCCGTTCTGCCGCAAAAACTCGATTATGAAAACGGCATTCATGTAACCAAAACTTTATGCCAGCATGGAAGCAATGAAGCTTTCAAAAATCGAGAGGTTGGTGAAGTCTTAGGCCATGCCACCGGCTTTATATTTGAAGCACCAAACGAACCAACGCTTTATTTTGCGGGCGATACAATATGGATTGACGCTGTCGAGAACAATTTAAAACATTATAAGCCGGAAGTTGTTGTTCTTCATGCAGGTGACGCACAACTTCAAGGCTTCGGTTCCATTATTATGGGCAAGGAGGATGTCGTTCACGCCCATAAAATCGCGCCGCAATCCAAGCTCGTTGCTATCCATATGGAAGCCTGCAACCATGCTGTTTTAAGCCGGAAAGAACTTCGTTCTTATGTTGATAAAGCAGGTATCGGCCAATCGGTCATTATTCCGCTTGAAGGTGATAAACTCGAATTCTGAGCCACTTGCTATTCAAAAAAGCGAGACAACGCAACCGGCTTTGATATTTTCAAGTCAAGCCTGTGCGCCCCTTTTAAAATGCGATTAAAAAAAAGGCCGGCACTTAGGAAACTGTCGGCCTTTTATTTGAACTTTCATTTTTCCGGTTTTTGAAAAACGATAACCAACAATGGCCCATCAGGCTTTTATGATTTTGATTGTAGCTGCTCTCGCTCTCTCGCCCACCATTGGTCCGACATAGGGGCTCGGATCATATTTTGTATGATAAGCCTCATCAATTTGATTGAGAACCGCAGGGTCTTTGACGGCTTCGTAATGGACAGATTCGGTTTTTCCGTCCACGATAATTTTCCCACTTTTTTGTTTGATTGCAGCCTGATACCAGCGTGAGGACGTGCCGCTATAGGCACGCACATAAAGACCACCATCGACGACAACTTCCCATATCCACACAGGTGTGCCCGTTGTCTTTAAATCCTCATGGTAGGGAGCCATTTTGAGATCATCGGCTGCATCAATTGCCGCAAGCTCGCTCTTTGTCCATTCACTCATTATTCAGCCTCTTGAAAAACACGATCAATAAAAAAGTTCAACTATTCAGAAAGCTATCAAGCACTTCGCTTGCACGTTTCCCAACTTCCGCACCGACCTTCGATTCAAGAATGCTAACAATTTCCCGTAAATCCTGTTTTTCAAGGCCGGTATTCGTTCCCATCTGATAATGCGATTTCAATTGCGACTTGGCGCCTTGAAGTGCCGCAAGCATGGAAATTGTAGCAACTTCTCTTGTTTCATAATCAAGATTGTCACGCACAAAAATATCGCCAAAAAGGTGACTTTTCAAAAACTGGTCAATTGCGGGAGCAAATTCAAAAAGCGGGCCTATCACCGGTTGACCAACCAGTTTTGTCTGGATTCCGGTTCCTACCTCCAACATTGTTTTATCTGTTTGGACGGGCGAGGCATCTCTGCCTTGTTCATCTTTTTTACCCGCTTTATGTCTTTTATTGACCACATCCATCAAAGCGGAAAGCGCATTCAGACTTCTCGGGAACCCAGCATAAGCATAAGTCTGAACCAGAACTTCCTTGATATCATTGATCGCAACCTTGTCGTCCAGTGCTTCGGTCAGTGCATTTCTCAACCCATCAATATTTCCTTCAGTTGCAAAAGCGGCAACAGGAACAAGTCTTTTTTGTTCAAGTGTCAACATTGTTTTTTCCTGTAATTTTGCAAAACTGTTTTTGTGAAAAACAACTTATCGTGCCCGCGCAAATTAAACTCGCCTCAAAAAAATCGTCGTCGATGAAGTTTGAATGCCGGTTTCACGCGGATTTACCCGACGCAAAGTCAATAACAAAACGGTAGCGCACATCCTTGGCCATGACCCGTTCATAAGCGCGATCAATTTCATCGGGTTTAATAAGTTCTATATCGGCCTCGATATGGCGTGCCGCACAATAATCAATCACTTCCTGTGTTTCGGCAATGCCACCAATCATCGAACCGGCAAGACTTTTCCGGCCAAAGCCATTGGCCATACCACTCAAACCGCCTGTCAATTCTCCAAGCGCACCAACATTAACGAGGGTCGCGTCAAGCTTAAGCATATTCATAAAAGGCTGCATCGGATATGAGACCGGTACTGTCGAGATCATCAAATCGAAATGATTGGTTAGGCGCTCGAAAGCCTTTTTGTCAGTCCACAAAAATGCATCACTTGCACCTAAACGTTTGGCATCCGCGATCTTTCCTTCCGTTGTTGTGAAAACCGTGACATCGGCACGCATGGAATGGGCAAGTTTCAATGCCATATGTCCAAGGCCACCAAGGCCAACAATTGCTATTTTCTGATCTTTTTGCAATTTCCAATGACGCATGGGGGAAAAAGTGGTCACACCGGCACAAAGCAACGGCGCGTAAGCGGCAAGATGCACTTGGGCTGGAATATGAATGACAAAATGCTCGTTGACAACCATGCGGTCGCTATAGCCGCCAAAAGTGTAGCCACCGCTTATCTTGTCCGGTGAATCATAGGTAAAGGTAGTACCGTTCAGACAGTTCTGTTCGCGATCATCAAGGCAATTCTCGCATGTGCCGCACGAATCCACCATGCAGCCCACCCCGCCAATATCGCCGACTTTGAATTTCGTGACTTTTGAACCAACCGCAAGAACGCGGCCGACGATTTCATGACCGGGTACGATTGGATAATGTGCGGCGCTCCAGTCGGAATGAACAGCGTGAATATCGGAATGGCAAATGCCGACATAAAGAATGTCGAGAAGGACGTCGTCCGGCCTCAAAGCACGTCGTGTGATGGTGAGTGGCGAAAAACCGGATGTCGCACTTTTTGCAGCATAGGCACGGGTTTCAAAAGGCTCTTTGCCAAGAACCATCTTGCTTCTCGAAGGAGCTGCCTTTGCAGCTACACTTGTCCCCATCATTGCACCGGCGGCAAGAACAGACGCGCCACCTTCTTTCAAAAATTCACGCCGCGGCAAAGTTTCGTGTTTTTTATGATTGGAATTTCCACACGCTTCACACATTTGCAAATCTCCCGAACCGGCATAATGCATCTATAACCCCGTCAATCCGGTTCTTGCCGGTTCACCGTAACGTGGCCTTAAAATCCGCTGGCATTTTATAAAACCTGAATGACGAGCCTGAATGTAATCGTTCAAAGCGTACCGGTTTAATGAGCTGCCGCGTGATTTCATCTCGCTCATTAAAGGCCATGATGCACATAAAAATAACAGGATATTTGTGCATGTCTCTATGAATTCAATTCATAAATAAACATGATATAATGAAGATCTTTTTCAATAACGGATTTTATCTGAAAAAATGCTAAGAGAAAACATCCATGATCTCATGTCTTTTTTCGTGGTTGCACGAGAAAAAAGTTTTACCCGTGCGGCGAGCAAACTGGGTGTCTCACAATCGGCGTTAAGCCATGCCATGCGTGGTCTTGAAGAGCGATTGGGAATTCGTCTGCTCACACGGACAACGCGCAATGTTTCAACGACAACGGCAGGCGAGCGGTTGATAGAAGAGCTTTCACCGCTTATCGAGACGATGGACGAGAAGCTTGATCTCATCACCAATGCAGCCGAAGAACCAAAAGGAAAAATCCGCATCACTACGGTGGATTATCCCGCGTCCTATATTTTACGACCGAAATTGCAGCCTTTTTTACGGAAATATCCGAAGATCGAAGTAGAGATCAATATCAATTATGGTCTTACCGATATTATTGAAGAACGTTTTGACGCGGGTATCCGTATTGGCGAACATCTCGCCAAAGACATGATTGCCATTCCGGTTGGACCAGCAATGCGAATGGCAATTGTCGGGGCGCCGGCTTATTTTGAAACACATGAAAAACCGGAAACACTTCACGATCTGATGGAACAGAACTGCATCAATTTGCGGGTTCCAACGTCCGGCGGACTTTATCCTTGGGAGCTTGATGACGAAAACGGAGAAGTCAATGTACGCCCGAAAGGACAGCTCATTTTCAACACCTATCCACATATTCTTGAAGCTGCCCTTGACGGTCTCGGCCTTGCTTATATTCCCGAACAGGAAGTCGACGAATTTATCAGAGAGGGACGCCTTATCCGTGTCCTTGAAAAATATTGTTTACCGTTTCCAGGTTACTATCTCTATTATCCAAATCGTCGCCATCATCCGATTGCTTTTCAATTGTTCATTGAAGCTTTGAAGCGGCATGATCCCGAATAATTTTTTACTCTGCAGATTATCTCGTCTTTCTTGATTAGTCCGTTTTCGTTTGGTTGTTAAGCGGTCGTTGTTGAATAGCTCAAGCCATTCCAGCATAATTTCTGTCAGACGTTTGTTATTGATTCAAAAATAGCTTGATTAGCGCACCTTAACAGTTAAAGTCCATTTTGCCCGTGTAAAGACCTTCTCATCATGAGGAGGCAAACATCTTTATGCTTCAAGCTGCTTTGTCGGATAACCGGAAAGAATTGCTTGTTACCCGAATTTGAATAGTGTCAGAATAGCTTAGTTTCAGGATCATTCATCAATGACAAGTTCTTCTCCCTTATTGGGTATCAAAGCGCGAAACATTTCTCTCGATTATGAAGGCAAAGCAGTTTTTCGGTCGCTGGATTTTGATATTCCTGCCGGTGAATTTGTCGGGCTTTTGGGGCAAAGCGGAATTGGCAAAACCACCCTTCTGAAAATTATTGCCGGCCTACTTGCCCCCGATAGCGGAAAAATTTCAGGTTCCGACGGTGACAGTCTTCATGGCCGCATAACCTATATGGCGCAACAGGATTTGCTATTTCCCTGGCTCAAGGTGATAGAGAATGTTTGCCTTGGAGCAAGACTGCGCCATGAGAAGAAGGACTACAAAAAAGCCGAAGAATTACTGGAAAAGGTCGGTCTTTTGTCGGTCAAAGAGCAACTCCC
Source organism: Bartonella sp. W8167 (assembly GCF_016100335.1). Lineage (NCBI taxonomy): Bacteria > Pseudomonadati > Pseudomonadota > Alphaproteobacteria > Hyphomicrobiales > Bartonellaceae > Bartonella > Bartonella sp. W8167. The sequence goes on from NZ_JACFSQ010000001.1 coordinate 1,562,666, forward strand.
CGAAACTTTATCGGGTGGTATGCGCCAAAGGGTGGCTATTGCCCGTACATTATATGAAGACAAACCCGTTGTATTGATGGACGAACCATTTTCGGCACTTGACGCGGTTACTCGCGCCACCATACAGGAACTTGCATTTGATCTTCTCAAAAACAAAACGGTATTGCTTGTTACCCACGATCCATCCGAAGCTGCACGATTGTGTCAGCGTATACTGGTTCTCAAAGGTCAACCGGCGATATTCTTACCTGCTATTCTTGTCGAAGGTAAAGCACCGAGAAATTATGATGATAAAAACCGCATAAAGAGCGAAACCGAATTGATGCATTTTTTAAAGGGGATATAGCTTGCAGAACCGCTTCAATAAAAAACTTGCATTTTTCCTTCATGGTCTTGTGGTTTTCTTTGGCATCCTTGCATTATGGTGGGCTGTCGCCATTATTTTCGATCTCAAAAAATACATTTTGCCCTCCCCCCTTGTTGTCGCACAATCACTTTGGAATGGACGGCAATATCTTCTGGAAAATTCTTTGATTACAATTGTCGAAATTGTCATCGGCTTTGTTTTGGGGATTTTGTCCGGTGCTGCTTTGGCGCTTCTTCTAATGTTTTCCAAGACATTGCAAAAATGGCTGATGCCGGTTCTGATTGTAAGCCAGTCAATACCGGTTTTCGCCCTTGCCCCCATTCTGGTTCTATGGTTCGGCTACGGTATCCTCTCGAAAATCATCGCCGCAATACTGGTTATATTTTTTCCTGTTACAACAGCCTTTTTTGACGGTTTGCAGCGAACCAACCAAGGATATCTCGATCTTGCGAGAACCATGGGAGCATCTCCCTTGTCTCAACTTGTCCATATCAGGCTTGTGGCAGCGCTGCCGGCACTTGGTTCCGGTGTGCGTGTCGCCGCTGCTATTGCTCCGATTGGTGCGATTATCGGCGAATGGGTGGGGTCGTCCGGCGGGCTCGGCTATATCATGTTGAACGCCAATGCCCGTATGCAAACACCGACATGCTTTGCCGCAATATTTATACTTTCCATTATTGCAATGATTTTATGGTATATCACCGATATCATATTGAAATATGTTATCTACTGGGATAAAAAATCTCAACAAAATTGATTTTTCTTTTTATTATATTTCCGGAGGAAACGTGTTTAAAAAAATAATATTTTCGATCCTCATCATTTTTCTCGGCGTTTTCGGTGCTAAAGCAAATGATAAACTTACAGTTGTCCTTGATTGGTATCTTAATCCCGATCATGCACCTTTGATTGTTGCCGAACAGATTGGCAGTTTTGAAAAACGCGGACTTGATGTCGAAATAGTCACTCCCTCCGACCCCAATATAGGACCGCGTCTGGTTGCATCCGACAAAGCCGATATTGCTTTATCCTACCAACAGCAACTCTACATTTTTCAGGATGAAGAATTACCGCTGACACGTATAGGAACACTCATTGAAACACCGCTCAATACTGTTTTGGCGCTTCCCGATAGCGGAATTAAAACACCGGCTGATCTCAAAGGCAAAAAGGTCGGGTTTTCTGTGAGCAGTATCGAACCCGTAATCTTGGGAACAATGTTGGAAAATCAGGGTCTCACGATAAAGGATGTCGAGCTTGTAAATGTCAATTTCAATCTTGTAAGCGGGTTGATGTCAAAACAGGTTGATGCAGTCATTGGCGGTTATCGCAATGTGGAAGGCAATGAAATACGCGAACAGGGCGTAGAACCTGTTATTATGAAGGTTGAAGACTATGGTATTCCTCCCTATGACGAACTGATTTTTGTTGCCAAAAATGACTTAAAAAAACATGACGCTTATAAAAAATTCCTCGAAGCCGTTCATGAAGGCCAGCAATATCTGAAAGCTCACCCACAGGAAACATGGGACAATTTTGTAAAAAAATATAAGGAACTTGATACCGATCTCAACAAAAAGATATGGATGGAAACGGTTCCGTTATTCAGCGAAAATCCACTTCATCTCGACAAAGAAAGATATATTTCTTACGGAGCCTATCTTTATAAAAAAGGCATTGTCAAAAAAGAATATCCGCTTGATAGTTTTGCTACCGAATTGAAATAAAAATCAAATGGAAGATCGGGCATGATGGGCGTTCATCATTGCCCGATTTTGTTGTTTTGTAACTGCCTATGCCAATAAGTGACATAGTATTTATTCAAAATAATATTTTATCACCCGAACATCGGGTTATCCCAATATCGGAATACGTGCGCGAATAGCTTCCACATTTCCTAAATTGATGTCGAAGACCATGAGCTCAGCTTCGCTTGCCAGACGTGCGCGCACATTTCCTGTCGGGTCAACAATGGAACTTAGTCCGATGCCAAGGGGTGCTGTTCCCTTTGACGGTTGCCAGGCCTGATCGCAGGCAACAAGCCAAGCTTCAGAATCAGCCGCACGGGCGCGAACCAACAAATCCCACTGCTCGGCTTTCCCGGGACCATCCCCCCAAGAAGCCGGAACGATAATCAATTTTGCGCCTTTTTTCCCCATTGCGGTAAACTGGTCGGCAAACCGCAAATCATAACAAATAGCAAAACCGATCTTGCCGAACACTGTATCGAGAACAAGGTAATCACTTCCCGCTTCAACGAGGTCTGATTCACGTGAACCAAACGCATCATATAAATGAACTTTCTGATAAATGGCCTCAGTATTTCTTCCGGTAATTATCAACTTATTGCGTATGCGTCCGTCATTTGCCGGTTCAAACATACCGGCGACAATCATCATATCATATTTTACGGCATAAGAGCGGATCAATGTTGCAAAAGGGCCCTCAAGCGGTTCTGCCTCATCCTTCAAAGCCGCTTCGAAGGAAACCTGTGCTGCCTCGGGGAAAACCAGTATATCAACTTTCCGAGTGGCTGCCTGTTCAATCATTTTAACGATTTCTGCATTATTTTTTTGTTTGTCAGTACCACTTCTTATTTGTGCCAATCCAATTTTTATGTTTTCACCCATTTGAATTCTCCCTATACTTATCAATATTGTGATTTTATATATTCGTTCGAAACTATAATTAACGTAGCATAATGTACAAGAAATCTTCAGGTCGTGAACGCGCATATTCCCATATACGCAACACCATTTTAACCAATCCCTCTTTCGTTGGAACTTTTCTTAACGAAAGAGAAATTGCCGATAGTTTGGGCATTTCCCGCACACCGGTAAGAGAAGCTTTTATGATGCTTGCCAGTGAAGATCTGATTGATCTGAAGCCTAACCGCGGTGCTTTTGTCGCACCAATGAACGTGCAGCAAGTCAACGATATTTTTCAGGCGCGTGGTGTTGTTGAAAGCTGGAGCGCGGAATATTGCATCTCGCAAAATATCGACCCGACGCCTGTCATGATCAAGGAATTGGAAGACCAGAAACTTATGGCACTTGACGATCCTTATCTTGACTTTATCGAACATGACCGTGCCTTTCATTGTGCCTTGATTGAAGCAACCGGCAACATGGTTTTAAACCAGATGTACGAGCTGCTCCGTGCACGCTATGTAACCTTTGGTGTACGTGCCATCCGCAAAACTGCAAAAAGACGAACCGAAGTGCTAAAAGAACATCAACGTATTATCGATGCGCTTCTCGCCAAAGATGTCAGAAAAGCCAAGAAAGCCATTCTCGAACATCTTGACCGGACACGCCAACATCTCGTTTGATGGAGCTTTATCGGATTTGTTCCTGATAAAACCCCATCCTATTTATTTAAAACGTGGATATGCTGAAACGACCGGTGCCATTTTGGCTTCCGACACCGTTTCGATCTCTGTTTCAGGATCCGCGCGCTTTCCTTGTCATTGCAAGCCCGATCAGCGTCAATACGCATGCAATACCTATATAAAGGCAGATGGCAAAACCGCTCTTGTCAAATGATATAAACCACGCGAGCAATAACGGCGCAATGGCACCACCGACAATACCTGCGAATGTGTAGGCAAGAGAACTCCCCGTATAGCGCAAGCGTGCCGAAAATTGCTCTGCAATCAAGGCAGCCTGCGGGCCATACATCAATGAATGGCATATGAGAGCGCCTGTCACCCCGATGAAGAGACGAACAAAAGTCGGCTCCTCCATCATATAGAAGAACAAAAATGTCCAGATTGCCGCAAGAACTGCCCCGACAGCATAAATGACACGTCGTTCTATTCTGTCAGACAGCCAACCACTAAAGGGGATGAACAACACCTGAATACCGGAAGCAATTGTGACAGATATGATAGCGTCAGAGCGTGGCATTCCCAAATGTTGCGTGGCATAGGCAAGTACAAAAACCGTAAAACAGGCATAAAGAACATCCGGCCCGATGCGTGCAAGAATACCGCCAAAAAGTGCTCTGCTTTCGTATTTGAATACTTCCGAAACCGGCGCATTGGAGCGTTCATTCTTTTCTTCAAGTTTTTTGAAGACAGGGGTTTCTTCAAGTGAATAGCGAACCCACAAACCGAATACGACCAATAGCGCAGAAAGCAGAAAAGCTATTCTCCACCCCCAATCGTTGAATTGGGCAGTAGTCAGGAAAAAAGCCAGAATAGCAAGAACACCGTTTGCCAGCAAATTACCTAAAGGCGGCCCAACTTGCGCCGCAGATGCCCAAAATCCTCTTTGTTCGGGTTTGCTGAATTCGCTGGAGAGAAGAACAGCACCTCCCCATTCACCGCCAACGCCGACACCTTGAGCAAAGCGCAACAGAACAAGAAGTGTCGGAGCAAGATATCCGACAGATGCAAATGTCGGCAAAAGCCCGATGATGAAGGTGGCAATGCCGATCAACAATAACGTCCACACCAATACTTTTTTGCGCCCGACAATATCACCAAGACGCCCAAAAAATATGCCGCCTAACGGACGGGAAATATAGCCTACCGCATAAGTGCCAAAAGCCTTCAAAGTGCCGGCTAGTGAATCTCCTTCAGGGAAAAACAAATGGCCAAAAACCAACGCCGCGCAAGCACCATAAACTGCGAAGTCATACCATTCCAAAGAAGTCCCGCTGAGACTTGCAGCAAATGCTTTAACAAGACTTTTGCGCTTTATTGGTGGTTCCGTTTCTTTTAAAATATTTTCCATTTAAGTTCCCCTTGTTATTGTATGATTTTGGTATACCATAAGTATGCATCATTGATATATAGCAAGTCTACTATTTTTTTGAGGGAGAACGGGATGGGAAGTCTCATTGTATATGTCGTTGGCAGTGGCTTGAAGACTGTCAATGTTGAATGGGTGTTCAACGCCGGATATGCCGGATCAAATAGCGAGGAAGTCCGCCACCATATAGAAGAGCTCGCGGCAATTGGTGTCCCTGCTCCGAAAACGTTTCCGACACTTTATCCTTTAGGCTCTCACGTCGTCTCGCAAGAACATCTTTATCAGGCTCCGCATGATAAAACTTCTGGTGAAGCTGAATGGGCACTCTATATTGGTAAAAATGAAAACGAACATTTATTGATGGCTGCTTGCGATCATACTGATCGCGCGTTGGAAGCCCATGGCGTTGCATGGTCAAAACAATCCGCGCCCGACTTTATCGGCGATCTCGCCTGGCGTTATAGCGAGGTCAAGGATTTGTTTGCCAACTTTACTTTGAAAGCTTGGGTAAAAGACAGACAGGAAGAAAAGCTTATTCAAAACGGCAATGCCGGCCTTCTTATCTCCCCTTCAAAATGGCTGACAAAGCTTGAAAAAGCCGGTCTTGCCCGCCCCGGAACTTTGTTCATGAGCGGTACAATACCGATGAAAAAATCGGTCAACCAGTTTTCAAATCATTGGCGTGTCGAACTTGCCGATCAAAAAGGCAATATCAGTCGCGTTTCTTATGAAATCGAACGCCTCATTGATGCTTGGGAATAGTTTTAAAATGTCTTTCCCGATTACTGTTTTTTGAGTGCTATTTATATCGCGATTATTTCATTCATAACATTCGGGAAAGCGAACTTTGCCACTTATTGTGTGCGCCTTTTTGCCATTTGTTTTTAGGAAAAACCGGAATTTGATAGATAATCATTTGCGTTTTTTTCAAAACGATACGACTTCATTTGGTTTGGAACGAAGATTCCTTCACTGAAGGTGCACTATATGATCTCTACCTGCGCCGATCTCTTCAGCGAACCGGAATAAGCGCCGAAATATCATGAGCTGTTTTTCGCAATTCGGGCAGATAATGTGTCGTCATTTCTTGCAAGCAGTTTTCAACGGCCGGTGCCCCGATATTCAAAGCCGCCACAACTTTCCCCGAAGCAGTTTTTATTGGCACAGCAATAGAACATAACCCGATCTCGAGCTCCTGGTCCATAAGACAAAAACCGTTTTCGGCAACAGTTTCTATTTTTTTCTCGAGTGCTTTCCGGTCAGTACAAGTTTTTACTGTTCTCTGTTCGATATGGCTTGCGTCCAATATTCTTTTGCGCTCGTCTTCAGGCAAGCCTGCAAGCAATACCCGCCCCATAGACGAACACCAGGCTGGAAGCCTGCTGCCGGCAGTCAAATTCACCGACATTATTTTTACCTGTGAAGCACGCGCAATATAAACAATCTCTGTCATATCAAGAATCGACGAAGAAGAACTTTGACCTAATTTGGCCGAAAGCTTGTCAAGAAACGGCTGGATGATGACCGGTAAAGACGCTGACGACAGATAACTATAGCCAAGACGCAATATTTTAGCTGTTAAGGAAAAATACTTCCCGTCATATTTCGCAAAACCGAGTGTACATAGAGTGAGAAGGCAACGCCGGCTTGTTGCGCGATCAAAGCCCGTAATCGTTGCGACATCGGTAATGGAAAGGCGTGCCTTTGCCGAATTGAAGGCTTCAATCACTTTCAAACCTTTGGCAAATCCGCCGACAAAATCCGTTTTAACAGGTGAATGCATTGCGCCCCTTTTGTACAATATATGAACAAATATCTATTATTGAACATTTTATATTGACGCAAGAAGTAAAACGCACTTAGTTTGAAATATGGGAGATAGCGTGGGAGCCTGAAATCCGGACATATACATTTTCAAGAAAATCTAACGGCAAATAAGACAAGTCTTATTTGCCCGGCGGTTAATTCTCGGTGTTTTGTCCGATTTTGTTCCTACTCTACTATAAATTTTCAAGTCAGTAATACTGATGTCATCTTTCGGGAGGCTAAAGATGGACAAATCTATTCCTAACGTCGAGGAAGCTGTGGCTCCGATCAAGGACGGTGCAACCGTAATGATCGGTGGCTTCGGCGGCGCAGGCACGCCGATTGAACTTATTCATGCATTGATAGACAAAAAAGTAACCGGCCTTACCGTTATCAATAATAATGCCGGTAATGGCTATGTCGGCATTGCCGCGATGATTGATGCCGGAATGGTAAAAAAAATGGTGTGTTCTTTTCCCCGTTCCAGTGATCCCCGTGCATTCACCGAAAAATACCTTGCCCGGAAAATCGAATTGGAACTCGTTCCACAAGGCACTCTGGCAGAACGTATACGCGCCGGAGGAGCGGGCATAGCCGCTTTTTACACACCTACATCCTACGGCACAGAACTTGCAATTGGCAAGCCGGTCGCGGAATTTGACGGCCGTTTCTATGTGCAGGAACGCTGGTTAAAGGCCGATTTTGCTTTGGTTAAGGCCAATGTCGGTGATCGTTATGGTAATTTGACCTATCACAAAGCTGCGCGCAATTTTAGCCCGCTTATGTGTATGGCAGCCGAACACACGATCGTTCAGGTGTCAAAATTGGTCGAAGCAGGTGATATCGATCCTGAAAATATCATCACACCGGGAATCTTTGTTGACGATATTGTTGAAGTAACAAATCCGGCTCAGGAAGAAGTACTTATTCACGCGGGGGTAGTCTACAAATGAACACGGATATGTATGAAAAGATCAAGCTATCCAATGCACAGATTGCGTGGCGCGCGGCACAAGATATTGCAGATGGTGCCTATGTCAATCTCGGTATCGGTTTTCCCGAAATGGTGGCCCGTTTCCAACCTAAGGGTCATGAAGCCATATTTCATACTGAAAATGGAATTCTGGGGTTTGGTGAACCGCCACTTCCCGGTCAAGAAGACTGGGATTTGATTAATGCAGGCAAAAAAGCTGTTACTTTGAAGCCCGGCGGTTGTTATTTCCATCATGCCGACAGTTTTGCCATGGTGCGGGGCGGTCATCTTGATGTGGCAATCCTTGGTGCTTATCAGGTTGCAGAAAATGGAGACCTTGCCAATTGGCGTGTCGGCTCGAAAGGTGTTCCTGCTGTGGGAGGCGCTATGGATCTCGTGCATGGAGCCAGGAAGGTCTGCGTTGTCACAGAACACATAACCAAAAAGGGTGATCCGAAGCTCGTTGAAAAATGCACTTTTCCGCTAACGGGTCTTAATTGCGTGACACGGGTTTATACGAGCCATGCAGTCATCGACATTGTCGACCGGCATTTTGTGTTACGCGAAAAATTGGCTTCGCTCAGTTTTGACGACTTACAAGCAATAACCGGCGCCAAACTTCATATTGATGGACCCGTAACAGATCTGGTTGTACCAGTTATCGAGGAGGAAAAATGACCGAAGCTTTTATCTGTGACTACATACGAACACCAATCGGCCGTTTTGGCGGCGCGCTTGCTCCTGTTCGCGCCGATGATCTGGCCGCCATTTCTCTCAAAGCAATTGTCGAACGGAACAAGACCATTGATTGGGAAGCTGTTGATGATGTTTTGATGGGCTGCGCCAATCAGGCCGGTGAGGATAACCGCAATGTTGCAAGAATGGCATTGCTTCTGGCAGGACTTCCCTATTCAATATCCGGAGCGACAATCAACCGTCTCTGCGGTTCCGGGCTTGATGCAATCCAGACCGCCGCCCGTGCGATCAAAACGGGAGAAGCCGAACTTATGATTGCCGGCGGTGTAGAAAGCATGTCGCGGGCACCTTTTGTCTTGCCGAAAGCTGAAAAAGCGTTTTCACGTTCCGCGGAAATCTTTGACACAACGATTGGATGGCGTTTTGTCAACCCATTGATGAAAGCCCAATATGGCGTCGATTCAATGCCGGAAACAGGTGACAATGTCGCCATTGATTTCAACATTTCACGTGAAGATCAGGATAAATTCGCACTGCGTAGCCAGCAGAAGACCGCAGCGGCACAAAAAAATGGCCGCCTTGCCAAGGAAATCATTCCCGTTACAATAAAACAGCGTAAAGGTGACCCGATTATTGTCGATAAAGACGAACATCCGCGTTCGACCAGCATGGAAGCTCTTTCAGGTTTGCGTGTCATCAATAAAAGAGAGGGCGCTACGGTGACAGCCGGTAATGCATCGGGAGTGAATGATGGCGCAGCCGCACTCATCATCGCATCCGAAAAGGCAGTAAAAAAATATAATCTCGAACCGGTTGCACGTATTATAGCCGGCGCTACCGCCGGTGTTGAACCGCGTATTATGGGAATTGGCCCGGCAGCCGCAACAAAAAAATTGTGCCGTCATCTCGGCCTGACACCTCGGGATTTCGACGTTATAGAACTCAACGAAGCTTTTGCCAGTCAGGCACTTGCGACATTGCGCGATCTCGGAATCAAAGACGACGCCGAAAATGTAAACCCGAATGGTGGAGCCATTGCGCTTGGCCACCCGCTCGGCATGTCCGGAGCACGTATCGGAGGCACTGCTGCACTGCAGTTGAAACTGACACAAGGCAGATATGCACTGGCGACTATGTGTATCGGTGTCGGGCAAGGAATTGCTGTCGCGTTTGAACGCGCCTGACATAAAGCTTTACTGAAATTCTGGCAACGTCTCATTGGTCGCTTGTGGTCAGACAAACTTTTTATACTTATTGGAAGAGATAAATATGTCAACATCGAGGTGGAAAAAGCGCCCTGACGGTGCAAACTGGGGTGATTTTGGCCCTGACGATCAATTGGGTTGTCTTAATTATCTTACGCCGCAAAAAGTAAAAGAAGGTATAGCAGAAGTTAAAGAGGGTTTAAGTTTTTCTCTAAGTCTTCCCCTCGATTATCCGGGAGGAGAAAAACTTAATCCTAATCGTCATCCGCCTATTTTGCGGCCTTTATTACGTCAGAACCGCGTCAACTATAATTGCGAAATGGATAAACTTGTTCCAGGAAAGTCTGACGTTCTAAGTGACGATATGGTTATACTTTCTCTGCAATATTCGACACAATGGGACGGGTTGGCGCATGCCGGTTCGTTATTCGATACGCAAGGTGACGGTATCAGGCGACCCGTTTACTATAACGGATTTGCTGCCGGTAAAGATATTGTCGGGCCCGAACAAATAAGGGATACCGGTATTCCGGCCAATTTTGACAATGCGAGTACCTCATCGGCACATGCATTGGGCATTGAAAAAATGTCACGTAAGGCTGTTCAGGGACGCGCTGTTATGCTGGATTTACGTGCACATTTCGGAGATGCCCGTAAACTTGTTACCTATTCCGATATTATGGAAATATTGGACAAAGACAAAATCGAAGTGACAAAGGGCGACATATTGTGCCTTCATAGTGGCTTTGCCGATCTTGTATTAAAAATGAATCGTAACCCCGACAAAGAAAAGCTTGAAAAGAGTTCAGCTGTTCTTGATGGAAGCGATGAAAAACTTCTCGAATGGTTGACCGACACAAAAATCGCAGCACTTGCTGCGGATAATTATGCTGTAGAGGCGTTTCCGGCACGCAAAGGGGAACATAGCTGCGCACTGCTGCCGTTACATGAGCACTGTTTGTTCAAAATTGGTCTCCACCTCGGAGAATTATGGAATTTAACACCACTTGCCAACTAGTTGCGCAATCATAAAAGATATCGCTTTCTTTTGACAGCGCCACCTCTTGATCTACTCGGTGCAATCGCATCCCCCCTCACACCTGTTGCCACTGTCTGAGGAGAGTTTTCAGTAAACAGTATTCGAACTCATTTCACCAAAGCGATGTCTTCTTCGAGTTATCCGGCGTGTTAATGAAAGACTTAGGAAAAACAAATGACAACAAAACAACGTATTCTCATAACTGGCGGCGCTAACGGAATTGGTGCTGCCATTGCCCGACGGTCAATTGAGGACGGCTATCAACCGGTTATTATTGACAGAACCGGCGACGGCATCATTGCCGATCTTTCCAACCCTGATGAGACAGAACAAGCTTTAAAGACTGCATTGGCACAAGGCCCTATCACACGTCTTGTCAACAATGTCGGTGTCGTCCGTCCGGCGAGTGCGGAAACCCAAACCTTAGACGATTTGAATCTCGTCTTGTCGCTTAATTTGCGTTGTGCCATGCAATGTATGCAAGCTTTAGTTCCTTCCATGAAGGAAGCGGGCTTCGGCCGAATTGTCAACATTTCATCTCGCGCTGCATTGGGAAAAGAGTTGCGCACTGCCTATGCCGCAACAAAAGCGGGGCTTATCGGAATGACAAGAGTTTGGGCCTTGGAACTGGGTAAATTCGGTATTACGTCCAATGCAATCGGCCCCGGCCCCATCAAAACGGAATTGTTCCAGAAGGCAAATCCAGACGATTCACCGCGCACAAAAGCTATCATCAACTCCATTCCCGTTAAACGTATCGGTTTACCTGAAGATGTCGCACAAGCTGTTTCTTTCATGCTGGCCGAGCAGAGCGGTTTTGTCACAGGACAAACGCTTTATGTCTGTGGTGGCATGACTGTTGGTGTGGCACCCCTATGAAGGGCACGTAGAAAACAATGAGAGTGTCAATTGCACTGTCGCAATAGATTTGTTTTCTAAATATAATCTATTGCCATGGAGAGAACAACGATATTGACATCCCGTTTTCGGATTTATGGTTGCAAGCAGTTGAGAAAATCGGATTTTTCAAATTAAAACTGTATAACAATATATTGGTATGATTTTATAAAAAATAAAAATTTTTTTATTTGTGTATATTTAATATACTATATTATTTTATTTTTTATTATAAAATATTAAAGTATTATTTCTTCTTATATAATAAATTTTGGAAGTTTTATAAATATATATAAATTATTTTTAATATTATCTTCCTTTAAAATATTTCACAAAATTCAACGGTTCTATCATTAAAAGCGGAGGCTTCGTTAAACAACGATGTAAAATATGAACAAAATAACCAAATTTTTTACTGAATTGATGCGCCAATATCTTCCCGATCCATTTGTATTTGCCATTCTTTTAACGTTGCTTACGATGCTGTTAGCCATATTGGTCGAGTGGCAAGCACCATCCGATATGATTTTAAGTTGGGGAAACGGCTTTTGGAAACTGCTAAGTTTCACAACTCAAATGGCTGTTATTTTAGCTATGGGATATGTGCTGGCAGGCGCCACAATTGTCGACCGTTTTCTCGATAAAATCGTCAGTTGTGTGCATTCACCGCGCCAGGCAATTATTGTTGCAACTTTGGTAGGAGCCGTCGGAAGTTACCTGAATTGGGGATTTGGGCTGGTTATCGGCGGCATTGTCGCAAAAAAAACTCGCACACAATGTTCGCGGTGTTCATTATCCGCTCATTATTGCATCAGCCTATAGCGGTTTTACACTTTACGGGCTCGGACTATCTGCAACTATACCTATTTTAATATCGACAGAAGGTCACGCATTACAAGGGCAGATGGGTATCATTTCATTGAAAGAAACCATATTTTCTATCCCCATGCTGGTTACAGCACTCATTGTCATAATAACCTTGCCTATTCTTAATGCATCCCTTCATCCAAAAAATAAAGACGATATTGTGGAGTACAAAGATCCGGAAAACATCGTTACAGATAATAAATCCGAAATCGAACTGGTAGCGGAACATGATACTTTTGCCGCAAAACTGAACAATAGCCATTTTATCAGCTATTTGATCGGCTTGATTGGCATGTTTTACTTTGTCGGTTATTTTGTAAAAGGTGGGGCGCTGGATCTCAACATCATCAACTACTTTATTCTGTTTATCGGCATTATTCTTCTCGGTACACCCGCAAATTACGTCACAAAGCTCAATGAGGGGATAAAAACCATCGGAGGTATCATCCTGCAGTTTCCTTTTTACGCGGGCATTATGGCAATTATGGATGCTTCCGGGCTAGTAAAATCCATTGCAGAACTTTTCGTGCATATTTCAACACCCGATACATTGCCATTCTGGGGGCTTATCAGTTCCTATTTTGTTAATTTTTTTGCCCCCTCCGCCGGTGGTCATTGGGTTGTACAGGGACCGTTCATGATTGACGCTGCACGATCAATGAATGCATCTGTTGCTCAAACTTCAATGGCAGTCATGTTGGGAAATGCATGGAATGATCTGATACAGCCATTCTGGATTTTGCCGGCGCTTGCTATTTCTAAATTAAAATTGCAAAACATCATAGGATATACAGTGGTCATGATGATTTGGGTCGGCATCATTTACATGGCTTCAGTGCTGATTTGTCCACATCTTCTCTAACCGCTGTTTCAACATTTCAAAGACAGCTTTATGCTGTCTTTATTTCACTGTTTAAAAATGCCGGAATTCAACTCTCGAATTCCGGTATTTTTCAAGTTTCTATAACTTACCCGATATTTTATTTTTTAAATGGAAATAAAGTGGAATAAAAATATACCAATTTTTTGATACACGCATAAATCAATCGTAGTCTCGGGTTCTTTTATGCATGGTTGAAATATTGTTCAAAAACCTATGATGATAGACTACTCCATTTTCTAATTTAAAGTCGTATCAAGTGATTGGCGTAAAACTTCTGCAACATCCGATTTTTCCGGCTTATATAAAAGCAGATATTCAATATCCGGCAAACTTGGGAGATTATATAAATGTGTATAATCTTTTAAACTGTCATCCATCGAATTTTTGTTAAGACATCCGATTCCCAAACCGGCTTTGATTGCCAATTGTAAACTCGCAACATTCGACGCAGTATGTGTTAATCCATAAGGAACCGAACTATCGGAGAGAAGTTGAAGGGCGGCCTTTTGTATGAGGCAACCTTTTTTCATACCGATCAGCGGCAATACCTCACCGGTTGAAAACCTCTTCTTTGCAGCACCTGCCCAATATAACGGCTCGCGTTTTATAATGACCCTATCCGGATAAGCCGGTAACGGTGTACCGATAAGATGTGTCAGGATTATTATATCGAAACCGTCAAGATTGTTGTCGTGGATAAGCGCATTTGACCCGCTTTTGAATGTAAGGCTCAATTGTATTTTCGGACGAGCTCCTGTCAACATTTCCAAAGCTCGAGCAACTTTTTCAGGCATGAGATAATCTGTAATAGAAATAGAAATGTTTTCGGTTGCGGCAACATTGTGCATATCAGCAAGTGCCAAACGGTTAAGTTTCAAAATAGCAAGAGCATGTTTTTGCAACTTCTCGCCATCAATTGTTGGACGTGTTCCTTTTTTGCCCCTTTCCAGCAGTTGACAGCCACAAACAAGTTCAAGTTTTTGCATTTGCTCTGTCAATGCCGACTGAGAACGGTAAAGACGTTCAGATGCTTTCAGAAAGCTTCCTGTTTCCAAAATCGTAATAAAAGTCGTTAGCAAATCGGGATCGAGATTTTGCATATACCCACCTTTTTGTAATTCGGAAAAACCGAATTATTTTATAAAAAAATCCTGTTATATTTATATTTAATCCAGTGCTACGCATTTCACAACTAAAAAAGCGGAGCTAAATAATGAGTGAAAAAGCTTTCATAAACAACGGGGTCCATTCAAACAGTCACAAATGGAAAGTGCTGTTTACATGTGCATTGGCAAATACATGTTTTACATTTGTAATTGGCGGTGTTCCGGCCGCAGCTCTCCTTTTACGAGATGATTATCAAATTTCCACGCCGGTATTAGGCATGCTTATGGGAATTGTCGGAATAGGCATAGCTTTTGGTGAAGTTCCTTGGGGAATGCTCACAGACCGGCTGGGTGACCGGCCTATTCTTATAACCGGTCTGACGACGACCGCAGTTGTCCTCATCCTGACAGCCATCATAATAAATGTCGTTCCGATTGTTTATGCTCCTGTAACATTGTTCATCGGGCTACTCATCATCGGCCTTTCAGGGGGCAGCCTGAATGGTTCGAGTGGACGAGCTATTATGCAATGGTTCGACAAAGATGAACGTGGATTTGCGATGGGTGTCAGACAGACTGCTGTTCCGCTCGGCTATGCCTTGGGAGCAGTCTTTTTCCCTCTCGTTTCATATAAATCAAGTTTTGTCTGGTCACTTTATATCTCGGCCTTATTTTGCATTATCTTTGCCTTTTTAACTTATCTTTGGGTTGTTGATATTGACCAGGGAAAAAGCACCGAAGCAAACGGAACAACCAAGAAAACCGAATCCGTTAACCATGTTTTCAAACAGTTGGCCATATGGCGTATTGTCATAGCTATTGGCCTTTTGTGCGCACCGCAATTTGCGTTGATGACTTTTACAATGCTTTTCTTACATGACTTCGCCCATATCAATATTGAATATATCAGCGCGATACTGTTCTTTATCCAGATAAGTGCCGGTTTCACACGTATTTCCGGCGGCTATTATACTGACAAGAAAAACAATCGCGTAGGCTTTCTAAAAACGGTAACGATATTAAGTGCACTCGCGTTTTTTGTTCTTACGTTGCTTACCTTTTTCTATGGAGCGACTCCATCGACGCATCTGTCGTGGGCTTTGGTTGCCGCAGTTCTCGTTGCCGGCGTCTTCATATTATCTTGGCAAGGTGTTGGCATGACCGAATTGGCATCAATGGCAGGCCCGAAAAGCGTTGCAACAGCGATGGCAATGGCAAATACTGCAACCTTCTTTATATTGTTCGCAACCCCGACAATTATACCGTGGATACTGAACGCAACATCCTGGACAGGTGTTTGGGGCGTTATGACACTTGTCTGTGTCGGAATGTTTTTTCTGTTCTAAGTAAGGCTTCAAGTGAAAATTTTCTAACGAAAAATGCTCTATTCATAAATCTCCATTGACCAATGCTGTGTAATATACAAGACGACTTTTTTTAAAATTTTGATGTCAATAATTCTACTATGCTAAAACTGTTTTATATATTTGAAGTAGGTAATGATTTTCAAATAAAGGAGTTTCGAAATTGGTCAATGAAGAACATATGGGCAGTGTAATATTTGATGGAAAGGAATTTCCTGCCGCACTTCATCTAACCGACGAAAAAATTTCCGTTAACATATCGGGGCTGTTGATTATCAATGAAAAAGATCTATCCAAAAGTGATTGGCCAAAATCGGTGGCTCCGAGCGAAATTGAATTACTGAATTTCAAATCATCTATCGGCTCATCCACCAGCTTGTTTTCATTGTATAAACTTCATGAAGAAAATGCGAATTTCGATTTTTCAGGCCGATCCGACACAAGATTTCATATAGGCTTTGCATTCAAAGGAGCAAACTTCAAAAATTTCGACGAAATATGTTCGGATAATTGGAAAATTGATATTGAAGATATTGATAAAATTCACAATTGGCCAAAGTTTGAATCCCCTTTTGATCACGGGGACCCCGGAAAATTATCAACAAACAATCAGGAGAACACTCTTGCACCCTCTGTTTTTATTAATTGCCCAAGTTGCGACATGAAATTAGAACTTTGGCGATCTTTATCTTTCAAAAAGTTATCACGCAACGAACTATTGAGCACCTATAGTTATCCCATTATTTTACATTTTACGAAGCCCGTCGATTTCAATTTTGCTTTGAATAAAATTTACAGCGTCCGAAAGTTTTTTTCATTCCTTTTCGGACGCATTCTTGATATCAACAGCATCTCCACGGAGATAGATAACGACGATATACACGCAACAGTCGACGTATACGGTTTCAGAAAAATACTGCGCTCTAAAAAGCCATCGAATTCCATTGTCCATTTGAATAATATTTCCGAATTATCACCGCTTCTTGATAAATGGCTTGAAATCGAAGAAAATATTAAATTAGCTGTCAATCTCCATTATCAAGGACTGGAACTTAAGCAATTGAATCTCTCTTTACAGTTTCAGTTTTTTATACAAGCTATTGAAGCACTGCACCGAAAAACTGTTTGTTCAGAGAAACGAAAAGACATCAATACCGACAAAATATACAGCACATTGCGACAAGCGGATGTCCCTAAGGATATTTGTGACCGTATCAAAAGCATGCTTGCTCACATAAATGAACCTGGGCTTAGAACGCGGTTGAAATCTTATTGGGATATATTTTCCGAAGAACTTAACGATGCATTTCCTGCTATCAAGAAAAACGATATTATAAACAAAGTGGTTGAGACAAGAAATTATTATGCCCATCGTCCCGATAAGTTAGAAAATATCTTGACCGGTTACGAGCTTTTAAGCGCCGTAAACATTGTTAAGATGATCTCCCATCTCGCAATCTTGAAAGAGATAGGTGTCGACACAAAAGGATTTGGTAAAATTATGAAGAAAGAACGTTTTATCTATTGATGTTATCCCCTACATCCCCCAACGAGATAAATTTTCTAACGCAGTTTTCTTTTTAACGACGCTTGGAAATATAACATTCAGGAACTCCGCCTTTATGATCAACTGCTCGCCATAGATAATGTCGCCCCCATTAATCTCGACGAAGATTTTATCCGAATGCCACTGCCAATTCGTGTGTTGGTTTTTACGTTTCTTTCGTATTGAACAAGCTATTCATCTGGCAAAAGAGAAAACTGATAATGACTGTTTCAAGGGAAATATCTATATCTCAATCATGTAATATATCTTCAACTTGGCGAAAGCGGAGTTGATATAGAGCGTAAAAAATACGGCAAAACGAATGCTTTTCGGGTTCAGTTTTGAAATATTTGAATGGATTTATCGTACTCATGGCGTGAAAATATCGCGCCATGATCAAATTTAAAAATTACTCTGACAATGTCCTTACCTATAAAGGTTGTTTAGAACTTGGCTCTAAAGCCCACTGTTCCATTAAGTGAGTAGCTGTCACCAAAGTCATTAAAGCTTGAACGTGCAGCAACTTCACCATAGAGCGCGTATTTGTCATCTT